>NZ_CP143542.1:1579422-2993844 GCF_046237605.1 Paraperibacillus marinus | reverse complement strand
ATCCGTGGAATTAAAACGAATATCCCGTTCCTTGAGAATGTTGTGAAGCACAAAAGCTTTTTGAAGGGTGAATATAACACAGGGTTCATCGATAATACACCGGAACTCTTTTTCTTCCCTGTGCGGAAGGACCGGGGCACTAAAATGCTGAGCTATATCGGGAATGTCACGGTTAACGGCTTCCCGGGAATTGAGAAAAAGAAGAAGCCGGTCTTTGACGGGGTCAGAATCCCCTCTGTGGAAGAAGCTGGACTTGCAGGTTCCAAGCAGATCCTGGACAGCGAGGGTGCTGACGGGGTGGTTAAGTGGATCAATGGGCAGAAGAAGGTGCTCCTGACGGATACCACCTTCAGGGACGCTCATCAGTCCCTTCTCGCTACCAGGGTCAGGACGCGGGATCTGATGCAGGCTGCCAAGCCCACGGCCGCCATCATGAAGCAATTATTTTCTCTTGAAATGTGGGGCGGGGCAACCTTTGATGTGGCCTACAGGTTCCTGAAGGAAGACCCTTGGGAGAGGCTGCTTGGCCTCCGGAAAGAAATGCCGAACCTGCTGTTTCAGATGCTGCTCCGCGCATCCAACGCCGTTGGATATAAAAACTATCCAGATAATGCGGTGAGGGAGTTTGTTGAAAAATCAGCGGAGGCGGGGATAGATGTCTTCCGGATATTCGACAGCCTGAACTGGGCAAAAAGCATGGAGGTAGCCATTGATGCGGTTCGGCAGTCAGGGAAGATTGCAGAAGCGGCCATCTGTTATACAGGAGATATAAATGATCCCGCGCGGACAAAGTTCACATTGGATTATTATAAAGATTTGGCCCGTGAACTTGAGAACCAGGGGGCACATATACTGGCCATCAAGGACATGGCCGGGCTTTTAAAGCCTGAGGCTGCCTATAGGCTTGTATCGGAGCTTAAGGAGACAGTCGGCATCCCGCTTCACCTTCATACCCATGATACGAGCGGGAATGGGATCTACACCTATGCCAGGGCAATTGATGCCGGAGTGGATATTGTAGATACGGCAATCGGAGCAGTGGCGGGCTTTACATCACAGCCGAGCATGAATTCCCTTTATTATGCACTTGAAGGCAAAGAGAGACAGCCTGAGCTTGACATAGAAGGAATAGAACAGCTTGGGCACTACTGGGAGGATGTCCGTAAATATTACCAGGAATTTGAAAGCGGCATGATAGCCCCCCATACGGAAATATACCGGCACGAAATGCCGGGCGGTCAGTACAGCAACCTGCAGCAGCAGGCGAAGGCGGTAGGGCTCGGTGATAGATGGGAAGAAGTAAAATCCATGTATTCCCGCGTGAATTATATGTTCGGGGACATCGTCAAGGTTACCCCATCTTCAAAGGTCGTAGGAGACATGGCCCTGTTCATGGTACAAAATGACCTGGATGAAGAATCCGTCCTGTCAAAAGGGAATGCAATCGACTTTCCGGATTCAGTAATAGAGTTGTTTGAAGGGTATCTTGGACAGCCGCTTGGCGGATTCCCGGAAGAGCTGCAAAAGGTGATTCTCAAGAACAAAAATCCGATAACAGTCCGCCCTGGGGAATTGCTGGAACCTGTTGATTTCTCCAAGGTGAAGGAAGAGCTGTTCCATGAGATCGGGAGGCCGGTGACAAGCTTTGATGTGCTTGGGTATGTAATGTATCCAAAAGTTTTCCTGGATTATGCTAAAACAAGCGATTCTTTTGGGGATGTCTCTACACTTGATACACCGACATTTTTATACGGAATGAGACTGGGTGAGGAGATTGAGGTCGAAATTGAAAAAGGGAAGACTCTCTTTGTTAAGCTCATTTCAGTCAGTGAAGCAAGGGGAGACGGAAACAGGGTCGTCTATTTTGAGCTCAACGGCCAGCCGCGTGAAGTCGTCATCAGGGATGAAAGCATAAAGTCTGCTTCCGGGGCAAAGATGAAAGCCGACCAGCAGAATAAGGAACATATCGGGGCAACCATGCCGGGAACCGTGATCCGTCTTTTGGTCGACAAAGGAGAAAAAGTAAAACAAGGTGACCATATCATCATTACGGAAGCGATGAAAATGGAAACGACAGTTCAGGCGCCGTTTTCGGGAACCGTGAAAGATATTCATGTTAAAAACGGTGAAGCCATTGCAACTGGTGACCTATTGATGGAAATAGCGGGAGATTGATAGTGAAAAAACAGGCTGGACGATGGCGTCCAGCCTGTTTTTTAAATAATTGAATTAAGTTTTGGAATCTCTTCCTGGAGGCACTCCTGCATGAGTGCTTCATTCTTCCTGCTTCGCGATGCAAGAAGGGCAAGATAGCTGAATACACCGAACAAACAGGAAATGATGAGGGCATGAGCAAGCGCCACCCATAAATTCAGCCGCGACATGATGACGAATGCACCGGAAGTGACCTGAAGCGTCACAAGTATGGCGCATACAGCCCAGCCCCATAAAATGACCGGCTGGCTGCGATATTTGGTAAAGGCAAGATAGCTGGCATATAGTACCCAGATAAAAATGAGTCCGGCAGCCGTCCGGTGGCCCATTTGAACCCATTGGTAGATATTAGCCGGCAGGCTGAAGTCTCCATTGGTGCACATCGGCCAGTCTGCGCATACAAGACTGGCTTTTAGATGCCTGACCAGTGCGCCGGAATATACAACGATGAATGTGTAACAAATCACTCCGTAAATATGAAACTTCATCCGCTTATCGACAATGACTTTTTCCGCCTGGAACTTCTTGTCAACCTCAAAAATGAGAAGCGTGAGCAGCAGCACAGCAGCAAATGATATCAGGGAAATTCCGAAATGGAGCGCCAGTACAAAATCCGACTGCCCCCATTTGACGGCAGCGGCACCGATAAGGCCCTGCAGCAGTAAAAAGAAAAAAGCAAGAAAGCTCAGGAATTTTGTTTCCCTGATATGGCCGATCTGCTTCCAGCTCCAGACCGATAATAAAAGAATCATAATGCCGACAGAGCCCGATACAAGCCTGTGGGCAAGTTCTATGGCAAGGGCAGCATCGATCTGGGTGGGAACGAATTCCCCGTTGCATAAAGGCCAGGTCCTGCCGCAGCCCATCCCGGAATCGGTTTTGGTCACAAGGGCGCCGCCCAGGAGCACAAGAAGCATTCCTAAAGTGGAAAGCACCCCAAGCCATTTCAGTCTTCGTTGCAAAGATCTCACCTTCTTATTTTATTAGAAAGACTATTAATCATGATTTTATGTATCAGTACAATAGTAACATTATCAAGGGCTCTTTTCTAAGAGATTGTTGCTTTTTTTATAAGTCTGTGAGGGGATTTAATTACTAAGCAAGTGGACTTATGCTTTACTTGGAGCAGCGGGACAGGGAGACCCCGCAGGCAAAGCTGAGGAGGCTCACCGCCCGCCCAGCGCAGCTAGAGCGCCTGCAGTGGAAATCCACTTTCTTATTCAATAGCAGCAATGTAAGCGAAAACATCCTTAAATAAACATTCATGACTTTAAATATAGTAGAAAATACTTTATAGATATTACACAATTCTGCCTATTTTTACAAGATGAAGTTGGGCATAAGCAGAAAATAGTTGAAACTTTCAGCCTGTGATGATAGAAATAGAGAGGATGTATATGGAAAAGAAGGAAAAAGTTAAGGGGAAAGAAGCTTATCCCGACATGACTTCGGCATTATAGCAGAACGGAACCGAAACCGGGTAAAAAGACTGATATAACAGCATAACAGTCACTAAAACGTCATAAGTTATCCAAAAAAAATTCACAAAAAATGTCTAAATTATGTTTTAATATACAGAGGGTACCGGCTATATTCCAGCTGAAAAATTCTAATGATAATTTACAAAGTGAAATAGATTCCATTTTCAGCTCGACATACACTTATACAGCCTGATTTTTGAAGAAGTTTGAGGAGGGAATCATTTATGTCTAATACACGAGTTTTGGCAGATTCTGATCTTAATGACAGCGATACAGCCGTTCAGGCCTCTGTTTGGAAAGATTTTCTTTCCGTTATAAAGATTGGGATTGTCAATTCAAATATAATAACAGCGTTTACAGGAATCTGGCTTGCATTGCATTTTACCGGGCAGGGCTTCCTTGCGAATCTTGACCTCGTATTCCTGACAATCGGCGGGTCTGCCCTTGTGATTGCAGGTTCATGCGCCTTGAATAATTATATCGACATGGATATCGACCCGCTTATGGAAAGCAAGAAGGAGAGGCCGACAGTGACTGGGCGCTTTACCGGGCCCGCTGTCCTTGCCATCGGATTCACCCTTCTTGCAGCAGGGCTTATCATGCTTGCCTTCACCACACCGGCAGCCGCATTCATAGGAGTGTTCGGCGCTTTTGCGTATGTGGTCATCTATTCCATGTGGGCTAAGCGGAAGCTTGTCTCCAATACAGTAATCGGCAGCTTTTCCGGCGCTGTCCCGCCGCTGATCGGGTGGGCCGCTGTAGATCAGAACCTTTCAGTGCTTGCCTGGATGCTCTTCCTTCTAATGTTCATCTGGCAGCCGCCGCACTTCTACGCCCTGGCGATGAAGAGGGTTGAGGAATACAGGGCTGCGGGCATACCGATGCTTCCTGTTGTTAAAGGATTCAGCGCAACGAAGAGGAGTATGCTGCTCTGGGTAGCGGCACTCATGCCGATTCCATTCTTTATGCTGGACCTGGGTGTCCCATTTGTCATTTTGGCAACCGTACTGAATGCGGGGTGGCTGGCTCTTGCGATCATGGGGTACCGGATGAAGGACGATCTGAAATGGGCACGCCTGATGTTTGTCTATTCGCTGAATTACTTAACAATAGCATTTGTGGCGATGGTTATCGTAACATCGATTTAATTCCAATTTCATTTGGAATTCTTTCTTTATCTCAAAGAATTTATATAGAGAGAATTTGAGCAGGAAATAGCTGCACACAAGAAATTTTTTACGAAAGAGGGGTTTCATAAGCTATGAGAAAACGGCTTCACAAATGGCGCCTGGTTTCCATCTTTGCAATCTTGGCGCTTGCTCTATCAGGCTGTGGAAAGCCATTCCTGTCAACTTTAACACCTGCCGGTGAAGTTGCAAAAAAACAATATGACCTCATGATACTGAGCACGGTCATCATGGTGCTTGTCATAATTGTTGTAACTATCATATTCATTTATGTGATCGCACGCTTCCGCCGGACAAAAAAGAATGAGAATACCATTCCAAAACAGGTGGAGGGGAACCACAAACTTGAAATCATCTGGACTGTCATCCCGATCTTACTGCTTCTAGTGCTAGCAGTTCCAACTGTATCCTATACATTTGAACTCGCTGATGTGGCACCTATGAAAGAAAAAGACAAAAGCGGCAAAACCAAGGATAAGGATGCCCTTGTAGTCAATGTCCGGGCCAACCTCTACTGGTGGGAATTCGAGTATCCTGACCTTGGGATCGTAACGAGCCAGGATCTGGTTGTGCCTACAGACAAAAAGGTGTATTTCAATGTTAAATCTTCCGATGTCAAGCACTCCTTCTGGATACCTGCTGTAGGGGGCAAAACAGATACAAACCCTGAGGGGGAGAATCAGTTCTGGCTTGAGTTTGACAGCAAGGATTCACAAAAGGTCCAGAATCAATTCTACGGGAAGTGCGCAGAGCTTTGCGGTCCATCACATGCATATATGGATTTCAAGGTCCAGACTATGTCCCAGGATGAATTTGGTCAATGGACTGACAGCATGAAGGCAGTTAAAAAGCCTGCTGCTGAAGGCGAGCTTGCTAAACAGGGCGAAGCAATCTATAACAAAAGCTGTATCGGATGCCACGCGAATACGCCGAATGACAAAAGGCCTGAAGCGGCACGTACAGCTCCAAACCTGGCTAATTTTGGCGAAAGAACCAGAATTGCCGGCATACTTGAACACAATGAAGAAAACTTGAAGAAATGGCTTGAAGATCCTGAAAAGGTTAAGCCTGGAAACCTTATGACTGGCAAATACCAGGAGCTTGATCAACAGGAGATCGATGCTTTGACTGAGTACCTGATGGGGTTGAAGGTACAGCAGTAACTGCCTGCTGGTGTTTTTAGAGCCATATACATCAAGGGGATTGTGATTTACAAAGGGAGGTTTAACCGTGAGTACGATCGCTCAAAAAAAGGGTTTTGGCGCAACAGTATGGGACTATATGACAACAGTAGACCATAAGAAAATCGCCATTCTATACCTGATTGCCGGCGGAATATTCTTTTTGGCGGGCGGACTGGAAGCACTTTTCATCCGTATCCAGCTTGCCATTCCAAACAATGATTTTCTAAGTGCCGGAACGTATAATGAAATTTTGACCATGCATGGTACAACAATGATTTTCCTTGCAGCCATGCCATTGATTTTTGCATTTATGAATGCTGCCGTACCTCTGCAAATTGGTGCGCGCGATGTTGCATTCCCATTCTTGAACTCACTCGGATTCTGGCTGTTCTTCTTCGGTGGTGTATTCCTGAACTGCTCATGGTTCCTTGGAGGAGCGCCTGACGCAGGCTGGACTTCATATGCTTCGCTCACATTGGAAGCGGACACACATGGGGTGGATTTTTACATACTGGGACTTCAGATCTCGGGTATTGGTACTTTGATCGGGGGCATTAACTTCCTTGTGACCATCGTCAATATGAGGGCACCGGGAATGACTTATATGAGGATGCCTTTATTCACCTGGTCATCATTTGTTACTTCTGCTCTTATTTTATTTGCTTTTCCTGCACTTACTGTAGGACTGTTTTTATTAATGTTCGATCGTTTGTTCGACGCCAACTTCTTTGACGTCTCTGCGGGCGGAAACACAATTATCTGGGAGCATTTATTCTGGATCTTCGGCCATCCTGAGGTATATATCCTCATACTGCCGGCATTCGGACTATTTTCGGAAATCTTTTCTACATTCTCAAGGAAAAGGCTTTTCGGATACTCATCCATGGTATTTGCGACCGTGCTTATCGGTTTTCTAGGATTCATGGTATGGGCCCACCATATGTTCACAGTAGGAATGGGGCCGATTGCAAACGCTATTTTCGCCGTTGCGACAATGGCAATCGCAGTTCCTACAGGAATCAAGATCTTTAACTGGCTGTTCACGATGTGGGGCGGAAGCATTAAATTCACCACCCCTATGCTGTATGCAGTGGCTTTCATCCCTTCATTCGTTGCTGGGGGAGTCACCGGTATCATGAATGCTGTTGCAGCTGCTGACTATCAGTATCATGACAGTTATTTCGTAGTTGCCCACTTCCACTATGTAATCGTTGGAGGAGTCGTGCTTGCACTTCTGGCAGGTACACATTACTATTGGCCAAAAATGTTTGGGACTATGCTGAATGAAACACTTGGAAAGATCACTTTCTGGCTGTTTTTAATCGGGTTCCATTTAACATTCTTCATTCAGCATTTCCTTGGACTTATGGGAATGCCGCGCCGAGTGTTCACATACCTGCCTAACCAGGGCTGGGAAACCGGCAACCTGATAAGTTCTGCCGGTGCATTCTTCATGGGGATTGCTGTTATTGTCCTATTGATTAATGTTGTGATGACTCAGGTTAAGAATGTTAGGGTAGGAAATGATCCATGGGGTGACGGACGTTCACTAGAATGGGCCATCCCATCACCACCGCCTTTCTACAACTTCAAACAGCTGCCGCTTGTCCGCGGACTTGATCCTTTTTGGATTGAAAAGATGGAAGGCAAAAAGGAAATGACACCAGCTGAACCACTTGGCGATATCCATATGCCGAATGCTTCCTTCCTGCCGGTAACCATTTCATTCGGATTGTTCGTGGCTGCTTTTGGAGCCTTGTACCACAATGATGATAAGGGCTGGGCTATCCCAGTGATGGCTGTAGGCCTTGGCATAACTTTGGTCTCCATGCTGCTTCGTTCGGTGAAGGACGACCATGGCTTCCATATCCATAAAGAGGACCTTGAGAATGAAGATGATAATGGAGGTAAGGCATAATGGCATCTTCTGAACGATTTACTGAAATGACATGGCCGGCTTCTCCTGAGAAAGCGACACTTGAAGCGAAAAATAAATTTTTGGGCTTCTGGTTTTTCCTGGGGGGAGAAACAGTGCTGTTCGGCTCCTTATTTGCCACCTATCTGGCATTGAAAGATAAAGTTCCGAATGGGGATCATCCGCTGGCGGAAGAACTGTTTAAAATGCCATTGACCTTTGCAGCAACCATGCTGCTTTTGACAAGCTCACTGACAAGCGTTTACGCTATGTACCATATGAAAAACTTTAATTTTCAGCGAATGCAGGCATGGCTGCTGATTACTGTTCTGCTTGGCGCGGCTTTTCTTGGGCTTGAGATTTATGAGTTCATGGAATATGTGCATGAAGGGCACACTTTTACCAGCTCTGCCTTTGCATCTGCCTTTTACACTCTGGTAGGCTTCCATGGAGGCCACGTGGCATTCGGACTCCTTTGGATACTTTCCTTGATGGTCAGGAATGCTGGCCGCGGTCTGGACTTGTACAACGCTCCTAAATTCTATGTTGCCAGCCTTTACTGGCATTTTATCGACGTAGTTTGGGTTTTCATCTTTACAGTTGTATATCTAATGGGAATGGTGGGATAAACGGATGGAGAATACACGACCGAAATCTTCTAACCCAAAAGCGGATTTGACTTACCGCCGCAGAAAAAATGCAGAAGAAATGAGATACCAGGTTATTTCTTTTGCACTGATGATCTTCTTGACCCTCATCGCATTTGGAGCGGTCATGTATGAAGGGTTTACACCATGGTTCATTGTTCCTTTTATCATGCTGCTGGCAGTGGTGCAGGTCATTTTCCAGCTGTACTACTTTATGCACATGAGCCATAAAGGACATGAGACTGTACAGCTTTTCCTTTATTCCGGTCTTACAGTGGCACTCATTACTGTGCTGACCTTTGTAACAATTACCTGGATTTAATAAAGTTCAAGCCGGCTGATTAACAATCAGCCGGCTTTTTTTTCGCATACAATGTAGCTGTTGAATTAAAGAGTGGATTTCCGCTGCAGGCACTCGCGGACCTTAGGGGCGGGCGGTGAGCCTCCTCGGCTTTGCCTGCGGGGTCTCACCTGTCCCGCTGCTCCCAGAAAAACGGAGAACGGTGCTTTTCAGACTAAATAAATGGGTGCACAATGAAGACAAATATCTTATTAAACCCATTAACTAACTAGAAAAGCAGCGACCTGATAAAGAAGACCTGCTGATTGGCGAGCGTTAGCGTAGACAGAAGCTTAGTCGCACTTATGCGTTAGCCAAGCATAAGGCGAGCGTGCTGTGGGAAGAGGTTTCTTTCCATGGACTGATTGACTTATGACTCGAAGGTCGAAAGTCTCGGAGCTGAATCAGTAGTCTCGCGCCTTCCGCTCCAATCCACTTGCTTAATAATTAAATCTCCTCACAGAACTCATCCAAAAACAACAATCTTTCAGAAAAGAGTCTTCATTTTATACTGACCCGCTGGCATTTATTTGTCTGTTTGATGACATTTCCTGCATTTTTGCAGGACATTCAACGAGAGCCTGCCAGTCCATGCCATTTTCATGTATAATAATATGGATGAAACTTTTTCGATTGGAGGGTATCAATTGTTAGCATTAGATATGTTCGGTTTCAGGGCCCTGTGGAGCCCTTATTTTATGGCAGCGCTTGCGGTCTGTACCCTGGCATTCTTTCTGATAACTGTAAGATATAGGTCTCATTTCAAGGACAGTGAGCCTTTAACCGTAAAACAGGGGGCTGTATTTTCGGCCGCCATGCTCCTCTTATATGCAATAAAGGGATCTCCGCTGGATCTTTTGGGCCACATCATGTTCAGTGCCCATATGACGCAGATGGCTGTTTTATATCTGGTCATACCTCCGATGTTCATTATATCCATTCCTGCCTGGGTTTGGAGACGGGTCCTGTCTGTTCCTGCGGTCAAGAAGCCATTTGACTTTTTTACGAAACCGCTGATTGCACTGCTCGTTTTTAATGTCTTCTTCTCGTTCTATCACGTGCCTGTCATTTTTGATACAGTAAAGGTAAATATGTGGTACCACGGCATGTATACAGCTTTCCTTTTCATTACCGCAGTATTCATGTGGTGGCCGGTTTTAAACAGCCTCCATTATAAAACCGAAATGTCCGGCCTGCAGAAGGTGGGGTATATATTTGGAAACGGAATCCTGCTGACTCCTGCCTGTGCTTTGATCATATTTACGAAGCATCCTTTATATGATACTTTTTCTGATCCTGCGGCATGGATGCAGGCAATGGCCCTGTGTGTTCCTGCCGGTTCGCTGACCGCCCTTGGCATCAGCGGGCCAGAACTGCTAAACTGGCTGCCTCTCCTGGAAGATCAGCAGCTTGGCGGGGTGTTGATGAAAATCATACAGGAAATTGTGTATGGCTCCATGCTTGCCCATATATTCTTTGCCTGGTACAGAAAAGAAAATGAAAAGAATAAATCAGAGACCGAAGCGCTCTATGAGCCGAAGCCCGGGCATGTATACACTCCTGGTTCCTGATACGTATCCCTTACTGCCGCACGCTGCAGTAAGGGACTTTAAAAAAATGTGTCTTTTTATGAACAATTGCCTTTAATGAGCTGTTTTTTGAATAGAGTTTATTGAAAAAGGCCCGGCTGTTTAATACAATAGCGATAGCCGGTAAGACCCGGAGAACGTATGATTACATAAGATTTTAAGAGAGGGCGTCCTACTAAATGTCTTTACCCATTTTACCGACAATCAGTACAACCTTCATCGTCCTGAGTGCTATTACAGTTGCAATAGGCTGGGTTCAAATCAGACAGCGGAAAGTTAAAACTCACCAAAAGACGATGACTCTGGCAGGGATATTTGCCGTTATATTCTTCACCATCTATGCTTCCAGAACGATTTTTATTGGGAATACATCCTTTGGCGGACCAGATTCAATAAAGATTTATTATACGTTGTTTCTCATCTTCCATATTACCCTCGCGACAGTCGGGGCTGTATTAGGAATCATGTCATTGTGGAGCGGCTATAAAAATAATCTTGCCTTTCACAGAAAGCTTGGGCCGGTGACAAGCATTGTCTGGTTTTTCACAGGCATTACAGGTGTGGCTGTCTACCTGCTCCTTTATGTTTTTTATAAAGGCGGGGAAACCACTTCGGTCATCAAAGCCATACTTGGTTTATAAGTAAATAGGATAAAATTCTTTGCTGCTGAATACAATGTATTGGCAGCATTTTTTATGGATGAAAACGTACATAAAGTGACTATCATGGCACAGGCTGGCTCCGGGTGAGATATGGGTCAGCCCTTTCTATTATAAATGACCATTTTCCAAGCTTGCATGAACGCTCTTTAATACAGCTTAAGTCAACGCTTTTAAGGGGGACATGAAGTGGATGATTTCAAAACGGAACGTATTATTGTGATGGCCTGTTCTCTTGATCTAGCTAAATCACTTATTCTATACAGGGAAGAGCTTGTTAAAAGATCACCCATTTTGATGCCCGACTCGTGGCCGTCCCATTTATTTAAAGGATTTTTGCCGTTTTTTATCGAAGAAGTAGAGAAAGGGGCGGACGGACTGAAATTTTGGATAATCGCCGACTTGAAACAGAAGAAAATGGTGGGGGATTTAGTATTCCATCATCACACAGACGATACAGGTTATATGGCTGTTTCTTATATAAGTCCTGAAGCAGAGGCTGAATATATGGAGGAAAGCTTATACATTTTTTTAAAGTATACTGCTAACTCCCTGGGCCGTCCTGTCAGGCATGTAGAGATTGAATGCCGGAAGCAGGATCTATCAAAGCAGAAGATTTTAAAGGAACTGGACTTTAGGAGGCTGCGCGAGGATGCGCTTTTTGCAAATTGGTTCTTTAAGTATGAGTAAACGAATGGGGCGATGTTATGCATGAAATAGTCAAATTGGATAGAGCAAGAAGCAGAGAGGCGCTGGATTTATCCATGTATGCATTTCAGTATAAGGTAGATGAAAGGGATCTTGCTGAGAAAATTGAGTCATATGGGAGTCAGGATATTTACGGAATTCTTGCAGAGGACGAGCTTGCAGCCAAAATGC
This sequence comes from Paraperibacillus marinus, assembly GCF_046237605.1. Classification (GTDB taxonomy): domain Bacteria; phylum Bacillota; class Bacilli; order Bacillales; family DSM-1321; genus Paraperibacillus; species Paraperibacillus marinus. The sequence continues at coordinate 2,981,749 of NZ_CP143542.1, read as the reverse complement.
ATTTGCTCTCCTTTGAAGTTTGGCTCCAGGGAAAAAAGGTGAAAATGGGCGGTATCGCCTCGGTCGCAACATACCCGGAGCATAGAAGGTCAGGAATGGTGGATGCCCTGCTCAAAAAGGGACTCCAGGAAATGAAGGGAAATGGCCAGGTTATCTCCTATCTTCATCCCTTTAAAATTTCTTTCTATAGAAGGTACGGCTGGGAAGTATTCAGTGATGTGAAGAAGGTGGAAATTCCTGCAGAAGAACTGAAGCCGCTGCCCGCTGTTCCAGGGTCCATAAAAAGGTATGAGAAAGGTGAACTGTCAGCAGCCGGCAGAATCTATGAAAAATTTGCCCTGAAGTTTGGGGGCATGCTTGTAAGGAGCAGGGAGTGGTGGGAGAAATCTGTGCTTGGTCAATATACAATGGCCATATATTATGATGCAGATAATGAACCCCAGGGATATGTCCTTTATAAGGCGGGAGGCAGACATCTTGAAGTTAATGAATGGGTAAGTTTGAATCATGAGGCGAGGCAGGGATTATGGAATTTCTTTTGTCAGCATGATTCCATGGTTGAAAAAGCAGGCATCATCGTTCCAAAGGATGATCCATTTCCCAATTTTATAGCCAACCCGCGGGTTAAAACAGAGCTATATCCGTATTTTATGGCACGGATAGTGGATGCAGAAAGGTTTTTGAAGCTATTTTCCTTCAATCGTGTAGAAAAACCCGTCATACTCCATATCAAGGACAGCATTGCTGAATGGAATAATCAGTCTTTCGTACTGAAAGAGGAAGGGGCATTCCTGCTCCATGAAGCCAGGGAAGGGCTCACGATCACAATCTCATCTTTAACCGCATTGCTATTGGGGGCACAGACCGCTGAAACTCTCTGGGAAATCGGGGAGATTTCCGGAACGTATGAGGACATGCAGAATCTTAAGGAAGCTGTGCCGTTGATCCGCCCGCTTTTCCTGGACTTCTTCTGAGTTCACTTTTTTAATTTAGCCGGTAAGAGTCCTGCTTCTTTTACTGCGAAAGAGGCAGCAACCAAGAAGGGGCCGGTAATGATTCCAAACAATCCAAGCAGTTTATACCCTAGATACATGGATACCAGAGTGTAGAGGGGAGACAGTCCTATATGGCTTCCGGTGAGCTTTGGTTCGAGTGCCCTCCTTACGATCAGGAGCATGCATGAAAGTCCAGCCAGCTGGGTTCCGCCGGGGATATCACCAGTGAGATAATGGAACATTGCCCATGGCCCAAGAATGATAATGGACCCGGCAAAAGGGATGAAGTCGACCATGGCGACCAGCGCTGCGGCGATGACTGCGTATTTTGGATAAATAAATAATAAACCAGTCAGCGCAATGCTGAAAATGATGGCGCCCATTATCAGCTGCGCCTTGAAAAAGCCAGCAAGCATGGTGGTCAGGCGGGATGAAATAAAGGTAATTTTTCTTGCGGATTTACTGGTTAAATGGCTGTACATACGCTTTTTAAAAGATGGAATTTCGGAAAGGAACAGATATACGGCTATAAGATAGATAAGGAAGCTGATCATTATTTCAGGAATTTTTGAAATGGCAGCAGTAAGGTAATCTAAGTTCAGGAAAGACGCTAGCCCGTTTCTGGCTGTCTCGATGGCCTTGGATGACTGCTGATTCATGTTGTCCAATAGGGATTGTGGGATGAGACCATATAGATTGGTTTGTTCTTTATCCATCCATACTGCCTCCACTTTGGCAATCAGCTCCGGGATTTTTTGAAGCAGCACGGCTCCCTCGGTTATAGCTGCAGCTGTAACTAAATAAGCCAGTGCAGAAATCATGAGAATGAAGGCCATGTAGACCAATGCAATGGAAGTCTTATAGGTCATATTACGGGTGCGCCGGAATCCCTCTGCGGCTGGATGCAGCAAGGCGGCAGTGAGATAAGCAGCTATGAGGGGGACAGATACAGGGATGATGAAATAAACCGCAATCAGGACCAGAAGGCCTATGTATGCGATTTTTGCATATTTATGGCTGAGATAAGCTGCCACATTCAACCTCCTAATGTTTTTTTGAATATCATAGGTATTCCGCCGATTTTTTACAAATGATCAGGATTGAAAAAGGAGGCTGTCCATGTTTCTGCCGGACAGCCTCCTTTTTCCCTTATAGTGCGAAATGCTTGATTTCTTCTTTGAGTGACTCGATGATATTTTCGCATTGTTTTACAAGGGAAGGAGGGAAAATTTCATCCTCGCCGTATTCGATGCCGTGAGGATAGTAGTGTTTGCCAAGAATCGGCATCATCAACTGTATATCTGCCTTATTGGAACCCACATCCCCATCGACTACATATCCCTGGATGCGGAAATAAAAAGTGCCATCCTTCAAGGAAAACTTCTTATCGTAATTTACACGGTCATAATCCCATTGTTCCGCCCTCACCATGCCATTATCCCGCATTGCCTCGTCCAGGCGGCCGAGCTCAGCTATGTATTTTTCTATACCCGTACCTTCAAATTTCAATCGAATCCCCTCCGTATAATTAATCTTGCAGTCCGTATCCTATATATACCAGTAAAGAATAATTTACACAATTCTTCACCCTATTTTATAATATTACGAAACATTCTATCTTGCAATGAATTGCGGAATGATTTTAAAGCGTTTACCTATAAAATATTGTTAAATTGATTGGTGCAAATCTCTCGGGTTCAAGTTAATGTTATAATAAAGGAAATACTTTTTAGTACAGGATGCATCCTGAGAAAAGGGAGGGAGTTTTCCTCTGAAGGCGATTTTAAGAATCACGATTTTGTCAATCGTTTTCTTCATGGCAGGACTTTATTTAAATATAGGGGAAAACACCGAGGACAAAACTGTATTAAATGGAGAAAAAAATATCAGGGAAAACAGCGAACGTTTGAGCGGGCAGAACCCAAAACCAACATCTAAGCTTCCTAAGCCGGGGCATGGCATCTCTTCCATCATAGGAAAGGATGCGGATGCGGTCATCAAGGCATACGGCAGTCCTGATAGGAAAGCACCCACGGCCTATGGATATGAGTGGTGGATTTATAATAAAAGTCCGCAAAACTATTTCCAAATAGGCATAAATGATAAAAAGAAGGCAGTGACTGCTTACGGAATCGGAAGCGGCATGGATGTCAGCCCGTTCATCGTTGGACAGCCCATTAATGATATATTCAGCAAGACCAATATAAGCAGCTCGGTCAACTTCTCTCATGGCGGCACAGCCTATCGATTCGAGCTTTCAGAAGAGGATGTGAATACCAGGCCGATCATCAAGGTAGGAAATATCTTTGCAGTTCTATATCTGGATAAGTTCACCGGCAGTGTCTCGAGTGTCCGCTTCCTGGATGCCGATACCCTTGTCCGCCTTCGTCCATATGAGCTGATTTACCGGGGAGAACTGCCGCAGGAGTCCGAACCGGATGAGGTACTCTGGAAAGCCATCGAAGAGGGAAACAAACAGCAGATCTACAGCATCACCAATATCATCAGAAACAGATTTGAGCTTGGCACCCTGGAACTCCTGGATGAGGTATCAGAGGTTGCTTATCTCCACAGCAAGGACATGCTCATCGACCAATATTTTTCCCATACCTCCCCGACAAAGGGAGAGCTTGAGGACCGGCTGCAGGAAAATGAAATCAAATATACACTGGCCGGCGAAAATATTGCGGCCAATTATGTGGATGGTGCCGCAGCAGTTGAAGGATGGCTTAACAGTAAAGGCCATCGGGATGCTATGCTCAATGAAGAATTTACAGGCATTGGCATAGGTGTGTACCGTAAATACTATACACAGAATTTTGTCAAAGAATGAAGAGAGTATCCGAGAGGTCCATACCTCCACGGATACTCTCTCTTTTCGTTTTTAAGAAGGCTGCTGCCGGCCTGCGGGAAAGGGGCGTGCCTCACGCAGCAATCAGCCAGCTTTTCAACTGCATGATGTATGCGAAAACAGCCAGTCGAAAGAAACGGTTTAAAGTGGAAATCATCCAGCCCTCTGATTTTCCTTATCTTCTGGGAATGATATAGAAGCTTCCGGTTGAATGGCCGCATAATATTCCGTCATCCCTGTATACCTTGCTCTCGAGGACCATTGTAGTTTTGCCCTTATGTAAAACGGCTCCTCTGCAAACCAGGCTGCTTCCGGTTCCTTCCTTTAAAAAGTGGACGCCAAGTTCAGTTGTTACAGCAGCAAACTCACTGCCAAGCGATAAGTTTGCCAGTGTGCCCATCGCTGTGTCTGCGAGTGTGGCTATGATCCCGCCGTGGACAATACCGAGGCTGTTATGGGTAAGGGGGGTAAGCGGGATCGTCATGATGATGGCATCTTCATTAAGCTCAGTCTCCACACCTAAAAGGCTGTTGATATAGGTAGTTTTTTCAGAAGACTTATGGATGATCCCTTGGAGAAGCACCTCTAATACTTCAAGGTCTGTCTCTGTCCCATTTTCAATGATATGGCTGAATTGTTCCTGCAGCGATTTGCGACTCATGCTATCTCTCCTCTTGTCCGTATATATTCATTATATTGGCAGATTTCTCTCCTGGCTAAAATGACAGCTCCACTCAGTCACATTTTCATCTAGACCTGCATAGCCTGTAAATAGGCAGACGCCGTGGCAGTGAGGTGATCTTTAAAAATGGCTCAGAATCATAAAGAATCCATTGAAAAATTTAAGGCTTTTGTCAAAGGGCATCCGAAGCTTGTGACTGAGGTCAGAAAAGGCAGACTCAACTGGCAGGGGATATATGAGGAATGGTTTTTACTTGGAGAAGATGATGCGAAATGGACGGAATTCAGTGAGGGAACGCCGGCAGTTTCGTCTGAAAAAGAAAGTAAAAGCGACTTAGTGTCGACTCTCATGTCAACCATAAAAAATATGGATATGGATCAAATACAATCCCATATTTCTTCTTTAAGCCAAGCTTTATCTGCCGTCCAGGGCCTGCTGACCCAATTCCAGGGAACTCCTGAGGAAACCGCCAAAACTGAGGCAAAGCCGCCAAACCCTTTTGCATTTCGCAGGGATTAGTCAGGGGGAAGCTGGATGAGAAGGGACATATTAGAATACATCGAAGGCAAGGAAGACCTCAAAAACTACTTAAGGCTGCAGCCCATCTGGTACCGCCGCCTGAGCCGCAGTCCCCAGGAAATTAAGAAGATGGAAACAGATGCCGCTTATTTCTTTAAAAAGTCCATACCAGACAGGGTTTCCCAGCTGACTAACGGAGTTCAGATGGCATCGATGATGATGTCCATGTTCCAGGCAATGAACTCGGGCAGTACCTGATGATTACCCTTTCTCCTACCCGCGAGGGGCAGTCCGCTATGGCTGTCCCCGCATTTTTGACTTTACGGGCCCCATGTGTATCAGGCAGGCTAAGGAAGCATGAATCTTCTTTTTTTGGACAGGATATAAAGTAATTGGATTATTATCCCAGATTATGACATTCGCATCTTTTGTAGTTAAATGGTAAAATAAAGGTCGGAGGTGGGCTGATGCTTGCTACGTTGGAAAGCGTTGAAATTATTGAATTCGCAGAAAATCTTGCCAGGGCCATCATTGATTCCGAAACTGGTGAACAATATTTTTTGTGTTTATATAAAATGCAGGGAGATCGGTCTGCGCAGCGTAAGATTCAAGAGTTCCTTGATATTAAAGATCTTTACGAAGAGGTTCAGAGGTTTGGGAAATACCATCCGGATTATCGTGAAGTTTCCTTGAAGGCCAGGCAGCTTAAACGCGACATGGACCTTCATCCTTCTGTAGCAGACTTTAAAATGGCTGAAACCGAACTTCAGACTCTCCTTGATGAAGTCAGTGTCAGGGTAGGGAAGGCTGTTTCAAGCCATATCAAGGTACCTACCGGCAACCCATTCTTTGACAGCGGTTCAAGCTGTTCGGGAGGATGCGGAAGCGGCGGCTCCTGCGGCTGCTCATAATAACATGTCAAGAGGCTGTCCCGGACGGGACAGCCTCTTGACATGTTTATCAGAATGGCCTGAAGCGGATGCAGTCAGGACACAGGTTGCCGCAGCAGAACATCTTTTGCTGAGGCACATAGAATCGGTGACGGTACACATAGCCTCGTATATCCTCGCGAACATATACAGTTTCGCAGTGGAGCTGCCTGCCCTTCATTACAGATGCGGCCGCCTTTCTGATCATCACTTTTGCGGCTTTTTCCTCAGGCAGGGAATGAAAGGTCAGGTAGAGAAATGGGATGCCTGTGATTTTTTTGTAAACGGCCGTCTCTACCGCTGGGTTATCCCTGATGATCGTATCGATAAAGTCAGACCAAATGGGTGCAAGATCCATAATCCCCCTGCTTTCTGTCAGAAATGGTCCACAACAGACTTATTCCATACAAGCTAAATGGATAAACATATTATGACAGGCAAATGCATTTAATGTTGATAGAGAAGATTTTTCTGTGCTACACTATTTCTAAAGCCTTTCATTAAGGAGATACGTCTATGTTTGGATCAAGGCAAAGCATCGTCATCTGGCTTCATACATTGAAGCAGGTAAAAAGCCTGAGAAGATACGGAAACATCCACTATGTATCGAAGAAACTGAAATATGTAGTGCTTTATACTAATATGGATGAAGTCCCTGCCTTAAAGGAAAAACTTGAAAACTATTCTTTTGTTAAAAAAGTTGAGTTATCCTATAAGCCATTTCTTAAGCTCGAATACGAAAATTCCAAGCCTGACAAGGCAAAGGAATATGATTATAAAATGGAATTATGAACAGGCTGCCCGCAGGGCAGCCTGTTTCATCTTTTTACCTGAGCGGCGGAAGGTATCTATTCATTCGAAGGATGCCGGTGAGGTATTGATAGTAAAGATCTTTTTCTGCAAATTCCCGGGATGATTTGACGTCAAGCTCGATAATCTGCTTGTCGAGCACTTCTGCAAGTTCGGCGAAAAGGGAGTACCTTTTGCTTTTAAATTCAGGATGGGGAATTCCTTCCCTGCAGATGTAAATGGGCTGGAAGTCTCCCTGTGCAGCAGGCTCCATGACGACGGCCACTGATGTGGCCGGCCGGTCGTTGATTACGGTATGAAGGGCCAGCAGCCTGACTGCCCGTTCCCGGCAGGCTCTCCCTATTTCCAGAAGTTCGTAAATATCGGAATAGCCTTCCCCAAGTTCTATGAATCGCTGTATCATCTTAGTTCCTCCTGTTTGTACTGTCTTTACTGTACCATGCAGGAGGGAGGTTTGAGAAGCTGGCCCATGCAAATAAAAAGCCCCGCCGGCAAGCTGCCTGCGGGGGTCCTTCTATATCCCATCAAGGAAAGAAGGCAAAGGGAGAGGAGAAACCGGAGGAAGAACTTATGGGGAAACGTAAGTCTTCTCCGCGGTTGGCAACAACATCCTCGAATAAGATGCTGTTAAAAACATTATGGCCCTTTTTATCCCAGCTTATTCATGGATGTTCTATTTTTAAATACCGGCACGTTTCTTTTACTCCGAGAAACATTTGGCCGGAATCCAGTGAATGTGGTAGGATAGGAGAGAATTTTAAATTTAATCTTGAAGTGGTGAACATACTATGAGGGTCGTATCGGGAACTTGTAAGGGAAGGCCGCTTAAGGCAGTGCCCGGAAATCAGACTCGTCCGACGACGGATAAGGTAAAGGAGTCCATTTTTAATATGATCGGCCCTTATTTTTCAGGCGGCCAGGTATTGGATTTATTTGCAGGCAGCGGAGGGCTTGGAATAGAAGCATTGAGCCGCGGAATGGATGGGGCCATTTTTGTGGACAGGGATCACAAAGCAATCGCAGCCATAAAAGCTAATGTTGCAGCCTGTAATTTCGAGGAAAAAGCCGAGATTTACAGGAATGAATCGGAGAGGGCGCTAAAAGCAATCATCAAGAGGAAGCTGTCCTTTGATCTCATTCTTCTGGATCCTCCATATAAAAAGCATATCCTGGAGAATCTGCTTGGCATGATAGAGGAAAACGGGCTGCTGGCACCGGATGGTATGATTGTCTGCGAGCATGCCTCAGATATTAGCCTCAAAAAGGAAATCAATACGCTCGTTTCATTCCGGGAGGAGAAATATGGCATGATAGCAGTGACCCTATATAGGGGACGTGCTTCCCTTTAGAGCCTTGCAGGCGGGATGGTTTTCGTTATATACATATAGTTAGAGGAGAATGAAAATGGGTAGAATTGCAGTTTGTCCAGGCAGCTTTGATCCAATCACTAACGGACATCTTGATATTATTCAAAGAGCGGCGAAGGTGTTTGAGGAAGTGTATATTGTCGTTCTGAATAATTCTTCTAAACAGCCTTTATTCACAGTAGATGAGCGCCAGGAGCTGATCAGGCAGGCAACGGTCCATATCCCGAATGTGAAAGTAAGTTCATTTCAGGGGCTGCTGGTTGACTATGCGAAAAGCATCAATGCCGATGCCATCATCAGGGGTCTCCGGGCGGTGTCGGATTTTGAATATGAGATGCAGATCACTTCCATGAATCGTTTATTAAACGAGCAGATTGAGACCTTTTTTATCATGACCAACAATCAATATTCTTTTCTCAGCTCAAGCATCGTGAAGGAAGTGGCGAGGTATGGCGGAGATATTTCTGAACTTGTCCCCACTGTAGTCAAAGAGTGGCTGCTTAAAAAATATGAAAGCCAGGAAGGCTGACCCTTTAGGGTCAGCCTCCTTTTTTTAGTCCCTGCCTGTTCCTTTAGATCTCTTCAGTAGGAGGGCTGTATAGAGGAGGAGCATCAGGATGGTAAGGGGCGGACCTGCCTTGGCAAGATAGGAGGTGAAATTCCCTAGCTGGTCAGCCTGCGGCAGCCAGGCAGCAGGCACGGCAGCAAACGTCTCCTTTCCTCCCTGATAGAGAGGTTTCCATAGCAGCAGTGTGAAAAATCCGGCAGATGTCCCATGAATCAGGCGGGCGATGAAAAATGGGAAAAAGCGTATATCGGTTTCAGCCAGGATGCTGGCCACCTGGGCCTGGACACTGAAACCACTGAACCCTAGCAGAAAACTGGTGATGATGGCCTGCTGGAGGAGCGGTGCTTCCTGGATGCCGCTCGTCATCTGGGAGCCCAGTGTAACTTCAAAGATGCCGGCTATCAAGGGAATGCCCAGTGCTTCATGAAGACCGGCAAGATGGAGGAGCTCTTTCACCGCAGTCGATAAGGCCCCGGTAATGCCCATATGGAATAAAAGTTTATTAACGACTGAAAAAAGAATGATAAAACCGCCGATCATCAAGAGTGTATTGATGGAGGAGAACACTGAATCACCAAGCATCTTGCCGATCGGCCGATTATCCTTGATCCGTGTCCTGTGCAGGGCCGCCAGCGCTTTCATGATGGAAACTTTGTTTTTTTCCTCGGCTGGCGGTTTCGCGTCTGTTCCATAAAACCTCATAAGAATGCCAACTGTAAGGTTCCCTGCATAATGGGACAGAGCCAGGACAATGCCAAGTCCCGTGTTATAAAAAAAGCCAATGGAGACAGCCCCGAAAATAAATAAGGGATTGGATGAATTCGTAAAACTCACAAGCCTCTCTGCTTCTATCCTCGTCAATTGTTCTTCCTGCCGAAGCCTGGCCGTCAGCTTGGCGCCGACTGGAAAGCCGGACGCCATCCCCATCGCCCAAACAAAGCCGCCGACTCCCGGCACTTTAAATAAGGGTCTCATCAATGGTTCGAGCAGCACTCCAAGGAAACGGACCACACCAAATCCAATCATCATTTCAGAGATAATAAAAAAGGGCAGAAGGGAAGGGAAGACGATCTCCCACCACATATTCAATCCCCTGATGGAGGCAGACAAGGATTCCTGCGGAAATTTAATAAGTGCTCCGGCGATGAGCACCACTGAGAAAGATAAAATAATGGTTTTAAACTGCGATTTATTCACTGAGTCCGTCCCTCCAGAAAAATGAGAAATAAAAACTAAATTGGCAAATACAACATATAATTTCCAACAGGGCATAATAAACTAAATTCAACTTGTCCTTATATAAAACCTTATACGTGTTTAACAGGTTTTAGACCATAAGATTGAGTGAACAAGGGAGGAAGGTTTTATGAAAGAGCCCAGGATAGGACTCGCCCTCGGTTCCGGAGGTGCCAGAGGGTTTGCCCATTTAGGCGTCATCAAGGTATTGGTAGAAGAGGGCATCCCCATCTCCATGGCTGCAGGCAGCAGCATGGGGGCGCTGGTTGCATGCTTTTATGCGGCAGGACAGGATCTCGAGCAGTTATATAAATTGTCAAATGCCTTCAAGCGGAAATTCTTCCTGGATTTTACCGTCCCCAAGATGGGACTCATTGCAGGAAAGAAAATAAAAGAGTTTATCCGCCTGTTTACATACGGCAAGAATCTGGAGGAGCTGGACATTCCTGTGTCAGTTATTGCAACCGACATCAAAACGGGCGAGAAAGTGATCTTCACAGAAGGGCCGGTCGCTGAGGCGGTCCGGGCAAGCATCTCCATACCTGGAATTTTCGTTCCTGAATTGGTGGATGGCAGGCTGCTTGTTGACGGCGGTGTCGTTGACCGGATACCCGTGTCGGTAATAAGGGATATGGGAGCAGATATCGTGATAGGGGTAGATGTCTCCCATATCAAGCAGGATATTGAGATTGGGTCGATCTATGATGTGATTCTTCAGAGCCTCGATATTCTGCAGATGGAGCTGGTCATGCACCGGGAAGTGGCTTCCGATGTGATGATCAGACCGCGGGTCGAGGCTTATAGTTCAAGGGCGTTTACAAATATTGCTGAAATGATTACTATTGGAGAAGAAGAAGCCAGAAAAAATGTTGATAAAATCAAGGCTGCTATCCATGGATGGAAGGAGAAACACTAGGAATGACCCGGAAAAAAATATATAGCTTCATTATCTTATTCATATTGATAGTAGGTTCCGTATTCATCACACTTCCTTATTATGTAACGAAGCCGGGGATGGCCGAGGAGCTCGACCCAGTGGTCAAGGTAGATGGCGGATATCATTCAAAGGGAAAGTTCATGCTGACGACCATCAGGATGGGCAAAGCCAATATATATACGTACCTGGGGGCTCACCTCAGCAAGTACCAGGAATTATACCCCATTAAAAAGATCAGGTATGAAGATGAATCGGATGAGGAGTATAACGCAAGGCAGCTGAACATGATGGAAGGTTCTAAGGAAAGCGCCGTCGAAGTGGCATACAAAAAGGCTGGACGCCCGGTGAAGACAACCTTCAATGGAATCTATGTCATTGAAGTGAGTGACAGTCTTCCGGCGGCCAAAGTGCTTAAGCCAGGGGACCGGATCATAAGGGTTGATGGCAGGAAGTTTGCTTCTTCGAAAGAATTTATTGATTATGTCAGCGGCAAAAAGGCAGGCGATACGGTTGCCATCCGGTTCCAGCGTGATGGCAGGGACATGGAGGAAAAGGCGGTGCTTGCCACACTGCCAGGCAAGGAGAAACGAGCGGGGCTAGGCATCCATCTTGTGGATGATAAAGAAGTCCAGGCGGATCCGAAGGTGTCAATCAACTCTGAAAAAATTGGCGGCCCATCAGCCGGATTGATGTTTACCCTTGAGATTTATGACCAGCTTACAAAGAAAGACATCACCAGGGGCTATAAAATTGCAGGGACAGGAGAGATCTTTTCTGATGGCACGGTGGGGCCGATCGGGGGAATCGATCAGAAGATCGTCGCAGCTGATAAAAGCGGTGCGGAAATATTTTTTGCCCCGAATGAAAAAGGAATCAGGAATTCCAATTACAGGGTTGCCGTCAAAGCTGCAAAGGATATCGATACAAAAATGAAGGTCGTCCCAGTGGATACATTTGGAGACGCTTTGAATTACTTGGATAAGCTTGAACAAAAATAAGAGGCTGCCTAGAAGGCGCCTCTTATTTTTGTTCGCCATCCAAGAAGACTGGAGGCATGTATTCCCTTTTCAGCGCTTTCTTCCGCCTGCCCGGTTCAAGCGGCAGGGCATAGATGGAAGAGGCTCGCAGATCCAGTGAGAGTTCTTTCTTGAAGGAGGAAGGTCTGGTAATGAGCGGCAGTCCGAGTTTTTTCTTATTTTCATTCAGGTACTGCCTTCCCTTTCGGTTCATCCCGAGCAAGCGAAGGTATCCGGGGCCGGTGCCTGCAGCGCCCATTTCTTCTTTTTTAACGTTGTTCAGTATATTCAGTGCGGCCCTCTGCAGACGGGTCCATGTATATCTTTTAGTCTTTACCAAAGAGATGAATTCCTGGAACGTCCGGGCAGTATTTGCCATTTCTTTAAACCGGTATTCAAGGCCTTCCTCAGCTTCATAAATCAAATTCAGCTCACTAATGGAAGAAGAGATGATGCGGTATTGGAGAAACGGCCAGTACAACTCCCAATTATGAAAAGTTCCATATTGGGCATGATAGGATGTAAGTTCTTCATATGTAGAAAGAGGAATCTGGTCCTTTACGGCTTCGGGTGAAGCGCCATCCTCGAAAATCGCTTTTCTGATTCCGGTCGCACTGGCTAAAGATTTTGAGTGAAGCGATTCATCATGATAACCGGAGCCTATCCTTTTGATCGTGCATGGCTTGATGGAGCAGGTCTGATCCTTGATGGCCCGTACATACTGAAGTCCCAGGATATTATTGGGTTTGCTCAGGTCCAGAATACTGCCCGAGCCCGAAAGTGCTTCAAAAGCCAGGGAGGCTGCACGCGGATAGCTGAATCCGCTTTTGCTGAATTCCTTTACCGACTGGTCATAAGCTGAACCATTTCTTCTCAGAAAGGCCTCAGCTTCCAAGAAAGCATCGATGCTGCCTGCCTCGCTGCCGAAACATACATGACTGCAGCCGGCTGCTTCGAGGATCCCTACCGATCCCCGGGCGAATATATTTGCCTGCTGAGCGGCGAAAGGGTAGGGAAGCTCAAAGACCAGGTCGGACCCGCCCAGGAGAGCCATCCGTGCTCTTGCCCATTTACCCGCCATCGCAGGCTCTCCTCTTTGCAGGAAATTCCCGCTCATGACTGCGATGACAAGGTCTGCTCCAGTTGATTTTAAACTTTCCTTAATATGATAGGCATGTCCGTTATGAAAGGGGTTGTACTCTACGATAATTCCAAGTGCTTCCATGTGTCGCCTCCTGCAGCCAAGGCCAAAAATTTGCGATTTTTAATGCACGTGATAAAATAAATAATGATATAAAAGTCTTTTGCCAGTCCTTTGGAAATATTTACTGTTCTTCTATTATAGTGTAAAGAAAAAATATTGACAAACGATTGATTGACCGATATAATTACTTTTGTTGCCTCAGAGGTGATTCATTTGAAATGGACAATTACACAACTTCAGAAGTACCGGGACAAGAATCTGCAGCTTGATGAGACAGCAGCCGTGGAGGATATCATGGAACTCGAAACGGAGATCAGGGAAGTTTCCCCGATGCATATAACCGGAAGGGCGGACATCAGTTCCTCCAAGGTTACGTTTCACCTTCATATCAGCGGCCATCTTGTGCTTCCTTGTTCGAGAACTCTTGTAGATGTTAAATATCCAATTGATATTGAAACAATCGAAACTTTTCTTTTAAAAGCTGATTATGAAGATCCGTATGCGGAGAACTCTCATTCAGTGGAAGGCGATACGATAGATTTATTGCCTGTTATTAAAGAAAACATTTTGCTTGAAATACCTATTCAGGTATTTTGCGATGATATTGATTCAGAAGACGCTGCCCCTCAGTCCGGAAATGATTGGGAAGTCTTATCTGAAGAAGATCAAAAGAAGAAAGTCGATCCGCGCTTGGCAAAGCTGGCGAATTTCTTCGACAATGAAAACAACAAACCGTAAAGTGCGAAAGAAGACCAGATTACTGGATATCTTAGCTTCTTAACTCAATTTTTAAGGAGGTGGGAATAATGGCTGTACCTTTTAGAAGAACTTCTAAAACTGTAAAGAGACAACGTCGTACACACTTTAAGCTTCAAGTCCCAGGTATGGTAGCATGCCCAAACTGCGGTGAAATGAAACTCGCTCACCGTGTATGTAAAGCTTGTGGAACATACAAAGGAAAAGAAGTTATTAGCAAATAATTTCTTCTTAGCGGCACAGAGATATTTTCTCTGTGCTTTTTTTGTGTTTAAAAAGCTTAGGGTGGCTGAAGCAGCCTGCCTTTCTGTAAACTGTAATAAGAGAAAATAACATGCAGGAAGAAGGGCTGGGGTATAGTGCAGGTGAAGACGGATCTATGTGAGAACGGTTTATTTAGAATCATAATTAACAGGCCGGAGAGGAGAAATGCAGTCAATTATGATGTAATGGCTGGCCTTAAAGAAGCACTTGAGACAGCAGAAAAGGAAAGGTCGATCAAGGCTGTTTTAATAAGGGGGGAAGGTGATGCTGCCTTTTGTTCCGGCGGTGACCTTAAGGAGTTCCACTCATTGGGGACAAAAGCGGATGCCTATGAAATGCTTTCTGAAATGGGAAGTATAGTATTCAGACTGTTGACACTGAAAAAACCTACAATTGCCTTCCTGAATGGTGCGGCAGTCGGGGGAGGATGTGAGATTGCGGCTGCCTGTGATATCCGGGTGGCGGTGCCTGGTATAAAGCTTGGCTTTGTGCAGGGAAATCAGGGAATCACTACAGGCTGGGGCGGGGCCACTATCCTTTACGAGAAGCTCCCGGTATCCGCCTGCCTTAGGCTCTTGTTGAGCGGACAGATCCTCACGGCCGGCACGGCCCGGGATCTTGGGTTTATCGATTTTGTTTTAGATAGTGTAGAAAGCGGAGAGTGGGCGGACTATCTGAACGCGCTGCTAAATAAAGAGCCCGAAGTATTAAGTGCGTATAAAAGACTTCTGATTAGAAAGTGGGAAGAAGGCAATCTCCACGTAAGGATCCAGGAGGAAATTGCCGAATGCTCCAGGCTCTGGGTTTCGGAGGCTCATATGGAAGCGGTGGGAAGGTTCACCGGCAAAAAAAATAATTGATGATATCGGCAGTCTGGCTTCTTCTATCTTTTCTAGCAAGTGCATATGTATGAAGTAAAACTTGCAAGGAGTGAGGAAGATGACGATTGCCCGCCAGGATGCCTGGTCACAGGATGAGGATTTGTTATTGGCCGAAGTAGTTTTAAGTCATATCCGAGATGGAAGCACCCAGCTGAAGGCTTTTGAAGAAGTAGGGAGAAAGCTTTCCAGGACATCAGCTGCCTGCGGCTTCAGATGGAATTCATTCGTAAGGAAACAATATAAATCAGGAATTGAGCATGCGAAGATGCAGAGAAAAGTAAGTAAGAAAAACCATCTTGAGGCACCGCCTCCCGCGGAAGCCCCGCGTTCTCCTGCGGCAGCTGCTTCTATGGAGGATGCCATAAGGGAAGCGCATGCTGACCATCTTGTAAACCTGAACGACGTTATCCAGTTCCTGGTCCAATATGATCAGAACTACCAATCAGGAAACAATGTCCAGGAAACGGAGGGAATGAGGCGGGAGCTTGAGACCTTAAAGAAAGAATATGACCAGCTTGTACAATATAATCTGCAGCTGCAGGAAAAGCTGAGGAATGTAGAAGAAGATTACCGGGCGCTCCTGCAGATCATGGAGAAAGCCAGAAAGCTGATTTTTCTTGAAGAGGAGATGAACAGCCCTAACGTGAAGTTTCAGATGGATAAAAACGGAAACCTGGAAAGGGTCAAAAAATAGAGTGGAAAAAGGCTGTCCAGAGCGCGGTGTACACCCCTGGAAATGGGGGTTGCCGCGGGGGACAGCCTCTTTTATTTTTTTAGCGGACCGCTTCGCTTACTCCTTCAGGAAACCAGATCATGGGGTTTTCACCAAGATCTCTTTCCATATCATAACTCACATCTCGGAAGCCAAGCTTATTCCAAAATTCATGTGAATGAATCCGCGGGTTCGTCTTCAGCGGCTTTCCATGCTTTTGCGCAAATTCTACAAGGGCACGCCCATAGCCCCTCCGTTGATATGGGGGCAGAACCTCAAGCTTCCAAAGTACATAATAGTCCTGCGGCGGATCAAAATAGCGGTCCCGTTTTGCATCTGCTTTGTAAAGACTCATGCGCGCCACCAGCTTATCGCCGAAATAGATGCCATAAAAAGGAGATTCACTGTTGTCTTCAATCATGCTTCCCTGAAGATCTTCAAGCATGGACAGCTCCTGTATCCCGTATTCTTTAAACTTCTTGAACTCTTCAAGAGTCTTGAAGTTAATAAGCAGTCTTTCAACTGTATGTTTCATCGATTCTTCCCCCTTTGACGCGGCCGCTGATGGAACCGCTTTCTTAACAGCCAGTTAAAAAACTCCCTCTCTCACTGATTATATAATAAAAAGTAAAAAAATTCTGCATTGGCAAATCCCTGGACTAAAGAGAAGCATCAACGCTATAAAAAGGTTTTTATCCTGGCTATCGGTCTGCTACTATTAAATAAAAAGAACTTACTCTTAAGGCTGTTTTCATGAATATTACGGCTGCTGAACATGAAGAATGATTTACGCGTGCAATCCGCTCAAACAGCCACAAAGTTTTACAGAATACTTACCTGAAAAATTGTTGTTTTCTTTAATAAATTCTATATTGGAGAAACATGGTCTTACAGGGGTGCCAGGATCGTCTCTATGTGTAATCCGCAGCAAGGTTTGCGAAAACTGCCATAATACAAACATAGTTACCCACAGCCCATGCCTGGAAAGGAATCTGGACAGGAACAGAAACAAACACTATAAGGCGTTGGAGCGGAGTAAGGCGCAGGCAGGGATGCCGGGCTGCTTGCAAAAAGCATTATGATACATGCAGCTCCGCCCCTTTTCCACAGAAGAAATACGGGGGCCAAATGGATGAAAATCAATATTATCGGGGGAGGGGCTGTCGGGCTGCTCACAGCCGCATGCCTTTCAAGAGGAAATAACATTACACTGTACACCAGGACTGCTGGCCAGGCAGAAACAATCAACAAAAACGGCATTAACTTAGAACGGGGCGGCACTTTAGAAAGTATGGAAGTAACCGCATATCCTGTATCGGAGATGAAGGATGATGGGCACATCACCATCGTGTGTGTGAAAGCACATCATCTGGAATCTCTGATGCCTCCCTTGCAAGAGACAGCCTCCCCTGTTCTGTTCCTGCAGAATGGCATGGGGCATCTCAGTTTGCTTGCGGACCTTCCCGTCTCACAAATTGCGGTTGGGATCGTCGAGCATGGGGCCCAAAAAAAGAATGACAATACGGTTTCCCATACCGGAGCTGGAAATATCAGGGCAGCTGTCTACCGAGGGAGCCTCGATTCCTTTAAAATAAAGACGGAAGATCCTTTATTTCCTTTCATTTACGAGAAGGATTATTACAAGATGATGTTGAAGAAACTTATTGTAAATGCCTGCATTAATCCGCTTACGGCGGTCCTCGGCGCAAGAAATGGGGAGCTGCTTGATAACCCGCACTTTAACAGCCTCTTTCAATCCATGTACAAGGAAGCAGCGGAGGTTTTTGCCATCTCTGATTCGGACGGGATAAGACGGTATATAGAAGAAGTGTGCCGCAATACAGAGAGGAATAAATCCTCCATGCTCGTAGATCTGGAGAGTGGGAGAAAGACCGAAATTGATGCAATCCTGGGTTACATATTGCAGGAAGCAGCGCATAAAAAGATAGAGCCGGCCCTTACTCGTTTAATATATACGATGATAAAAGGGAAGGAGCGCCCATAGGAGGAAACGGTGTGTCACAATTCATAGCAAGTGCTGCTGCAGCTTTTATTACTGTCCCATTACTTGGTTATCTCGCTGTATTCGTCATTGTCAAAAGGATAACTAAAAGCCATAGAAAATCGGTTCATATGTCGGCAGACCTGACGACTGTTTTCTTGATCCTTTCTGTGCATTACATGATCAAGACCATCTGGGGTACCTCACTCTTGTGGGTGATTATCCTATTATTGATCGTGATAGCGGCATCCGTTTCGGTCGTGAATTACAAATACCGCGAGGAAGTAGATTTCTTCCGTATCTTTAAAGGCTTCTGGAGAGTGAACTTCATCCTCTTTTTAGGCGGTTATTTCATTCTGAGTATATACGGCATGATTGACCGGATTGCGAGAATGCTGATTTAAAGGGGCCATATTATCCGTTATCTGCCGGGTGCAGGTGCAAGACAGCATCTTTGTTTCTCCTGTTTAAAGGTGGTATACTTTTTAGAGCTAAGTTGGAGAGAGAAAGGAAGTCAGCTTCATGGAAATTAAGGATCTTGTCCTGCCGGCAATCAACAAGTTCGCATCTGACTATATCGATGGCAGGCTTAAGACGGATAATTTTTTTCATTATGATATCAATGATGAAAAAGTATACGAAAAAAGATACAGCGATCTCATGAATCGCAGCTTTCATAGAACAGAATTGGCTGGACATATCCGTCAATATATGGATCCTTTTGGAATGAACGATTGCCTGCTGAGTAACCTGGAAGCGCTTGAGAGGCCTGATTCTGCCGTTGTCATCGGCGGACAGCAGGCAGGGATCTTGAGCGGGCCTTTATATACTATACATAAAGCAATTTCTGTTATAAAACTCGCGGAACAGCAGGAAAAAGCTTTGAAAAAAAGGGTCATCCCAGTTTTTTGGATTGCAGGCGAAGACCATGATATCCAGGAAGTTAATCATATATATGCAATGCGCAATGGAAAGCCGGATAAAATGTCCTATCCGATGTATGTGACCAAAAAGCCCATGGTCTCGGATCTTGAACTGGATGATGACACTGCGTGTGCCTGGCTTGAAGATGTTATGGAGAGCTGCGGGGAGACGGAATATACCAATGGCCTTTTGGCTTCTATCAAAGAAATCATAAAAGAGTCCAATACGTTCTCTGAGTTTTTTGCGCGCCTTCTGCATGAATGGTTCGGAAGCAGCGGGCTGCTTCTTATCGATGCAGCGGATCCCGGCTTAAGAAAAATTGAATCATCTTATTTTACGGGGATGATCAAAAATGCGGGTGAGATAACCAGGAAAGTCCTCTCGCAGCAGGAACTTGTGGCGGGTGAAGGCTATGGAAAAGCCATAGAACTGGAAGGAAATGCTGCCAATCTCTTTTATTATGAAAAAGAGAAGCAGGAGAGGACGCTGCTTTCGCTTGATGAGAGCGGAAGATTCATTTCAGGAAAAGATGAGGCACTTGCTTTTAACATGGATGAAATGCTTGAGCTGGCTGAGAGCCGGCCGGAATGCCTGAGCAATAATGTGGTCACAAGGCCCATCATGCAGGAAAGCCTTTTCCCGGTTCTGGCTTTTATCGCCGGGCCGGGGGAGGCCGCGTATTGGGCTGAGCTGAAGCAGTCGTTCGAGCTTTTCGAGATGAAAATGCCTCCAATTGTACCAAGGCTGAACATTACCCTGCTTGAACGCTCAATCGGGACAGACCTGGAGGAAGTGGGCATGTCAATCGAGGAAGCCCTCAGCGGCAGGACAAAGGAAAGGCTGTCCGACTTCCTTGGACAGATCAAGGATGAAACGTTAGACAACCTATATGCAAGGATGCTTGGCGGTGTGGAAGAATCCCATCGTGAATTCTCTGCCCGTGCGGTGAAGGTTGATGGGGCATTAAGCCCGCTGCTTGAAAAGAATTTGGATATCATAAAAAAGCAGCTTCAGTTCATTTATGACAAAACAAACGAAAGAAACAAGGATAAATATGAAATAGTCACAAGTAAGTACAACCGGATCAGCTGCTCCCTTTCACCTCTGGATTCACCTCAGGAGAGGATATGGAATCCGATATACTATCTGAATAAATATGGACCTGATTTCATTCAGGAACTAACAGAGCTCCATTATGAATTCAATAATAAGCATAAGGTGATATTGCTATAAAAGAGACAGTCCGAAGAGGTTTTATACCTCTTTTCGGGCTCTTTTTTTTTGCCGGCATGCCATGTGTATAGCGGGAATGTCCGCATGCATGGAAACAGGATAACTCCAATTCATGAAGCAAGGCGGAGAGATGGCAGAAAATTGATGTTGAGGAAGCAAAAGGAGCAATATCCAGGCTTCCGGTTTATATTACATGAATAATATAAAAATGGTGGTGAAAAGTGGGGGGATGTGGTACATTGAAATTAGAAAGTGGGGGTAGTGGCAAATGTTCATGGGCGAATACCATCATACCATTGATAACAAGGGCCGGATCATCGTCCCCGCAAAGTTTAGAGAAAGCCTTGGCGAGGAATTCGTTATTACCCGGGGACTGGATCAATGTTTATTTGGTTATCCATTGGAAGAATGGAAGCAGCTCGAAGAAAAACTAAAAGCTCTGCCGCTTACCAAAAAAGATGCCCGGGCATTTACGAGGTTTTTCTTCTCGGGCGCGACAGAATGCGAATTAGACAAACAAGGCCGCATCAACATACCCGCACCACTTACAGCTTATGCATCGCTAGAAAAAGAATGTGTTGTTCTCGGAGTTTCCAATCGAATTGAGATTTGGAGCAAGCCTCTTTGGGAAGACTATTTTACAAATTCCGAAGATTCTTTTGCAGAAATCGCTGAAAACATGATAGGTTTCGATATTTAGCGAATTCATTGCATGAGGATGGTTCATTCTCGATTGGAAGGTGAAGTTATTGTTTCAGCATACAACTGTATTGCTCAAGGAAACTGTCGATGGCTTGAATATTAAGCCTGACGGAGTTTATGTTGATTGTACAATGGGAGGGGCTGGGCACAGTGAATACGTGTTATCCCAATTATCCCCGGAAGGCCATTTATTTGCGTTTGACCAGGATGAAACGGCTATTAAGAATGCAAGTGAGAAATTAAAGAAATACAGCGGGCAAGTCACCATGATTCAAAGCAATTTCAAGCATATCGCCCGCGAGCTCGGCGAACGCGGAATACATAAAGTGGACGGGATTCTCTATGATTTGGGAGTTTCTTCCCCACAGCTTGATACACCAGAGAGAGGCTTCAGCTACCATAATGATGCTCCGCTTGATATGCGGATGGACCAGAGTGCTGGGCTCTCTGCCTATGACGTAGTGAACTCCTGGTCATTTCAGGAGCTGATCAGCATCTTCTTTAAATATGGAGAGGAAAAATTTTCAAAGCAGATTGCAAGGAAAATAGAAGCTGCCCGTGAAATCAAGCCTATCGAGACGACGTTCGAACTGGTAGAGCTGATCAAGGAAGGCATCCCTGCTCCGGCCAGGAGAAAGGGAGGGCATCCAGCCAAAAGGATTTTCCAGGCCATCCGAATTGCCGTTAATGATGAATTGGGTGTTTTTGAAGACTCGCTCCATCAGGCCATCGGCCTCCTGGCCCCTGGCGGCAGAATATCAGTCATAACCTTCCACTCATTGGAAGACCGGATCTGTAAAACGGTGTATAAGAAGCTCGGCGAAACACCTCCGCTTCCGCCCGGGCTGCCGATCATCCCGGATGAGTACAAGCCGGTGATCAAGATTATAACCAGAAAGCCCATACTGCCAAGTGAAGAAGAAATAGAGATGAACAACAGGGCCAGGTCGGCCAAATTGCGCATCGCTGAAAAAATATAAGGAGATCAGGGGGAGAAACATGAGCACTGTAGCAAAAAAAGTGTTGGAGCAGCAGATTGTACCAGGGAAAAAGGTTCAATCCGTCATCCGCCATAAAACTGGAATCACGTTTGGCGAGAAGATTTTACTGGTCGTTTTTGCCCTGCTGGTAGCCGGCGCCGGCATCAAGATCATTGCCAACCAATCTGCTGTCTATAGCGTGAATAAGGAAATACAGCAGGTAGAAGGTTCCATAGACAATCAAAAGAAAGTGAACGGGGATCTGAAGGTGCAGGTAAGTGAACTCAGCACGTATGAAAGAATTTGGAAGAAAGCAGCTGAGCTGGGCCTGAAGCTTAACCAGAATAACGTTAAGGTTGTACAGGACTGATGCAAAAGCAAAAAAATATATCAACAGGAGCAGTGGTCCTCTTCTTTACATTTGGACTGCTCTTTTTTATTTTGGCAGGCAGATTCTTGTTTATAGAAGTTACCGGGGAAGCGGGGGGGACTGCCCTTGCCCGGAAGCTTGAAACCAAATATTTACGGGAGGATATCCTTGAAGCGAAAAGGGGAAGCATCGTGGACCGGACAGGGGAACCTATTGCGGAGGATACGGTCTCTTATAAACTGACGGCGATATTGGACAAGTCGGTCACTGCTGATCCGGAACATCCAAAGCATGTGAAAAACCCGCAGAAGACAGCAAGAGAGCTTGCTAAGTATATTGATATGGAAGAAAGCGAGATATTTGAGAGGCTGAATAAAAAGGTTTTTCAGGTGGAGTTCGGGAGTGCCGGAAAGGATATTACCCACCAGACCAAAAATGAGATTGAAGCCCTGGATCTCCCGGGCATCATGTTCCAGCGCGAATCCAAACGATTTTATCCGAACGGAGTCTTTGCCTCCCACTTAATCGGCTTTACGGAAACCAAGTTCAATAAAAAAACTAAAAAAGAAATATCAACAGGGCGTCTGGGCCTTGAAAGGACGATGGAAAAGTATTTGAAGGAAACGGATGGCGTTGTAAAGTATGACAGCGATAAATGGGGCTTCCTCCTTCCAAACTCAAAGGAGAAAATTACCCCGCCTAAGGATGGGGCTCAGGTTTCTGTAACCCTGGATAAAAAAATACAGACCTTCCTGGAGGATTCCATGAATTCCGTCCAAATGAAGTACAATCCTAAAAAAATGATCGCTATTGTCGCCAATCCAAAAACTGGTGAAATTCTCGCGATGAGCCAGAGGCCGACCTTCCACCCGAAAACGAGGGAAGGGCTTGAGGATGGCTGGCAGAATCTTGCCGTGGAGGATTCGTTTGAGCCGGGTTCGACGATGAAGGTATTCACCCTTGCAGCCGCGGTTCAGGAAAATGTATTCAATCCTAACGATACGTATAAATCGGGAACATACAAAAAGGGGAATTCAGGAAGCATCCGTGACCATAATGGCGGAGCGGGCTGGGGGACCATCACCTATCTTGAAGGCCTGCAGAGGTCATCAAATGTGGCTTTCGCCAAGCTTGCCATGGAAAAGCTCGGAGAGGAAAAATTCCGGGCGTATTTAACAAAATTCGGCTTTGACAAGCCGACGGGAATCGATCTGCCGAACGAAGCGACAGGGAAGATCCTGTATAAATGGCCAATTGAAAAAATCACTACAGCCTTTGGCCAGGGAACTGCCATCACGCCGATTCAGCAGATACAGGCTGCCACCGCTGTCGCAAATGGCGGCAAAATGATGCGTCCTTACGTGATCAAGGATATAACCGATCCTTCCACAAAAAAGGTAATTAAAAAAACGGAACCAAAGACCGTCTCCCAGCCAATTTCATCCGAAACCGCGAAAAAGGTAAGGGATTATCTCGGTACAGTCGTTACGGGCGAGCATGGAACCGGCAAACGGTATAAAATAAACGGCTATGAAGTGGCAGGGAAGACAGGGACAGCGCAGATGCCCGGGCCTGACGGAAAGTACCTGACAGGAGCCAGCAACTATGTGTTTTCATTCCTTGGTATGGCGCCTAAAGACGATCCGGAGCTTGTCATGTATGTAGCCGTCCAGCAGCCGGAAATCGAATATTATACAGACGGCTCCATCCCGGTATCCATGATTTTTAATACAGTCATGCGCAACAGCCTGCAATATCTGAACATCAAGCCTTCCATGGCCGAAGCCAAATCATCCAAGGCTGTTGAGGACTTCACGGGCAAAGATGCCGCTCAGACCGCGAAGACCCTTGAAGCCGAAGGGTATGAAGTCATTCAGCTTGGGAGCGGAACGGGCATCATCAGCCAGAATCCTAAACAGGGCACTAAGCTCCTTCAAGGTGAAAGGATCATTCTCCGGACTGAAGGAAACATGAAAGCACCCAATATGAAGGGATGGTCACTGAGGGATGTCATGAAAGTGGCGAAGATCAGCGGAGTTCCGCTGCAGACGGTCGGAAGCGGCTATGTAGTCAAACAGAATGTACAGCCCGGAAGCAGGCTTAATCCAAAAGAGTATGTTATTGTCCAAATGAAAAAGCCGGATGATATGCAGAAAAAAGACCCTCCAAAAAAAGATGAATATGAAGGATCATGACCATGAAAGGAGACGGGAAGCCGTCTCCTTTTTGATATTTCAAATCAGATTCCCTGATGGTTTTTGTACTTTATAAATTGGTACAGGCATACATTCTTAACAGCAATGAATTCTTGGGGGTGTAATGCTTTGCGCGTATCAAACGTGACTGTGCGGAAAAGGCTGGCCATAGCCTTGGCCGCTGGTTTTCTCATCTTTTTAATCATAGATATCCGGCTTGGATATGTTCAATTCTTCCTGGGGAATTCGCTTACGGAAAAAGCCAAGGATTCCTGGAGCAGGAATCTTCCCTTTGAACCTAAAAGGGGGGAGATTGTTGACAGGAATGGGGTTGCTCTTGCCACCAACATCAGCGCCCCGACGGTTTATGCCGTGCCGCGGCAGATACAGGATCCTGCTCATACAGCTGAAAAGCTTGCGGCTGTGCTGGGCATGGACAAGGAAAAAGCATATAAGACCGTCACATCCAGGGTATCGATGGTGAAAGTGCCGGAAGGGCGCAAAATCAGTCATGAAAAGGCAAAAGAGCTGAGGGCGCTCGGCCTGAAAGGAATTTATATTGCCGAGGATTCCAAACGGCATTATCCGTATGGGAAATATCTATCCCATGTCCTGGGCTTTGCCGGAATTGATAATCAAGGATTGATGGGGATTGAATTGTCTTATGATAAAGAGCTGAAAGGGGAAAAGGGCTATGTGAAGTTTTATGCGGACGCCAAGGGAAAAAGGATGGAGAAAATGGCGGATGATTATAAAGCACCTGCAGACGGCCTCGATTTAAAGCTGACGATTGACAGCAAAATCCAAACCATCATGGAGCGGGAGCTGGATAATGCCGAGGCACTCTATAACCCGGATGGCATCATTGCGATTGCGATGAATCCGAAGAACGGCGAGATCCTGGGTATGTCTTCAAGGCCGACCTTTGATCCGGCAAAGTTCCGCGATGTGCCTCAGGAAATTTATAACCGGAATCTGCCGGTCTGGAGTACGTATGAACCAGGTTCAACCTTTAAGATCATCACCCTTGCGGCTGCGCTTGAGGAGAAAAAGGTAGATCTCCTGAAAGATCATTTCTATGACTCCGGCTCTGTAGAGGTTGGCGGTGCGCGCCTTCATTGCTGGAAGCACGGGGGGCACGGCTCAGAGTCCTTCCTTGAGGTTGTACAGAATTCCTGCAACCCGGGCTTTATTGAACTTGGGGAGAGGCTGGGCAAGGAAAAATTATTTTCTTATATAAAGAACTTTGGATTCGGGGAGAAGACAGGCATAGACCTTCAGGGCGAGGGCAGAGGAATTCTATTTAATCTTGACAGAGTCGGACCGGTGGAACAGGCAACAACCGCATTCGGACAAGGTGTATCAGTTACTCCCATCCAGCAGGCAGCAGCGGTGGCAGCGGCGGTAAATGGCGGTACTCTATATACACCTTATATCGCCAAAGAGCTCATCGATCCAAAGACAGGGAAAACGGTCATGAAGAAAAAGCCGGAGGCGAAGAGGAAGGTTATTTCTGAAGAAACTTCCAAGCAGATAAGAAATGCCCTGGAGTCGGTTGTAGCCCAGGGAACAGGAAGAAATGCATTTGTCGAGTCTTACCGTGTTGGAGGCAAGACGGGTACTGCCCAAAAAGTTAAGAACGGCAGATATATGGAGGGTAATTACATCGTATCATTCATAGGCTTTGCACCGGCTGATGATCCTCAGATCGTGGTCTATACAGCTGTGGACAATCCGAAAGGAACCGTCCAGTTCGGAGGCACGGTCGCAGCACCGATTGTCGGTAAAATCATGAACGATTCTTTGCGTGCAATGCATGTGCCCCTCCGAAAAAACCAGATAGAAAAGAAAGTCAACTGGCTTGACCCTGTGATGCTCGAGATACCGGATTTGACCGGTATGAGCATTAAAGAGCTGCAGACACAGCCGTTTAATATCAATCTGGACGTGGCAGGAAAGGGGAGTGTCATTGTCAAGCAGTCCCCGCCGGCGGGGATAAAAGTGAAAGAAGGCTCCACTATCAGGATTTATCTTGGCGAAAAGGATGAATAAGGATACAATAAGGAGCGGCTGTATAATTTTCAGCCGTTTTTTTATTTGGTTCTTTACATGCCGGCTGGCCCCGGCGGCGTATCAGCATTTTTAGTTCTATTTTAATTAGCAGAAACGCTTGTTTTCGTATAGAATATAAGTTAGTGTTTTAGTTTAGATTGTGAGGAATGAAAAGATGAAGCTACATAGTTTGATAAGCAGCCTGCCTTTTATTCAGCTGCCTGAAGAAAATCCCGAAATTGTGTCCATCGAAAACGACCATAGGCTGGTTAAAGAAGGCAGCCTTTTTATATGCATCAAAGGATACACGGTGGATGGGCATGACCTGGCCGCCCAAGCGGTATCGCGCGGGGCTTATGCCATCATTGCCGAAAGGGAAGTGAATGCTTCTGTACCGGTTGTGATGGTGCCTGAAACAGCGAAGGCGATGGCAGTCCTTGCCGATGCCTTCTACGGCCATCCGACCCAGAGTTTGCGGCTGATTGGAATTACCGGCACGAATGGCAAGACGACCACAAGCCATCTTATTGAAAAGATCCTGAGCGATGCTGGATCCAAAACGGGCTTGATTGGGACGATGTATACTAAAATTGGCGATGAGACGCAGGAAACAAAAAATACTACGCCTGACAGCCTGACCCTGCAGAAAATATTCAGCAAGATGGTCAAGCGGGACGTCACGGATGCTGTGATGGAAGTTTCATCACATGCCCTTGAACTTGGCCGTGTCAATGGCTGCGATTATGATATTGCTGTATTCACCAATCTTACGCAGGATCATCTTGACTTCCATGGCAGCATGGAAAATTACAAATTTGCCAAAGGCCTGTTATTTGCAAGGCTTGGCAGTGCATTTCCAGCAGGTAAACCGAAATTCGCAGTCCTGAACGCCGATGATGAGGCGTCACTGGACTTTGCCAAATATACGGCAGCGCAGGTTATTACTTACGGAATTGACCAGCCATCGGATATCCGTGCCATGAATCTGGAAATCACCGCTTCCGGCACGAGCTTTACACTTCAGGCATTCGGCAATGAACATTCGGTCCAGCTGAAGCTGGCTGGAAAATTCAATGTCTATAACGCCCTTGCTGCAATTGCAGCCGGCCTTTCAGCCGGCATTCCGCTTACAGGAATTATTCAATCTCTCTCTGAAGTAAAGGGAGTTTCCGGCAGGTTTGAACTGGTGGATGAAGGCCAGGATTTTTCTGTAATCGTAGACTATTCCCACACACCTGACAGCCTTGAAAATGTAATCCGCACAGTCCGGGAATTCGCCAGGGGAGATGTTTATACAATCGTTGGCTGTGGAGGGGACAGAGACAGGACGAAGCGCCCGCTCATGGCCAAAATCGCATGCGATCTATCCACCCATGCCATC
The DNA here is from genome assembly GCF_046237605.1 of Paraperibacillus marinus. GTDB lineage: Bacteria > Bacillota > Bacilli > Bacillales > DSM-1321 > Paraperibacillus > Paraperibacillus marinus. The sequence continues at coordinate 2,954,183 of NZ_CP143542.1, read as the reverse complement.
TTCACCTCTGATAATCCAAGAAGTGAAGATCCGCTGGAAATTATCAGGGATATGGAGGAAGGCGTAAAAGGGCAGAATTACCTGGTTATCCCGGATAGGAAGCAGGCAATCGGCCATGCCGTCTCAAAAGCAAAAAACGGCGATGTCATCATCATAGCCGGCAAGGGCCATGAAACCTATCAGATCATCGGGAGCGAAATACTCGACTTCGATGACAGACAGGTTGCACGAGGGTTCCTGGTGGAGCGCGGCTGAGATTCAGCTGTAGGGTCAGCCATGGTTATCTGCTTAATTTTACATTGATTTATCTTTATATTATTCTGTTAAAAGGGTACGGAACATATCTTAATTTTGATGATTTATCGTAATAGGAAAGAGGGAACCAATTCATGTTAGTGCAAGTTTTATTATTTACGATTTTGATGGGATTTTTAGTAACGGTTCTTCTCTCTCCGGTCTTCATACCATTCTTGAGAAGATTGAAATTCGGACAAAGCATCCGTGATGAAGGACCGAAATCACATCAAAAAAAATCAGGCACCCCGACAATGGGAGGGCTGATCATCCTTCTGTCGGTTACAGCTTCGAGCCTGGTCATGACCATGAAATTTTCTGAAATTACGATAGAAACCATGCTGCTGCTCCTGGTTACACTCGGCTTTGGGCTGCTCGGTTTTTTGGATGACTTTATCAAAGTGGTAATGAAGAGGAATCTGGGTCTTACTTCGAGGCAGAAGCTTCTTGGCCAGATCATCATAGCGGTGATCTTTTATCTTGTCTTCAAATCAAGCGGCAGCTTTACCTCAGAACTAACGATACCAGGTACATCTGTCACCTTTGATTTAGGATGGCTGTATGTAGCTGTTGTCATCTTCTGGCTCGTAGGTTTTTCAAATGCGACCAATCTTACCGATGGCCTGGACGGCCTGCTGTCCGGAACCGCTGCGATTGCGTTCGGTGCCTTTGCTGTCCTTGCCTGGAATCAGTCGCAATATGATGTGGCCGTGTTCAGCATCGCAATGAGCGGCGCGCTGCTTGGCTTCCTGGTATTCAATGCGCATCCCGCCAAGGTATTTATGGGAGATACGGGATCTCTGGCGCTTGGGGGTGCACTGGCGACCGTGGCCATGCTGACGAAGCTTGAGCTGCTGCTGGTCATTATCGGCGGAGTGTTTGTCATTGAAACTCTTTCGGTAATCCTGCAGGTTATCTCATTTAAAACAACGGGTAAAAGAATATTTAAAATGAGCCCGCTCCACCACCACTATGAGCTTGTCGGCTGGTCTGAGTGGCGTGTGGTTGTGACATTTTGGTCGGTCGGATTTTTGTTTGCTGTATTAGGAATCTATCTAGAGGTGTGGTTATAGGTGAAGGAAGTTACGAAATATATCAGAAAAAAAGTCCTGGTACTGGGCCTGGCCAAGAGCGGTGTGAGTGCAGCTCTGCTCCTGCATAGGCTTGGAGCCTTTGTGACGGTCAATGATAAAAAGCCGATAGACGAGAACCCTGAAGCACAGGAGCTTGTGGAACAGGGCATTAAGGTGATTTGCGGGGACCATCCCATTGAACTATTGGATGAGGGATTTGAGTTGATTGTAAAGAATCCCGGCATTCCTTATACCATTCCTTTGGTTAAAGGAGCTGTAGAACGGGGTCTGCCGGTGATCACTGAAGTGGAGCTTGCCTATCAGATTTCCGAGGCACCATTTATAGGAATAACAGGAACAAACGGGAAGACCACGACCACTACGATCATTCATGAAATGCTTCAGGAGGGCGGTAAAAAACCTCTGATTGCAGGCAATATCGGGACAGTGGCCTCAGGTGTGGCGTCCCAGGCTGAGAAAGACAATACCATTGTCATTGAATTGTCTTCATTCCAGCTGATGGGCACAATGGAATTCAAGCCGCATATTGCTGTGCTGATCAATCTGTATGATGCCCATCTGGATTATCACGGTTCAAGGCAGGAATATGCAGATGCCAAGGGTGCGATCGGGAAAGCACAGACAGAGGATGACTATTTCATATATAATGCCGACCAGGAGGAAGTTGCTGCGCTTGCCAGGCGTTCGAAAGCAGCTCTCGTGCCTTTCTCTACCAAGAGGAAGGTTGAGGACGGGGCATATATCGAGGATGGATATATGTGCTTCAGGGGTGAAAGAGTGGCTGCTTTGTCCGAAATCGTTCTTCCAGGCCGCCATAACCAGGAAAATATCCTGTCTGCCATAGCCGCGGCCAAGCTTTCCGGTGTTCCAAATGAAGCGATCCAGACCGTCCTGTCTGTCTTCAAAGGAGTGAAGCACCGTACGCAGTTTGTGGCTGAGATCAATAAACGCAAATTCTACAATGATTCCAAAGCGACAAACATTTTATCTGCTTCAGCAGCCCTTGAATCATTTCAGGAACCGACCATCCTCCTTGCAGGAGGGCTGGACCGTGGAAATGAATTCGACGAACTGAAGCCGGCACTGGGGAATGTGAAGGCGCTGATTACTTTCGGGCAGACTGCTCCTAAAATTGAGAGAGTGGCAAAAGAAGCTGGAATATCTGTGATCAAACGTGTCGATAATGTAGAGGCAGCCGTGCCTGCAGCATACGGACTCTCGGAAGAAGGGGACTGCATCCTTCTCTCGCCTGCTTGTGCAAGCTGGGACCAATATAAAACTTTTGAGGTCAGGGGAGACATGTTTATGGAGGCCGTGCATAAACTTAAGTAAGAGCTTGGTTACAGATTGAAGCACGCACTCTTAAGCGGCTTTTTGCCGCAGCTTCTCAGCCTCAAGATGAACATCCAAAGTAACTGAGACGGTATGGGATTTCCCTATCGTCTTTTGTTATGCCAAAAGTCCAATGCTTTTTCGGCCGCTCAAAAACTTTCAGCCTGAGGTGGACCATGCCTTTAAAAAAATCAAATCCAGACTTCATTTTAATCATTGTGACCCTGGGACTTTTGGCAGTCGGTCTAATCATGGTGTACAGTGCAAGCGCCATTTGGGCAGATTACAAATTCAATGATTCATTTTTTTTCGCTAAACGCCAGGTCCTCTTTGCCGGTGTCGGAATTCTTGCCATGTTTTTCATCATGAACATTGATTATTGGACATGGAGGACATGGGCTAAAATTATCCTGATTGTCTGCTTTGTCCTGCTTATTGCGGTATTGATTCCGGGAGTCGGGATGGTCCGGAATGGATCCAGGAGCTGGATCGGTGTTGGTGCGTTTTCCATCCAGCCGTCCGAATTCATGAAACTTGCGATGATAGCCTTTCTCGCTAAGTTTCTTGCGGAGAGGCAGAAGTTTATCACCTCTTTTAAATCCGGACTCCTGCCGGCACTGGCCCTTGTGTTCACAGCTTTCGCCTTCATTATGCTTCAGCCCGACCTTGGGACAGGTACGGTCATGACTGGAACTTGCATTGTAATGATTTTCGTTTCAGGCGCCCGTGTCAGTCACTTCGCGTGGCTTGGCTTTCTCGGCGCTGCGGGATTCGCGGGTTTGATCCTGTCTGCTCCTTATCGCATCAAAAGGATCACTTCATTCCTGGATCCCTGGCAGGATCCGCTCGGCAGCGGCTTCCAGATCATTCAATCCTTATATGCCATTGGTCCCGGAGGACTTTTTGGGCTGGGATTGGGTCAGAGCAGGCAGAAATTCTTCTATCTGCCTGAGCCGCAGACTGATTTTATTTTTGCCATTTTGTCAGAGGAGCTTGGATTTATCGGAGGGTCATTAGTCATCTTATTATTCGCGCTGCTTCTATGGAGAGGCATCAGGATATCCCTTGGGGCGCCTGACTTATATGGCAGTCTCCTCGCTGTAGGGATCATTGCCATGGTAGCCATACAGGTGATGATCAATATTGGAGTGGTGACAGGGCTGATGCCTGTCACCGGGATCACACTGCCTTTCCTGAGCTACGGTGGATCTTCCTTGACACTCATGCTGATGGCCATTGGCGTGTTGTTGAACATAAGCAGATATGCCCGGTATTAATGGGCAGCCTGACCCATTTTGTTCTGCAGGAGTCCTCCTGCAGGGCTTTTTTATCTGTAACGGATCTCCAGCATATGGGCTATCCATGAGGTGGGCTCGCTTTCAGCTGACTGCTGAAGAAAAATCAGGAAAAACTTCCATAACTTATGAACATAATTAGTTATTTTTTCAGTTGGAAAAGGAAGCCGGTTTAGAATATAGTATAAGTGGGTAAAGCGACTAAGCTGCCTTTATCATGGGATTTTTCATTTCCCTTTTGTGCATTAATCCTTATAATGATATGGTTGATTCATTAAGGCAGATAAAAATGGGGTTCGGAGCAGTGTATCATTTGCTTCCAGCCAATGTGTCTACTAAATTTGAGGTGGCTTTCATAATGAAAATTGCGGTAAGCGGAGGCGGGACCGGAGGGCATATTTATCCGGCACTCGCCTTGATTAGAGAAATAAAAAAGAAAGATCCAAAAGCCGAGTTTCTGTACATAGGAACAGAGAACGGCCTGGAGGGCAGCATTGTACCCCGTGAAGGCATCCCATTCGAGTCCATCCGTATAACCGGATTTAAAAGGAAGCTGTCCTTTGAGAACGTCAAGACTATCATGCGTTTCCTAAAAGGTGTGAGGGACAGCAGGAAGATGCTTAAGCAGTTCAAACCGGATATAGTGATCGGCACTGGAGGATATGTCTGCGGCCCTGTGGTTTATGCGGCTGCGAAGCTTAAAATACCTGCTGTTGTGCATGAACAAAACAGCCTTCCCGGCCTTACCAATAAGTTTTTATCAAGATATGTCGATAAAGTGGCCATCTGCTTTGAAGATGCCCGGGCATTCTTCCCGGCCGAAAAAGTTGAAATGACGGGAAATCCGAGAGCGTCAGAAGTGGTTGATTATAAAGGAAAGCAGGGAATTGCAGAACTCGGACTCTCGCCTGATAAAAAGACAGTCCTTGTATTCGGGGGGAGCAGGGGGGCAAAGCCCATCAATAGCGCGATCGTTAAGATTCTTGCTGAGCTTAGGGAGAAACCTTATCAAATCCTCTATATAACAGGCGAAGTTCATTATGAATCGACCCTGAAGGAAATAAAACTCCATGCAGATCCTGAGAATGTGGTGATTAAGCCGTTCCTGCATAATATGCCGGAAATACTTGCGGGTATAGATCTTGCTGTGACAAGGGCAGGCGCCACTACGCTTGCGGAACTCACTGCTCTCGGAATTCCCAGTATTTTGATTCCGAGTCCCTATGTCACGGATAACCATCAGGAGAAAAATGCAAGGGCTTTGAGTGACCATGGCGCTGCAGAATTGATCCTTGAAAAGGATCTATCCGGTGCATCATTGCTGAAAGCCATGGATTCCATCATGCTGGACCCGGCCAAAACTATGGACATGAAAGTGGCGGCGAGGAAAATTGGCATCCCTGATGCAGCAGGCAGGCTGTACAGCCTGATGGAGGAACTTGCCAAGAAGTGAATGTATAATCTGAATAATAAGGTTTAAATGATACAGGGAAGCTTTGAACAAACGGAGAAATACAATTAAAGCAGATAAACCCTCGAACAGCGGGGCTGTGGATCTGCTTTTCTGTTTGGCGTGAGAGGTTTTTGCCTCCGCTTGAAGGAAGGAAGGTTACAAATGAAGGAAATTGTACGCGAGTTAAATGAGTTAGAGGTTGGGAAGGTTGCCGAGAATGAACCATTAGCCAGCCATACAACGATGAAGATCGGGGGACCGGCAGAATTATTCATCGAGCCGTCCTCCGTAGAAAATCTTGAAAAAACCATGCAGGTTATAAAAAAACACAATATAAAGTGGAGGGCGATCGGAAGGGGATCCAATCTGCTTGTTTTGGATGAAGGCATTGAAGGAGCGGTCATCAAGCTGTCCTCCGGTTTATCAGACCTTGAGATCAATGGAACAGAAATTCAGGTGGGAGGCGGGTACTCACTAGTAAGCCTTGCCACCCAGATCAGCAGGAAAGGACTATCGGGCCTTGAATTTGCAGGCGGGATTCCCGGGTCGGTCGGCGGCGCTGTTTATATGAACGCAGGTGCCCATGGCTCAGATATTTCAAAGATTCTGGTTAAAGCAAAAGTCCTTTTTGAAGATGCGACCATTGACTGGGTCACGAATGAAGAAATGGAATTTTCTTACCGGACATCAGTCCTGCAAAAGAAAAGGCCGGGAATTGTGATTGAAGCAGTGTTTGCGCTGAGCGAAGGAAACCGCGATACAATTGTGGAAGAAATCAAAAGCAATAAGGCATACAGGAAGGATACACAGCCCTATAACCTCCCCTGTGCAGGCAGTATCTTCAGAAATCCGCTTCCTCAGTATGCAGGAAGACTGATTGAAGATGCAGGGCTAAAGGGGCATTCGATAGGCGGGGCACAAATCTCCGATATGCACGGAAATTTCATCGTGAATGCAGGGGGAGCCACCGCAGAGGATGTGCTTGCACTGATCCAGCATATTAAGGATACAATCTTTGACAAATACGGTGTGGAAATGGAGACAGAAGTCGAAATTATAGGCAGGAAAATCGAGGGTTAGCCTCATTTGCCACCAGCATCTGTGATATAATTGTACATCAGAAATACAAGGGAACAATTCAATGATCAGACCTGGACCAGGTCCGGCCGCGGGTGACCGTCACCCGGGACGTTAACCGGTCCGGGAGATACAGGCCTCTTATATTTTTGCTGACGTGCTTTAGGAGAGGTGGAAAAATGGAAAAGGGCAATATTGTATCCATAGAAGAAAGAATCCCAAAACTTAAACAGATACGGAAAAAAAAGGCGAATAAACGTCTGGTTATTCTTTTGGCCTTCTTTTTCCTTCTGCTTGGTGCGCTCCTTTATTTGAAATCCCCTTTAAGCCATATCAAGGATATCCGCATACAGGGAAATAAGTATATATCTTCCGGGCATATTGAAAAAATCAGCGGACTGGCAATCGGTGATAATATCTGGGAAATCGATAAAGAGGCCGTCTGGCACAAGCTGAAGGGCAACCCGCAGATTAAAAACGCAAAAGTGTCTCTAAGCTTCCCTAACCATATCAATATTCATGTGGAAGAATATAGAAGGATCGGCTATCTCTCACGGGAGTCCCGGTTTTATCCGATTCTCCAGAGCGGGGAATTCCTTAAGCCGATGGTCAAAGGAGACCTTCCGGACTATGCGCCTATCCTGTCCGGCTTTTCCCAAGGTGCACCGCTGTCCCAGCTCGTGGATGAATTGTCCAAGCTGCCGCCGGAAATATTGAATTCGGTGTCAGAAATCCATAATAATCCAAAGAAAACAGATCCATACCACTTGATTATTTATATGAATGATGGATATGAAGTAAATGCCACAAGCAGGAGCCTTTCGGACAAGCTTGTTCATTATCCATCCATCATCAGCCAGCTGAATCCCGGGGTAAAAGGGGTAATCGATCTGGAAGTCGGTTCCTATTTCCGCGCCTATGAGAGTGAAGGGAAGGGGAAACAGTGATTTGAAGGTTAAAAGTAAACACCTTATCCTCTCCCTTGTCTGCCTTGTGCTCGGTTTCATGATTTCATTTTCCTATAAACAGGCGAATGAGGAAGAAGAGACGAGGATGTCAGAAAAGAGCTGGGACCGGGATTTCCAGCTGCGCAAAAAGCTAGTGGAACAGGAAGAAAAGACAAGAGAGCTTCAAAAGCAATTGATAGAAAAACAGACTGAGATCACTTCAGTTGAGAACGAGCTTGCCAAGGAGGCCAGGTCCTACTCCAGTATCACCAAGGAAGCAGGCAGGTACCGGCTGCATCTCGGCAAGGTGAAGACTAAGGGCGGAGGGATTGAAGTCACCCTTCAGGATGGGGATTTCAAGACTGGCGGCGATGTCAACGATTATCTTGTTCATGAACAGCACGTTTTCAAAGTGATCAACGAATTGTATGTATCAGGCGCCCAGGCTGCAGCTATAAACGGCCAGCGGCTCACCCGTAAATCCTACATCGTCTGCGATGGCCCGGTCATCGTAGTGGATGGCATACAGCATCCTGCACCATTTGTTATAAGTGCAATAGGTGACCCAAAGGTGATGGGTGCGGCCTTGAATATTGCAGGCGGCATCAAAGATCAGCTTGTCAATGAGAATATAGTGTTCACGTTGGAAGAAAAAGAACAGATTGTGATGGAACCGGTGTTTGGGAGCAGCTGATCCTGACCAGGAAAGCTGGGTGGATGATATGAAAATTAAGTGGGGCATGAGTGCGGCAGCAGCTTTGACCGGCCTAATGCTTGCGGTACAATTCCAGACAGTCAAAGATCCTAAAATCCAGGATACCAGAGACTCGTGGGAACTGCGGGCTGATATATTGGCGGAGAAGGACAGGCAGTCAAAGATACTGAGGGAATTGGGAGAACTGGAAGCACAGTCCGCCAGCTATAAAAACGATAAAAGCCGCAGCAAGGAAAAAGCCCTGCAGCAGACATTAAGTGAATTAAAAAAAGAAGCAGGCCTTACTGATGTTACCGGCCCTGGTGTGTATCTCACCATAGAGCCGCTCCCTGAAGCGGAAATGCTTGGCGGGACGGCCTATGCAGTTTCACCGGAACTGCTGAAGCGCCTCATCAATGAACTGAACATGTACAATGCCGAGCATATATCAATCAATGGCCACCGGATCATAGGCACATCCGTGATCCGGGAAATTAACGGCGAGCCTAAGCTTGATGGTTTTTCACTTAAGGATTATCCAATAAAGGTCAGGGTCATTTCAGAAGATGCGGTCAATCTTTATGACCGCATCAAGATATCAAAAGTCCTCGAGCAATTTTTTGTGGACAATCTTAAGGTCACTGTTTCAAGGCCCGTAAAACGGCTCTTGGTCCCTAAATATCAGCAGGATTTAAATATAAGATATTTAAAGCCCGGGGATTCAGGAAAAAGGTAAGGGGGAATTGCTGGTGTGGCTTCCTGTTTTTGGCCTGGCTGCCGGGCTTGTCATCGGACTGATGACCGACGTGAGAATTCCGGAAGAATATTCAAATTACCTCTCTATCGCCGTTCTCGCTGCCTTGGATACTCTGTTTGGCGGAATGCGTGCCTACCTGCAGAATCTTTATGATGAGAAGGTATTTGTTTCAGGCTTCTTTTTTAATATCCTTCTGGCTGCAAGTTTAGCTTTTCTAGGTGTTCATCTTGGTGTAGACTTGTATTTAGCTGCGATATTTGCATTCGGGGTAAGATTATTCCAGAATATTGCGGTAATCAGGAGGATCCTGCTGGTGAAATGGGCAGGGCCGGCTGAAAAAAATTTGTGAAATTAAAAGGTTTTGCCTGGGTTTTGACGAATGTTTTAATAGTAATTTAAAAACGTATATACTATCCTATATATTATAAATTCTACTATGTTGTTCTATTAAAAAAACTTTTCAGGTTAAAGGAGGTGCCATAGAATGAACAGCAATGAAATTTATGTAAGTCTTGACATCGGTACATCCAGTGTAAAAGTTATCATTGGTGAAATGGTCAATGACACATTAAACATTATTGGAGTTGGCAATGTAAAGTCGGAAGGAATTAAGAAAGGTTCCATTGTCGATATAGATGAGACGGTTCATTCTATTCAAAGGGCTGTGGAACAGGCTGAAAGAATGGTAGGGATGGAGATCAAGCGGGTGGTCGTCGGGATCAGCGGCAATCACATCATGCTCCAGCCATGTCACGGAGTGGTGGCAGTATCCAGCAGCAATAAGGAAATCACAGAAGAGGATGTCGCCCGTGTAAGGGAAGCATCAGAGCTGTTGACAATACCGGCTGACAGGGAAATCATCGATGTAATCCCTATCCACTACAAAGTGGACGAGCTGGACGAGATCAGTGATCCCCGCGGGATGATCGGCGTCCGTCTCGAGATGAGGGGCATACTTATAACAGGTCTTCGCACATTATTACATAATACTTTGCGCTGTGTTGAACGAGCGGGTCTCGAAATCACAGATATCGCATTGCAGCCCCTTGCTGCCGGATCACTTGTACTGTCGAAGGACGAAAAGGAGCTTGGAGTAGCGCTTGTTGATATAGGAGGAGGCTCCACAACCCTTGCTGTATTCGAGCAGGGACATCTGAAATTCACCTTCGCCATTCCAATCGGCGGCGAAACACTTACCAAGGACCTTTCGATTGTCCTCCGCACCACTACTGAAGATGCTGAAAAGATCAAATTGGCCCATGGGCATGCCTTCTACGATGAAGCATCGGAAGACGATGTTTTCAATGTTCCCATCATTGGAAGCGACCAGATGCAGCCATGCAATCAGCTGATGATTTCTGAGATAATCGAAGCAAGACTTTCGGAGATTTTTGACTTGATCACCGAAGAGCTCAGAAGAATGGGCTATCAGGATCTTCCTGGAGGCTTTGTGCTTACGGGCGGTGCAGTGAAGATGCCTGGGGTGCTGGAACTATCGCAAATGATCTTCCAGAACAGGGTCAGGATGGCAGAGCCTAACTATATAGGTGTAAGGGAACCGCAATATACGACGGCTGTAGGACTGATCAAGCATGCCTGCAGGAAGAGCCGCATGCAGGGTGAGTCGCTGGGTACTCCTGTGGCTGCCATGAATACAGCCGAAAAGGCTGAAAGAAGGACCAGCAAGTCATCCCAGCAGCCTAAAGAGAAAGCAGAAAAGCAGCCAGCAGAAAAAGGTGACTCAAAGTTCAAAAAGTTCCTTGGCTATTTCTTTGAATAAAAAATTCATCTTGGATATCGTTTAAATAGGAGGATTGTCATGTTAGAGTTTGATAGTAATTTAGATTCGTTAGCGACGATAAAAGTCATTGGCGTGGGCGGCGGCGGAAATAATGCTGTTAACCGTATGATAGAGCATGGTGTGCAGGGTGTGGAATTCATTGCCGTTAATACAGATGCGCAGGCACTGAACCTGTCCAAAGCGGAAATTAAGATGCAGATTGGCGGAAAATTAACCCGAGGCCTTGGTGCGGGTGCGAATCCTGAAGTGGGCAAAAAGGCAGCTGAAGAGAGCAAGGAGCAGATTGAAGAGGCTTTGCGCGGCGCTGACATGGTCTTCGTAACAGCTGGTATGGGAGGCGGTACAGGTACAGGTGCAGCTCCCGTAATTGCCCAGATTGCAAGAGATCTCGGAGCCTTGACTGTCGGTGTCGTTACCCGTCCTTTCACCTTTGAAGGAAGGAAGCGTGCAACTCAGGCCCAGGGTGGAATCTCAGGAATGAAAGAAGCGGTTGATACACTGATTGTCATCCCGAATGACCGTCTCCTTGAGATTGTTGATAAAAGCACTCCGATGCTTGAAGCTTTCAGGGAAGCTGATAATGTTCTGAGACAGGGTGTCCAGGGCATCTCTGACTTGATTGCAACCCCGGGTCTGATCAACCTTGACTTTGCGGATGTTAAGACTATCATGTCCAACAAAGGATCAGCATTAATGGGTATTGGTGTAGCAACAGGCGAAAACCGCGCAGCAGAAGCAGCCAAGAAGGCTGTATCCAGCCCGCTGCTTGAAACGGCCATTGATGGTGCCCAGGGTGTTCTTATGAACATCACAGGCGGGTCGAACCTGAGCCTGTTTGAAGTCCAGGAGGCAGCCGATATTGTAGCCTCTGCTTCCGATCAGGACGTGAACATGATTTTCGGTTCAGTTATCAATGAGAACCTGAAAGACGAAATCATCGTCACTGTCATTGCTACAGGGTTCACTGAAGCTGAAATCCAGCAGTCAAGACCACAGCGCCCTTCCATGAATCAGCAGCAGGCCCCTTCATACGGCCAGCAGCAGAACTCTTTCAGTTCACAGCGCCAGCAGCAGCCGGTAAAGCGTGAAATGAAAAGGGAAGAACCTGTAGAGCAGACTAATAGACAGCATGCTGATGAAACGTTAGACATTCCTACCTTCTTAAGAAATAGAAACCGCCGCCGTTAAGGATGGCGGGATAAAAAAGAGAGCGAGCTAAGAGCCGGTTGCCGGCCCTTGGACCGCTCTCTTTTTTTTGCCATCCTGACAAAGAGTCAAGCATTGCCTCACTGTTTTTTGCCGTTCCGGGCAAGGAATCCGGTTCGAGATCCGTCCTTTTCCCGCCCTGTAAAAGGATAGGGACAGCTGGGCTGCCCGGACTATATTTGAGGAAATATTACCTGACAATAAACCAAAAAAACTCTTAAAAAAATCCCGATTACCACCCCAAAAAGTGACAGATTTCAGAAGGGATGTACGCTATACTTCATTACAAACATACCTGTTTCATAGGCGGGGTGGTAGTTTTTTGGTTATGTACCTTGATGTGGTCTGGCTGCTGAATCTTCTATTTGATTCCTTGCTGCTGTATGGTGCAGCCATAGTGCTAAAAAGAAAAGCAGTGCCTCTTAGAATAGGTTTGGGAGGGCTGATCGGCTCTATCATCATCGTGCTTAATTTTACTCCTTTACATCCCCTTGTCTCCCATCCGGCCGGAAAGCTCTTATTCTCTGTTCTTATGACTCTCACCGCATTCGGTTATAAACGTTTCAGCTATTTCATGAAGGGGCTGATGGCACTTTATCTAATTACTTTCTTAATGGGTGGAAGCATGCTCGGCGCCCACTATTTATTTCAGTCAGAAATTGCCTCGTATAATACTCAGGCTGCCTATCTGCCGAACGCCTTTGGAGATCCGGTAAGCTGGCTGTTTATAATCATTGGATTTCCTCTTTCCTGGATGTTTTCCAAAAGGAATCTGGAAAGCCTTGAAATGACAAAAATTAAATATGACAGGCTGGTCAGCGTTTATATCAAGATTGGAGATTTTGAAGCAGCTGCGAGGGGCATGGTGGACAGCGGGAATTCATTGAATGATCCTTTGACACGCACACCTGTTATGATTTTTTCTTTGAAAGGGTATGAAGCAGAGCTTCCAGAAGGAATCCTGGCATTCCTTGAAAAACCTGATGATATGATGGCAGGCAGTGCCGATATTCCTTGGTCCCCGAGGCTCCGTCTTATACCAAGCAAGGCTATCGGTGTGGAGCACCAGCTGCTTGCGGCGTTCAAACCGGATTTTATCCAGATTGAAATATCAGGCAAGCCGGCAAGAATTAAGGGGCTTGTTTCCTTCACCCTTCAGCAGCTGTCTCCTGATGAAGAGTTTGCTGCCATTCTTCATCCAAAAATGATGCTTGGGGGAGAAACAATCAGTGCCTGATTGAGTTTTTTTATAAGGAGGAAGAATCACTTGAGAAAATGGCTGCTCCGCTTGAATTACTATTGGTATAAATTATTAATGAAACTGGGTTTAAAGACCGATGAAATTTATTACATTGGAGGCAGTGAAGCCCTGCCGCCTCCGCTCAGCAAGGAAGAAGAGGAAATACTGATCAAAAAACTCCCTTCCGGCGATGAAACGGCAAGGTCGATGCTGATTGAGCGAAATCTGCGGCTTGTGGTGTACATTGCCCGGAAATTCGAAAATACCGGAATCAATATTGAAGATTTGATCAGCATCGGAACGATCGGACTGATCAAGGCAGTCAATACGTTCAACCCCGAAAAGAAAATAAAGCTGGCTACATACGCTTCGCGCTGCATTGAGAATGAAATTCTCATGTATCTAAGGCGTAATAATAAGATTCGTTCGGAAGTTTCTTTCGATGAGCCCCTTAATATTGACTGGGATGGGAACGAGCTATTGCTTTCTGATGTACTTGGCACTGAGGAAGATATTATTACAAAAGATCTTGAAGCTAATGTGGACCGTAAATTGCTTACGAAAGCACTGCACCAGCTTACAGAACGGGAAAAGCAGATCATGGAACTGAGATTCGGCCTGGTTGGCGGCGAGGAGAAAACCCAGAAGGATGTGGCTGATATGCTTGGGATTTCTCAATCCTATATCTCACGCCTGGAAAAGCGGATCATCAAAAGATTGAGAAAAGAATTCAATAAGATGGTTTAGTAGTTACAAAGGAATATCCTGTAAAATTTTTTTTATCCTTAAAAGCCTTGTATGTCCTAGATTTTGGCTTGATCGATGCGGTCTGGGAGGCAGAAGGCGGCAGGATCAAATGCATATTTTTCCTTCTGACGGAGATACTGTTTTTTGTACAGCAGCTCCTGCAAGGAGGGAATGGATTGACTAGAAATAAAGTTGAAATTTGCGGGGTAGATACCTCAAAGCTTCCAGTTCTAAAGAATGAGGAAATGAGAAAGCTCTTTAAAGAAATGCAGGAAGGTGACGATTTTGCCCGCGAAAAGCTGGTGAATGGAAACCTCAGACTTGTTCTCAGTGTCATCCAAAGATTCAATAACCGCGGTGAATATGTAGATGACTTATTCCAGGTGGGCTGTATTGGACTTATGAAATCCATTGATAATTTTGATTTGGGTCAGAATGTGAAGTTTTCGACGTATGCCGTACCGATGATCATTGGTGAAATCAGGAGGTATCTGAGGGACAACAATCCGATCAGGGTATCCAGGTCGCTTCGGGATATTGCTTACAAAGCCCTTCAGGTAAAGGAAAGGCTTATGAGCGAGACATCACGTGAACCAACGGCTGAGGAAATAGCCAAAGTCCTGGAAGTGCCGCATGAGGAAATAGTGTTTGCCCTGGATGCCATCCAGGATCCCGTATCACTGTTCGAGCCCATTTACAATGATGGCGGCGATCCCATTTATGTGATGGATCAGCTCAGTGATGAGAAGAACAAGGACAATCTGTGGATAGACGAGATTGCCTTGAAAGAGGGAATGAGAAGGCTCAATGAGCGGGAGAAAATGATCTTGAGGAAGCGTTTCTTCCAAGGTAAGACACAGATGGAGGTTGCAGACGAGATCGGCATTTCCCAGGCTCAGGTATCAAGGCTTGAAAAGGCTGCCATTAAACAGATGAATAAGAATATCCAGCATTGAATCTATGCGGATTAGGCTTGCAATATAATAAAGCGTAACCAGGAGGCTGTTACTGACAGCCTCTTTTCTCTGTTTTCCATCATGTGGATGATCTGTAAAACATATAATGGGTAAAAAACGGCTGGGGGGATAATCATGAATCTGCTCGCTGATCTCCAGAAAAAGGATATCATTGCCCTGAATGACGGGAGCATCCTGGGTACCGCCATCGATGTGGAATTGGAACCCTCAACAGGACAAATCATCTCATTGATTGTTTCAAAAAACAGGACGCATAGTCTTTTCAGCCAAGATCCAGAGGTTTTGATTCCCTGGGAGCAAATTGTTAAGATCGGTACAGAAGTCATATTCGTTAAATCCGCTTCCGGGCTGGATCCTTTTCAGAAGGGAACGTAAAAAATTCCGGGATTCCACAATATATGGTAAACTGAAAAAAAAGTAAAAAGAGGTTGACATATGTCAGAACCATTTATAAAGGCGGAGCAAAAATATTTCAAGCTGTCTCCATTTGCGGATAAGGACCCCCGCATTACAGCCGGCTTCACTTCAAGAGAAGGCGGCACATCCGGGACTCATTTCAACTCATTGAATATGGGATATCATGTAAGGGATGACGAGGAGAAGGTCACCGCAAACAGAGACCAGCTTGCCGGGGAAATCGGGTTTGGGCTGCCATCCTGGTGCGGTGCTGAACAGACTCATGGCACGAATATCCTTAAGGTCACAAAAGAACATGCGGGCATGGGAGCAGACAGCTATATATCTGCCATCAAGGACACCGATGGGTTTTATACGGATCAGGAGGGCCTTCTTTTGACCATGTGTTTTGCGGACTGTGTCCCGCTTTATTTTTTGGCACCTGAGAGGGGGATGGCGGGCATCGCCCATGCCGGCTGGAAGGGAACAACAGGCGGAATCGGCTCTAAGATGGCAGAGAGGTGGGGTAAAGAAGGGATCCTTCCCTCTGAAATTTTTGCTGCAATCGGCCCATCGATCTGCAAATCGTGTTATATTGTAGACGACAGAGTGATAAATTTCGCTAAAAACAGACTAGAAGAAGCTGACAAAAAGCCCTATAATCAAATTAAAGAGGGACAATATGAGCTGGATCTGAAAGAACTTAACTCGATCATCCTGCAAAAGGCCGGCATACCTGCCGATAACATATATGTATCCAGCATGTGTACAAGCTGTCACAGCTCCTTTTTCTCCCATCGGAAAGACAGGGGGAAGACCGGCCGGATGATGGGCTTTATCGGCTGGAAGGAGGAAGCATCACGTGAAGGTAGCAGATAATCTGGAAGTTATAAACGAAAAGATAAAGGCAGCATGCGAAAAGAGCGGGCGTGCCACGGGTGAAATCAGCCTTGTAGCCGTCACCAAGTACGTTACAGCTGAAAGGGCTGCTGAAGCCCTTGAATCAGGCGTAACCCATCTGGGTGAGAACAGGGATGAAGGACTGCTCGAAAAGTGGGCGGTCCTTAAGGACAGGCCTGCCTGGCACTTCATCGGGAGCCTGCAGACCAGAAAAGTCAAGAATATCATTGATAAAGTCGAATACATCCATTCACTCGACAGGATTTCGCTTGCAGATGAAATACAAAAAAGAGCTTCAGCACCCATCAAATGTTTTATCCAGGTCAATGTATCCGGGGAAGAATCAAAGCACGGGCTGGAGCCCGGGGCGGTCGCAGGTTTCATAAAGGAAATCAGCAGCCATGACCGCATCATCACAGCCGGGCTTATGACCATGGCCCCCCTGACCGATGATGAAGAAAAAATCCGCACAAGCTTCAGGGAATTAAGGAATCTTAGGGATCAGATACAGCAGCTCGGCATAGCCAACGCTCCTTGTACGGAATTGTCCATGGGGATGTCAAACGATTTTCAAATTGCCATTGAGGAAGGTGCCACATTCATCCGTATTGGCACCGCTTTGGTCGGCTAAATTTAAGGAGGCAGACAGATGACGATTGTATCAAAATTCAAATCATTCTTTGCTCTTGATGATGAAGTGGAATACAGGGAGGAAATCATGGAAGAGGAATTTGAACAGAAGCGGCCGGCCAAGGGCTTCAAACAGGCCGGAAGCGGGCAGAATGTGGTCAGCCTGCAAAGCGTCCAAAAACCGAATTCCAAGGTATTCCTTGCAGAACCCCGTGCATATTCAGAGGCACAATCTGTTGCGGACGAATTGAAGAACAAAAGGGCTGTTGTCGTGAATCTCCAGAAAATTGAGCATGACCAGGCAAAAAGAATCGTCGACTTTTTAAGCGGTACCGTTTATGCGCTTGGCGGAGACATCCAAAGAATCGGGACCAATATATTTCTATGCACCCCTGATAATGTAGACGTCTCTGGAACGATCACAGGGTTTGCCCATGAACAGGAATTTGAAGAAGCGAGGTGGTAAGAGGCTATGGAATTGGTCTTTGACACTGCCGGAACGTTATTGCAGATTTACTCATACGCTTTAATCATTTATGTTCTGATGGGCTGGTTCGGCGGGGCCAGGCAGACAAGCATCGGACAGCTGCTTGCCCGGATCTGCGAGCCTTACCTGCAGCCGTTCAGGAGGGTCATCCCGTCCATGGGGATGCTTGATATATCTCCTATTGTCGCGTTCATTATCCTGAATTATGCCGGCACTGGTCTTCGGCAGATTTATTCCTGGATTGCATGACCGGCATAAACATAAACCTTGCCAGACATGCGCTGGCGGGTTTTTTTGATAGCTTTGTTATAGCTTTGTTTACCAGTTGATTGCAGGGAAGAGGCTCCACTTGGAGACCTCGCAGTATGCACCAAGAACGAATATCATCCGTCTTATTTAACAGAGCTCTATGATGAAGGAAATGTTTTCACTAAGGAGAGTCAGCAATGAGCATATATCAGCATTTTCGTCCGGAAGAGAGAGAACTTATCGATTTATTTACAGGATGGCTTTCGCAGACATCAAGTCAGTATGCCCCTAAGCTTACCGACTTCCTCGATCCGAGAGAGCTGTTCATCCTTGAGACCCTGGCGGCCAGGGAGGAAGATGTGGAAGTATCAAGCTTTGGCGGAAGAGAGGGAGCAGAAAGGAAGAGGGCGCTCATATACCCTTCCTATTTCACTCCTGAAGAGAAAGACTATGGTATTTCACTGTTCGAGGTATCCTACCCGAAAAAATTCATAACCATTGAGCATCGCCAAGTGCTTGGCAGCTTGATGTCGCTTGGCATAAAACGTGAAAAATTTGGAGATATCCTCGCTTCAGGAGATGTTATTCAATTTCTCGCAGCCGAGGAAATAGAATCCTATCTGACGGCAAATCTTGATAAAGTCGGCAAGGCCTCCATATCTCTTGAAAAAATTCCTTTTTCGCAGATTGTTGAAACCAGGGAGGAGTGGGAGGAGGTCGCCATAACGGTGAGTTCAATGAGACTTGACGCGCTGCTTTCCTCGCTGACCAGGCTCTCACGTCAGAAGGCTCAGTCATTAATTGAACAGAAAAAGGTTAAAGTGAACTGGAAAAGTGCTGAGCAGCCTTCTTATGAAATCAGGGAGGAAGATGTGATCTCTGCAAGGGGCTTTGGCCGTTATAAAATTTTGTCGGTGGAAGGGCGTACCAAAAAAGAAAAATGGAGGGTGACCGCAGGCCGGCAAAAATAATTCAGCGAGCTTAGAAGGGTTTACAAAAAGCCTGTCGAAACATAGTATAGTATATATATATTCTAGAATATAAAACCGCTGGAGGTGCGAGAATGCCTTTAACCCCATTAGATATACATAATAAGGAATTTAGCAAAGGTTTCCGTGGATATGATGAGGATGAAGTTAACGAGTTTTTAGATCAGATTATTAAAGATTATGAGATAATCCTGCGCGAAAAGAAGGAAATGGAAGAAAGGCACGAGGTCCTTCAGGAAAGGCTTGGACATTTCGCCAATATTGAAGAAACACTCAATAAGTCCATCGTCATTGCACAGGAGGCAGGCGAGGAAGTAAAGCGCAATGCCCAGAAGGAAGCAAAGCTCATCATGAAGGAAGCCGAGAAGAATGCAGACCGCATTGTGAATGAAGCCTTATCCAAGGCAAGAAAAATTGCTCTCGATATCGAAGATCTTAAGAAGCAGTCCAAGATCATCCGCACAAGGTTCAAAATGCTGATTGAAGCACAGCTTGACCTACTAGGTACAGATGACTGGGATCAGCTTATGCAGTACGAAATTGATGCCAGCGACCTGGAGCTCAGCAAAGAATAAGTCTCCTTCCCTTGACTAGCGCCTTCTTTATCGAATATAATTTCATAACAAATGATTTTTTATATGATTACGATGACAGGGACAGTATATTTCTAATTGCTCCATTAAGCGAGCCGGGGATGGTGGAAGCCGGGCATGGGCAGGAAATAGAAGATCACCCTTGAGTGCCGAATTGAACCTGTAGCAGCAGTAAATAAGGCGTATCATTCACGTTACGAATGCTTAAGAGGACAGATATCTGTCTATTAGGGTGGTACCGCGGGAAACTCAAGCCTTCTCGTCCCTTTTTGGGGACGGGAAGGCTTTTTTTATTTTTACAGCTAAATCTGCCGGGCCGCGGCTGTCGAGACTTTCGCGGCATTATGCATGCAGTTTGAAATGGAGGAAACAGTAATGGAGTATAAAGATACACTCTTGATGCCAAAAACCGATTTTCCAATGAGGGGAAATCTTCCAAACCGGGAACCTGAAATTCAGGCGCGATGGAAGGAACAGGACATATATAAGCAGGTGCAGGAACGCACAAAGGACAGGCCGATGTATGTTCTGCATGATGGACCTCCCTATGCGAACGGAGACATCCATATGGGGCATGCCCTCAATAAGATCTTGAAGGATGTCATTGTCCGCTATAAATCCATGTCAGGTTTTAATGCCCCTTATGTTCCTGGCTGGGATACGCATGGCCTTCCAATCGAGACAGCCTTGACTAAAAAAGGCGTAAAGAGAAAACAAATGACAGTCGCAGAATTCCGCAGGCTTTGTGAGGAATATGCCTATGAACAGATCGACAGCCAGCGTCAGCAATTCAAGCGTCTGGGCGTCAGGGGAGACTGGGAAAATCCTTATATCACCCTTAAGCCAGAATATGAAGCCCAGCAGATCAAAGTCTTTGGTGAGATGGCAAAAAAAGGATATATCTATAAAGGCAAAAAGCCTGTCTATTGGTCTCCATCAAGTGAATCTGCACTTGCCGAAGCTGAAATCGAATATTATGACAAGCGCTCCGCTTCCATTTATGTTGGCTTTCCAGTCAAGGAAGGGAGAGGAATCCTTGAAGAAGGCACAGAGATTGTCATCTGGACGACCACACCATGGACCATTCCAGCAAATCTCGGAATTTCGGTACACCCTGACCTCGAATATAGTGTAGTGGCTGTGGATGGGAAGAAATTTGTTGTGGCAGAAGAGCTGCGTGAATCTGTTGCAGAGACAGTCGGCTGGGAAAGCCCTGTTGTTGAAAAGAAAGTAAGGGGTGCGGATCTCGAACATATCCTCGCTTCTCATCCTTTATACGACCGTGATTCACTAGTTATGCTTGGGGAACATGTCACCGTCGATGCCGGTACCGGATGCGTCCATACCGCCCCCGGCCACGGTGAGGATGATTTTATCGTCGGCCAGAAATACAATCTGGAAGTGCTGTGCCCTGTGGATGAAAAAGGGGTCATGACAAGCGAAGCGCCAGGGTTTGAGGGCTTGTTTTATGATGAAGCCAATAAGCCGGTCACACAGGCCCTAGAAGAAGCCGGAGCACTGTTGAAGCTTGACTTCTTCACCCATTCCTACCCGCATGACTGGAGAACGAAAAAGCCGGTCATCTTCCGGGCAACGGCTCAATGGTTCGCATCCATCAAGGATTTCCGTGACGATCTGTTAAAAGGGATCGAAGAAACTGAGTGGGTTCCGGCATGGGGAGAGACGAGGCTGTATAATATGGTCCGCGACCGCGGGGACTGGTGTATTTCCCGCCAGCGTGCCTGGGGTGTTCCAATCCCGGTATTTTATGCTGAAAACGGAGATCCGGTCATCACGGATCAGACAATTGATCATGTGTCCAGCTTATTCCGTGAGCACGGCTCGAACATCTGGTTTGAAAAAGAAGCAGCAGAGCTTCTGCCAGAAGGCTTTACACACCCTGGCAGCCCGAACGGGAAATTTACAAAAGAAACAGATATCATGGATGTCTGGTTTGATTCCGGTTCCTCGCATCAGGCTGTACTTGAAGAGCGTGATGATCTGAAGCGTCCTGCTGATCTGTATCTTGAAGGATCGGACCAATACAGGGGCTGGTTCAACTCTTCCCTTTCCACCTCGGTCGCTGTAACAGGCAAGCCGCCTTACAAGGGAGTTTTAAGCCATGGATTTGTCCTTGATGGCGAAGGGCGGAAGATGAGTAAGTCACTCGGAAACATCATGGTTCCGGCCAAGGTCATGAACCAGCTTGGGGCTGATATCCTGAGGCTGTGGGTCGTTTCTGTCGATTACCAGTCAGATGTCCGGGTTTCCGATGCAATTCTAAAGCAGGTGGCGGAAGTCTACAGGAAAATCCGCAATACGTTCAGATTCCTTCTTGGAAACCTGGCGGACTTCACTCCTTCCAAGGATTCGGTTTCATACGAAAACCTTCGGGAAGTGGATCAGTTCATGCTCGTGAAGCTGAATAAATTGATCAAACAAGTCAAACAATCCTATGAAAACTATGAATTCGCCGGCATTTACCATGCTGTGAACAATTTCTGTACGCTTGATTTAAGTGCTTTCTATCTGGATTATGCAAAGGACATCCTATATTGCGAAGCCAGGGAAAGTGCAGATCGCCGTGCCATCCAGACAGTCCTTTATGAAGCGCTGGCTGCCCTAGCCAAGCTTGTGTCGCCAATCCTTTCCCATACGGCAGATGAAGTTTGGGCTTACGTGCCGGAAGCAGAAGGGAACAGTGTACAGCTGACAGACATGCC
The DNA here is from genome assembly GCF_046237605.1 of Paraperibacillus marinus. GTDB lineage: Bacteria > Bacillota > Bacilli > Bacillales > DSM-1321 > Paraperibacillus > Paraperibacillus marinus. The sequence goes on along the minus strand of NZ_CP143542.1, from coordinate 2,932,302 downwards.
CCTTGAGAAGGAGCTTCCGAATGCAGCGGCAATCGAGAAAAAGTGGAACGCATTCATGAAGCTGCGTAACGATGTTCTAAAGGCACTGGAATCGGCCAGGAATGAAAAGGTCATCGGCAAGTCCCTGAATGCAAAGGTCTCCATGTATGTAAATGACGAGGCAGAAAGCCTGCTTCACAGCATCGAGGAGAACTTCAATCAGCTGTTCATCGTATCTTCCTTCAAGGTAGCAGGCGGCCTGGCAGAGGCTCCGGAAAACGCACTGAAGTTCGACAACTCAGCTGTTGTTGTGGAAAAAGCGGAAGGCGGTACATGTGAACGCTGCTGGAATGTCAGTGAGGAAGTAGGCACAGTCGCTGATCACCCGACTCTTTGCAGCCGATGTGCTGAGGTTATAGAAGAAAATTATCGCGCATAATACTGAAGCTCCCTGGCAGCATGTCAGGGAGCTTTTTTCTGTGGAAAAGGGCCCGAGCTGCATGGATTAAAAAAGTTCCTGCAGCTGGGTGCGGACATCATGCATCTTCCTGGCATAATTGGTGTGTCTTGCTCCGCTCCACCGCCTTATTGTGTTAGTTTCTGCTCTTCTCTATGTTCTTTTCCATGCATGGGTTGTGAGTAGAAAACTCATGTTGTTTTATTGTAACCATGGCAAAGATCGGCAGCTATTTTACAGAAGGACATTCTGTAATCCGGGGCTTCCAGGAGAGTGAAATCATGTTTCTGGTACTGCCCGTTCCGTGACTGCGATTGTTTTATGTTTTGCTGATATGCTAAAATGCATAAGTACAGAAAAAAGAGCATAGAGAAGCGGGGGAAAAAGTTTGGGCTATTTCATTGTGGCGTTGTTCGTAATTGCGCTGGATCAATTTACAAAATGGCTTATCGTTAAAAACCTTGAATTGGGAGAAAGTATAGAGGTCATCAGCCAATTTTTTTATATAACTTCCCACAGAAACAGAGGAGCAGCCTGGGGAGTCCTGCAGGGACAGATGTGGTTCTTTTATATTATTACGTTAGTCGTAGTGGCCGGACTCATTTATTATATAGTGAAGCATGCCAAAAACAATGTGCTTCTTGGCGTTTCCTTGGGATTGATGCTTGGCGGTGCAGTCGGAAATTTTATTGACCGTATATGGCGCAAGGAAGTTGTGGACTTTATCCATGTATACATAGTGGACTATAGCTTCCCCGTGTTCAATATAGCAGATTCTGCCCTTTGCATAGGAGTGATCATGCTGATTATTTATATGCTGATAGAAGAGAAAGCAGCGAAGGAGAAAGAGAATGCATAGTATAACCATCCAGGAAGAACAGAAGAATGAAAGAATTGATAAAGTCATCTCCACCATGAATGAGGACTGGTCAAGAACCCAGGCGCAGGGCTGGATTAAAGAAGGGCATGTTCTTGTGAACGGAAAGCCCGTCAAGACCAATTATAAATGCAGCATCGGGGACAAAGTAGAGGTCGTCATACCGGAAGTGCAGGAGCTCGATGCAGAGGCTGAACCAATGGATCTTGACATTTATTATGAAGATGGCGATGTGCTGGTTGTCAATAAGCCAAAAGGAATGGTAGTCCACCCGGCTCCCGGGCATGTATCGGGTACACTTGTGAATGGCCTGATGGCACATTGCACAGATCTGTCGGGAATCAACGGTGTCATGAGGCCGGGGATTGTCCACAGGATCGATAAGGACACATCCGGCCTGCTTATGGTTGCCAAAAATGACATGGCCCATGAAAGCCTGGTCCAGCAGCTGGTTGACAAGACCGTAACTAGAAGATATAAAGCCATTGTCCATGGCGTGATTCCCCATGATCACGGGACGATCGACGCACCCATCGGCAGGGATAAGAAGGACCGGCAGAGCATGACAGTGACGGATGAGAATTCCAAGCATGCTGTCACTCATTTCAATGTGATTGAACGATTCAAGGACTTTACCCTTGTTGAATGTCAGCTTGAGACGGGAAGAACCCACCAGATCAGGGTTCATATGAAATATATCGGCTATCCGCTTGCAGGTGACCCTAAGTACGGCCCGAGAAAGACACTGGATATCGGCGGACAGGCCCTGCACGCCGAAGTGCTCGGTTTTATTCATCCGAGGACGAAGGAGTATCTGGAGTTCTCGGCTCCTGCTCCGGCCGAGTTCGATGACCTGCTCAACAAACTTCGACAAAATGATTGACAGCCGAACTATTTAGTATTAGTATAAGGCTAACATTATAAGAACCTTTAACACAGTCCCGTGAGGCTGAGAAGGAAACGGACAGCATGCCGCCACCAGGCATGCCTTCAGACGGAATCCTTCTGCCCCCTTGCGGCTGGAGGATTTTTTTATGCTGGCGCACTGCCATTACAAAGCCGGCATTCTTCTCAGGAGGGTAATTTTAAAAAGAGCAGGTGATTCACTTGAAGGAAAAAGCGACCGTCCTTGATGAGCAGGCGATACGCCGTGCCCTGACCAGGATAGCCCATGAAATCATAGAAAAGAACAAGGGAATTGAAGATTGTGTGTTAGTTGGCATCCGCACGAGGGGAATCTATATTGCCAAAAGGCTTGCCGAACGTATACAGCAGATCGAAGGCAGGGAAATCGCTGTCGGTGATATCGATATCACCCTTTACCGGGATGATCTTACCACTAAGAGCGAAAACGGAGAGCCGTTAGTGAAGGGCTCGAATCTGCCCCTCGAAATCTCCGGCCGGAAAGTTGTGCTGGTAGATGATGTTCTGTTTACCGGCAGAACGGTCAGGGCAGCCCTTGATGCATTGATAGACATTGGCAGGCCGTCTCAGATACAGCTTGCCGTTCTGATTGACAGGGGTCACCGCGAGCTGCCGATACGGGCTGACTTTGTGGGGAAAAATGTTCCCACATCCCAGGCTGAAAAGATTTCGGTGAAATTGGCCGAAGTAGACGGCCTCGACGGGGTGACCATACAGGAATAAAAGAGAATACCAACCTTTAAGTGCAGTTCCGCGAGGCTGACAAGGATGGATCCGGCAGGTATTAATTTGCAGGGGAAATGCTCTGCTATGCATGCTTGTGATCCGCCTTATTAGACCTCTTTCAATGAAAAAGAGGTTTTTTTATAGGGGGAAACAACAATGGAAAACAAAAGAAACGCAGTTTTAGATGTACACGAAGTCCCATCGCCGGGACAATGGATCACGCTCAGCCTTCAGCATTTATTTGCGATGTTCGGGGCAACGGTCCTTGTGCCCTTCCTGGTCGGACTGAGTCCGGCAGTAGCCCTGATATCAAGCGGGCTGGCCACACTAGCCTACCTGCTGGTGACAAGAGGGCAGATTCCTGCTTATCTTGGTTCTTCCTTCGCCTTCATATCTCCAATAGCCGCTGCCAAGACGCTGGGCGGCCCTGAATCCGCCATGCTTGGCTGTTTCGCAGCCGGCCTGATTTATGGTATTGTCGCACTCATCATCAAGAAGGCAGGTATGAACTGGCTCATGAGGATACTTCCGCCAATCGTTGTCGGACCTGTCATTATGGTCATCGGCCTTTCGCTGGCAGGCACTGCCGTCGGGATGGCGATGTATGAAAATCCCGGTGCGCCTGCACCTGAACTGATCTACAGCTCAAAACACCTGGCAGTGGCGCTGATCACTCTTGCTGCCACAATCATTTTCAATATGTTTGGCCGGGGATTCATCGGAGTGATTCCAATCCTTCTCGGCATCATTACGGGTTACATTGCAGCAAGTGTTGCCGGTATTGTGGACTATGGCCCAATAGCAGATGCCGGCTGGTTTGAGGCTCCTGAGTTCCTGATTCCTTTCGCCACATATACGCCTGTGTTTTCCTGGCAGGTTATCTTCATTATGGCGCCTGTAGCGCTTGTGACTTTGTCAGAGCATATTGGGCACCAGATGGTGCTCAGCAATGTTGTCGGCCGTGACTTCCTGAAAAAGCCGGGTCTTCACCGCTCGATTACAGGTGACGGAGTGGGGATCATCATCGGTTCATTCATCGGCGGACCGCCGATCACCTCTTATGGCGAGAACATCGGGGTGCTGGCGATAACAAGGGCATTCAGCGTGTTTGTCATCGGCGGGGCGGCAGTCCTGGCAGTGGCATTCGGCTTCATCGGCAAGGTGTCAGCTGTCCTGCACTCCATCCCGCAGGCTGTAATGGGCGGCATTTCCATCCTGTTATTCGGAATTATCGCCTCAAGCGGACTCCGGATGCTCATCGATCATAGAGTCGACTTTGAAAATAAGCGCAATTTAATCATCGCTTCTGTCATCCTGGTCATCGGGATCGGCGGAGCATTCGTTAAACTTTCAGATGAAGTTTCTTTATCAGGAATGGCGCTTGCAGCCATCGTCGGAGTGCTGCTCAACCTGATTCTTCCCGGCCGGCCTGAAGCGGAGGCGGTTCCGGAAGCTGATTCTAAATAAGATACACCTTTTAAAAGAAGTCCAGAGAGGCTTATAAGGGTGTAAAACATGAACGGTCGCCATGCAGGCCTTTTTCCGAAAAAAATGGAGGGAGGCAGCAGGGAACCCTTATGTTTTCACACCCTGGGATAGGATTGCCAGGGTGTTTTTTTATAAAAAAATTTAAAACAGGAGGCTGATGCAGTATGGCAGCAATCATAAAAGGCGCATTTATACTTGATGAATCGGGAAATAAGGAAACGGCCGACATTTTGATAGAGGATGGCAGAATAGCAGCGATCGGCAAAAACCTTGAGAAATCGGGCTGTGAAATGATTGATGGCAGCGGGCTGCTGGCAGCGCCCGGCTTGGTAGATCTGCATGTGCACCTCCGGGAGCCCGGCGGTGAAAAGAAGGAAACAATTGAGACAGGGACCCTGGCTGCGGCAAGAGGCGGGTTTACGACAGTCGCGGCCATGCCGAATACGAGGCCTGTTCCCGATTCAAAGGAACAGATGGAATGGCTGATGAGGCGGATTGAAGAAACGGCTCATGTAAGGGTGCTCCCATACGCTTCCATAACAGTACGGGAGCTTGGCAGTGAGCTTACCAGTTTCAGAGAATTAAAAGAAGCAGGGGCATTTGCCTTTACCGACGACGGAGTCGGGGTCCAGTCGGCTGCCATGATGCTTCAAGCCATGAAGCTTGCTGCAGAGGAAAACATGCCGATTGTAGCTCACTGTGAAGAAAACACGTTAATAAATAAAGGTTCTGTACATGAAGGAGCTTTCTCAAATGAAAATAATCTGAAGGGAATTCCTTCCGTGTGTGAATCTGTACATATTGCACGCGATGTGCTGCTCGCTGAGGCTGCCGGCTGCCATTATCATGTATGCCATATCAGCACCAAGGAGTCCGTGAGGGTCGTGAGAGATGCGAAAAGGGCAGGGATCCGGGTGACTGCCGAGGTGACTCCGCATCATCTCCTGCTGTGCGAGGAAGATATACCAGGACTTGACGCCAATTTTAAAATGAACCCGCCGCTCCGCAGCAAAGCAGATCAGCAGGCCCTGATCGAGGGTCTCCTGGACGGGACGATAGACTTTATCGCCACCGACCATGCACCCCACACAGAAGCAGAGAAAGCCGAAGGAATGGAATTGGCTCCCTTTGGCATAGTGGGACTGGAGACAGCGTTCCCGCTCCTTTATACGCACTTCGTAAAATATGGGGAGCTTTCCCTGAAGCAGCTCGTGGATTTCCTGACAGTCAAACCGGCAGAAAGCTTCGGACTTCCATATGGTGAGCTGAAGGCGGGGGCTGCGGCCGATATCGTACTGATCGATTTAGAAACAGAACAGGAAATCAATCCGGATGATTTTTTATCAAAAGGGAAGAACACGCCATTTAAGGAGTGGAGATGCTCTGGATGGCCGGTGATCACCCTCGTGGAAGGCCGTATTGTCTGGGAAAATAAAACAGAAGGAAGTGTCAGGGCATGAAAAGAAAGCTGATATTAGAGGATGGAACTATATTCATTGGAGATGCTTTCGGGGCAGAAGCCGAAACAACAGGTGAAATTGTCTTCAATACAGGGATGACGGGATATCAGGAAATTCTTTCAGATCCATCTTACTGCGGCCAAATTGTCACCCTCACCTATCCGCTGGTTGGAAACTATGGAATCAACCGCGACGACTTCGAATCAATCAATCCGGCGATTCATGGATTCATAGTCAAGGAAGCCGCTGACTTTCCCTCCAACTGGAGAAGCCAGATGAGCCTGGATGAATTCTTTAAGATGAAAAATATTCCGGGAATCTCAGGAATTGATACCCGCAAGCTGACCCGGATCATCCGGAAGTCTGGAACGCTCAAAGGAACCTTCTGTGGGGCAGATAAGGATGAAGAAGCGGTGCTTGCCGGACTGCGGGCGTCCGTCCTTCCATCAGACCAGGTTAAACGGGTATCCACCAAGTCTCCCTATCCAAGTCCGGGAAGAAGCTGCAGGGTCATCGTAGTCGACTTTGGGATGAAGCATGGCATTCTCAGGGAGCTCAATAAGCGTGATTGTGATGTTGTGGTGGTTCCCTATAATGTGACGGCTGCTGAAATTTTATCCTTGAGGCCGGATGGAATCATGCTGACGAACGGACCTGGGGATCCAAAGGACGTACCAGAGGCACTCTCGATGATAAGGGGCGTCCAGGGGCGAGTGCCGCTTTTTGGCATATGTCTCGGCCATCAGCTGTTTGCCCTGGCAAATGGAGCTGATACAGAAAAGATGAAATTTGGACACAGAGGATCCAATCATCCAGTCAAGGACCTGGCAACAGGACGGGTTGCCATCACATCCCAGAATCACGGATATACAGTGGATCCTGAATCCATCCGGTCAACGGAACTAGAAATTACGCACACAGCGGTCAATGATGGGACAGTGGAGGGCTTGAAACACAAGCGGCATTCCGCTTTTACGGTACAGTACCACCCGGAGGCATCGCCCGGACCAGAGGATGCGGGCGGTCTGTTCGACCAGTTTATTTCAATGATAGAAGCTGCGAAAGAGGAAGGGGAAAAAGTTTATGCCTAAACGTACAGACATCAACAGCATCCTTGTAATCGGGTCTGGGCCGATCATCATCGGACAGGCTGCAGAGTTTGATTATGCCGGAACACAGGCCTGCATTGCCCTGAAAGAAGAGGGCTACAGAGTGATTCTGATCAACTCCAATCCAGCCACCATAATGACCGATACAGAAATTGCCGATGCGGTGTATATAGAACCCCTGACACTTGAGTTTGTGAGCGGCATTATCAGGAAGGAAAGGCCGGATGCCCTGCTGCCGACGCTCGGCGGACAGACTGGCCTCAACCTTGCCGTGGAGCTGCATAAATCCGGGGTCCTGGCAGAATGCGGCGTAGAGATTCTTGGAACGAAGCTTGCTGCAATCGAGCAGGCTGAAGACCGGGACTTATTCAGGACACTTATGAATGAACTGGGTGAGCCTGTACCGGACAGCGACATCATCCACACACTGGAAGAAGCGCACGCCTTTGTAGACAGAATCGGATTCCCGATTATCGTCCGTCCGGCTTTTACGCTTGGTGGAACCGGCGGCGGAATCTGTTCCGACGCTGAGGAGCTGAATGAAATTGTGGCGGGCGGCCTGAAGCATAGCCCAGTTGGTCAATGCCTCATTGAAAAGAGCATCGCCGGCTTCAAAGAAATAGAGTATGAAGTGATGCGTGACTCGAATGACAATGCCATCGTAGTCTGCAATATGGAGAACTTCGATCCCGTCGGAGTCCATACAGGTGATTCCATAGTAGCAGCACCAAGCCAGACACTGAGTGACCGGGAATATCAGATGCTCCGCAATACTTCCCTGAAAATCATCCGTGCCTTAAAAATAGAAGGCGGCTGCAATGTACAGCTTGCCCTAGATCCTGACAGCTTTGATTACTTCGTGATCGAGGTCAACCCGCGTGTAAGCCGGTCTTCAGCGCTTGCCTCAAAGGCAACCGGCTATCCAATTGCCAAGCTTGCGGCTAAGATTTCTGTCGGATTGACACTGGATGAAATGCTGAATCCAGTTACCGGCAAGAGCTACGCAAGCTTTGAACCTGCGCTGGATTACGTTGTTACGAAGATTCCGAGATGGCCGTTCGATAAATTTGAATCAGCAAACCGCCGTCTCGGCACCCAGATGAAGGCAACGGGTGAAGTAATGGCGATAGGCAGGACCTTTGAAGAATCCATCCTTAAGGCAGTGAGGTCCCTTGAGACTGGCCAGCATCATCTGGAACTGAAAGGTGCCTCAGGGATGGACAGCGCCCTGATTGAAAAAAGGATCCGCAAGGCAGGGGATGAAAGGATTTTCTTCATCGCTGAAGCACTCAGAAGAGGAGTGGCGGTCGAAACGCTGCACAGCTGGAGCAAAATCGATCTTTTCTTCCTTAGAAAGCTTGAGAATATCATAAAGTTTGAGAGTACTCTGAGAATGCATAAATTTGATGCTGAAACTGCAAGGAAAGCAAAGCGAATGGGCTTTTCAGACTGCGCCATCGCAAGCCTCTGGGATGCGGCCGAGAAAGATGTCTACAATTGGCGCAAGGGAGCAGGCCTGATTCCTGTATATAAAATGGTAGACACATGTGCAGCCGAGTTTGAATCTGAAACTCCGTATTTTTATGGAACATATGAGGAAGAAAACGAATCCATAGTATCCGAACGCAAAAGCGTGCTCGTGCTTGGCTCCGGTCCAATCCGGATCGGCCAGGGAGTGGAATTCGACTATGCGACGGTCCATTCTGTCTGGGCAATCAAACAGGCAGGCTATGAAGCAATCATTGTAAACAATAATCCTGAGACGGTCTCCACGGACTTCAGCATCTCTGACAAACTATACTTTGAACCGCTGACCCTGGAGGATGTTATGAGTATCATTGACCTCGAGAAGCCTGAAGGTGTTATCGTCCAATTTGGCGGCCAGACTGCCATCAACCTGGCAGCAGGGCTTGCTGAGCGGAATGTCCGGATCCTTGGAACTTCGCTTGAGAACTTGGACCGCGCAGAAAACCGGGATAAATTTGAGCAGGCATTGAATGAACTGGATATTCCGCAGCCAAAAGGAAAGACAGCATTCACGGCCGGGGAGGCAGCAGTGATCGCAGGAGAAATCGGTTATCCGGTACTCGTGCGCCCCTCTTATGTCCTTGGCGGCCGGGCCATGGAAATCGTTTATAAAGAAAAAGAACTTCTTCAATATATGGAGCATGCGGTCAATATTAATCCGGAGCATCCTGTCCTGATCGACCGGTATCTGACAGGAAAGGAAATTGAAGTGGATGCGGTATCTGACGGACGAGATGTGCTGATTCCAGGAATCATGGAGCATATTGAAAGAGCCGGTGTGCATTCAGGAGACTCCATAGCCGTGTACCCGCCTCAAAGTCTGGACGCGGGCATCAAAAAGCAGATTGCAGATTATACAGCAAGGCTTGCCAGAGGTTTGAATATTATCGGCCTTTTGAATATCCAATACGTAGTGGCTGATAATGAAGTGTTTGTGCTTGAGGTGAATCCCCGTTCAAGCAGGACCATACCGTTCCTCAGCAAGATCACGAATATCCCGATGGCCAATATAGCAACAAGGGTCATCCTCGGTGAAAGCCTGAACAGCCTAGGCTATGGAAGCGGCCTGGTAAAAGAAAAAGAAGGCGTCTTTGTGAAAGTGCCGGTATTCTCCTTTGCCAAACTGAGGGGAGTGGATATCACACTCGGGCCTGAAATGAAGTCTACAGGCGAAGTTATGGGGAAGGACTGCACCCTCGAGAAGGCATTATATAAAGGTCTGATTGCCTCAGGTATAAAGATACAAAACCATGGGACTGTCCTCTTCACTGTCGCAGAAAAAGATAAAGAGGAAGCGGCGGCACTGGCACGAAGATTCCATAACCTCGGATTCAAGCTCCTTGCGACAGAGGGAACAGCTGCATACTTCAATGGAGCAGGCATCCCTGCAAGTGTGACAGGAAAAATCGGAAGCAGCGGACAGACCCTGCTGGATGTGATCCGCGGCGGCGAAGCGCAGTTTGTTATCAACACACTGACAAAAGGAAAAGAACCGCTGCGTGACGGTTTCAGAATCAGAAGGGAATCCGTCGAAAATGGCGTGGCCTGCCTCACATCATTGGACACAGCGAGAGCAATCCTAAGAGTCATAGAATCTATGTCTTTCTCAGCGGAAGCTATGCAAGGCACTGAAAAAGCGCTTGAGGTGAGCTATACATGATCAGGAACGAACAGCTTAAAGTGGTTAAGCAGCGGGAAATCGCAGGCAATATATATGAATTGACGCTGCAAGGGAAAATGGCAGGTTTCATGGAGAAGCCCGGGCAGTTCGTCCATATCAAGGTATCCGATGGAATGACGCCTCTCCTGCGCAGGCCCATCAGCATTTCCTCGATTGATAGGGAAAACAGCTGTTTCACCATGATATACAGAAGTGAAGGAAGCGGCACCGTGCTGCTTTCAAGGAAACAGGAACAGGAAACAGTGGATGTGCTGGGTCCTCTCGGCAATGGCTTTCCGGATGAGGCTGTGTCTGGTGAGACGGCTGTTCTTGTGGGGGGAGGCATCGGGGTCCCGCCGCTGTATGAGCTCTCAAGGAGACTGAAATCAAAAGGAGTAAGAGTCATCCATGTTTTAGGATTTGCCACCAAGGATGCTGTATTTTATGAAGACGAATTCAGCAGGCTTGGTGAAACGTTCATTACCACGGATGATGGGACGTATGGAATCAAAGGGCTGGTTACAGATGTTTTAAAAGGTCTTGAAGATCAGACAGACATCATCTTTTCATGCGGCCCGACACCCATGCTAAAAGCACTGGAACGTCAATTCGGCCACAAAAGACTGTATCTCTCCCTTGAAGAAAGAATGGGCTGCGGCATTGGCGCATGTTTTGCCTGTGTCTGCCATACAGCAGATGATCCGGAAGGTGTTTCCTATAAAAAAGTGTGCAGTGACGGACCGGTGTTCCGGTCAGGGGAGGTTGTGCTATGAACCGGTTAAGTGTTGAACTGCCTGGTTTGAAATTGAAAAATCCGGTCATGCCAGCTTCCGGATGCTTCGGATTTGGCCGTGAATTCAGCGGACTATATGATTTGAATCAGCTTGGAGCCATCATGATCAAAGCGGCAACTCTGGATGCTAGATTCGGCAATCCCACCCCCCGGGTGGCGGAAACCTCTGCGGGGATGCTGAATGCCATCGGACTGCAGAATCCGGGAGTGGAACGCATATGTACGGAAGAACTGCCATGGCTCCAGCAATTCGACGTACCGGTTATTGCCAATGTAGCAGGATCTGCTGAAGAAGATTATGTGGCAGTCGCAAAGCAGATATCAAAAGCCCCGAATGTCCATGCACTGGAGCTTAATATTTCCTGCCCGAATGTAAAAGAAGGGGGGATTGCCTTTGGCACGGTGCCTGATGTTGCAGGAAACCTTACCAAGAAAGTAAAAGAGGTTTCAGAGGTTCCTGTTTATGTGAAGCTTTCTCCTAATGTGTCCAATATAGTGGAAATGGCAAAAGCCGTGGAAGAAGCAGGCGCTGACGGTCTGACCATGATCAACACCCTCCTCGGTATGAGGATCGATTTGAAAACCGGGAAACCCGTTCTTGCCAATAAATCAGGCGGCCTCTCCGGCCCTGCGATCAAACCGGTGGCCATCAGGATGATTCATGAAGTGTCCCAGGCAGTCTCCATTCCTATCATCGGAATGGGCGGGATATTCCAGGCTGAGGATGTTATCGAATATTTTTATGCAGGAGCAAGTGCGGTTGCAATAGGGACGGCGAATTTCACTGATCCATTTATATGTCCAAAAATCATTGAAGAACTCCCAATCCTTATGGACCGCCTGGGAATAGAACATATTTCAGATTGCAGGGGAAGGAGCTGGAAAGAGGATGCAATTTTTGCCGGTCATCGCGCTTGATTTTCCTAGTAGGGAAAAAATCGACTCCTTCCTCGGTGGATTCGGGGCTGAAAAGCTGTTTGTGAAGGTGGGGATGGAGCTTTATTACCAGAACGGCCCCAGAATATTAGATGATATTAAAAGCCGCGGACACCAGATTTTCCTGGACATCAAGCTCCATGATATTCCGAATACCGTTAAGGGGGCCATGAAGGGCCTGGCTGCTCTTGAGGTGGATATGGTCAATGTCCATGCCGCAGGAGGCAGCAGCATGATGGAGCATGCATTGGAAGGACTTGTTGCGGGTACAGCGGCGGGCAGGACAAGGCCGATTTGCATTGCGGTGACACAGCTGACAAGCACGTCAGAAGTTCTAATGCAGTCCGAGCAGCTCATTGCAGTGAGCCTGAATGAATCCGTGCAGCATTATGCTGCCCTGGCACATAGGGCAGGCTTGGATGGTGTGGTTTGTTCCCCGCATGAAGCAGGAAAAATCCACCGGCTGCTCGGTGATTCATTCCTGACAGTCACACCGGGAATCCGCATGCCCGGCGGCCCGTCCCATGATCAAAAAAGGGTGGCGACACCGGAAGAAGCGAGACTGACCGGTACAAATGCCATTGTTGTGGGCAGGGCCATCACACAGGCAGACAATCCATTTGAAGCATATAAAGCGGTCAAGGCTGCATGGGAGGGAACGAAATATGAAACATCAAATCGCTGAAAAACTGCTGGACATTCAGGCTGTCTATTTACAGCCAAACGATCCATTTACATGGTCATCCGGCATCAAATCACCCATTTACTGTGACAACCGCCTGACCCTTTCCTACCCGGAAGTCAGGCGTGAAATAGCCAGGGGACTGGCAGGTCTGATCAAAGAGAAATTCCCGGATGCCGAAATCATCGCTGGAACAGCCACTGCAGGCATCCCGCATGCTGCCTGGGTCAGCGATGTGCTGGATCTTCCAATGTGCTATGTAAGATCGAAAGCGAAGGAACATGGAAAAGGGAAGCAGATAGAAGGCAAAGCTGCAATGGGCCAAAAAGTAGTAGTCATCGAGGATCTCATTTCAACCGGCGGAAGCGTCATTACAGCAGTCAAAGCACTGCGCGAGGCAGGATGCGAAGTTCTGGGAGCCGCAGCGATCTTTAATTACGAGCTGGAGAAAGGGAGGAAACAGCTTGAAGAAGCAAACATCCAGGCTGTCTCGCTCAGCACTTACTCTGCCTTGATTGAAGTGGCCCGCAAGAAGGAAGTGATTGCCGAAGCAGATGTCGCCAGGCTGTCCGAGTGGAGGAAGAACCCTGAGGATGGGGCATGGGTCAACGCCTGATACAATGTGATATAAACGGAAATGGCGTGTGTTTGCGGACACACGTCCTTTTTGTATAAAGAATAACCATCTGATGATTCATATGTTAGAGGTGGTTAAATTGTTTGGTGAGAAACCAAAGTGTTCCTTTTGCCATAAAGAAATCAAGGGCAAGGAAGTGGTATATGCAAAAATGCGCTATCCAGCCTTTAAAGGAATGACGGAAAGGAATCTTTTTTAAATAGTGAAGGAAGGTTTATCTTCGAGGGATGCTATGGACAAAAATAAAGGGAAGGATGCAGAGATTTATCAGGCCGCAACTGGAGCATTGAGGGTACAGACTAAGAAAAAATGCCAATTTGAAGCGCATGCGCGGATAGACAGTGAAAATTGCTTTAAAGAAAGCAGACCCTGATTGCTTTGACGGGTCTGCATGTTAATGTTTTGTGCTGGTCAGCGGGATTGTCCCCTCAGGGCAATGACTTTATCGGCATCAGGAGTGACAAAGAGTGTCTGCTGATTATCGTAGATGACAAAACCGGGCTTAGAGCCGTTTGGTTTTTTCACATGGCGGACTGCCGTATAATCAACCGGGACAGAGCCTGATGCCTTGGCTTTGCTGAAATAGGCGGCAAGGGAAGCAGCCTCCAGAAGCGTCTCTTCAGATGGAGCTGTGTTTCTGATTACCACATGCGACCCTGGGATATCCTTGGTATGCAGCCAGATATCATCGCGGCGGGAGAACTTATTGGTTAAATAATCGTTCTGCTTATTATTTTTGCCGACAAATATCTCATCTCCATCGGACGAAAGATATCTTTCAAGCTGCGGCTTTTGATTGGCCTTGTTCTTCGACCCCTTTTTTGCCCTGGCCTTCAAATAGTCGCCTTCCTGCAGTTCCTCCCGGATCTCTGCAATATCCTTTGGTGAGGCAAAATCGAGCTGCTGAAGCAGACTGTCAAAATAAGAGATTTCATCCCGGGCAATCTCAATCTGCTCTTTTATAAAGGCAACGGAATTTCTGGCCTTTTGATATTTTGAATAGTATTTCTGGGCATTTTCAGAAGGAGTTTTCTGCGGATCCAGTTCAATTGTGACTGTACCGCCTTCTTCATCATAATAATTAATCACTTCGATCTCCTTCATGCCCTTTTCCATTGCATAAAGATTTGCGGTTATCAATTCCCCGTACAGCTGGAAGTCCTTCGCTTTTTCGCTGTCGGTCAGGGATGCTTCAAGCTTGATGATCTTTTTTTCGTTTTTCTTTTTTTCATTTGCTATAAAGCGTTCCAGGTCGTGGGCCTGCTGCTTCACCTGGTCCCGTTCAGCCTTGCTGAAATAGAAGCGGTCGAGAAGGTCTGACAGGCTTCCGAAGGTCTGGCGGCTCCCCTTGATATGTTCAAGCGGCAGGAAGTAAAAGAATTCCTTTCCCTCTGAGGTGATAAAAACCGGCTCATACTCCCTGTTTTTCACCCTTGCCGCAAGATCTGTGAATGCCTTTGGCAGAGTGGTGCGGTTTGCGAGGCCTGCCTGGAAGACCGCCTCCCTTGCAAATAGAGGCGAAATGCCGCTGAAGGCCTGCAGAAGCTGCTTGTCCAGTTTTCCTTCATTGAAATTGATCCTTTTCAGGACATCCTCATCAGAGGCAGTTAAAGGATTCATTTTATCCTGTTCCGGCGGTGCTATATATTCGCTGCCAGGCAGGATGGTCCGGTAGCTGTTTACCGCCATCCCGACATGCTTGATGCTGTCGAGGATCATATTCCGGTCCTTGTCGACTAAGATAATATTGCTGTGCCGGCCCATGATTTCCACGATCAATTTCTTCTGTGAAATATCACCGATTTCATTTCTCCCCTTCACCTCAAACACCAGGATCCGGTCGGTCCCGACCTGGTAAAGGTCTTCCAGGATGAAGCCTTCCAGATGCTTTCTCAAAAGCATGCAGAACATAGGCGGCTCAGAAGGGTTCTCATAGCTCTCGCCCGTCAGCTGAACCCTGGCATAGCTTGGATGGGCTGATAACAGGATTTTATGGTTCTTCCCGCCTGCCCTTACAATCATGATAATTTCATTCCTTGAAGGCTGATGGATTTTATTAATCCGGCCTCCTTTGACCTGCGATACAATTTCCTCGCTGATCGCTTTAGTAAATAATCCATCGAAAGACATTTGTAAACACCCTTTACTAAAAAACATAATATCTATCTAATATCCGTTCCAGGACGATGTTCCGGATAAAATTCCTCTAAAATTATATTTTAACCTAAATGTGGGGATGATAGCTTGTTTTGGGACTGGTTTTTCAACATATTTTTGATGTGGTTTGAATGCTAATCTTTCATCATCAGCCAATTACGCATTATTAGCGGTGCTGCAAAGTTCCAGCCGTTTTTGTCTCGAAAGCATTTGAAATATTGCCATTATGCAGGGATGGGGCCGCGGTTGAAGTGGCAGAGCCGACTTAGGGTTGCCCGATCCGTTGGTTTTTGTGTTTTACTTGCGGAAGCGGGGATTTTACTTGCGGGAAATGAAAAATACTTGCGGAACCGGATACCCCACCTCCTTTAATATAAACTGCCAGCGCACTATACTCGCTAAAGTTAAAAATACCCGCCAAACCCATCCAATGACCATCCTCTGCTTTTATAGTCATGTATTCAATTTGAATTGAATATGCTTGAGGAAGAGAGGACAAGTATGAGGGGGAAGTGAGATGCTGGATGAAGTTCCGGGAGATGGATAGAGAAGAGGTTGAAGCTGCTCTTCGGACAAGTTTGGAGCATGGGCTGACGGATAATGAGGCTTTGGAGCGGCAGAGGGTGAAGGGCTTCAATGAGCTTCAGGAGGGGGAGAAGCAGTCTGCCCTATTACTGTTTTTTGCTCAGTTCAAGGATTTTATGGTGCTTGTTCTGCTTGCCGCCACCCTGATTTCCGGGCTTCTGGGTGAGTATATAGATGCCATTGCCATCATCGCGATTGTCATCGTGAATGGGATTCTCGGCTTTTACCAGGAGAGAAGGGCGGAAAAGTCGCTGCAGGCATTAAAAAGCCTCGCTGCTCCCCAGGTAGTGGTCAAGCGGGAAGGGGAGTGGCGGAAGGTTCCTTCCAGGGAGCTGGTTGTCGGGGATATCATCAAGTTTTCAAGCGGTGACCGCATTGGTGCCGATCTCCGTATTCTGGAGGCTGCCGGCCTGGAAATCGAGGAGTCGGCCCTGACGGGGGAATCCGTTCCTGCGGCCAAAAGATGTGACCCTATCCACCAGGCTTCTGACCAGATAGGCGATCAGGAGAATTTTGCCTTCATGGGGACGATGGTGACAAGGGGGAGCGGGACTGGAGCCATCATCGCGATCGGGATGGATACAGCGATGGGGAAAATCGCAGACCTGCTGCAATCGGCCGAAACGATGGAAACCCCGCTTCAGCGGAGGCTTGAGCAGCTTGGCCGGATTTTAATTACCTCTGCCCTGCTGCTGACACTGCTTGTGGTGGTGATTGGTGTTATCCAGGGACAGGAAATGTACACCATGTTTCTGGCAGGTGTGTCCCTCGCGGTGGCTGCCATTCCTGAAGGCCTCCCGGCTATTGTCACCGTAGCCCTGTCGCTTGGGGTTCAGCGGATGATCAAGCAGCGGGCAATCGTCAGGAAACTGCCTGCCGTTGAAACCTTAGGCTGTGCATCAGTCATTTGCTCGGATAAGACAGGGACCATGACCCAGAATAAAATGACAGTTACCCATCTTTGGACGGGCGGCAGGACCTGGACTGTAACGGGAACAGGCTATGAGCCGAAGGGAAAGTTTCTGTGCGGGGACCGGGAGGAGGACGTATCCAAGGAAAAATCAATCCAGCAGCTGCTGTCGTTTGGGATGATCTGCAACCACGCGGAAATCAAACAGGGGGATGCGGGTTATATCCTGGACGGGGACCCGACTGAAGGGGCGCTGCTTGTGGCAGCTATGAAAGCAGGCTATACCCGTGAAAAGCTGAAAGCACAGTTTACTATCGTGAAGGAATTTCCTTTTGATTCTTCAAGAAAGATGATGAGCATGATTGTAAAGGATGAAAACGGAAGGACCTTTGTTGTGGCAAAGGGTGCCCCGGATGTTCTCATCAGTAAATGCGAATCCATTCTCTGGTCAGAGAAGCAGCACCGCCTCACAGGAGAGTTCAGCGGGAAAGTCAAGGAAGCGGTTGAAGGACTCGCGGGACAGGCGCTTAGAACCATTGCGATCGGCTTCAGACAGCTTTCTACCAATTCGGTCATTTTGGATGAGTCTGAGGCGGAAAAGGACCTGGTCATGATCGGCCTTCAGGGGATGATGGACCCGCCGCGTCCAGAAGTGAAGGAAGCAGTCAGGGAGTGCAGGGAAGCGGGAATCAAGACCGTCATGATTACGGGTGATCATGTGATGACCGCAAAGGCCATCGCATCGCAGCTTGGCATACGCTCAGCCGGCGACCTGGTCCTTGATGGAAATGCATTGTCAGCCATGGACGTGGAAGAGCTGGAGGCTGTGGTGGATAAGGTATCGGTTTATGCCAGGGTTTCTCCTGAACATAAGCTGAAAATCGTCAAGGCGCTCCAGAAAAAGGGGCATGTGGTCGCCATGACAGGAGATGGTGTGAATGATGCACCGGCTATCAAATCTGCGGATATCGGGATAGCGATGGGAATTACCGGGACAGACGTGGCAAAAGAAGCTTCGGCGCTTGTGCTCCTTGATGATAATTTTGCCACCATAAAGTCTGCTATTAAGGAAGGGCGTAATATTTATGAAAACATCAGGAAATTCATCCGCTATCTGCTGGCTTCGAATGTAGGGGAGATTCTTGTCATGTTCTTCGCCATGCTCCTTGGCCTTCCACTGCCGCTGATTCCGGTGCAGATCCTATGGGTGAACCTGGTTACGGATGGACTGCCTGCAATGGCTCTGGGACTTGATCAGCCGGAAGAAAATGTTATGCAGAGAAAACCAAGACTCCCGAGTGAAGGGGTATTTTCAAGGGGACTTGGCTGGAAGATCGTATCCAGGGGGTTTTTAATAGGATCTGTCACACTTGCGGCCTTTATGGTGGTGTACAAGGCTGACCCCGGAAATCTGGTGTATGCGCAGACGGTCGCTTTTGCTACCCTTGTGCTCGCCCAGCTGATTCATGTGTTTGACTGCAGGAGCGAAAAATCAATCTTCGCCAGGAATCCGTTCGGCAACTGGTATCTGGTTGCTTCGGTGATTTCCTCACTGCTCCTCATGCTTGTCGTGATTTACTATAAGCCGCTGCAGCCGATTTTCCATACCGTGCCAATCAGGATGAATGAGTGGCTGTTGATTGTCGGGATGGCTGCAATTCCAACTTTTTTACTAGCGGGTACATTTTTAGCAAGAAAAACAAAATGATGTATGATATAATTCTTGGGTAGTAGAGACGGCTCTATTACCTTTTTATTTATTATGGGATACATAATTTTACTTTTTAGATGTTAAAACATAGATAACAAATTCAGCAGGCAGCGGGGTGATTTCATTTGGTCATAAGCATGACTGGTTACGGCAGAGGGACTGGCGGCGGGGAAGGTATCTCGATCCTTGCCGAAATAAAGACGGTCAACCACCGTTTTGCTGAATTCCAGATCAGGATGCCGCGGCAGTTCCTTTTTCTTGAAGACAAGATCAAGAAGCAGATAAGCGAATACATAAAACGCGGGAGAATAGAAGTGTACATTACCATAGAAGGAGGCCATTCAGCGGAGCGGCGCCTTGAGGTGGACTGGAAGCTTCTCGATGAATTTGTCCAGGCGATGAGCCAGGTGAAGGAAAAGTATAACCTCGGTACAGAGGCCGCTCCCGGTGACCTGCTGAAGCTGGATCATATCTTCAGGGTCGTCGAGGAGGTGGAATCTGGTGAAGAATTGCAGAAAAAGGTTCTTTCCGCCGTCAGGGAGGCGGCTTCAAGCCTGCTTCAGATGAGGCAGCTCGAAGGTGCTGAACTTGGCCGGGATATGCTCGGGAATCTTCACCAGATTACCGCTGCCGTTGGAAAGGTTGAATTAATGGCTCCTGCTGTGCATGAGAACTATCGGAAACGCCTTTATGATAGAATAGCTGAATATACCGGCGGTCTGGTGGATGAATCCCGCTTGATCACAGAGACCGCTATTTTCGCAGAAAAGGCTGATATCAATGAAGAGCTCATCCGCCTGAAAAGCCATGCCGCACAGTTTGAGAACACTTTATCCCAATCAGAGCCGATAGGGAGAAAGCTCGATTTCCTTGTCCAGGAAATGAACCGGGAGGCCAATACAATAGGATCGAAGGCTAACAATTCCCAGGCGGCCGCTGTTATTGTCGAGATAAAAAGCCTTCTTGAAAAAATTAAGGAACAAGTTCAAAATATCGAATAGTAAGTTTATATAGATAGATGAACGGTCAAAATAGAATGGGGGAGCGCTGGTGTCTATCAAGCTGATAAACATTGGGTTTGGAAATATTGTTTCCGCGAATAAGATTGTTTCAATCGTCAGCCCTGAATCTGCTCCGATCAAACGGATAATCCAGGAATCGCGTGACAAGGGTTCTTTAATAGATGCAACGTATGGCAGGAGGACAAGAGCCGTGATCATAACCGATTCTGATCATGTAATCCTGTCAGCTGTCCAGCCGGAAACCGTTGCAGCCAGGTTGCACGACCGAGATGATAATGTAGATGAAGGGTAGGTACTTAAATTGAAAGAAAAGGGTTTGCTAATTGTTTTATCGGGACCATCGGGAGTAGGCAAGGGGACTGTAAGGAAGGAAATCTTCTGCAGGCCGGATACTGCTTTTGAATATTCCATATCCATGACAACGAGAAAGCCGCGCGAAGGCGAAATAGACGGAGTCGATTACTTCTTTAAATCAAGGGACGAATTCGAGGAATTGATTGAGCAGGGGAAGCTCCTGGAATATGCTGAATTTGTCGGCAATTATTATGGGACACCAGTGGATTATGTCAGGCAGACCCTGGAGGACGGCAAGGATGTTTTCCTTGAAATCGAAGTGCAGGGTGCAAGACAGGTGCGTGAAAAGTTTCCTGACGGTCTCTTCATTTTCCTTGCGCCTCCAAGCCTTACCGAGCTTCAGAACAGGATCACCACAAGAGGGACTGAATCTGAGGAATTGATTTCCAGAAGGATGAATGCCGCCAAGGCTGAGATTGAAATGATGGACTTATATGATTATGTAGTGGAAAATGATAAAGTAGAGAATGCCTGCGAACGGATCAATGCAATCGTGGTTGCTGAACACTGCCGCAGAGAGCGGGTTTCACGCAGATACAAAACTATGCTGGAGAGTGAATGAACATGCTATATCCTTCAATCGATTCATTATTAAATAAAATTGATTCCAAATATTCATTGGTATCTGTAGCAGCGAAGCGGGCAAGACAGCTTCAGGAAAGCAACGAAACCACACAGCTGCCGAAGCCGGTTTCGCATAAAAATGTCGGAAAAGCGCTGGAAGAAATCCATGCAGGCATTTTAAGCTACAAAAACGAGCACAAGGATTCCAACCTTTGATAACCTGCTTCTGCAGGTTATTTTCTTTTAGCGGGAAAATTCCCCGCATAGATTAAAAAGATGAAAAAAACGTCATTATCCTTCATAATGAAGACAGTTTAAATGCTGGAGGAAAACACATGCTGACGAATAAACAGATTCTATTATGCGTTTCAGGAGGGATAGCGGTCTATAAGGCTGCGGCGCTTACGAGTAAGCTGGTACAGGAGGGTGCGGCCGTCAAGGTCATCATGAGCGAATCAGCCGTGAAATTTGTCACTCCGCTTACGTTTCAGGCTCTTTCCAGGAATGATGTTTTTATAGATACCTTCGATGAAAAAATCCCGGGCAAAATTGCCCACATTGACCTCGCTGACTGGGCTGACCTGATCATTGTCGCCCCTGCAACAGCCAATATCATTGGCAAAATGGCCAACGGCATTGCAGATGACATGATATCCACCACCATACTTGCTTCCACGGCCCCGGTCTGGATTGCCCCGGCCATGAATGTCCATATGTACGGCCATCCGGCAGTTCAAAGGAATATGGAGATACTGAAAAGCTTTGGCTATGAATACATTGAACCCGGGGAGGGCTACCTCGCCTGCGGCTATGTGGGCAGGGGAAGGCTTGAGGAGCCGGAAACCATCGTAGAAAAAGTGAAGAGCTTTTTTATGGGCAGAGAACACCTTCCGCTTGCCGGGAAGCAAATTTTGATCACGGCGGGGCCGACGCGTGAGAAAATTGATCCTGTCCGTTTCATTTCAAACTTTTCGAGCGGTAAAATGGGCTATGCCCTTGCAGCAGAAGCGGTTCGTCTCGGCGGAGAAGTGACGCTTGTGTCAGGGCCGGTGTCCATAGCCCCCCCTCCTTTCGTCAAACTGGTCGCTGTTGAATCTGCCCAGGAAATGTACGAGGCAGTCATGGGAGAATTTGAGGAAGCAGATGCAGTCATTATGACAGCAGCCGTTTCCGATTACAGGCCAAAGATTTACAGCACGAAAAAAATGAAAAAACAGCCTGGGGATGAAATGATTGAATTAGAACGTACAAGCGATATCCTTATGGAGCTTGGTGCCCGCAAAGGGAATAAAGTGTTAATTGGATTCGCAGCGGAGACAGACTCTGTAGAGGAATATGCACAGAGTAAATTAAAACGCAAAAATGCAGACATGATCGTTGCGAATAATGTTACATCTGAAGGGGCAGGATTTGGAACTGACACCAATATTGTCACCATATTTGCAGGTGGCAGGGAACCGGTCCATATACCACAGAAGTCAAAGGCAGCCATTGCAGGCGATATATTAGGCAGGATGATAGAATTGTTTAATAAAAAGGAATGATGTCCATGAAAATAGCGTCCGTCATCGTCGATGTGCCGGCAAAGCAAACGGACCGTGAATTCGATTACCTTATACCAGAAAAATGGGAAGGGGTAATCAAACCTGGAATGAGGGTGATCGTCCCCTTTGGCCCAAGGAAGATACAGGGATTCGTTTCAAAGGTGAAAGCCGAGTCCGAACACAGCAGGCTGCGGTCCATCGAAGAACCGATGGACCTCCAGCCGGTCCTGAACGGAGAATTGCTCGAGCTTGGGGACTGGCTGACTGAAGAAACGCTGTGCTACCGGATATCTGCATATCAGGCCATGCTTCCTGCTGCCCTCAAGGCCAAATATGAAAAGTTCATTGATTTAGTAGATGAAGCTATGAGGGAAGGGCTGTCTCCAAAAGTTCAGGAGCTGTTCAGTGCAAAAACACGGATAAGCTGGAAAGAAGCTCTGGACAGCACATCACCTGCCAAACTTCAGCACGAGCTTCATGAAGGCCGGCTTGAGGTGATATATCAGGTGAAAAATAAATTGAACAAAAAGCGCCTGAAGTATATAGAAGCCGCCAGCAGCCGGAAAGAATTGGAGCAATTTGCCGCAAATCTGCCCCAGAATGCAGCAAAGCAAAAGGCGGTCATCGCCCATTTCATTGAAAAGCCGGGGGATATACCGCTCAAGGACTTAATCGCAGTGACCGATACGACGGCGCAATCCGTAAAGGGCCTGGTAAATAAGAAGGTCCTTCGGGAGTTTGAAAAGGAAATATACAGGGATCCATATATCAACCGGACTTTTGCGGAGACATCACCGTTTGTCCTGACGGAAGAGCAGCGGGCAGCGCTGGCCCCGATCAATGAATCCATTGATACGAAAAGTGACGGTACATTTCTCCTATATGGGATCACCGGAAGCGGGAAGACAGAAGTTTATCTGCAGGCAATCGCGAATAGTGTGAGCCAGGGAAAAGAAGCGATTATGCTCGTGCCGGAGATTTCGCTGACTCCCCAGATGGTTCAGCGTTTCAAAGGCCGCTTTGGAAATGAAGTAGCGGTTCTTCACAGCGGCCTGTCAGCAGGCGAGAAATATGATGAATGGCGGAAAATCCAGCGCAAAGAAGTAAAAGTTGTCGTGGGCGCCAGGTCAGCCATTTTTGCCCCGTTCGAAAACCTTGGCATTATCATCATTGATGAAGAGCATGAGTCAAGCTACAAACAGGAAGAAAATCCAAGATATCATGCCCGGGATGTGGCCATCAGAAGAAGCAGGCGCCACGGCTGCCCCGTGGTACTTGGCAGTGCCACCCCTTCGCTTGAAACCTTCGCCCGCGCTCAAAAAAAAGTATACACCCTCCTTACGCTGCGGCACCGGATGAACGAGGCCGTCCTGCCTGAGGTTGAGATCGTGGACATGAGAGAAGAGCTTCGCGGAGGGAACAGGTCCATGTTCTCAAGCAAGCTTTTTGAGAAATTGAAGGACAGGGTGGCCAAAAAAGAGCAAACGGTATTATTCCTTAACAAGAGAGGCCATTCCTCATTTGTGATGTGCCGCGACTGCGGCAAAGTCCTTGATTGTCCCCATTGTGATATCTCGCTGACTTATCATAGATATAACCATCAGATGAAATGCCATTACTGCGGCTTCGAAGCACCGATGCCATCCCACTGTCCTGAATGCCAGAGTGATCATATCCGTTTTTTTGGGACGGGAACACAGAAGGTTGAGGACGAGCTTGGCAAGATCCTGCCCGAAGCAAGGGTAATCCGGATGGATGTGGATACGACCGGAAAGAAAGGGTCCCATGAAAAGCTGCTTCGTGCCTTTCAGGAAGGACAGGCTGATATTCTGCTCGGAACCCAGATGATTGCCAAAGGACTGGATTTCCCGAATATAACACTGGTAGGGGTTCTATCAGCCGATACTATGCTTCACCTGCCCGATTTCAGGGCCTCCGAGAAAACGTTCCAGCTTTTGACACAGGTCAGCGGCAGGGCTGGCAGGCACCAGCTGCCAGGGGAAGTGATCATCCAGACGTACACACCTGAACACTATAGTGTCGAGCTTTCTGCCGAACAGGATTTTGATGCTTTTTATGAGCAGGAAATGCGCTTAAGGAAGCTTAGCAAATATCCTCCTTATTATTATCTGGCCATGGTAACCGTTTCTCATGAGGATTTGATGAAGGCCGTTTCGGTGACGGAACGAATAACAAAATTTCTCAGCACGGGCCTGAGCGGAGATTCTGCGGTCCTTGGGCCGGTCGCTTCGCCGATAAGCCGTGTCAACGATAGATATCGGTACCAATGTTTGATAAAATACAAGCGTGAGCCGGAATTAAGGAAAATGCTGAAGAAAATTGTAGATCATTATCAGAAAGAAACCAGCCAGGATGGACTGCAGATTGCGGTTGATTTAAATCCTTACATGTTAATGTAGGCTGTCAGGAGGAATTTATTACCTTGGCAATATTACCGATTGTGCTTTATCCAGACCGGATTTTAGAACAAAAATGCGAAAAAGTTGAAGTTTTTGATAAAAAGCTGGCTAAACTTTTAAATAATATGTATGAAACCATGCTTGAAGCGGATGGGGTGGGCCTTGCCGCACCCCAGATCGGCTCTTCCCAGCGGATTGCCGTTGTGGATATTGGCGATGAAAACGGGAGAATTGAACTGATCAATCCAGAGATCGTAAGTGTTGAGGGAGACCAGTCAGGGCCGGAGGGATGCCTGAGTTTTCCTGGACTGTTCGGTGAAGTGGAGCGCCCTTATAAAATAAAAATTAAGGCCCAGGACCGCAAAGGAAGGCCGTTTGAATTAAAGGCGGATGATTTCCTTGCCAGGGCAATCCAGCATGAAATGGATCACCTTGATGGTGTGCTGTTTACCTCCAAGGTAAGCCGTTACTTGACCGAAAAAGAACTAGAAGGGGTGGAGGAGCATGACTAAGATTGTATTTATGGGAACCCCGGATTTCTCGGTCCCTGTATTACGGAGGATCATCGAAGACGGCTATGAAGTAGCCGCCGTCGTGACACAGCCTGACCGTCCAGTCGGCAGAAAAAGGGTCCTGACTCCGACTCCGGTCAAGGTCGAGGCACAAAAGCACGGCATCAAGGTATTCCAGCCGGAAAAAATCCGCAATGAAGAGGAATTGGATGAAGTCCTATCCGTAAAGCCGGATCTTATTGTCACGGCCGCCTACGGCCAGATCCTGCCCAAACGGCTATTGGATGCACCCGGATTCGGATGCATCAATGTCCATGCTTCCCTGCTGCCTGAACTGAGGGGCGGGGCGCCCATCCATTACGCCATCCTCCAGGGCAAAGAAAAAACAGGGATCACCATCATGTATATGGCTGAAAAGCTTGATGCCGGGGACATCCTCGCCCAGACGGAAATAGCGATTGAAGAAGAGGATAATGTGGGCACACTGTTTGAGAAGCTGAGCGCGGCTGGTGCAGACCTGCTATCCGACACACTGCCAAAGCTGTTGAAGGGTGAAATCACCCCGGTTCCACAGGATGAATCAAAGGCAACATTTGCCTTCAATATCAAACGTGAGCAGGAAAAAGTGGATTGGACTAAAACCGGCGAGGAAATCTTCAACCATATCCGGGGGCTGAATCCTTGGCCGGCCGCCTACACGGTTTTTGGAACCGAAGTATGGAAACTGTGGAATTCCCAAAAGATAAAGAATGACATAAAAGCCGGTGCCGGAGAGATCATCAGTCTGGATGAGGACGGCATTGTGGTTGGGACAGGCAACGGCACCGGAATCAAGATAACTGAATTGCAGCCTGCGGGGAAAAAGAGGATGAATGCCCTGGATTTCCTCCGCGGATCAGGTGCAAGCCTTAAGCCAGGCATGAAGCTGGGAGACGAACATGACAACTAATAAAAAATCAGTAAGGCAGATTGCGCTTGAAGTCCTGGACTCGGTTGAAAGGAACCAGTCCTACAGCAATCTCCTCCTGAACAAAATGATTACAAAACATAAGCTTTCAGGACTCGATGCAGGGCTCCTGACTGAGCTGACATATGGCACTATCCAGCGGAAAATGACGCTCGATTTTTATTTAAGCCCGTTTGTTAAATTCAACAAAACGCAGGGCTGGATCGTGAATCTGCTGCGCCTGTCGCTCTATCAAATGATCTACCTGGACAAAATTCCTGACCATGCCGTGCTGTTTGAAGCGGTGGAAATTGCAAAAAAGAGGGGCCATAAGGGCAATACCTCCATGGTCAATGGAGTTCTTAGG
The DNA here is from genome assembly GCF_046237605.1 of Paraperibacillus marinus. Lineage (GTDB taxonomy): Bacteria > Bacillota > Bacilli > Bacillales > DSM-1321 > Paraperibacillus > Paraperibacillus marinus. The sequence continues at coordinate 2,905,955 of NZ_CP143542.1, read as the reverse complement.
AACATACAGCGCAAAGGAATTTTGCCGCTCGATGAAATCAAAGACAGAACCGAAAGAATCTCGATTGAAACAAGCCATCCAAAATGGATCGTGGAACGCTGGGTCGAACAATTCGGCTATGAAAAAACCTATGAAATGTGTATGGAGAATCTGCTTGCACCTGTTCAGACAGCAAGGGTCAACATCCGGAAAGCTGCGAGGAATGAGGCATTGAGCCTTCTTCGCGAAGAAGGATTCGAGGTGGAGGCAAGCCAGGTCACGCCCGATGGAATAAAGGCGCTCAGGGGGAATCTTACCCACTCTGAGGCATTCAATGCAGGCTTTTTCACCATACAGGATGAAAGTTCCATGCTTGTGGGGTATGCCCTCGGCGCAGAAGGAGATGAGCAGGTTCTTGATGCCTGTGCCGCCCCTGGAGGTAAGTCCACCCATATAGCCGAGAGGCTCTCGGATAAGGGACGGGTGGTGGCACTCGATCTCCACGAGCATAAAGTCAAGCTCATCAATGAGCAGGCAGAGCGGCTGGGACTGACTAACATCAAGACCAGGGTGTATAACAGCAAAAAGGTTCAGGAAATTTTCGGGCTCGGCCAATTCAGCCGTATCCTGATCGATGCACCGTGCTCCGGGCTCGGAGTGATGCGCAGGAAGCCTGACATTAAATATACAAAAACCGAAAAAGATATTGCATCTCTGGCAGGCATACAGCTTGAACTGCTGGATGCAGCTGCCCCGCTTGTCCAAAAAGGGGGCACCCTGGTGTACAGTACATGTACCGTGGATAAGGAAGAAAATGAAAATGTGGCACAGCGATTTTTAGAGGAACATCCGGAATTCGAGGAAGACCTCAGTCTTCGCGAAAGGCTTCCGTTACCGGCACAGCCTCTCGTCAGCGGCCATATGATCCAGGTACTGCCCCAGGATTTCGGAAGCGATGGATTCTTTATAGCAAGTTTTAAAAGGAAGGTGAAGTAAATTGGAAAATACATTGAAGAGAAAACCGCAGCAGGAGAACCAAAAACCATCCATCTATTCACTTGAATTGCATGAAATAAGAGAATGGCTGACAGAGAAGGGAGAAAAGGCCTTCAGGGCTGAGCAGATCTATGACTGGCTCTACATCAAGCGCGCTACTGCGTTTGGAGAAATGACCAATCTATCCAAAGAGTTAAGGGAAAAGCTGGAGGAAAGTTTCTCGCTGACGACACTTAATACCCTGATCCAGCAGACTTCAAGTGACGGTACCATTAAATTTTTGTTTGAGCTTCATGATGGGTACTCGATTGAAACGGTCTTGATGAGGCACGAATACGGTAACTCCATCTGTGTCACCACACAGGTAGGCTGCCGGATAGGGTGTACGTTCTGTGCCTCTACACTGGGCGGATTAAAAAGGAACTTAGAAGCAGGAGAAATCGTTGCTCAGGTCGTAAAAGTACAGAAGGCGCTTGATGAGACAAATGAGCGGGTGAGTTCTGTCGTAATTATGGGGATTGGCGAGCCTTTCGACAATTATGATGAAATGCTGTCATTCCTGAAGATCATCAATCATGAAAAGGCATTGAATATCGGAGCCCGCCATATCACGGTATCCACGAGCGGCATCATTCCGAAGATTTACAAATTTGCCGATGAAAAGATGCAGATCAACTTTGCCATTTCCCTTCATGCACCTAACAATGATATCAGAAGCTCCCTTATGCCGATCAACCGCGCATATAAACTTCCGGATCTGATCGAAGCTGTTGAATATTATGTCAATAAAACAGGCAGGCGTGTCAGTTTCGAATATGGATTATTCGGCGGCGTGAATGATCAGGTGGAGCATGCAGAAGAGCTTGCCAGACTGATTAAAGGTCTGAAGTGCCATGTGAATTTGATTCCTGTAAATTATGTGCCTGAACGCAACTATGTAAGAACACCTCGCGAGCAGATCTTTGAGTTTGAAAAAACATTGAAGAACGCTGGAGTAAATGTAACCATCCGCAGAGAACAGGGCCATGATATCGACGCAGCCTGCGGGCAGCTGAGAGCCAAGGAGCGAAAAGAAGAGACGAGGTGAAAGGATGGAAGCGGTTTTTAAAACAGACCGTGGGAGACTCCGCCAGCTTAACGAAGATAATGGCGGAGTCTTCACCAATTCAAGCGGAATTATTCTTGCTGCCATTGCAGATGGAATGGGAGGTCATAGAGCCGGGGATGTCGCCAGCAGGATGGCCATCGACAGCTTGCAGGAATATTGGGGAGAAACAGGAGATTTTTCAGATATCGAAGACGCTGAGGACTGGCTCAGAACCCATATCGTAAAAGTGAATGATCTGATTTACAGGCATTCACTCGCCAATCCTGAATGTGAGGGAATGGGAACCACGATTGTTGCAGCAGTCTGCACAGAATCGTTTGCGTCCATAGCCCATGTTGGGGACAGCCGCGGCTATATGTCGACTGAAGGCAGGCTCATCCATCTGACCGAAGACCACACACTTGTCAATGAACTGGTCAGGTGCGGTGAACTTACCAGGGAAGAAGCCGAGCACCATCCGAGGAAAAATGTATTGCTGAGAGCACTTGGAACTGAAAAACATGTAGAGATCGATACAGCAATCCGGACAATGCAGGGAAATGACACACTCCTGCTTTGTTCAGATGGTCTTTCCAATAAAGTGAGCGAGCAGAAGCTGCAGGAAATTATACAATCCAGCATAAACCTTGAAGCCAAATCTGAGGAAATGGTTAAACTGGCCATTGAAAACGGCGGCGAGGATAATATCACCCTTGTCCTTGTGCATTTTACAGATGAAAGTGAAAGCGGGTGAATTAAATGCTGATTGGAAAAAGAATAAGCGGCCGCTACAAGATCATCGAAATGATCGGCGGAGGTGGAATGGCCAATGTCTACCTGGCGCGGGATATGATCCTCGAACGGGAAGTGGCATTGAAAATACTGCGCATGGATTTTTCCAATGATGATGAATTCATAAAAAGGTTCAACCGTGAAGCCCATTCGGCAACAAGCCTGGCCCACCCAAACATTGTCAGCATTTATGATGTGGGTGTGGAGGATGACATCTATTATATTGTCATGGAGTATGTGAAAGGACTTACCCTTAAACAATACATACAGCAGCATTTTCCGATCCCTGTTGAAACGGCCATTAACATCATGGAACAGATTACCTCAGCTATTGCCCATGCCCATCAATACGGAATCATCCACAGGGACATAAAGCCGCAGAATATCCTTATAGACAGCCATGGAACAGTAAAGATTACGGACTTTGGAATCGCCATGGCCCTTAGTTCGACAAGCATCACCCAGACGAATGCAGTACTGGGTTCGGTACATTATCTTTCCCCGGAACAGGCGAGGGGAGGCATGGCGAATAAAACCTCTGATATTTATTCACTTGGAATCGTCATGTTTGAACTGTTGACTGGGAGGCTGCCTTTTTCAGGGGAATCCGCCATCTCCATTGCATTGAAGCACCTGCAGTCTGAGATGCCTTCACCGAAGAGATGGGCGCCTGATATTCCGCAGAGCGTAGCTAATTGCGTGCTTAAAGCATCCTCAAAGGACTCCTATCACCGCTATTCGTCAGCAGAGGAAATGGCCGAAGACTTGAGGTCTGCACTGGACCCTGCCAGGAAAAATGAAGCCCCCTTTCATGTGCCGGAAGATGAGGATGCTACAAAAGCAATTCCTGTGATCATGCCGGACCATAACGTACAGGATCTTGGTGAGACTCTTATCAGGGGTGCAGAAAGTGAGCCTGCAGGTACAGCAGAGTTTCCTGACGTCCAGGGTAAGGAAAAAAAGAAGATTAAGAGTAAGGATAGTGCAAAGGGAGAAAAGAAGAAAAAGAGATGGCCTGCGGTCCTTATTTCCTCTTTTCTTGTTTTGATCCTGCTTGGGGTGCTTGCCGTTACTGTCCTCCCGCAAATGATGGAGCCTAAGGACGTGAAGGTTCCGGACATCAAGGGGAAAAAGCTTGATGTGGCGATGAGTATGCTGTACGAAAAAGGCTTCAAGGTTGGGACAACAACAGAAATGTCCGATGATCAGATTGAACAGAATCATGTAATCAAAACCAGCCCTGAAATCGGTACCAGTGTAAAAGAAGGCAAGGAAATCGATATCATCATCAGCAGCGGCAAGAAAAAGAGCGAGCTCTCTGATTATGCCGGCCGGAATATCGATGACATCAAGGCCCTCCTTGAAAGCCAGGGCTATAAAGAGCCCCAGGTCAACCCGCAGACAGATGATAGTGAACCCGGCACGATTCTCGACCAGGACCCTGCTCCGGGGACCATGGTTGTGCCATCCGAGACAGAGCTGGATTTTACAATCAGCTCCGGTCCCCCTAAAATCGGGCTCAAGGATTTAAGTCAGTACAATAAGCAAAATCTTGAGGAATATGGATCGATAAATGGATTAGACATCGAAATTGCAGGGGAAGAATACAGTGATGAGGTGCCTGAGGGATTGGTGATCTCCCAGGAACCTGCCCCTGAATCTCAGGTTGTAAAAGGCGATAAAGTTAAAGTAATTATTTCTAAAGGCAAAGAAGAACCGCCGCCAAAGGAAGTAAGCAAAGAAATCACCATTGAGTATTCATCTGAAGCTGCCGGGCAGCCACAGGCCATCCAAATCTTTATAGGGGATCTTACAAACAGCATCAACGAACCATTTGATGAATTCACCATCACCAATACCCTTAAGAAGAAGCTTACCTTCACAGTGGCTCCTGGAAAAGAGGCAGTTTATAGAATAATGCGGGATAACAGTGTGATCGAGGAAGACTCGATACCTTATCCCGGGGAAGATTCATAATCAGGAAAGGGCGCCTTAAGGATGCGTCGCGAAAAAAAGGAGGGAAAATATGCCAGTTGGCAAAATAGTCAAAGCTCTCAGCGGGTTTTATTATGTTCTTGATGGAGAGCAGCTCGTACAATGCCGGGGCAGAGGAACATTTCGAAAAGATAAAATAACACCCTTGGTAGGTGATGAAGTGGTATATCAGGCCGACAATGATAAAGAAGGCTATGTTCTTGAAATCAAGAAAAGATTCAATGAATTGATCCGGCCGCCGATTGCGAATGTAGATCAGGCCATCCTTGTCTTCTCGGCCGTGGAGCCGGGCTTCAGCACCGTCCTCCTGGACCGGTTCCTGGTGCTGATCGAAGCCAATCATATCAGCCCGGTCATCTGCATTACGAAGGTGGACCTGCTTGATGCGGATGCGCTTGCTGCCATCCATGCGTACATTAAGGAATATTCGGCTATCGGCTACCCGGTGGTGGCGACTTCTTCAGTCACACAGGAAGGCGTAGAAAAGCTCCGGCCATATATACAAGACAGAACGAGCGTGGTGGCCGGACAGTCCGGTGTAGGGAAATCCACACTGCTGAATGCCCTGCGCCCGGGGCTTGATCTTAAGACAAATCATATTTCCCAGCATTTAGGGCGGGGAAAGCATACAACAAGGCATGTTGAGCTGATTCATATCAGCGGCGGCCTGGTGGCAGATACTCCGGGTTTCAGCTCTCTTGAATTTACCAATGTTGAACTGGAGGAACTTTCTTTTTGTTTTCCGGATATAAGGGAAATCAGCGAGCAATGCAAGTTTCGGGGCTGCCTGCATGACAAGGAGCCCAAATGCGCCGTTAAGGCGGCCTATGAATCCGGTGAGCTGCCATCTTACCGTTATGAGCACTATCTGGAATTCCTGCAGGAAATTAGAGACCGAAAGCCGAGGTATTAATATATTATGGTGAAAATAGCGCCATCCATACTATCAGCTGATTTTTCCAGGCTGGGTGAAGAGATAAAGGATGTAGAACGGGGAGGGGCGGATCTGATCCATGTGGATGTGATGGATGGACATTTTGTTCCGAACATCACCATCGGTCCCCTGATTGTGGAGGCTATCCGCCCGATCACGAAGCTTCCGCTTGATGTACACTTAATGATCGAGGACCCTGACCGGTATATCGAGGCCTTTGCCAATGCAGGGGCAGACTATATTACCGTTCATGCAGAAGCCTGCATACATCTCGACAGGACCATTTCTTTCATCAAGTCCCTTGGTGTAAAAGCAGGGGTGGTACTGAATCCTGCTACGCCTGTAGAGATGATACAGCATGTCCTCGAAGACCTCGATATGGTGCTGCTCATGAGCGTGAATCCCGGGTTTGGGGGCCAGTCCTTCATACCGCGTGTGCTCAAGAAAATTAAGCAAGTCAGGGAGATGGCAGACAAGCTGGGTCTCCACTCCCTTGAAATCGAGGTGGACGGCGGTGTGAACAAAGAAACAGCCGGCCAATGCATCGACCATGGTGCCACCATTTTAGTAGCTGGGTCGGCTGTCTATGATGAATCCGACCGCTCTAAAGCTATCGCAGTTTTGAAAGGGTAGAAAAATCGTAAAGAGGCTGATGATCAGTCTCTTTTTCGTAGGGGGAATTCTTTTGAAAATATACATCCTGGCTGGAGGACCCATCCAATATGTCCCTGATCTGAATAACATGAACGAAAGCGGCATAATCTGGGCTGGGGTCGACAGGGGAGTCCATCACCTTCTGTCAATGGGAATTCCCCCTTCAGAAGCTTTTGGGGACTTCGATTCAGTCACAGAAGCTGAACTCAGCCTCATGCGTGAAAAGCTCGTACACCTCAACATGTATCCCGCTGAAAAGAACCAGACTGACCTTGAAATCGCGCTTGAATGGGCAGCGGGGCAAAAGCCGGATGAAATCCTGTTATTCGGCGCAACCGGAGGCAGAGCCGACCATTATCTGGGCAACATCCAGCTCCTTGCCCGCCATATCCAGGACGAACCGGGCACAAGAATCTGCATGGTTGATAAAACCAACCGGATCTTTGCCGCCAGACCCGGCACCTATACTTTGACGAAGGAAGAAGATAAAAAATATATTTCTTTTATCCCCCTCACGCCTGAGGTAAAAGCAATTACCCTGAAAAGATTCAAGTACCCTCTCGAAAACAGGAATATAAAGCTCGGGTCCACACTATGTATTAGTAATGAACTTCTGTATGAAGAAGGTACTTTTTCATTCAAGGAAGGCATATTATTGGTGGTAAGAAGCAGCGATTAAATCACTCTTATAAGAGTGGATATCTCTTCCTATATCCGCTAATAAGTTGAATAATCAGTGTGAGATTTTGTGAGGAGGGGCTTTATGAAATTTTATACGATTAAACTACCAAGATTCTTGGGCGGTTTGGTTAGGGCCTGTCTGGGAATGTTCAAAAAAGAGTAGTGCGCGCACTAATTAATTTATGAATTCATGATGGACACCCTCATGTAGGATGGATGGGGGTGTTTTTTCCATGGAGGCAGGTGCAGGGGCTTTGGGAGAAGATAACTTTTGACGGAACAGCTTAAGAAGAATAGCAGATTTAGGAATTTCGCAGCGTTTTGGCTGAAAGGCTGACAGCAGGACTGATATAGATACTGTCATCACAGCAGGGCATCAGAAAAGAGAAGGAAACAGCATAAATTTTGCTATTTACTGACCGGATGCAGAGGATTACTCGCGGAAACGGAATTTACCCGCTGAACCGGGCAGTTTACTCGCGGAAAAAGGAAATTTACTCGCCGAACCGGGCAGCTTACTCGCGGAAAAAGGGAATTTACCCGCCGAACCGGGCGGCTTACTCGCGGAAAAAGGAAATTTACTCGCCGAGCCCAAACATAACAGTCAAGTCCATACAATTGTGTAAATTTAACTACAACTGTTTTCACTTATTTAATTGTTTAATCAATTGCACTACCATTACATTTTTTTTGCGAAACTTCCATGGTGTTTTTTCTACATATCCGGAGAGGGCTGTCAAAGGCTCCTCACTTTGACAGCCCTCTCCGGATATGTGATCCTTCCAAGATGGAAGTGGAGCGAAAAAATAAAGCTGTCTTAGCGGCTTAATGTCTTCCTTTTGGAGTAGACGTCTTGATATTGCATAAGTACCGCTCCAGTCAATCGAAAAGCAGATTGTGTATTGGGAAAGATTCGGATTACTTTTTCCCTTCTTCGAACTTCCTGGTTCAGCCTTTCGAGTGAGTTGGTACTTCGGATGTGGGGATGTATATTCTCTGGAAAGTCCAAGTATTGAATGGCATCTTCGAAGCCGTCATCTAATGTGGTTAGGGCTTTGTCAAACTTAGGTTCCTCTTCAAATTTTTTTAGTAATTCATCCTTAAATCGGCGTGCATCCTCTATAGTCACAGCTTCAAAAACCCGTTTGATCATGGTGCGTATCTCTGCGGTGTCTTTCTTAGCCAGGCTGCTGGTGATATTGCGTTTAAAATGTACGGTACACCTCTGCCAGGCGGTTCCGATAAAGTCACGCTGTATTGCCTTTTGCAGGCCCAGATGGGCATCTGAGATGACCAGTTTGGGTGATTGGAGGCCACGGGACTTCAACTGTTGGAAGAAACGGCTCCAGCTCTCAAAGTCTTCGGCGTGATCAACACTCAGACCAAGAATTTCGCGTGTGTTCTTCTCTGTGATAGCAGTTGCGATATAGACAGCTTTGGATACTACCCTTTTGTGTTCACGGACCTTTATATACATGGCATCTACAAATACATAGGGATAGTACATGACATTTAACGGGCGCTTAGCCCAATCATTAATAATGGGATCGAGCTTTTGGGTGAGGGAAGATACAAATGATTTTGAAACATTTTCACCGCAAAGCTGCTCAACAATGTTAGTGACCTTACGGGTGGAGACTCCGTTAATAACCATCTCTAGCATGGAAAGCATCAGTGCCTGATTACAGCGAGCATACTTTTCAAAAATAGACGTGGAAAACTCTCCGTTACGAGTCCGGGGCACCTTGAGCTTAAGCTTGCCAATTCCAAGCAATAACTCACGTTCATAGTAGCCGTTTCGATAATCCTGACGCTCTGGAGAGCGTTCATAGGCACCCGCCTTAAGATGATCGTCCCTTTCCTTTTCCATGATTTCATTGAGTACCAGGACCAGTGCGGATTTTACAACCATATCAAGGTTTGAGTTAACAATCGATTCTTTTAAATCGTCCATATTTAGGCTAAACTGTAACTGAGTCATTTATATTCCTCTTTTCATTGTTTATCGTGGTTGAAAACAGTGTTGCCAAGAGTGAATAAAATGACTCTTTCTTTTTACACAATTATATGGACTTAATCAACATAACCCTGCAAAATTGTCTGATTTCTACTAAACTGCAGCATTTGGAGAATCCCGGGCCTGAATAAAGCATCGGGGTTTATACTGAAAACAAAAAAGGCACCCTGCTGGATGCCGTCGTTTTATACGCGTTCTACTTTGCCTGATCTTAGAGCTCTTGCAGAAACGTATACACGTTTTGGTTTTCCGTCAACTAGAATACGAACCTTTTGAAGGTTAGCACCCCAAGTACGTTTGTTAGCGTTCATTGCGTGTGAGCGGCTGTTGCCGGAACGAGTTCCTTTGCCTGTGATTACACATTTGCGTGCCATGATTTTATTCCCTCCTAACTACGAACATGCTTAAGTTATTTATAATTCTCTTAAGTCTTTAGAAACACTTTAATAATTTAACATACATAAAAGCAGAATGCAATAGTTCTGATAACTACTTTCAAGAAAAGAACCTTGACACACAGAATGGAGCCTTGCTTTATAATAAACATGAGCACTGTTGGACTTTCAAATCTGATGTTACTATAGTACAATGGTCTGTAGCTAATGAGTTTTTCTCAGGAAGGGGAAGATACTATGTCCATAGAGTTAAATAATAAGTTCGGTCAAATAGATATATCCAATGACGTGATTGCCACCATAGCGGGCGGGGCGGCAATTGATTGTTATGGGATCGTGGGTATGGCTTCCAAGAAACAATTAAAAGATGGTATAGCTGAGATACTCCGCAGAGAGAATTTCACAAAAGGAGTTATTGTACGTCAGGAGAATGAACAGGTTCATATTGATATGTACATAATCGTCAGCTATGGCACGAAAATCTCTGAAATAGCTCATAATGTTCAATCAAAAGTAAAGTACACCCTGGACAAAACAATGGGTCTGGAAGTTGATTCCGTTAATATTTTTGTGCAGGGAGTTCGTGTAACGAACCCTTAGTAAGGAGGAAACATTCGTGTCAATTACTAGCTTAGATGGAAAACGTTTCGCCGAGATGGTGCTCAAAGGGGCCAATAATCTTACGGCAAATGCAAATTATGTGGACGCATTGAACGTTTTCCCTGTTCCTGATGGGGATACTGGTACCAATATGAACCTGTCCATGACGTCGGGTGCAAAAGAAGTGAAAAATAATGTTCAGGACCATATCGGAAAAGTGGGGAATGCCCTTGCAAAAGGCCTGCTTATGGGAGCCCGGGGAAACTCCGGTGTCATCCTTTCCCAGCTGTTCCGCGGTTTTGCTAAATCAATAGAAGGCAAGCCATTCATCAACAGCAAGGAATTTGCATCTGCATTTGAGGCGGGAGTGGAGACTGCCTATAAAGCTGTCATGAAGCCGGTCGAAGGAACAATCCTTACTGTTGCCAAGGACGCAGCCCGTGCTGCGGTTTCTTCTGCAAAGGAAAAAGAAGATATTGTGACCGTGATGGAGCATATCGTCAAGGAAGCGAGGGCTTCTTTAAACAGGACTCCAGATCTTCTGCCGGTACTGAAGGAAGTAGGCGTGGTAGACAGCGGCGGTCAGGGGCTTCTTTTCGTTTATGAAGGATTTCTTGCTGAATTGAAAGGCGAGGAAATTGAAGGCACTCCTCACGCACATGCTACCATGGACGAACTGGTCAGCGCCGAACACCATAAATCTGTTCAGGGACATATCAATACAGCCGATATAGAATTCGGCTACTGCACAGAGTTCATGGTCAAGTTTGAGGATGACAAGCTTTCAAAGAATCCTTTTTCCGAAGAGGACTTCCGGAACCATTTAAGCGGATACGGTGATTCTCTGCTTGTTGTCTCTGATGAGGAAATAGTGAAAGTTCACATTCACTCGGAACAGCCTGGTGAGTGCCTGTCTTATGGACAGAACTTCGGAAGCCTGATTAAAATCAAGATCGACAACATGCGCCAGCAGCACGAATCCATCGTCGGCGAAACACATAACGACCTTTCAAGGACAGCACCTCTTGAGAAAGAGGAATTCGGTGTAGTTGCAGTTGCCATGGGCTCAGGCATCCGCGATCTCTTCAAAAGCATCGGTGCTAAGTCGGTGATTGAGGGCGGACAGACCATGAATCCGAGCACAGAGGATATTCTTCAGGCCATTAAGGAAGCCAACGCACGAAATATCATCATCCTTCCTAACAACAAGAATATCATTATGGCAGCCCAGCAGGCAGCAGAGGTGGCTGAAGAGAAGGTGATTGTCATCCCTTCTAAAACAGTGCCGCAGGGAATGACAGCACTGCTTGCTTTCAATCCGGCATCTTCGGTTTCGGAAAATGAAGACAATATGAATGAAGCTCTGGGCCATGTGAAGACCGGTCAGATCACTTACGCAGTAAGAGATACACAAATTGACGGTCTCGATATTTCAACAGGAGACTTCATGGGGATTGCAGAGGGTAAAATCACTGTCAAGAACCAGGATAAGCTTCAGGCAGCAAAGGAACTTCTTGCTTCCATGCTTGATGATGATGCCGAGATTCTGACTATCATTTACGGCGAAGAAGCCAATGAGGAAGAAGTTGAAGAAATCCAGGGCTATTGCGAGGATCTTTTTGAAGATCTGGAAGTTGAAGTGCACAATGGAAAACAGCCGCTCTATCCTTTTATCTTCTCCATTGAATAAATGCGTACCGGCATGATATGATTTTAAGTGGGACTGGCTCTAGCGGGGCCAGTTCTTTTCTATGTGTAAAAAGCTTTTCTAATTCCATTTTTTCCGTTATGCTTTTCTTGCCGTATTTTTTAAAATAACAGTCTCTGGGAGGAAACCAGAATGAAATATAAAAGCGTGTTTGACATTATTGGACCGATTATGATCGGCCCTTCGAGTTCACATACTGCAGGAGCTGCCAGGATCGGCAGGATGGCGCGCAGCCTGTTCGGCCGGGAGCCGCAGTGGGCAGAAATCTCCTTTTATGGCTCATTTGCCAAAACATATAAGGGCCATGGAACGGATGTGGCTGTGGTCGGGGGACTGCTGGACTTCGATACCTTTGATGAGCGCATCATTGAAGCCCTGGACCTTGCCGGGGAAAAAGGGATGAAAATTACCTTCAGCGAAGAAGAAGAGATAACCGAACATCCTAATACTGCGAGAATCCGTATCGGTGATGGGGATGGCGAACTCGAGCTTGTCGGCATTTCGATCGGCGGAGGAAAAATTGAGATCATCGAGCTTAATGGCTTTGAATTGAAGCTGACCGGACATGACCCTGCCATACTCGTGGTTCATGAAGACAGGTTCGGGGCGATTGCCGCAGTAGCCGCTGTCCTGGCCAAGCATAAAATCAATATTGCCCACATGGATGTTTCGCGTAAGGAAAAAGGGAAAATGGCGTTAATGACGATTGAAGTGGATCAAAATATAGATATAGTGGTAATGGATGAAATAAAAGCGCTTCCAAATATAAAAAATGTAACTAAAATTGTAGATTAAGAGAGGTAGCCATATGTTCAGGAACGTAGCAGAATTAGTGGAACTGGCAGAAAGCCAGGGGAAAAAGATTTCCCATATTATGATTGAACAGGAAATGCAAGTCACCGGCCGGACATGGGATGAAGTTGTCGGCTTGATGGATAAAAACCTGGAAGTCATGGAAAAGGCGATTGAAAAGGGACTGAATGGAGTGAAGTCTCATTCCGGCCTGACAGGCGGCGATGCAGTCCTTATGCAGGAGTACATCAAGAAAGGGAATTTCCTCTCGGGAGAAGTCCTGTTGGATGCAGTCAGCAAGGCGGTTGCGACCAATGAAGTAAATGCGGCGATGGGTACAATCTGCGCCACTCCGACCGCCGGGTCTGCCGGGGTTGTGCCAGGTACCTTGTTTGCCGTGAAGAACAAACTGAAGCCAACCCGGGAACAAATGATTGAATTTTTATTCGCTTCAGGGGCATTTGGCTTTGTTGTTGCAAATAATGCTTCCATCTCAGGCGCCGCGGGCGGCTGCCAGGCTGAAGTCGGATCGGCTGCCGGCATGGCTGCAGCGGCCATTGTCGAGCTTGCCGGCGGAACACCTTCGCAGAGTGCCGAGGCAATGGCAATCACGCTCAAGAATATGCTTGGCCTTGTATGTGACCCGGTAGCAGGACTGGTTGAAGTACCGTGTGTAAAAAGAAATGCCATGGGCGCAGCCAATGCCATGGTGGCTGCCGATATGGCACTTGCCGGGATCACAAGCCGCATCCCATGTGATGAAGTAATATCAGCGATGTATAAAATTGGCCTTTCCATGCCATCTGCGCTTCGTGAAACAGCACTTGGCGGCCTTGCTGCGACTCCGACCGGACGGGAGCTGGAAGCTAAAATCTTTGGCATCTCATTGGAAGAGAAGAAAAAGTGAACGATTTAACCAAGCTTCCAGTTAACACGGTCAAAGGGGTAGGGGAGGAAACAGCAGCCCAATTGAATGACATGCAGATATACAGTGTGATGGATCTCTTTGAGCATTTTCCATATCGTTATGAGGATTACCGCTTGAAGGACCTGGCGGAAGTAGAGCATGAAGAGAGGGTAACTGTGGAAGGGGTCGTGCACAGCGAGCCTTCTCTTGTTTATTTTGGGAAGAAAAAATCAAGGCTGACACTCCGGATTTTAGTTGGGCGCTACTTGATTACCGGAACCTTCTTCAATCAGCCCTATCTGAAGAAGAAATTTTCCATCGGGCAGCACATCACGGTAACGGGAAAGTGGGACAAGCACCGTCAGACAATCACCATTTCTGAGCATTCAGCAGGCACCGCAGAACGGGAACATAACTTTGAACCGGTGTATGCCGTCAAGGGCGAACTGAGCGTCAAAAGCCTCCGGCGCTACCTGGCTGCTGCATTCAATGAATTTGGCCATGAAATCCATGAAATCCTGCCTCTAGAACTTTTGACAGAATATAAGCTTTTGCCGCGGAAGGATGCGTTCCGGGCACTTCATTTTCCGGCAGGTGAGAGAGATTTAAAACATTCAAGGCGCAGGATAGTATATGAAGAATTTCTATTATTCCAGCTGAAGATGCAGGCGATCCGGAAAGTGCAGCGTGAGCAGTCGCAGGGGATGAGGCAGGACTATAAAATTGCCCGGTTAAAGGCATTCATTGAGGGCCTGCCCTTTCCGCTCACTGGTGCCCAAAAACGGGTGGTAAACGAAATCCTCTCCGATATGAAATCGCCTTATCGGATGAACAGGCTGCTTCAGGGAGATGTAGGTTCGGGCAAGACAGTCGTCTCAGCTGTCGGTTTGTTTGCTTCCCACAGTGCGGGCTATCAGGGTGCCCTTATGGTGCCGACAGAAATCCTGGCCGAACAGCATGCATCCTCCCTTTACGAAATGCTGAATCCGCATGGCATTGAAATAGCCCTGCTGACTTCCTCCGTCAAAGGTAAGCGGAGAAGGGAAATCCTTGAACGGCTGGCTTCTGGTGAGATTCATATTTTAATAGGCACCCATGCTCTTATCCAGGACGAAGTGAACTTTCACAACCTGGGTCTTGTAATTACCGATGAACAGCACCGTTTTGGTGTGGAACAGAGACGGATTCTTCGGGAAAAAGGGGAAAGCCCTGATGTACTGTTCATGACGGCTACCCCGATACCAAGAACATTGGCGATTACGGCATTCGGCGAAATGGACGTATCCATCATCGATGAAATGCCGGCAGGAAGGAAAAAGATTGAAACGTACTGGACTAAGCATGATACCTTGGACCGGGTCCTTGCCTTTGTAGAAAAGGAACTGAGAATGGGGCGCCAGGCATATGTCATCTGCCCGCTCATCGAGGAGTCAGAAAAATTGGATCTGCAGAACGCACTCGATGTCCACGGGACGCTGACACAGTACTTCGGCGGACGCTTTTCTGTCGGATTAATGCACGGAAAGCTTCCCGCTTCTGAAAAAGATGAAGTTATGCGGGATTTCAGCCAAAACAAACTTCAAGTCCTTGTGTCGACCACCGTTGTCGAGGTTGGTGTGAATGTACCGAATGCAACCGTCATGGTCATTTATGATGCTGAGCGGTTCGGGCTCTCGCAGCTTCACCAGCTCCGGGGCAGGGTCGGACGGGGCAGTGACCAATCCTACTGTATTCTGATTGCAGACCCGAAGAATGAAGTGGGCAAGGAACGTATGAAAATCATGTCGGAAACTAATGATGGTTTCGTCCTGTCTGAAAAAGATCTTGAATTAAGAGGGCCTGGTGACTTCTTCGGGAAAAAGCAGAGCGGTGTGCCAGAGTTCAAAATGGCCGATATGATCCATGATTACCGGGCCCTTGAAGTCGCCAGGAATGATGCGGTAACGATGATCAATTCTGAGGCTTTCTGGCAGGAAGACCAATATTCACATCTGAGGGAATCCCTGAGAAAGGCAGGAGTGCTTTCTGGGGATAAATTGGATTGAAAAAACGGCTGAACCCGTCCTGCGGGCCAGCCGTTTCTTATTTTGCGGTGCTGAAAGAGAAGACGGTCGTCTTATCATACTCCTCCCCGGCCTTCAATGTGACGGTGGGCAGTCCGCTTTGATGAAGCGCAGCCGGAGGTGCCTGGGTTTCAAAGCATACGCCTAAATATTTTCGGGATGCCGTCTCCCTCAGCTGTAAATCCTCTCCCAAACCATTCGAGGTGTACAAAACCATGCCGGGCTGATTGGTCTCAACGGCCATTACCCTTCCGCTGGCCGGTTCTTCAAGAATTGCCTGCGCTTCTCTCGCTCTATCAAAAATGAAATGGTGGTCATAACCTCCGCCTGCTATCTCGTTCTGTTCCAGGACGCTGTTCAGCCCATCGCCAAGCCTCCGCCGGTTTCGGAAATCAAAAGGGGTATCCGTGACATCAAGCAGGCTGCCAGTCGGGATGAGCTCATCATTCAATTCTATGAATTTGCTGCTGTCCATTGTCAAATAATGATCATGAACGGTATCCTTTAAATTACCGCTCAAATTGAAGTATGTATGATTGGTCAATGCCATGGGAGTTGCCTGATCACATACGGCAGAATAATGGATGCTGAACTGATTATGATTATTCAGCTGATAAGTCACCGTAATATCGGCATTGCCCGGATAGCCGCCTTCCCCATTCTCGCTTCTGTAGGTAAGCTTAAGCCCGGCCGTATCTTCGGTCTGCAACGGGGCTGCCTTCCACAGCACCTGGTGCAAACCTTCCGGGCCGCCATGCAGGTGATTTTCCTCATTATTGGCATCCAGCTCATAAATCTTATCATTCAGCTGGAACGCTGCGGCACGGATCCTTCCTGCAACCCTGCCGATGAGAGCTCCGAAATAATTCGGATTATCTTGATAATCGGCATAGTCCCTGTATCCGAGGACTATATTTTCTAAAGTGCCATCCCGGTCAGGCACCAGCATCCTTGTAATGATTCCTCCGAAGTCCAATATACTGACACTCATTCCGTGATCATTGGTCAGTGTATACTCCGTCCATCTGTCTGCGGCTCTTTCAGATTGAACTTTCATATTCATCACCTGCTTTTATGTAGTAAGAACTTGGTAACCTATACCCATCCAGGTGGCCTTTATAATCTTTTTATCTTCCGGGAAGGATGCAGTCTGCCTGATTTTTATCTAAAAGGTACCTTTTTCTGTAATAGGAAACCACGGGTATGCTAAAAAAGAGGGCGTTTTTAATTCTTGAATGGCTGATATTCGCGGCTGCAGTTCCTTACCCGCAGTTTTCCTAATTTACAGACGGACAGAGTATCCAGCTAGACACCGCACATTCTTTACCATAACAAAGATGAACACAAGTCCCTATGTTGTATCATACAGCGCAAGACAGATCCTCCAAGTCAAAAGCCTGCCCATGGCAAGAAAGAATGCTTACCCCTGAATTGTCCGGCTAAAACTGTCCGGTCCGGGGCAAACTATGGATTTTCGCTCAGTTTATTCTGCTTTTATGGTGATTTGTTTTTGCAGGCACCGCTTTCCGCTTTTATCGTTGCAATATCTGTTATGTCTATATATACTACTGTTAGTACCTAGTCATAATAGTGCGGTGGTGACCATAATTTGCGTCGGAGCAAAAAGGAGCGCCAGCAGCTGCTGGTGGAGACGATTGAAGAGAATCCTTTTATTACGGATGAAGAGCTCGCTGCAAGGTTTAAGGTAAGTGTGCAGACGGTGCGGCTTGACCGCCTGGAGCTGGCGATTCCTGAACTGAGGGAACGGATTAAGAATGTTGCTGAGAAGAAGCTCAGCGATGAAATTATTGCTTTGCCTATCGATGAGATCATCGGTGAAATTATAGATATCGAGCTGGACCAGAGTGCGATATCGATATTCGATGTCAAGCACGAGCATGTATTTAAACGGAATGGGATTGCAAGGGGCCATCATCTCTTTGCCCAGGCAAATTCACTGGCAGTCGCCCTCATAAACGATGAGCTGGCTTTGACGGCCAAGGCAGGCATCCAGTTTACCAGGCAGGTTAGAGAGAATGAAAGAGTCGTGGCAAAAGCCAGGGTAGTGGACCGGGCAGCTGCCGGCAGGACTCTTGTAGAAGTGATGAGCTATGTTGGTACTGAGCTTGTGTTCAAAGGCCAGTTCGAAATGTACCGGTCCCATAAAGACGAAAAGGATGAGTAACATGAGAATTGCTATAGATGCAATGGGCGGGGACAACGCGCCTAAAGAAATCGTGCAGGGAGCAGTCAAAGCAGCAGGGAAGTTCCCTGATATAGAAATCCAGCTGTACGGAAGGGAAGAAAAAGTCAGGGAATACCTGCCGTCCGGAAGCCGCATTAAGGTCATTCATGCCGAAGAGGAGATACTGGCAGAAGATGAGCCTGTGCGTGCGGTAAGGAGGAAGAAGCAGGCATCCATGGTGCTTGCCGCCCAGGCGGTCAAGGACGGTGCGGCTGATGCCTGCATCTCGGCAGGGAATACGGGCGCCCTGATGGCTGCGGGATTATTCATTGTCGGCCGCATTCAGGGGATTGAACGCCCAGCCCTGTCTCCGACCCTTCCGACAATAGACGGCCAAGGCTTTGTCCTGCTTGATGTAGGTGCCAATGCAGATGCAAAGCCCGAGCATCTTCTCCAGTATGCATATATGGGTTCCGCATATGCCGAGAAGGTGAGGGGCATCCGGAATC
The DNA here is from genome assembly GCF_046237605.1 of Paraperibacillus marinus. Lineage (GTDB taxonomy): Bacteria > Bacillota > Bacilli > Bacillales > DSM-1321 > Paraperibacillus > Paraperibacillus marinus. Next base: position 2,887,661 of record NZ_CP143542.1, on the reverse strand, counting down.
CGAGAGTCGGACTCTTGAATATCGGGACAGAAGAGAAAAAAGGGAATGAGCTCACAAAGGCAGCCTTTGGCCTCTTAAAGGACAGCGGGCTGAACTTTGCCGGCAATGTGGAAGCCCGGGATCTGCTTAATGGAGTGGCAGATGTGGTGGTTACGGATGGATTTACAGGAAATATGGTGCTCAAGACAACAGAGGGAACTGCACTCGGCATGTTCCAGATGCTGAAGACCGCCTTGACGAGCAATGTTAAAAGCAAACTTGCTGCAGCAGTATTGAAGCCGCAGTTCAAGGAACTTAAAGGCAAGCTTGATTACTCCGAATATGGAGGGGCAGGATTGTTCGGCTTGAGTGCGCCGGTGATTAAGGCACATGGTTCATCTGATGCGAATGCCGTGTACAATGCGATCCGCCAGACCAGGGATATGGTATTGAATGATGTCTCGGGCGCGATCAGTTCCATGATTGACAGAGATAAGTTAGGGGGAGAATAAATGGGAAAAATAGCATTCGTTTTCCCCGGCCAGGGCTCACAGGCGGCTGGCATGGGAAAAGATCTGTATGAAAGCCATGAAAGTGTTAAGAGAATCTTTGATGAGGCAGACTCAAGACTAGGCTTCCAGCTGTCAAAAGTGATCTTTGAAGGAACCCAGGAAGAGCTGACCAAAACCACAAATGCCCAGCCTGCGCTGCTTACTATGAGTACAGCGGTCCTTACGCTGCTTGAAGAAGCTGGGATCGCCCCGGATTATACAGCCGGGCATAGCCTTGGCGAATATTCTGCCCTGGTTGCATCCGGCGCTTTTTCTTTCAGCGACGGAGTGTATGCAGTCAGGAAAAGAGGCGAATACATGGAAGCGGCCGTCCCGGATGGCCAGGGCTCCATGGCTGCAGTACTCGGCCTTGACCGCGAAAAGCTGGCAGCAGTAACAGAAAAAGTTACCAATGACGGTGACTCAGTCCAACTCGCCAATATTAACTGTCCAGGTCAGATTGTAATATCCGGGACTGCAGCCGGAGTACAGAAAGCAGGAGAAGCGGCAAAACAGGAGGGGGCAAAGCGTGTGATTCCCCTTGAAGTGAGCGGGCCTTTCCATTCGCAGCTGATGAAGCCTGCAGCCGGCAGGTTCGAGGCAGTACTAGATTCCATACATATTAATAATGCTTCCGTTCCTGTCATTTCGAATGTTACATCAAAGCCGATGAATTCACCGCAGGAGATAAAGGAGAGGCTGATACAGCAGCTGTATTCTCCTGTGTTATGGGAAGATTCTGTCCGCTGCCTCCTTGATGCAGGCGTGGATACATTTGTTGAAATCGGTCCTGGAAAAGTCCTGTCAGGCCTGGTAAAAAAAATCGACCGCCAGGCTGCAGTCCTGAACATCAATGACCAGGACAGCCTTGAAAAGGCACTTGAAGTGTTAAAGGGGAGAAAATAATGAGACTAGCCGGCAATAATGTTTTAGTTACAGGTGCATCCCGTGGGATCGGACGGGAAATCGCCCTTGAAATGGCAAGAGAGGGCGCCAATGTCGCTGTGAATTTTGCAGGGAGTGAAGCCCGGGCACTTGAAGTGGTTTCTGATATCAAGGCGCTGGGCAGGGAATCATTCGCTATTCAGTGTGATGTTTCCGATAGTGAATCTGTCAGCCAGATGATCAAGGAAACGATCAGCCGCTTCGGCAGCATCGATATTTTGGTGAATAATGCAGGCATCACGAAAGACAACCTGCTGATGAGGATGAAAGAGGAAGAGTGGGATGATGTGATCAACATCAATCTAAAGGGCGTGTTCCTTTGCACGAAGGCTGTTTCACGTCCGATGATGAAGCAGAGATCGGGCAAGATCATCAATGTGGCATCCATTGTCGGCGTCAGCGGGAATGCCGGCCAGGCAAACTACGTTGCTGCTAAGGCCGGCGTTATCGGCCTGACCAAAACAACTGCGAAGGAGCTGTCAGCCAGGGGAATCCTTGTAAACGCCATTGCCCCGGGTTTCATCTCAACAGATATGACCGACAAGCTTACTGAGGAGACGAGGGAAGCCATGCTTCAACAGATTCCGCTTGCCCGTCTCGGTGACCCGTCCGACATTGCACGAGTAGCTGTATTCCTGGGGTCTGATGACAGTGCCTATATGACAGGGCAGACGCTGCATGTAGACGGCGGGATGGTTATGTAAGGATCCAGGCTCCCTTGCAGGTGCTGCCTGCCAAATACACGGCCATGTCCCGGCCTGCCTTGTTACGGAAAAATAATGATTTCTCCGCCAATTAAGGATTTATTATTTAAACGAAATACTCTATAATGACTTGAGGGGAGGTGAATAAAATGGCAGAAGTTCTTGAACGCGTAACAAAGATTGTCGTTGACCGTTTAGGAGTCGATGAGTCCGAAGTAAAACTCGAAGCTTCTTTCAAAGACGACCTTGGTGCCGATTCCCTTGATGTAGTTGAACTTGTAATGGAACTGGAAGATGAATTCGGAATGGAAATTTCCGATGATGACGCAGAAAAGATCGTCACAGTTGGAGACGCTGTGAATTACATACAAAGCACTATGTAATCCAATGTTTCTTAGAATTCAGGTGAAGCAGAGAAAGCTCCGTTTATGACGGAGCTTTCTTTCAAATCGTACAGGGTAAGGCATTTAAATCAAAATATGTTCTAAATAATCAAATTTGGATTATTTTTTAAAAATTGGCGGAGGGTTTTATGCGAAGGAATGGCAGGAAACACAAAACATCACAAAAAGACTATATATTTAAAAGCTTTCAGGAACGCATGGGTTTTATGTTCACGAATGAACAGCTTTTAAAGCAGGCATTTACCCATTCATCCTATGTGAATGAGCATCGCCGCAAGCCTTATGAAGATAATGAAAGGCTTGAATTTTTAGGAGACGCCGTACTGGAATTGACTGTTTCTCAATACTTGTTCAAAAAATATGCCACCATGTCTGAAGGGGAATTAACCAAGCTCAGGGCAGCAATCGTTTGTGAGCCATCTCTTGTGGGCTTTGCAAATGATCATTCTTTTGGTGAGCTGATCCTGCTTGGAAAAGGCGAGGAAATGACAGGCGGAAGGTCAAGGCCGGCACTGCTCGCGGATGTCTTTGAGGCATTCATCGGTGCATTGTATCTCGACCAGGGTCTTGAAACGGTTGTTCAGTTTTTAGAAAAGACGGTCTTCCCTAAGATTAATGAGGGTGCTTTTTCTCATGTGATGGATTACAAAAGCCAGCTGCAGGAGCTTATTCAGCGCGACGGATCAGGGGCGCTTGAATATAAAATCCTGCAGGAAAAGGGGCCGGCCCATAACCGGGAGTTTGTGTCAACTGTCCTTTTGAACGGCAAAGAGCTGGGCACGGGTTCCGGCCGGTCGAAAAAAGAAGCGGAGCAGCATGCTGCACAGCAGGCATTACTGACATTCAAAGACAGCAAGTGAGAACGTTACATAAATATAAGGGGGGAATGACATGTTCCTCAAAAGATTGGATATAGTCGGCTTTAAGTCATTCGCTGAACGGATAGCCCTGGACTTTGTGCCGGGTGTAACTGCGGTGGTTGGGCCGAACGGAAGCGGCAAAAGCAATATCATTGATTCCATCCGCTGGGTGCTTGGCGAGCAGTCGGCCAGATCGCTCCGCGGCGGTAAAATGGAGGATATCATCTTTGCAGGCAGTGACTCGCGGAAGCCGCTGAATTTTGCAGAGGTGACGCTGACACTTGACAATGAGAAGCATTTCCTGCCGCTTGATTACCAGGAAGTCAGTGTGACAAGAAGAGTTTACCGTTCCGGGGACAGTGAGTTTTTTATAAACAAGCAGTCCTGCAGGCTGAAGGATATCATAGATCTGTTTATGGACTCAGGACTCGGCAAGGAAGCCTTCTCCATCATCAGCCAGGGGAAGGTTGAAGAAATCCTTAGCAGCAAGCCTGAAGACAGAAGGTCTATTTTTGAGGAGGCCGCCGGGGTGCTTAAATATAAGAACCGGAAAAAGAAAGCGGAACTCAAGCTGTTTGAAACCCAGGATAACCTAAACCGGGTGCAGGATATCATTTATGAATTAGAAGGGCAGGTTGAACCGCTTAAGATTCAGTCCTCCATTGCAAAGGAATACCTGCAGAAGAAGGAGGAGCTGAAGGAATTCGAAGTTGCCCTGACCGTCCATGAGATTGAATCCCTTCATGAAAAATGGGAAAGCCTGACTCATGACTACGAAGTTCACAAAAAAATGGAGCTTGAATCATCCAAGGCGCTTCAGGAAAAAGAAGCAGTGGTCGCGGAGTGCAGAGTCCGGATTGCCGCCCTTGATGAAATGATCAACAGCCTCCAGGATGTGCTGCTCCATGCAAGCGAGGAGCTCGAAAAACTCGAAGGCCGCAAGGAAGTGCTGAAGGAACGCAAAAAGAATGCTTCACAAAACAGGCTTCAGCTTGAGAAGGCCAAGGAGGAAGCCGCGCTGCGCATCAGCCAGCTTGAAGGTGAAAGAGAGCTTGAAAAAAAAGCGCTTGAAACGCTGGAATCTTCGACAAAAGAGCTGCAGGCCAATGTTAATTTGAAACAGGAAGAATTGTCCCTGTTAAAGGTGAATATAGAAGAAACGCTGGAAGACCTGAAAAGTGATTATATCGACTGGCTTAACAGGCAGGCAGCCGCAAGGAATGAATATCAGCTGATTGAACAGCAGCTGAACCAGCAGGCTGCCAAGAGTGCAAGGCTTGACGAAGAAAATTCCAAATACCTGCTCGAACGGATTTCCATCAATGGAGAAAAGGAAGAGCTTGCCTCGAGGCTCCAGGCCCTGCAGGCAAGGATGGAAGAAGAAATCCATCTGTTCCGCAAGCAGCAGCAGAGCCTTGAAAATCTCCGCACAAACTACCAAAAGCAGGAGAAGACGCTGTATCAGGCGCTTCAATTCCTGCAGCAGGCCAAGTCAAGAAAAGAGATGCTCGAAGAAATGGAAGAGGACTACGCAGGTTTCTTCCAGGGCGTAAAAGAAGTACTAAAAGTAAAAAACACTCAGCTGTCCGGGATAGAAGGTGCGGTAGCGGAGCTGATTCAGGTTCCAAGGGAATATCAGGCTGCAGTCGAAATTGCCCTGGGCGGGTCAGCGCAGCATATCGTGGTACAGAATGAAGAACATGCCCGGAGCGCCATCCAATTCTTAAAAAGACACTCATTCGGAAGGGCGACCTTCCTGCCTATGACTGTTATCAAGGGGAGGAGTCTGCCCCAGTCTGTCTTTCATACCATGGAAAGCCATCCTTCGTTTATAGGTCCGGCTGCGTCCCTTATTTCCTATGATTCTAAATTCCGGGATGTTATTGAAAATCTGCTGGGCGCCATCGTTCTTACCCGGGACTTAAAAGGCGCCAATGAGCTTGCCAGGCTGACTGGCCAAAGATACCGTTTTGTGACTCTTGAAGGAGATGTAGTCAATCCCGGCGGTTCCATGACAGGAGGAGCCATCAAACAGAAAAATGCCTCACTCCTTTCAAGGAAGGGAGAGCTTGAAGAGCTGAAAATAAAGCTTACTGACATGGAGGACAAGACCACCAAGCTTGAAGAACATGTCAAGATGTTAAAAAGGGATATACAGACAGGCGAAGCACAACTTGAGCATGCGCGCTCGGCTGGTGAAAGTCTGCGCCTTGATGAACAGGCCCTCAAAGGAGAAATCCGTGAGGTGGAGTTCCAGGAAAAGAATATAAATGACCGCCTCTCGGTTTACGACCTTGAAAAAATGTCGGCAGCGGAAGAAAATCAGGAAAAACAGGACAGGCTTAAAACCATTAAGCAGACGCTTGCTTCATGTGAGCAGGAGATACAGAAGTTAAATGCAGAAATTTCCCGCCTTACAGAACAAAAGCAGACCCAGGCAACATCGAGGGAAGCCCTGTCCGAAGAACTGAATGAATTGAAAATTGAGCTTGCCACAAAAAAAGGGCAGCTTCAGCACCAGCGTGACAAATTCCAAAGGCAAATGGAGGAGCATGCGGCGCTCAAGGAAAGATATGCAGAATATGCAGAGGATTTGTCCCTGCTGGAAAACGAAATGGAGAACAATTTTAGCGGAGAAAGCCAGCTTGAAGCAGCCTCGAGACAAAAGCAGTTAGAAAAGGACGAGGCAATCAAGCTTCTTGCCGAACGCCGCCAAGAAAGGCAGGGGCTCCATACAGCCCTGACAGAAGCTGATGATCTTCTGCGGGAGCTCGCCAGACAGTATAAAGGACTTACAGAGGCATTGAAGGATGAAGAGGTAAAGCTGAACAGACTGGATGTAGAACTAGATAACAAGCTGATCCACCTGCAGCAGGAATACTTCCTGAGCTTTGAAGCGGCCAAGGAAAACCATCCATTATCACTGCCTGCCGATGAAGCGAAAAAGAAAGTCAAACTCATCAAAATGGCCATCGATGAACTGGAACCAGTCAACCTGGGCGCCATTGATGAGTATGAAAGAGTGTCAGAGCGCTATGAATTTCTCCTGGAACAGAAGAATGATCTCCAGGAAGCCAAGGATACCCTGTATCAGGTGATCGGGGAAATGGATGAAGAAATGAAACGGCGTTTCCAAACATCCTTCTCTGCTATAAAAGAACACTTTGGGGAAATATTCCCCGCACTTTTCGGCGGGGGAAGAGCTGAATTGCGGCTGACCAGCCCGGATGACCTCCTTGGTACAGGGGTAGACATTGTTGCCCAGCCACCTGGGAAAAAGCTTCAGAATCTTGGGCTCCTTTCAGGCGGCGAGCGGGCGTTGACCGCCATCGCCCTGCTGTTTGCCATCCTGAAGGCAAGGCCGGTACCCTTCTGTATCCTCGATGAAGTAGAAGCGGCTCTTGATGACGCCAATGTACACAGATTCAGCCAGTACTTAAAGCAATTTAGTGCCGAAACTCAATTTATCGTCATCACTCACAGAAAAGGGACGATGGAGGGAGCCGATGTACTATATGGTGTGACCATGCAGGAATCAGGCGTATCCAAAATGGTCTCGGTAAGGCTGCAGGACACAAAAGAATTAATAAAAATGTAGGAAAGGCGTGAACTTATGAGTTTCTTCAAAAAATTAAAGGATAAGTTTAGCCAGCAGACCGATACAGTCACAGTCAAATTTAGAGATGGACTTGCTAAAACGCGCGACTCTTTTTCAGGCAGGGTGAATGACCTGGTGGCGCGCTACAGAAAAGTGGATGAAGACTTTTTCGAAGAGCTTGAGGAAATTCTGTTCTCGGCTGACGTTGGTTATGAAACCGTGGAAATGCTGATTGAAGAACTGAAAATGGAAGTCAAGCGGAAAAACATACAGGACCCCGCAGGTGTCCAGTCGGTTATTTCAGAAAAGCTGGTGGATATCTACAGGGGAGACAGCCCTGCTTCACCTGAGCTTAAGATCCAGGAAGACAGCCTTACTGTCATTTTATTTGTCGGTGTCAACGGCGTGGGCAAAACCACAACAATCGGAAAGCTGGCACACCGCTTTAAACAGGAAGGCAAACGAGTCGTCCTCGCAGCGGGCGATACTTTCCGTGCCGGAGCCATTGAGCAGCTGGAAGTCTGGGGTGAACGGGCTGGGGCCGAGGTTATCAAGCAGGCCGCAGGCTCCGATCCTGCCGCTGTGATGTTCGATGCCCTGCAGGCAGCAAAAGCAAGGAAAGCGGACATCCTGATATGCGATACAGCAGGACGGCTCCAAAACAAAGTAAACCTTATGAAAGAACTGGAAAAAGTGAAAAAAGTCATTGAAAGGGAAGTTCCCGGAGCACCTCATGAAGTACTGCTTGTGCTTGATGCAACGACCGGACAGAATGCCCTTATCCAGGCCAAGACCTTCAAGGAAGCCACAAACGTGACCGGGATCGTGCTCTCTAAACTCGATGGCACGGCTAAAGGCGGAATTGTCCTTGCGATCCGGAATGAGCTGGAGATTCCTGTGAAGCTGGTGGGTCTTGGTGAGAAAATGGACGACCTTCAGGAATTCGATCCTGAAAAATACGTGTACGGCCTCTTCGCCAACTCAATAGATAAAAGCGAAGAATGAATATAATAGAAAAGGCCAGGGATTTTTCCAGGGCCTTTTTTCTGTGGAAAAGGGGCGGAGCTGTATGGATCATAAAGCTTCCTGCAGCTAGGTGATAACATCATTTATCTTGCTGGCATTCCTGGAGTGCCTTACTTCGCTCCACCGCCTTTTTGTGTTTGCTGCTGCTCATGTCTAAGTTACTTTCCATGCATGGGTTGCGAGTAGAAAATCATGTTTGTTTTCTATTATAATTACCTTGAAGCAGCTTGCGGTTCCATTCAGAATGGATAATGACGAGTAAATCAGTCAGATCGGATAGTAAAACCCTGCCTTCGGATAGTAAATCTTGATTTCGGATAGTATGTTGGACGGTTCGGATAGTAAAAGGCTCAGTTCGGCGAGTAAAGATCTATCAGCGCTTTGCTGATACATCCCTTGAAGTGAAAAGGTGTAAAAGTGAATAAAATATCAGGAAAAAGACCAAAAACATCAAATAACGTTTTCAAACAAAGAGAAACGCTGTAAAAATCCCCTTCATTTCTATTGACCCATTCTGCTCTATAACTTACGCCTGTTGCTTTTTTCGATGCTGGAACCAAAAGGTTAAATAAAAGCCAATATATTGAGGATGCCACCAGGTTTGGGGGAACAAATCAATTTCACCGCTCCAGCTGAAATAAAAATCCTGCATTTCGTGAAGCTGTCTGGCCGGTCAATGAAACCCTCTGGCATTTCATTGCCCGGCCTTTTTCATCATAAAGACTTCCCCTAAAGAGCCTGATTTCAGACACATCAGACCTTCTCAGCGGCTGTCACCGTTGTACAGCAGTCACCCTTGACACAGGCCTATTCCATACGGTAAACTATTTAATTGTAAAGGCTTTTCACTTAACACAGGGGAGGGTTGGCCAATGCTCGAAAAAACAACCCGGATGAATTATCTCTATGATTTCTATCATTCGCTGTTGACTGAGAAACAACAGAGCTATATGTCACTCTACTATCTGGATGACTACTCCCTTGGAGAGATTGCTGAAGAGTATGAAGTCAGCCGTCAAGCAGTCTATGACAATATTAAGCGCACAGAAGCGATGCTTGAGGAGTATGAGGCAAAGCTTTTGTTATTTAAAAAATTTCAAGAGCGGAAAGTGATACTTGGAAACATGCGGAACCTGCTGGAAGCTGGAAATGCTCCAAAAGGGGAAATGTTACAGGCGCTCGATTCGCTTGAGGAACTGGATTAGGAGGCGGCATAATGGCATTTGAAAGTTTAGCCGACCGACTGCAGAATACGTTTCAGAAGATTCGGGGCAAAGGAAAGGTTAACGAGGCCGATGTAAAGGAAATGATGCGTGAAGTGCGTCTAGCCTTGCTGGAAGCGGATGTTAACTTTAAAGTGGTCAAAGATTTCGTCAAGCGTGTGAGCGAGCGGGCTGTGGGGCAGGAAGTGCTGAAGAGCCTGTCGCCTGGCCAGCAGGTTGTCAAGGTCGTCCAGGAAGAGCTTACCAGCTTGATGGGCGGCGAGCAGAGCAAGATTGCGGTTTCGAGCCGGCCGCCTACCGTCATCATGATGGTCGGGCTGCAGGGTGCAGGTAAAACGACTACAACCGGGAAGCTGGCAAATCTTCTCCGGAAGAAGTATAACCGGAAACCGCTGCTTGTGGCGGCCGATATTTACCGGCCGGCTGCGATCAAGCAGCTGGAGACGCTGGGAAAACAGCTTAATTTCCCTGTGTTCTCGCTTGGAGACCAGGTTTCACCTGTGGAAATCGCGAGGCAGGCAATTGCCAAGGCCAAAGAGGATCATAATGATTACGTCCTGATTGATACAGCCGGGCGCCTGCATGTCGATGAAGAACTCATGGGTGAATTGAAGGAAATCCAGGAGCTTGCGAATCCACATGAAGTCTTCCTCGTAGTGGACGCAATGACAGGTCAGGATGCGGTCAATGTTGCGCAAAGCTTCAATGAGAAGCTTGGACTGACAGGTGTCGTCCTTACCAAGCTCGATGGAGATACACGCGGCGGGGCGGCCCTTTCCATAAGGGCCGTCACCCAGACTCCAATCAAGTTTGTGGGTATGGGTGAAAAGATGGATGCCCTAGAGACTTTCCATCCCGAGAGGATGGCCTCAAGGATTTTAGGCATGGGTGATGTTCTCACTCTGATCGAGAAGGCACAGGCCAATGTCGATGCTGACAAGGCAAAAGAGCTTGAGCAGAAGATGAGGACCATGAGCTTTACATTTGACGACTTTCTTGAACAGCTTGGCCAGGTCAGATCCATGGGCCCGCTGGATGATATATTAAAAATGCTCCCAGGGGCGGGCAAAATGAAAGGCCTTAGCAACGTGTCCATCGATGACAAACAGATTGGACGTGTCGAGGCGATCATCCGGTCCATGACCAAGAATGAAAAAGAACAGCCGGAAACGATGAATGCCAGTCGGAAAAAAAGAATTGCGAGAGGAAGCGGGACCTCCATACAGGAAGTCAACAGGCTGCTCAAGCAATTCGAAGACATGAAAAAAATGATGAAACAAATGACCAACATGCAGAAAGGCAAGAAGAAAGGCTTTAAGTTTCCGTTTATGTAGAGGGATTTACCTGTTAAGAAAAAAACCTTTACAAGCCCTTTTGTATTTGGTAATATATTATCTTGTGTGAAACTATTCGGAGGTGCTATATAAAATGGCAGTAAAAATTCGCTTAAAACGTATGGGAGCTAAAAAATCTCCTTTCTATCGTATCGTAGTTGCAGATTCCCGCGCTCCGCGTGACGGACGTTCTATTGAAACAATCGGAACATACAATCCGGTAACTGAACCAGCTACAATCAACATCAACGACGAGCTTGCTCTTAAATGGCTTCAGGATGGTGCAAAGCCGTCTGACACAGTTCGCAACCTATTCTCAAAACAAGGCATCCTGGAGAAATTCCACAATGCCAAGATCAGCAAGTAATTCAAGCTTGCAATGAAGGAATTAATCCAAACGATTGTAAAGCCTCTTGTTGACCATCCGGAGGACGTACGCGTTGAAGTGAACGAAGCGGATGGCAGGATCACCTATTCACTGTCGGTCCATAAGAGCGATATGGGAAAGGTGATCGGAAAACATGGGCGTGTCGCTAAGGCTATCCGCACTGTGGTATATGCAGCAGGATCTTCGCAGCACAAGAAAATTTATTTGGAGATATCCGAATAAAAGGAGGGCTTACACCCTCCTTTTTTGTTATATTAAAAATTAAAGCAGGCCATTAGCTGAAGCTGTCTGTTACATGCTCGTGACTGCTGTACATATAAAGGGAATTTGGGAGGCGGCTGGAATTGAACATCCTTCAGACGGTTACTGTAAATCAAGTACTGACCGAAACCAGCAAGAATAAGCTCCTTGAACAATATAAACAAAACAGGCTGCAGCTGTTAAAAGAGTGTGACCAGCTGCGCTTTGAACTGAAAAAACTGGAAAAAACGAAAAAGTTCCAGCCTGGAAGTTTAAAAGCCCACTTTGAGAAGGAAATTAATAAGAGGCAGGAAAAGGTAAAAACGCTGGAGTTTCAGCTCGAACAGCTTGAGATCCTGCCCCTCGGCAGCGAACTGAAGGAGCGGGAATTCCAGGCACTTGTCACAATTGAAACCGGCCAGAGCTGGGAAGAAGCGGTGCGTCCAAGGACCATCGTTGTCATGGACGGAATCATCACTGAAATACGTTAAAGGTGTGGATACTATGGAGAAATGGTTTAATGTCGGCAAAATTGTAAATACACATGGCATCAGAGGGGAAGTCAGAGTCATCTCGAGGACGGATTTTGCCGAAGAGAGATACAAGACAGGAAATAAGCTGTATTTCTTTTCCGATAAAAATACCGAGCCGCTTGAATTGACGGTCAAGTCTCATAGGGTTCATAAAAACTTCGACCTGCTGACCTTTGAGGAATTTCATAATGTGAACCAGGCAGAACCGCTTAAGGGCGGCATCCTTAAGGTGCCCGAGGATCAGCTGCACGAGCTTGCGGAAGGTGAATACTATTACCACCAGATCATCGGCTGTACGGTCACCACGATGGAAGGCGATGAAATCGGCACAATCCGCGAGGTCCTGTCGCCTGGTGCAAATGATGTGTGGGTTGTGAAGGGAAAACGCGGGAAAGAGATTCTGATTCCTTATATAGACGAGATTGTGAAGGAAATAGATATCGAAGAAAAACTCATCAGGATTCTTCCCATGGAAGGGCTGTTGGATTAATGAAGATTGATGTATTGAGCCTGTTTCCTGAGATGTTCCAGGGAGTGCTTGGAAGCTCCATCCTGAACAAAGCGGCTGAAAAGAACGCGGTCAGCTACAAGGTGACCAATTTCCGGGATTATGCAGACAACAAGCATCACACGGTGGATGATTATCCTTACGGCGGTGGAGCAGGGATGGTTTTGAAGCCTCAGCCGCTGTTCGATGCAGTGGATGCCCTCAAGGAGGGCGGGACTGCCCCCCGGGTTATCCTGCTGTGCCCGCAGGGGGAGAAGTATACCCAGAAAAAAGCGGAAGAGCTGGCGTCGGAAGAGCATTTGATTTTTGTCTGCGGCCATTATGAGGGGTATGATGAAAGGATCCGCGAACACTTGATTGATGAGGAAATATCAATCGGAGATTTTGTGCTGACAGGGGGAGAGCTTGGGGCGATGGTGATCATTGACAGTGTGGTACGGCTGCTGCCGGGAGTGCTCGGAAATGAAGAATCCCCTGTTAAGGACTCCTTCTCCTCAGGTCTGCTTGAACATCCCCATTATACAAGACCTGCAGACTTCCGGGGACTGAAGGTACCGGATGTCCTGACATCCGGGAATCACGCCAGGATTGAAGAATGGCGTACCAAGGAATCTCTGCGGAGGACGCTTGCGCGGAGACCGGACCTGCTGGAGAGCTATCCGCTCGATGAAAAGCAAAAAAAGTGGCTGGAAGAGTTAAAAAAAGAGAAGAGATAATATTGCAACCCGCTTCCCAGTATGCTAATATATTATTTGTGGCCTGAAGCGTTCAGGCTTATTAAGATGTTCCGCTGCAATCCTATATATTGGTATGAGCATCTGGTGGAAGGAGTTGAAAACGATGCAACAATTAATCCAAGAAATCACAAAAGAGCAATTGAAAACTGATCTTCCTGCGTTCCGTCCTGGTGATACTGTACGTGTTCACGTTAAAGTTATCGAGGGTACACGCGAACGTATTCAGCTTTTTGAAGGTGTTGTGATCAAGCGTCGTGGTGGCGGAATCAGCGAAACATTCACAGTCCGTAAAGTATCTTACGGTGTTGGTGTTGAGCGTACATTCCCGGTACACACGCCTAAAATCGCTACATTAGAAGTAGTTCGCCGCGGTAAAGTACGCCGTGCTAAACTTTACTATCTACGTAACCTTCGTGGTAAAGCAGCTCGTATCAAAGAGATCCGCCGCTAATATTTTCATGCCTGGATTTCCGGTCATGAGATACATGAAGACGTTATTAGAAAGAGGGCTTGTTTTTATAACAGGCCCTTTTTTTAGTTTTTTCAGCCATGCATAAGATGTTTAGATTATCATTTTGAACGGAAGCATTTCACAGCATGCGTGCCCGGAATACTCATGCTGAACTATTTTGGGTACCGGGTGTTAAATTGCGTTTATTTTCCTTCAATAGTGTAAAATAAAGCAGTATGATGAATTTATAGAATAGCTCTAGGCGGTGTAGACATAATGGCGAAAAAGAAGAACGAAATATGGGAATGGACGAAGGCTCTCGTGATCGCGGTCCTGCTGGCAGCTGTGATCCGCTATTTTTTCTTCGCTCCCATCGTGGTGGACGGCTTATCCATGATGCCGACGCTGCATGATCAGGACCGGATGATAGTCAATAAAATCGGCTATACTGTAGGAAAGCCAAAGCGGTTTGACATCATTGTGTTCCATGCCCCTGAAGGCAAGGATTATATTAAGCGTGTAATCGGGCTTCCCGGGGACAAGGTGGAATATAAGGATGATACCCTTTATGTGAATGGAAAGGCCTATAAGGAACCCTATCTTGACCAGTATAAGAGAGAAGTGATGGATGGTCCGCTGACAGAATCCTTTACTTTAAGTGATTATATAGATCGTGACACCGTGCCAAAGGGTGAATTATTTGTCATGGGTGATAACCGGCGGTTCAGCAGGGACTCAAGACAGATTGGCACTGTTCCGATGGAAAAGGTGCTTGGCAAGACCAATCTGGTCTACTGGCCCATATCGGACTTCAGAAGCGTAGCATACGAAAAGAAATAGAAAAGTAGGTGGAATGCTGTGACTATACAGTGGTTCCCTGGCCATATGGCCAAAGCAAGAAGGGAAGTAACAGAAAAACTCAAGCTTGTCGACATCATTTTTGAGCTTGTAGATGCAAGGATCCCCGCTTCATCGAGGAATCCGATGATTGATGAAATCATCTCCCATAAACCCAGGCTCATTCTCTTGAACAAGGCCGACCTTGCTGACAGGGAAAGGACAAAAGAGTGGCTGGAGTATTTTGAAGAGAAGGGTCAGCCTGCCATAGCGATAAATTCTCATGGAGGGACAGGCCTTAATAAGATTCTGTCTGCATCGAGGGAAATATTAAAGGAAAAATTTGATAAAATGAGGTCAAAAGGAATCAATCCCAGGGCAATACGGGCCATGATCATCGGAATTCCGAATGTTGGGAAATCCACATTGATCAACCGCCTGGCAAAGAAAAATATCGCCAAGACCGGGAATATGCCTGGAGTCACTAAGGCCCAGCAGTGGATCAAGGTCGGTAAAGAACTTGAACTGCTCGATACGCCGGGAATATTGTGGCCGAAATTCGAAGATCAGGAGGTTGGCCTGAAGCTTGCCGTCACAGGTGCCATCAAAGATACGCTGCTGAATCAGCATGAGCTGGCAGTGTATGCCCTGCGCTTTTTGGAAGAAAAATATCCATCAAGGCTCAAGGAACGCTACAATTTGGATACCATACCCGATGATCTCGCCCAGCTGTTCGATGTGATCGGCCTCTTCAGGGGAGTCCTTGCATCGAAGGGCATGGTGGATTATGATAAAACTGCCGAGCTGATCATCCGTGAGCTCCGGTCTGACAAGATGGGGCCAATCACGCTCGAAACCCCGGTGGAAATGTCCGGGGAACCTGAACATCAGGATAATTAAAGAACTTATTCTGCTATAAAAGCCTAGAAAGGCCTGAATCCTTAAAATTATTTTACTGGATCCGGGCCTTTATGTTTAAAGCGGAATGACCGATAAATGAGGTAGGACGAATCCATGATCATAACCATGAGTATCAAGCAGGCGGCAGATGCGCTTGCGTGTGTAAAAGAAATCCGTGACCCCTTTTTGCAGGATTGTCTCCGCGATACCCGCAGAGGGGTGAGAGAAGCGGCAGAGAGGCGTCTGAGGGCACTTCAGAAGGAAGAGGAAGCCGTCCGGAAATTCGAAGAGATGTCCCGCTATGAAAACCGGCTCAGGAGCGAGGGGTTCAGCCTGATTGCGGGCATAGACGAAGTTGGCCGGGGCCCGCTTGCCGGCCCGGTGGTTGCGGCGGCGGTCATTCTGCCCCAGGGCTTCTTTCTTCCCGGCCTCAACGATTCTAAACAGATACCAAAACAAAAGCTTCGCTATTTTTATGAGTATATAAGAGAACATGCATTATCTATTGGAGTTGGTATCATCCATTCCGATATTATAGATGAAATCAATATCTATCAGGCTGCAAAGTCTGCGATGGTCCAAAGCATTGCTGACCTTGCAGACACTCCAGATTATCTGCTTGTAGATGCCATGGATCTCCCGGCACCTTTTCCGCAGGAATCCATCATCAAAGGAGATGCTGCCAGCATTTCCATAGCTGCCGCCTCCATTATTGCAAAAATAACACGGGATGAGATGATGAAGGAGTACGGAATTCAATTCCCACAGTATAATTTCGCAAACAATGCCGGATATGGGACCCAGGAGCATCTCAAGGCCTTGGATGAATGCGGCCCGACGGCATGGCACCGTAAAAGCTTTGGACCTGTAAAAGCATACATATAACATCAGTGGCAAAAAAGGAGGTGAGGGCATGCAGTCAGGAATTATCCAGGCAATAGTAAACCGTGCGGCTACGGTCTCCGTCACCGCCGCTTCCTTCCGGACCGGGCAGGTGGTGCTTGGTACCGTAAGCCGGCTGTATCCCAACCAGACAGCAGAGGTGAGGATTGGACAGACTAAGCTTACCGCTTCCATTGATGCCCCCCTGCAGGCGGGGAAAAGCTATTGGTTCCAAGTTGATACAGATGACGCAGTAACAAAGCTCAGGATCCTTGAATCCAAATTGAATCAGGGAGCAGGAGAGGCTGCCCAGTTGGTGAAACTGCTGGGCCTTCCTCCCGGAAAAGAAAGTATATCCATTGCTGCATTCCTACTTAAAAAGGGTATACCGATTCATCCTCAGAGTTTTGGGAGCATACTTTCCTGGGCCAGGACTTCTGATGATCTTAAAGGAACCCTGGAAATGGCCGGGATCCTGGCAGAGAAGAACCTCCCCATCACTGAGAAAAACCTGTCCGCCATTTTCCAGATGGAAAAGGGAAAACCACTGCATTCACTGCTTGCTATGCTGGAGTCACAGCTTGGGCAAGAACCTCAAACATCAAAGGCTGGAATAGCCTTGAAGGAAGCCCTTGCCTCAGTCACCGGAATCAGCGCCAAAAGGATGGGAGAAAGTCTGCTGAACGAGCTGGCAGCACGCGCAGTGTCTGGCGGACATAACAGCAGGAATGCACTGCAAGTACTGCAGGGCTTTGGCTTCCTTGGAGAAGATAAAACGGAGCAAGCGCTGCATATCGGCAAGCAAGCGGAGCTCGAAACCTCTGTTCCTGATCCGGATATCCCCGTGAAGCACCGCGGAATTCTCTTGCAGGACTTGAATCAGAAAACCGTGGAGGAAGCAGGAGAAAAAAATGTACGTATGGGACAAAACAGTGTGCAGGCTGCTTCCGGGCAGGATGAATATACAAAGCAGGATGGGGACAGCCTGAAGAATTTAAGGAATCTGCTGCCAGGCTTGATGAACCAGGAAACACCACAGGAGCCAGGCGAGCTTGCCGCTGCCCTCGGAAAACTGATGTCAGGATCACAGGAAGTGCCGGAAGCCTCCATTCAGCGCCTTCAGTCAGCTGTGCTATCTTACGCACAGGGCAAGATTCCTGAATTGCCGGCCGGCATTACAAGCGAGGAAGGGAAATGGCTGTTTTCCCTCATGTCTGACCACGCTGCCGGATTCGATTTCACCAAGGGTGATGATGTGAAATCATATTTCAAGCAGATAATCTATACACTGGGTCTTGACCACCTGGTCGAGCCGCCAGAAGCAGTAGACACGAATCACAGCATGATCAAACAGGCGCTGTCCGCCTTCCTGGACGGCCAGGAAAGTTCTGCTCTTAGCAATACGGCTGAACAGATTCTGCAGAAATTGAATGCACAGTCCCTGTTGTCCAATGAAAATGGCCCTTTACAGAATCTTGTCATGCAGTTTCCGATGCCGCTTAATAAAGAATGGACGGATGCTACTATACAATGGAATGGAAGAAAGAAAGAAGATGGATCGATAGATGCAGATTATTGCAGGGTTTTATTTTATCTCGAACTTTCTAATTTAAAGGGGACAGTCATTGATATGCAGGTGCAGAGCAGGATCGTTAAGCTGACAATTTTCAACGAGCAGAATGCAGCTTTTAAGGAATCAGCCAAAAGATATGTACAGCCGCTTCGCAGCAGCTTACAAGAGATGGATTATACGCTGTCCTCCATAAATTTCATCAGCCCGCCGGCGGAAGGCAGTGAAAAGAAGGCTGCTTATTCCCCCGCTGGCTGGCCGGCTTACAGCGGGGTGGATATCAGGATATGAAAGAAAGAGAGCAGCGCAAAACAGCTATTGCCCTGAAATATGATGCTGAGCAGGAAAACGCCCCAAGAGTCACGGCCAAGGGAAAAGGGGCTGCAGCTGAGAATATCATTGAGACGGCAGAGTCAAGCGGTGTACCGGTCCAAGAAGATGCCTCGCTTGCAGGGATCCTCGGAGAGCTTGAGGTCAATCAGGCCATACCGGAGGACCTTTACGGGGCTGTAGCCGAAGTGTTTGCATTTATCTATAAAATTGACAAGGAAAGCCGCTAGCTTACTTGTCTCCTGGGGGTTATACAATGGAACTTCGCATCCTGGCAAAAATAAAATCTAATATGAATTCGTTTACTGGCGCAGAGAAGAAGGTAGCTTCCTATATCCTTGAGCACCCGGAATTCATCCCGACCATGACGACCAAGGAGCTTGCTGTGCAGGCTGATGCAAGTGAGGCGAGCGTAGTCCGATTCTGCAAGACCATCGGGGTGGGAAGCTTTAAGATGCTGAAGGTAGTACTGGCAAAAGAAAACACTCTGACCGATGAGAACATAAACAATTTCTCCCTGCTGAATAAAAAGGACAATCCTCAAAGCCTGTTCAATAAGGTAACCTATTTTAATAAAACAGCACTGGAGCTTTCATTGAACACCCTCGACAAGAAAGATTTCAATACAGGTGTGGAAGTGATTAAAACCGCCGGAAAGATTGCCATTTTTGGAGCAGGCGGTTCATATCCGCCCGCAATCGATGCCCAATATAAATTCATGAGGCTTGGACTCAATGCGGCAGCCTCTTCTGATTTTCACTATATGGTATCTTATATAGCGGCCATGAAAAAGGGAGATGTTTTCATTGCGATAAGCACCTCAGGCAAGACAAAAGAAATTCTCCAGATGGCATCCTTTGCGGCTGAGCATGGAGTGACAGTGATTGCCATCACCTCTTTGAAGAAATCGCCGCTATATAAAATTGCGGATATCAAGCTGTGTTTCCCTGATGTAGAAGAGGAATACAGGATAGGCAGCATTGCGTCAAGGATTGCCCAGCTGAATATCATAGACGGCCTATATTTAAGTATTTTCCATCAAATCGGGAGCAATATCATGGAATCTTTCAGTAAATCACGAAATAAAGTCCTTCAGCAGAGAAAATAAGACATTCTTCCAAGAATGCTTTTATTTTTACAGGAAGTGAAATTTTAATTCAAAATAGATTAAATTGTTATTGAATGTTTATTTCTAAATGAATATAATGAAAGCGTATGCAAAACAACGTGAAAGGGGTGGCAAAGTGCTGGAGAACTTATCTACAGAAAAAAGAAACGATAAAACGATGACTCTAGATCAGCTGACTAGCTTAGAAGTGCTCCAAATTATGAATGAAGAGGATAAATCGGTTCCTGCTGCGATTGAAAAACAGCTTTCGCAGATTGATAAATTGGTTACCGCCACAATTCATGCATTAAAAAACAATGGCCGGATTATATATTTAGGAGCGGGGACGAGCGGCAGGCTTGGGGTACTGGATGCTGCAGAATGCCCGCCGACCTTTGGGACACCTCCGGGCCTTGTCATAGGACTGATTGCAGGCGGAGAAAAGGCTTTTACTGCTGCAGTTGAAGGTGCGGAGGATTCTATGGAACTCGCTGCATCAGATCTGCAATCCATCAATCTCACGACAAGCGATGTAGTGATCGGAATTGCGGCGAGCGGCAGGACTCCATATGTGATTGGAGGGTTAAAATACGCGAAAGAAAAAGGGGGAATCACAGGCAGCATATCCTGCAACACAAATTCTGAAATAAGCCGTTTAAGCCAGATTCCAATTGAGATAGACACTGGAAGTGAAATCCTGACAGGATCGACAAGGCTGAAGGCAGGGACTGCGCAGAAGCTTGTTCTTAATATGATTTCGACGGCTTCCATGATTGGCATCGGCAAAGTTTATAAAAACTTGATGGTCGATGTCCAGCCTACTAATAAAAAATTGGTAGAACGTTCCAAAAGAATTATAATGGAAGCAGCAGAGGTCGATTACGAGAAAGCTTCGGAACTCTATAATCAGGCAGGCGGCCATGTCAAGAAGGCAATCGTCATGGTGCTGGCTGACTGCAATGCAGAAGAGGCCGGCAGAAGACTAGAGGCATCGGAAGGTTTTGTTCGCAAAGCAATTTAATAGCAAAGAAATGATATGGGGGGAAGAAGGATGAGAAAGGAACAGCGTTTAGCGCAGGAAATCACTGCACAAACAGGCGGCGCCCAGAATATTCTCAAGGTGGCGCATTGTATGACAAGGCTTAGGCTTCAATTTAAAAACCCGGACTTGGCAGATATCCAGGCTATCAGGAAAATTGATGGAGTGATGGGAGTCATTGAAGACGAAACCCTGCAGATTGTTCTGGGTCCTGGACTCGTAAATAAAGTGGCAGCAGAGATGAGCGAACTGACCGGCCTGCAGGTAGGAGAAGTAGCAGCTTCCCATGCAGACCTCGCGGATATAAGAAAATCAGAGATTAAAACACGCAATAATAC
This sequence comes from Paraperibacillus marinus, assembly GCF_046237605.1. Taxonomy (GTDB): domain Bacteria; phylum Bacillota; class Bacilli; order Bacillales; family DSM-1321; genus Paraperibacillus; species Paraperibacillus marinus. The sequence continues at coordinate 2,867,176 of NZ_CP143542.1, read as the reverse complement.
TCCTTTTAAAAATTTATTAAGAAGAATCGGCTCTATTTTTATACCGCTCATCCCCGCGCTTGTAGCATCAGGAATCATTAATGGTGCAGCAAACTTTGCCAAAAATGCCGGCGTAAACCCGGAAACCACCTGGATGCAGATCCTCCTTCTTCTGGGCGGCAGTGTATTTACCATCCTAAGCGTCCTGGTGGGCTGGAATACGGCGAAAGAATTTGGGGGAACTCCTGCACTTGGCGCGATTGCCGGTGCTATTATCATCAACCCGGCGCTCGCAACGATCAAGGTGTTTGGCGACCCTCTGGTCATCGGACGCGGCGGACTGTTTGCCGTCATCTTCGCAGCATGGCTGATGGCCGTCATTGAAAAAAGGGCACGCCGTTTTGTACCCAATTCAGTCGATATCATCGTGACGCCGTTAATTACCGTCCTTGTTGTAGGCATCATTACCCTGGTGGTGGTCCAGCCTGTTGCGGGAATATTATCAGATGGAATCACAAAAGGAATTAATGGGGTTCTTGACATAGGCGGGGCATTTGCCGGAGCAGTGCTTGCGGGAACCTTCCTGCCGCTGGTCATGGTCGGTCTCCACCACGGACTCACTCCGATCCATCTGGAGTTCATCAATAAACTTGATGCCACTCCGCTTCTTACCATCCTTGCAATGGGAGGGGCCGGCCAGGTTGGAGCCTCCATTGCCGTTTATGTGAAAACAAAAAACAAAATGCTTAAAAATATCATCAAAGGTGGTCTGCCTGTTGGATTCCTGGGAATTGGGGAGCCCCTGCTGTATGGGGTAACACTTCCGCTTGGACGTCCATTTTTAACCGCCTGTCTTGGAGCAGCGTGCGGCGGGGCATTCCAGGCTGTCATGAAAACAGCTTCAACGGGCATTGGTGTTTCTGGAATCTCGCTGACACCTTTGATCGCTGACAATAAATTTGTTTTCTATATCCTGGGATTGATCATAGCTTACGTATTCGGCTTTATCTTTACCTATACCTTCGGATTCAAAGAAAGCATGGCAGATAATATGAGATGATGATATGGCCCGGCGCACCTTATTTGAAGGAGCACCGGGCTTTCATCATTAAATCATTGGCTCTTTTCTAAGAGATTGTTGTTTTTTAAATAAGTCTGTGAGGGGATTTAATTATTGAGCAAGTGGATTGGAGCGGAAGGCGCGAGACTCCTGCGGGAGCAGCGGGACAGGTGAGACCCCGCAGGCAAAGCCGAGGAGGCTCACCGCCCGCCCCGCGGAAAGCGAGCGCCTGCAGTGGAAATCCACTTTCTTATTCAATAGCAACAATGTATGCGAAAACAGCCTATTCATAAAGGAGGATAACAATGCTTGGTGTATCAGTATATTTAGGCCACATGGACCAGGAAGCACAAGGGAAGTATCTTGAACGGATGAAGACTGCAGGCTTTTCCTCTATCTTCACATCGCTGCATATTCCGGAAGATGATTCCGGAGAGTTCCCGGCCTTATTGAAAATGCTTGGGAGTCAGGCTGGAGGACTTGGTATGGAATTGATGGCTGACATTTCCCCGATTTCACTCGAATACTTAGGGATTGAAAATGGGGAGATGGAGAGAATCAAAGAACTGGGGGTAACCGGCCTCCGGATGGATTATGGAATTGAAGAACAAACCATAGCAGCACTTTCAAACACAATGAAGGTAGCTTTGAATGCCAGTACAATTGATGAAGCCTTTTATAACCGGCTGAACGATTTGGGCATGTGCTTTGAAAATGCAGAGGCCTGGCATAATTATTATCCGCGGCCGGAGACCGGGCTCGATAAAGAAGCTTTCATTGAAAAAAATAAATGGCTTGAAAGTCTTGGTTTTACTGTAATGGCCTTTGTGCCAGGGGACGAAAACCTCAGAGGGCCGATTTTTAAAGGACTTCCCACTTTGGAGGACCACAGGGGCAGGAGTCCATTTGCATCCTTTTTGGATCTCCACCATGTATGCCATGTTTCCAAAGTGCTGATAGGGGACAGGTCCCTGACACCGGGGACAATGAATAAATTCAAAAAATATTCCGCAGGCATCCTTGAGCTGGATGCCGAGTTCCTGCCTGGGGTGACGCCAGCTGAAAGGGATATTGCGGGCATTGCCCACAAGAGCCGTCCCGACCCATCCCGGGATGTTATACGGTCAGAGCCTTCACGCATCTATGCTGCAGCCAATGCCGCTGTGATCAAGCCTGGACGGCAGCAGGACCGCAAGGCAGGGGCCATCACGATCGACAATGAGCAGTACGGCCGCTATCAGGGTGAACTGCAGATCATCAAAGAGCCGCTTGATGCTGATCCCAATGTGAATGTAATTGGCCATATCAGGGGCCAGGATATTGAATTGATTCCATATCTTTATCCCGGAAAAACTTTCACATTCAAGGACATGACAATTTTCAACAATGAACCGCAATAAACAGCAAAAAAATCTAAAAAAATATAATTTTAGAAAAATAATTTAAATTAAAGACAGGATTCGCGCCGTAAAGGTAGACAGATATTTTTTCTTTTTATACAATGAAAGCGCAGTCTATTTTTTATTGTGATAGTTTGATAGGAGGATGGGAAATGAATATCCATGAATATCAGGGGAAAGAAGTCCTCAGAAAATATGGAGTAGCTGTTCCGAATGGCCGTGTTGCTTTTACAGTTGATGAAGCAGTAGAGGCTGCTAAGGAGCTAGGGACAAAGGTTTGTGTTGTCAAGGCGCAGATTCATGCCGGCGGACGCGGAAAAGCTGGCGGTGTAAAAGTAGCCAAAAGCCTTGAAGAAGTCGAGAAGTATGCTGGTGAAATTCTTGGCAAGACCCTTGTTACGCATCAGACAGGCCCGGAAGGAAAAGAAGTCAAGCGCCTTCTGATCGAAGAAGGATGCGATATCAAAAAAGAATACTACATCGGACTCGTTCTTGACCGCGCCACTTCCCGGATCGTCCTTATGGCTTCCGAAGAGGGCGGTACAGAAATTGAAGAAGTAGCTGAAAAAACGCCTGAGAAAATCTTTAAAGAGACGATCGACCCTGTAGTCGGGCTTACTGGCTACCAGGCCAGAAGGATCGCATTCAATATCAATATCCCAAAAGAGCTGGTTGGACAGGCTGTCAAGTTCATGATGAGCCTTTACACTGCTTTCACTGAAAAAGATTGCTCTATTGCTGAAATCAACCCGCTTGTAGTCACTGGCGACGGGAAAGTAATGGCACTTGATGCTAAGCTGAACTTCGATGCCAATGCACTATACCGAAATAAAGATATAGTAGAATACAGAGATCTAGAAGAAGAAGATCCAAAGGAAATTGAAGCTTCCAAATTTGATCTGACATACATCGCGCTTGACGGCAATATCGGCTGTCTTGTAAACGGTGCAGGCCTTGCCATGGCAACGATGGACATCATCAAGCACTACGGCGGAGATCCGGCCAACTTCCTTGACGTTGGGGGCGGTGCCACTGCAGAAAAGGTAACGGAAGCGTTTAAGATCATCCTTTCCGACCAGAATGTAAAAGGCATTTTCGTCAACATCTTTGGCGGAATCATGAAGTGTGATGTTATTGCTGAAGGTGTTGTTGCTGCGACAAAACAGCTTGGCTTGAATGTGCCGCTTGTTGTGCGCCTTGAAGGTACAAACGTAGACCTGGGCAAGAAGATCCTTAATGAATCTGGATTAAATATCACTGCTGCCGGTTCAATGGCAGATGGCGCAGAAAAGATCGTTAAATTAGTAGGTTAAAAGGCAGGGGGGACAAAAATGAGCGTATTCATTAACAAAGATACTAAAGTCATTGTACAGGGAATCACAGGTTCAACGGCTCTATTCCATACAAAGCAGATGCTTGAATATGGCACACAGATCGTGGCTGGGGTGACACCGGGAAAAGGCGGCACCGAGGTGGAAGGTGTACCTGTTTTCAATACAGTAATAGAAGCAAAAAACCAAACCGGTGCCAATGCTTCCGTTATTTATGTGCCGGCTCCTTTTGCGGCTGATGCAATCCTTGAGGCCGTAGACGCAGAGCTTGACATCGCCATCTGCATCACAGAACATATTCCTGTTCTGGATATGGTTAAAGTTAAGCGTTATATGGAAGGCAAAAAGACCCGCCTTGTCGGGCCTAACTGCCCGGGTGTCATCACTCCAGGCGAGTGCAAGATCGGAATCATGCCTGGTTATATCCATACAAAAGGGCATGTAGGGGTAGTATCCCGCTCTGGAACGCTTACATATGAAGCGGTACACCAGCTTACACAAGCAGGCATTGGCCAGACTACAGCTGTAGGTATCGGCGGAGACCCTGTCAACGGCACAGACTTTATCGATGTATTAAAGGCATTCAACGAAGATGAAGACACATATGCTGTTATCATGATCGGTGAGATCGGCGGAACGGCGGAGGAAGAAGCTGCAGAGTGGATCAAAGCCAATATGACAAAGCCTGTGGTAGGCTTCATCGGTGGAAGAACTGCACCGCCAGGAAAGCGTATGGGCCATGCCGGCGCCATCATTTCCGGCGGAAAGGGAACTGCTGACGAAAAGATCCGTGTTATGAATGAATGCGGCATCCAAGTCGCAGAAACACCATCTGTTATGGGCGAAACCCTCATTTCCGTATTAAAGGAAAAAGGAATTTACGACAAATGTAAGACTCATTAATAAGCTTTTTTGCCGAGGATGCCCTAAAAGGGCAAGTCCCTTTGAAACAGGGCATTCTCGGCTTTTTCCTATGGAAAGGAAGTGTGCAATTGGACAAATGGGAAGAAAGATTAATTCATCTGGATCACTGCAGGGGAATTGGATGGAAGGCGATTTATCACATCCTGAAAAAGGACAGACACCTTGCAAGAATTTATGACCGCAGCTATAACGAATGGAAACAGCTTTTAGACCTGCCCCAGGAAAACCTCCAAAATTTTTATCATGATTTACATACCCTCCACATCAAACGTCTCCTAGAGCAATATGCCGCAAATCAAATTGAATGTCTCACAATCTCAGACTCCGAGTATCCTCCTTCATTAAAAAACATTTTCAACCCGCCCTGGGTGCTGTATACGAGAGGGAATCAGAGCCTTCTTTCAGAAGCCTGCATCCTCGCGGCTGTCGGCTCCAGAAAGCCTGGCACATATGGCCTTCAAGTCATCAAGCACCTCCTGCCGCCTTTAATCAAGAGAGGATATGTCATAGCCAGCGGCCTGGCAGCCGGCATTGATACGGAAGCTCACAAACTGGCTATCCTGCATGGCGGGAAAACCATCGGGGTGCTGGGAAGCGGCCTCCTGCAGATTTATCCCCGGGAAAACACCGGCCTTGCGCTCGAAATGATGAAAAAAGGCATCGTCATTTCTGAGTATTCCCCATTCAAGAAGGCAGAGCCCTGGATGTTTCCGAACAGAAATAGAATCATCAGCGGTCTTTCTGCCGGTGTCTTATTAATAGAAGCAAAAGAAAGAAGCGGTTCGCTCATTACTGCCTATCATGCCATGGAGCAGGGGAAGGACGTCTTTGCAGTGCCCGGCAGCATCCTGAGCCCAGAATCAAGGGGGACCAACAAATTGATACAGGACGGGGCTGCGCCCGTCTTAAGCTGGCAAGATATTGAGGCAGAAATGTCCGGTTCAAACCAAAATTGAATCGAATCAGTTGATAAATTAGACAAAGTAGGATACATTTTTGCAAAATAAAAGCCCCTGTTAGAAAACAATGGGATAAATACTCTGAATATATGATATAAATGAAGAAACATGGGATGAATGGATTTCTTAAACCGCGATGTCTTACGCCTTAATCAGGCAGAATACATAGGTGCGAAAATGATTTAAGATTGACAAACCATTTTTCAATGTTTAATAATAGTGAAGATTTATTAATCCCTCTTTGAGGAGGACTTTGAATGTCTGATTACCTGGTAATAGTGGAATCGCCGGCAAAGGCGAAGACGATTGAAAAATATTTAGGAAAAAAATATAAGGTCAAAGCTTCCATGGGGCATGTGAGAGATTTGCCCAGGAGCCAGATGGGAGTAGACGTTGAAAACGAATTCAATCCAAAGTATATAACCATTAGAGGAAAAGGCCCTGTATTAAAAGATCTGAAAACAGCCGCTAAAAAGGCAAAGAAAATTTATCTGGCGGCTGACCCCGACAGGGAAGGGGAAGCAATTGCCTGGCATCTGGCGCATACTCTGGATGTCGATACCTCATCCGACTGCAGAGTGGTTTTCAATGAAATCACAAAAGACGCCATTAAAGAATCCTTCAAGCATCCAAGGCCGATCGATATGGACCTTGTGGATGCACAGCAGGCAAGGAGGATTCTGGACCGTCTCGTTGGATATAACATCAGTCCGCTCCTGTGGAAAAAAGTCAAGAAAGGCTTGAGCGCAGGGCGGGTCCAATCGGTCGCGGTCCGCTTGATCATCGACCGTGAAAAAGAGATACAAAAATTCATACCAGAAGAATATTGGACAATCAAAGCTGAGTTCATGAAAGGCAAGGACCTGTTCGAAGCATCATTCTTCAGCTTGGATGGTAAAAAAGTGCAGCTGACTAATGAAGAAGAAGTCAATGCGGTATTATCCAGATTGAAGGGCCATGAGTTCCAGGTGTCCAATGTCACCAAGAAAGAGCGCAAAAGAAATGCTGCTGCCCCATTTACGACATCCTCGCTCCAGCAGGAGGCAGCCAGGAAGCTTAATTTCAGGGCGAAAAAGACAATGATGATTGCCCAGCAGCTTTACGAAGGAATCGAGATCGGCAAAGAAGGGACCGCCGGACTCATCACTTATATGAGAACTGACTCAACAAGGATTTCCGACACAGCGAAAAATGAAGCCAGGGAATTCATTTCCGGGCAATATGGCGCCGAATATGCCGTTGCCGAAGAAAGAAAGGACAAAAAGCAAACCAATGCACAGGATGCCCATGAAGCAATCCGGCCAACAAGCGCCTTAAGGGATCCTGCTTCCGTCAAAGACTATCTTTCAAGGGATCAATACAGATTGTATAAGCTGGTCTGGGAGCGCTTCGTCGCAAGCCAGATGGCCCCTGCCATTCTGGATACAATGAGCGTGGACCTTGAAAATTCTGGTGTGCTGTTCAGGGCGACCGGATCAAAAATCAAGTTCGCCGGGTTTATGAAGGTGTATGTAGAAGGAACGGACGATTCAGAAGAAGAAAAGGAAAACTTCCTGCCTGTACTTGAAGAAGGCGACCGCGCGAAAGCAGGGGATATGGATAAGAAACAGCATTTTACCCAGCCGCCGCCGCGATATACAGAAGCACGGCTCGTAAGGACACTGGAGGAGCTCGGGATAGGGCGGCCTTCCACCTTTGCACCGACACTTGATACTATTCAGAAGCGCGGCTACGTCGCACTTGATAATAAAAGGTTCATCCCAACCGAGCTTGGTGAAATCGTACTGGATCTCATCCTTGAATTCTTCCCTGATATTCTTGATGTTGATTTCACAGCAAAGATGGAGAGGGACCTGGATGACATCGAGGACGGAAAGATTGCCTGGGTTCGTGTCATCGACGATTTCTATAAAGACTTCGAAGGACATCTTGAAAAAGCAGAAGCAGAGATGGAGAAAGTCGAAATAAAAGATGAACCTGCAGGCGAGGATTGTGAGAATTGCGGAAGTCCCATGGTTTTTAAAATGGGACGTTACGGCAAGTTTATGGCCTGCTCCAATTTTCCTGACTGCCGCAATACCAAAGCCATTGTCAAGGAGATTGGCGTTAAGTGCCCGAACTGCCATGAAGGTAATATCATCGAAAGAAAAAGCAAGAAGAAACGGATCTTCTACGGCTGTGATCGATATCCTGAATGTGAGTTTATTTCATGGGATAAGCCGCTTGCGCGGAAATGTCCGAAATGCGACAATTTCCTGGTGGAAAAGAAGCTTAAAAAGGGCATTCAGGTTCAATGTGTGAACTGCGATTACAAAGAAGAGCCGCAAAGCTAGACAGGTGGGGATTCCCCACCTGCTTTTTAAATGGGGGGAAAGTTAGGATATTATAAAGCCGTTTCTTAAAAAACTTCAGGAAAAACCAGAAATCATGAAACTTTTTTTATTTTCACGCGTATTGTAAAATGCATATGGACAAGTATAGAGTTTATGGTTTATAATGCTTTGTTCGGACTTGCACAATCTGTCCTGTGAAACAGTCATGTTTTACGCTGATCATTTAAGGAAACGATAGTTTAAAATAAATCATTTTATAATTCATAGATGTTATCGGAGGTTCGTAAAATGGAAAAAGCAGCAGTTAATGTAATCGGCGCCGGCCTTGCTGGCAGTGAAGCAGCCTGGCAGCTCGCAAAGAGAGGGATCAAGGTAAACCTGTTTGAAATGCGCCCGGTCAGGCAGACGCCTGCCCACCATACAGATAAATTTGCCGAGCTTGTCTGCAGCAATTCTTTACGTGCCAATACACTGACCAATGCTGTAGGAGTACTTAAGGAAGAGATGAGGAAGCTTGACTCTATCATCATATCGTCTGCAGACGCCTGCTCGGTGCCAGCGGGCGGGGCGCTTGCCGTCGACCGGCATGAATTTGCCGCCAGAGTGACAGAGATGGTAAAGAACCATGAAAATGTAACAGTCTATAATGAAGAGGTAACTGAAATCCCTGAAGGGCCGACAATCATTGCGACAGGCCCGCTGACAAGCCCGGCCCTTGCCGAGAAGTTAAAGGCGCTGACTGGCGAAGAATACCTTTACTTCTATGATGCGGCAGCTCCCATTCTTGAGAAAGACAGCATCGATATGGAAAAGGTGTATCTGAAATCAAGGTATGACAAAGGAGAAGCCGCTTACCTGAACTGTCCTATGAATGAGGAAGAGTTCGACCGCTTTTATGAGGCGCTTACGGCTGCAGAAACAGTGCCATTAAAGGAATTTGAAAAAGAAATATTCTTTGAAGGCTGTATGCCGATCGAAGTGATGGCTCAGCGCGGTAAAAAGACCATGCTGTTCGGCCCGCTCAAACCAGTCGGCCTGGAGGATCCCAAGACAGGCAAACGGCCTTATGCCGTTGTCCAATTAAGGCAGGATGATGCTGCCGGTACATTATATAATATAGTAGGTTTTCAGACACATCTTAAATGGGGACCGCAAAAAGAGGTTATACAGCTGATACCGGGCCTTGAGAATGCAGAAATTGTCAGATACGGTGTTATGCACCGCAATACATTCATCAACTCTCCTAAAGTGCTGAAGGCGACATATCAGCTTCGTGCCCGTGAGGATTTATTCTTCGCCGGCCAGATGACAGGGGTAGAGGGTTATGTAGAATCTGCCGCTTCAGGACTTGCAGCAGGCATTAATGCGGCTCGGCTGGTGGCCGGCCGGGAGCCGGTTGAGTTTCCGCAGGAAACGGCTATTGGAAGCATGGCAAGATATATCACCTCAGCCAACACTAAGAACTTCCAGCCGATGAATGCCAACTTTGGCCTGTTCCCGGATCTTGAGAAACGGATCAAAGCTAAAAAAGACCGCAATGAATTGCATGCAAACCGGGCGTTAGAAACAATTCAGAACTTTGTGAAAAGTTTGTAAAATAAATTGCCTGGCTATATAAACTATGTTACTATTTAGAAGCTTTGCGGGGAGGCAGTATGGAAACTGAAAAGATCCAGGCGGATGCTTTCATCGAGTATCTGCAGGTAGAAAAGAACAGCTCGCAGCATACCATTTCGAATTACCTGAAAGACATCAATGAATTCATGGAATTCATGACTGATCATAAAATTTCCGGATTTGAGATGGTTGAATATACAGATGCCAGATACTACCTGACGGTTCTGCATGACAAGAAGCTCGCAAAAAAAACCATAGCCAGGAAAACATCCTGCCTGCGCAGTCTTTATAAATTCCTCATGCGGGAGAAGGCAGTGGAGTCCAATCCATTTGCCCAGGTATCGCTTCCGAAAAAAGAGCATAAACTTCCCCGTTTCCTTTATGAACAGGAGCTGCAGCCGCTATTTGAAGTCTGTGGGGAAGAAACCCCCATGGGAAAAAGGGACCTTGCACTGCTCGAGCTGCTGTATGGAACGGGCATAAGGGTCAGCGAGTGCTGTTCGGTCACGCTGAAGGATCTTGACGCGGGCCTTGGCACCCTGCTTGTTCATGGAAAAGGAAGGAAGGACAGATACCTGCCAGTCGGAGGCCTGGCTCTTGCTGCCGTCAAGGAGTATTTATCCATCAGAAGCTCATTGCTTAAGGGTGCAGAACATGAGTATTTGTTCGTGAATGCAAAAGGGTCCCCGCTGACTGCCAGGGGGGTCAGGTACATATTAGACCGGATCATAAAGAAGGCAGCCAAGGATAAGAGTCTGCATCCGCATATGCTCAGGCATTCCTTTGCCACACACCTGTTGAATAATGGGGCCGATCTCAGGACCGTACAGGAATTATTGGGCCACTCTGAGATCTCGTCCACTCAAATATATACACATGTAACAAAGGAACAGCTCAGGAAGGTCTATCAATCCGCACATCCAAGGGCATAACCTGCCCATTTTATCAAAGGTGTTGAAAGGAGAACGTTATGGGTAATTTCCATGCTACAACAATATTTGCTGTCCAGCATAATGGTGAATGTGCAATGTCAGGTGACGGACAGGTTACATTCGGCAACGCTGTGGTCATGAAGCATACCGCAAGGAAGGTGCGCAAGATATTCAACGGCAGGGTCCTTGCCGGGTTTGCCGGATCTGTAGCCGATGCATTCACACTGTTTGAGAAGTTCGAGGGGAAACTTGAGGAATATAACGGGAATCTGCAGAGGGCAGCTGTGGAACTCGCGAAAGAGTGGCGAAGCGATAAAGTCCTGAGAAAGCTTGAAGCCATGCTTATAGTCATGGACCAGAAAGATCTGCTGCTCGTATCCGGTACAGGGGAAGTAATCGAGCCGGATGACGGCATCCTTGCCATTGGTTCAGGAGGAAATTATGCGCTGTCTGCCGGAAGGGCGCTTAAACGGTATTCGGGTGAGCATCTGAATGCACGCGAAATCGCCAAGGCATCCCTTGATATCGCTTCAGAGGTATGTGTGTATACAAATTCCAATATCATTGTAGAAGAGCTCTAATTCCGAAAAGGAGTGATAATATGAAGACGACCAGGGAAAACATGACTCCAAGACAGATCGTTGAAAAGCTTAATCAGTATATAGTCGGGCAAAACGACGCTAAAAAAGCAGTTGCGATTGCGCTCAGGAACCGCTATAGGAGAATGCAGCTCAAGGACAGGCTGAGGGATGAAGTGGTACCCAAAAACATCCTGATGATCGGTCCTACCGGTGTTGGTAAAACCGAAATCGCCAGGAGGATGGCCAAACTTGTCGGTGCTCCTTTTGTAAAAGTAGAGGCTACAAAATTTACTGAAGTAGGATATGTCGGGCGGGATGTTGAGTCAATGGTAAGGGACCTTGCCGAGACTTCTGTCCGCCTGATCAAAGAGGAAAAAATGCTTGCCGTGAAAGAACGGGCAGAAAAAAATGCCAATGCACGGCTGGTGGAACTCCTCGTGCCGGCTGCCAAGAAAGCGAACGGCAACTTTAAAAATCCGCTTGAAATGCTTTTCGGAGGAATGCAGCAGGAGCAGGAGCAGGAAACCGAAACCGAGGATTACAGCATCTATGAAAAGCGGAAAGCTGTGGAAGCTAAGCTTGCAGCAGGGGAGCTTGAGAACGAAATGGTGACTGTAGAGGTCGAGGAACAGGCTCCATCGATGTTTGATATGCTGCAGGGGTCCGGCATGGAGCAGATGGGCATGAATATGCAGGATGCGCTTGGAAGCCTCATTCCAAAGCGGTCCAAAAAAAGGAAGCTTATGGTGAGCGAAGCCAGAAAGGTCCTGACTAATGAAGAAGCAGGCAAGCTGATAGACATGGAAGATGTTACACAGGAGGCTGTTTACAGAGCCGAACAGAACGGCATCATCTTTATTGATGAAATCGACAAGATTGCAAGCAAATCGTCTGGCAGCTCTTCTGCCGATGTTTCCCGCGAAGGTGTCCAGCGTGATATCCTTCCTGTAGTGGAAGGATCGACAGTCATCACGAAGTATGGGCCTGTGAGAACCGATCACGTCCTCTTTATGGCAGCTGGAGCCTTCCATATGTCTAAGCCTTCTGATCTAATACCGGAGCTGCAGGGACGCTTCCCGATCCGTGTGGAATTGAAGAAGCTGACGGTGGATGACTTTGTCCGCATCCTTCATGAGCCTGACAATGCCCTTTTAAAGCAATATACGGCTTTATTGGAAACAGAAGGTATACAAATTGAATTTTCTGACGAAGCTATTCGTAGAATCGCTGAAGTAGCTTTCGATGTGAACCAGAATACCGATAATATAGGAGCTAGAAGGCTCCACACCATTCTGGAAAAGCTCCTTGAGGATCTTTCCTTCGAGGCGCCGGACATTACAATGGAAAAAATTACAATCACACCTCAATATGTAGAGGATAAGCTAGGAACCATTTCACGGGATAAAGATCTCAGCCAGTTCATTTTATAAGGCTGGGTACACTCTAAGTTTGAATTGAAACTGTTAGGGTAGTTAACAAATGGATGATTTCAAAGCTTTTCCTCAAATATCGTAGGTCATTGCATAAGAAATATGTTTATATAAGCCAATTATACTTAATATGGCACTAGGTAGGAGGAAATTTAGTAATGAATTTATTGACTAAAACAAGAACGATTAACAGCATGCTGCAAAGCTCTGCCGGGAAGCCGGTTAACTTCAAAGAAATGGCGGAAAGCCTCAGCGAGGTAATTGAAGCGAATGTATTTGTCGTGAGCAGAAGAGGGAAGCTTCTTGGCTTTTCAATCAACCAGCAGATAGAAAACGAGCGTATGAAGCAGATGCTTGAAGACCGCCAATTCCCTGAGGAATACATCAAAGGTCTTTCAACCATCCAGGAAACCTCTTCCAACATCGACATTGAAAGTGAATATACTGCTTTCCCTGTTGAGAATAAAGAATTATTCAGTGCGGGCCTGACCACCATCGTCCCAATCATCGGCGGCGGCGAACGCCTTGGAACACTCATTCTTGCCAGGCTAGAAGAGAAGTTCCATGACGATGATCTGATCCTTGCTGAGTATGGCGCAACTGTAGTCGGTATGGAGATCCTCCGTGAAAAAGCTGAGGAAATCGAAGAGGAAGCACGGAGCAAGGCCGTTGTCCAAATGGCGATCAGCTCCCTTTCATACAGTGAATTAGAAGCCATTGAGCATATCTTTGAAGAATTGAAAGGAAATGAAGGCCTCCTTGTCGCGTCCAAAATTGCTGACCGTGTGGGCATTACCAGATCTGTAATCGTGAATGCATTGAGGAAGCTTGAAAGTGCGGGAGTCATTGAGTCCCGTTCCCTTGGAATGAAAGGTACTTATATTAAAGTTCTGAATTCCAAGTTCCTGGTTGAGCTTGATAAGCTGAAAAGCAGCTGATAGAATTTCCTGCATCTAATGGGGAATTAGCCTGTAAAAAGAGGTCCGGAAAGAAATTTCCGGGCCTCTTTATTTTTTTTGTAATAGACTGTGAGTTCATGCAGTATTTGAAAATCACAAAGAAGCGCGAATGGCCGGAATTTTTCAATCGTCATCTAATATCGAGTATAAAGAGATTCACCTTCAATAAAAAAATTGGGAGGTTTCTATGTAATCCCCCATACGCTAAATGCGCCTCAGTGGGACTGATGGAAAATAGCTAAAAAGATTTAGGTAAAAATACCTACTCAAGTAATAAAACTAAAAATTTTATTTTTTTCCTTTTTAAAAGTTTCTAGATGTTTCCTAGTTAAATACGCTGATTTAAAAAGGGCTCTGTAATGCAAATGACACAATTGTGTAACTTATTTATCAAAAATAGGACTATTAACACAGTTTTTTGCTGTTTAGGTCATAGACAGCGTCTGAAGGTTTAATTACAATAAGTTATGTGTTTCATTTACAAAAAATGGCCTGTTTCTACAAAATTCTCGTTTTTGTATAATATTTCATGTCGAGGTGGATTCGATGAATCTCTTTTCAAGTTCAATAAATACGCTGGAGCGGGCGCTGGATTACTCTTCTTTGAAACAAAAAGTAATCTCGCAGAATATAGCAAATGCTGACACTCCGAATTATAAGGCAAAGGATGCCTCATTCAAGGCGATCCTTCAGCAGGAGCAGGACTCAATCGTGAAAGCCTACCGCACAAATCCGAAACATTTTAATTTCTTGGCAGGTTCGGGTCAGACCGGTGTCTTCACAAGGAACGATGTGCAGTATAACCATAATGGGAACTCCGTCGATGTTGATAAAGAAATGAGCAGCCTGGCAGAAAATCAAATTTATTATAATGCCATTACCCAGCAAATCAGCGGAAAGTTCCAAACTCTACAATCAATCATTAAAGGCGGCAGATGATCATGAGTATATTCCATAGCATGAATACGACGGCTTCCGCCCTGACCGCACAGAGACTGAGGATGGATGTGATTTCGTCCAATATGGCCAATGTGGACACGACGAGGGGTACATACAATGCTGAAACAGGCAAATGGGAGCCATACCAGCGCAAGAGCGTTGTCCTGCAGTCAAAGGAAGGCAGTTTTGCCAGTTATTTTAATAAAGCATCGGGTGCTGACTCAGCCGGGCATGGAGTCCGGGCAGCCAGAATTATAAATGATGATAAAACCCCTCCGAAACTGGTATATGACCCGGAGCATCCTGATGCGGATGAAAACGGATATGTACAAATGCCTAATGTCGATCCATTAAGGGAAATGGTTGACTTGATGAGCGCTACGAGGTCGTACGAAGCAAACGTAACAGTGCTCAATGCATCCAAAGGGATGCTCCTGAAGGCACTCGAGATAGGAAAGTAGGTGGCGGATAATGATTAATGGATTGAATGCACTGCAGCCATTTAAGGCGGAGGCACCAGATTTAAAAAACCAGGTGAATACACTCAGTACACCATCCGAAGCACAATCGAATTTTGCGTCCGTACTTAAAGATTCAATTGAAAAAATCAATGAAACTCAAAAAGCGTCTGAACAGATGACAACAAAGCTTGCCATGGGGGAGAATGTAGACCTTCACCAGGTTATGATCGCTTCCCAGAAGGCAGGGGTTACCCTGCAGGCAGCGATGGAAGTGCGTAATAAGGTGGTAGAAGCATACCAGGAAGTAATGAGGATGCAGGTATAGTGCTGCATGAAGCAGACTTTCGATATAAGAATCATAGATAAACCGGGGGAACAGGATGAACGCATTTATTGGAAATTTCAAAAATAAAATAACTGGGTTTTGGAGCAGGAGATCGAGCAAACAAAGAACTTTGCTGATCGCCTCTGTCATCCTGGTACTGCTGCTCATTACTGCGGCTGCCATATTTTCTGCCAAGAAGAACATGGTTCCACTCTATAGCAATCTGGCACCCTCTGAAACTGGTACAATCAAGGAAAATTTGGATGGCAGGGGAATTCCTTCTGAAATTGCCGATGAAGGAAAAACCATCCTTGTGCCGGATGAAAACGTGGATGCCTTGAAAGTGGAACTGGCAGCGGAAGGCATTCCGGAATCTGGCAGCATTGATTATTCATTTTTCAGTCAGAATGCCGGCTTCGGTATGACTGACAACGAATTTCAGGTAGTCAAGCTGGACTCCATGCAGACAGAGCTGTCCAATCTGATAAAAGGGATTGACGGAGTGGAGGAAGCCAAGGTTATGCTCAGCCTTCCGGAAAAGGGGATCTTCGTAAGTGATTCAGCCGAAGAAGCGTCTGCCTCCATTGTGCTGAATACAAAGCCCGGATACAAATTCCAGGAGGGTCAGATCAAGTCGCTTTATCACCTTGTAGCAAAAAGCGTGCCTAACCTGCCTGAGGATAATATCGTCATCATGAATCAGAATTTTGAGTATTTTGACCTGAAAAATGAAAATAATTTTCAATCTGGCACAGTATTCACAGCTCAGCATGAGATGAAAAAAGAAATTGAACGGGATATTCAGCGCCAGGTGCAGAACATGCTCGGTACCCTGATGGGAAGGGACAAGGTGGTTGTCTCAGTTACTGCTGATGTAGACTTTACCCAAGAAAACAGAGAAGAAAACCTCGTGGAACCGGTTGATAAGGAAAATATGAAAGGCATCGCGCTGAGTGCCCAAAAAATAACGGAAACATTTTCTGGCGAAGGTGCTGCTCCCGGCGGGACTCCGCAGGCGGAAGATACGTCAGATACACTTGGCACGAACTATGCTGAAGGATCAAACCAGAACGGGGATTATGAAAAGATAGAAGACACTATCAACTATGAGATCAACAGAATCAAGAAAGATATTGTGGAAAGTCCATATAAGCTCCGGGATCTTGGAATCCAGGTAATGGTCGAACCGCCGAAAAAGAATGATATTAATTCTCTCCCTCAGGAAAGGGTGGATGATATCACGAAGGTGCTTGGCACTATTGTCCGTACTTCCATCGATAAAGAGTATCTTCCGGAAACCGTCACAGATCAGGATATCAATAACAAGATTGCTGTATCGGTACAGCCTTTCAATGGGAAGATGGAGTTTACTGATGAACAGGGAAATAAAATTCCGTTATGGGCATATATTGCCGGCGGTATCCTGCTGGCAGCCCTTATTGTTGTAATCGTGATTCTTCTCCGCCGAAGAAGAGATGAGACAGAAGAAGAAATCATCATTGAAGAACAGATTGACCTCAAAATACCTGATGTCACAGAAGAAAACGAGACAGAAGGAACATTGCGCAAAAAGCAGCTGGAGAGATTGGCAAAGGAACGCCCTGAAGAGTTTGCTAAATTGCTTAGAACATGGATAACAGAAGAATAGGAGGAGACAAGATTGTCGGTAAAAGAGAAAAAAGGCGCGCTAAGCGGTAAACAGAAGGCAGCCATACTGCTGATTTCCCTTGGTCCTGATGTTTCAGCTTCTGTGTACAAGCATCTGTCCGAAGAGGAAATAGAAAGACTGACGCTTGAAATATCCGGGGTCAGGAAAGTGGACTCGAAGAATAAAGAAGAAATCATGGAAGAGTTCCATAACATTGCCATCGCCCAGGATTATATCAGCCAAGGCGGTATCGGATATGCCAAGCAGGTCCTCGAAAAGGCGCTTGGCACCGACCAGGCGGCAGCCATCATCAACAGGCTTACTTCTTCCTTGCAGGTGCGCCCATTCGATTTTGCCAGAAAAGCTGACCCAGGCCAGATTTTGAATTTTATACAGAATGAGCATCCGCAGACGATAGCTCTCATTCTTTCCTACCTGGACCCGGCACAGGCCGGACAGATTCTCTCAGAGCTGCCGCAGGAAGTTCAGGCAGACATTGCCAGGAGAATTGCGGTGATGGACAGCACCTCGCCGGAAATCATCAATGAAGTTGAGCAGATATTGGAGCGCAAGCTGTCAGCCACCGTTACACAGGATTACACCCAGACCGGCGGGGTAGAAGCGGTTGTGGAAGTGTTGAACGGAGTGGACAGGGCAACAGAAAGGACAATCCTTGATGCGCTGGAGATTCAGGATCCGGAGCTAGCCGAGGAAATCAAGAAAAGAATGTTTGTGTTTGAAGATATCGTTACACTCGATTCCAGGGCCATCCAGAGAGTCATCCGTGATGCGGAGAATGAAGATCTTATGCTCAGCCTGAAGGTTTCAAGCGAAGAGGTAAAAGACATTGTCTTTAAAAATATGTCCAAACGCATGGTGGATACTTTCAAAGAGGAAATGGAATATATGGGACCAGTAAGGCTTCGTGATGTCGAAGAAGCACAATCGAGGATCGTGGCGGTAATCAGACGTCTTGAAGAGACCGGAGAAATCGTGATTGCACGCGGCGGAGGAGATGACATCATTGTCTAGAATCATAAAATCTGCCCATTCCTATAAAGAACCCGTAAATAAGACAATCAGCATTCGGAAGCTCGAATCATTCCTGATTTCGAGCGAGGAAGCTTCTGAAATGTTTTCGCCGGCTCCTGATATGGATCATGTTCTGGAAGCGGAGAAAAGAGCCGAAGAAATCATCTCATACGCAAATGCAGAAGCAGACAAGATCCGGAGCCATGCAGAATCCGAGAAACAGAGATGGGAAGACGAATTGCTTCCTGCCTGGAAAGAGCAGGCCTGGCAGGAGGGTTTTTTGGAAGGACGGCAGGCCGGACAAGATGAGATAGCGGGAGAAATGGCAGAACAATTACAGACAGCCCGGGATACAGTGGATAAAGCGCGCCTGGATTATAAAGCTCATATAGAATCGTCAGAATCTGCCATCCTTTCATTAAGTATAAAAGTCGCCGAAAAAATCATAGGCATCAAGCTTTCAGAATCGGCTGAACATTTCCTTCCCCTGGTGAAAAGGGCAGTGAAGGAAGCACGGGAATTTAAAGAAGTCCAGCTTCATATCCATCCTTCCCGCTACGGCTTCCTGCTTGCGGAAAAGGAGAGCCTAAGCTCCCTGTTCCCGAGGGAAACTGACTTTTACATTTATCCTAATGATGACATCGATGAACAGGGCTGTGTAATTGAATCCAGTCATGGACGGATTGATGCAGGCGTGGACAGCCAGCTTCTGGAGATTAAGGAAAAGCTGCTAAAGCTATTAGAGGGAGAGTAAAAAGTGAAAGCATGTGACTTGCTTCCAATGATAGATGATGTGAATACTTTCAAGCATTATGGCAGAGTCAAACGGGTCGTAGGCCTGATGATTGAGTCTCAGGGACCGGAGAGCTCAGTCGGGGATGTCTGTTATATCCATACTGGGAACAAGGGGAAAAAGAATAGGATAAGGGCCGAAGTCGTCGGCTTTAAGGATGAAAATGTCATCCTCATGCCATATACCGCCGTCAGTGATATTTCACCGGGAAGCCTGGTAGAAACAACGTCCAGTCCGCTTGAAATAAAGGTTGGGGCCGAACTCATCGGCAGTGTGATCGATTCATTAGGCATGCCCCTCGATGGATCTTCACTGCCACGGGGACTTGCATCTGTACCTACTGAACAAGATCCGCCGAATCCGATGGAAAGACCGCCCATTTCAGAAAGCATTGATGTAGGGGTGAGGATGATCGATTCCCTCCTGACGGTCGGGAATGGCCAGCGAGTCGGGATTTTTGCGGGCAGTGGTGTTGGTAAAAGTACGTTACTGGGTATGATAGCCCGTAATACCAAGGCGGATTTAAACGTCATTGGCCTGATAGGGGAACGAGGAAGGGAAGTTCGGGAATTCATCGAACGCGACCTCGGCCCGGAAGGACTGAGAAGGTCCATCGTAGTTGTTGCGACGTCGGATTCTCCGGCCCTCATGAGGATTAAGGGCGCCTTTACTGCGACAGCCATCGCCGAGTATTTCCGTGATAAAGGTCTGAATGTCATGCTGATGATGGATTCAGTGACGCGGGTGGCGATGGCACAGCGCGAAATCGGGCTTGCTGTCGGAGAGCCGCCGACCACAAAGGGGTACACGCCTTCTGTATTCGGGATCCTGCCTCGTCTTCTGGAAAGGACAGGCACTAACGTACATGGCTCAATCACTGCCTTTTATACGGTGCTTGTGGATGGAGATGATATGAATGAACCGATTGCTGATACAGTCAGGGGGATATTGGACGGCCATTTTGTCCTGGACCGTTCACTTGCCAACAAGGGCCAATATCCAGCCATCAATGTGCTGAAAAGCATTAGCAGGATCATGAACAATATTGCGGATGGCCAGCATGTCAAAATGGCTGAAAGATTAAGAGAATTGCTTTCTACCTACATTAATTCAGAAGACTTGATCAATATCGGTGCCTATAAAAGGGGTTCTTCCAAAGAAATTGACGAAGCCATCATGAAATACCCCGAAATCATTTCATTTCTCAAACAGAGTACAAGTGAAAAGGTCTCGAAGGATGAGAGTATAGAGAGGCTTTTAAAATTAATGGAGGGCAATGAATAGCCATGCAGTATCATTATAAGTTTGAGAAGCTTCTATCCTTAAAAGAAAAAGAGAAAAGAGATGCCTTTTCTAAATACAGCGAATCTTTGAAGCAGTTTGAAGAATCTGCAGAAAAGCTGTACAGATTGCTGAAGAAAAAAGAGGATCTTCACTCTTTTCAGCAGGAAAAGCTGAAAGCTGGAATGCCTGTGCAGGATATCAGGCATCATCAGCAATTCATGGAAAATCTCGAGAAAATCATCAGCCACCAGCAAAAAATGGTAATCGATGCAAGGCTTAAAATGAACATTCTTCAGGAGAAACTGGCTGAATCCAATATAGAAGTGCGCAAATATGAAAAAATCAAAGAAAAAGACCTGGAAAACTTTTTGGATGTGATCAAGTTTGAAGAAAGCCGGCAGATGGACGAGATTTCTATCCAGCAGTATGTAAGCCGGGAAATGTAGGTGAGAAATTGGACAAGGAATTAGAGCTTGAGGAGAAAAGGCAGAATAGGGTTCAGTGGTTCATTTTCGTAATCCTCATTCCTCTTATCGCAGCAAGCATATTTACAATCGTCATCCTGAAGGCCGCCGGGATAGATGCAGGTAAGGCTGCCAAAGGCTTAGGGGAAAAGATTCCGGGAATCAAAGAACTGGTCAAAGAGGAAAAAAAGCCTCCTGCCAAAAGGTATGAAACCCAGATTGCGAGTCTGCAGGATACATTGAAAAAAAATGAGGCGAAAATATCCCAGCTGGAAAGCATTATAGACAGCCGCGACAAAGTCATCAGCAGCAACGAAATTGAAAAACAAAGGCTGGATCAGGAAATCGTCGAATTGACGAAGGCAAAGGATGAGAATAAAAAAGCATTCAAGGATATCATCCAGACCTACCAGAACATGTCTCCTGGGAAGGCTGCCCCGATCCTTTCAGAGCTTGATGAAAACGAGGCAGTCAAAATTCTTTCCAACCTAAGCAGTGAAACACTTGCAGCAATACTTGAGAAAATGGAGCCGGCAGAAGCCGCGTCCCTCACTCAGAAACTGACTGTAAATGTCGAGAAGGAAGGCAGCGGCTCTGCCCAATAATTGAAAGGAGGTGAAAAAATGAATACAGCCATCAGCACTGCTCCGGTTGTTCAGGCAGGAACCATGGCCAGCGATGGAAGCAAAAGCGGTCAAACAGTCAATGCAGGGCTTTTTGGATCTGTTTTTGCAAGTCTCCAAGATACAGGAGCCGCACTGGAAGGAACGAACCCTGCTGAAATCCAGCAGCTTGGGGAGCTGAAGGAACTTATCGGCCTTCTTTCCATGGAAAGTCTGCAGGATATGGAGGGGGGCGGACTCTTTGCCAGGAAGCTGATTTTAGGGGAAGCATCCATCAGCGACCACCCAATGGCGGAAGGGATGATTGCCTCTGGTTCGCTCGGGTCTTCCATCGAAAAACTTCTTCAGGATTTGGGAATGGATAAGGCTCATGGAGACAAAGACAAAGAGGACAGTTTGGGGGATATAAGCAGCCTGATTGCCATCCTCACCCAAATTACAGCAATGCCCGTCAAAGAATTAAAGCACCTGGATATGAAAGCTGTCAAAGAAGTACTTCAATTCTCAAAGTTTGCAGAGCTTTCCGCACCATTCATGGATATGCCGGAAGAAGGTTCCGCTCTTGTTAAGAAGCTTGCCAGCCTGCTAGAGACGGTAAGGGGAAGTCTGGAAGCAACAGCCAGCCGCAGGGAAATCGGGCACAGCCTGTCCGCACAGCCGGTTACAAATGACACTGCAAAAAAAATAATCCAAGAAGTTTATACCCGAATTGAAGGAAGCATAAACACAAAATCCGCAGAAAAATCACAAACAGTGTCCGTCCAGGAGATTCTGCCGGTGCACCCAACATTGCATATATCGGTTAACAAAAATGATCTTCCTGTCCTTACCATGTCCAAAGGCAGCCAGCCGGTAAATCAGGAACAATTCATCAAGCAGTTCGAAAATATCCTGGCGAAAGCAGGATTTACAAATGCGAATGGAATGCAAAAGTTATTCATCAGACTGAATCCCGAGCATCTTGGCTCGCTCCGGATTGAAATAATCCAAAAAGATCAAATGGTTACTGCCAGGATCCTGGCGTCTACGAGCGCTGCCAAGGAAACCCTTGAACATCATATTCACAACCTGAAGCAGGCGTTCACTTCCCAAAATCTTCACATCGAAAAACTGGAAATTTCCCAGGCCATGAGCCAATTCACTGGCGAGAAATATTTCCAGAGGGAAGGGCAGCAAAAAGAGCAGCAGGAATTCAACCAGTCTCAAAAGGATAACCGCAGTGATGAAACGGACAGCGGTTTTAATGAAACTCTGGAAGAAGCTCTAGTAAACATGAAAGTGTAGGTGAATGAATTGGATAAGATACAATCTTCTCTTCTGCTTAGCAATTATCAGCAGCAAACAAAAAAGAGCTCAGGTGACAATCTAGGAAAAGATGACTTTTTGAAAATATTAATGACACAGCTGCAGAACCAAGATCCATCGAATCCGCTGCAGGATAAAGACTTTATTGCCCAGATGGCCACTTTCTCCACACTTGAGCAAATTACGAACATGGGTAAGTCAATCGATAAATTTGTAACCATGCAGCAGCAGTCACAGTTGATTTCCTATAATCAATTTGTCGGTAAAAATGTTTCATGGCATAAGATCACAGAGACTCAAGAAGGCCCAAAAGTGGAACAGGGTAAGGGTACGGTCGCGTCTGTACAATTTAAGGAAGACACCGCCCAGTTTATCCTTGAAGACGGAACAAAGCTCGAACCAGGCAATGTTTCAGAAATCAATTCAGCTCCATCAAGCTCAGACAATAATCTCATGCAGGCAAGCGAGTTGATTGGAAAAGTCATCTCCTGGCTGGATGATGCCAAACAGGAAAAAACGGCAGAAGTAAAAGCTGCAGGCATTAAGGATGGGAAAAGCTATCTTGAAATGAATGACGCAGGCGCTACAAAAATAAATGCCAGCCAGATTATAAAAATTTCTTCATAAAATTGAGGGGCAGCTGCCATGGAAAAGGTAAATTACAGACCCATTTCCCCAACTCTGCATCCCATTCAAAGCCAGATTGGGACTAAACAGGCTGATTTCCGCAAAACTAGCTTTGCCGAACAGCTGAATACCGCAGCCAGCCAGAAGCAGAACACACTCATCATAAGCAAGCACGCTAAGGCTCGTCTTGCTGACCGAAATATTGATATAGATAAAGCCGGCTGGACAAGAATTGGGGCAAAGGTGCAGGAAGCTTGGAAAATGGGAGTAACAGAGTCACTGGTATTAACAAAGAATGCCGCCCTGATCGTAAGTGCAAAGAACAATACGGTCATCACTGCCATGGGCAGGGAAGAAGCAGCGGCTCAGATTTTCACGAATATCAATGGAACTATAATAATGGAATAGGCTGGACCCGATGGGGAAGCCCGGCTGCCGACCGACAGACGCAGCCATACAGAGAGGGGAAAAACAATGCTTAGATCTATGTATTCAGGAATCAGCGGAATGAAAAACTTCCAGACAAAGCTTGATGTAATCGGGAATAATATTGCGAATGTAAATACTGCCGGATTTAAAAAAGGCAGGGTGACCTTCAAGGATACGATGAACCAGACAATATCAGGAGCAAGCGCAGCCCAGGCCAACCGGGGCGGGAAAAATCCGATGCAGGTCGGACTCGGCTCCACCATGGCAACCATCGATACCATCCACACCCAGTCAAGCCTTCAGACTACTGGGAGATCACTTGATCTTGCGGTCAACGGTGACGGCTACTTTGTGGTCAAGCAAGGCGATGCCGAGTTTTATTCAAGAGCTGGAAATATGTATCTCGATAATGACGGGAATCTGGTCAATGCGGACGGCTATAAGGTACAGGCTTTTAAAATGGATCCGGCAACTGGCCAAGTGACCAATAATTATGGAGATGTGACAGTCAATGTGAATGCAGTCATGTCAGCCACGCCTACTGATACAGCAAAAATAGCAGGTGCTTTGAGTGAAAAAGCTACTAATAACACAGATTATATCCAGCAGATTGAGGTAGTTGACAGTGATGGAGAAACACATAAAGTAGAGCTGAAGTTCACTAAACAATCAGCAACTCAGTGGAAAGTGACAGGGAATGGAGCTACGGTAGGCGCCGGAGCTGATACCATTACCTTTGATGCAGCAGGAAAAGCTTCTCCTGCAGCCCTAAATTGGAGTTTGACTGCTGACGGTAAAACAATAAATGCAGCAGTGGATCTGAAGGACCTTGTGCAAAGCGGCAATCAATCAACAGCCCTCGTTACACCAAACGGCAATTCCGAAGGCTCTCTTGAAAGCTTCAATATAGGCCAAATGGGTGAAATTAACGGCGTCTATTCAAATGGCCTTGTTACCACACTTGGTCAGGTTGCGCTTGCGAAGTTTTCCAATCCATCTGGTTTAACGAAGGCTGGAGGGAACTTATTCCAGCAGTCCATTAACTCCGGAACGCCGAATATCGGCACACCTGGCGACGGGCTGGGAACGATTGCCGCTGGCTCGCTTGAAATGTCCAATGTTGATCTGTCAGAGGAATTTACAGAAATGATCACAGCACAGCGCGGTTTCCAGGCTAATACCAGGATCATCACTACGTCAGATGAAATTCTGCAGGAGCTTGTGAATTTAAAACGTTAAGGTAAAGGGAGGTAGAGAGCCGGATGTGTCCGGTCCGGCTCTTGGATAAATGATAGAAGTAACAAAATTGAATGGGAAGAAGTTTCATATCAATGCTGTTTTTATTGAAACCGTGGAGTCTAATCCAGATACAACCATTTCCCTTTCCAATGGAAAGAAATTTATAGTCTCAGAGAGTGAAAAAGAAATTATCCATTCTATTACCCGGTTTTATAAGACAGTCAGTGTTTTAGGCCTAAGTGCCAATCCTGAATCTGTAATGAAAGGGGGGGATGAAAATTAAAAAGAAGCTGGTAACCATCATGCTGATCTTAGTCTTGTCCATTACCCTGATCGGCGGCATAGCACTTGTTGTTGTGATGAAGTTTACAGGCGATGAAAAAGCACACGCCCAGCCGAATATTGATGAAATTGTCGAAGCTTCGGTAGAGGTTCCTGAAATTACGACCAACCTATCCAGCGGTGACTTTATCAGAATATCGTTCACAGTCCAGACGGACGGCAAGGATGCCAAAGAGGAACTGGAGAAAAGGAATTTCCAGGTCAAGAATATCATTGTTTCCGAGTTGTCAGACATGAAGGCAGCGGACCTGACAGGTAAAGCTGGCAAGGAGAAATTCGAGGAGCTGTTAAAGGGCAGGATCGGCAGCCTGATGCAGGAAGGGAAAATCGTTAAAGTGTATATAACCTCCTCCATACTACAATAGCAGTGACAATACAATGGTTTTTTGGGGGTGATGGAAGTTGTCAGGCGAAATTTTGTCGCAAAGTGAAATAGATGCACTGCTATCAGCCATTTCCACTGGAGAAATGGATGCAGATGAGTTAAAGAAAGAAGAAACAGAGCGAAAGGTCAGAGTCTATGACTTCAAGAGGGCGCTGCGGTTTTCCAAAGATCAGATCAGGAGCCTTACCCGGATTCATGAGAATTTTGCCCGTGTTCTGACCACTTTCTTTTCTGCACAGCTGAGGACTTATGTCCAGATCACTGTGGCCTCGGCAGACCAGATTCCATATGAAGAATTTATCAGGTCCATTCCAAAGATGACGATTTTAAATATTTTCGATGTACCGCCGCTGGATGGAAGCATCCTGATGGAAGTGAATCCGAACATTGCTTATACGATGCTTGACAGGACCTTGGGCGGGCGCGGAGTCAGTGTGAATAAGGTGGAAAATCTTACAGAAATTGAAACAAAACTGATGTCGAACATGTTTGAAAAAGCATTTGAACATATGCAGGAGGCCTGGTCATCGGTCGCTGAGATCGACCCGATTTTCACGGGACTCGAGGTCAATCCGCAGTTCCTCCAGATGGTTTCGCCGAATGAGACGGTGGTTGTCATTTCACTGAATACTCAAATCGGCGAGACTACCGGGATGATCAATCTCTGTATTCCGCATGTGGTGCTTGAACCGATCATGCCAAAGCTTTCTGTGCATTATTGGATGCAGACCGCCCAAAAAGAACGTCTGCCTCAGGAAGTGGAAGTGCTTGAGAATCGAATCAAGAGAGCGGAACTTCCGGTTGTTGCTGAACTCGGTACCACAGAAATAAGCATACAGGACTTTATGTCCCTCGATACGGGAGATGTCATTGAACTGAATCAGCTGATTCATTCCCCGCTGACCATAAAAGTCGGGGACATACCAAAATTCATCGCACAGCCCGGCAAAGCAAGCAAAAGGCTGGCTGTGCAGATTCTTGATAAATTAGAGGGGGGAGACGAAGATGGTAAGTGATGAAATGCTGTCTCAGGATGAAATAGATGCATTGCTAAGAGGTACGGCTGACTTGGAAGAAGCATCTCCATCCCTGAATATTGACGATTATTTTACTTCTATGGAAAGAGACACACTTGGTGAAATCGGAAATATTTCATTTGGCAGTTCTGCCACGGCTCTTTCCACACTATTGAACCAAAAAGTAGAAATTACGACTCCTTCTGTTGATGCCATACCTGCCGCAAAAATTGAAGAGGAATTTCCTCATCCATATGTGGGTATTCAAGTCAGCTATACAGTAGGTTTCACGGGGATCAACCTCTTTGTCATCAAGCAGAGCGATGCTGCGATCATCGCGGATCTCATGCTTGGCGGAGACGGGAAAAATCCGGACGAGCTGCTGGGTGAAATCCAGTTGAGCGCCGTTCAGGAAGCCATGAACCAAATGATGGGATCGGCTGCAACTTCGATGTCGACCATCTTCAATAAAAAAGTTGATATTTCTCCTCCAAGCATAGATCTTTTGAATATGAAAGAAGGATCCGGTGCTGATTCCATTCCGGAAGAAGATCTTCTTGCCAGGATTTCGTTCAGGCTTAAGGTCGGGGATTTGATTGATTCAGATATTATGCAGCTGCTGCCGCTTACTTTTGCTAAAAGCCTGGTAAATGACCTGCTGAATCCACCTGTTCCGGAAGCACCGGCTTCCGTTTCCGCTGGTACGGCCGGACAAGCGCCAAATCACACTCCTGTGCAGGAAGAACACCAGAAGCACGCTTCCCAGCCTGAGCGGGCACAGGTGCAGGAAAGTCATAACCCTGCCTACAGCCAGCCTGTACAGAGGGAATCGCAGCATTTCAGTTCGAACAGCTATTCCAGCCAACAGCAGGTAAATGTTCAGCCGGCTACATTCGAAAGCTTTTCACCGGCTGCTGTCCATGAACCGGCATCAGGAAACCTGGACCTGCTCCTCGATATCCCTCTTCAGGTAACAGTTGAGCTTGGCAGGACTAAACGATCGGTTAAAGAACTTCTCGAACTTTCAGCGGGATCCATCATTGAACTGGACAAGCTGGCGGGAGAGCCGGTGGATGTACTGGTTAATAACAAGCTGGTGGCGACGGGTGAAGTAGTCGTAATCGATGAGAACTTCGGTGTAAGAGTAACAGATATCATCAGCCAATCTGATAGAATAAAAAAATTACGATAATCTGGGGGAAGAACAATGGCACATAGAATTTTAATTGTAGATGACGCAGCTTTCATGCGTATGATGATCAAAGATATTCTTACTAAGAATGGATACGATGTAGTTGCCGAAGCCGCGGATGGCCAGCAGGCTATCGAAAAATATAAAGAGCACCAGCCGGATTTGGTGACTATGGACATCACAATGCCAGAAAAAGACGGTATTGCAGCATTGAAGGAGATCAAACAGAGTGATCCTGCTGCAAAAATCATCATGTGTTCCGCCATGGGCCAGCAGGCGATGGTGATTGACGCCATCCAGGCAGGCGCTAAGGACTTCATCGTCAAGCCTTTCCAGGCGGACAGGGTGCTTGAGGCAATCAGTAAAACACTGGGTTAAAGGATTAAATAGATTAAGAGGGTGTCATATCTTGCTGTTGAAAAAAACGTTAAGGATCCTGCTTCTGCTGTCAATTGCTTTCTTCGGTGTATCTGCGGGGGCGGATGCCAAGCAAGTTGATAAGAGTGTCAAAGACTGGTATGAACACCCTGACAAACAGGAAGTGAACGGGAATGAAAGCCCGGCCGGCACAGCCCAGAATGACACAAATAGCGCGGCCCTTTCATTCTCGGACTTCTTCCGGATGGCAATGGCAACTATCTTCGTAGTTGCTCTTCTTTATTTAGTGCTTCGCTTCTTAAAGAAGAAGAACAGTACGTTTCAAAAAGCCGGTGTTTTAGAAAATCTGGGTGGAACATCCCTTGGCGGCAGCCGTTCCATTCAGCTGATAAAAGTAGGGGAACGAATATTGGTGGTTGGTGTGGGCGAGACCATCCAGCTATTGAGAGAGATTGATGATAGAGATGAAATAAACTCATTTATAGAGCAGCACAATCAGGGTCTGGACGGCATGCTGCAGCCTGCGGATCTCATCACAAAGCTATTGAACCGGAATAAAACCCAGACATCAGAAAAAAGCTTCGCCACACAGCTGAAAAGCCAGCTGGATGAAGTTTTATCTTCAAGGAAAAAGGCTATGAATGGGGTAAAAGAAAGGGGAGGAAAGGATGAATGAATTTATGGAGTTCTTTAACACCTCTTCTCCCGAAAATGTTTCCACTTCAGTAAAGCTTTTATTGATGCTCACCGTCCTTTCGCTTGCACCGAGCATCCTGATCCTGATGACCTGCTTTACAAGGATCATCATTGTACTGAGTTTTGTCAGGACTTCTCTCGCCACCCAGCAGATGCCGCCCAACCAGGTTTTGGTTGGATTGGCACTGTTTATGTCGTTCTTCATCATGGCACCAACATTTCAGGAAGTGAATGAGAAGGCATTGACACCGCTGTTTGACAATAAAATCAAACTTGAAGAAGCTTATGAACGGGCTGCAGTGCCCTTTAAGGAATTCATGAGCGCGCACACGAGGCAGAAAGACCTTGAACTGTTCCTGGCGTATGCAAAAATAGACAAGCCAAAAAGCATTGATGAGATACCGATTACGGCACTGGTGCCAGCGTATGCAATAAGCGAATTAAAAACAGCCTTCCAGATCGGGTTCATGATATTCATACCCTTCCTGGTGATTGATATGATTGTTGCCAGCGTCCTGATGTCAATGGGGATGATGATGCTTCCTCCCGTCATGATATCTCTGCCCTTTAAAATATTGCTGTTTGTCCTGGTGGACGGCTGGTATTTAGTTGTAAAGTCTTTGCTGCAATCCTTTTAAGCAGGTGAAAGAAGAATGAATTCAGAGTTTGTAATATCTATAGCAGAAAAAGGCATCATGACCGTCCTGTTGATCAGCGGCCCGCTGCTCGCACTGGCGCTGGTCGTCGGACTTTTAATCAGTATTTTCCAGGCTGCCACCCAGATACAGGAACAAACGCTTGCCTTTGTACCGAAAATAGTTGCCGTGCTCGTCGGACTGGTTTTCTTTGGTCCCTGGATGCTGAGCCATATGCTCTCATATACTACTGAAATATTTTCAAATCTTACAAGGTTCATAGGTTAGGGCATGGAAGAGCTGGTTCCTAAATTTGCAGTTTTTCTGCTCGTGCTTGTAAGGGTAACAACCTTTTTCGTCGTATGCCCCATCTTCTCATACCGGACGATTCCCGCCATGCATAAAATCGGCTTTAGTGTGTTTCTCGCATGGATTATGTATTACACCATTGATGCCCCAGCCCTCGAAATTGATTACTTATTTTTTCTGCTGGCCATTAAGGAAGCTCTTGTAGGGATTGTCCTTGGTTTCATAGCGTATATGGTAATGGCTGCCGTTCAGATGGCCGGCGGGTTTATCGATTTCCAAATGGGCTTTGCCATCGCCAATGTCATAGATCCACAAACTGGTGCTCAAGGACCGCTGCTCGGACAATACATTTATACGACAGCCCTGCTGTTTTTGCTGGCGACCAATGGCCACCATCTGCTGCTTGACGGCATATTTTACAGCTATGAGGCTGTCCCGATTGATAAAGTCTTTAAGCCCTTTGGCTCTGAGCCTTTTATGATCCATGCTGCTGAAGTGTTCAACCAGACCTTCCTTGCTGCCCTGCAGATGTCAATACCGCTGGTCGGGAGCCTGTTCCTTGTGGATGTAGCCCTTGGCATTGTTGCAAGGACCGTTCCGCAGCTCAACATATTTGTGGTGGGTGTTCCTGTAAAGATCATCGTCAGCTTCTTCATCCTTATTGCTGTATTTGGAGCCTTGATGATGTCTGTCAGAAGCCTGTTTGAATACGCATTGGTCTCCATGAGGGGACTTATGCAGATCTTAGGGGGAGCATAATGAATTTTCTGCATCTTGATCTGCAATATTTTTCCGGTGAAAAAACGGAAAGAGCGACACCGAAGAAAAGGGAAGATGCCAAAAAGAAGGGACAGACAGCAAAAAGCCAGGACGTCAATACAGCGGTTGTCCTGCTGACGGTGTTTTTCACGCTGGTGATTACAGGTCCTTCCATGGCCGGTAAAATGATGTTCATCTTCACAGAATATTTAAGAGATTTCAAGAATATCAACCTTAACCAGGACAGCATACAGCCCCTTTTTACAGGGCTGGTAAAGGAAGTGGCCCTCGTGCTTGCTCCCATACTCGGAGCAGCGATGGTGGCTGGTGCACTTGCGAATTACGTCCAGGTGGGAGTCATGTTCTCGACCGAAGCCATCCAATTCAAGCTGGATAAAATAAATCCCATCAGCGGATTTAAAAGGATCGTTTCACTAAGGGCGCTGGTGGAATTATTGAAGTCCATTCTAAAGATATCGCTGGTCGGACTGGTTACGTTCGTTGTTGTATGGGATAAGCTTCCGGAAATTATGCTCCTTTCACAGAAATCCCCGGGAGACGCCATGGCAGCGCTCGGAAAAATCACGCTGAATGTGGGGCTGTTTGCAGGCGGTGCCCTTTTGTTTTTGTCGCTTCTGGATTATCTTTATCAAAAGTTTGATTTTGAAAAAAGCATAAGGATGTCCAAGCAGGATATCAAGGATGAATATAAAAACATTGAGGGGGACCCTCTCATAAAATCAAAGATTAAACAAAGGCAAAGAGAAATGGCCATGCAGAGAATGATGCAGGAAGTCCCGAAGGCGGATGTGGTAATCACAAATCCAACCCATTTTGCCATTGCCCTTAAATATGATGAGGAAAAAAGTGAAGCCCCGACAGTAGTGGCAAAAGGGGTAGATTTCATCGCACAGAAGATCAAACTTGTAGCAGGGGAAAACGACATCACCATGGTAGAAAACAGGCCGCTTGCCCGCGCTCTTTATGATTCAAGTGAGATTGGACAGGCGATTCCAGAGGAATTCTTTAAAGCTGTCGCCGAAATATTGGCGTATGTCTACAAATTAAAAGGTAAAATTTGAGCAACCGTGATAGGAGAGAAAGTTATGCAAGCAAGAGATTTATCAGTCCTAATGAGTGTCATTTTAATTGTGGCCATGTTGATCATCCCATTTCCAACATGGTTATTGAGCCTGCTTATCATCGTGAATATTTCTCTCGCTCTTTTAGTTCTGCTTACTTCCATGAATATGCAGGAACCGCTGCAGTTCTCCATTTTCCCATCACTGTTATTGCTGCTCACATTATTCCGGTTAGGACTGAATGTTTCTACAACCCGATCCATTTTGAGTACAGGTGACGGCGGTGGGGTTGTAGAAACATTTGGGACCTTCGTTGTCGGCGGGAATATCGTAGTAGGGCTTGTTGTCTTCCTTATCCTGATCATTATCCAATTCATCGTAATTACCAAGGGTTCTGAAAGGGTCTCTGAAGTAGCGGCCAGATTCACCCTGGATGCGATGCCGGGTAAACAAATGAGCATTGATGCTGATCTGAACGCCGGCATGATCTCTGAAAAGGAAGCTAGAGAAAGACGTGAAAAAGTCAGCCGTGAAGCTGATTTTTACGGCGCAATGGACGGAGCAAGCAAGTTCGTAAAGGGAGATGCGATAGCAGGCATCATCATCGTCCTGATCAACTTAATTTTTGGGATTATCATCGGGATCATGCAGCAGGACCTAAGCTTCGGGGAAGCTGCACACCATTTTTCGCTTTTATCTGTAGGCGACGGGATCGTAAGCCAGGTCCCTGCGCTTCTCATTTCAACTGCAACCGGTATTGTCGTGACCAGGGCCGCCTCGGAAGGAAATCTTGGTTCAGACATTACCTCACAGCTTCTTGCATTTCCACCAATGCTTTATGTTGCCGGCGGCACTATTGCGCTTCTTGGCCTGTTCACCCCAATCAATGACCTAGTGACCCTGCCAGTGGCAGCTGCACTGATATTTGGGGGGTATATGTCAGGAAGGGCTCCTAAGAAGGAAGAAGCCGAGCTGATGGAAATAGAGGAAGAGATTGAAACAGATGAGATGAAAAGTCCGGAAAGTGTGGTAAACCTGCTTAACGTCGACCCAGTTGAATTTGAATTCGGCTACGGGTTGATACCGCTGGCAGACACCAATCAGGGCGGGGACCTTCTTGACCGGATTGTCATGATCCGGAGACAGCTGGCCATTGAACTCGGAATCGTGATCCCTGTTGTCCGGATACGCGATAATATACAGCTTAATCCGAACGAGTACCGATTGAAGATAAAAGGAAATGAAGCTGCCAGGGGCGAACTGCTGCTTGACCACTATCTCGCAATGAGCCCTGGGATGGAAGATGATGAAATAGAAGGAATCGACACAGTTGAGCCTTCCTTCGGCCTGCCGGCCAAGTGGATTTCTGAAGAAACGAAGGAGCATGCCGAAATGATGGGCTATACCGTTGTGGATCCTCCAAGCGTTGTTTCCACCCATTTGACTGAAATCATTAAGCAAAATGCCCATGAGCTTCTTGGAAGACAGGAAACCAAGCAGCTGATCGACCATCTGAGGGAAAGCTCGCCGATCCTTGTGGAGGAAGTGACGCCTAACCCGCTGTCGATAGGCGATGTGCAAAAGGTGCTTGCCAAGCTGCTTAAGGAAAAGGTATCGATCCGGAATCTTCCGGTCATATTTGAGACTCTTGCTGATTTCGGCAGACTTTCGACAGATACGGATTTGCTCACGGAATACGTGAGGCAGGCGCTGGCAAGGCAGATTACCACTCAATATTCGCAGGGCGGAGAGAGCCTTAAGGTCATCACTCTGTCTGGAAGAGTGGAGAAAATTGTGGCAGAAGGCATCCAGCAGACAGAGCATGGCAATTATCTATCCCTTGACCCGGAGGCTTCCCAGGCAATCCTCGAAGCAGTCGCAGGGCGCCTTGAAGAAGCGGCGCTCCTTGAGCAGTCGCCCATCATCCTCTGTTCTCCAGCAGTACGGATGTATATAAGACAAATGACGGAAAGGTATTTCCCGCACGTGCCGATCCTTTCTTACAATGAACTTGAATCGAATGTGGAAGTACAAAGCGTAGGGGTGGTGAATGTAGATTGAAGGTGAAGAAATTTGAAGCGCCCACTATGGCGCTTGCCATGAAACAGGTTAGAGATGAACTGGGAAACGATGCCGTCATCTTGAATTCGAAGGTCATCCATACAGGAGGCATCCTCGGTCTATTCAAAAAGCGGATGTTTGAAGTCGTGGCAGCTATCGATCCAAAGCCAAGGCAGGACGCTGTTAAACCGAAGCTGAAAGATAAGAAGGCCCATAAAACGGCCCGAAACCTCACTCATTCGGTGACACCAGCTGCCATAGACAGTACGCGGACATCAGTCACAGCAGGAAGTGAAGCGAAACGGCTGGAAGAAAACAGTTTGCTGAAGGAAATCTCCCAGTTAAAGGAAACGGTGGCTGGATTGTCTGATACCTTGGATACTACCCCCCTTCCGAAACAGGTCCAGCATGTAGCCGATCTTTTAAAAGAGCATGATCTGGATCCAGAAATAAGGAAAGGGCTGTCCGCCAAACTGGTTGAAAAATGGTATAAGAATACCGGCAGTGCAGCCCAGGATGATGTGGCTGCCTGGGCTGGGGAAGAAATACTAAAAATCCTGCCAAAGCCGGACGGCAGGGGCTGGGTGACTAAAAAATACATCAGCCTTGCCGGGCCGACAGGTGTCGGCAAAACGACCACACTGGCAAAGATTGCTTCCCGATTTGTCGTAGAACAGAAAAAGAAGGTTGCTTTCATCACCACGGACACCTTCCGTATAGGGGCCATCGAACAGTTAAAAACGTATGCAGGAATCCTCGGGGTGCCGATGGAGGTCGTCTATCATATAGAAGATTTTAAGAGGGCAGCGGAACGTTTTGCAGATTATGACCATATTTTCATCGATACAGCCGGCCGGAATTACAAAAATCAGGAATATGTTAAAGATTTGATGGAATTGATCGATTATAAAAATAATATGGAAAATTTCCTTGTTCTTTCGCTGGCTGCCCGTCAGCCGGACATGGAAAAAATTATCGAACAATTTTCCATTCTGCCTGTAGACGGCCTCATCTTTACAAAGGCTGATGAAACGGAAAGCCGGGGAGCGGTATTCAATCTGGCAGTGAAATACCAAATTGCGCCAGCCTTTATCACGAATGGTCAGAATGTTCCGGACGATATCAATGAGGCAGGGCATCAAACGTTACTTAATCTGCTATTTGGGGATACAGGCAATGAAAGATCAAGCTGAAGCTTTGCGGCAGTTAGTAGAACAGCAGAAAACCAGGAAGCAGGCCAGAGCTATTTCCGTAATCAGTGGAAAAGGCGGTGTAGGTAAATCCAATTTTTCGTTGAATTTTTCGATTGCTCTGTCAAATTACGGACAAAAGGTCCTTCTCATAGACATGGATATTGGAATGGGCAATATCGACATCCTGCTTGGGAATACACCTTCAAAGAATATCGTTCATTTCTTCGAGGGGAGCCTGCCGCTTGAACACGTAATCACAGAAGGTCCCTCAGGCATTTCCTACATCGCAGGAGGGACTGGTTTGTCGGACATTTTCCATCTTGACAGCCAGAAGGAGAATCACTTTTTTTCAGAGTTCGGCCGTGTGGTGAATCTCTTTGATTTTGTCATATTTGATATGGGAGCAGGCATATCCGAGGATACCCTCCCCTTCCTCCTGGCCGCAGATGAAATTTTTGTGATTGCGACACCTGAACCGACTGCCGTGACGGATGCATATGCAGCGATAAAATATATTACGCTGATGCAGCATAATGCGCCTTTTTCTTTAATCTGCAACAAAGCTCCCGGGGAAAAAGAAGGACGCTTGACCATTAATAGGCTCCAGTCAGCGGTGAAACAGTTCCTCGGCCGGGATATCTTCAGTCTTGGGATCCTGCCGGAGGATTCTGAAGTACAAAGAGCTGTCATCAGGCAGACCCCATTTCTGATTGCAAATCCGCGCTCCAGGATTTCAAGGGCCCTGGTATCCCTTGCCGGTGAATTCCTTGAAAGAGATTCAGATAAAGTCACTCCTTCTGCAGCAACAGGTTTTATACGGCGTCTGAGAAAATATATGTTTGGAAGGAAGGCTTGATTATGGAACCCATTAAAGTCCTGGTTGTGGATGATTCTGCATTCATGAGAAAGCTTATTACAGGCTTCCTGGAAGAAGATTCCCGGACCATGGTCGCTGGCACGGCGAGGAACGGAAAAGAGGCATTGCAGAAGGTAAAGGAATTAAAGCCGGATGTTGTGACCCTTGATATAGAGATGCCGCTGATGGACGGACTGGATGCCCTGAAAATGATCATGGAGGCGTGTCCGGTTCCATGCATAATGCTGTCAAGCACCACGACGGCAGGAGCTGATAATACCATGAAAGCCATCGAGCTCGGAGCCTTCGACTTCGTTCCAAAGCCATCAGGACCGATATCACTTGATCTGGAAAAAGTGAAAAGCAGCCTGCTGGATAAAGTGGCCGAGGCTGCAAGGATGGATGTGAAGCAGCTGATGCGGGCGAGGGCCAGGGGCCGAAGACAGACACAATATCCTGGGCCTCAAACAACCGTAATACCGAAAAATGATAAGCCCTTTGCCGGTATCAAAAAAGTCATCTGCATCGGAACTTCGACGGGAGGACCTGGAGCACTCCAGCACGTCCTGTCCAGTCTTCCGGAGGACATTGGAGTGCCAATCCTGATTGTTCAGCATATGCCGGAAGGATTCACTGCTTCGCTGGCGAAACGGCTGAATTCTTTGTCCCGTATAATCGTCAAGGAAGCGGAGGATGGTGAACTGCTGCAAAAAGGAACAGCTTACATAGCGCCGGGAGGCTTTCATCTGACAGTAAGAAAGGCAGGACTGAGCCTGGCCGCCGTCCTCAGCCGTGAAAAGCCGCGCCAAGGACATAGACCTTCAGTGGATGTTCTATTCGAATCCCTTGCAGAGCAGCAGGAATACGCCAAGATTGCTGTCATCATGACAGGGATGGGCCATGACGGATCGAAGGGCCTGCAGGCCCTGAAAAACAGCGGAAGGCTGATTGCCATTGCCGAATCGAAGGAGTCATCCGTGGTGTTCGGTATGCCAAAAGCAGCCATTGCTACAGGTTTGGTCGACAGAGTGGAAAATGTAGACAACATAGCCAGTGCTGTCATATATTTCTCTAAAAATCAGGCTCTGTTATAGGGTAATGTTGATTTCTTTACCTGTTGAATGAAAAACGAAGCACCTGTAACGAAAATCAGCTTTAACAGAGCTATAAATTAAAGGACGTGTTAAACATGGACATGAGTCAATATCTTGAGGTTTTTATTGATGA
Organism: Paraperibacillus marinus; assembly: GCF_046237605.1. GTDB lineage: Bacteria > Bacillota > Bacilli > Bacillales > DSM-1321 > Paraperibacillus > Paraperibacillus marinus. The sequence goes on along the minus strand of NZ_CP143542.1, from coordinate 2,830,371 downwards.
AAGCAAGGAGCATCTCCAGACCTGCAGCCAGCAGCTGCTTGAATTGGAGAAAAGTCCTGAAGATCTGAGTATAGTAAATGATATTTTCCGCTCTGCACATACCCTTAAAGGAATGTCGGCAACGATGGGCTATGAGGACCTGGCAAACCTGACACACAAAATGGAAAACGTGCTGGATGGCATCCGCAATCAGAAATATACTGTTACGGTCGATATTCTGGATGTTGTTTTTCAGGCTGTGGATGATCTGGAAGCCATGGTGTTTTCCATTGCTGAAGGCGGAGATGGGAAGCGGGATGTCACGGAAGTGGTCAATAAGCTGAACCTGATTGATGAGGGCAAGCCGCTGGCAATGAATGCCGCAGTCCAGGAGGCAGCCCCTGCACTTGCTGAAAAGCAGGCCCCAAAGGTTAGATATGATGAATTTGAGATGACTGTCATTAAACAGTCAAGGGAACAAGGCTTCCAATGCTTTGAAGTGACAGTTGAAGTGAGGGCAAACTGCCTGTTGAAAGCAGCCCGGGTATATATGGTGTTTGAAGTGCTTGAAAATCTCGGGGAAGTGATCAAGTCAAATCCGTCAGTCGAACTGCTCGAGGAAGAGCAATTTGAAAATGAATTTACGGTCACTCTTGTGACCATGAATAGTGAAGAGGAAATCCGAAGCAAAGTCATGAAGGTTTCGGAAATTGATTCCGTAACCATTGCGGCTCTTGATGAGCAGGAAGCAGGAGCTGTTGAAGCAGGTTCAATCCAGGGCGGGGATGCTGATAAACCGGCTGAGACGCCAGGCGTAGCTACACCGCAGGCCGTTGAGACCAAATCACCGGAAACCAAAACCCAGAGCGCAGGAAGCAAGACCATCCGAGTCAACATCGAGCGCCTGGACATCCTGATGAATTTATTTGAGGAGCTGGTGATCGACCGCGGAAGGCTGGAGCAGATCTCTAAGGAAGTAAATAACGGGGAGCTGAGCGAGACAGTCGAACGCATGTCAAGGATCTCAGGGGACCTTCAGAATATTATCCTGAATATGAGAATGGTGCCGGTTGACACAGTGTTCAGCCGCTTTCCAAAAATGGTCCGCCAGCTGGCGCGTGAGTTGGACAAGAAAATCCATCTGGAGATCATCGGTGCCGATACAGAGCTTGACCGCACCGTGATTGATGAAATCGGCGATCCTCTGGTTCATCTTATAAGGAATGCTCTTGATCATGGAATTGAAATGCCGGAAACAAGAAGAAAGAATGGCAAGAATGAAGAAGGTACAGTCACACTTAAGGCCTATCACAGCGGAAATCACGTTTTCATAGAAATTGAAGACGACGGGGCCGGTATGAGCCGTCAGAAAATCGTGCAAAAGGCGATTTCAAAAGGAATCGTCACCGAGCAGACCGCTGAGTTGATGACAGATAAGCAGGTTTACGACTTGATTTTCGCCTCAGGCTTTTCCACTGCAGAAGTTATTTCGGATATCTCCGGAAGGGGAGTCGGTCTTGATGTTGTCCGGAATAAGATAGAATCTCTTGGGGGAACAGTGGCCATTGATTCGAGGGAAGGGAGGGGGTCTGCTTTTTCAATTCAGTTGCCGCTCACACTATCCATCATTTCTGTCATGCTGGTAGAAGTACAGGAAGAAAAGTATGCCATACCGCTTTCTTCCATTATAGAGACTGCCATTATTAAAAAATCTGAGATATTGACTGCTCATAATCAAAAAGTAATCGACTTCAGAGGGAAGGTTGTGCCGGTAATTTTCCTGAAAGATGTTTTTGACGTTCCAGAAACTGTCGAGCAGGATGAGTACTACTCACTGGTTATTGTCCGAAAAGGGGAAAAGATGGCCGGTCTGGTAGTAGATCAGTTCATCGGGCAGCAGGAAATCGTTTTAAAATCACTGGGAGCTTATCTTCAGTCTGTATTCGCCATTTCAGGAGCTACGATCCTCGGCGACGGCCAGGTGGCTCTAATCGTTGATTGCAATGCTTTAATTAAATAGAATGCAGATTTAGGAGAGTGGAAGATATGACAGGATCCGATGTGTTAACGGAGTCAAGGAACATGAAAATCATCATATTTCAGCTTGGCGGTAATGAATATGCCCTTCCGGTGGGAAGAGTCAGATCCATTGAGAAAATGCAGCATATTACAAGGGTTCCCCGCACCACAAGCTTTGTAAAAGGAGTTTTGAATCTCAGGGGGGTCATCATTCCAGTGATTGACCTGCGCGCGAGGCTGGGACTCGGGTCAGACACTCCCACAGATCAGACGAGGATCATTATCGCGCAGGCAGAAGGCCTCGAGGTAGGTCTTATTGTGGATGCTGCCAATGATGTGCTTGACATAGACGGGGCTGCGATCGAACCGCAGCCTGAAGTAGCCGGCTCTATTGATGAAACGTATATAGATGGAGTGGCTAAAAAGGATAAAAGGCTGATCATTTTATTGAACCTTGAAAATATCCTAAAACCGGAAGAGCTGGCGCTTGCCGAAAGGGAAGGGTAAGATGTCAATCCATCAGGAGATTACCAGTTTCCAAATGGATATTTTAAGAGAAATAGGCAATATAGGAGCCGGAAATGCAGCTACTGCCCTTTCCAGGCTTTTAAATAAGAAAGTGGATATGAAGATTCCTGAAGTCCGGGTCGTCTCATTTGATGAAATGATGGAAATGGCCGGGGGGGCTGAAACAGTAACTGCGAGCGTGTATTTCAGAATTGAAGGGGATGCACCGGGAAGCCTTTTCTTCCTGCTGCCCATCAAGCAGGCATCCCGCTTTATATCCCTGCTGGCAGGGGAGGAGCCGGAGGTTCATGCTGAAACAGGGTTCACGGAGTTTGGCAGCTCGGTTTTAAAAGAATTGGCCAATATCCTGGCCGGCTCCTATCTGTCCTCTCTCTCTGACCTCACGCAGCTTAACATCCATCCCTCCGTTCCTTATTTTTGTGTAGATATGGCTGGAGCGGTAATCAGCCAGGGATTGATTGAAATATCACAATCAGGAGACTCCGCCATCGTAATCAATACAGCCATGGAAAGGGAAGACGGAAACGGATGGAACGGCCATTTTTTCCTTATTCCGGATTCAGCCTCTTTTGAAGTTATATTTAAAGCACTGGGAGCGCATGGGTATGCTGATTGATCAAGGTAAAGTAGTGAGAGTGGGGATTGCCGATTTGAACTTGGCAGCAGCCCCCGACTTGCTGAGGACAGCCGGCCTTGGGTCCTGTGTCGGCGTGGTGATTTTTGACTTAGCAAAAGGACTCGCTGGAATGGCGCATATCATGCTGCCGGACTCCCGGCTTGCCAGGGGCCTGGGTGCGAGCATAGGGAAGTATGCCGATACAGCGGTTCCCGAGCTGCTGAAGCTGCTGCTGAGCCAGGGAGCGAGCCGCCATGGCATACAGGCTAAAATCGCAGGCGGGGCGCAAATGTTCCAGTTTGCGGGAGGAAGTGACCTGATGAGAATCGGGCCGAGAAATGTGGAGGCGGTAAAAGAGAGCCTGGACTGCCTGAATATTCAGCTTTCAGCCGAGGACACCGGGGGAAGCAGCGGAAGGACGATTGAATTTTACCCGGGAACAGGACGGATGCATATCAGGAGTGTTAATAAGACTCTGTTAGTTATCTAAATGGATGAAACCGAAGCTTGCGGGCGCCGGGAAGGCCCCCGGGAAGTGGAGTATCCGCGCTCAGCATTCTCCCCTCCTGTTTCATAGCAGAAAAGTTTCAGGAACAAAGTGAATAAAACATAACTATTTTACTAGTTTTTATGGATAAAAAGCCCTTATTTATGTTTTGGAAGACTGATATAATGACTATGGTTTTGCTGAATGAATACAGCCAATAGGTGTAAGGAGGAGTCAAATGTCTCAAGTAACAGCCCGTGATGAGCAGGCGCTATGGAAAAAATGGACTGACTGGCGTGATCCCGAGGCAGGAGACGCACTTGTGAGGAAATACATGCCTTTAGTTTCATATCATGTGCAGCGCATTTCTGCGACATTGCCCAAGAACGTAAGCCGGGATGATATCCGGAGTCTTGGGATGGTGGGGTTATTCGATGCATTGGAACGCTTTGACCCAGGCAGGGACCTGAAATTTGATACCTATGCCTCATTCCGGATCCGAGGTGCAATCATTGACGGGCTGAGAAAAGAAGACTGGCTTCCGAGAAGTTCCAGGGAAAAGACGAAAAGAATCGAGGCGGCGGCTGAAAAGCTTGAGCAGCGGTTGATGCGGGCTGTAACTCCTGCAGATATTGCAGCCGAATTACAGCTTCCTGAGGACGAAATTTCTTCAGTAATGAATGAAAGCTTCTTTTCGAACGTCCTTTCCATGGATGAATCCCCTCAGGAACATGAAGAAAAAGACAACAAAATGGTCTTTAAGGATGAGAAGGCACTTCTCCCAGAGGAACAGCTCCTTAAAGGCGAGTTATTTGCCGAGCTGGCCCAGGTCATCTCAAAATTGAATGAAAAAGAGCAGCTGGTTCTCCAGCTATTTTATAAAGAAGAGCTTACTCTGACAGAAATCGGACAGGTTATGGAACTCTCCACCTCCAGAATTTCACAGATTCATTCCCGGGCCATCTCAAAGCTGAGGGCGATCCTGACTAAGGCAATGTAAGCTTTCCATGTGCATGATGGGAAGGATGGATATAGATGAGCCTCAAAGCAATTGAAATGCAGATTGCCCTGCCCCGAACCCTGGATGCACAAAAAGTGCAGGAGCAGCTTCAGCAGAGGGGGCAGCTCCAGAACGCAGAGGCCACAAGGGAAATCGATAAGGAAGCAAGACGCAGGCGCAGCTCAGTGACCAGAAAAAATGAATTGGAAAAGACACAGGCTGACAACGGAGGGCGGCAGCCGGAAGATTTGCAGCCTGCCTGCTGTGAAAGCTCACGGGAAGATGCCCCTGCTCCCCACCCTTTCAAAGGGGCCTTTGTGGACTTTTCCGGTTAGTGAGGACCCATGACAATATTTCTCTTATTCTTTAGCTTTTTATTGAACATTATTTCTATTTTCGGCATCATCATTTTATACTCCCGGCAAAATTCCATGCTTGCAGGCGGGAAAAAACAGGAAGAAGCAGTGAAAGAGCTGGAGTCCATATTATCTTCATTCGTGCTGGAGCTGAAAGAGGACAATGAGCAATTCCTGAGAGATCTGGAAAAAGCCCAGCCAGGCAAAGCCACTGCAGCTGTGAAACGAAAGGGAAAAACTGCCCCTGTCAAGCCTGCTGCAAGAGCGGAGGGGCATAGACGGCCGCCATCGATATACCCAAGCCATGAATCGGCGGAGGATGGCGGGTATGCTGATTCTCTGATAGAGGGCGGACCAAGAGACGTTCTGGAACTGACCAAAAGAAGCAGCTCCTTAAAAAAACCTTCCTTTAAAACAGAATTGGAAGAACAGCTTGCTCAAAAGGACCAGGTGCAGGCAGGAGGTCATAATCCCTTGGCACAGCAAGTGCTTAAGATGAAGGAATCCGGTCTTGGGGTTGATGAAATTGCCAAAAAACTCAATAAAGGCAAAACAGAGATTGAGCTTTTGATAAAATTCCATGGCTGATCAACAAATTACTTGAATGTATAAGTTAATTATGCTATATTAGTCAACGGTGTTAATACACACGTCCAGGGATTCGGACATTGGTGCTGATGAATCAGTTTTGTCCGGAGATGATGAGGGCGGAGGAAAACAAAAAACCATTAGGAGGAACACAAAATGTCAGTAATTTCTATGAAGCAATTACTAGAAGCTGGTGTGCATTTCGGACATCAGACTCGCCGCTGGAACCCAAAGATGAAGAAATATATCTTCACCGAGCGTAACGGCATCTACATCATTGACCTGCAAAAAACAGTTAAAAAGGTTGAAGAAGCCTACAACTTCGTAAGAGAAGTTGCTGCAAACGGCGGAACAATCCTTTTTGTAGGTACTAAAAAACAAGCACAGGAATCTGTTAAAGAAGAGGCTGCACGCGCAGGTATGTACTACGTTAACCAACGCTGGTTAGGCGGTACATTAACAAACTTCGAAACAATTCAAAAACGTATTACTCGTCTTAAGCAAATCGAAAAGATGGAACAAGACGGTACATTCGAAGTGCTTCCTAAAAAAGAAGTTATCCAGCTTAAAAAAGAATGGGAACGCCTTGAAAAATTCTTAGGCGGAATTAAAGATATGAAGGGTATTCCTGATGCGATCTTCATCATCGACCCTCGCAAAGAGCGCATTGCAGTTGCAGAAGCTCATAAATTGAACATCCCGCTTGTAGGTATTGTTGATACAAACTGCGATCCGGATGAAATCGATTATGTAATCCCTGCAAACGATGATGCAATCCGTGCTGTGAAACTTTTGACTGGTAAAATGGCAGACGCTATTTTAGAAGTTAAACAAAGTGAAGAGCAAACTGAAACTACAACTGCTTAATTTAGCAAAAGGTGATAAGAGGATAAGGCCTTTTATCACCTTTTTTTAAGAAAGGGACAGTGTCAGTTTACGAATCTGTACTGGACCAAAAAAATTTTGCCTGCGGCAGATGATTCCAGCATCGATACAGGGGACATGCTAAAGGCTACATATCTTTTAAATAACAGGAGGAGTTTTATTATGGCAGTAACTGCTCAAATGGTTAAAGAACTTCGCGAAAAAACAGGCGCAGGCATGATGGACTGCAAAAAAGCATTGACTGAAACAAACGGCGACATGGAAGCTGCAATCGATTTCCTTCGTGAAAAAGGCATTGCAAGCGCAGCTAAAAAAGCAGACCGCATCGCTGCTGAAGGATCTGCTTACATCCTGACCGAAGGCAATGAAGCTGTGATCCTTGAAGTTAACTCAGAAACAGATTTTGTTGCTAAAAACGAAGGCTTCCAGGTTCTTGTTAAAGAACTTGCTTCCCATCTTCTTCAAAACAAGCCTTCTTCTGTCGAGGAAGCTCTTGAGCAAAAGATGGAAAATGGTTCAACTGTTGCAGAATACATCAATGCAGCAATCGCTAAAATTGGGGAAAAGCTGACTCTTCGCCGTTTTGCGGTTAAAACTAAATCTGACAGCGATGCATTCGGTGCATATCTTCATATGGGCGGACGCATCGGTGTTCTTACTGTGCTTGAAGGTACTACTGACTCAGAAGCTGCAAAAGATGTTTCTATGCACATCGCTGCCCTGAGACCTCTTTATGTATCACGTGACGAAGTGACTTCTGATGAAATCGAGCGCGAGCGCAAAGTATTGACAGAGCAGGCACTTAACGAAGGCAAGCCTGAAAAGATCGTTGAAAAAATGGTCCAAGGCCGAATCAATAAATTCTATGAAGAAATCTGTGTAAATGACCAGACTTTCGTTAAAAACCCAGATGTAAAAGTAGGAAAATTCGTTGAATCCAAAGGCGGCAAGATTGCAAGCTTCGTACGCTTTGAAGTGGGTGAAGGCATCGAGAAACGCCAGGATAACTTTGCTGAAGAAGTTATGAGCCAAGTTAAAAAAGACTGATTTCCTGAAATAAAGCAATGAAAATAGGGGACACCATGTGTTCCCTTTTTTTCAAATATCTTGCTTCACATTGAATACTAATTGAGATTTCACATGTTGGAGGTTTTTATGAGCAGCGCAAAATACAATCGTGTCGTATTAAAACTAAGCGGTGAAGCATTAGCGGGCAATCTGGGCTTCGGTCTCGACCCTGAGGTGATTAAATCTGTATCCGAACAGGTTAAGGAGGTTGCCGAACTGGGTGTGGAAGTAGCCGTAGTCGTTGGCGGAGGAAATATCTGGCGGGGCAAAATCGGCAGTGAAATGGGCATGGACCGGGCAACCGCCGATTACATGGGAATGCTTGCCACAGTCATGAACTCGCTGGCTCTGCAAGACAGCCTGGAGAACCAGGGGATTGAAACAAGGGTACAAACTTCCATTGAAATGAGGCAGGTAGCAGAGCCTTATATCAGAAGGCGCGCAATCAGGCATCTTGAAAAGAAAAGAGTCGTCATCTTTGCAGCCGGAACTGGGAACCCTTATTTTTCAACCGATACAACCGCTGCGTTACGTGCTGCTGAAATTGAAGCAGAAGTTATCTTAATGGGCAAAAACAATGTGGATGGCGTCTATAATGCCGACCCGCAGAAAGATGAGAATGCAGTGAAGTACGAAGAGCTTTCCTACCTGGACGTGATTAAAGAAGGCCTTGCAGTAATGGACTCCACCGCTTCTTCCCTATGTATGGATAATGACATACCTCTTATCGTGTTTTCAATCATGGAAAAGGGTAATATAAAACGAGCCGTTATGGGCGAAACTATCGGAACAATCGTCAGGGGGAAATAATGATGCCAAAACAAGTAACAGCAAATGCAAAAGATAGAATGGACAAGGCAATCGGCGCTTACAGCCGGACGCTTGCAAGCATACGGGCAGGAAGGGCCAATGCCTCACTGCTTGACAGGATCACGGTCGATTACTACGGTGCACCGACTCCGGTTAACCAGGTCGCTGGCATCTCTGTGCCGGAAGCTCGTCTTCTGGTCATACAGCCATATGACAAAACGGTCCTTGGTGAGATTGAAAAAGCAATCCTTAAGTCGGACCTTGGCCTCAATCCAACGAACGACGGATCGGTTATCCGCCTGGCCATCCCGGCACTGACTGAAGAACGCCGTAAGGATCTGGTCAAGCAGGTAAGGAAAGAATCCGAAGAGGCTAAAATCGCAGTCCGAAATGTACGCCGTGATGCAAATGATGACTTGAAAAAGCTTGAAAAAAATGGAGAAATCACTGAAGATGAGCTTCGCAGATATTCAGATGAAATCCAAAAAACAACAGATTCTTATATTGCCAAGGTGGATACCATTACCAAGGACAAAGAAAAAGAAATTCTTGAAGTTTAATCCATTCATAGTTACCCAATGCCCCTGTCAGAGGGGATTTTTTTTATTCAGTCTGCCATATGCCGTTATATTCAGTTCCATAGTTCTATCTTTATACAGGGCGTGTATACTTAAGTAATCTGCCGGACAAAGCGGGATGCGGCATTCAGCTCCCAAAGCAAAAAAGACGGCCGGCCTGGCTTTAGTATATGCCGGCGGTTTCAGTACTTTCCTGATAATTATAGGAGATTATCGGTTTTTTTGTTATTATTAAATAGATTCAAATCAATAAAGAACATACATATTGAAAATACTCTGGGCTAAATGAGTTTATTCAATGGGGGATACGTATTATGGAAATGTTTTTGAAACGGTTGAAAAATAAAGGCACCGCCACACTGGCTGATAAGATACAAGAAGTGAAAAAGCACCCGGTTCCCGGTCATATTGCGATCATTATGGATGGCAATGGGCGCTGGGCGAAGAAAAGGGCACTTCCAAGGGTTGCCGGACACCATGAAGGAATGAAGACAGTCAAGAAGATTACAAGGCTTGCCAGTGAACTTGGGGTTGAAGTATTAACCGTCTATGCGTTTTCCACTGAGAACTGGAAACGTCCGCAGACAGAAGTCGACTTCATCATGAAGCTGCCGGAGGAGTTTCTCGGCACATTCCTCCCGGAGCTCATAGAGCAGAATGTCAGGGTGCAGATGATTGGGGAACCGGAAGCACTTCCTGCCCACACGCTCAAAGTGGTGCAGAAGGCAATGCGCGATACAGAGCAGAATACAGGAATGATCCTGAATTTTGCCCTGAATTATGGCAGCCGTTCTGAAATATTAATGGCAATGAAGCAAATGATGAAGGATATATCTGCCGGGGTGATAGGGCAGGAACAGATTGATGAAAAATTATTTTCCAGCTATTTGATGACAGATGGACTGGCTGATCCCGACCTGCTGATCCGGACGAGCGGAGAACTAAGGCTGAGCAATTTCATGCTCTGGCAGTCGGCCTATACTGAATTTTGGTTCACGGATGTATATTGGCCGGATTTCAGTGAAAACCATCTGCTGCAGGCAGTTCATGATTATCAAAGCAGGTCCAGAAGATATGGCGGTGTGTAAGCTGGTGTGCGTATGGGTATGTCCCGGGATATGCCAGAACATCAATATATATGAACCGCTTTAATGAAGGTGAGGAAAAGTCAAGAATGAAACAAAGAATAATTACAGGTGTTATTGCAGCGGCCATTTTTCTTCCAATAGTCATCTATGGTGGATTCCCTTTGCTTGCAGCTGCGTATTTATTAGGCACGATTGGTTTATATGAACTGATAAGAATGAAGAAGCTGGCGGTTTTCAGTATTCCGTCCATCCTCTCCTTTATAGGTCTTTGGGTCGTCCTTCTCCCGGATGGCGGCGCCCAGTTCTTGCAAAAAGGGGATTATACGAAAACCTCGGTGGTCCTGATCCTGGTCCTGCTGCTCCTGTCATATACCGTCCTCTCAAAAAACAGGTTCAAATTTGAGGATGCCGGATTCCTGCTTCTGAGTGTCCTGTATGCAGGCATGGGTTTTTACTATCTGTATGAAACGAGGGCCCTGGACAATGGACTGGCTTTTCTGTTCTTTACATTGTTCACGATCTGGGCAGCGGATTCCGGTGCTTACTTTATTGGGAAAGCCGCCGGGAAAAACAAGCTGTGGCCAGATATCAGCCCGAATAAGACCATTGAAGGAGCAATAGGCGGAATTGTCTGCGGACTCCTGGTTGCAGTAGTTTTTGCCTTGTTTATCGACATTCCCGAACCGCTATGGAAGCTTCTTGCCATATCGGTGTTTATCTCTGTTTTTGGGCAGATTGGGGATTTAGTGCAGTCAGCCTACAAGAGGGTATATGGGGTGAAGGACTCCGGTAAGCTGCTTCCGGGCCATGGAGGCGTGCTTGACCGCCTGGACAGCTTGATCTTTGTACTGCCCATTCTCCATCTGCTTCACTTCATTTAACAGTGAAATACTTTACATTGCAGGTTTTTTATAGGAGTTGAATGCATTGAAAAACATCAGTCTTTTAGGAGCGACCGGCTCCATTGGCACACAGACGCTCGATATCATCCGGGCAAATCCGGATCAATTCCGTCTTGCGGCCATCTCTTCCGGAAAGAATATGGAACTGACCAGGCAGATCATCCGTGAATTTTCACCAAAGCTGGTTTCCGTCCAATCACAGGAAGACTGCAATGACTTGAAGCGTGAATTTTTAGGACAGGGCATATCCTTCACCTCAGGAGAAAAAGGACTGGTTGAAGCTGCATGCCATGCTGATACAGATATCGTTGTAAATGCAGTAATCGGAAGTGTGGGCCTTGAACCGACTCTTCAGGCAATCGAGGAAAAGAAGGATATTGCCATAGCCAACAAAGAAACACTGGTGACTGCCGGACATTTGGTAATGGATGCGGCAAAAAGGCATGGAGTCCACCTTCTGCCTGTCGACAGTGAGCACTCAGCGATCTTCCAGGCGCTTCAAGGTGAAAATGATAAAAACATCGAAAGCCTGATTATCACCGCTTCCGGAGGCAGCTTTCGTGACAGAACCCGCGAAGAACTGAAGAACGTAACAATCGATGATGCGCTGAACCATCCTAACTGGTCAATGGGCGCCAAAATCACAATCGATTCTGCGACCATGATGAACAAAGGACTGGAAGTCATTGAGGCACATTGGCTTTATGATATGCCTTACGATAAAATAAAGGTGCTCCTACACAGGGAGAGCATTATTCATTCAATGGTCGAATTTCACGACTCAAGTATCATAGCCCAGTTGGGCACGCCGGATATGAGGGTGCCAATCCAATATGCCCTCACATTTCCTGAGCGTCTTGCCATGCCGATGGCCAGGAGGCTCAGCCTGGCGGAAACTGGAACCCTCCATTTTTCAGAGATGGATTTCACAAGGTTTCCAGCCCTCAGGTTCGCCTATGATGCCGGCAGAGCGGGAGGCAGCATGACATCGGTGCTGAATGCCGCCAATGAAGCGGCAGTCGCCAGGTTTTTGCGCGGCGAGATTGGCTTCCTTCAAATCGAGGATTTGATAGACAAAGCGCTTGAAAGGCACAATCTCATCCATGCCCCTGATCTGGCTGCAATCCGCAGCATAGATGCCGAGACCAGGGAATATGTGAACACTATATAAATTAAAGGGTGGTTGATTAAGTGCAGACGTTGCAGACAGTGATTGCCTTTATCCTAATTTTTGGGGCTCTTGTATTTTTCCATGAGCTGGGCCATCTCGTCTTTGCGAAGAGGGCTGGCATTCTATGCCGGGAATTTGCAATAGGGATAGGGCCTAAAGTATTTTCAGCCAGGCGGAATGAAACTCTATATACAATAAGGCTGCTGCCCATAGGCGGATATGTCAGGATGGCTGGCGAAGATGCAGACATCACTGAAATCAAACCGGGCTACAGGGTAGGGCTCATCCTGAACGCTGATGCCATAGTTGAAAAGATCATCATCAATAATAAAGAAAAATATCCGGACATCAAGATCATAGAAGTTGAGAGGGCGGATCTCGAGCACAGCCTGACTATTAAAGGGTATGAAGACGGAGATGATGAAGCTCTTCAAACCTTCAGGGTCCATCCGGAAGCCATACTTGTTGAAGACGGAGCGGACAACCAAATTGTCCCTTATGACCGCCAGTTCGGCTCGAAAACACTTGGGCAGAGGACCATGGCCATTTTTGCGGGGCCGATGATGAACTTCCTCCTGGCAATCGTGCTCTTTTGGATTATAGGTGCGCTGTCCGGGATAGTTGTGGACGAACCTAAACTCGGTTCCTTGACCAATGACGGAGCAGCTGTAAGTTCAGGTCTAAAGAAAAACGATTCGGTCCAATCCATAGACGGTACAGAGGTTTCCTCCTGGATGGATATACAGGAAGCTATACAAAAGCATCCTGGGGAAGAGATTGCCTTCATAGTAGAGAGGGATGGCAAGACACTGGAAATTCCAGTTACACCGAAGGAAATTGAAAGGGAGAACAAGAAGATAGGGGTTATCGGCGTATATCCACCGGTAGAAAAGGACCCGTCCAAAGTGTTCGTCTCCGGCTTCACAGAGACCTATTTCTGGACGAAGCAGATCGGAATCATGCTTGGGCAGCTGGTGACAGGCCAATTTACGATCGATGCCCTATCCGGGCCGGTAGGAATATATAAATCCACCGAAGAAGTCGCGAAGACCGGGGTCATTTCCCTGTTCAAATGGGCGGCAGTGCTGAGCATCAACCTTGGGATCATGAATCTGCTGCCAATCCCGGCACTTGATGGGGGACGGCTGTTGTTCTTTGCCGTCGAAGCAGTGCGCGGCAAACCGATCGACCGCCAGAAAGAGGGCGTCGTCCATTTTATCGGCTTTGCCCTCCTTATGCTCCTGATGCTGGTCGTAACCTGGAATGATATCCAGCGCTTTTTCCTATAAAGGAGAGCTTTAAGCTAATGGGCAGAAGGTGGTCAAGTTTCCTTCTGCCCCGTAATTTTCTTGAATAAACAGATGGGGTGCTATTAGATGAAACAAAGTATGACACTTATCCCTACACTGAGGGAAGTTCCTGCGGATGCAGATACGAAAAGCCATCAGCTGTTGCTGCGTGCAGGATTTATCAGACAGAATTCAAGCGGAGTTTACAGCTATCTCCCGCTCGCAAGAAAGGTTCTCCAAAAAATAGAAAGTGTTATCCGTGAGGAAATGGAAGCAGCGGATGCTGTCGAACTGCTGATGCCTGCCCTGCAGCAGGCAGAGCTTTGGCAGGAGTCCGGCCGCTGGTACACATACGGCTCAGAGCTGATGCGCCTGAAGGACCGGAATGAAAGGGAATTTGCCCTTGGTGCCACCCATGAAGAAGTGATAACAAGCATCATCAGGGATGAAATCAAATCATATAAAAGGCTGCCGCTGGCCCTTTATCAAATTCAGACAAAATTCCGTGACGAAAAGCGCCCCCGCTTTGGACTTCTAAGGGGGAGGGAGTTCATCATGAAAGATGCGTACTCCTTCCATGCTGACCAGGAGAGCCTGGATGACTCCTATGAGAAGATTTTTAACGCCTATAGCAATATTTTCCGGCGCTGCGGACTCGATTTCCGGGCTGTAATAGCAGACTCAGGGGCAATGGGGGGCAAAGATACCCATGAATTCATGGTTCTTTCAGATATTGGTGAAGATACCATTGCCTATTCTGATACATCTGATTATGCAGCCAATATTGAAATGGCTCCTGTGATCGCAGACTACGAACGTCCGGCAGGGGAGGCAGTGCCTCTTGAAAAAGTGCATACGGAAAATCAAAAATCGATTGAAGAGGTTGCGGCTTTCCTAAATACAGCCCAAGAGAATCTCATCAAATCACTTGTCTTTAAAGCAGACGGTAAATATGTGCTGGTTCTGGTCAGAGGCGATTATGAGATCAATGATATCAAGCTGAAGAATCTGCTTGAAGCGTCTTCCGTGGAATTGGCCAGCCCCCCGGAAGTGAAAGAGGCGGCTGGATGCGAGCCAGGCTCTATCGGGCCTGTGGGCATTTCCGGCGACCTTGAGATCATTGCAGATCATAGCGTGAAATCTGTCCTGAATGGAGTCTGCGGGGCAAATACAGAGGATTATCATTATGTTAATGTAAATCCGGACCGTGATTTTACGGTTTCCCGCTATGCTGATCTCCGCTTCATCCAAGAGGGGGACAAGTCTCCGGATGGCAGCGGGCTCATCAAATTTGCCAAAGGCATTGAAGTCGGTCATGTATTCAAGCTGGGTACGCGCTACAGTGAAGCGATGAACGCTTCGTTCCTTGATGAGAACGGCCGCTCACAAGCCATGATCATGGGCTGCTATGGAATTGGGGTATCAAGGACGCTTGCGGCTGTGGCTGAACAGTTCAATGATGAGAAAGGACTCATCTGGCCGGCAAACCTGGCTCCTTATACTGTGCATGTTATCCCGGTAAATGTTAAAGATGAAAGCCAGCGGACTCTCGCAGATGACATTTACCAGGAACTGAAGTCGTCCGGACTTGAAGTCCTTATTGATGACCGGCCGGAGCGGGCTGGAGTTAAATTTGCAGATTCAGACCTGATTGGCATCCCGGTGAGAGTTACAGCCGGCAAGAAGGCGGCCGAAGGAATCGTTGAAATCAAAATCCGCAAAACCGGCGAAATCATCGAAGCCGGTAAAGATGAAATCAAAGAAATAATCCAGAAACACCTGGTTTAAGAGATAAGTCCAGGGAGCCTCCCGCTCCCTGGACTTTTTTTAGAGAAATCGGCATGAAGGTTATTTCCTTGCAGATTAAAAGACACGGCAAAGTGAATCTGTCTTTTTGCCCGGACAAAAACATTGGTGGTTTTTAACCGGTAGATGACTGCGGGAATTGTGTTATAATAACCTGTGCTATTAAACAAATTGTTTATATGGGGGAGAGATTTATATAAATGGATCAGCATCCATATCCAAAAAAACATAGATTTCAGCTCTTGCTCCAGCAGCTTGATTTAACTGAAGATGCATTTGTTAAATATTTTACCGATGCTGAAATAGAAAAACTCTTTGTAGAACGGGAATCAAAGAAATGGCATTTTACCTTTAAACTGCCTGCCTTGATCCCCTGCAGTGTATATACCAGATTTTCAGTACAGCTCGTCCAGTCCTTTGCCCATATTGCCAAGGTATCCTTCTCGTTATCGGTAGAAAATCCGCAGCCGACAGAAGAACTGGTAAGGGAATATTGGAACAGCTGCATCAAAGAAATAGACGGGATGTCACCCGCGCTTCTGTCTCTTTTAAATGAACAGATGCCTAAACTTAAAGGAAATAAGATCGTCATTTCAGCGCGCAATGAAGCAGAAGCAGGGCAGCTGAAAAGGAAATATTCAGGAATGATCGCCAATATCTATCAATCACTCGGATTTCCGATGTTTTCTATAGACCCGGAGGTCGCTCCCGAAGGAGAAAACAAGGATTATAAGCTTTTCCTTGAGCAAAAACAAAAGGAAGATCAAGAGCGGGGCCTTGCTGCACTTGTGGAAATGCAGAAGAAGGAAAGCGAGAAATCCAGTGAAGATGGTGCATTTGACGGACCGCTTGTCATTGGATACAAAATTAAGGAAGATGCCGACTTCCGCAGGCTTGAAAATGTCATAGATGAAGAACGCCGCATCGCCATCGAGGGCTATGTATTCGATGCAGAGACCCGCGAACTGAGGAGCGGCCGGACACTATTGACCTTCAAGGTTACGGATTATTCAAGCTCGATTCTGGTGAAAATGTTTTCGCGCGATAAAGAGGATGCCGTCCAGCTTGCCAGAATTAAAAAAGGCATGTGGGTAAGGGTGCAGGGAAGCATCCAGAACGATACCTTCGTCCGTGACCTGGTCATGATTGCCAATGACATTAATGAAATCAAAGCCAAAGGCCGTTCTGACACTGCCCCTGAGAGTGAGAAAAGGGTGGAGCTTCACCTTCATAGTCCGATGAGTGCCATGGACGCTGTTTCCTCTGTAGGCTCATTGGTTGCCCAGGCAAAAAAATGGGGCCATAAAGCTATCGCGATCACCGATCATTCCAATGTGCAAAGCTTCCCGGAAGCATTCAGCGCCGGAAAGAAGAATGATATTAAGGTTTTATACGGACTTGAAGCGAATCTCGTAAACGACGGCGTGCCGATTGCATATAACCCGCAGAACAGGGTTCTTGCTGAAGATACTTACGTTGTGTTTGACGTTGAAACAACAGGACTTTCAGCTGTATATGATACTATCATCGAACTGGCAGCGGTCAAAATCCATGACGGTGAAATCATCGACCGATTCGAGTCGTTTGCCAATCCGCATCATCCATTATCTTCCACTACCATCGATCTTACGGGTATTACGGATGACATGGTGGAGAATGCGCCGGAAGTGGATGAAGTGATTACAAAGTTCAAGGAATGGACAGGGGATTCCATCCTCGTTGCCCATAATGCCAGCTTTGATATGGGTTTCCTGAATGTCTGCTATAAAAAACTCGGATTTGGAAAAGCCCAGAACCCGGTCATCGATACGCTGGAGCTCGGCCGGTTCCTTTATCCAGAAATGAAGAATCACCGTCTGAATACACTTACCAAGAAGTTTGACATAGATTTGACCCAGCATCACCGGGCGATATACGATGCCGAAGCCACAGGGTACCTTATGCTCAAAATGCTGAAGGATTCGCTGGAGCATGGAATTGAAAATCACAGCCAATTGAACGACAATATGGGCAAAGGAAATTCATATCAGCGTTCCAGGCCTTCTCACTGTACACTTCTTGCAGTAAATGAGACAGGCTTGAAAAATCTGTTTAAACTGGTGTCCATCTCACACCTTGAGTACTTTTATCGTGTGCCGAGAATCCCAAGATCCCTCCTTCAGAAGCATCGGGAAGGAATTCTGGTAGGCTCAGGCTGTGACAAGGGAGAAGTCTTTGAAGGAATGATGCAGAAATCCTTTGAAGAAGTGGAAGAAATCGCTGAGTTCTACGATTATTTTGAAATCCAGCCTAAAGAGGTCTATGCACACCTGATTGAACTAGAATATGTGCGCGATGAAATGTCCCTTGAAGGAATTATCAAGAATATCGTCAAGCTTGGCGAAAAAATGGATAAACCTGTGGCTGCAACAGGGAATGTCCATTACAAGGATCCAGAAGATAAGATTTACCGCAAAATCCTGGTCAGCTCCCAGGGGGGCGCAAATCCGCTGAACAGGCACAAACTCCCTGATGTCCATTTCCGTACCACGGATGAAATGCTGCAGGCATTTTCCTTCCTGGGTGAAGAAAAGGCTAAGGAAGTGGTCATAAAAAATCCCAATGCGATCGCTGACAAAATTGAGGAAATCAAAGTCATCAAAGATGATCTTTATACCCCGAAAATTGAGGGAGCGGAAGAAGAAGTCCGGGAAATGAGCTACAATATGGCCCGCAGCATCTATGGAGACGAACTGCCGGAACTGGTTGAGGCAAGGCTTGAGAAAGAGCTGAAAAGTATTATCGGCCACGGCTTTGCGGTAATCTACCTGATTTCGCATAAGCTTGTTAAAAAATCGCTTAATGACGGCTATCTCGTCGGATCGAGGGGGTCGGTGGGTTCATCCTTTGTGGCGACCATGACGGAAATCACAGAAGTGAACCCGCTGCCTCCGCACTATGTCTGTCCGTCCTGCAAGCATTCCGAGTTCTTTAATGACGGTTCCGTCGGCTCCGGCTTTGACCTGCCAGATAAAACCTGTCCGGAATGCGGTACCGCCTATAGAAAGGACGGCCACGATATTCCGTTTGAAACCTTCCTGGGCTTCAAGGGAGATAAAGTTCCCGATATCGACTTGAACTTCTCGGGTGAATATCAGCCGCGTGCCCATAACTATACAAAGGAGTTATTCGGTGAGGATTATGTGTACCGTGCAGGAACAATCGGTACCGTTGCTGAAAAGACTGCCTATGGCTATGTGAAGGGCTATGCCTCTGACCATAACCTTCATATCCGCAACGCGGAAGTGGACAGGCTGGTGTCAGGATGTACGGGTGTGAAACGGACCACAGGACAGCATCCGGGCGGAATCATTGTTGTTCCGGATTATATGGAGATATTTGATTTTTCGCCGATTCAATTCCCTGCGGATGATAGGAATTCAGAATGGAAAACCACCCACTTTGATTTCCACTCCATCCATGACAATCTGCTGAAGCTGGATATTCTCGGCCACGATGATCCGACCGTCATCAGGATGCTGCAGGACTTGAGCGGAATCGACCCGAAAACGATCCCGACCGATGATCCTGTCGTTATGAAGATATTCAGCGGAACGGAATCTCTTGGTGTAACCGAAGAACAGATTATGTGCAAGACTGGTACACTCGGCATTCCGGAGTTTGGAACAAGGTTTGTCCGGCAGATGCTCGAAGATACCAAGCCTACGACCTTTTCGGAGCTTGTCCAGATCTCGGGTCTCTCTCACGGCACCGACGTCTGGCTTGGTAATGCGCAGGAACTGATTCATAACAAGATCTGTAACCTGAGTGAAGTAATCGGGTGCCGTGATGATATCATGGTTTACCTGATTTACCAGGGACTCGAACCTTCACTTGCCTTCAAGATCATGGAATCGGTGCGTAAAGGAAAAGGTCTGACTGATGAATTTGAAGCGGAAATGCGCAAGAATGAAGTGCCTGAGTGGTACATCGATTCCTGCAAGAAGATTAAATATATGTTCCCTAAGGCGCATGCTGCAGCCTATGTATTGATGGCTGTGAGGATCGCTTACTTCAAGGTTCATCATCCAATCCTGTATTATGCCGCTTATTTCACTGTAAGAGCGGAAGATTTCGATATTGAAGCGATGACACGGGGCTCACAGGCCATCAGGGCAAAGATAGAAGAAATTAATGCTAAGGGCCTTGATGCCTCGACCAAGGAGAAGAATTTGTTGACGGTATTGGAACTGTCATTGGAAATGTGTGAAAGAGGATTTTCCTTCAAGAAAATCGATCTTTACAAATCACATGCCTCCGAGTTCATCATTGACGGCAATTCACTGATTCCTCCTTTCAACTCCCTGCCTGGACTTGGGACGAACGTGGCCCTGAACATCGTCCGTGCGAGGGGAGAAGGAGAATTCCTTTCGAAGGAAGATCTTCAGCAGCGCGGAAAGGTATCCAAGACCATCCTTGAATATCTGGATAAACAGGGCTGCCTGGAGTCCCTTCCAGACCAGAATCAGCTCTCGCTATTCTAAGGAAAAAATGAATGTAATAAATGAGGTTCATGGCGGAAACCTGCTGTGAACCTCATTTTCTTTTATTTTCTATGGGGACGGATGAGGTAATATTAGGGCCAAACAGGGTCATGGAGCCAGGGAAAAGACTGTGAAAAGATCATTAAGACCAAAATCTGCTTAAATCTTAAGAGAAATGGTTGTTAAGGAACCTTTAGAACCAAAACCAGCACGGATATTATGAAAAAAGGTCGTAAAAGAAGCATTAGAACCAAAACCAGCTCAGATCGTACAAGAAATGGTGGTAAAAGGATCACTAAGACCAGAACCAGTAAACCTAAAAAGAAGCTCCATGGCTTTAACCTGCAAAGTAAACAAAGTCCAAACCGCTCAGGACCCGTCTAAACCTGGGAATCAGGTTTGCAGGTATTCTTCAGATTTGCATAAACAATCTGGTTATGGTATATTTTTATTGGAAATACTAAGCGGAGCGAGGAGAGTGGGGAAACCCACTCTTTCGTGTTGTTTACATAATTTTTATGTCGGCTGAACGAAAGCAGGAGGATTCTTCCTGCTTCTTTCATACAAAAACACTACTTCTTTCTTATTACAAGGAGGGATCACATGAGCAATAAAGTCACGGAAATAGTGGAGCAGCTGGTGCTTCCTATTGTTGAAGAGCTTCATTTAGAATTAGTGGATATTGAATATGCAAAAGAAGGAAAGAACTGGTTTCTTAGAGTATTTATAGATAAAGAGGGCGGCGTCGACATTGAGGAATGCGGCACTGTCAGCGAGCGTCTCTCCGAGAAGCTCGATGAAACCGATCCTATTCCCTATAATTATTTCCTTGAGGTATCCTCACCAGGCGCAGAACGGCCGCTTAAGAAAGCAGAAGATTTTACAAAATCAATCGGTAAGAATGTTTTCATAAAAACGTATGAACCAATTGACGGCCTGAAAGAATTCGAAGGCGCCTTAATGGCATTTGACGGCCAGACAGTAACAGTGGCCATGAAAATTAAGACACGCAGCAAAACAGTAGAAATTCCTTATGAAAAAGTGGCCAAAGCCAGGCTTGCAGTGACTTTCTAAGGACATAGGCAAAATTTAATTAGGGGGATAAAAAAATGAGCAGTGAAATGCTTGATGCTCTTATCCATTTGGAAAAGGAAAAAGGCATCTCAAGGGATGCTATAATTGAAGCGATTGAAGCCGCATTGGTTTCAGCTTACAAAAGGAACTTTAACCAGGCACAAAATGTGCGTATTGATATGAACCTGGAAAGAGGCTCAATGAGGGTATTTGCCCGGAAAGATGTAGTCGACCAGGTGTTTGATCCAAGGCTTGAAATTTCTATTGAAGATGCCCAGCAGATCGACCCAAACTATCAGGTTGAAGATGTTGTGGAAATGGAGGTCACTCCAAAGGATTTCGGCCGCATCGCTGCCCAGACAGCAAAGCAGGTTGTGACTCAGCGTGTGCGGGAGGCAGAAAGAGGCATCATCTATTCAGAGTTCATTGACCGGGAAGAAGATATCATGACTGGAATCGTTCAAAGGCAGGATTCCAGGTTTATCTACGTGAGTCTTGGAAAGATTGAAGCACTTCTCCCAATCAACGAGCAGATGCCAAATGAGCATTATAAGCCGCATGACCGTATCAAGGTATTCCTGACCAAGGTGGAAAAAACATCAAAAGGCCCGCAGATCTTTGTTTCAAGGACTCATCCCGGACTTTTGAAAAGATTATTTGAAATCGAGGTTCCTGAAATATATGACGGAACGGTCGAAATTAAGTCAGTTGCCCGTGAAGCTGGAGACCGCTCAAAAATTTCCGTGCATTCAGAAAATACGGAGGTTGACCCGGTCGGATCATGTGTAGGTCCAAAGGGACAAAGGGTCCAGGCAATTGTCAATGAACTTAAGGGCGAAAAGATAGATATTGTGAAGTGGTCCGAGGATCCGGTTGTCTTTGTAGCGAATGCTTTAAGTCCGTCCAAGGTTCTTGAAGTCATTGTTTCTGAAGATGAAAAGGCTACAACGGTCATCGTGCCTGACTTCCAGCTTTCCCTTGCCATCGGGAAGCGCGGACAGAATGCAAGGCTTGCGGCAAAGCTTACAGGCTGGAAAATTGATATCAAGAGTGAGTCGGAAGCGCGTGAAGCAGGCATCTATCCGGTGGAAAATGAAGAACTGCTAACCTTCAGCGACGGCGAAGACGATTTGATAGATGAATAAGTGAGGTGGCGCCAATGATCAGCCGCAAGAAAATCCCTATGAGAAAATGTGTTGCGACAGGAGAAATGAGGCCCAAGAAGGAGCTCATCCGGATTGTGCGCAGCAAAGAGGGAGAAGTTTCCGTTGATCCAACCGGGAAAAAGTCCGGAAGGGGAGCTTATTTGACTCTTGATAAAGAAGTGATCCTTTTGGCTAAAAAGAAGAACACACTGGCGAATCAGCTTGGTGCGGCGGTTGATCCTTCAATCTACGATGAGCTTATTGCTCTTTGTGAAAAGGAGAAACGCTGACTGCTATGAAGAATCTGCCATGGGTTTCTTTGCTTGGAATGGCGGCCCGTGCGAGGAAAGTCATCTCCGGTGAAGAACTGGTCGTCAAAGAAGTCAGGAATAATAAAGCTAAATTGGTGATCCTGGCAAATGACGCCTCAGCCAATACAGAAAAAAAAGTAACAGATAAATGCAGATTTTATAAAGTGCCGCTCTATAGAGCAGAAGACAGGTATGTGCTTGGTCAGGCAATCGGTAAAGACGCCCGTGTAACAGTTGCAGTCCTCGACGAGGGTTTTGCAAAAAAACTTCAGACGTTGCTCGATTAAATTTTTATGGGGGTGAACGTATGACGAAGATACGTGTATACGAATATGCAAAAAAGCACAATGTTTCAAGCAAGGACGTCATTACGAAACTAAAAGAAATGAATATAGAGGTAACTAATCATATGACAGCAATCGACGATTCCACAGTAAACAAATTAGACAGCGCATATAAACCAGAAAATAAAAATGCTAAGGCAAAGCCGGCAGGCACTCAAAAGCCAGCTCCTAAGCAAAACCAGAACAGGCCGCAGAACAGCCCGGCCCAGGGTACAGCAGCCAAAAAGACTTATGAAGAAATGGGCAGCGACAACAGCACTAATAAGCAGAAGCTTACAAAAAAGCCAGCCAGCAAACCAGGGCAGGGCAGCAATAATTCCAAAGGCGGCGGCTTCAATAACAAGGGCGGCAATAACAGGAATAATAAAAACAATAATAGAAACAGAAATAATAAACGGCCTCAAACATCTACCTACCAGGCTCCTCCGCGCAAGGAAAGGGAACTGCCGAAAAAGATTACATTTACCGAATCTTTGACAGTAGCGGAACTCGGGAAGAAGCTCCACAGGGAACCGTCTGAAATTATTAAAAAGCTGTTCCTGTTAGGTGTGATGGCTACTATCAACCAAACACTTGATAAAGATGCAATTGAGTTAATCTGTTCCGAATATGGGGTAGAGGTAGAAGAAGAGATCAAAGTCGACCTGACTGACCTCGAAACTCTTGCAGCGGAAGAGGATGCTCCAGAAAACCTCACAGAGCGCCCGGCAGTCGTCACCATCATGGGACACGTCGACCATGGTAAAACAACACTTCTTGATTCCATCAGGAACACGAAGGTTACCGAAGGCGAAGCCGGCGGGATCACCCAGCATATCGGCGCCTATCAGGTAGAAGTGAATGACAAGAAAATCACGTTCCTGGACACTCCGGGACACGCTGCCTTCACGACGATGCGTGCGCGTGGAGCCAAGGTGACGGACATTACTATTTTAGTAGTCGCTGCCGATGACGGAGTTATGCCTCAGACCATTGAAGCGATCAACCATGCAAAAGCTGCAGAAGTACCGATTATCGTAGCTGTGAACAAAATGGATAAGCAAGGGGCAAATCCAGACCGTGTTATGCAGGAACTGTCTGAACGTGAACTTGTACCGGAAGCATGGGGCGGGGACACCATTTTTGTACCGATTTCCGCTAAAAATGGCGAAGGGATTGAAAGTCTTCTTGAAATGATCCTGCTTGTCAGTGAAGTGGAAGAGTATAAGGCGAATCCTGACCGCAAGGCGTCCGGATCTGTGATTGAGGCCCAGCTGGATAAAGGGCGCGGAGCGGTTGCTACGCTGCTCGTACAGAATGGCACCCTGAAGGTCGGAGATCCTATCGTTGTAGGAAACACATTCGGCCGTGTAAGGGCCATGGTGAATGACCTTGGACGCCGCGTGAAGGAAGCCGGTCCATCCACGCCGGTAGAGATTACCGGACTTAATGAAGTGCCTCAGGCAGGCGATCTGTTCATCGTATTTGACGACGAAAAGACAGCGCGTCAGGTCGGGGAAGCTCGTTCGCAGAGACAGGTTCAATCAAGCCGTACGGAAAAAGCGCGTGTGACGCTCGATAACCTCTTCGAACAGATGAAGCAGGGTGAAGTGAAGGACATCAACCTTATCGTCAAAGCCGACGTTCAGGGCTCTGTTGAAGCCATGTCAGCTTCTCTCCGTAAAATTGAAGTGGAGGGTGTCAAGGTTAAGATCATCCACTCCGGTGTCGGAGCAATCAATGAATATGACATTATGCTGGCAACTGCATCCAATGCAATCGTGATAGGGTTTAATGTGCGTCCGGATGTAAATGCTAAGCGTGCAGCGGAATCTGAAAATGTTGATATCCGCCTGCACCGTATCATCTATAAAGTCATCGAAGAAATTGAAGCTGCCATGAAAGGGATGCTTGATCCTGAGTTTGAGGAAAAAATCATCGGCCAGGCGGAAGTACGCACGACCTTTAAGGTATCTAAAGTCGGAACCATCGCAGGTTCTTATGTAACGGACGGAAAAATCACACGTGACAGCGGAATCCGCTTGATCAGGCAGGGAGTTGTCATCTTCGAAGGTGAAATCGATGCCCTCAAACGATTCAAGGATGACGCGAAAGAGGTTTCACAAGGTTATGAATGTGGAATAACCATCAAAAACTATAATGATCTTAAAGAAGGCGACGTTATCGAAGCGTATGTCATGGAGGAAATCGAGCGCAAATGATCGGCCATGCCGAATTTGAGTGCCTGATCTATGATGCCCATTCGTTAAAGGACAAACGAGCCGTCCTGCAGAGGATCATGACTAGACTTAAACAAAAATTCAATATCTCGGTCGCAGAGACCGGACACCAGGATGTATGGCAGAGAACACAGCTTTCCATCGTCACGGTGTCCTCTTCAAGACAGGTGTCCGAAAAGGAGCTGCAGCGTGCGCTTCAGTTCCTGGATTCCTTTCCGGAAATCGAGCGGACCATAACAGAGATAGAATGGCTTTAGACGAGCGGGGTGAAAACATGAGCCTACGTGCAAACAGAGTTGGCGAACAGATGAAAAAAGAGCTTAGCGAGATCATCGGCCGTAAGATTAAAGATCCGAGAATCGGATTCGTAACGGTCACCGACGTGGAAGTAACCGGGGATCTGCAGCAGGCAAAGGTATATATTTCTGTCCTTGGCGATGAAGAGCAAAGGCAGAATACATTAAAAGGGCTTGCCAAGGCTAAAGGATTTATCCGTTCTGAAATTGGACAGAGAATCCGCCTTAGGAAAACTCCTGAAATCTTCTTTGAATTTGATGAATCAGTAGATTATGGTAACAGAATTGAAAATCTGCTGACCCAGATTCATAAGGATGAAGGAGCGGACAAAGAGTAAGCTGCTTTACAAATGCAAGAGGCCGGCTCACTTTCTGAGCCGGCCTTTTTTACATATTTTTTTATATAGCACCCATCCTGGCACCCGGACATGTCATGGTAGAGTCCTGGCCGGGTACAATCCTTGTGGGGTGTGTAATTTCTTTAGTGGAGGTAAAAGGATTGGAAGGTATTTTACCGCTTTTTAAACCAAAAGGGATGACATCCCATGACTGTGTTTTTAAACTCAGAAAGATATTGGGCACAAAAAAAGTAGGTCATACAGGGACACTGGACCCGGATGTGACCGGTGTTCTCCCTATCTGTGTCGGTAGGGCAACGAAAATAGCTGAGTATGTAACCGATGCTGGAAAAGAGTATGAAGGGGAAGTCACCCTGGGCTTTTCCACTGATACGGAGGATGCCTCCGGGGAAATGGTGGAAAAGGCAGAGGTTGACAGGGATATTTCAATCGCTGAGATCCGGGATGTGCTTGAGGAACTCACAGGCAAGATCACCCAAACCCCGCCCATGTTCTCAGCGGTAAAAGTGAATGGTAAAAGGCTTTATGAATACGCACGTGCAGGAATTGAAGTGGAAAGGCCGTCCAGGGAAATCTCCATATACAGCCTTAATCTGCTGGGTGAGGATATTGTGAAGAAAGATGGTACCCTGAGTTTCAGGTTCCGTGTCAGCTGCAGCAAAGGCACCTATATCCGAACACTGGCTGTGACAATCGGTGAAAAGCTGGGTTATCCGGCACATATGTCAGATTTGATCCGCACCAGGTCATCTTCATTCACGCTTGAAGACTGTCTTACATTCGAACAAATAGAGGAAAAGCTGGCATTCAATGAACCGGTCCTGCAGCCTCTCGAAGCAGGAATTGCACATTTGCCTAAACTATTGATTAGTGATAAAGTAGCAGAGAAAATTAAAAACGGGGCTGTAATCGAGCAGCCGGCTGAGCTCCAGATAGAAGACGGCCAGCCATTCATTATGATGGACAGCCTTGGACGGGCACTTGCCATCTATCAGCTCCACCCTTCAAAAAAAGGCCTCATCAAGCCGGTGAAGGTACTCAGGATCGATTGAACAACTGTTATGCAGGCACTTGCTAAAGGAAGAGGAGAATGCAAGTTGAAGGTTTATTATCTGGATCATCCTCATCAGTATGATAAAGAAGAATTCCCCCCTCATGTCCTTGCCCTCGGCTTCTTCGATGGAGTCCATCTCGGCCACAGGCAGGTCATCGGGGCGGCCCGGGAGCTGGCAAGGAAAGAAGGCATGCCGCTGTCGGTCATGACCTTTGATCCCCACCCATCCGCTGTCCTTGGGAAAGGGACGAGGGTGATTAAATATATTACACCGCTGCAGGAAAAAATCAAGCTGGTCGACGCACTTGGTGCCGATCAGTTATTCATCGTTCATTTTACCGAAGAATTCGCAAAACTGCTTCCCCAGGAATTTGTGGATCAATACATTATCGGCCTCAATGTGAAACAGGTGATGGCCGGATTCGATTATTCCTATGGGAGATTAGGAAGAGGGAGTATGGAGACCATGCCATTTCATTCACGTAAACAATTCACTGCCAATACCGTTGAAAAGCATGCCGTAAACGGGGAGAAGGTCAGTTCGACCAAAATCCGTGAATTTCTGGCCCAGGGGAGGACTGAAGAACTTCCTGAACTTCTCGGCCGGTTTTATAAGACGGCAGGAACCGTGATTCATGGTGAAAAGAGGGGCAGACAGTTAGGTTTCCCAACTGCGAATATTGCTCTGGGGGAGGATTTCATCTATCCGGCAACCGGAGTGTATGCTGTAAAAGTCCTGCTTCACGGCAGCTCGTATAACGGGGTGTGCAATGTTGGGTATAAACCAACTTTTCATGATAAAAAGCCGGATCATCCGAATGTAGAAGTCCATATCTTTGATTTTGACAGCAGCATATACGGGGAATCGGTTGAAATTGAGTGGCACAGAAGGCTGCGCAGTGAAAAGAAATTCGGCAGCCTCGAGGAGCTCGTTGCACAAATTGCAAAGGACAAAGAGGAAGCTAAGGACTATTTTTCAAAATAATGACTCGAAATCAGGCTGCAGCCGGAAAAATACCGGTTAAACACTTGATTTCTTAGGAGAAATCTTATATAGTATTATTTGTATGAGATGAACCACTACTTGGCAGAGCGAGTCTCCAACGCCTGCTCAGTTTTCGGGGATTTTTACAAAGAATACTTGGAGGTGAACTAGATGGCAATCACTAAAGAACGTAAAAACCAACTGATCGGTGAGTACGCAACTCACGAAGGGGATACTGGATCTCCAGAGGTTCAAATTGCTGTCCTTACTGAAGAAATCAACAATTTGAATGATCATCTTCGCACTCATAAGAAAGATCACCACTCACGCCGCGGTCTTCTTAAGATGGTAGGTCGTCGCCGTAACTTGCTGACTTACCTGCGTAACAAAGATGTAACTCGTTACCGTGAACTAATCAACAGATTAGGATTACGCCGATAATTTACGAAAGAAAGCGGGAACTATTCCCGCTTTTTTGTATATAAGAATTTTTACATACAAAAAAAGCAGTCACGATACATACATATATCCGGAGGAAAGTACACATCCGGTCATGATGTGCCGGTTTATGATAAGCCGGCACAGGGAAAATAATTCCTGAATTATCATAAAGTTAAAGATAATTATTGTTATTCCAGTGTTTTTTCGTGCATAATATGAATAGTTTGTTTTATTTACGCATATGTCACATTCACATATATATACCATTAGCAGGACCCTGTATACATAAGAGCCGGCTAATTGATAAAGAATGTTTTAGTGAGAATTAGAGAGGGGTTTTATACTTAATGGAACAAAATAAACAAACATTTTCCCTGGAATGGGCGGGCCGTCCGCTTACAGTCGAAATCGGCCAGCTGGCCAAGCAGGCAAACGGGGCTGCACTGATCCGTTATGGAGATACGGTGGTACTCAGCACTGCAACTGCATCAAAGGAACCAAAAAGCGTCGATTTCTTCCCGCTGACTGTCAATTATGAAGAAAGGCTTTATGCGGTAGGGAAAATCCCTGGCGGATTCATTAAAAGAGAAGGCCGTCCGAGTGAAAAAGCAATCCTTGCCAGCCGCCTGATCGACCGTCCGATCCGTCCGCTGTTCGCTGACGGCTTCCGTAATGAAGTCCAGGTAGTGAGCATGGTAATGAGCGTTGACCAGGACTGTTCTTCCGAAATGGCAGCCATGTTTGGCTCGTCACTTTCTCTGACTGTTTCGGATATCCCATTTGAAGGACCAATCGCCGGAGTGGTTGTAGGCCGTGTTGATAATAAATTCATTATCAACCCATCCATCAGCCAAATGGAAAAGAGCGACATCAACCTTATTGTGGCTGGAACTAAGGATGCCATCAACATGGTAGAAGCAGGTGCCGATGAAGTACCTGAAGAAGTGATGCTTGAAGCCATCATGTTCGGCCATGACGAAATCAAACGCCTGATTGCTTTCCAGGAAGAGATCGCTGCTGTTGTCGGCAAAGAAAAAACACAAGTGGCTCTTTATGAAGTGGATCAAGACCTCGAGCAGGAAATCCGCAGCCTGTGTGAAGCCGATATCAATAAGGCTGTGCAGGTTCAGGAAAAGCATGCGAGAGAAGATGCAATCAAACAGGTAAAGGACCGCGTTGTAGCTCAATATGAAGAAAAAGAAGCTGATGATGCTGTCATCAAGCAGGTAAAAGAAATACTTTCGAAATTTGTAAAAGCAGAAGTGCGCAGGCTCATCACGGAGGAGAAAGTCCGTCCGGATGGAAGGAACCCGGATGAAATCCGCCCGCTTGCCTCCGAAGTCGGCATCCTGCCCCGCACACATGGTTCAGGACTGTTTACTAGGGGACAAACCCAGGCTCTTTCCATTTGTACGCTTGGTGCCCTGGGAGATGTTCAAATCCTTGACGGCCTCGGTGTAGAGGAATCAAAGCGCTTCATGCACCACTATAACTTCCCTCATTTCAGTGTTGGGGAAACCGGATTCATGCGCGGTCCGGGCCGTCGTGAAATTGGCCATGGAGCTCTTGGTGAAAGGGCCCTTGAACCGGTATTGCCGTCAGAGAAGGATTTCCCGTACACCATCCGTTTGGTTGCAGAAGTTCTTGAGTCCAACGGTTCTACTTCACAGGCAAGCATCTGTGCAAGCACAATGGCCATGATGGATGCAGGTGTGCCAATTAAATCACCGGTTGCCGGTATTGCCATGGGTCTGATCAAATCTGGCGAGAACTATACAGTCCTTACTGATATCCAGGGCATGGAAGACCACCTGGGCGATATGGACTTCAAGGTGGCCGGAACAGCGAAGGGTGTTACCGCCCTGCAGATGGATATCAAGATTGAGGGTCTATCCAGGGACATTCTTGAGGAGGCGCTTCAGCAGGCCAAGCGGGGCCGTATGCATATCCTTGAACATATGCTCACCGCCATTGCTGAGCCGCGTACAGAGCTTTCTCAGTATGCACCGAAGATCCTGACAATGACGATCAACCCAGATAAGATCCGCGATGTTATCGGACCAAGCGGAAAGCAAATCAACAAAATCATCGAAGAAACAGGAGTCAAGATAGATATTGAACAGGACGGAACGGTATTCATCTCGTCCACAAATGAAGAAATGAACCGCAAGGCGAAGCAGATTATCGAAGATATCGTCCGTGAAGTGGAAGTTGGCGCGCTTTACCTCGGTAAAGTAAAGCGGATTGAAAAGTTCGGTGCGTTCGTTGAAATCTTTAGCGGTAAAGACGGACTGGTCCATATTTCCGAACTTGCCGAAGAGAGAGTCGGTAAAGTCGAGGATGTATTAGCCATCGGTGACGAACTCCTTGTCAAGGTCCTTGATATTGATAAGCAGGGCAGGGTCAACCTATCCCGTAAAGCGGTGCTGAAGGAACAAAAGGAACAAAGCGAAGCTGCAAATTCCAATTCATAATAAGGCTGGGGCAACCCGGCTTTTTTTTAGGTTTGTGCGTGTAAGATGGTTCTACTTGTCCCGGCCATTCATAAAATGTGTATAGCACATTTGGAAAATGCTGATGGGGAGGACAAGTGATGAAGTTTGATTCCCGCTATATAATTGCTTTATCTGTCATTTCAGGTATATCATGGATAATAGTTCAAAATCCCATGACCGATTCTTATATCCAGGGAATACGGCCAAATATCCATGATGCCAGACCGGCAGCAGGTTCACTGTATACGGAAATCCAATCCAGGACCAAAAAATTTAATATTCCTGCACAGGATGCCAAAATTGATCCCATTTGGAAAACCATACCGGGATACAACGGGTTGAAGGTAGATCTGGATGCTTCCTATAAAAAAATGAAAAAGGCCGGGAAGTTCGACCGCAAAAAATTGATCTACAAGCAAGTGAGGCCATCCAGGCATTTAAGCGACCTGGCTCCTGCCCCCATATATAAGGCAAATCCGTCCAAGCCTTCTGCCAGCCTGCTGATTAATGTGGCCTGGGGGAATGAATATCTCCAGGATATGCTTGAGGTATTGAAAAAGAATGATGTAAAGGCAACCTTCTTTCTTGAAGGAAGATGGGCTAAAAAATATCCGGACTTGGCGAAGATGATCTGGGAAGGAGGCCATGAAATCGGCAACCACTCCTATTCCCATCCAGACATGGCACGCATCACAAATGGCAGGGCAAACGAGGAAATCAGGAAAACCAACGAAATCATAAAAGCCGTGACTGGAGTGACACCGAGGTGGTTTGCCCCTCCAAGCGGGAGCTACAAGGATGAAACCGTTGATATAGCAAAGGCAAACAAACTCGGGACCATCATGTGGAGCGTGGATACGATTGACTGGCAGAAACCATCGCCAGAAACGTTGATCCGGCGGGTGATGAATAAGCTTCATCCCGGAGCATTCATCCTCATGCACCCAACCGAATCCACAGCACAGTCTTTGGATAAACTGATTAAAAGCATCAAGGCCGAAAATCTGCACTTAATGACCGTTTCTCAGGCATTGAGCGAGAATCGGATCATGCACTGACAAAAAAGTTTTTGCTGCAGCTAGATTAGGAGGAATTATATTGATAAAGAAATATACCTGCCAAAATGGAGTAAGGATTGTACTCGAAAATATTCCTACAGTCCGTTCAGTTGCAATCGGAATTTGGATTAAGACTGGTTCAAGGAATGAAACTCCAGTGAACAACGGGATATCCCATTTTCTTGAGCATATGTTCTTCAAAGGTACTACTGAGCGTACAGCAAGGGAGATTGCCGAATCATTCGACAGCATCGGCGGACACGTCAATGCGTTCACATCGAAGGAATATACCTGCTACTATGCAAAGGTACTCGATAACCATGCAAGCTATGCGCTTGAGGTGCTGTCTGATATGTTCTTTAATTCCACATTTGTGCAAGAGGAGCTTGAGAAAGAAAAGAAAGTGGTTTGTGAGGAAATCAAGATGTATGAGGATACTCCCGATGACATCGTCCACGATCTTTTAAGCAAGGCAGTATACGGAAACCACCCGCTTGGCTATCCGATCCTCGGGACAGAAGAAACGCTTGATACATTTAATGGGGAAAAACTGAAACAATATATCCATGACTACTATACCCCTGAAAATGTGGTCGTTTCGATCGCAGGGAACATAGATGAAGATTTCATTAAAGAAACCGAAAAATATTTCGGCAGCTATACAGGCGGAAAAAGAACGAGTGAAGCTGTCAAAGCCGACTTCCACCAAAACTCTTTCAGCAGAAAGAAAGAAACGGAACAAGCCCATGTCTGCTTAGGCTTCAACGGCCTTCCCATAGGCCATGAGAATGTCTACAGCCTTGTAACGCTGAACAATATCCTGGGCGGAAGCATGAGCAGCAGGCTCTTCCAGGAAGTGAGGGAGCAGAGGGGCCTTGCCTATTCTGTCTATTCATATCATTCAGCTTATCAGGAAAACGGCCTTGTCACGATTTATGGCGGAACAGGGGCAAACCAGCTGAATGTCCTTCTTGAAACCATCCATGAAACGATTGGCAAGCTCAAAGCGGAAGGCATTACAGGGCGTGAACTGCGAAACAGCAAAGAGCAGCTGAAGGGCAGCCTGATGCTGAGTTTGGAGAGCACAAACAGCCGCATGAGCCGCAACGGGAAAAATGAGCTGCTGCTTGGCAGGCACCGTTCACTTGATGAAATTGTAGAAGAAATCGATAGTGTGACAGAAGAAAAAGTAAATGCACTGGGCAAAGAAATTTTCAACGATGAATATTCCCTGGCCGTTATCAGTCCGCTTGAAGACTGGACTAAGTAAGACCCTGAGAAACAGACTTGTTCTGTTTCTTTTTTTTAGGTTGTTTTGGCATATATTGTGGCTATTGGATAAGAAAGTTGATTTCCGCTGCAGGCACTCCACCAGCGCGGGGCGGGCAGTCTTTGGGAAGCGGTCTTCTTCCCATGGACTGATTGACTTAAGACTTGCGGGTTGAAAGTCCCGCGCCTCCCGCTCCAATCAAATTTGTCTAATAATTAAATCTCCTTACAAAACTCATCAGACAACAACAATCTTTTAAAAAGAGCCTATTTTTTGACCTAGAAAGGTAAACATCCGAGTGCCCGCCAATAGGGTGTCCCATGCTGCCTCCTGTTCCATATTGGTCCGGACTGGGTGATTTGCCTGTGAATCCCCATTTAATACCCACAGTCCCGCTCCTACACGTGAAATAAGTAAAAAAATCCTTTCCTCTGCTTCTATTAAGCGATGTCAGATGATATAGATGTAGTAATGGGACAATTCGGAGGTGCCGCCTATGAGGCTTAGTGAATTAAGCGGGAAAGAAATTGTTGACGTGAAGCGAGCAGAGAGGCTGGGAGTGCTTGGACAGACGGACCTGGAGATCAATGATAAAGGCCAGATAACAGCCTTGATTATTCCGAGCGTCAAATGGTTTGGGTTTAAAAAGAATGGCTCGGAAATCAGGGTACCCTGGAACCATATTAAAAAGATCGGGACAGATATGATCATCATTGATATTCCGGAGGCAGGACCGGGTCAGGATGAATGATCATTGGATGATGCAATCATCAAATAGTTAATCACAAAAAAGCTCAGGGCTGACGCCCTGAGCTTTAAGTCTGTAAGAAGATATTCATTGCTTTTACTGCCTACAGACGTTAAACAGTGGATACTAGCTCCTCATTTTTCATTTCAAATATGTAATTTTTCTGTATAAATTCTTTTCCTCCATGTTTTCTATACCAATCCTTAATACGTTCGAGATGAGCTTTATCATTCCGGATTTTATCTTCGATTTCTAAATATGCGTCATAACTTTCATATTCCCATATAGCAAAAATTTCAACAGTTCCATCATCATTATCCTTCATCCAGCGGCCGATCAAGCGGGATCCGTACTTTAATTGATTAGGCAGGTTCGTGTTGATGAAATGATTATTAAAAATCTCTGCAAACTCACTTTTCACTATGTACTGCTTTCTTCTGTAGAACATAGATAACCTCCTATTACCTTAGTCTGATGTAATTTTATCCAATTGATCTCCCTTATCACTTTAACATAAATTACCTTTTTCGAGTCGCTAAGGCGGTATGAATAGCGTAGTAATAATAAAATCTGCTGAGTGTTATAAAAAATCACAGGTGATCCTAAATCTGTTTCTTCTTTAGCCGGATGCAGCCTATCTAAACCGCCTTCTGTCAGCCAAACGGCCATTCACCACCTGCAGCCGGCCCTCATACTATAAAGAGGCACACCATCCAATCCTGGCTATGGCGATACATAGTCAGCAGGCCATGCCCATTTCCATAAAAGAAGGTGACATTTGAATGCTGACAGGCATACAAATTGCTGTCATAGGCGGCGATGCAAGGCAGCTTGAAGTTGTTAGGAAATTGACCCAGCTTGATGCGAAGCTGTGGCTTGTCGGGTTTGAACAGCTCGATCACGCCTTTACCGGAGCCGTAAAGGAAAAGCTGGATGAACTGAACATGCAGGAAATCGATGCCATCATCCTCCCGGTGCCAGGGACCAATGCCGAGGGGGATATTGAGACCATCTTTTCAAGTGAAAAAGTGAAATTGACCGAAGAAATCTTAAAGAAAACACCAGGACACTGCACCATTTATTCGGGGATTTCAAATCAGTACTTAGACCGGGTTACCCAAAACGCAGAACGGAAGCTTGTTCAGCTTTTTGAACGTGATGATGTGGCGATTTATAACTCGATACCCACCGTGGAAGGGACCATCATGATGGCCATCCAGCATACAGATTATACGATTCACGGCGCAAATGTAGCGGTGCTGGGTCTTGGAAGAGTCGGTATGAGTGTGGCAAGAACCTTCCATTCCCTGGGTTCCAGAGTAAAAGTGGGAGCCAGGAAAAGCGAAGATTTGGCGAGGATAACCGAAATGTCACTCCAGCCCTTTCATATAAGAGATCTGGAGCAGGAAATCAAAAATATAGATATCTGCATCAATACAATACCTCATCCGGTTGTGACAGCGGCGGTGCTTGCCAATATGCCGTCACACACACTGGTGATTGACCTGGCTTCAAAGCCCGGGGGCACTGATTTCCGCTATGCGGAAAAAAGAGGGATCAAAGCCCTGCTGGCTCCGGGACTGCCTGGGATAGTGGCGCCAAAAACCGCAGGCCAGATACTGGCGAATGTGCTGGCACAGCTCCTTGATGGAGATCTTAAACAGAGGAAGGGGAATGCACCATGAGTCTAAAGGGAAAACGAATCGGATTTGGTTTGACCGGATCACATTGCACATACGATGCTGTCTACCCGGAAATAGAAAAACTGGTGAAGGAAGGAGCAGATGTTATTCCCATTGTCACGAACACTGTCCAGTCAACTACTACGAGATTTGGAGCTGGCGAGGATTGGGTTGCAAGGATCGTAGAACTTACAGGGAATGCAGTCGTCGATACAATCGTCAAAGCCGAGCCTCTGGGACCAAAATTGCCGCTGGACTGCATGGTCATAGCCCCCTTAACCGGAAATACCATGAGCAAGCTTGCAAATGCCCAGACAGATTCCCCTGTCCTGATGGCGGCGAAGGCAACGATGAGGGGCCACCGTCCGGTGGTGGTCGGCATATCCACGAATGATGCACTCGGACTTAACGGAGTCAATTTGATGAGGCTGATGAGCACAAAGGATATTTACTTCATTCCCTTCGGACAGGATGATCCGGTTAAAAAGCCCAATTCTATGGTAGCAAGAATGAGCGAGCTGAGGGAGACCATGATCCACGCCATGAAAAAAGAGCAGATCCAGCCGGTCATCATAGAAAGGTACAGGGACGGGGAATAGTAATACAGCGTTTATAAAAGGGATGGGTAATTTTAATGAATTCTGTAAAGGGAATGCATCATTATGCCAGGCTGGTTGCAGCGTGCACTTCTCGCTGGTAATCAGCCTTCCCGTTCTACAGCAAAGTTTCAGAAAACAACTTTAATCTATTATCTTTAATGCGTTATTATGATAAAATGAACATGTTTATTAGACTATCTAAACAAGAAATATTACAATAACATTTAAAGACTTTATCTTATAGGATTTAATGGAGGGCTTTTACATGGGGGAAGCAAAAGGTTTGAATGTAGCAGTTGTAGGAGCGACAGGCGCAGTTGGCCAGCAGATGCTCCGTACTCTTGAAAACAGGGATTTTCCGATAAAAAATTTACTCCTGCTGTCATCAGCGAGGTCTGCAGGATCAAAGATAACGTTTAAGGGCAGGGAATATGAAGTGCAGGAGGCTGCACCTGAAAGCTTTGAGGGTATAGATGTGGCATTATTCTCGGCAGGAGGCAGTGTTTCCAAGGCACTTGCACCCGAGGCTGTGAAGCGCGGTGCCGTGGTCATAGACAATACGAGCGCATTCCGCATGGATGAAAATGTCCCGCTTGTGGTTCCTGAAGTAAATCCGGAAGATTTGAAGAATCATAACGGAATTATTGCAAATCCAAATTGTTCGACCATCCAGATGGTTGCGGCCCTGCAGCCGCTCCGGAGGGAATTTGGCCTTTCCAAGGTTGTTGTTTCCACATACCAGGCGGTTTCTGGTGCCGGAGCTGCAGCGGTCAGCGAAATGAAAAGGCAGGCTCGGGCTATCTTAGAAGAAGAAGATTTCACGCCTGAGATCCTTCCGGTTGGCAGCGATGACAAAAAGTATCAAATTGCTTTTAATGCAGTACCGCAAATTGACAAATTCCAGGATAATGGATTTACATTCGAAGAAATGAAAATGGTCAATGAGACTAAGAAAATCATGCATCTTCCTGAGCTGAAGGTAGCTGCTACCTGTGTGCGGCTTCCGATTGAAACAGGGCATTCTGAATCGGTCTATATCGAAATCGGGAAAAGCGGTGTGACAGCAGGGGACATCCAGCAGCTCCTGGCAGATGCACCGGGCATAGTGCTCGAGGATGACATCAGCGGGCAGGTTTATCCGATGCCTGCGCACAGTGTCGGCAAAAATGAGGTTTTTGTAGGCAGGATCAGGAAGGATCTTGATGAGGACAAAGGTTTCCACCTCTGGATCGTGTCTGACAACCTTTTAAAAGGTGCTGCCTGGAATTCAGTCCAAATTGCAGAAACTATGCTTGAAATGGAATTGCTGAAGAAGAAATAAAGGTCTGGTTAAGCGAGCCTTCCCAGCTTTAAGGGAAGGCTAAACTTTATTAGAGGTGTAAACATGAAAATCATCGTACAGAAATTCGGCGGAACCTCAGTCAGAGATGAAAAGAGCCGCAGCCATGCACTTCGACATATACAGCAAGCTCTTGAAAATGGATATAAGACGGTTATCGTTGTTTCGGCAATGGGGAGAAAAGGCGAGCCGTATGCAACGGACACCCTGCTTTCACTTGTAAATGGCTCAGACAGCAGACTTACAAAGCGGGAGCACGACCTGCTGCTGTCTGTCGGAGAAACGATATCGTCTGTTGTCTTCACCAACCTGCTTCTGGAGAATGGGATAAAAGCCACTGCCTTCACTGGTGCCCAGGCTGGTTTCAGGACAAATAGCGACCATACCAATGCCAAAATCTCGGAAATGAAATGCGACCGGCTCAGAAGAGAGCTGGAGCATTATGATGCAGTGGTGGTGGCAGGTTTCCAGGGAGCTGCGAGGAACGGGGATGTGACAACGCTCGGCCGGGGAGGCAGCGATACATCCGCAGCTGCACTTGGAGCCGCTTTGAATGCGGAGTGGGTGGATATTTTTACAGATGTAGAAGGAATCATGACCGCTGATCCGCGCATTGCGGAAAATGCAAGGCCGCTTGACGTGGTCACTTATAATGAGGTCTGCAATATGGCTTATCAGGGAGCCAAGGTCATCCATCCCCGGGCAGTTGAAATTGCCATGCAGGCCAAGGTGCCGATCCGGATCAGGTCCACCTATTCTGACAGTCCGGGCACCCTTGTCACTTCGATCAGCAAAAATAAACGGGGAACAGATATCAGGGAAAGGCTCGTCACAGGCATTGCACATGTATCAAAGATTACGCAGATCAAGGTCTCAGCCAAGAAGAATCAGTATGACCTTCAGGCTGAAGTGTTCAAGGCGATGGCCAACGCCCATATCAGTGTTGATTTTATCAACATTTCCCCTCAAGGGGTGATCTACACGGTTTCTGAGGAAATGACCCCGCTCGCCGTCGAAATCCTGGAGAGCCTGGACTATGAACCGCTGGTGGAGACGGATTGTGCCAAGGTATCAGTAGTGGGTGCCGGAATTACCGGGGTGCCGGGTGTGACAGCGAGGATTGTCACAGCGCTTTCTGAGAAGGGAATCAGCATCCTTCAGTCGGCAGACAGCCATACAACCATCTGGGTGCTCGTTAAGGAAGCGGACCTCGTTGAAGCTGTCAACGCTCTGCATGATGCTTTTAGACTTCATATTGAGGAACAGCAGATTGAAATCGGGGAAAAGAATTCCCCGTTGAATTAAGGAGTGGTAACAGTGCATTTTGGAAGAGTATCTACCGCAATGGTAACCCCTTTTGACAGTAAGGGGAATATTGATTTTGCAAAAACGGCCCAGCTCGTGAATTATTTGATCGAAAACGGAAGCGACTCGCTGGTTGCTGCCGGAACCACAGGGGAATCACCGACTCTTTCTACAGAAGAAAAAATTGCCTTATTCAAGACTGTTGTCAAAGCGGCAGATAAGCGTGTACCGGTCATTGCCGGTACCGGCAGCAACAATACCCGTGCTTCCATCGAATTGACACGAAAAGCGGAGGAGGCAGGCGTTGATGCCATCATGCTGGTCGCTCCGTATTATAATAAGCCAAATCAGGAAGGGCTTTACCTTCACTTCAAGGCGATTGCTGAAAGCACAGCTCTTCCTGTCATGATTTATAATATCCCGGGAAGGGCTTCCGTAAATATTGCCGTTGATACAATCATCAGGCTCTCAGAGATTCCAAATATAGTTGCCGTCAAGGAAGCAAGCGGCGACCTGAATGCCATGACTGAAATCATTGCCGGCACAAGTGATGATTTCCTCCTGTACAGCGGCGATGATGCGCTCACCCTTCCTGTACTGGCGATCGGCGGCACCGGAATTGTGTCGGTTGCGTCCCACATCATCGGAAATCAAATGCAGGAGATGGTTGAAGCTTTCTTTAAAGGAGACAGCAGGGATGCCGCCCGTCTCCACCAGCAGCTTTCCCCTGTCATGAAAGGACTCTTCACCTCGCCAAGCCCTGTGCCTGTAAAAACAGCGCTTCAGCTGAAAGGCTTGGACGCCGGTCCTGTTCGGCTTCCGCTTGTTCCGCTTACTGAGACAGAAAGAAGCACGCTCGCAAACCTGCTTTCTTCAAGCTTGAATGAATTTTAACCATAAAGTCTTCTTTTTTGGGCAGACTTTAAGCCTGCAGACAAACCCGGATGAAAAATCAGGTCTGTCTGCAGGCTTTTCTTTTAGCCACTAATAGAAATTTTAAAACGCGGCACCGTCGCTGAGGAAAAGGTTCCTGAATGGGGTGCAAAGGAGCATGCTTAAGGAAAATGAAGCGGTCTTTCATCCTTGTAAAGACCGCTCCGGGATTGTTTGTTCCAGCATCAACCCCAGGCGGACCAGCCCGCTCTGTGACGGGAAAGACAAGCTGTGCGGCTGTTATCCTTTATTCAGATCCCGTGCTTCCTCAGGGCTTTGCAAGCCCGTGGCACCAGGATATTTAATGCTTTGGTCCCGGTCGGATTCAACTCGTTTTGATTCTTTTAATTTTTGTTCCTGACGGTCTTTTCCCATAAATTCCACTCCTTTTTCTTAAACATTTCCTGCAGTCCTTGTTCTTATTCATCCCTGTGACCATTTCAGGCAGGGAGCAAAAAAATTCTTCCGATCCAAAAAAAGCAGGGGGAGCGCAGGAGGGAGGCATCCAGCTGGCCGATTCCGCTTGTATCTAAAGGTTTTTGACAATTTTGATACCTATTTGTTGTCACCCTATTTTTTCTTCATGTATAATGAAAACAATTGGAATGGAACGGAAGCACTCAGCATAGGGGGATATTACATTGAAAAAACAAAATAATATAAGAATAATAGTTTTAGGCGGCCAGGGAGAATCAGGCAAGAATATGTATGTGGCCGAGGTTAATGAGGATTTATACATATTGGATGCTGGCCTTATGTATCCGGAAAATGAAATGCTTGGAATTGATGTGGTCATACCTGACATAGCGTTTCTGGCTGAGAACAAAAGCAGAATACAGGGTATCTTTTTAACCCATGGCCATGAAGATCATATAGGGGCTCTGCCTTATATCCTGAGAACTCTGAATGTGCCGGTTTATGCGACCAGGCTGACCATTGAGCTTGCGAAGGCAAATCTCCGCGAGAATGATTACAAGGGAAAGGTGAAGTTTGAGCGTATCGATTCAGATACTTCACTTTCTTTCCCATCTGCAGAGGTCACCTTCTTTAAAACAAATCACAGCATCCCTGATTCAGTGGGGATCGCCATACATACATCTGAAGGGGCCATCGTATATACGGGTGATTTCAAGTTTGACCAGGCCGCCGCTCCGCTCTATCAGCCGGAAATCGGCAAGATGGCCGCCCTTGGTGAAAAAGGCGTGCTGGCCCTCCTATCGGTCAGCACCGGAGCTGAGAAACCGGGCTATACTCCTTCTGAAGCCCTGGCGGCAAGAGGGATGTCCGATGTGTTTTACAATGCCAAGAAGCGAATCATCGTAGCCTGCTTTGCTTCCCATATCAACAGAATTCAGCATGTATTCAATGCAGCCCATGAAAACGGCAGGAAAGTCGCAGTGGTAGGGAAAAGCCTGCAGCGCGTCTATGATATTGCCTTGGGCAATGGGTACCTGAATGTGCCGGATGATATTATTATTCCCGTCTCGGAGATTGGAAGTTATCCGGAAGAGAAAGTAGTCGTGCTTGTTACCGGGATTCAGGGAGAGCCGATTGAAGCCCTCCAGAAGATGGCAAAGAGATCTCATAAGCAAGTGAACATCCAGCAGGGCGATACAGTTCTGATTGCAGCACCTCCAATCAAAGGGGGCGAGCTCTTTGTTTCAAAGACGATGGATATGGCTTACCGGGCAGGTGCGGAGGTTATTTCCGGAAAGACGGTGAATGTACCGGGACACGGCAGCCAGGAAGAGCTGAAAATGATGCTTAACCTGATGAAACCGAAGTTCCTTCTTCCTGTTCATGGGGAATTCAGGAACCTGAAGGCCCATGCCAGGCTTGCAGCTGGATGGGGCCTTCCCGGCGACCGGATTCTGATTTTAGATAAAGGTGAGACTGCAGAGATAAAAGGGGATTCCGTCAGCACCTCAGGCAGGGTGACTGCAGGCAATGTCCTGATAGATGGAAGCGGCGTGGGCGATGTAGGAAATATAGTCCTCCGTGACCGCAGACTGCTCTCGCAGGATGGCATCCTGATTGTTGTCATCAGTTTGAATAAATCGAGGAAGGTTATTTCAGCCGGGCCTGAAATCATTTCCCGCGGTTTTGTGTATGTTCGTGAATCGGAGAAACTGATGGAAGACGCCTCTAACCTTGTCAAGACGATCGTCCAGAAAAAAATCGCAGGAGATTCCTTCGATTGGGCCAGCCTTAAGCAGGAAATGAGAGACGGTCTGAATTCATTCCTATATGAAAAAACAAAACGGAGGCCAATGATCCTTCCCATCATCATGGAAGGGTAAGTATACTCCCGCCTGTTCCTTAAAGGAACAGGCTTGTTTTTTGACTATTGCCGGGATGGATTCCCTTATCTTTGCTCATACTAGCTACATAATCCAGGCAAAGGAGATATGAGCATGAGAAACGAAGAAAATCCGCCCGAAGGCGATAAACAGGAAACTGGGAAGCCGGCTTCAAGCCTGATCGAAAAGATCCAGCAGCTGGGACAGACAGATGTTCCCCAGATGTCGAAGGATTCTAAGATCCATTGTTTAACCATCGTAGGCCAGATTGAAGGTCATATGCAGCTTCCTCCTCAAAATAAGACAACGAAATATGAACATGTAATCCCCCAGATTGTGGCCATTGAACAAAATCCGAATATCGAGGGACTTCTTGTTATTTTAAATACAGTCGGCGGTGATGTAGAAGCCGGCCTGGCCATTTCTGAGATGCTTGCCTCTTTGTCAAAGCCTGCGGTTTCCATTGTACTGGGCGGAGGACACTCGATTGGAGTTCCCATTGCGGTCAGCTGCGATTATTCGTTCATAGCGGAAACAGCGACCATGACCATTCATCCCATCCGGTTGACAGGCCTTGTGATCGGTGTCCCGCAGTCTTTTGAATATCTCGACAAAATGCAGGAGCGGGTAGTCAGCTTCGTCACCCGGCATTCCAATATTACGGAAGAAAAGTTCAAGGAGCTTATGCTGGCAAAGGGGAATCTGACAAGGGATATTGGCACGAATATTGTTGGAGCCGAAGCGGTGGAATCTGGCCTGATCCATGCAGTCGGAGGCGTTGGCCAGGCAATGAGGAAGCTCAATGAATTGATTGCCGAACGAACAGATGAGTCGGGCGGGGTCATCCAGTGATACTCTATACAACAGTACCCCATGAGCAGATTTTTTTGACGGATGTCCTGCATGAGCCCCAAATGATGGATATTGATTATAGAGGCATCCAGATGCAGGTGGAATATATGTCACCGACCTGTTTTAGGATAGACCGGATTATTAGCACGGATCCCCTTCATTATCTTGATCCTGATATACAGCCTGGCAGCCTCCTGCATTATTCACCGTCGGATTTTGCAAGATGAAAGCTCGTACAGTCCAGGAATTTTATGTTATAATCAAGAGGAAATAAAAAGCAGCCATGTGGCTGCTTTCTAAGTTTACATATACTTATGAATTGGCAAGAACCTGATGGCTTCTATATTAATTGCCGGATGGATGGAAACGACGGAAACAGGCTGGCCGGAAAAAGGCATATGCCCGGCGGCTGCCGGGTTTTATTTTTTCCCCTGGCAATCTGTGCGGATAACTAGAATTGGCAAAGGTGATGAAATGGCAAAAAGAAAAAGAAGATCAAAAAAGAATGCGGAAGGATTTAAGCAGACCCTAAGGTTCGAACTGACCGGGCTCATCCTGTTCGGCCTGTCGGCCATTGCCATGGCAGAGCTTGGGACTGTCGGAAGAGCGCTTGTGCTGCTGGTCCGCTTCTTTATGGGAGAATGGTACATACTCGCCTTATTAGGATTATGTATACTCAGCGTCTATCTGATGTGGAAACGGAAATTGCCTTTTTTCTTTAAGAGGCAGCTGGTGGGAATTTATATCATCATTGCCTCGATCCTTCTGCTCAGTCATGTTACGCTTTTTGAACTCCTGTCGGAAGGGGGCCCATTTAAGAAGCCGAGCGTCATCTCCAATACCTCGGAGCTCTTCTGGATGGAAGTAAAGGGTGAAGCAAGTACACGTGATCTTGGAGGCGGAATGATAGGGGCTGTCCTTTTTGCATCTTCTTACTTCCTGTTTGATGCGGCAGGCACAAAAATGGTGGCATTCCTTTTGATTATTATCGGGCTTGTCCTTGTGACTGGCAGGACACTTGGCGATACTCTCGGCAAAATTATCAGCGGAACAGGGGGCTTCCTCAGCTCACAGTGGGGAGCTTTCATTGATGATATGAAAGCCTGGCAGGATGAACGGGCAGATAAAAAGCGTGAAAGACAGCAGAACCGCGCTCAAGAACACGCCGAGGAACGGGTTCAGGAACAGCAGCCTGAAGTTCAGGCAGTCGATCCTGGCGATTCCCAGAGGGCAACGGAGACACCCCAGCCGCTTATCTCAAATTTCGCGAGCAGGGCATACAGCGAGGAGGAGGGGGAAGAGGGAGAATCTGGTCCGCAAGACAAAGCAGCAGGCGGTAACTCTTCTGTGAAGGATGCAGAAGACAAAGAAGATCTTACACCGCAGATCAATTTTTCTGAAGTGGAGAACGACAAATATACGCTTCCGCCTCTTTCTCTCCTTACCACCCCAAAGAAGGCTGACCAGAGCGGAGAGTTCAAGCAGATACATGCAAATGCCGCTAAGCTTGAGAAGACCTTCCTAAGCTTTGGGGTAAAAGCCAAGGTGACTCAGGTGCATCTCGGACCGGCTGTAACCAAATATGAAGTGAATCCGGATGTTGGTGTGAAGGTGAGCAAGATCGTCAGCCTGTCTGATGACATAGCACTGGCACTCGCAGCCAAAGGGATCAGGATTGAAGCCCCGATCCCTGGTAAATCAGCGGTGGGTATCGAGGTGCCGAATTCCGAGATTGCAATGGTCAC
The DNA here is from genome assembly GCF_046237605.1 of Paraperibacillus marinus. Taxonomy (GTDB): domain Bacteria; phylum Bacillota; class Bacilli; order Bacillales; family DSM-1321; genus Paraperibacillus; species Paraperibacillus marinus. The sequence goes on along the minus strand of NZ_CP143542.1, from coordinate 2,786,124 downwards.
ACTGCGTGAGGTCATTGATTCCAAGGAACACAATAAGCCTGAAGCCAAGCTGCAGATCGGGCTCGGCCGGGATATCTCAGGAGACGCAGTCCTTGCGGAACTGAATAAGATGCCCCATCTTCTGGTGGCGGGGGCAACAGGCAGCGGGAAGTCTGTCTGCATCAACGGCATCATCACAAGCATCCTGATGAGGGCGAAGCCCCATGAGGTGAAAATGATGATGATCGATCCTAAGATGGTTGAATTGAATGTCTACAACGGCATCCCGCATCTTCTGGCACCTGTTGTGACCGATGCAAAGAAGGCATCGCAGGCTTTGAAAAAGGTAGTCGGCGAGATGGAACGCCGCTACGAGCTGTTTTCTCACAGCGGTACCCGGAATATTGAGGGCTATAATGAATCGGTGAAACGGCATAATGCTGAGAGTGAAACGAAGCAGCCGCTTCTTCCTTATATCGTGGTGATTGTGGATGAGCTTGCCGATTTGATGATGGTAGCATCCTCAGACGTCGAGGATGCGATCACAAGGCTTGCCCAGATGGCACGGGCCGCCGGCATCCATCTAATCATTGCAACACAGCGGCCTTCGGTTGATGTTATTACAGGGGTAATCAAGGCGAATATACCCTCAAGAATCGCCTTCAGTGTGTCATCCCAGACTGACTCAAGGACCATCCTGGACATGGGGGGAGCAGAAAAGCTGCTTGGCCGCGGGGATATGCTCTTTTTACCTGTCGGCGCCTCCAAGCCTGTCAGGGTGCAGGGTGCCTTCCTGTCTGATGACGAAGTAGAAGAGATTGTGGATTATGTCATTTCCCAGCAGAAAGCCCAATACAATGAAGAGATGATTCCGGATGATATCCCTGAGGCCTCTTCTGGAGAGGTGGATGATGATCTGTATGATGAGGCAGTCCAGTTGATCACTGAAATGCAGACCGCTTCGGTATCCATGCTGCAAAGGCGGTTCAGGATAGGATATTCCAGGGCAGCCAGGCTGATAGATGAGATGGAGGTGCGCGGCATAGTAGGTCCATATGAAGGCAGCAAGCCCCGGAGCGTGCTTGTGGCCAAGGATCATGACGAGGCCCATACTTCATAGGAAAAGGCGGGAACTCTTTTGCGGAGTCCCGTCTTTTTGAATATTTGGCGAAATTCGACAGCATAAAAATCTTTTTTTTTCAACTATTTATTTATTCAAAAAAAAATGATAAAGTAAATTCGATTAGTAGAAAAGATGGATATCAGAGGTCTGATGACTAGGACAAAGTCTTTGGAGGAAAGCATTCATGCCAATTAAGCTTGATAATCGGCACTTGTATCTGCAAGTAATCGACAGGATAAAACAGGATATAGAATCAGGGGTCTATAAAGAGAAAGAGAAACTGCCTTCTGAGTTTGATCTTGCGAAGCAGCTGGGAGTCAGCCGGGCCACGCTTAGGGAAGCTCTTAGGATACTTGAGGAAGATAACGTCATCATTCGCCGTCATGGGGTTGGGACATTTGTCAATGGCAAGCCTCTGTTCACATCTGGAATTGAACAGCTTGACAGCGTCACTGGAATGATCCGGAACGCAGGTATGAATCCTGGAACTATATTCCTGGATTCATATACTCAGGAACCGACTGAAGAAGACCAGAGGAAACTTTCCCTGGAAGCAGATGAAACCATGTCAGTCATCGAGCGTGTAAGGACTGCCAATGGGGAGCCAGTGGTTTATTGTGTGGACAAGATTTCAGAGAATATCCTGAAGCCGGATCTCTCCCGTCGGGAAGAATCGCTTCTGGCCCTCCTTGAAAAAGAATCGGACGCACGAATCACGTATGCCATCGCACATATCGAGCCAATGGGATATCACGAAAAAATATCGCCCATCTTGAATTGCGATCCGGAAACTGCTCTCCTTGTTCTGAAACAGACTCATTATGATGAACAGGATCATCCAATCCTTCATTCGGTCAACTACTTCAAGGCTGATAAATTCAGCTTTCATGTACTGCGGAAACGGGTGTAGTGCAGTGCGCCTGGAAAAGTCATTAAATTCTACTAATTCAAAAAAAATAGGGGGTTTTACCTTGAAAAAGCGTAAATTTGGTTTAGCACTGTCTCTTGTTTTAGCTGCTGGAACAATGCTTGGCGCCTGTGGCAAGAGTGAAGACAAAAAAGGTGCTGATGGCGGCAAGAAGGATGCATTTACTGTTGGAATGGTTACAGACGTCGGCGGAGTCGAGGATAAATCTTTTAACCAGTCTGCCTGGGAAGGACTTAAAGCATTCGGCGAAGATAACGGTCTTAAGCAAGGAAAAGAGGGCTACCATTACCTTCAATCAAAACAGGATTCTGACTATATAACAAACCTAAATACATTAGCACGCCAAAATTTTGATCTGGTTTACGGCATCGGCTTCTTGATGAAGGATGCGGTGACAAAAGTGGCTGAGCAGAGAAAAGATACAAAATTTGCAATCGTCGACGAAGTGGTTGAAGCACCAAACGTTGCAAGCATCACGTTCAAAGAACACGAAGGTTCATTCCTGGTTGGTGTTGTAGCCGGTTTGACTACTAAATCAAATAAAGTCGGTTTCATTGGCGGCGTTCAGATGCCTTTGATCGAAAAATTTGAAGCAGGCTTCAAAGCTGGCGTAATGTCAGTAAACCCTAAAGCAGAAATCATCCAAAAATATACTGGTAACTTTGACAAGCCGGCAGACGGCCGTGCAACAGCTGATTCTATGATCAAATCTGGTGCGGACGTTATCTTCCATGCGGCAGGCGGAACTGGTGAAGGTATGATCGAAGAGGTCAAATCTGTACGCGCAAAAGATGCTAACAAAAAAGTATGGGCTATCGGTGTAGATAAAGACCAGGCTTACCTTGCTCCTGAAGCCGTTCTTACATCCATGGTAAAACGAGTTGACACTGCTGTAAGCGATGTTGCGAAAAAAGCTAAGGATGGCAAGTTCCCTGGTGGAGAGAAAATCGAATATGGTCTTGACCAAAACGGTGTCGGCATCGCTGAAACCAAGGATAATCTTACACCTGAAGTGCTGAAGGCTGTTGAGGACTGGACTAAGAAAATCAAGTCAGGCGAAGTTAAAGTCCCAAGTACACCTGCAGAACTTAAGAGCTTTAAATAATTTCCTAAAGGAATAAAAGGCTGGCTCAGCCAGTCTTCTATTCCTTTATTTTTGAAATGAAGGCATAAAAATCGAATGAAAGACTGTTTCTGATGATACAGTTTTTCCTTTGGTTTTTAAAATCAAAGGTGGAGTCCTGAAAGGGATACCCCATTTGCAGGACAAAGTAACAACCTTACTTCGTACAATGAGGAGATGAAGACCGGATGGAATATGTTATAGAAATGCTCAATATCCGAAAAGAATTTCCAGGGATTGTCGCGAATGATAATATCACCCTCCAGGTGAAAAAGGGAGAAATCCACGCTTTACTAGGGGAAAATGGAGCAGGAAAGTCCACATTGATGAATGTGCTATTTGGACTGTATCAGCCTGAACATGGTGAAATTCGCGTAAAAGGCAGCCGCGTAAATATAACCGATCCGAATGTGGCAAACAATCTGGGAATCGGCATGGTTCATCAGCATTTTATGCTCGTTGATAAATTCACAGTCACTGAGAACATTATCCTGGGCAATGAACCTTCAAAAGCCGGGAAAATCAACATGAGAGAAGCGGTTCAGGAAGTAAGGAAGCTCTCAGAACAGTACGGGCTGAGCGTGGATCCCATGGCCAGGATATCTGATATATCCGTGGGGATGCAGCAGCGGGTGGAAATCCTGAAGACCCTCTACAGGGGAGCTGAAATCCTGATTTTCGATGAGCCTACAGCTGTCCTGACGCCGCAGGAGATCAAGGAACTGATCGGCATCATGAAGACACTCATAAAAGAAGGCAAATCCATTATCCTTATTACACATAAGCTAAAAGAAATCATGGATGTGTGTGACCGTGTGACCGTCATCAGAAAAGGAGTCGGGATCGGCACTGTAAATGTACCGGATACAAATCCAAATGAGCTTGCAAGTTTAATGGTCGGTCGCGATGTTGTGTTCAAGACGGTCAAGAAGGATGGAGTCCCTAAAGAGGAAGTACTTGAAATCCAGGACCTCATGGTAAAAGATTCCCGAGGCGTAGCAGCAGTGAATGGCCTGTCGCTCAATGTCAGGGCTGGAGAAATTGTCGGCATTGCAGGTGTAGATGGCAATGGACAAACCGAGCTGATTGAAGCGATAACCGGTTTGAGAAAGTCAGACTCCGGCAAAGTAAAGCTGAATGGCAGGGAAATCCAGAACTTAAGGCCGCGGAAGATCACCAGGGCCGGCATCGGCCATATTCCACAGGACAGACATAAGCATGGGCTGGTCCTGGATTTTCCGATAGGCGAGAATATGGTACTTCAAACCTACAACCAAAAGCCATATTCAAGGAACGGCATCCTGAATTATAAAAATATCTATGATAAGGCGAGGACCCTGATTAAGGATTTTGATGTTCGTACTCCTACTGAGTACACGCTTGCCCGTGCTTTATCCGGCGGAAATCAGCAAAAAGCGATCATTGGCCGTGAGGTTGACCGTGATCCGGATCTTTTGATTGCCGCCCAGCCTACCCGCGGACTTGATGTAGGTGCGATCGAATTTGTGCACAGACGTTTGATCGAGCAGCGCGACCGGGGCAAGGGTGTACTCCTTGTATCATTTGAATTGGATGAAGTCATGAATGTGAGCGATAGGATCGCTGTTATATATGAAGGTAAAATTGTTGCCATCGTCAATCCGAAAGAAACAACCGAACAGGAGCTTGGCTTGTTGATGGCTGGAAGCACGGCAGGCAAGAAAGAAGGTGAAGGGGCAAATGTCTAAACGCTTAACAAATATTGTTGTACCGGTAATTGCCGTCGTCCTCGGCTTGATTGCCGGAACCATCATTATGCTTGCAACAGGCTACGATCCAGCAGCTGGTTTTGGAGCACTCTTCTACGGGATGTTCGGAGAGGTGTTTTATACCGGCGAAACCATCAGGCAGGTCACACCTTACATCCTTTCCGGCCTTGCCGTTGCTTTTGCATTCCGTACCGGCCTGTTCAATATCGGGGTTGAAGGACAGGTGCTGATTGGGTGGCTGGCTGCGGTATGGGTTGGTCTTGCTGTCGATCTTCCGAAGATCATCCATCTGCCGCTTGCAATCATTGCAGCAGCACTGGCAGGGGCGTTCTGGGGCTTTATCCCTGGATATCTGAAGGCCCGCTTTAAGGTGCATGAAGTTATCGTCACCATTATGATGAACTATATCGCACTTCATGTTGCCAATAACATTGTCCGTACCGTTTTATCAAAAGGCGCGGATCGTACACCGGATGTACCGTCCTCAGCCTTGCTTAAGTCACCATGGCTTGAGGGGATGACTGATTTTTCAAGGCTGCACTGGGGGATACTGATTGCTTTATTCGGAGCTTTCTTAATGTGGTTCATCCTTGAAAAGACAACGACAGGTTACGAACTTAGATCTGTCGGATTTAACCATCATGCCTCTGAATATGCAGGCATGAACGTCAATCGCAATATCATTATGTCAATGGTGATTTCCGGGGCCTTTGCCGGAGTTGCAGGAGCCATGGAGGGCCTTGGTACATTTGGTTATGCTTCCATCAAGGGAGGATTTACCGGAATAGGATTCGATGGGATTGCTGTAGCCCTGCTTGGCGGAAATACAGCAGTTGGAATTATATTATCGGCTATCCTCTTCGGCGGCCTGAAGGTAGGAGCGCTGAACATGCCTCTTGAAACAGGCATCCCCACCGAGCTGGTCGATATTATCATTGCACTTATCATTTTCTTCACGGCTTCAAGCTATATCATCCGCTGGGCTCTGACCAGAAAATCAAAGAAGGGGGTGAAGTAAGTGAGTTTCTTTCAGGTTCTTCAAATCATCGTACCCTCAATGATATTCCTTGCTGCACCGCTCATTTTTACTGCACTGGGAGGCGTATTCTCAGAAAGGTCCGGAGTTGTCAATATCGGATTGGAAGGGTTAATGGTCATCGGCGCATTTTCGAGTGTAGTCTTTAACCTGACTTTTGCCGATACTTTCGGCTCGCTGACTCCTTGGCTCTCACTAGTGGTCGCTGTGTTTGCTGGTGTGATCTTTTCAGCACTGCACGCTGTCGCATCCATCACATTCAAAGCAGATCATACCGTAAGCGGCGTGGCGTTGAATTTTCTGGCTGTGGGTCTCTCCCTATTCCTTGTCAAGTTCATGTATGACAAAGGGGAAACCGACCGTGTGGCAGAAGGGTTCCATAAAGTGGATATACCAATCCTTAGCGATATACCGCTGATCGGGCCTCTTTTCTTCACTGATGCATATTATACTTCGTACGTTGCAATAGGAGTGGCGGTACTCGCCTGGTACGTATTGTTCAAGACTCCATTCGGCCTCCGCCTCCGTTCTGTGGGTGAGCATCCGATGGCTGCTGATACAATGGGTATCAATGTTACCAAAATGCGTTATACAGGCGTATTGATCTCGGGCGGCTTTGGCGGGCTCGGCGGAGCTGTATTCGCACTGACCGTAACAGGATATTTCGGCCACACAACGATAAGCGGACAGGGATTCATGGCACTTGCAGCCATGATCTTCGGCAAATGGCATCCAATCGGTGCACTCGGGGCAGCCATTTTCTTCGGATTTGCCCAGAGTCTCAGCATAGTTGGTTCAGGCCTTCCATTCTTTAATGAAATCCCGAATGTATACCTCCTGATTGCCCCATATGTGCTGACCATTCTTGCACTGACCGGCTTCATCGGAAGGGCGGATGCTCCAAAGGCTTCCGGGACACATTACGAAAAAGGAAAAAGATAATAAAAGCCACACTTGCAGCGCGCATGCCGATAAGGTTCTGTGCGCTGCTTTTTTGCGTATAGGGTCTGCCAGTGAAAATTAGCGTGTATAATTGTAGAGAAGCAAATAAAAATGGTTAAAATAGACTTAATGAGAAAAAATAGGTTAAAGTCATTATATAACTTAATTGACCACCTGAAGGAGGAGCATTCTTGGCCATCATTAATGAAGCAATCCGGGAGATGCCCGGGCTTAAGCTGCATATCGTAAATACCGGTAAATATAAAACCAACACCTTTGTTTGGAAAATGAAGGCGCCGCTGTCAAAAGATACGGTAACGCTGAGGTCGCTCTTGCCCTATGTATTGCAGAGCAATACCAAGGAATATCCAACCACTACTTCATTACGGTCTTATCTGGATGACCTGTACGGGGCGAGTCTTTTTGTCGACCTTGCCAAAAAGGGAGAATATCATATCATCACGTTCACCCTTGAAATCGCCAATGAGAAATTCTTGAGTGATCAAGCTCCGCTTTTGGAAAAGGGGATCAGCCTGCTAGCAGAAGTGTTGTTCAACCCCAATGCAAAAGAGGGAGCTTTCGATGAGAGCACCGTCAGCAATGAAAAGCGGACACTTAAGCAGAGAATACAGTCTATCTATGATGATAAGATGCGATATTCCGCCTCAAGGCTCGTACAGGAAATGTGCAGCGATGAGGCATATAGATTGGATCCAAATGGGGAGCTTGAAGATGTAGAGGCCGTTACATCCCGGTCCCTCTATGAATATTACCAAAAAGCACTGGCAGAGGATGAACTGGATCTATATGTCATAGGAGATGTGGAAGAGGAAGAAGCCGCTGAAGCCGCCGGCAGATTTTTTAAGCTCGAGGACAGAAGTCCGAAGAAAGCGGAAACCGGGCCGGTCAAGATTTCTGAAGCAAAAGAAGTAATTGAAAGACAGGATTTGAAGCAGGGAAAGCTTAATATCGGGTATCGCACGAACATTGTGTATGGAGACCAGGACTATTATGCTCTTCAAGTGTTCAACGGCGTCTTTGGTGCTTTTTCACACTCAAAACTGTTCATCAATGTACGTGAAAAGGCGAGCCTTGCTTATTATGCATCTGCTAGGACGGAGAGCCATAAGGGACTCCTGATGGTGATGTCAGGCATAGAGGACAAAAATTATGATCAGGCAGTCAGCATCATCAAAGAGCAGATGGAAGCAATGAAGCAGGGAGACTTTACAGAGGAAGAAATCAGCCAGACCAAGGCTGTCATCCGCAATCAGATGCTTGAAACGATCGATATCGCCCGGGGCCTTGTAGAAGTTCTATATCACGGTGTCATTGCGGGAGTTCCTGTCAATATGGATGAATGGCTCAGCAAGACCGAGGCCGTTACACACAGCGAAGTGGTGGAGGCAGCACAGAAAATCGAGCTCGACACCATCTATTTCTTAACCGGATTGGAGGGGCAATAAGTTGGAAAAGATACCGTTTAAACAGCTGGATGAAGAACTATATTATGAAAAGCTGGACAGCGGGCTGGATGTATACATACTGCCCAAGAAAGGTTTCAATAAGACATATGCAACCTTTACAACTAAATATGGATCGATTGATAACCACTTCAAGCCCCTGACAGGGGATGATTTCATTGAGGTTCCGGATGGAATTGCGCATTTTCTTGAACATAAGCTTTTTGAAAAAGAGGACGGCGATGTATTCCAGCAATTCTCAAGGCAGGGGGCATCTGCAAATGCCTTTACATCCTTCACTCGCACCGCTTATCTCTTCTCATCCACTTCCAATGTGGAAGAGAACCTGGAGACCCTGATTGATTTTGTCCAGGACCCGTATTTTACAGAAAAGACTGTGGAAAAGGAAAAAGGGATCATAGGACAGGAAATTGACATGTATGATGACAACCCTGACTGGAGGCTTTATTTCGGCCTGATCGAGAACATGTTCGGAGAGCATCCCGTTAAGATCGATATCGCAGGTACGGTTGAGTCGATTGCCGGCATAACCGACCAGCTTCTCTATAAATGCTACGAAACCTTCTACCATCCGAGCAATATGCTTCTTTTCGTTACCGGACCCGTGGATGCGGATCAGATCATGAAGCAGATAAAGGAAAACCAGTCCAAAAAGGATTACAAGGACCAGCCGGAGATACAGCGCAGATTTCCTGAAGAGAAGGAGACTGTGGCTGAAAAGAAGAAGGTTCTCAGCATGAATGTACAGTCCTCTAAATGCCTTGTTGGCATCAAAGCCAATGAGACGGATCAGCAGGGAAGTGACATGCTGAAATACGAGCTGTCAGTGAATGTTCTGCTTGATATGATATTTGGGAAAAGCACTAAAGCCTACGAGGAGCTGTATAATGAAGGGCTGATCGACCAGACCTTCTCCTATGACTACACACAGGAGCTTGGCTTTGGGTTTGCCATGGCCGGGGGGGACACCGATGATCCAGACCGGCTGGAGGAAAAGCTGAAAGGATATCTCCTCCAGGCACGGGAAGGCAGCATGCTTACAGAAGAGGCATTGAACAGATCGAAAAAGAAGAAAATCGGTTCTTTCCTGAGATCGCTCAATTCGCCTGAATACATTGCCAACCAATTTACAAGATATGCATTCAATGAGATGAAATTGTTTGATGTCCTGCCGGTGCTTGAACAGATTACAATTGAAGATATCAAACAGACTGCTGCCGCATTCATAGATGAAAGCAGAATCAGTGTCTGCCAGGTTGTACCAAAATAAGGGGAAGGAGCCGGCCGAGCCGGCTCTTTTTCGGCTGTAATTATAGAAAGCACGGGGGAGAGGCGCATGACTCAAAAATTTGCCCTGATTACAGGAGCAAGCGGAGGCATAGGCAGGAGCCTATCAGAAGTTCTGGCGAGAGAAGGATATTCACTATACCTGCATTATAATAAGAATGAAAAATCGATCTCAGAGCTGGCAGCGGCAATAAGCCGCCCGGAAATAGATCTCATTCCGATCCAGGCGGATCTCTCAAAACCGGACGGCTACATAAAACTGTCCAAGGAGGTATTTTCCCTGGACTATATGGTATTGAACAGCGGTAAGAGTGCTTACGGATTGGTGACCGATATGGAGGAAGGCGATGCAGCAGAAATGATCCAGCTGCACGTGACAAGCCCATTCATGCTAAGCAAAACACTTTTGCCAAAACTCATGAACAAACAAAAATCGGCAATCGTTGCCATTACATCCATCTGGGGACAGACCGGAGCTTCGTATGAGGTGCTGTATTCCATGGTAAAGGGCGCCCAGAACGCCTTCGTCAAGGCCCTTGCCAAGGAATTGGCCCCCACTGGGATACGTGTCAATGCCATTGCGCCTGGAGCCATTGCAACGGCCATGCTGGATGATTTTACACCGGAAGAACTTCAGGATCTTAAAGGTGCCATTCCTGCCGGCCGGCTTGGAAGGCCGGAAGAAGTCGCTGAAACGGCAGCCTTCCTGCTTTCCGATAAAGCTTCCTACATAACAGGGCAGGTGCTTGGCATCAATGGCGGGTGGCATACTTGATTTTTTTCAGAATGATGAATGAAGTTATCCCTTCCTTCACAAACTATAGCTGACTCAAATTATAGAAGGGATGGATTTGAATGTCAGTTTTGCAAAACTGGGAAGAGTGGAAAGGATTTTTGGGCAGCCGGCTGAACCATGCCCAAAGCGAAGGCATGGATAATACGGTCGTTTCAGATATGGCCTATCAAATCGGCGGCTATCTGGCAAAACAGGTAGATCCTAAGAATGATCAGGAAAGAGTGCTGGCCGACCTGTGGTCAGTGGCTTCCGATGAAGAAAAGCATGCCATTGCCAACATGATGGTCAAGCTGGTACAAAATAACGGAACAGAATCTAAATAAGAAAAAGGGCCTGGCTGCTCTCCGAGCCTGGCCCTTTTTCATTTAAGGGTATCAAACCCTCAAAAATAACATTATTATGTTAACTCCTGCATCCTGATTCATTCGTAATTTTTTCTGCCTTATCCCTTTTAACTTCCTATGAAATCATATATTATTATAGAAGCTAGAAAAATAAGCCGAAAACTGTCACTTACAGGGGAGAGTGGTTTTTGTTGGAAAAGAAAGAATGGTATTTGGAGTACGAGATTCAAAAAAACCGTCCTGGACTGTTAGGTGACATTTCTTCTTTGCTTGGTATGCTATCCATCAATATCGTAACAATAAATGGAGTCGACGAAGGAAGGCGCGGTCTGCTGCTCCTTGCCAAGGACAGCCGGAATATACAGCGGCTTGAATCTATCCTTCAAACGATGGACACGATAAAAGTAATTAAACTTAGAGAGCCGAAACTCCGTGACCGTTTAGCGGTCAGGCATGGGAGATACATACAAAGGGATGCCGATGATAAAAAAACGTTCCGCTTTGTGCGGGACGAGCTCGGCCTGCTCGTTGATTTCATGGCAGAACTGTTCAAACAGGAAGGCCATAAACTGATCGGTATTAGGGGAATGCCCCGTGTAGGAAAAACGGAATCCATTGTTGCTTCGAGCGTATGTGCCAATAAGCGCTGGCTTTTTGTTTCTTCCACCCTCCTGAAACAGACCATCAGGAGCCAGCTGATCGAGGATGAATATAGTGAGAATAATCTATTTATCCTGGACGGCATCGTTTCTACTAAAAGAGGGAATGAGCGCCATCTTCAGCTTGTGAGGGAAATTATGCGGCTTGATGCTGTCAAGGTTGTGGAACATCCTGATATTTTTGTCCAAAATACGGAATACTCTCTTGATGATTTTGATTATATTATTGAACTCAGGAACGACTCAGAAGAAAAAATTACGTATGAAGTAGTAGATCAAAGCTCTGAATTTGGAGAATCTGATTTCGGCTCTTTTGATTTTTAATATGGTGGTGGTTGCAAGTGACAGAGTTAGGTATCAGACTGAAAGAAGCCAGGGAAGAAAAAAACTTAAGCCTAGATGATTTACAGAAGGTAACAAAGATCCAAAAAAGGTACTTGATTGGCATTGAAGAAGGTAACTATGACGCCATGCCCGGAAAGTTCTATGTGCGAGCGTTCATTAAGCAATACGCGGAGGCTGTCGGCCTTGAGCCGGAAATGATATTTGAGGAATACAAGAATGAGATACCGGTATCTTATAATGAGGAGCTTCCACAGCAGCTTTCCAGGGTCCAGACCCGCAAATCGATCGGCCCATCCAATTCCAGGACGCTTGAAGCCCTGCCCAAGATCTTGGTCGCATTGTTTGTCATAGGTGCAGCCGTCCTGGTCTGGGTGCTTGTTTCCAAATCGACTTCACCCGCGGGCGGCGATAAGGCAGAACAGCCGAATCAGTCCGTGACAATGGGTGAATCAAAGGATTCCCCGCTCAAGGATAAAGAAAAAGGAAAGCCGGCAAAAGAAGATAAGGATAAAACTTCCGGCCAGGAGCCAAAACAGGAAGAGCCTGCAGAGGAAGCTAAGCCTGAAATCAAGGTTATCAGCAAACAGGGGCGAAACTCCGCCTATTCTTTTAGCAATGCGAAGGAATTTAAGGTCAAGCTTGTTTCTACAGGTGAAACATGGGTGAACATCAAGGATGATGGAGAAAAGTCATTATTCCAGGGTGTCCTCACAAAAGGCCAGAGCAAGGAATACGACATGACCAAGAATCAAGGTGCCAGCCTGGTGATCGGGAAAACAACAGAAACTGAGGTTTATATCAATGGTGAGAAGCTCGAATATGCCATTCCGCCGCAGAACTCTGTTTCGCAGAACATAAAAGTTCAATTCAAACCTGCAGAATAGTCATCTCTTGATGGCTATTTTTCGCTTATCTCGACAAAAGTATATATAATAGAAAAGAATGTTGATTTTTGGAGGTTTTCCTGTGAATTTACCTAATAAGATAACTGTATCACGTATTTTTATGATTCCGGTCTTCATGCTGGTGATGATCCTGCCTGACTGGGGCAGTCTCAACATCGGCGGAGAGTCCATCCCTGTCCATCACCTGATCGGGGCCCTCATTTTCATTATCGCGTCGGCCACTGACTGGGTTGACGGCTATTATGCAAGGAAGCTTAACCAGGTTACCAACCTTGGTAAATTCCTGGATCCGCTTGCCGATAAGCTTCTTGTATCAGCAGCACTTATCCTTCTGGTGGAATTGAATGACCCGTCAGCGCATGCGCCTGCATGGATTGTCATCATTATCATCAGCCGTGAGTTTGCGGTGACTGGCCTGAGGCTGATTCTTGCCGGATCTGGCGAAGTGGTGGCAGCCAATATGCTGGGCAAGATTAAGACATGGGCCCAGATCGTCGCCATTTCTGCCCTGCTGCTCCATAACCTGCCGTTTGAATATATCCATATTCCTTTCGCTGACATCGCACTGTGGGTAGCCATGATTTTTACTGTCTGGTCTGGATGGGATTACTTTGACAAAAATAAGGGAATATTTAAAAACTCAAAGTAAACAGAAGGAGCATAAAATATGAATGCAGAAATAATTGCAGTAGGCTCAGAGCTTTTACTGGGCCAGATCGCAAACACCAACGCAAAGTTCCTTTCCCAGCAGCTCGCTGAACTTGGGATCAATGTCTATTTCCATACAGTGGTCGGGGACAATGCCGGCCGCCTCAAGCAGGCTCTTGAAATTGCACATGGAAGATCCAATCTTATCATCCTCACCGGCGGATTGGGTCCTACAAAGGATGACATGACGAAGGAAACAGCCGCAGAGCATCTCGGGCTCCAGCTTGTGACGGATGAAGAAGCAATGGCATCCATTACAGAATACTTTAAAAAAGCCGGGCGTGAAATGACGCCTAACAATAAGAAGCAGGCCCTGGTCCTTGAAGGGGCGGCTGTTCTTCCGAATAACCATGGCATGGCGCCTGGCATGGCGGCAGAAAAAGACGGGAAGACCTACATGCTTCTGCCCGGACCGCCTAAGGAAATGGAGCCCATGTTCCTCGAGTCAGGCTTCAAGCTGCTGTTTAATAAACTGGATGTCCAGGAAAGGATCGAATCAAAGGTACTCCGCTTCTTCGGGATAGGGGAATCGCTATTAGAGACCAAGATAGAAGACCTTCTTGAAAAGCAGACCAATCCTACACTTGCCCCTCTGGCAGCTGACGGGGAAGTGACCCTCAGGATAACGGCCAAGCATGCCTCAAAGGAAAAGGTACAGGAACTGATAGCGGAGATGGAGGGTGAAATCCTCTCTCGTGTCGGCGAATTCCATTATGGCGACGGTGACACATCCTTGATGAAGGAAGTGGTCAAGGAGCTCAGCAGCAAGCGGTATACCATCTCCGCTGCTGAGAGCCTCACCGGAGGAATGTTCACAGAGCAGCTGACAGCTATTTCAGGTGCCGGTCTTATCCTGAAGGGCGGCGTTGTCACCTATGCAACGGAAGCCAAACAGAAGATCCTGAATATTAAAAATGAGACAGTCGAAAAGTATGGTGTGGTCAGCGCCGAATGTGCCATTGAAATGGCTGAGAATGTGCGGTCGCTTCTTGATTCGGACGTCGGTATCAGCTTTACAGGGGTGGCCGGACCCATGGAGATGGAAGGCCATCCTGTAGGAACCGTGTTCATCGGAATCGCGGTCAAAGGGCAAAAAACAGCAGTCGAAAAGCTCAGCCTCAGCGGCAGCCGGGCACAAAACCGGATCCGCTCCGTCAAATACGGCTGCCATTATCTGCTTAAAGAACTCGGAATGAAATAAGTGCGATGGATGCTTCACCTGTGTCTGCCAATGGGGCAGGCACTTTTTTTATCATGTTTGTCCCTCTCAAAATTTCATTTTCAAAGAAAATCCGGGACAGAAACAGCATTTTTACTAAGCAGAAAGAAGCGGAATGAGCAATAATTACGGCATAAAAAAAGCGAATAAATGTTCGATTTTTTGCTTGTCAAAAGCATTGAAAAGGTATATAGTTAAGTTAAGGTTTTGAGATGAGAAATGCTTTTTAAAACACTGATAATACCAACTGTCAGCTATATTTAAGCTGATGTGTATATATAAAGGAGGAACTTTTTGTGAGCGATCGTCAAGCAGCGTTGGAAATGGCGTTAAAGCAAATAGAAAAGCAATTTGGCAAAGGTTCAATCATGAAGCTTGGAGAACAGACAGACCGTGTTATCTCCACTATCTCAAGCGGCTCCCTAGCCCTTGATGTGGCACTCGGGGTAGGCGGCTATCCAAGAGGAAGGGTCATTGAAATCTACGGACCTGAGAGCTCAGGTAAAACAACTGTTGCCCTGCATGCCATTGCAGAAGTTCAGGCAGGAGGCGGACAAGCTGCATTCATCGATGCCGAGCATGCCCTTGATCCTGTCTATGCCCAAAAGCTTGGGGTAAATATTGATGAATTATTGCTTTCCCAGCCGGATACAGGGGAACAAGCGTTGGAAATTGCTGAAGCATTAGTACGAAGCGGTGCGGTAGACATCGTCGTCATTGACTCGGTAGCTGCCCTTGTGCCGAAAGCCGAGATTGAAGGGGAGATGGGTGATTCCCACGTCGGCCTGCAGGCCCGTTTGATGTCCCAGGCGCTCCGTAAGCTTTCTGGTGCCATCAACAAGTCAAAGACCATTGCGATCTTCATTAACCAGATTCGTGAGAAAGTCGGCGTCATGTTCGGTAACCCTGAAACTACTCCCGGCGGCCGTGCGCTGAAATTCTACTCTTCTGTCCGCCTGGAAGTCCGCCGTGCAGAAGCATTGAAGCAGGGTAATGACATAATGGGTAACAGAACCAAGATTAAAGTTGTCAAGAACAAGGTAGCTCCTCCATTCCGCCTGGCGGAAGTGGATATCATGTACGGTGAAGGGATTTCCCGTGAAGGCGAAATCATCGATATGGGTGCAGACCTTGATATCGTACAAAAAAGCGGTTCCTGGTATTCCTATAATGAAGAAAGGCTTGGCCAGGGCCGTGAAAATTCCAAGCTCTTCCTGAAAGAGAATACTGAAATCCGTGATGAAGTAAAACGAAAAATCCGTGACCATTATGGTTTAGACGGTGATCATGCAGCACCTGAAGAAGAGGATGACCAGGAAGAACTTAACCTGATAGATTGATTCCCGGAGGACTTGGAAGCTTCGCTTCCAGGTCCTTTTTCACATGAGTGAAAACGGGCGGGAGCAGCAAGTTTGGGCGCAAAGAAAAAATAATTGCTGAAAGCGGCCCGGATAGCTGTCAGGCAAGGGACTTACCCTTGACAATAAAAATCCCCGGGCTTACAATTAATATGTATATTTTACATTTTTTTAAAAAATGAAATGAATGAAAAAGCCTTTGTGCTGTATGTTGAAGTGATGTAACAATGTACATGCCGACATTCAAAATTAACCAAAAAAAGTTCATAGCAAGAGGAGGTGTTACGATGGAACCCATTACAATCATCTCCATTTTGCTTGGCCTATTCGTCGGTGCAGTTGTTGGCTATTTTGTCCGCAAATCCGTTACGGAGAACAAAATAGCCGGGGCAAAAGTTTCTGCAGAACAGATTATCGAAGATGCAAGACGTGAAGCTGATTCTAAAAAGAAAGAAGCCCTGTTGGAAGCTAAGGATGAGATTCATAAGCTTCGTTCAGATGCGGAAAAAGATGTCCGTGAACGGAGAACTGAATTACAAAAACAAGAAAACCGTTTATTACAGAGAGAAGAGAATCTTGACCGCAAGGATGAGACGCTTAACAAGCGCGATCTTCTTCTAGAAAAGAAAGACGATTCTCTAAACCAAAGACAACAGCATATTGAAGAGATGGAAAGCAAAGTGGACGAGATGGTTCGTACTCAGCAAACCGAATTGGAACGTATCTCCGGACTTACCCGCGAGGAAGCGAGAGGCATTATTCTTGATAAGGTAGAAAAAGAATTGGCCCACGATACAGCACTTATCATAAAAGAAAGTGAAAACCGCGCGAAGGAAGAGGCCGATAAGAAAGCAAGGGAAGTACTTTCTCTTGCGATCCAAAGATGCGCAGCAGACCACGTGGCGGAAACAACCGTCTCCGTCGTCAACCTTCCTAATGATGAAATGAAGGGACGTATCATTGGCCGTGAAGGACGTAACATTCGTACCCTTGAGACGCTGACAGGAATCGATTTGATTATCGATGATACTCCTGAAGCTGTCATCCTATCAGGGTTTGATCCAATCAGGCGTGAAACAGCGAGAATTGCTTTAGACAACCTTGTCCAGGACGGAAGGATCCATCCGGCACGTATTGAAGAGATGGTGGATAAAGCCAGGCGTGAAGTGGATGAACATATCCGTGAAATCGGTGAACAGACCACATTTGAAGTGGGAGTTCACGGGCTTCATCCAGATCTTATCAAAATTATGGGCCGCTTGAAATTCCGTACAAGTTACGGGCAGAATGTACTTAAGCATTCCATGGAAGTTGCCTTCCTGTCAGGGCTTCTTGCAGCGGAGCTTGGGGAGGATGAATCCCTGGCACGCCGTGCAGGACTGCTGCATGACATCGGGAAAGCCATCGACCATGAAGTGGAAGGAAGCCACGTAGAAATTGGCGTGGAGCTTGCCACTAAATATAAGGAGCATCCTGTTGTTATCAACAGTATTGCTTCCCACCATGGCGATGCTGAGCCAACTTCAATCATAGCTGTCCTGGTTGCAGCAGCAGATGCATTATCCGCTGCAAGGCCGGGAGCGCGAAGTGAAACACTGGAGAATTATATCCGCAGGCTTGAAAAGCTGGAAGAAATCTCAGAATCCTATGAAGGTGTAGAGAAATCGTTCGCCATACAGGCTGGCCGCGAAGTGCGCATCATGGTTCGTCCAGAAGCGATTGATGACCTTGAAGCACATCGCCTGGCAAGGGATATCCGAAAACGTATCGAAGAAGAGCTCGATTATCCTGGCCACATCAAAGTGACTGTGATCAGGGAAACCAGAGCCGTTGAGTATGCAAAATAAAGAGTGGCATTCGCCGCTCTTTTATTTTGGCTCTTTTCTAAAAAGATGTTGTATTCGAGTAAGTTCTGTGAGGATATCTAATTATCAACCAAGATTTGAGCGGAAGGCGCAAGACTCTTGATCCAGCTTCAAGCTGATACCCTCGAGTCATAAGCCAAGCCGGCTATGGGAAGAGAGAGATCTCCTCATAGCCGACTCGTCTTATGCTTGGCTTTCGCATAAGTGCGACTAAGCTTCTGTCGCAGCAATCGCTCGTCAATCAGCAAGTCTGCTTTATCGGGTCTCTGCCTGCCATATTAGCAACAGTTTTAAACCTGGTACTTGATCATTGAGCTATAAATAAGTTTTATTTGGCAGGCACCGCTTTCCGCTTTTCCATGCGGGATATGCGGGACAGGTGAGACCCTGCAGGCTAAGACGGGGAGGCTCAGCGCCCGCCCCGCTCAGGCTTTAGTGCCTGCAGTGGAAATCCACTTTCTTGTTCAACAGCCATAATTCATGGGAAAACAGCCTTTCTAAGTTGTATTTTTAAGGATTATGGTGAGGCAGTTGTTAAATACACAAGGGGATTGAAGCGTAAGGTGCTGGCCATCTGATCAAGTCTGCAAAAATCAGCTGCACTGAATATATAACCCATATCTACCAAGACTAGTAAATACTAATAACCGTGTCCATTCAGAAAGGAATTATTATGAGAATACTCTTTGTGGGTGATGTAGTAGGTTCACCAGGAAGAAATATGGTGGATGAGTATGTGCCCCGACTTAAGGAAAAGTATAAACCGCAGGCCACCATCATCAATGGGGAAAATGCAGCTGGAGGAAGAGGGATAACAGAGAAAATATACCGTCAGTTCCTTGAGTCCGGCGCCCAGGCTGTTACACTTGGGAATCATGCGTGGGATAACAGGGATATCATGGAATTCATCGATGATGCTAAATACCTTGTACGCCCTGGCAACTTTCCTCCGGGAACACCGGGTGAAGGCTTGAAATTCGTCCGGATCAACCAGCTGGAAATTGCGGTTATCAGCCTGCAGGGCCGCACCTTCATGCCGGCACTCGATTGTCCTTTTCAGACAGCCGATGAGCTGGTTGAGCTTGCGCGGGAACGGACACCAATCATCTTTGTCGATTTCCATGCAGAGGCTTCCAGTGAAAAACAGGCGATGGGCTGGTATCTGGATGGCCGTGTCTCGGCTGTAGTGGGTACTCATACACATGTCCAGACGTCTGATGAACGGATTCTTCCCGGAGGGACGGGATACCTGACTGATGCAGGCATGACAGGTCCATATGACGGCATCCTTGGAATGGAACGGGAAGCAGTCATCCGGAGATTTTTAACGAGCCTTCCCGTTCGGTTTGAAGTTCCTACAGAGGGCCGGACCATCCTTAGTGCTGTGGTCATTGACATCGACAATGCTACAGGCCATACAAAAAAGATGCAAAGAATTTTAATTAATGATGATCACCCGTTCTTTTCATGATGACGAGTGCCATGGGCTTTTGCTCCATGGCATTTTTTCTTGTTGGGACACAAGCCGCCATATTATCCATTGGACGAGGAATAGAGCGCTTTACCCATGAATATAGTTTAAGGAGCAGGATTAGCTTTCGTTCCGGAATGAAGTCTGGACGATTAATAAACACCTACCTGAACAAAAGAAAAGTGGGTATGGGGATAATACAAGGAGGAGCTAGGGAATGGAAATATTAAAGGTTTCAGCAAAATCTAATCCCAATTCTGTAGCAGGCGCACTTGCGGGTGTCTTGAGGGAAAGAGGGGCCGCAGAAATTCAGGCAATCGGAGCGGGTGCGCTGAATCAAGCGGTTAAGGCAGTAGCCATAGCACGAGGATTTGTAGCACCTAGTGGAGTAGACTTGATTTGTATTCCTGCCTTTACAGATATCCTGATCGATGGGGAAGAGCGCACTGCCATAAAGCTGATTGTGGAACCCCGTTAGCAAATGCCTGCTTGCAGATCGTGCAAGCAGGCATTTGTGATTGAGGTGTAGAATATATCTATAAACCATATTTTACAGATTATTTAGAAATATCAAAATATGTTAAAGCCCTAACTTGCTTTTTATAAATTGAGGGGCTAGAATTGAATCGTTTAGTACCAATGAAAGCGCCCATACTATTTCATCATGTACTCTCATATGCTGGTGCAGCCGCCTGCCAAAGCGGTAAAGCTATAAAGAGCCACACCAATATTGACTGATTTGAAGGGGTGTAGAACATGATCGATCAACTTTCATGGAAAGTGGGAGGGCAGCAGGGTGAAGGCATCGAGAGTACTGGCGAAATATTCAGCATAGCATTAAACCGGCTCGGCTATTATCTGTATGGCTACCGGCATTTTTCTTCAAGAATCAAAGGAGGGCATACGAATAATAAAATCCGGGTGAGCACTTCTGAAACCAGGTCCATTTCCGATGATCTCGATATCCTCGTCGCTTTTGACCAGGAAACGATAGATGTGAATTACAAGGAGTTAAATCCTGGGGGAATCATCATTGCCGATGCAAGGTTTAAGCCGGTAAAGCCCGAGGATACCGAAGCCGCTCTGTATGCCATTCCTTTTACCGACATGGCAGCCGCCCTTGGGACTTCCCTGATGAAAAATATGGTGGCGGTCGGAGCTTCCTGTGCCATCCTTGGATTGGATGTCAATGTCTTCAGAGAGGTTGTCGAGGAAATATTCGGCCGTAAGGGAGAACAGATCGTACAAAAAAACCTGGAGGCCATTCACGAGGGCTTTGAATATATGACGGCCCAGCTTGGGGAAGCTCCCCGCACCCTCCTGCTGGCTAAAGGGGACGGGAAAAGGCGGCTGTTCATGATCGGAAACGATGCCATTGCCCTGGGAGCGCTGGCAGGCGGCTGCCGCTTCATGGCTGCCTACCCTATAACACCTGCCTCGGAAATCATGGAATACCTGATCAAAAAACTTCCTCAGCTTGGCGGGACAGTCATTCAGACAGAGGATGAAATTGCTGCGTGCACTATGGCTATCGGGGCGAATTATGCCGGAGTGAGAGCTTTGACCGCCTCTGCGGGGCCTGGCCTTTCATTGAAAATGGAAGCAATCGGGCTTTCCGGGATCACAGAGACTCCTCTCGTGATCGTGGATACTCAGCGGGGAGGCCCTTCGACAGGACTGCCAACCAAGCAGGAGCAGTCTGACCTGATGGCGATGATATATGGAACCCATGGCGAGATCCCGAAGATTGTCATGGCTCCAAGTACAGTGGAGGAAGCTTTCTATGATACAGCAGAAGCTTTCAACCTGGCTGAAGAATATCAGTGTCCGGTCATCATTCTCTCCGACCTTCAGCTTTCCCTTGGAAAACAAACCGTTCATCCGCTCGAGTATGACCAGGTGGAGATCCGCCGGGGAAAATTGCTGTCAGAGGCCGATATCGACCCGGACCGGACGGGAAACTTCAAGCGCTATGAATTGACCGCAGATGGAGTATCCCCCCGGGTGCTTCCAGGTACAAAGAATGGCATATTTCATGTAACGGGCGTTGAGCACGATGAGACAGGAAAGCCGTCCGAAGCAGCGGCAAACCGAAAACAGCAGATGGACAAACGGATGAGGAAAATCAGGAATATCCGCTTCCATAAACCGCTGCATACAACGCTCCGCCATTCAGATGCCGATTTATTGATAGTCGGTTTCAATTCTACCCGCGGGGTGATAGAAGAAGCGATGGAACGGCTGGAAGCGGATGGAATAAAGGTCAATCATGCCCATGTGCGCCTTCTTCATCCTTTCCCGGCAGAGTCTATGCTGCCGCTTGTGCAGAACGCGAAAAAAGTTGTGGTACTTGAAAACAATGCAACCGGCCAGCTGGCTGGCATCATGAAAATGAATATAGGCAGCGCCGATAAAATTAAAAGCATCCTGAAATATGACGGAAATCCATTCCTGCCCCATATTGTTCATTCCGAGTGTAAGGAGCTGTTTGAATATGGCAACATTTAAAGAGTTCAGAAATAATGTAAAGCCCAACTGGTGTCCGGGATGCGGTGACTTTTCCGTACAGGCAGCCATCCAGAGGGCTGCAGCCAATACCGGGCTCGAGCCGGAGGATCTTGCCATCGTCTCAGGAATCGGCTGCTCGGGAAGGATTTCAGGCTATATCCATTCCTACGGTTTTCACGGCATCCACGGCCGCTGCCTGCCTATCGCCCAGGGAGTTAAAATGGCCAACAGGAATTTGACGGTCATTGCTTCCGGAGGGGACGGGGACGGATTTGCAATCGGGATGGGACACACCATTCATGCAATCCGGCGCAATATAGACCTCACATATATTGTAATGGATAATCAGATATATGGGCTGACCAAGGGCCAGACTTCTCCCCGCTCAGAGGCAGGCTTCAAGACGAAGTCCACGCCGCAGGGATCAATCGAGCCCGCTCTGTCCCCGATGGAAATGGCGCTTACAGCCGGGGCGACATTCGTGGCCCAGAGCTTCTCCACTGACCTGAAAGAACTGACAGCCATCATTGAGGCCGGCATCAACCATAAAGGCTTTTCCCTCATCAATGTCTTCAGTCCATGTGTGACTTATAATAAGATCAATACATATGACTGGTTCAAGCGGAATTTGACAAAACTCTCAAGTATCGAAGACTATGACTCTTCCAACAGGGAGAATGCGATGCAGACGCTGATGAAGCATAACAGCCTTGTGACAGGGATCATCTATCAGGATACAGCGCGGAAGTCTTATCAGGAACTCCTGCCCGGCTATTTGGAAACACCGCTGACTCAAGCATCCCTGGAACTTGATCAGGAAAGCTTCGATAAGCTTGCTGCAGAATTTATATAATCGTTTTGGACCGGCTCCCGCCGGTCTTTTCATTTGGGGGACTAGCCTGAATACATAAAACAAACATGAGATTCCTACTCGCGGAGCCAAGCGTGGAAAGGAACCTAGACAAGAGCAGGAACAAATACAATAAGGCGGTGGAGTGGAGTAAGGCAGATCAGGAATGCCAGCAAGATAAATGTTGTTCATACTTAACTGCAGCTCCGCCCCTTTTCCACAGAAAAAACCATGATCGGAAGAAATGCAGCCGGTTACAGGGATTATATGGCTATGAAAAGGAAGAGTTACCGAGCATCGTGATCACAGCTCGAAAAAATATAGGAAAAAGATCATTTTTTCTCTTCGGTGCTCAATTGTCCATCCTGGGTGAACAGTGTTATTTACACTAAAACATAATAAGTGTTACACTACCAATGTATCAACTTATTAATCTGTCGCGTTCTAAGGAGAGTGTGCACTGTGAACGGAAAAATGAAAGCGGTTGTAAAACATCACCGAGGCTTTGGAGCTAAGCTTGAGATGGTGGATATCCCGTCGATAAAAGAAGATGAAGTACTGATTAAGGTAAAGGCAACATCCATCTGCGGGACAGATGTACATATATACACTTGGGACGAGTGGTCACAGAGCAGGGTGAACCCGCCCTATGTATTTGGCCATGAATTTTCCGGTGAAGTAGTCGAGATCGGCTCGAAGGTCAACTCAGTGGAAGTAGGGGATTTTGTCTCTGCTGAAACGCATATCGTGTGCGGCCGTTGTCCACAGTGTCTCACAGGCCAATATCATATCTGTAAGAACACCCAGATCATCGGGGTGGATACCCAGGGCTGTTTCGCCGAGTATGTAGCCCTTCCGGCCGGGAACCTATGGAAAAATCCTAAGGATATGCCGTTTGATGTCGCGTCCGTCCAGGAACCGATGGGCAATGCCGTGCATACGGTGCTGGCCGGGGAAACTGCAGGGAAAACAGTCGCCATCATCGGCTGCGGGCCTATTGGAATCATGGCGGCTGGTGTAGCGAAGGCTGCCGGCGCTTCACAGGTCATCGCACTGGATTTAAATGACTACCGACTGGAACTTGCGAAAAAAATGGGCGCTACCACGATCATCAATTCGGGGAAGGAAAACCCGCTGGAGGTCATCGACCGCCTCACCGGCGGTAATGGAGTGGATGTTGTCTGTGAGATGAGCGGCCATCCGATAGCGATGGATCAAGGGTTTAAGATGGTGACAAATGGAGGCAGGGTCTCCATATTGAGTCTCCCTGTCCGTCCGGTGGAACTTGATGTTACCAATGACATCGTCTTTAAAGGCATTACCGTCCAGGGAATTACCGGGAGACTTATGTTCAAGACCTGGCAGCAGGTATCCTCGCTCCTTGCTTCAGGACAGGTGGATGTCAAGCCGATGATCACGCACCACTTCCCGCTCGAGGATTTTGAGAAAGGCTTTGAATTGATGATAAAGGGCGAATGCGGGAAAGTTGTCCTGCAGCCTTAATAAATTTCGTATAAAAATTAGGAGGGTTCATGATGAAAGGATTTGAATATCTGCAAGTGGAATTAGACGCTATGAAGGAAGCAGGGACGTTCAGGAAGCTTGTCCCGCTTCAGTCTGAACAAGGATCGAAGGTCGTCATTGATGGAAGGGAAGTTATTCAGCTTTCTTCAAACAACTATCTGGGCCTGACCTCCCATCCCCGGTTAAGGAAAGCGGCACTCGAGGCTGTGGAAAACTACGGGGCAGGCACAGGT
Source organism: Paraperibacillus marinus (assembly GCF_046237605.1). Classification (GTDB taxonomy): domain Bacteria; phylum Bacillota; class Bacilli; order Bacillales; family DSM-1321; genus Paraperibacillus; species Paraperibacillus marinus. The sequence continues at coordinate 2,761,689 of NZ_CP143542.1, read as the reverse complement.
TCTGTGCGTACAATAGCGGGCACCTTCAGCATGCATAATGAGCTTGAAAAAAAGCTGGCAGAATTTAAGCATACAGAAGCAGCGCTTGTATTCCAATCAGGTTTCACCACAAACCAGGGTGTACTGTCAGCCATTCTGTCCCCGGAGGATGTGGTTATTTCCGATGAATTGAACCACGCCTCGATCATTGATGGAATCCGCCTGACCAAGTCAGGACGCAAGGTCTATAAGCATGTGGACATGGCTGACCTTGAGCGGGCGTTGATAGAGTCAGAGAATTACCGCAAGCGTTTGATTGTGACAGATGGCGTGTTCTCGATGGACGGCAATATAGCGCCGCTTCCGGAAATCGTCGAGCTTGCCGAGAAATATGATGCTCTGATCATGGTCGATGATGCCCACGCCTCGGGAGTCCTTGGCAAAAATGGCCGTGGAACCGTGAATCATTTTGGTTTGGACGGGCGCGTACACATTCAGGTCGGCACACTCAGCAAGGCAATCGGAGTTCTAGGAGGATATGTGGCCAGTACCAGAACATTAATCGATTACCTGATTCATAAAGGAAGGCCATTCCTGTTCAGTACATCCCATCCGCCTGCAGTGACCATGGCTGCAATCGAGGCGATCGATGTACTGCTTGAAGAGCCCGAATTGATTGATAAGCTCTGGGACAACACCAAGTTCTTTAAAAAGGGTCTGGAGGAACTTGGGTTCCAAACAGGAAACAGTAAAACCCCAATTACGCCTGTGGTTGTCGGCGACGAAGCACTTTCCCATCAATTCTCTGATAAACTCCTGGAATATGGTGTATTTGCGCAGGGAATAGCCTTTCCGACCGTAGCAAAAGGAATGGCGCGTGTAAGGACCATTGTTACAGCACAGCATTCAAAAGAAGAGTTGCAGGAAGCACTGAATGTCTTTGAGAAGGCTGGTAAAGAATTAGAGATCATTAAATAAATGACGGGCCCGCCAAAAATGGCGGGCTTTCTATAATTGTTATGACAACCGGGAGGAGCTGTCTTTTTATTAATCTTGCAATTTGATAAAATGAAAGGGTGCATGGAGAAACGAGGGCTTTTCAACAAACAGATCATGGAAGCCGCTATTGTTTAAGTCCCCAAAAAGCCTTATACTAAGATAATGTGCACGATTGCTCATATAAACACTATAAATTCTGACGATGAACTCTAATAATGAAACCATTCCTTTAGATAGATGAAAGGGGTAGAGAATATGAATGAAGAACAGCGCCTGGGATCTGCTCGGGTAAGCGCTGTAAATCCTGCTGAAAAAAAGCCTGAAAAGGATTACAGCCAGTATTTCCAGTCTGTATTTACAGCGCCATCCCTGAAGGATGCCAAAAAAAGGGGCAAGGAAGACGTTAAATATCACAATGACTTTGCCATTTCTGAAGAATTCAAGGGCATGGGAGAAGGCCGTAAATTCTATATCAGGACTTATGGCTGCCAGATGAATGAGCATGATACAGAAGTGATGGCAGGCATCCTGATGGCGCTTGGCTACGAGCCGACAAACGGCGTTGAAGACGCGAATGTCATCTTGCTCAATACTTGTGCCATCCGTGAAAACGCAGAAAACAAAGTATTCGGGGAACTGGGCCACCTGAAGTCGCTTAAGCTTGAGAAACCTGATCTGCTCCTTGGAGTATGCGGCTGCATGTCACAGGAGGAATCCGTGGTAAACCGCATCCTGGCGAAGCATTCCTTTGTGGACATGATTTTTGGCACTCATAATATCCACCGCCTGCCAAGCATTTTGAATGAAGCCTATCTTTCAAAAGAAATGGTCATTGAAGTATGGTCGAAGGAAGGGGATGTCATTGAGAACCTTCCAAAGGTGCGGAAAGGCAATATCAAGGCATGGGTGAATATCATGTATGGCTGTGATAAATTCTGTACATACTGCATCGTCCCTTACACCCGCGGCAAGGAGCGGAGCCGGCGTCCTGACGAGATCATCCAGGAGGTGCGCCATCTTGCCGCCCAGGGATATAAGGAAATCACGCTTCTCGGCCAGAATGTAAATGCCTATGGGAAAGACTTTACAGATATCAGCTATGGCCTTGGCGACCTGATGGATGAAATCCATAAGATAGATATCCCGAGAATCCGCTTTACAACAAGCCATCCACGGGATTTTGACGATCATTTGATTGAAGTGCTGGCTAAGGGCGGCAATCTGGTGGAGCATATCCATCTGCCTGTCCAGTCAGGCAGCACCGATGTTCTAAAGATCATGGCGCGAAAGTATACAAGGGAGCAATATTTGGAGCTGGTGCGAAAAATCAAAGCGGCCATTCCGAACGCCACCCTGACAACAGACATCATCGTCGGATATCCGAATGAAACGGAAGAACAGTTTGAGGAGACGATGTCCCTGTACCGCGAAGTAGGCTTTGATGCTGCTTATACGTTCATCTATTCCCCGCGGGAAGGAACGCCGGCAGCCAAGATGAAGGACAATGTGCCGATGGAAGTGAAAAAGGCAAGGCTGCAAAAGCTGAATGCCCTTGTCAATGAGTACTCCGCCCAAAGCATGAAAAACTATCATGGCGAAGTGGTGGAAGTCCTGGTTGAAGGGGAAAGCAAAAAAAATCCGGATGTACTGGCAGGCTATACCAGAAAGAATAAACTGGTGAACTTCAAGGGTCCTAAGTCAGCGGTCGGACAGCTGGTCAAGGTTAAGATTACAAACGCAAACACCTGGTCATTAAATGGCGAAATGGTGGTTGAAGAAACGGCAGAGGTGATTTGAATGGGAAAATATACAAAAGAAGATATCCTGGGCAAAGCAGATGAGCTTGCCAGAATGATCTCAGAAACAGAAGAAGTGGATTTCTTTAAGCGTGCAGAAGCACAGATTAATGAAAACCAAAAAGTACGAGAATTGATTGCAAGCCTGAAGAGTCTCCAAAAGCAGGCGGTCAACTTCCAGCACTACGGCAAAACCGAAGCACTGAAGATGACAGAAGCCAAAATCGAGGCAATCGAGCAAGAAATCGACGCAATCCCAATCGTCCAGGAATTCAAGCAATCGCAGGTTGATGTTAATGATTTACTGCAGATGGTCGCTTCATCTGTATCAAACACAGTAACAGACCTGCTCATCGAATCCACAGGCGGCGACGTACTGCGCGGCGAAACTGGATCCAAGGTTAACAGCGGCTCAGGCGGCTGCCACTAATAGCAAAGAGGCTGACTCAAAAGGTTGAAGCATTCGACCTGAGAGCAGCCTTTTTTAAGCTTTGTTGTATCTGTTCGTGTTCAATAATTGGATTGAATGGATAATGGCGTAGAATAAATGTTAATATTTAATACACTCAACCTATATATCTCCTTAATATTTTTGATATAATGCTAGCAATATGAAAAATATAGGAAGGAAAGTGAACAATGAAATCCATTGTATCTAAAAAAGATATCGACATATTCTTGAATCAGTTTAAAGAGATTACAGACTTTGATGAAGAAGGAAGAAAACATTATTTGGTTTTCCAGGATATCCAACGGAATGGCGATTGGACACTGATGCATTATGAAGCTGAAGGCAAATGGACCCTGCACGGGAAAGGTCCCGGCTATTGTGACCCGGAAGAGACAGAGCTTTCAAAAGAAGAATTGACGGGCTTCGTATATAAAAACAGGAAGTATATCAACCGGGAGATAAAAGCAAAAAAACAGGTATTGGTGTAAATGACGCGGGGGACTCCGAAGGGGTTCCTTCATTTATTTTGCGATGCATTCTAGTCTTGAAACTATTTAAGGGTAAGGTTTTGTTTATGAAAAAATTGGAAAAAGATAATCGGCGGCAAATTTCATAGTTGGGAGGATCTGAGCCTGAAACTCATACTTTTCATACCAATCCTTATTAGTTTCTGGAATGTGCAGGTGACTGCCGAGAGTCAGCATATATTCCAGCGCCAGGCGGCCGATTACCGGTATAAGATCTATATTCAAAATCCGTCCTCAAAATGGGAAGTTGGGTATGGCAGTGATACCCATATTATCAACGAAAATGAAAAAAACAAACGTCATCTTGAAATGTACAAGCAGAATGTAGACGAAATGCACTTCCAAAGAATTGAGCTCATTCTGGATATCTCACTCTTCGCTCTCTTGCTTACTTTTTCCTATTATTTATGGAAAAGAAAAAGGCTCACAACTCCACTGCTGGCCTTAATCATTTTTGTATACAGTGCTTTTACGTGTGTAAAAATAATTCAAGGGGCTCTGGAATTCCGCTCTGCCTATGGGGAGGCAAAGACGCAATACCAGATTTTGAAATGAATGACGATCCTTGTAAGGGATGGTTGGTACTTCCATACTAGGCCGGCCGGTATCCCTGTATAATGAACAGGCATAGCCCTAAGGCAGTACTTGGCTGGATATGCATAAAATGGGGTGATCACATCAGCAAGGCTAAAGGTAAAGGCGGGACAGGCAGAGGGACAGATAAAAAGGGCTGGAAGCGCTGGCAGGCAAGTGCCAACAAAGCGAGAAGCGCCAAGCCTTATAAAAGCAAGGGAACCAAACAATCAAATCAGGACTGAGGAGCCGGCATCCAGGATGCCGGTTTTTGTTTTCCTATTTTTGCGGTTTTAAGCGGCGGCAGCTGATCTTGACATCCGGCTATAAAGGAATTTATCAGTCTAACGTTGTACATGGAATACAGTCTTACACATGATTTTTTAATTGTGAATCTGCCTTAAACTAATGCTGACAGAAAAAATCGAAAGGAGAGACAAACATGACAAATCTTTATATAGATTCGAGATCCGCTTGATCCTGTTCGCAAATATTGCATCTTCAATAGGATTTTGTTTCTCATGGCCTGATTATCCTTTGCTTTAGAGTGATAAATGCATTACTGCTTCTTGCTTCCATATTCATTCTGATCTGCTGGAAAAAGGGGTTCAATTTTATTAAAAAGGTACTTGGACAAGCTGATGCCGCTGTCATTGTAAAGGTGCCCCGCCTCTTAAACTTGACTTGTCACTTCAGTAATAAAAGATCTTTAATGATCGTCATGGGCTTCATGCTGTCTGTGTAAATATCACTTGCAATGGTGATGACCATACTTGCCCCTGGTATGACAATCATGAACTGCCCTCCATATCCCAGAGCAAAATAATAGGTGTTAGGGGGAGAAAAGTTTTTAGTTTTATCCAGTTTATCTACCCACCAATGCATTCCATAATGACCGATATATTCATAAGTCAAAAGGTTTGGGGCTGTAGATTCTCTGATCCATTGCAATGGGACAACCTCAGTGCCGTTAAATTTTCCCTCATCAAGCATCAAGAGGCCGATCTTATGCATATCGGAAATTTTCAGGACCAGTCCGTCAGCACCTTTGTTTATTCCTTTATTATCTGTATACCACCTGTACTCGTGGATTCCAAGCGGGTGGAAGAGGTGTTTGGCTGCAAATTCCTCTGTCTTCATGGCTGCGGCTTGACTCAAGATAGCTGATAGAATATGGGAACAGCCGGAGTTGTAATTCATATGTGTGCCGCTTTCGTGGATCAGCGGCCGTGTTAGTGTAAACTTCACAATATCATGATGATAGACCATAGGTGAGAAGCAATTCCATTCGCCGAATTCAGGGAAATCCAGGCCTTCTGTCATCGTGATCAAATCACGGAGAGTCAGTTCCAGCTTCCTTTTGTCCTCCAGATCGAAAAAGAGTTTCGGAAAGTAGCTGCCGACAGGCTCATCCAGTGATTGGAGGACTCCCTTTTCTAAAGCGATGCCTATAAGCAGGGACAAAATGCTTTTTGTACAGGAGTTTAATTTATGAAGCTTATTTTTTTGCTTATTGTTCTTATAATAATGGAAAATCATTTCGTTGTTTTGAGAAATCAAGACAGCATTTATTTTCTCCTTCTTCAGTTCATGTACAAGTTTTTCAAGATTCATCTATTCCTCCGCAGCATGTTCTTTTCCAAAATTATAACGGATTCTTGTGGCTGAGCAGCAAAAAAGGTGCAGAATTCTGCACCTTTTTAAACTTCAGACACTAGCAGCGTTTCTTTTTCTTCCTGCGGCATTTGCATCTGCATTTAGAAGAGTAGCTTTTCTCCTGGCGGCAGCCTGAACTGGAACTCTCTTTTTCGGTCTCTTCACACCTTTCCTCTGCTCCGGGAACATCGCAGGCGGCAGCCGGCACAGCCGTATGATCCTCGCTTCTTTCCTGCGGGCGGCAGAAAGGGCCTTCGACAGTTGAGAATCTTCTGTATATGTTAAAGAACCCCATAAATTTCCCCCCTTTATAAACTTGTCCATATAAAATATGCAGGGCATCCAACAAAGGTTTGGACAAGTATACGAAAAGGCTCACATAATCCAGTGATTGGGTTAGGCAGGCATAACTTCCCCCAGGAAGCGGGCATGCAGCAAGGATGTCAAAGCCAAAACCTTCCTGCTGACAGTGTCACCATAGATAGGCTCTGGGCATAAAATGCCTATATATAAAAAATCAGATTGCTCCAAGGACTTGAAAGAAGGGCAAGCACATTAGACTTTTATCCCGCATAGGATGAATTGAAACTGAATGAGGAGGGTTCGCTCACATGTCACAATATAGACAGATAATAACAAAAGCGGTGGTGGCGAAAGGGCGCAAATATACAAAGTCTAAACATACTATCATTCCGGCCCATCCACCAACGAGCATATTGGGCTGCTGGATCATTAACCATAGATACGATGCGAAAAAAGTCGGGGATAAAGTCGAAGTCACAGGCTATTTCGATATCAATACCTGGTATTCGTACCATAAAAATACGAAGACAGAGGTTGTAACGGAAAAGGTTAAATATGTCGATGAAATCAAGCTGAAATATCGGGATGCCGAATGCTTTGATGACAATGAGGTTGTAGCGCGCGTGATGCAGCAGCCAAGCTGCCTGGAAGCAAGCATTTCCGAATGCGGCACCAAGATCATCGTTGATGTAGAAAGAGAGATTTTCATCGAAGTCATTGGGGAAACCAAAATTACGGTAGCTGTCCATCCGGATGGATTCAGTGATGATGATGACTGGGATCTTGAAGTGGATGATGAAGAGCTTGAGAGCATCCATACCGACTTTATCGAAGAAAAAGAGAGGGAGTCATCAAACTAGGAAGAAATTCTTCCTAGTTTTCTTTTGGAAATAAATGAATGGAAAGCTGGTCTTTCACTCAGGTGTCTGAGACATGTTATAATAACTCTAATAGGATTATAGTTTGGAAAGGTTTTGAATTGATATGGCAGGCTATACGCCAATGATGCAGCAATATTTACGAATCAAGGCAGAGTACCAGGATGCCTTTTTATTTTTTCGCTTAGGCGACTTTTATGAAATGTTCTTCGAGGATGCAGAGCGTGCCTCCCAGGAGCTGGAAATTACACTAACCAGCCGTGACGGGGGCAGCGAGAACCGCATCCCGATGTGCGGGGTGCCTTATCATGCGGCACCGAATTATATTGAACAGCTCGTGACCAAGGGATTTAAGGTTGCCATCTGTGAGCAGACAGAAGATCCGAAACAGGCAAAAGGCGTGGTCAGGCGCGAAGTGGTCCAGCTGATCACTCCGGGGACCATGATGGAAGGAAAAGGAATTACGGATAAAGAAAATGTCTTCATTGCAACGCTGACCCATCTGGATGATCATTCGTTCGGGCTTGCTTATAATGATTTATCAACAGGCGAACTCAAGGCTACCATTATCAGAGGCGGCTTCCAGGAAGCGGTGAATGAAATTGCGGTGCTTGGGGCCAGGGAAGTTGTCATTGACAGGGAACTGCATGAGGACTGCCAAAAGATGCTTTCTGACAGGAATGCGGCCATTTCCTATGAGGAACTACATACGGATTATGATGATTTTGCCCATTTAATAAAGGCTGTCCAGCATCAGGAGGAGCTGGTCGTAACTGTTGGGCGGCTGCTTCGTTATCTATTCAGGACACAGAAGCGGAGCCTTGATCACCTGCAGCCGGTCGTTTTCTATGAAAGCACTCAGCACATGAAAATTGATTACCACTCAAAGCGGAATCTTGAGCTTACTGAAACCGTAAGGACCAAAGGGAAAAAAGGATCGCTCCTTTGGCTTCTTGATGAAACGAAGACTGCTATGGGAGGCAGGGTCTTGAAGCAATGGATCGACAGGCCTCTCATCAGCCGGCAGCAGATTGAGGAGCGGCAGGCGCTTGTTTCCCAATTCCTCGAGCAATACTTCGAGCGGGAGGAGCTCCGCGAATTATTAAAAGAAGTATATGACCTTGAACGCCTGGCAGGCAGGGTGGCGTTTGGGAATGTTTCCGCCCGGGACCTTCTTCAGCTGAAACGATCTCTACAGCAGGTGCCTTCCATCATGGAGGTACTGGACAGGATGGGCGGCAGGGGAGCACTGCTTGCAGAGGAAATGGATCCATGCCGGGAACTGGCTGAACATCTTGAGAAGGCGATTTCTGACAATCCTCCCCTTTCCGTGAAGGAAGGGAATATCATCCGGGACGGCTTCAGCGAGGAGCTAGACACCTACCGTGATGCAAGCAGGAATGGAAAGGACTGGATTGCTCAGCTGGAAAAATCAGAGCGTGAACGAACAGGAATCCGGTCGCTTAAAATAGGCTATAACCGAATTTTCGGCTATTATCTTGAGATCACGCGGCCGAATCTCCATCTGCTGCAGGATGAGCGCTATGAACGGAAGCAGACATTATCAAACGCAGAGCGATTCATCACTCCGGAACTGAAGGAAAAAGAAGCCTTGATCCTCCAGGCCGAGGAAAAAAGCATCAGCCTTGAATACGACTTGTTCCTGAAGCTTAGGGAGATGGTGAAAACCTATATCGCAAGGCTTCAGCAGCTCGCCAGGATCATCAGCGAGCTGGATGCCCTCCAATGCTTCGCGGCTGTCAGTGAACAAAGGCGCTATGTGAAGCCTGTATTCTCTGATGATAAGGTTCTTGACATTAAAAACGGCCGGCATCCAGTCGTTGAAAAGGTAATGGGCGCCCAGGAGTATGTGCCCAATTCCATCCGGATGGATGAGGAGAGGGAAATCCTCCTGATTACCGGACCTAATATGTCCGGTAAAAGTACCTTCATGAGACAGGTTGCCCTGATGGCGATCCTTGCACAAATCGGCTGTTTTGTGCCGGCCGACGAGGCGGTGCTGCCCATATTCGATAAAGTGTTCACAAGGATCGGCGCTGCCGATGATCTGATTTCCGGCCAGAGCACATTCATGGTCGAGATGCTTGAAGCGAAGCATGCAATCGACCATGCAACCGGGGACAGCCTGATATTATTTGACGAAATAGGCCGGGGCACATCGACTTATGATGGAATGGCCCTGGCACAGTCAATTATTGAATATATTCATGATGAAATCGGGGCAAAGACGATTTTTTCCACTCACTACCATGAACTTACGGTACTTGGCGGACGTCTGGACAGAGTGAAGAATGTCCATGTGAGCGCCGTCGAGCAGAACGGGAGAGTGGTCTTCCTTCATAAAGTGAAAGAAGGAGCAGCGGACAAAAGCTATGGCATTCATGTTGCACAGCTTGCCGAGCTGCCGGAAAAACTGATCAGCCGCGCTAATTCAATTCTTTTAGAGCTTGAAAAGGGAAAGCCGGAACTTAATACGGGCGCTTCGGTCCCAGCTGAAAGAAACACTATCCGGGAAGACGTGAAAATGGACGAACAGCTGTCTTTCTTCGGCGAGAGAAAGCAGGAAAAGCAGAAGGCGGCCAATACCCGTGAAGCCAAAGTGATCGAAGAGCTGAAATCATTAAGCGTTCTGGAAATGACTCCGCTCGAGGCAATGAATGCCTTGTTCAGCATACAGAAGAAAATAAAGAGTTGAACCTTACGGGGCTTTCAGAATGATTTTCGGATAGCTGCGGAAGCTTCTATGGCTGCACAGGCATGGGGTTCGGAATGATTCAGAAGCTCTTCCGAAATTAGGACAGGGCTATGGGTGGTCCAAATCATTCGAAAGGGATTTAAAAGACAAGAGGCCCATTGCTTATACATGTATTCATGGGTTCCGAAAGACTCGAAAGCAAGAATGATGGAGGTGATATATATGGGAAGAATCGTTCAGCTCGATCATTCCCTTGCGAATAAAATCGCAGCCGGCGAGGTGGTTGAAAGGCCGGCATCTGTCGTGAAGGAGCTCGTTGAAAATGCGATCGATGCGGACAGCAAGATGATAGAAATCCACCTCGAGGAAGCGGGGCTTGCCAGCATCCGGATCATCGATGACGGCCATGGCTTGGAGCCGGATGACGTCCTAACAGCATTCGAGCGCCATGCCACGAGCAAAATCAAGGATGAGCAGGATCTTTTCCGAATCCGGACTCTTGGTTTCCGCGGAGAGGCACTGCCGAGCATTGCCTCTGTATCACGCCTTGAACTTCGCACCAGCACAGGGGAAGGGCCGGGTACGAGAGTGGTCATTGAAGGCGGGGAACTGAAGGAGCACGCGGGCTGTTCAAGCCGGAAAGGGACTGATATCACAGTCGCCGACTTGTTCTTCAATACTCCCGCCCGTTTGAAATATTTGAAATCGATCCATACGGAGCTTGGCAACATCACCGATACGGTAAACAGGCTGGCGCTGTCCAATCCTAATGTATCATTCAAGCTCATCAATAATGAAAAAAAACTGCTTCACACCAATGGAAATAATAATATCCAGCAGGTGCTCGCAGCCATCTACGGCCTTGGCATCGCCAAGACCATGGTGCCGGTCAGGGGCAGGTCGCTGGACTTTGAGGTCCACGGCTATGTATCCCTGCCGGAAGTGACGAGGGCTTCAAGGAACTATATCTCAACTATGATCAATGGACGGTTCATCAAAAACTATACCCTGGCCAAAGCCGTAATGGAGGGCTATCATACGCTGCTCCCGATCGGCAGGTATCCGATTGCGATGCTGTCCATTGAAATGGATCCGCTTCTTGTTGATGTGAATGTTCATCCTTCCAAAATGGAAGTAAGGCTGAGTAAAGAAGCAGAACTGTTCGAGCTGATTGCACACACAATCAAAGGCGCCTTCAAAACAAAGCAGCTCATCCCGGGCAACTCCCCTGTAAGGAAAAAGGAGAAGGATGAAAGCGAGCAGGCAGCTTTCGAATTTGAAACATCCACGGTTCCGAATCATTCGGAACGGGAGCAGGGCAGGGAATACAAAAGTTCAGCTCCTCTTATAAGGGAAGATGGAGAACGCACCGGGACGCTGGCCGATTATCAGCCGGTCATCCAAACCGTACAGCACAGGCAGCCAGAGCCTGCTGCATATAAAGCACCGGATTATGCGGATATCTTATCAAAAGAGGCAGAACCGGAAACACAACTGGAACAGCCGGAAGCGGCTCCCGTCCCTGAGGCTCCTGACAGAGTGCCGGTCCTGTATCCAATCGGCCAGATGCACGGCACCTATATTCTGGCACAGAATGAAAAAGGCCTGTACATCATCGATCAGCATGCTGCACAGGAGCGGATCAAATATGAATATTTCCGCGAAAAAGTAGGTCAGGTAGATAGCGAACTGCAGGAAATGCTCATCCCTATCACGCTTGAATATTCTACCGATGAAGTCATCCGCATCCAGGAGAATATACCTGAGCTCGAAGCGGTGGGAGTTTTCCTTGAAGAATTCGGCCATAATTCCTTTATTGTCCGTTCCCATCCACAGTGGTTCCCAAAAGGGATGGAACAGCAGATCATAGATGAAATGATCCAGCAGGTCCTGTCGGTCAAAAAGGTGGATATCAAAAAGCTGAGGGAGGAAGCAGCCATCCTCATGAGCTGTAAAGGCTCCATCAAGGCCAACCACTATCTCAGGCACGAAGATATGCAGGCTCTTCTTGACGAACTGAGAAGATCTTCTGATCCCTTTACATGCCCCCATGGACGGCCTATCATCATCCATTATTCCACCTATGAGATGGAGAAGATGTTCAAGCGGGTGATGTAGGAGAATGATACAGCAGGAAAAGGCTATGGAAGCATCATCTTATCGGATGATGCTTTTTTCTTTTTTTAATAGATGGTAGGTAGTGAGAATAAAGCTGTTTCATTTGAAAAGTAAATAAAATGTCCAGTTTTGCCGATTATTGTTTCTCTAAAAAATAGATTTATAGTAAATTTATACCAGAACTCTATTAAACAGAGGGAGGAGAAAGTATATGAAAAAAATTTGGTTTATGCTGCTTCTGGCATTGCCGCTGGCATTGGCTGGATGCGGCAGCGATCCTGTTCAGGATGAAATTTTAAAGTATGTAAATGAAGAGATGCCGAAACTGGCCGATAAGGAAGAAAAGGTAATTAAAGATTATGAAAGCATTACCGGGCAGAATTATACAGATGATCAGACGATGTATGACAAGCTGCAGGGAACCATCATTCCCAAATACAATGAATTTATATCTGACCTGGAAGGCGTAGAAGTGGATTCCAAAGACCTATCCAATATACACGAGGGATACATAGAGGCAGTCAATATCCAGGGCGAGGCCTTTGTGAAAATGACTGAAGCAATCGAAAAGCAGGATTCAGGCTTGATTGCAGAGGCCAACTCGATGCTTGCGGATGCCCGTAAGAAAATGCGGACCTTTCAATCTGATATCAAAGGACTTGCAAAAGAACATGATGTAACATTTGAAGAAAAATGATTGCTTGGATTTATATGGAGGAGAGACTAACGCATCAGGGGAGTGGTAAAATGGAAGGCCAAAATCCGCCCCCGCAAGTAAATGGCCGGTTTTGGCAAGTAAATCATTTGTTTTTTTCAAATAAATGGTAATTTTGGCAAGTGCGCTTTCGCAAGTAACTGATTAATGGGCAAGCCAAGACCATTTTATTTAGCTTTTAAATATCCAGATATCCAGATATTCTTTTTTTCTAGAACAAGATTAAAAATTCCCCCTTTTGGCCGTGACTGTTCCATTCAAGCGGGATTTTATCTGAAAATAAACTACCCCCGATAAGAAGTCGGGGGGCTTAGTAATTCACTTATACAGACTTCCGTTTTTCAGCGTGAGAATTGTCCGCTATGTCCCGCTTTTTCAGCAGACTGAAGAAATTTTCAATCTCACGCTCAGCACTTAAGAGTGAATCAGAACCATGAATCACATTCTCTTCCTTACTGTGGGCAAAGTCACCGCGTATGGTGCCTGGCAGTGCTTCTGCCGGGCTTGTCTTTCCGATCATGAGGCGTGAAACTTCTATAATATTTTCACCTTCCCATACCATAGCAAAAACAGCACCGGATGTTATAAAATCCACCAATTCACCGAAAAATGGCTTCTCCTGATGTTCCATATAATGATATTCGGCCTTTGAACGGTCTACCACCATAAGCTCTGCGTTCAATAAGGAAAATCCTTTTTGTTCAAAACGCCTGATAACCTCGCCGATTAATCCCCGTTTTACTCCATCCGGTTTTATCATAATGAATGTGCGCTGCATTGTCATTCGATCACCTTCTTCTATATAAGTTCCCATTCGCGGCCTTGTGATATACCTTGTGATATAAAGGACACTGAATAGATGGGTTTATAATCCATTATGGGAGAGAACCCGGCAATTTATACAAAGGGGGATGAAAAGAATGAAGAGAAGGGAGGGAGGTCCTTATACAGCAGTACCAATTTAATAGTGATGTATGGTGAACCGGTCAAAAAGAAAGGAGGCAGCTCCTCATCATTGAGGGCTGCCTCCAGCTCATTCAATTATTTTACCCTGGCAAAGCCGAATCCGGATGCATAGTCATCACCGGCTGCTGCACCGGTTCCACCGAGGATATCGTATACTTTGGAGCGCTGCTGCAGCTCGCTGCGCAGCTGCGTATGTGTCAGGCTTTTGTTGGCTGACCAGATTTTCGCGGCAAGGCCGGACACATGCGGTGTTGCCATTGACGTCCCGCTGATGGTATTGTAGCCGCCATTGGTCCAGGTCGATTCTATGGCTGCTCCAGGAGCGGAAATTTCCACATCACGTTCCTGGATGACAAAGTCACCGTCAGTCAATGGATTTCCTCTGGAAGAGAAGTCGGCGACACGGTAAGAGCCGTTTGACTGGACGTTCTCAAGAGCGGCCACTGCCACTGCATTTGGAAGGGCACCCGGATAACCGATTGTGTTGCTTCCAGGTCCGCTGTTCCCGGCAGCTGCAATAACAAGGACGCCTTTGCTGTAGGCATAATCCACAGCGCTTGCTATTAAACTATCTTTTGCGGAAGAACCGAGTGACATTGAGATAATGACCTTAGAGCCAGTGCGCGTGCTCTCGTCCGCTGCATGCCTGATTGCGGCTGCAATATCATCAGAGTACCCCGATCCATTATTGCCTAATACCTTATAAGCCCATAATTCTGCCTGTGGGGCAACACCGTAAATTCCCTGGCCGGTGGAGCCGCCATTTGCCAAAGCTGAACCAGCCACATGCGTGCCATGTCCGTTCCGGTCACTGCAGGAATTATTGACCATGGTGCTCGTACCGGTGAAGTCCTTGCACTGTTCAACATTCTGCGACAGGTCAGCGTGCGTTTTGTAGACCCCTGTATCAAGTACAGCAATTTTGACACCATCACCGCCGGATGATGCCGAAAGGGCGGAATCGTTATATATAGCTTTAATGCCCCAAGGCACCCTGGCTGAAGGAGCTGCTGCTGCGGCCTTAAGGGGCTTATCTGCCTGTACACTGAATTCCGGTACACGCTCTATCGTTACTTTTTTGTTTTTTTGGAGAGATTCGTATTCCTGCCGGGTGACATCAGTGGTGTAGCCCTGGCCGCCAAAGTCTCTGTGTTCTTTATGTAACATTTTCATTTTTGATTTTTCTTCAGAAGCAGCTTTGATCAATACCCGAAACTTTTCAGATGGCTGAGCCGATTCAACCTTGGCATGCGATACAGATCCAAAAAAGGAAAAACTTAATGTCAAACTAAGCATGAATGAACTTAATACTCTCTTTTTCTTCATAGTTTTTCTCCCTTCAGCCTATAAATAGTTTAAAAGATTTTCCGTTGTAAAGTAAGTATATTTATAGATAGAGGTTTTCACCATATGCTGAATGAACCAAAATAGTAGAAATATTCTGAATTTTATTGACCCATATGTCTCATTTTTGATTTTGACCCTTTTTATGTGTGCTGACAGGCAAACAGGGGAGTAATAAACAGTTTTTCGATTGGCGGCATGGCGGCAAGGCCGGTTAAAGGTTTATATAGAGGCAGATAAAAAGGATGGATCCATTAATAAGAATCCATCCAATTACAATCATATTGAGTGGTACATGAATTCAGATTTTATTTTGGGACGAATGAAAGGGTTACCCAACCTCGGCGATAATACCGATTTCATCATCCAGGACGAGCCTGATTCCGGCATAAGGGTCCCGGCCTAAATACTCATCCAGCCACAATCGAAGGGCTTCGATCAAATTGGCCATGATAAGCACCTGCTTGCGTCCATCAGCATACGCTTCAGCCGAAAACCCGTAGTCATCGTCATGAATCAACTCGACTTCAACCTCCTGGGGCTCAAGCTGTTTTTTACGGGCCACATAGACGCAGACTGCGTTGATGATATCCTGCTCTGAAATGATCAGTTTCTCCATGAACGATAATCCTCTTGCTGTCTTTTATTTCTCCTTGCGGCAAAGAAGCTGCGAATCAATGAAAAGACAAAATACATGGCCACAAGGTTTACCATCATGCCAAGAAGTGATCCAAAAGCGCCCATATTGGCAAACATGCTGCCGAACAGAAGGCCGGCGATACCGCCATACATCAAGCCTCTCATGAAACCGCCGGAGTTCCGTTTTTGCGCGGCTGACTTGGAAGAGGTGGATGGGCTTTGTTTTTTGGTTTGGAAGTATGGTGAATTTTTAGTGGTGCTTCCGTTTGTATTAAAGCTTCTCTTTCCGGACTTGTATCCCCGGGCTTCGACTTTCTGTCCTTGATCATGGAAGACGTAGTGGCCGACGGGCGAAAATATAAGGGCGGCAGAGAGAATGGCAGACATCAATTTTTTCATGTATAGTTTCCTCCTGGTTGATTTTATTATGTTATTACCTTTTTTCAGAGAATTAAACGAATGTTTACCTTTCCATCTCCTCCTCAATCATATAAAAAGACCTTTACCGATGTAATGGTAAAGGTCTTTGGAAATGTCTGGTTTTATCCCTTTACCAATATGGCAAAGGTCTCGCAAACAACTTTTTAGGTTGCCAGACATGCCGGTGATGAAACATCACGTATTGACGACATACCTGTAAGCTACTCCCCTTTGGAGCTATATATTATTATCTGCTATACCTATATTGTACGGCAAAGCAGGGATTATGTCAATGCCAGCGCTCTTAATACGCCTCATATGAAGATTTTTAAAATAGTTAAATTGGAAAATTTGAAAAATATATTATATTAAAAAAGCATGTTATAATGATGGAGAAAATAACTTATGAATTAGGGGAAATGACTATGTTAAAAGATTTGTTTATAAGCCTCTCCCAAAATGAATTTTTAAATAGCGCCGCTAAAAAGTATGGCCTGAAGCTCGGGGCACAGAGTGTTGTAGCCGGGACGAACCTTGAAGAAACCATCCAAAGCATCAAAGAGCTTAACGCACACGGTATTTCCTGTACAGTAGACAACCTTGGCGAATTCGTTTTTGAAAAAGAAAAAGCACGTGAAGCGAAGGAGCAGATCCTTGCCGTTATTGAGGCGATAAATGAAAGCGGTGTCGACGCGCATATCTCATTGAAGCCGTCACAGGTCGGCCTTGATATAGACTATGATTTCTGTTTGGACAACATCAGGGAAATCGTGGAACTGGCAGACAGGTATGATATCTTCGTAAATATGGACATGGAAGACAATAAGCGCCTGCAGCCATCGTTTGACATATTGGATGAACTATCTGCCCGCTATGATAATGTCGGGACTGTCATCCAGGCCTACTTCTTCAGGGCCGTAGAAGATATTAAAAAATATAAAAATTTACGTCTCCGCTTAGTTAAGGGTGCTTATAAAGAGCCTGCTGAACTGGCTTATCAGGATAAGAAGGAAATAGATGAAAATTTTATCAACCTGATAGAATGGCATCTTCTTAATGGAAAGTTCACTTCCATTGCCACACATGATCATAGAGTGATTCATCACGTAAAGGAATTTGTAAGGGTTCACAATATCCCGAATGAGAAGTTCGAATTCCAGATGCTGTACGGATTCAGAAAAGACATGCAGCTGAAGCTCGCATCCGAAGGATATAATTTTTGTACGTATGTGCCCTTTGGCCAGGATTGGTATGGCTACTTCATGCGCCGTCTTGCAGAAAGGCCGCAAAATCTCAATCTGGTAGCTAAACAGGTTTTCAATAAGAAAACGAATACATTCCTCGGAGTAGCCGCAGGTGCGTTCCTGCTTGGCAGACTTACGAAGAAAAAATAATAGATGAAGAGGGTGTTCCAAAGTTTATAACTTTTGGACACCCTCTTTGCTTACAAAATGGCTGTGTTAAAGTTATTGGTTGATTTTGAAGAAAATGTTCTCCTTTGTAGTATCCTGAATGTATATATACAAAAGGGGCAATTCATATGACTTTAAGGAAACATAATAGCTAATATTTCTTCCTTGAATGATAAGGACAAAGAATATATTTTAGATTATCTAACTCGCCATTTCTCGCCGACTGCCTCACAACAAGGAGCTTTAATCAGTGAATTGAGAGAGAGAAAGTTTTCTCATGGTTTTCATTGTCGGCAGTGTGGAAGTACATCAGTGGTTCGTTACGGGAAGCGTGACGGTCGCCAACGTTATAAGTGCAAAGACTGCCATAAATTAACCAGCGATTTGACCAATTCCCCTATGTATCGTTCAAAAAAGGCAGATAAATGGATTCCGTTTATAGAGTGTATGTTGAGTGGTCTATCACTTCGTGAAACCGCTAAAAAAGTTGGCATTACTCACGTAACCACTTTTTACTGGAGGCATAAAGTGTTATCTGCTCTCGCAAAAGAAAGTATCGGTATAATTGAAGGACTAGTAGAAGTAGATGAAACATACTTCTTAGAAAGCCATAAAGGACGAAGAGTTATTCCGCATCGTAAACCTAGAAAACGTGGTGGTTCCGCTTTCAAAAGAGGTATTTCCAATGAACAAGTTTGTGTATTAGTAGCTAGAGACCGAAACAACAAAACAACCCTTTCAAAACGGGTCGGTTCAGGTAGAATTCTAATGGAACAAATTGATGACACCCTTACATCGCATCTTAGGAATGATATGGTGCTTATTTCCGATGCCCACAATTCTTACAAATCTTACACATCTACTAACAATGTGGAGCACGTCATCATAAACGGAAGTAAGAAAGAATATGTAAAGAAAGGCATCTACCACCTCAATAATATTAATAATTACCATTCCCGTTTAAAGAAATGGATAAGTCGGTTTAATGGTGTCTCTACGAAGTATTTACAACTTTATTTAGTGTGGTTTCAATTCCTAGACAATAGGAAAATGGAAAGCGATTTAAGCAAGAAAAAACAAATGCTTATTTTGGCAAGTGTTCATGGAACATGGGAAACGGCAGAAAAGTTAAGGCTGAGAGACTGTGCATTCTAAATAAAAAGTGCACATAAAAATGAGCTGGGAAATGTATCTCCAAGCTCATTGCATTTTGAGATGTCTATTTTATACTAAAGCAAGTACATTTGTTCACAAACCTTGGTTCAGTATAGGAATGCTGCCCCTTTTAATAAGCATATGGGGTGTTATATCTTAAACTCCATAATGGACTGTTCTAACCAGTTGTTATGATTGACTATTTATTAATTCATCATAATACTCTTTGGAATCTGAAATATTGTTATCGATAAAAAATTTAGCCTGATGTTTGAACATATCTATATAAGAATCTCTATCCATACTTAAGTCTCCCAAATCACTAACGTCTCCTTGGACTTGTACAGTATTTGCTTTTAAATCAACAAAAACGGTCATATATGTGTTTTCTTTGTATGTAACCGTACCAACTACTAGTTGGTTCACTAAGTCTATAATAGGAAATTCGTGATTTACTCCTGTTGATTTAAAAACCGTATATCCAACATTAGATTTATCCATTTTTCACCTCGTGCATTTATATTTAATAAACCATATATTCTTATATTTGTGCTAATCTGCTCGTTAGTTTAAGTGTAACCCTTCACAAACTCATTCTTATTTTAACATAAATATCCAGTTGAGGTAAATTTAATTTAATCAGATGTAGGGTGCGTATCACCATACCAATTCACTATAAATCAACCTTTACCTTTAACATAGCCTACAAAATAAAATTCCTCAAAGCATAAGCCACTCCATCTTCCTCACAGTTCAAGGTTATATGAGAACTCTGTTTTTTCACAGACTCTTCTGCGTTTCCCATCGCTATACTCATGCCCGCTTTTTCGAACATGGAGAGATCGTTTAATTGGTCTCCAATGGCAGCTGAGTCGGTGAGGGGAATTCCGAGTTCGCCGGCCAGCATTTCAAGTGCCTTTCCTTTTGATGCGTGTGGATGGGCGATTTCAAGCTTAGTCCAGCCGGAAGTGGTGAGGGAAATATCGGTCCGCAGTGACAGCGCCTCATTAAGCTTTCTTAATTTTTCCTGATTGAACGAGAATACAAATATTTTATACACTTCATAATGATGCGCCGGGTCTGACAAATTTTCCACTTTTTCAAATCCATGCTGTTCGTATTGAATTTCAAGCATACGGGCAGCCCATTCTTCCGGGAAGTCAGGAATTTCCTCTGTTAATCGATCTATTTCTCCTTGAAGAAGTGTCCGGCCGGTGTCAGCCGCTCTTATTCCCTCATTTGTATAAAGTTCGGCATATAACTCCAGGCCAGCAAGTATTTCAAGAATCTTCCCGACTTGTTCAGAGGTAAGTTTCAGGTTGTGCAGCAGTTTCCCTTTAACATGTATGATGGCTCCGTTGCCGCACATCACCGGGCATGTAAGGCCGGCTGATCCAAGAATGTGCGTGTATCATGGAGAGATCTTCCTGAAGAAATGGCCGGAATATGGCCTTTTTCCTGTGCTTCCCGCACAGCCGCGGCATTTTCCCGAGAAATTCTCCCATCCCCGGATAAAAGAGTGCCATCAAGATCGATCGCTATCAACTTCATGTTCATTCCTCCTTAACCCATATATATAACAGTATAAATTTCTTTAGGGTGAAAACCTTTACATATTACGAAAACATTTTCATGAAAGCGCATGCCATAATGAGTATATCAAAAAACAAACAAAACTCATCAAGAGGGGGTGGCTCTTATTTTCTATACATGCACTCTGAATCCGGCAGTAGATTTGTTCATGGAAGTGGACGCATTGAAACCTGATGTGGTAAACCGCACAAACATGGAAGATTATCAGCCCAATGGCAAAACGATCAATGTTTCTATCATTTTGGAAAGGATGGGTATCCACAACACTGCACTGGGGTTCCTTGGCGGTTTCACAGGGGAGTTCATCGAGCAGGAACTTGTGAAAACAGGCGTAGAAACGGATTTCATAAAAATAAATGGAATCACCCGAATCAACAATTTTATCAGGGCAGGGGAGAAGGAGTTCAAAGTGGTCAATAAAGGCCCTGTTATTTCGCCGGCTGAAGCGGAAGAATTGCTCGGAAAGATTTCATCCATCCCCAAAGGAAGCTTCCTGTTCGTCTCAGGCAGCCTGCCAAGCGGGATAAATGATGATATATATGTAGCGATTGCCGAAATATCTAAACACCGCAAGCTGAAGCTGGTGCTCGACATCAGCTCAAACAGGCTCTTGGACTGCCTGAGCTTCTCTCCTTATCTGATCAAGCCAAATGATGAAGAACTGGCTTCGTTTTTTAACCGGCCTTCTGTATCCAAGGAGGAAGCAGCGGGACTAGCTCAGGAAATGATTGAAAAAGGTGCAGAAAGGGTGCTTGTTTCTTTTGGCAGCAAAGGTTCGCTCTTTATAACAAAAGAGGAAATCTATAGTGTCACGGCTCCGGCCGGTGATGTTATGAACACGGCATGTGCAGGGGATGCATTGCTTGCTTCTTTCATCGGACGGCTGAAACAGGGGGCAGGCTTGCCGGAAGCCCTAAAATACGCCTCAGCTGCCGGGGCTGCCACCGCCTTTTCAATGGGGCTCGGGAGCCTGGACGAAGCAGAGCGGCTTAAGAAACATATTGAGGTCCACAGGCTGGATCATCCATTTTACAAGGAGGCTCGTTCGATATGAAAAGAATAAAAATCGTTGCCGCCACTGGCTGTCCTACCGGAATTGCGCACACATTCATGGCTGCAGAAGCACTTAAGATTGCCGCCAGAAAACTGAATGTGGATATCAAAGTGGAAACTCATGGACAGGTGGGAATTGAAAATGCCCTTACTGCACAGGAAATAAAGGAAGCTGATGGAGTCATTGTTGCTGCCGATAAAGACGTGAATGCCGGACGTTTTGCCGGAAAGCCGGTAGTGGATGTCCCGGTTGCCCGCGGCATACGGGATGCAGAGGAATTAATCCAGACCATCATTGACGGCAGGGCTAAAACGTCAAAGGCTGCCGGTAATAACAGTGCTGACAATGAGGATGATGGAGTGTCCGGCGCGTCAATGGGGCGGCAGATTTACAAGCACCTGATGAATGGAGTTTCCCATATGCTCCCATTTGTAGTGGGAGGCGGCGTATTGATTGCGATCTCCTTCCTATTCGGGATCCATTCTGCCGATCCGAAGCATGAGACCTATAATCCCGCTGCAAAAATGCTGATGGATATAGGTGGATTTGGTTTTCAGATGATGGTTCCCATCCTCGCTGCCTATATTGCTGAGTCTATCGGAAAGCGCCCGGGACTTGTTGCCGGTTTTATCGGCGGTTTGATCGCTTCAACAGGAGGCGCCGGTTTCCTTGGGGGTATTGCGGCCGGCTTCCTGGCAGGCTATGCAATTGTTTTATTATCAAAATTGTTAAAGGGCATTCCACAGTCTCTTGAAGGCTTGAAAGCCATCTTCCTCTACCCTGTTCTTGGCATACTCATAACGGGCGTCCTCATGATGTTTTTTGTTGAACCCATGACAGCAATCAATGAAGGAATGAAGTCTTTCCTGGCTGACTTCCAGGGAGCAAATCCCGTACTGCTTGGGCTGATTGTCGGCTGCATGAGCGCATTTGACATGGGCGGACCGATCAACAAGGCTGCCTATGTCACGGGAACGGCCCTTCTGGCGGAAGGCAATATGTTTTTCATGGCTGGTGTTTCAGCTGCCTGCATCACCCCGCCGCTAGTCATTGCGTTCGCAACGCTCTTCTTTAAGAATCGTTTCAACCAGTCAGAAAGGAATGCAGGCCTTGTCAATTTCATCCTTGGTTCGACGCACATCACAGAGGGAGCCATTCCCTTCGCAGCCAAGAATCCGCTTGTGGTCATTCCCATTTTGATGGCGGCCTCATCGATCTCGGCCATCCTGACCTATTTGTTCGGAGTGGAAGTGCCGGCGCCTCATGGAGGGTTCCTGGTTCTGCCGGTTGTAACCGGAGCGGTTAAATGGGTGACCGCCATTCTGGCAGGATCGCTTGCCGGAGCTTTTTTATACGGTCTATCAAGGAAATCAAGCATAACCAAGAGTGATGAAGCCCATGATCCGAAATTAAGCGCATGATCTGAAAACACACACAGGAGGGGTTATGACATGAACAGTCTATTTACACTGGATACGATCCGTGTGGATGAGAAGATAAATGATCAGCAGGAAGCATTTAAGCGAATTGCCGGAATTGCTTTTGAAAATGGAATCACTGAATCACCTGAAGACGTGGCGGCCGGGTTAAAGGAGCGGGAGAAGGAAGGGACAACCGGTTTCCTGGAAGGCTTCGCCATTCCCCATACAAAATCGGCGGCTGTTAAAGAGCCGGCCGTGATTGTCATCAGGACAACAGAAGGAATCGAGTGGCAGTCCCTGGACGGAGAGCCTGTCAGCTTCATTATTTCACTGCTTATCCCGGAAGAGGAAAAAGGGACCACCCATTTAACTTTGTTATCTCATATTTCAAGGCTCCTGATTCATGCAGAAGTGAGGCGGGACCTGCGGGGGGCTGCGGACCAAGCTGGAATCGTTGAAGTGCTGGGCAAAGCCGCTGTCAGTCAATAACCTGGAAAAGAAGGAGGGAACAATGTGACAGTTAATACAGAGACCGCTTTAGTGAATACGAAAGAAATGCTTTTGAATGCGAGAAGGGATGGCTATGCAGTGCCGGCCTTTAATATCCATAACTTAGAAACCATACAGGTGGTTGTGGAAGCGGCAGCGGAAATGAGATCGCCTGTCATTCTGGCCGGGACTCCTGGAACATTCGCCTATGGTGGCAGGGACTATGTCCAGGCCATCGCAGAAGCAGCCGCAAAGAAATACAGCATTCCCATCGCGCTCCATCTGGACCATCATGAAACATTGGAAGATATCAAAGCCTCAGTTGATTTAGGCACTAAATCGGTTATGATTGATGCTTCCCACCACAGCTTTGAGGAAAATATCAGAATTGTAAAAGAAGTAGCAGAGTATGCCCACTCCCATGGGGCAACTGTAGAGGCTGAGCTTGGCCGTCTTGGGGGGCAGGAAGATGATCTTGTGGTAGACGAAGCGGATTCCTTTTATACGGACCCAAAAGCCGCCAATGAATTTGTAAAGCGTACAGGAGTTGATTCTCTTGCGGTTGCCATCGGAACAGCGCATGGTCTGTACAAATCAGAGCCTAAGCTTGACTTTGACCGGCTTTCTGAAATCCAAAAAACGGTGGATGTGCCTCTTGTCCTGCACGGGGCATCCGGTATAAGCACAGGAGATGTGCGGCGTGCCATTGACCTTGGCTGCTGCAAGGTAAACATTGCCACGGAATTGAAAATACCATTTTCCCAGGCTCTCAGGGATTACTTGACAGACCATCCCGATGCGAACGACCCTAGGAAATACATGGCACCAGCTAAGGAAGCAATGAAGAAGGTTGTCATTGAAAAAATCAAGATGTGCATGAGTGAAAATAGATATTGAAATGCAAAAACACGTGAACCCTTGGATCATGTGTTTTTTGCTTTTCTATTGATGCATTTAATGGGCGCATCCGATAGACATGGCTGATAAAGAAGGATAGGAGAGAACGGGAAAAATTCATCTGGATAGCCAGGAATTAAATGATCCTTCATATCATCCGGATTACATAAGCATCCAGAATGATCCGGGATAAAACCTGAAGGGGCAGGCGGGACCTGACTTCATAATCCGGGAAAAAGGAATGGGAGCTCTTATAGCCGAAGAGAGTGATTTCAGAGAGTCTGGCTAATGAGGAATCAATGCCGGCGGTAAGGGTAATGGTGCTGATATGATTGATTTTAAAATTCTTGCAGGCCTCTACAAGTTCTTCCGTCTCACCATTAAGGGATATAAAAATAGCCAGCTCATCCGGTTTTAATTTCCTTGAAATCACGCGGATGATATTGGGATCGGTATGCAATTCACAATTCTTTTCCAGCAGCTGCAGCTTTGTCGTGATTTCAGTTCCAATCATTTCTGAAAATCCGCGGGCAAAAACGAATATTTTCTCAGCATTATGTATTTTTTGAATCGCATCCTCTATGTTGCCGCTGTTCAACATTTTGATGGTATTCAATACTTCAAGTTCATTTTTTTTGATCGCCTGTTTGATTCTGTCATCAATCTCATCCAGTACATCAATATCCTGTTGTGATGTTAATTGATCTTTGATGCTGTATTTAAATGAAGTATATCCCGCATGACCGATTTTTTTCATCATCCTGACAATGGTGGCAGTGGAGACACTTGCTTCCTCGCTCAGCTTAACAATGGACATATTAGGGATTTGTTCAATATTTTTGACAAGATAGTCAAGCAAGAACCGTTCAGCTTCACTGAGAGTCTGATACTTTTCCGCGGGGATATCAAAAATTAAACCGTTCATAACATGTCACCTCTAAATATCGAAATATTCTATAATTGTACCATACCGCTCCATAAGAACCGCGAAGAATATTTGACAAAGTCCTTGATGTATATTATCTTTAATTAAAGATGTTTTATTTTGAGATAAATTAAGTTGGTTCACTTAGCAATCAGAGGGAAATAGATAAAATGACACTATTAATAATATCAGGAGGGAATTACAAATGAACGAGTTAAAAGGAGTTCATCATGTCACAGCCATTACCAGCAGCGCTGAAAAAAATTACGAGTTTTTTACCTATGTCCTTGGCATGCGGCTGGTAAAGAAAACGGTAAATCAGGATGACATTCAGACATACCATCTCTTCTTTGCGGACGATACCGGCAGCCCCGGCACGGATATGACGTTCTTTGATTTTCCGGGCATTCCAAAAGGAGTACATGGTACTAATGAAATTTCCAAAACATCCTTCCGGGTCCCGAGTGATGCAGCCCTGGGTTACTGGGTTGAAAGATTTGACCGCTTAGAAGTGAAGCACGAGGGAATCAAGGAGCAGTTCGGAACAAAAACATTGTCTTTCGTTGATTTCGATGATCAAAAATATCAACTCATTTCAGACGAAGCGGATAAAGGAGTGGAATCCGGCACACCGTGGCAGAAAGGGCCAGTACCTCTTCAGTATGCAATAACCGGGCTTGGACCAGTCTTTGTCAGGGTGGCAAATTTCGATTTCTTTAAAGAAGTCCTAGAGAAGGCATTGTTGTTTAAAGAATTAAAAAAAGAAGGAGCTTTCCACCTGTTTGAAGCAGGAAAAGGCGGAAACGGGGCTTCCGTCATTGTGGAGCATAACTCAGTCCTTCCTGATGCCCGCCAGGGGTTTGGCACCGTCCACCATGCGGCATTCCGGGTAGAAGACCGTTCAGTTCTTGAAGAATGGATCGGACGCATGGAAGGATTCGGATTCCAGACCTCCGGTTTTGTGGACAGATTCTTCTTCCAGTCGCTTTATACGCGGGTGGCACCCCAGATCCTGTTTGAATTCGCAACGGACGGACCGGGCTTCATGGGCGATGAACCATATGAAACGCTTGGGGAAAAACTTTCTCTGCCGCCGTTTCTGGAATCCAAGCGGGAGCAGATTGAATCGCTTGTCAGACCGATCGATACAGTTCGCAGCACTATAGATTTCAAGAAAGAATAAGGGAAGTGGCGGATATTTTGAATCCGCCATTTTTCTTGCCGCAGGAAGTTTTTCCTTAAATATTATGGGTAAAAAACATAAAGGATAAATTTTCAAGTTTAATTAGTATATTCTCAACTTTATTTAACTATAATAGTTAGATGTTCAACTGCTTTGTTACATTATGGTAAGATAGGAAAAAAAGAAGTAAGGCAGTGAAAAAGTTGGCAAACGAAAAAGTATTGGCCATTATCGGTCCTACGGCAGTCGGCAAAACACGCTTGAGTGTCGAACTTGCCCAAAGATTTAATGGTGAGATCATCAGCGGCGACTCTATGCAGATCTACCGCGGCATGGATATCGGGACAGCCAAAATCACACCTGCCGAGATGGATGGTATCCCTCATCATCTCATAGACATTAAAGATCCGCACGAAAGCTTTAATGCTGCAGAATTCCAGCGGCTTGCAAGCGGACTGATTTCCGATATAACCGCACGGGGCAGGCTTCCCATTATCGCGGGAGGAACAGGATTATACATACAGTCAGTCCTCTATGGCTATCAGTTTCCAGATATGCCGTCTGACGAAGCCTATAGGGGACTGCTTGAAGAAAAGGCTGCCGCACTTGGCCCTGAAGCTGTTTACCGGGAGCTCCAGGCAGTGGATCCTGAAAGTGCTGCACGCATCCCCTATCAAAATACCAGGCGGGTAATTCGGGCTCTTGAAATTTATCATTGTACCGGTAGGACCATGAGCGAACAGCTTGAGGACCAGCCGAAAGAATTGAAGTATGATTCTCTTGTAGTCGGTCTTGACATGGAACGCGAAAAGCTCTACAGCAGGATCAATCAACGAGTGGATATCATGGCAGCCCAGGGACTTAAAGAGGAGGTACAGACTTTTTACAGACAGGGCCTCCGGGACTGCCAGTCCATCCAGGCGATCGGTTATAAGGAGCTGTATGATTATTTTGACGGCACAGTCTCATTTGAAGAAGCCCTTGAAAACCTGAAGCAGAATTCCAGGCGCTATGCAAAGCGGCAGCTGACCTGGTTCCGCAACAAGATGGAGGTAGCCTGGTTTGACATGGGAAGCGGGGACCCATTCCCAAAAAAAGTTGAAGATATATCCGCTTTTATTGCAGGAAAGCTGAAAATAAAGGCGAATAGATAAAAATAGAGAGATCAGAGGAGGACATATTCATGAAGCAATCAGTAAATATTCAGGACCAGGTGTTGAATGTATTAAGAAAAGAAGGTACATATGTTACGGTCTTTTTATTAAATGGATTCCAAATCAGAGGGCAGATAAAAGGATTTGACAACTTTACGGTCCTGTTTGAAAGTGAAGGAAAACAGCAGCTTGTCTACAAGCATGCCATTTCTACTTTTGCACCTCAGCGCAATGTCCAGATTGACTTTGAAGGCAAAGAATCGTAATCCATCATAACCTGTCGAAGCGGCCGCAGCAACGGCCGCTTTTCTTATGGACAGAAGACTGAATCCTAAAAGAAAAGATGATATTTTACCCATCCCCCGAATATATTTAAAGGAAGCATTATTTCTCGGGAAAGCGCAGAATATGACAAGATTCGGGGGGGATTTTAAGGGGGACAGTCCCTTATTTCCCGGGAGTGTAAAGCCTTGCATGGCAAGGCAGTTTCGGGGGACTGTCCTAAGCCCGCCATATCCCTGATTTGATCGAGAGGTGAATGGAGAGTGGAAGAGCCTTTTCGGATGAAAAATAATGGACAAATCAATATTGTTTTGAGCGGCCAGAAACGCAGGCAGCCAATTAAGAAGGAAGTGCCGCGTGCTTTGGAAACAGCCGATATCAAGCACCGCCACGCTCCCCTTTTGGAAATAGAGAAAGAACTCGGCTCGCTGATTGGAATGGCTGAGATGAAGAAAGTAATCAAAGAGATCTATGCCTGGATCTATGTAAATAAAAAAAGGGAAGAGTCTGGCCTTAGAGCGGAGAAGCAGGCTCTTCATATGATGTTTAAGGGTAATCCAGGAACGGGTAAAACTACAGTAGCACGGCTTATAGGCAAGCTTTTTCAACAGATGAATGTGCTCTCTAAGGGACATCTCATCGAAGCGGAACGCGCTGACCTTGTCGGTGAATATATCGGCCATACAGCCCAGAAGACAAGGGATTTGATCAAAAAAGCGATTGGCGGCATTTTGTTTATTGATGAAGCATATTCGCTTGGCAGGGGCGGAGAAAAGGATTTCGGCAAGGAGGCCATTGATACGCTGGTGAAGCATATGGAAGACCGTCAGCATGAATTCGTGTTAATCCTGGCTGGCTATTCCCGTGAAATGTCCTTTTTTCTTTCTCTGAATCCCGGACTGCACTCAAGGTTCCCCATTGTTGTAGACTTTCCGGACTACTCAGTGGCAGAGCTGATGGAGATAGCCGGGAAGATGCTGAAGGAAAAGGAATATATCTTCAGTGCTGATGCCGAAAGAAAAATCCGTGCCCACTTGAGCTACATTAAAAATGAAGTGAATCCAATCAGTTTTTCAAATGGCCGTTATATCCGCAATGTAATTGAAAAGTCGATACGGTCCCAGGCGATGCGGGTTTTGCTGGGTGACAGCTATGATAGGACAGAGCTCATTACAATCCGGAGTGTGGATCTGGCCATAGAAAGCCGGGAGGAAGGTTCTTATCATTAATGAGGAGGAAGAAGAATGGATAACAATATTACCGTGTATACCACAAATACCTGCCCTTACTGCATCCATGCAAAAAATTTCCTTACTGAACAGGGACTTGCCTTTAAGGAAGTAAATGTCCAGGAGGATACAGAGGCAGCACAGAAACTGGTGGAGGAAACCGGACAGATGGGCGTGCCGCAGATCAAGGTCAACGGAAACTGGGTATATGGCTTCGATCCGCAGGCCATTATGACGTTCGTCCAGCAGGATGTTATCTGATAGGCGACAAAGAAAGCTGCAGGGATAACTCTCTGCAGCTTTTTCAATACGTCCGGTTCAGTTTAAGTATGCTACCTGCTTCAATGCCAGATTCGCTTCATTAAGATCGAGCGGCGGATAACCTTCGATATTTAACACAGGATAATTTGGACGGTCCGGATGCACGGATGTGATTACGGCTGATTGGCCATTCCTAAGTTTTATGCTTTTGCCGATGATAGCCTTCATTAAATCCTTCGTAAAAGGCCGGACAATTGCGTTGTCCAGTCTCCCTTTAGCGGCATCCTCCAAAAGCTCCTCGACTGCGAATAGAATGGAAGATCCCCCTTTGTACACTCTCTTTGAACAGATCGCATCAAAAGTATCTGCGACAGACAGGATCCTCACCAAAAAAGGAATATCCCCTGCCTTCAAGCCATTGGGATAACCTGAGCCGTCGAGCCGTTCATGGTGGAGGAGAGTCCCTATCTTAATTTCATTCGGCAGGCTGGTGCCTTTGATTAAATCATAGCCATAAAGGGAATGATTTTTCACTTCATTATATTCTTCATCAGTAAGCCGTGCAGGTTTATTGATTATGGCCGGATCCACCTTGAATTTTCCGATGTCATGGAAAATCCCCATCTGCACAAGAAGTTTCTGTTCCTCCCTGCCAAGACCCAAAATCTTTGCGATATGCTTGGAAATCAGCCCGACATTCAAGCTGTGCTGATACAGATAGTCATCCTGCTTGATCTGCTCTTTCAGCTGGATTACATCCAAATCAGCTTTTTGATCAAGCTCATTGGAGCAATTCAGCATTTCCCTGGTCTCCAGGTCGTCGAGGGTTTCTTTATCACGCAGGCTATTGAAAGCTGCGGTCAAGTCAGTCAGGATATTGCTATAGCTTTCCTCAGCCTCTTTCAGCGGATTATCGCTCTTTAAGAGATTGCCAATATCCATCATTTTTATTTTGTGCCTTTGCAGCAGTTCGATATGATGCTTGTTCAGTTTTGTTCCTGCGCTGAGGAGCAGGGCTCCGGACTCTGAATAAACATTTCCTGCGAGGACCATTCCTGCCTTGATCGCTAATTTTGCCATGTTTTTCTCCTTGGAAAGTAAAAATATTCCTTTATTATGATTCTATAGTAATAGAAAATGTTCTTATATTCAATATCGGCAGGAGAAAATTCTTTTATAGAACTCTATTAAGGAAATGTAAGGATAGAAGGTAAGTGTTCTGCCCGCAGGCTAAGCACGGAAAGGAACTGGACTAGAGCGGGAGCGAACAAAATGTTCGGGAAGAATTGGTTCTAAAAGGATACTTAGAACCAAATTCAGATGTGATTTAAGCAGAAATGGTTCTAATTGAACGATTAGAACCAAAACCGGCTGAGATCCGGGAAGAAATGGTTCTAATTGAACGATTAGAACCAAAACCGGCTGGGATCCGGGAAGAAATGGTTCTAAAGGAATAATTAGAACCAAAACCGGCAGAGATCCGGGAAGAGATGGTTCTAAAGGAACGATTAGAACCAAAACCGGCCGGGATCAGGGAAGAAATGGTTCTAAAGGAATGATTAGAACCAAAAGGGGCTTGAATCCGGGAAGAAATGGTTCTAAAGGAATGATTAGAACCAAAAGGGGCTTGAATCCGGGAAGAAATGGTTCTAAAGGAATGATTAGAACCAAAACAGGCTGAAATCCGGGAAGAATTGGTTCTAAAGGAACGATTAGAACCAAAACTGGCTGAGATGCGGGAAGAATTGGTTCTAAAGGATCCAAAACTGGCTGGACTCCAAAAAGAATGTACAATTGCGGGGACACAAAAGATGTAACCTCCTAGCTCCAGAAAGCAGGGTGATCCAGGCAGCTCCGCCCCTTTTCCACAGAAAAAGCAGAGAAAATTTTCTCTGCTTCCTGCAATTTATGCTGATTTATCTGCCGTTGACAGCCCTCTGTATGGCAGGCGCCACTTCAGTTTGTAAGAGAGCACCCGCAGTATGGTTACGGTGAGGAACAAGGCGTACAGTTCAATGGTATTATCGGCAAAGCCCCAGCCGATTAAGGCACCGCACAGGATCGCCCAGACCGCATAAATTTCATCCCGGAAAACGAGCGGTTTCCTGCCGGCAAGGAGGTCGCGGACAATCCCTCCGCCGCTTCCGGTCAGCACCGCTGCCACAATAACCCCGCTCAGCGGCATATCCATCTTCACTGCATACAGGGCACCCTGGATGGCAAAGGCGGAAAGGCCGATTGCATCCGTAAAATTCCCCCAAACATTCCAGTGCTTAAGCAATCTGGATGGAAAAAGGAAAACAATCGTGATGGCAAGGAGGGCAATCTTAAAGCTCATGCTTTGATCCCATAGTGCAGTGACAGGAACTCCGATTAAGAGGTTTCGGATGGCACCCCCGCCGAAGGCTGTCACGATTCCCAATATATAAACTCCCAAAATATCATATTCTTCCTCCATCGCCACAATGGCCCCGCTGACGGCAAAAGCGATGGTTCCTATGATGCTGAGTAATTCCCAAGTCATGCTGATCCTTCCTAACCTCAAGATGATGGTAAACCAGGAATGATTTTACCATGAAGTACTCCCTTTGGAAACGCTTTTTGGCTGAGTGGGCAAATTAATTTGTACAGCCTTCAAAATTGGCAGCGTTTCGCATAATATCAAGACTTTTGATATGATAGAAACAGAAAATGACATGAGGGATGTGATGTATTGGAAATGGAACAAAAAGAGCGGGCCATCCTCGTCGGCTGCCAGTTTTCGGATGATGACCTCAGATTCGAATACAGCATGGACGAGCTTGCATCGCTGACTAAGACAGCGCAGGGTGAAGTCCTTGCTGAAATGTCACAGAAAAGGGACCGGGCCCACCCGGCAACATATATCGGCAAAGGAAAAGTGGAAGAACTGAAGATGCTTGCGGAGGAGCTGGAGCCGGATATCATCATCTTCAATGATGAATTGTCGCCAAGCCAGATCCGGAACCTGTCAGAAAGCTTTGAAGCAAGAGTGATTGACCGTACCCAGCTGATACTGGATATCTTCGCTCAAAGAGCCCAGTCCAGAGAAGGAAAACTGCAGGTTGAACATGCACAGCTTCAATATCTGCTGCCAAGGCTGGTGGGGCAGGGACTGGCATTGTCCCGTCTGGGAGGCGGAATCGGAACGAGAGGGCCGGGTGAGACAAAACTCGAAACCGACCGAAGGCATATCAGAAAAAGGCTGGATGATATCAAGGGCCAGCTTTCGACCATCGTTCATCACCGTGAGCGGTACAGGGACCGCCGGAAGCGGAACAAGACATTCCAGGCTGCTCTCGTCGGGTACACGAATGCGGGAAAATCCACCCTGTTCAACCGGCTTACGGAGGCAGGGACGTTCGAGGAA
This sequence comes from Paraperibacillus marinus, assembly GCF_046237605.1. GTDB lineage: Bacteria > Bacillota > Bacilli > Bacillales > DSM-1321 > Paraperibacillus > Paraperibacillus marinus. Next base: position 2,729,166 of record NZ_CP143542.1, on the reverse strand, counting down.
AATCTCCTGTTTGCTACCCTTGACCCGCTGACAAGAAAGGTAATCCTGCCAAGCGGTTTCACCATTCTGCTCACCGACACAGTAGGGTTCATCCAGGACCTTCCAACATCGCTTGTGGCGGCATTCCGTTCTACGCTTGAAGAAACGGGTGAGGCTGATCTGCTTCTGCATATCGTGGACAGTTCAAGCCAGGATTATTTTAATCATGAAAAAACCGTAATGAACCTTCTTTCCGATCTGGAAGCTGATAAATTGCCGCAGCTTACGGTGTATAATAAAAAGGATCAGCAGCATCCGGATTTCGTGCCGGTATCCAAGCATCCATCCATGATCATCAGCGCCCTTGAGGAGGGTGACATCCATACCTTGAAGGCGCGAATCGAGGAGCAGATTATTAAATCAATGGAAAGCTACCATGTCTACATACCGTCAGGGGAAGGAAAGCTTCTGTCACAGCTTAAAAATGAAACCATCCTCCGTACCCTGAAATTCCATGAAGATACGGAAACCTATGAATGCGTTGGATACAGCCAGGCCGATCATCCGGTCACTGGCCAGCTTATGAAATATACACAAGAATAGAGGAACAGAAAGAAATGTTGGATTTTTTACAAAATGGAGAAAAGCTAAAACAGCTTTCCGGATCAGTCGAAACAAAAATTGCGCCGCTCCATCGGGAGGCAGACGCACGCATAGAAGAAAATCAATTCAGGGTATTGCAGGCCTTCCAAAAGCACCAGGTCAGCGATTCCCACTTCATTCCATCAACAGGCTACGGCTATGATGACAGGGGGCGTGATACGCTTGAATTGATTTATGCGGACGTCTTTGGGGCGGAAGCCGGTCTTGTAAGGCCGCAGATCATATCAGGCACCCATGCCATCTCAACGGCGCTGTTTGGAATTCTGCGTCCGGGCGATGAATTGCTTTATATCACCGGCAAACCCTATGATACCCTTGAAGAAATCGTAGGGATTAGAGGAAATGGCACTGGGTCACTGAAAGAATTCAATATCAGCTACGAGGCAGTCGGCCTGAAGGAAGGGAAAGTGGACTTCGAGGCCGTAGGCAAGGCCATCAAACCGGAAACCAGGATGATCGGCATTCAGCGGTCCAAGGGCTATGCTGTCCGGCCATCCTTTACTATAGAAGAAATTAAACAAATGATTTCATTTGTCAAAGAAATCAAGGAAGATGTTGTCGTGTTTGTAGACAACTGCTACGGTGAGTTTGTGGAGGATCGGGAGCCGTGCCATGTCGGTGCAGACCTGATGGCAGGCTCTCTTATCAAAAATCCCGGCGGCGGCCTTGCCAAGACCGGAGGATATATCGTCGGCAAGGCTGATCTGATTGAAGCCTGCTCCTACCGGCTTACATCGCCCGGCATCGGGGCTGAAGCGGGGGCTTCTTTATATTCCCTGCAGGAAATGTACCAGGGCTTTTTCCTTGCACCGCATGTAGTGGGTCAGGCTGTGAAAGGGGCCATCTTCACCTCGGCGCTGTTATCTGAACTGGGGATGAATACACATCCTGCCTGGGATGCGAAACGAACAGACCTGATTCAGTCTGTCCAGTTCGAAGACAGAGACAAAATGGTTGCCTTCTGCCAGGCTATTCAATTCGCGTCACCGGTAAACTCCCATGTCACTCCGTATCCAAGCTATATGCCCGGCTACGAGGATGATGTGATCATGGCAGCCGGCACTTTCATTCAGGGTGCGAGCATCGAGCTTACTGCTGACGGGCCGACAAGGCCGCCATATACCGCATACGTACAGGGCGGGCTCACGTATTCCCATGTTAAGATTGCGGTGTTGAGTGCGATTGATTCTTTGATGAGTAAGAAATTGATTTGAATAATGATAGCCTGCCGGGTAGGCAGGCCTTCTTTGATTAGCTGCATGTACTTGAAAAAGTTCAAGGCATGTTCCGGCCTATACCAAGTTTTACTTATCATCATCACCTGGATTTTTTTGAAAAAATGTTTTTCAGGGTTGGGAATGAGGTAAAGACCCGGGTTAATAATAAGTCTTACAAGCTAAAAAAATATGATGTTAGAAAACCTCACAATTGTTTGACATATTTACTGACAGAGAATATAATGGGTCTATAAAGTTCATAAAAGGAGGAGTAAGAGTGAGCGGCAGCCAGCTAAGACGTTCAATGCCTATCTTTTCAATCGGGTCGGTGATGCAATTGACGGAGCTGTCGGCACGCCAAATCCGCTATTATGAAGAAAATGGCCTCATTACACCGCAGCGTACAGAAGGAAACCGCCGGCTTTTTTCCTTAAATGATATTGACCGGTTGCTCGAGATCAAGGAACTGCTCGAACAAAAGGTTAATCTTGCCGGCATCAAGAAGCTGATGGAAGTAAAGGAAGACCAAAAGTTATTATCTAATGTTAAGCAGGGGGAAAAAGTGAAGCGCGATTTATCAGAGCAGGAGCTCAGAAAACTCCTCAGGTCTGAGCTCATGCAGGCAGGCAAGTATAAATCATCACTCCGACAGGGTGATATGTCTCGCTTTTTCCATTAAATTATAAAAATGCTTATTAAAAAACAGTATTCAGGGAGGAAACAAAGAGCATGGCAAAGTATACTCGTGAAGATGTAGAACGTTTAGCTAAAGAAGAAAATGTAAAATATGTACGCCTTCAATTCACTGACATTCTGGGTACAATCAAAAACGTCGAGATTCCGGTAAGCCAGTTAGGCAAAGCGCTGGATAATAAAATGATGTTCGATGGATCCTCCATTGAAGGATTTGTCCGCATTGAAGAGTCAGATATGTACCTGTTCCCGGACCTTGATACATGGGTAGTATTCCCTTGGACTTCTGAAAAGGGGAAGGTTGCACGCCTGATCTGTGATATCTATAACCCGGACGGCTCTCCATTCGATGGAGATCCACGTGCCAATCTGAAAAGAATCTTGAAAGAAATGCAGGAACTCGGCTTCACGAACTTTAACCTCGGACCTGAGCCGGAATTTTTCCTGTTCAAGTTAGATGAAAAAGGCGAGCCTACCTTGGAATTAAACGACAAAGGCGGATATTTCGACCTTGCACCGACGGATCTTGGGGAAAACTGCCGCCGCGATATCGTTCTTGAGCTGGAAGAAATGGGCTTTGAAATTGAAGCATCCCACCATGAGGTTGCTCCTGGACAGCACGAAATCGATTTTAAATATGCAGATGCGGTAACAGCATGCGATCATATCCAAACCTTTAAATTAGTCGTAAAAACGATTGCCAGAAAACATGGTCTGCACGCGACCTTTATGCCGAAGCCGCTGTTCGGCGTGAATGGTTCCGGAATGCACTGCAATGTTTCGTTGTTTAACGGAAAAGAAAATGCATTCTATGATACAGGAGCAGACCTAGAGCTAAGTGAGACGGCCCGCCAGTTCATCGCCGGCATCATCAAGCACGCACCAAACTTTACGGCTGTCACAAACCCGACTGTCAACTCATACAAGCGCCTGGTCCCAGGCTATGAAGCACCTTGCTATGTTGCCTGGTCTGCACAGAACCGAAGCCCGCTGATCCGTATCCCGGCATCAAGGGGTCTAAGCACACGTGTTGAAGTCCGCAGTGTGGATCCAGCAGCGAATCCTTACCTGGCAATGGCTGTACTGTTGAAAGCCGGCCTTGACGGAATCAAGAACAAACTGACTCCGCCAGCGCCTGTTAACCGCAACATCTATGTGATGGATAAAGAAGAACGTGAAGAAGAAGGCATCACAGATCTACCGGCAACTCTTTACGCGGCGCTTGAAAACCTCAAGAAAGACGAAGTGATCCAGGCTGCGCTTGGCGAACATCTTCTTGAGCACTTCATCGAAGCTAAAGAGATTGAGTGGGATATGTTCCGCACCCAGGTTCATCCTTGGGAACGCGAGCAGTATATGTCTATGTATTAATTATCTAAAGAAGCCCCCGGCACTATGTGTTAGGGGCTTCTTTGTTTTGTTTTCATTTTTGTTAAAGAGCAGAGAATCACAATGAAAAAGGCCGCCATGTGTCTTTAAACACATGGCGGCCGCATGTTCCTTATTCTAAGTTCGCATGCTTTCCATACATTTTATTTGAATCCAAGCCCTTTTTTTCCATGATCCTAAGGATGATGGAATCAAAAAGAAGCAAAAGGGTCTGTTCAAACAGAGAGCCCATGGGCTGAATGGTCTTATAGTCTCCTTTTGCCTGGTCTTTGGGAGAGCCTGGCAGCTTCACTGTGAAGTCAGCCAATTGACCAATGGTGGATTGGGGCGAAATGGTCACGGCTGCCACCATTCCGCCGATTTTTCGAGCGTTTTCTGCCACGGTAACCAGACTTTTCGTCTCCCCGGAGCCTGTCCCGATAATGATGATATCCTCCTCCTGAAAGGGAGGGGTCACCGTTTCCCCCAATATATAAGCGTCTATCCCCATATGCATCAAACGCATGGTGAAGGATTTAGCCATGAAGCCGGATCTTCCCGCCCCCGCAATGAATACTTTTTTGGATTCCAGAATAGCATTCACCAATTTCTCGGCTTCCTCATCAGAAATGAATCCAATGGACCGGGTTAACTCGTCGATGACTTCAGCTAAATATTGAGTCGTATTCATATTTTAACCCTGACGGATCATTTCCTGCATTTTTGCAGCTGCTTCTTTTTTATTGTCCTGGCCGGTTATTCCGCCACCCACAATAACAAGATCCGGCTGAACTTTAACCGCTTCAGGAAGTGTCTCAAGTTTGATGCCGCCGGCAATGGCAGTTTTTGCATTTTTTACGACACTTTTGATTGTCTGCAAATCTTCAAAGGAATTCTTGCCTACTGCCTGCAGATCGTAGCCGGTATGAACACAAATATAATCGACGCCAAGTGCATCCACTTCCTTGGCTCTTTCAGCCAGGTCTTTAACGGCAATCATGTCCACCAATATTTTTTTGCCCTGTTTTTTAGCTTCTTCCACAGCGCCCTTAATGGACATATCTTCAGCGGTCCCGAGGATTGTAATGATATCAGCACCAGCTTCAGAGGCTTTCATAACCTCATAGCCGGCTGCGTCCATTATTTTAAGGTCAGCAAGCACTTTTAGATTAGGGAAGGCTTCTTTAACAGCTTTTACTGCATGAAGTCCTTCATTTATAACAACAGGAGTCCCGATTTCTACGATATCAATATGCTCTTCCACTTCTCTTACAAGCTCGATTGCCTCTGGGATATTGACCAAATCCAGCGCTAATTGTAATTCCATATAAAACAACTCCCAATTTCTATTTTTTTGTATTACTCTACCGTATTAATATGCCTGAAACTCAGTGAATTATTGAGTTTCAGGCGCGGACAATGATTTCCAATCATTGAACTGTTGCAAGTATATAACGTATGATGTTAAATTGAAAGTACGCACATTCATCATACATAGTGATAAAAAGTATACTATGGGACAAAACAAGTGAAAGGAGATATAGCATGTCCAGAATGCAGGATAAAATGTTTAATTGTGAAAAAGAATTAACACTTTCCGTGATCGGAGGAAAGTGGAAAATGCTCATCCTTTGGCATCTGGGGAAAGAGGGGACCAAAAGATTCGGCGAGCTGAAGGCCCTGATTCCCGGAATCACTCAAAGGATGCTTGTTAACCAATTACGGGAGCTTGAGGAGGACTCCATTATCTGGCGTGAAGTATACCCGGTAGTACCTCCTAAAGTGGAATATTCTCTCACCGCTCAAGGGGAGAGCCTTATGCCGATCCTGGAAGCCATGTATAAATGGGGCAAGGATTATATGGAAACGGCAGGACTGGAACCGCTAAGCAAGAATGACTCTGCCAAGTAAGGTTAGACGCGGGCGAACTGGTGTATTGGCAATTTGAAGCGGTCTTTTAAATTAAAGGAAACCAGGGACAGACGGGTCCTGGTTTTTTTGTTTTATTGTTAATTGTGTTAGATGCTACAGTGCTATAAAGGGAGGACTTTTAGCCCTGCTTTAGAAAAAATAGGATTCAAATTTTATTAAAAAACAAGTCGATCCTGAAGAAAAACCTGACAGCAGCAACCTGGCCAGCCTCTTGATGAGCAGTTACCCGCCGAAGTTAACACTTTACTCGCGAATCAACGCAGGTTACTTGCCGAAACTGGATTTTTACTCGCCGGGCATGTTCTCTGGCCGCTAATTCAGGATCTATTTAAGAACGTGAACACCGCATTTCGACTCATACTGGAATGAGGTTTTTTTGCTGTGTGATGGGTATGGTTTTTTAATTATTCTGATAAAAAAGTCACGGAGAGAAGAAATTTCCTCCCTCTTCCTTTATGATATAAAAATAGAAAGGAGTGAGGCTCATGAAATCTTTGGAATTTAATATGCCAACTATTATTAAGGCAGGGAATGGTGAATTCCTGCACACCGGGGCATATATGAAGCAGTTTATCGGCGGAGAAAGGATTTTAATTATAACGGACCCTGGAATTGAGAAGGCTGGATTTACGGGCAAAGTGAAAGAGCTGCTCGAGCAGGAAGGATATATAACGGAAACATTCAATCGGGTCAGTCCGAATCCCCGGGATCTCGATTGTAAAGCTGGCGGGGAAGCGGCCAGGAATTTCGGAGCAGATGCCATATTGGCTCTCGGCGGCGGATCTGTGATTGATTCGGCGAAGGCCATCGCCATCCTCCACTGCCTTGGCGGGGAGCCCCGGGATTATGCAGGCAGAAATAATGTCCCTGAGAAGGTGACTCCGATTGCTGTTATCCCGACAACCGCCGGGACAGGTGCAGAAGTAACCCGGTCTTCGGTTATCACCGATACAGCAAAAAAGATCAAGTTTACCATTAAAGATGTTCATATTGCTCCGGTCCTTGCAATCGTCGACCCTGAACTTACTTACAACCTGCCGGCCCACCTGACTGCATCGACTGGGATGGACGCACTCGTGCATGCCGTCGAGGCCTATACATGCAGGCTGGCAAATCCTATTTCTGATGCCCTTGCAACACAGGCCATGAAGTATATTTATCCCTATTTAAGAAGAGCATTTAATGATGGCAGTGACATTGAAGCTCGGTATCATCTGATGATCGGTTCCACCATTGCGGGGATGGCATTCTCGCATGCGGATGTGGCCTCGGTCCATTGCATGGCAGAAGCGATAGGCGGTTTGTATGATACTCCGCATGGCATGGCCAATTCCATGTTCCTTCCTTATATAGTTGAATTCAATGCCGGGGCAGATATTGAGAAACATGCTGAGATTGCAAGGGTTATGGGCATCGCCTCACCAAATGAACCGGACCGTTCCGCCGCAGCCTTACTGGTGGCTGAAATGAAAAAGCTTGCAGCCGACCTGGCGATACCCGCTTTTTCTACTTTGCCTGATGTATGCGAGGAGGATTTTGATTATCTGGCAGAGGCTGCATTTAAGAATAACTCCACTCCAAGCAATGCGAGGGAAATAGGGAAGGATGATTATTTTATGCTATTTAAGAGGGCATTTATGGGGGCAGACAGCGCGGCAGGTATAGAGGGTACTAGTAAATAGAAGGTTCCAGTAAGCTAAATCCTCCAGCTTTTCCTTCTCAAATAGACATTTGCATTACATAAAAGGTTCGGAATATGAAATGGAAAGGGGCAGATTGAATGTCAATAGAGAGAGTAAAAGCACATCTGGATAGATGGGGCCGCCGCGCGGATGTTATGGAATTTGAATCTTCCAGCGCATCAGTAGAAGAGGCAGCCGAAACAATCGGAGTCATTCCAGCCCGGATTGCCAAGACACTGTCGTTTCGTGGTGAACAGGAAAAAGCAATCCTGGTCGTAACATCAGGAGAAGCAAGGATTGATAATAAAAAATTTCGTCAGCACTTCGGCTTTAAAGCCCGCATGCTCACTTCCGAAGAGGTGGTGGAGCAGACCGGACATATGGTGGGAGGAGTCTGCCCCTTCGGCCTGGAAAATGATCTGGATGTCTTCCTCGACATCTCCCTTAAACGCTTTGAAACAGTATATCCAGCCTGTGGGTCCAGAAACTCGGCCATCGAACTGACCTGTGACGAACTCTTACAATTCGCAGGAGCCAAAGAATGGGTCGACGTCTGTAAAGATTGGTCTGGGAAATAATCGGGAAATGGGGGACTGTCCCCTATTTCCGGAAAAATAGGAACAGTCTCCCAAACAAGCAAGGGCCACTGCTTAAAGGTGCCCTCCAGCGCTCCTTCGGTCATGGGGCCGAGTCATAACATTCCCTCTCCTTCAATATAATGATAACAAGCTGAAGGGGATGGGAGTGAAGAAATGGCCATTATTTCTAAACCGGGAAAAAGGGGAAAATTTCCGGACAAAAGCAGGCCAGGCAGCCAATTCAGTGGGTTTCAGGGAGGAGGGGCAGTCATAGACAATTCTGTATCAAAAGGAAGACTCTGGACATCTATTTTTTTGAGCGGACTGGTCATCATTACTATGCTGTTTGACAGTTTGTCCAAATTGATGAAAGTGCCGCAGGTGGTAGAAAGCGGGCGCTCCATGGGACTTGATGGGCAGCAGATTGTCATCATCGGACTTATTGGTCTGGCAGCCACCATCCTGTATGCGATGCCTCTTACTTCCGTATTAGGAGCGGTACTGCTTACTGGTTATTATGGGGGAGCTGTCTGCCTTCATTTCGTGCTGGGCAATCCGGTGTTCACGCATATTCTTTTTCCCGTCTATATCGGATTATTGGTGTGGGGAAGCCTCTGTCTGAGAAGTGCAGGAGTGAGGGAAGTCATATTGGGCAGAAGAACTCAAGGGCAAGTAGAAAACAGGTAGAATGTTGAACCGCACCCAGCCGGGTGCTTTTTTTGTCCAAAAGCTTCTCTATAGGTATATACAGCTTTTTGTATGGGCAGACTCCATTACTAAAAAAGAGTAGGAGCCGTAAAATGTCCCCCATACAAAATGCAGCCCTGGAGCATCGGCTAAATTTAATGATTTACCATTTACAGACTAATGAACACATCCATCTTTCTGACAAATCTTTATGGGATCTCAAGAGCAACTATCTTGAAGCATTCAAGAAAATGGAAAAGGAAATTCTGCAATATCGTGAAGAAAATCATGCCCTGAGATGGAATGAACTTCGCCTGTACTTGAAGAGGAACAAACCTCAAGGGTGTGAAAAAATTCTGTCCCTAATGGAAAGTTTGGACAAAAAAGAAAGTATACGATAAAAACAAGCCCTGGAAGAACTGCCTTCCAGGGCTTAAGACGTTTTTATCTTACAGCATCCATTGTATTGATTTTCCATGATCCCATGACGTAAACATAGATGACCCTCACTTTTTCCGGGGTTTTGCTGTAGGATACAGGGACCGCAAATTCATAAAGCTTAACGCCATGGCGTTTATATATTACTTGGCCTTTTGCCTTTTCCCATTGAAGAAGGCTTCCCTCATCCACATTTGGAAAAGATTCATGGGCAGGGAAGTTAAATTACATAAAAGCTGAATTTAATCTGTTTGACAATACTGAAACTTATAATAAAATTAAATATACTGCCAATTATAAGGGGGATTATGATGAGGGACCCAAGAAATAAAAAGCTTGCAGAAGGTCTTTTGGACTATTCGGTAAAAATTAAAAAAGGCGAAACAGTCATCATTGATGTTTTCGGAGACGGCCTGCCTTTAGCCAGAGAACTGGTCAAAGCGGCTTATGACCGGGGCGCCTATCCATTTGTGAAAATTTCCGATGAAGAAACATCAAGGCTCATGCTGGAAGGGACTACTCAAGAAAGATCCGAGCTTCAGCAAAAATGGGATCTCTCGGTATATAAGGATGCAGCAGCATCCATCCGGATCTTTGGGCTTAAAAACGATAAAGAAAATGCGAATGTAGCGGTAGACCAAAGAAAGCTGCATTCCAGCGCCATGAAGCCTGTACATAACGAAATCATCAATAACACCCGCTGGGTACTGCTTGAATATCCAAACTACTCCATTGCCCAAAAAGCAGGCATGTCATTAGAAAAATTCGAGGATTTCTTCTTCAATGTTTGCACACTGGACTATCAGAAAATGGACCGGGCCATGGATGCGCTGAAGGAATGGATGGACCGTACAGAATCCGTTCATCTAAAGGGACAGGGAACCGACCTGACCTTCTCGATCAAAGGATTGAAGTCTGTTAAATGTTCTGGTCTCAGAAATATTCCGGACGGTGAAGTTTACACCGCTCCTGTAAAAGATTCCATCAATGGTGTGCTTACATACAATACAGCTACTACATATACAGGCAAAAAGTTTGAAAACGTCCGGTTCGTATTTGAGAACGGAAAGATCGTAGAAGCAACCGCCAATAATACCGAAGAGCTGAATAAGATTCTGGATACAGATGAAGGGGCAAGATATATCGGAGAATTTGCCATCGGGGTCAACCCTCATATCCTGCACCCGATGGATGATACCCTATTCGATGAGAAGATTGCCGGAAGCTTCCACTTTACACCCGGGCAGTCTTATAAAAATGAATCCTACAATGGAAATGATTCAAACATCCACTGGGACATCGTGAATATCCAGCGCCCGGAATACGGCGGAGGGGAGATATGGTTTGATGGAGTACTGATCAGGAAAGACGGCCTGTTCATCCCGGAAAGCCTTCATGCCCTCAACCCTGAAAACCTGCTGGACGAAAAAAAGTCTGCCGATAAGGCGCTTGTTTAAGGAAGTAAAAATTATTCTTGCTGCGGCTGCACTAAAAGCACTGCAGCTTTTTATTTAAACCTTATAAGCGGGCAGCCAGGATAGAAGGCTGTAATTAAAGAAAAAACCTTTTCCATATCACTGGAAAAGGTTTTTTCTGTGTTAATGAATTTGTCTGTATAGGCCGATGACTTTACCCAGGATAGAAACATTCTGCAGGATGATCGGCTCCATTGAGGAGTTCTCAGGCTGGAGGCGGATGAAATCTTTTTCTTTAAAGAACCTTTTGACTGTGGCTTCGTCCTCGTCAGTCATCGCTACTACTATATCGCTGTTATTAGCCGTCTTCTGCTGGCGGACAATTACAAAATCCCCGTCCAGGATCCCGGCTTCAATCATGCTGTCTCCCATGACCTCGAGCATGAACACATGGTCATCGTGCGGCACAAGATGTTCGGGCAGCGGAAAATATTCTTCAATGTTCTCAATTGCTGTGATCGGCAGGCCGGCTGTGACCTTACCGAGCAGGGGAACATTCACTACGCTGACTTTCGGAATATGCGACCCTTCATCCAGATCCAGAATCTCAATCGCACGGGGCTTGGTCGGGTCACGCCGGATCAGGCCCTTGCTTTCAAGACGTGCCAGGTGCCCGTGTACAGTGGAACTGGACGCAAGGCCGACAGCCTCACCGATTTCCCTGACGCTTGGCGGATAGCCTTTCAGCTTTACTTCGCCCTTGATAAAATCCAAAATATCAATCTGCCTTTTTGAAAGTTTAGTCATTTTTTCACGCACCCTATCATAAATTGTTCTTGTCCTGATTATACCATGTAAGGAATACTGATACAAACATAAGTTCGAATTTTTGTTGACAGAAAACAAGTGTTCGGTTTATAATTTGGTTAAATCAAACAAACGTTCGGGAGGCGTCTCAATGAAAACTTTGTGGAAAAACCATACTTACACGATTTTGTTTTTTGCATTCATCATTGTCTTTTCTCTAATCACTTTACATAAGCCGGAACAAAACCTAAAATCTACTACTGTGACTGTCATGAAGGGCGACACCATCTCCGAGATTGCAGAGCGCTATCAAAGCGAAGAGCTGCCAAAGGAAGCAGTCGCCAGGTGGATTGAAGAGAATAACGACATTTCAGGCGGGCTGATCAAAGCGGGCGAGGAACTGAAGATTCCCTACACATTAAGCGGGGGCAGCGGTACCCTGGCAAGCGATATGTAAACAGTCAGCATAAAGAAATATACATCAAAAGAGGTTGGTAAGGATGAAGGCAGTCATTTACTGCAGGGTGAGCACAGAGAAGGCTGAACAGGAAACTTCCCTGGTCCGCCAGGAGAAAGAGCTGACGGAGCTTGCCGGGCGGCTCGGCTTTGAAATTGTCCGGATTATCAGTGAGAAGGCAAGCGGCTATGAACTGGACCGCGACGGCATTTTCGAACTCCTCTCTCTATTGAAGGATAAGGAAGCCGGTGCGGTCCTGATACAGGACGAGACCCGCCTTGGGAGAGGAAACGCAAAAGTGGCGCTCCTTCACTGCCTGATCAAGGAGAAGGCGGTTTTATATTCACTGTCACATAACGGGGTGCTTGAAATATCCGACTCTGATTCCATGGTGCTTCAGATAGTGGCAATCGTGGAGGAGTACCAGAGAAAGATTCATAACCTTAAAATAAAGCGTGGAATGAAAGAGGCTGTGGAGAGAGGGTACAGGCCTCAGAGAAATTTAAGGAATCAAGGCAATATTGGCGGACGCGACCGGAAAGAGGTACCTGTGGAGGAGATCGTGCGCCTCCGGGAAAATGGACTGACCTTCGAGGAGATCTCAGCCACACTGAAGGGCTTTGGCCACAATATTTCCCGTGCTACCGTCCACCGGCGGTATACCGAGCATAAATCAGCTTCTGACGAAACCAAATAGCTTGTTATTTTGGTCTTTTTTGTATACCATAAGTAAGAACAAATGGTGAAGGAGTCCGATTTATGCTTTCCAAACAAAAAATCGCCAGAATCAATGAGCTTGCCAAAAAGGGCAGGGAAAACAGTTTAACAACTGAAGAGGCGAAAGAACAGTCCACATTAAGACGTGAATATCTTGAAACCTTCAGAAAGTCCATGTCTGATACATTGGAACATGTTAAAGTCATCGACCCGGAAGGAAACGATGTTACGCCCGAAAAAATCAAGCAGATTAAAGAGCGCAGAAATCTTCATTGATTATAAATAAAACATAAGGAAAGAATACAGCTTCTTGCATGTATTCTTTTTTTTTACACAAAATAGGTACGAACCTCTTATATGGAAACGGAATATCTGTTAATATAATGTTTCAGGTATTATTAGTTGTGTTTCTAATATCAGAACTATAATATAAAGTTGAAAATTATTTTTTACATAAGGAAAGGAAGTCTTATTAATGGCAGAAAAAATTGATTCACTTTCCATCAATACGATTCGTACGTTATCAATTGATGCAATCCAAAAAGCTAATTCCGGCCATCCAGGCCTGCCGATGGGCGCAGCTCCAATGGCTTATACACTCTGGACACAATTCATGAACCACAATCCAAAAAATCCAGATTGGTTTAATAGAGACCGTTTTGTACTTTCTGCTGGTCACGGATCCATGCTTCTATACAGCCTGCTTCATCTGTCAGGATATGGTGTGACCATGGATGATATAAAAGGCTTCCGCCAGTGGGGAAGCAAGACACCGGGACATCCTGAATATAAGCATACTCCTGGTGTCGAGGCTACGACCGGACCACTAGGACAGGGTGTAGCGATGGCAGTAGGTATGGCTATGGCTGAAAGGCATCTTGCTTCGACTTACAATAAAGGCGATCACCAGGTAGTCGATCACTTTACTTATGCACTTTGTGGAGATGGCGATTTAATGGAAGGTGTTTCTGCTGAAGCTTCCTCTCTTGCAGGCCATTTGGAATTGGGCAGATTGATCGTTCTCTACGATTCTAATGACATTTCACTTGACGGTGATTTGGATAAATCCATGACTGAAAGCGTAAAGAAACGTTATGAAGGCTACGGCTGGCAATACATCCTTGTAAAAGACGGCAATGACATTGAAGAGGTTGCGGCCGCCATCAAGGAAGCCCGGACTGACCTCAGCCGCCCGACCATGATTGAAGTCAAGACTATCATCGGTTATGGTTCCCCTAACCGTTCAGGCTCTTCTAAGGTCCATGGCGCTCCTCTTGGAGAAGATGAAATGAAGCTGACAAAAGAGTATTATAAATGGACGTTTGATCAAGACTTCCATGTTCCTGAAGAAGTGTATGCTCATTTTGAAAGCACGATTGCAGACAGAGGAAACGAAAGAGAAAATGAATGGAACGATAAGTTCTCAAGCTATAAGAAGGAATACCCTGAGCTTGCCGAGCAGCTTGAAAAAGCAATTGCAGGAGAGCTTCCGGAAAACTGGGATAAAGATATTCCTGTCTACGAAGAAGGCAAAAGCCTGGCAAGCCGTGCTTCAAGCGGTGAAGTCTTAAATGGTGCTGCCAAGAACCTTCCATCCCTGATCGGCGGGTCTGCGGATCTTGCGGGCTCTAATAATACCATGATCAAAGATGCTGATGATTTCTTCCCGAAATCATACGAAGGCAGAAACATCTGGTTTGGTGTCCGTGAATTCGCAATGGGCGCCGCCATGAACGGAATGGCCCTTCACGGCGGCTTGAAAGTGTTTGGCGGAACATTCTTTGTGTTCTCCGATTACCTTCGTCCAGCCATCCGCCTTGCAGCATTGATGCAGCTGCCTGTGACCTATGTTTTCACACATGACAGCATCGCTGTTGGTGAAGATGGTCCCACACATGAGCCGGTTGAGCAGCTTTCTTCCCTGCGTTCTATGCCTGGTCTATCCATCATCCGTCCGGCTGATGGAAATGAAACAGCGGCAGCGTGGAGGATGGCCCTGGATAACCATGACCGCCCGACCGCTCTTGTACTGACAAGACAGAATCTGCCTACCATCAAGGGTACAGCTGAAAATGCTTATGAAGGTGTCCAAAAGGGGGCTTATATCATCTCTCCAGCAGGCAAGGAAACGGCTGATGCGCTTCTTATCGCCACTGGTTCAGAAGTGAACCTTGCTGTAGATGCACAAAAAGCATTATCTGCGGAAGGAATCGATGCAGCTGTTGTGAGCATGCCTTCCATGGACCGCTTCGAGCAGCAATCTAAAGAATACAAGCAAAGCGTCATCTCACCGGCAGTCAAAAAGCGTCTTGCCATTGAAATGGGATCAAGCTTTGGCTGGCATAAATATACCGGTGATGAGGGAGATGTTCTCGGAATCGATACATTTGGTGCTTCAGCCCCTGGCGGCACAGTAATTAAAGAATATGGCTTCACAGTTGAAAATGTCGTGGCAAAAGTAAAGGCATTAATTGAAAGCAACTAATAAAGAAAGAAGGTCTGCTCCTGAAAAGGGGCAGGCCTTTTTGTTTGCAATCCTATCATTGGCTATTTGTCAAGTCTTGTTTTATACTAAAAGTGTCAGAATTGTATGAATTCGACAAAATGACCGTTTTATTTCTCCATTAATCAACATATCTTTCGTATAGCGGCATATATAATTGGTAAAAGAATGTGAATGGAGTGTGTGGAGTGAGGATATACAATTTATATGTAATCGAAGATGATGTAGCGAGGCATTACTTTGGCCGTGAACGTCTGCTCTATAACTTATTCTTAGAATACTCTAAGTCCTCAGGAGAACTCCAGGAGATCATCAAACGGCAAATTGCCTATATCACCAAGCCCCTGCCTATCCTCCAAATCCAGAAGATGCTCGACCACCAGCTTAGAGTCAAAAAGGATTCCCAGGACAAAAATAGGGTATATTATATTGAAACGAATGAAGGGCTGAGCAGTGCTTCCCTGCGGATTGGCGACAATGGGTTGACGCTTGAAGCAAGGGGGTCTCTAGAAGCAGAAACTGAATTTTTTGAATGCCTCCGAAAATCTGAATCTGATTTTTTGGCGCTGGACCTTATAAATAACAAGTTCGGCTGGCTAAAACCAATTAAGGAGAGAAAATTCCGCTTAAAAGAAGGAAATTATTATTCGGATATTGTATAATATCCCTTGGGTCTAGTAACAATGTGATAGACAACACGAAGGAGGAAAATAGTATGTGGACGGAAATACTAGTAGGTATCGTGGCACTTCTTGCCGGGGTAGCTCTAGGATTTTTCATTGCTCGTCGCTATATGATGACATACCTTAAGAAAAATCCGCCAATAAACGAACAAATGCTCAAAATGATGATGATGCAGATGGGTATGAAACCATCACAGAAGAAAATCAACCAAATGATGAGCGCCATGAACAAGCAGGCTGGGAAGTAAGCTCAGGAGCTCCTGCACCTATGAATATTGGATATGCAAGTATGGGACAAGCCAGGTACATACTCATCCTGAGGGAACCGGCAGCTCCGTTTGTCTATATCTAAAACGCGACCACTTTCTTTTTGGCTGACAGCCAATCCGGAGAGTGGTTTTTTGTTTGTTTTGTGATTTATACAGGTAAGAGAAGGGGTTAAAACTGGATAAAAGCAATTTACCAAAAAATAAAAAATATTCTAAAAAGTGTTCTTGACTTCCCCTATTTTCTGGTAAAATATGAAGGCGTTTAGTTTTATATACATCGTATGCGGGGGAAGGGTAGATGAAGTTATTCCTAGAGTTAAAATGGTTTTTTGTACAAGAAAGGAAGGCATACCTGACGGGAATCGGCATGCTGGTTTTTGTGGCCCTCCTTCAGTTGATTCCACCGCGTATCATCGGCATTATCGTGGATCTGATTGAGAATGATACATTGAGTGTAAAGGTGCTTTTCGGATGGATGGGGATGCTTGCTGCCTCTGCTGTGGGAATGTATGTTCTCCGCTATTTTTGGAGGATCATGATCTTTGGATCGGCGGTAAAGCTTGCGAGACAGATGAGGAACAGGCTGTACGGCCATTTTACCCGGATGTCGCAGGCGTTTTATCAGCGGCGGCGAATTGGGGACCTGATGGCGCATGCGACCAATGATCTCCAGGCTATTCAGCAGACAGCCGGTTCCGGGGTGCTTACACTGGTGGACTCGCTGACAACAGGCGGAACCGTTGTGGCTGCCATGCTGTTCATCAGCTGGAAGCTCACATTGATCTGCCTTTTGCCGATGCCAATCATGGCCTATTTGACCAGTTATTATGGGTCACTGCTCCATAAAAGCTTCCATAAGGCCCAGGAGGCCTTTTCGAGCCTGAATGACAAGACCCAGGAAAGCATTAACGGAATCAAGGTCATTAAGACCTTCGGCCAGGAGAAGCAGGATATAGATTCCTTCCGGGCCCAGTCGGAGGATGTTGTCCAGAAGAATATGACCGTTGCTAGAATTGATGCTTTATTTGATCCTACCATTTCTATCATTGTCGGCATTTCTTTTTTTCTGTCCATAGCGTTTGGATCTAAATTTGTCCTGAATGAAGAATTGACAATCGGTCAGCTGGTTTCCTTCACTACATATTTAGGCCTGCTGATCTGGCCGATGCTTGCATTCGGCTGGCTCTTCAATATTGTTGAAAGGGGCAGGGCCTCGTACGACCGGGTGATGGCACTTCTTGCCGAAAAGGTGGATATTGTTGAAAAGAAAGAGTCGGCAGGAATTCTGGCTGCAGGCAGAATCGAATTTGCGATCAGCAGATTTTCTTACCCAAATGAGGAATCCCCGGTATTGAAAGACATTTACTTTAAGCTGCAGCCAGGCCAGACACTGGGCATTGCAGGTAAAACAGGCTCCGGGAAAACCACGCTCCTAAAGCTTTTGATCCGGGAGTTTGACGGGTATGAAGGATTTGTGGCAATCGGCGGGACGAACATCGATGAGTATGCTTTGGAAGGTTTGAGAAAGTCGATCGGGTATGTACCGCAGGATCATTTTTTATTTTCGGCATCGGTGGCGGATAATATCGCTTTTGCCGCACCGGAAGCGGGTTACAGAGATATCATCAAGGCGGCTGAGGCGGCCTATATACACGAAGATATCCTGCAGTTCACAGACGGCTATGAGACGGTGGTAGGAGAGCGCGGTGTCTCTTTATCCGGGGGCCAGAAACAGAGGATATCGATTGCAAGGGCTTTAATTATGGAACCGGAAGTCCTGATATTGGACGATTCATTGTCCGCGGTCGATGCGAAGACGGAAGAGACCATCCTTCGGAATCTCAAGGAAAACAGAGAAGGAAAGACAACCATCATTACCGCTCACCGGCTGAGCGCCATTCAGCATGCAGACTTGATACTGGTTCTTGATGACGGCCATTTGATACAGCATGGAACTCATGATGAGCTTATGGGGCACGAAGGATGGTATAAGACGATGTATCTGCAGCAGCAGCTTGAAGAACTTGTGGAGCATGGAGGATGAAGATGGATACTAACAGCCTGTCTATAAGCGGAAAAGAGCAGCGCAAAATCCTTTCCCGGCTGCTCGGCTATGCAAAGCCGCATAAAAAGGTCATTCTCATTGCCTTTTTCTGTTTGTTGATGATGACCCTCGGGAATATATTCGGTCCGATCATTATTGGGGTTTTCATAGATGATTATTTAAGGCCGGGCCGCCTTGACCGTTCCGCCATCATCATGCTCGGCAGCCTGTATATGGGAATACAGGTGGCGATGGTGATCTTTATGTATTTTCAGCTGCTTAAATTCCAGGAAGTTGCCCTGGCTATTATTAAACAGCTGAGAATTGATATTTTCTCAAAGGTTCACGCCCTTGGGATGAAATATTTTGATAAGACCCCGGGGGGGAGCCTCGTATCTCGAGTGACGAATGATACGGAAGCCATCAAGGACATGTTCGTCAGTGTGGTCAGCACATTCATTCAGAGCGCCTTCCAGCTTACCGGCATTTTCATCGCCATGTTTGTCCTGAATGTTAAATTAGCGCTTTTCTGCGCCATCATCCTGCCTATCATATTCTTGGTGATGGCTGCCTACAGGAAATACAGCTCCATTTATTATCAGGACATGCGGGAGCGGCTGAGCCAGCTTAATGCCAAACTCAGCGAATCGCTCCAGGGCATGGCCATTATCCAGGTGTTCAGGCAGGAACGCAGGCTGCGCAGGGAATTTGAGGACATCAATGAAAAGCACTACTCCGCAGGCATGAAGAATATCAAGGTGGATGGACTGTTGCTGCGTCCCGCCTTGGACTTGATTTATGCACTCACACTGATCATTGTATTGAGCTTTTTTGGAATCACTTCTCTCAAAAGCCCTGTCGAGATCGGAGTGATTTATGTTTTTGTAAGCTATATCGACCGGTTCTTTGAGCCGTTGAACCAGGTAATGATGCGCCTTTCCTTATTCCAGCAGGCGATTATTGCGGGGGAGAGGGTATTCAAAGTTATCGATGAGAAGGAATTTGCGCCCGGTCAGACAGGAAACGGGGAACATAGCATTTCAGACGGAGAAATACAGTTCAGGAATGTCAGCTTTTCTTATGATGGAAAAAGGGATGTCCTGAAAAACATAAGCTTCACTGCAAAAAAAGGAGAGACTGTCGCTCTTGTCGGACACACCGGCAGCGGTAAGAGCTCCATCATCAACCTTATGATGAGGTTTTACGAATATGAACGCGGTGACATTCTCGTTGATGGAGTCTCGCTGAAGGAATACAGCCGGGACGAACTGCGCAGCAAGATGGGCCTCGTACTTCAGGATCCTTTTTTGTTCTTCGGTACCATTAAGGATAATATCCGGCTGTATGATCCATCCATTACAGATGAGGATATCGAGGAGGCGGCAAGGTTTGTACAGGCGCATGGTTTCATCAACAGACTGCCCCTGCGTTTTGACCATCAAGTGGTTGAGCGGGGATCCACCTTCTCAAGCGGGCAGAAGCAGCTGATCGCCTTTGCCAGGACGATAGCCGCAAATCCAAAGATCCTCGTCCTTGATGAGGCTACGGCAAACATAGACACAGAAACAGAGGAAGCCATCCAGGTGGCGCTCGGGAGAATGAGGCAGGGACGCACTACCATTGCGATCGCTCACCGGCTCTCGACCATCCAGGACGCTGACCAGATTCTTGTTCTGCATCAAGGGGAGATTGTCGAGAGGGGAACTCACCAGGAATTGCTCGCCCAGCGGAAACTCTATTATAAGATGTATCTGCTTCAAAATGGCCTTGCCGATAAAATGGAGAATGCACGATAAAAAAACCTGTATCCGATATACGGATACAGGCTTTCTCATTTGTCATGAATTACATTTCACCTGAATGCGAAGGAATTGGCAGCAGTTGATAAGGGCTTTTTCAAGTATTGCTTATCATATTCATTTAGCAGCCTGTCGAGGTCCTGACTTATTTTCAAGGCTATATCCGAACTTAACCCGTGCTGGGTCGCTGCCGCAATCAACTCAGCCCTCTTTTTTTCAATATGGGTTAAAAGCTTCTCTTTGTTCACAATCGCTGTCCTTTCACTTGTCCAATATTGAAAGACTTTGAAAAAATTGTAAATGAATGATATATAAGTTAGTATAAGTCAGGATGGAAATTAATTCAATCACCTTGAACTGTATGCCTTCCATATTTATGACATTTAAGTGAAATCTGTATAAAACCTGCAGAAATAAAGAATAAAACATTTTGCATTCTAAATATTTGTGTTTTTATATAGTTCTGTAAAGAGATATAGTTGTTAAACAAAGGAGATAGTAGCGGGCGCTTCAATAGAATGAAAAGCCTGCAGCGGAAATCAACTTTTGTATCTTCTATACGAAAACAGCATACAAATAAGTTTCATAATTTGGATGAAAGCATCAGATGATATTTGGTAGAATATAATTAGACATAAAATAGTAGGGGTTGTGAAGTTTGAACGATATTAATCTATTTATCGCCCTTGGGGCTGGGTTTTTGAGTTTTATTTCGCCTTGCTGCCTTCCATTATATCCGGCTTTCCTGTCTTATATAACCGGGATGAGCGTCAGTGAGATCAAGGGTGAGAAGGGGATGCTCAGCAGGAGAAGCTTTCTGCATACCATCTTTTTTTTAATCGGGTTTTCAGTGATATTTATTTCACTGGGATTTGGTTCATCGCTGATCGGCACCCTTTTCGCTGATTATAATGACTTGATTCGGCAGATTGGCGCTATTCTGATGGTATTCTTTGGTTTGGTGATAGCCGGTGCCTTGAACTTCGATTTATTGATGAAAGAGAAAAAATATGAATTTAAGAACCGTCCCGGCGGATATGCAGGCTCCGTTCTGATCGGTCTTGCTTTTGCAGCAGGCTGGACGCCATGCACAGGCCCGATCCTGATGGCGGTTATGGGGCTTGCAGGGACCAATCCTGGCTCGGGAGTCTGGTATATGACCGCCTATACGCTTGGTTTCGCCGTTCCGTTCTTCATCCTGTCATTTTTCATCACACGTCTCGGATGGATCAAGCGGCACAGCAGAGCCCTGGTTAAGGGTGGCGGCTCCCTCATGGTTTTGATGGGTGTTGTATTATTTTTCAACTGGATGAACATGCTGACTTCCTATTTGACCTCTTTATTTGGAGGTTTTCAGGGATTTTAATAGGTATAAAAGCCCATCACTCCATTTATTCAAATTGAAAATAACCTGGAAGTCCGATATATTTATAGTAGTTTAAAATGCCAGTGCCACATTTATACAGTGCTGGGATTTTATGAGGGGGATATATGATTGGCAAGGATTTTAGTAGTAGATGATGCGAAATTTATGAGAGTGACGCTTACTAACATTCTGACAAATGCAGGACATGAGATTGTCGGGGAAGCAGAAACAGGCTTAACGGCTGTCTCCTTGACCAGGCAGCTCGAGCCTGATTTAGTCATTATGGATATAACTATGCCAGAGATGAGCGGGATAGAGGCGCTCAAGGAAATCAAGGGAGCGGGTCTGCCATCGAAAATCATCATGTGTTCGGCAATGGGCCAGCAGAAGATGGTGGTTGAATCGATTGAGGCAGGTGCAAAGGATTTTATCGTCAAGCCTTTTGATGAAGCAAGGGTCCTCGAAGCAGTGAATCGGGTCCTCGTCTAAAAGATCCAAACAGCCCCCGGACAGGAGTGCGGGGATGCTTCTGTTTTGATGAAACAGTGATGCCGCCTTGCAGGGACTCTGTAAAAGAGTGCTTGCTTTTTTTGGCTGGCAATATAATATATTAAGTAGGCATTGATAAATAATGATAAAGGGTGACACAGGCATGATGATTTATCTCTCTTCTATATTTGCTGCATTAATGGCCTCCATGGTCATCTTTATCCGTTTAAAGGCAGCCAAACGCCCAGTATCTGCCAAAAAGATCATTCTGCCCCCGATCTTCATGAGCACCGGGGCACTTATGTTCATATTTCCGGAATTCCGGGTCACAGCATCTGAATGCCTTGAGGCCGTCACAGTGGGCCTGTTATTTTCCATTCTGTTAATTAAAACCTCGACGTTCGAGATAAGAGAGAATCATATATATTTAAAAAGATCGAAAGCTTTTGTTTTCATTTTGATTGGGTTATTGATAATCAGGATCGCAGCCAAGTTCATCCTGAGCGCAACCATAGATCTCGGACAGCTGAGCGGCATGTTCTGGATTCTGGCATTCGGCATGATCGTGCCCTGGAGGATCGCCATGTATTTTCAATACAAAAAGTTCCTCGCGCAGCTTGGCCCTCCGAAGTCTGTTATGTAAGAATAGAGAAAGCACCGGAATTTAGTCTCCGGTGCTTTTGTCTGTTATTATATACTTCAGGACTTACTCATGGTTTCATAGTGAGCCAGCTGCCCACATGATGGACGGCGGTGCCGCCGAAAGCAGGGGTATTGGCATAGGAACTCCTGAGAGCCTCAAGCTGGGTGTTCATATAGCTCTCGCCTTCTTCAAAAAATGAAATTTGGTTTCCTTCGCTTGTTTGTCCGGTCTCAACACCTGCCACAACTCGTTTTCCGTATTTCGCTGCATAGCCCACTTCGTTTTTGACTAGTTCTGCAATCATGGCAGCGGAGTCACGGTACGCCATGATGGTCACACCATTGGTCTTGGAAATAACCCACTCAGCTAATATTCCTTTCCCATACGTGTTTTTGTAGGAAATTTCATCAAACCAAAAGGGGATATCTGCTTCGAGTTCCATCTTTAAAGAATCTGCGCTCGTTTTGGCCTTAGTCAGCAGTGCCTGATAGGATTTGATGGTTTCAGCGCGGTTCGAATTCCATCCTTGATATAGATAAGGCTCCACATCCAAATGGATACCGCTAAACTTCTGCGATTGCGTTGAGCCATTTTGATAGCTGCCAATCCAGGTCATTAATCTGTCCTGGCTCGTGTATCCTTTTGGGGCAGCCCAGTCAGGAGCTCCGTCAAGTGCATATACCCGTATGCCTTTCCCAATCGCTTTTTCATTAAAGCTTCTATACACAGACGCAGGAATATCCCGGTCAATCTGCACATACACCTTATTTAATTTTTTGGTTTCAAGAAAAGCCAGGGTGCCGGATTCATCATCCACAATCATCCACGGATTCCAGAGCCATGTGGCATGGTCCTGCTGGACTCCAGCCTCTGCCCGGATGCCTGATCCTGCCATAAACATCATGAATAAAACCACCATTAATTTTTTTCTCATTGATTTGCCCTCCTTAAAAGCAGCCACAGCTCAGTTAAAGAGAGCCTGGCAGCCTGACGACCCTGCGCTAGAATGTTCAGCGGTTAGGCTCATGGCTTTGCGTCCTTACCTTTCGGAAAAGTTTGCCTTTATCAGTTTGTTATAAATTCTTGTTTACTATATCGTCAGGTGATTTGTAAAGTTTATAGGTATCTTTGCATTTATTTTATTAATTATCCGTTTTGGAAGCTTGCCTGCCATAAGAGGGCGAGAGATTTGACAGGAGAGAATTGAATTTGATTTTTGCACATCAGCTTATCTTAATGAATAGCCAAATCCTGTATCGCTATTAATGGAGCTGTTATATAATAAAACAAACAAGCAGGGAGTGATTTTGATGGCAAAAAGCAGTGCGAGGAAAGCCAGGGAAAAGAGAATTCGTGAAGGGGAGAGAAATCCGATGAAAAGCAGGGGTATTTGGGCAGTGAAGCCAATAACCCGCAAGACAAGGACAAAACAGGAGCAGCTGATCAAATCTGACAGAAAACATAAAAAACGGAATCAACCATCCTATCCAGGTGAAGTGATTCCGTTTTTTTGTGGAAAAGGAGCGGAGCTGCATGTATCATAAGTAGCCTGCAACTAGGTGTGGACATCATTTATCTTGCTTGCATTCTGCCTGCGCCTTACTCCGCTCCACCGCCAAAAGTGTATGACTTCAGTCTTGTTCTGGTCCTTTCCATGTACGTTCTGCGAGTAGAAAACTCATGTTTATTTTATGTGGAAAAATCATGGATTCATCCTTTTTCGCAGCCAGCCCGTCAGCAGTGGATAATATTGAAGCAGGAGGCCGCAGAATATAGCCGTACCTGCAAAGGATAGGAGGAAGAAAACAGGGGAAAAGACGAAGCCAACACTGATCTTACTGTCGAGCACAACCATATTGGACCAGCCCTCACCTGAAGGGCGGTAGAAGAGTGTCCGGATATATCCTGCCAGCAGCGGGAGTCCGACGAAAATCAGGTGAAGGAACAAAGAGCAGAAAATAGCCTTTAAGAAAAGCCTCATATGAAACACCTCCCTTAAAATTATACCAGATGGCTGCGGTGTAGGAGGACAGAAATCTTTAATAAGAAGATCTCAAAGGTTATAATAAAGGAAAATTCCTTTCTGAAGTGCAGGTGAAATACATCTTGAAAAAACTAGGCTGGGGACTCTCGCTCATAGGATTCCTATTCATTCTTTGCGGCATCCTATACCCTCTTGACATCATAACTAAAAACCAATTTCTCATCCTCCTCCTTGGAGGTGCAGCCACCATGTTCATCGGCTCCATGATCCGCGCAATAGCCCTGGTCCAAAAAAAATAGGGGGACAGTCCCCTATTTCCCAAACATTAAAATGCAGATGTATCAAGGGTTTATTGCGCCTTTTATGGGGGGCAGTCCCCATTTCCCGGTCATTACATAATTTTACCATTGTCATTTCCCGCTGGAGTGAGTATACTATTAAAACAAACGCTGCTTTGTACGTTGTGAATAATTAAGTTTTAACCTTTAAGCTGTAACAGGGAGTTTTATATTGGAACGAGAATGACAAGCCTCCGCCTATATGGCAGGGAGGACATACAGGGCCGTTCCTGCAAACACCCACTTTGAGGAGTGGTGGTTTAAAACTTTCTTATAGAATACGGCATATGCGGCAGGAACCCAGGCTGATTACAGCCTGGGTTTTTATTTTGTCCTTTTTGGGGGGATGAGAAAGCCGCTTAACTTTTTGGATGTTATTATAGCAGCGCAGATGGTTGTTTATTTCTTACGGCCAATCCACTATTTCTGTTAGTGTCTGGCTGGCTCTTTTTTTTGACCAGTATAGCTGGGAAATCAGCCGAAAATGGTCTTAAAGGAAAATTCAAGGCCAGTATTGCTCCAAGATTGGCCGGAAATTGTCTTAAAAGAAATTTTAAGACCTATTGCTTTAAGATCGGCTGAAAATGGTCCTAAAGAAAATTTCAAGACCAATATTGCTTTAGAATCGTCCGGAAATTGTCTTAAAAGAAATTTCAGAAATGGTCTTAAGGAACACTACCTCTACTTGGTCTTAAAGTTAGATAACACAGAACAACAAAATAAAAAGCCCGTTACAAAAAACGGGCAGCTATTCTATAATCCTCAAGCATTCAGCTCGATTTCTCACCAGCTGCATCCTCATAAAGCTCCAAGGCTTCTGTTACGCTGAAGTTCTTCCGTACAATCGCATGAATGGCCTGGATCATGGCAGCGGGGTAGTCGGATTGCCAGATGTTGCGGCCCATGTCGACACCGGCTGCTCCCTGGGCAAGGGCGTTATATGTCATTTCGAGTGCTTCTTTCATGGTATCGAGCTTTGGTCCGCCTGCGATGACTATGGGGACCGGGCAGGTGCTGGTAACCTTCTCGAAGTTTTCGCAGTAGTAGGTTTTGATGATATCGGCGCCCATTTCAGCACCGATGCGGGAGGCCAGGGCGAGAAACCGCGCCTCCCGTTTTTGGAGTTCCTTGGCGACAGCGGTTATAGCAAGGACGGGAAGGCCGTATTCATGCGCTTCGGTCACGGCATGGGCGAGATTTGTGACGGTCTGGGTTTCGTAGTCTGAGCCAACAAAGATGGAAACTCCAACTCCGAGGGCGTTATGGCGCAGTGCTTCCTTTATGGGAGTCACCAGATTTTCATTGGCGAGATCGCGGCCGACGATGCTCGGTCCTCCGGAAACCCTGAGGAGAACCGGTTTGCTGCAGTCCTCAGGAATGGCGGATGCCAGCACACCTCTGGTTGCGAACAGGGAGTCTGTATATGGCATCAGCTCCTTGACCGTTTCCTCCGGCTTTTCCAGCCCGTGGATAGGTCCGAGGAAATAGCCATGGTCAATGGCAAGCATTACTGCTTTTCCTTCAGGAAGGATGGCGTTCATTCTGTTTTTCAATCCCCAGCTCATGCTCTTCACTCCTTATCAATAATAGGGTTGGCTGTGTTCACAGAGTCACGATCCGCAATATGGGGCGACTTAATGAACAGCGCTTTGAAATGTTCATTGGAGGTGTTGATTAAATAATGGGATTCACCGGGACTCACCTGAAGTAAGTCGCCGCTTTTTACGTTCACTTTCCTGTTGTCAATATAAAAGTCTATGGCTCCTTCCAAAATATAAAAGCATTCCTCACAAATGGTGTGGTAATGGTTCTGAAAGTCCTGGCCGGGCTTTAACACCACAATTCCAATATCTATATTCGGACCCTTTGACAAATACTTCGGACCCCAATCCCCGAAGCGGTAATGAGACTCGGATTCATTCACCTTATGCATCCTGCCACCTCCATCATTTTGCCTCCGCACCCGGAGCTTTCCACATATGTTCCGTCCATCCTTCGTCTGCAAGCTGGAGCTGGTGTTTATAAATTTTTTGCCAGCGTGAGAAGACATCCTTGTAGATGCTGTGGGTTTTCGGATCAGGGTGGTACTCAGCTTCCCATTTCACAAGCCTGCCGGAAGCATCCTCCATGGACGGGTAGATGCCCGCCCCGACACCGGCCGCAATGGCGGCGCCTAAGGCAGCGGCTTCCTTGACCACCGGCACCTTTACCTTTATACCGAGCACATCAGCAAGAATCTGCGGCCATAGCCTGCCTTTCGCCGCACCACCGGCAAATACGACTTCATGGGGGAAGCGGCCGCTGACTTTTTCAATCAGCTTCAGGTTCCCGAGGGTCACAAGAGCGGCATTCTCTTCAATTGCCCGGAACATCTCCTTCTTGCCGCAGATATCCGGATCAAGAGTGAGATTGATGAAGCTTGGGGACGCATGACGCCAAGAGATGAAATTCATAACATCGGAATAAATCGGCATGATTCCGTGTGAGCCGGCAGGAACACGGGCAGCCTTTTCTTCCAGCACTTCATATACATCCAAACCTCGTGCATCTGCTTCACGTTTTTCCTCCTGGCAGAAGGCATCCCTGAACCACCTCATTACAAGTCCCGGGTAAAAAGCGATCGTTTCATACTGCCATAGCGAAGGGACCGCATGGCAATTCACCCGGATCCTGGCCCCGTGGTCTACTTCGGGCCTCGAGATGTTCACCTCCTGCTGCCAGAAGCTGCCGCCGCAGACAAAAGCCTGGCCGTCCTTCACCACACCAACACCAATGGAAGCAAGCTGAGCATCACCACCCCCTGATACAACTGTCGTTCCTGCTGCTAGGCCGGTTTCAGCTGATGCTTTCTCCGTGACTGCACCAATGACGGTGCCGGCTTCATGGACAGGAGGAAACAAGTCTTCCTTCAGCCCGCAGCCTGTGGCAATCGACGGATCCCACGTGCGTGTTTCCAGGCTGAACATGCCGGTTGTGCACCCATTTGACGGATCAGCCTGGAGAACTCCGCTCAGCCGATACAGCATCCAATCATTGAGCATGGTAATGGCCGCAGCCCTTTCATAAATATCCGGCTGGTATTTCTTGAGCCAGAGAAGGCGGGGCAGGGCTCCGAGGGCAAAAGTCTGCCCGGTTTTCAAATAGATTTCTTTTTCAAAAGATTCCCGAATGCTCTGCAGCTCAAGCACTTCAGCACCTGCCCGGGAATCTACATTCGCGCATGCCCAGATCTCAGAACCCCTGCTGTCGTAGATAACAAATCCTTCCCGCATGCTGGCTGCACTGATTGCCCGGATGGAAGCGGGATTCACTTTGGATAGGGTGAGAAGCTCACGGATGCAGCCTGTTACCAGCCTCCAGTTATGTTCTACGTCAAAATTCATCGACCCCGGGAAACTTGGGTCAGAAGGGTGACTCCATTCCTGCTGGGCGCAGGCGAGCTGCCTGCCTTCCGTGTCAAACAGTACAGCCCTTATGCTGCCTGTTCCTGCATCAAGGGACAGTATGGTATCCATTTTATTCTTTTGCCTCCTTTTCCATAAGAGTCAGTGCCGTCTGTTCATCGGTGATCAATGTGTTGATATAGCCGCCTTTCAGTGCGCCGTATATGGCATCGGTTTTATTCCTGCCTCCGGCGACACCGATGACATTATCCGCCTTCTTCAATTTCTCCAGGGAGATGCCAATGAGCTGTTTATGGTGAGGCAGATGAAGGATATGGCCATCCCTGTCAAAGAATTGCCCTAATATATCACCTGCTCCTTTTTGGCTCTTTATATAGGCCATATCTGAAACAGTCATCTTTTGTTCCTTCACGATCGTGGCATCAGCCGAAAGACCGCCTATTCCAACAAGCGTGTGCGTGCACATGCCTGCAAGCTGCAAAATGCTCCCCACGGAAGGCTCCGAGAGAAGGCTGTCAGCCATTTCCTGTGACGAGGCAAGGAAAGGAGCCGGCACCATATGGATCCTGCCGCCAAATTTGCTGAGTCCCGGGTTCATTTCATGCTGATTTTGGAAATAATGATTGACTCCTCCTGTCAAGGTGACAATGGAAACCTTGTCAGCAATATGGTTATTCATGGACTGGAGAGTCTTTGACACTGCTTCGCCCCAGCCGATGCCAAGCATATCTCCGTCCTCCAGTCTGTTTTCCAGGAATTGAGAGGCAGCCTGAGCAAGTGAGCCGGGAAGATCTTTATTCACTGTAGGAATGATATAGGCATTTGAGAGGCCGAAGAATTTGATGAAATCGCATTCGGTGCTCAGGCAGTTCATGCCGCTTCCTTTAATGTTGAACTGGACGATTCCGTCGCTCCTCGCTTTTTCAAGCAGGCGGACAACCTTGTTCCGGGACAGCTCGAGAATATCGGCTATTTCATTTTGGGTGAGATTGTTCTTGTAGTAGTACCAGGCAGCTTTAATGAGAAGATTTTCTTCGAATGCAGAGCCTTTCATGCCTCACGCTTCCTTTCAACAAATGACGGTTGCTACAACATATGACCATCATAGGCTCATTATGAATCCGAAAATTTTACCGCTGCGTCCGGTTCTAAGGTGGATGAATGGCAGATAAAATGCTGTAAGCAGATTCAACAAACGTTTAGAGGCATGAAAAAAGTTGAACGAAAAGGCAGGTGGATATATGGACAAATCACCCTTGCTGCGTTTGGAGGAGATATGGAAAAAGTTTGATGGAAACACAGTATTAAAAGGGGTCAATCTCACGGTTGAAAGAGGCTGTATACATGCGCTTGCAGGGGGAAATGGGGCAGGGAAATCCACCCTGATGAAGATTATCACCGGACTGTACCGCCCTGACTCAGGGATAATGGAGGCGGCTGGGAAAAGGGTGTCCTTCCACACCCCCGCAGAGGCACACAGGCATGGCATTTACCTTGTGCCTCAGGAACCGCTTATTTTTTCGCATATGAGTGTGAGAGAAAATGTCATAATCGGGCTGAAGGGTTCTGCGGGGGAATGGGGCCGCAAAGCCAAGGAGCTAGTTTCTAGTCTCGGCTGGACTATGGATTTATCGAGGCTTGCAGGCACCCTTTCAATAGCAGAACAGCAGCTGGTGGAACTGCTACGGGGCTTGATCAGGAATTCAGAGCTCCTGATTCTGGATGAACCAACATCCACCCTGACTCCCAATGAAATAGAAAGTCTGTTTAGCACCGTGAAAAATCTTTCACAGGCAGGAAAAGGGATCATCTATATCACACATCGGCTTACCGAAATCCTTGAGCTGGCAGATGTGGTTACCATCCTGCGTGATGGCAGGATAGCTGCCCATGACCGTGCGGCAAAATTCACTTACAGCCGGCTGGCCGCCAGTCTTATGCCGGAAGGGGCGGTTCCTGCAAAGGGCAGGGAAAAGGCAGTATCCATGAAGAAGACAGCGGTATTGGAAATTTGCGGTCTTTCTGGTAAGCGTTTTCAAGATATCAGCTTTTCCCTGTCAGAAGGGGAAACCCTTGGGATTGCAGGCATTGTCGGAGCTGGAAGAACAGAGCTCGCTGAAGCAGTCATGGGAATTAGTGCGGCGTACAGCGGGGAAATCATCCTGGAAGGGGAGGAGATAACCTGCCTGCCGGTCCATATGCGGCTGAAAAAAGGAATGGTGTATGTCCCGGAAGACCGCCATGCACATGGCATTTTTGCTGAAGCCTCGATTGCGGGCAATATTGCCTCCACTACACTGGGAAGGATGAAAGGAAAACTATTGCTCTCACGAATGGAGACGGAGCTGGCAGAATCCTATATGGGGAAATTGAAGGTGAAAGCGGAGAGTGCCAGGCAGCCTGTCTGGTCGCTTTCGGGAGGCAATCAGCAAAAGACCGTCCTGGCGAAATATCTTGCAGCAGAGCCAAAGGTCATCATACTGGATGAACCTACAAGAGGGATCGATGCAGGAGCGCGGCTTGATATATACGAAATCATCGAGGATTTGAAGGAAGCAGGTCACGGTGTGATCCTGATTTCCTCTGATTTTGAGGAAATCATCAGCATCTGTGACCGGGCCATGATCCTGCATGAGGGGAAGCTGTCAAAAACACTATCAGGGGCAGATTTGACACTGGATAACATCACAAAAGCATCATATGGCGTTACGGGGGAGGAAGCCGAATGAAATACGCATACGTGCTCCTCCGGTTCCGGGAGGCATCCATTCTTTTCATCCTGGCTCTATTTATCCTGACTATCGGGCTTATTAATCCTGTCTTTACCTCTGTTGATACATTATCCATGATTATGAAATCAAGCATGATCCTCCTTATCCTCGCCATCGGGCAATCCTTCGTGCTGATCACAGGGAATATTGATGTTTCGGCCGGGTCGGTCATGGGACTGTCCGCTGCCATATGCGGAACCTTGCTTTCTGGCGGGGCTGGGGCGGGAACGGCGATGCTCGCTGCCATCGCTGCAGCTGCGTTCATCGGTGCGGTCAATGGTGCAGGGGTGGTCCAATTCCGAATTCCGGCCATCATCATGACGCTCGGGACAATGGGCATCATCCGGGGCTGTATGCTTCTTTATACGGAAGGAAAATGGATTGAGGATATTCCAAACTCTTTTAAAAAACTCTCATCCTCCGAGATGATGGGCCTTCCTGTCCCGGTATGGGCAGGCATCCTGCTCCTTGCTGCCGCCCATCTTTTCCTCGCGCATACGAAGGGAGGCCGCTGCTTCTTTGCAGCAGGCGATAATGAGGCAGGGGCGAGACTCATTGGACTGCCGGTGAAGAGGGTCAAAATTCTTGCCTTCATCTTTTCCGGAGCATCTGCCGGTATCGCCGCCTGTATTTTTGTCATGAACATCGGCTTTGTGCCAAATGGTACTGGTACAGGGATAGAACTTCAGGTGATAGCGGCTTCAGTACTTGGCGGTGTGAGTTTGTCCGGCGGCCTAGGCTCACTGCCAGGTGCTGCCTTGGGAGCGATTTTCCTTGAAGCGATCAACACTTCACTCGTGTATCTGAAGATACCGGCTTATTGGAATAATGCATTATCAGGTGCCTTGCTTCTCCTGATTGTGGCAGGTGACAGCCGCCTCCAGGGATATCTCAGGGGGAAAGACCAAGCGGCACTCAGGAAAAACAAGAGGAGGGAGGGACCGTGAAGAAAATCAGACCATTCATCCGCTGGGAATTCTTTTTGATTCTCCTTCTGCTGCTGGAACTTATGGTGTTTGGAATCATCAGCCCGGGATTCATGAATCTGGGTAATCTCCTATTCAGCATGAATGATTTCATGTACATCAGCATGGCTGCCATTCCCATGACCCTCGTCATCATTACAGGAGGCATTGATGTTTCCGTAGGCTCCATCATGGGCTTGTCATCCATCCTTACCGGGGTGCTTTGGAAGGAAGGGGTGCCGCTCACACTTGCTGTATTGGCTGCATTGACTGCCGCGATCGCTGCCGGTCTGCTGAACGGTCTGATTATCACAGCAGCCAATGTCCAGCCGCTTGTCGTCACTCTCGGCGGCATGTTTCTGTATTCCGGTATCGCACTCGTCATATCCGGGGGATCAAAGGCATCCGGATATGAAGGCATCACTGGTTTTCCAGATGCCTTTTCAGGAATGGCCAACGGAAGCCTGCTTGGGATACCGAATCCGCTCTGGTTCTTAGGACTGCTGACCCTTATTTTCTGCTGGCTTCTGCACTACACCAGGTACGGACGAAGATTGTTCCTGACAGGCATCAATCCAAAGACGGCCCATTACAGCGGAATCCGGGTGAAGCCGGTCATCATCAGTGCCTATATGCTGAGCGGCCTCGGGGGCGGTCTCGGGGGTGTCCTGCTGACTTCCTATTTCAGTTCAGCCAGGGCTGATCTCGGGTCGGAAGCGGTCCTGCCGGTCATTACAGCAGTTGTCCTGGGCGGTGCCAGCATCCTCGGAGGTCAGGGAACCATTGCCGGAACGGTGCTGGCAAGTATGGTGGTCGGAATCATGCAATACGGTCTGCAGATGGCTGGCCTTGCCAGCGAGCAGGCGGGCATTGCGATCGGACTGCTGCTGATCTTTACGGTATTGCTCAGACAAAGCAGGATTAAAGGGATATTCAAGGCTTTGGTAAAGCATGACAAAACGGCATCAAATCTAAAAGTATGAGGAGGATCACGATGACACATAAAAAAGTGCTGAATCTAATGATTGCTCTTATTCTAATAGGAAGCCTGGCTGCCTGCAGCAACAGCAGCAGCGGAACGGAAAAGAAGGACAGCAAAGATGTGAAGCTCGCGTTCATACCAAAACTGACAGGAGTGGGGTTCTTCACCTCCGGGGGTGAAGGTGCCAAGGAAATGGCTGATAAACTCGGGGTGGAACTGAAGTATGACGGTCCATCTGAAGCAACGGTTTCCGGGCAGGTTAAATATATCAATACCTTTGTCAACCAGGGTTACGATGCCATCATGGTTTCCTCAACATCAGTCGACGGACTGTCTGCAGCACTCAATCGTGCCAGGAAAAAAGGTGTAAAGGTTTTGACCTGGGATTCAGATGTAAACCCTAAGGATCGATCGTTCTATATCAATCAAGGAACGCCGGAGCAGCTCGGACAGCTGCTGATTGATATGACAGCTAAACAGATCGGCGATAAAGGGAAGGTGGCTTTCTTCTATTCCAGCCCTTCTGTAACAGATCAAAATCAGTGGGTGACTGAAGCTAAAAAGATCATTGCCGATAAATATCCAGGCTGGGAAATCGTAACTACCCAATATGGAGAGAATAATGCCCAGAAATCATTGTCTGTCGGCGAGAGCATTCTGAAAACGTATCCGGATATCAACGCGGTAATCTGTCCTGATGCCACAGCACTGCCAGCGATGGCACAGGCAGCAGAAAATCTGGGTAAGGCAAAAAAAGTAGCCATTACCGGTTTTTCAACTCCAAATGTTATGAGGGACTTCGTAAAAAGGGATACCGTCCAGCAATTTGGTCTGTGGGATGTGAAGCAGCAGGGAGCCATCGCGGCTTACACCGCCTATCTGATGACAGTCAAAGAAAAAGGTTTGAAGGTAGGGGACAGCTTTGAGGTCCCAGGCATTGGGGAAGTCAAAATAGAAGACAACTCGATCCAGGGCTATGATTATAAAGCGGATGACAGCGGAATTATTCTCCTGCCGGAACGAGTCATCTTCACCAAGGAAAACATCGATAATTATGATTTCTAAGAATCAATGAAATACACCCCGGCTTTCATGGGAGCCGGGGTGTATTTTTATAGATCGATATTCTCATCAGAAAGGGCTCCCATTTTGACATAACTGATCAGCTTTTTAGATTCGGCTTCCACACGCATTCGTCCCGTTTCACTCGTCTTCCAATTTTTACTGGTGCTGTCATGAACAGGGCAAAGAGTATAAGAAATCCAACCTGGCATATAGGTCTTCATTGTGATATGCAGCCTTCTCATATGAAAGGCAGCCGTGACGACGATCAGTCTGCCGATCGTATGCAAATGGAATTCCCGGTCCAGCACAAGCAGGGAAGCGAGGACATTTTCCTTTGTATGAAGGGATTTATCTTCAATTAAAATATCTTTTTCAGGAATGCCGAGTGCTTCAGCCCTGTTTTTCAGACAGACTGCCTCGGGGAATTCGTCACCCGGCCATGTCACTCCTCCGGAGAATAAAATCTTGCCCGCCCGGCCGGATTCATAGAGCTGCACGGCTTTTGGCAGCCTGTAATGGACCGCCTTTCTGCTGCCGGCCACAAAGATACAGTCCCCATTTCGATTGTCATCCTTCATGTTTTTAAATAGAAGTCTATCCATCTGGCTGTCTGTAAGATTTTCACTGTCAAGCTCTGATATTAGCATGCGCCACCTCTGATAAACTTTTTTAGCTTTATAGTAACTGCTGCCATTTGGAAATGGCTGTAATCCTTTGCTGTATATTATTGTCGAAATAGAATATTTGTGTCTGAACGGGTAATCACCCATGTTCACTCGGCCTTATCTGCTGCTTTTTCTTGTACTGTCCTGTGATATTAGGCATTTAGACTCACAATAAGGAGAATCCTTCTGGGTATTAATTCTTGAAAAAAGATAAATCTTATTGAATATTTGGAATATTAGTCATTATAATTAAAATAGGCACGTCTTTATTTTCATTATAGAATTATGCTTATCATGCCAAAAGTGGGGGAGGATCGATAATTTCTACTATTCTATGCCTGTACGATTATAGTATGATGTTACACGGGGGGAATTTACAATGATGAAATATTTACAAAGAATCGGCCGTTCCTTGATGCTGCCGGTAGCAGTGCTTCCTGCTGCTGCAATCCTGATGGGAATCGGCTATTGGATCGACCCGTCAGGCTGGGGTGCAGACAGCCCGGTTGCTGCCTTCTTGATCAAGGCTGGATCATCCATAATTGATAACATGAGTATCCTGTTCGCGGTGGGTGTCGCGCTCGGTATGGCGAAAAACCGCGACGGTTCTGCCGCATTGAGTGGTTTGGTCGCTTATCTCGTAATCACTACCCTGCTTTCTACGAATTCAGTAGCGATGCTTCAGGGAGTGGAACCTGATAAAGTCAATGCGGCATTTGGCAAAATTGGAAACCAATTCATCGGTATCCTTTCAGGTCTGGTTGCAGCATCGATGTATAACCGCTTCAGTGACGTTAAACTGCCGGATGCACTGGCCTTTTTCTCAGGAAAACGCCTTGTGCCGATCATGTCTGCAGTGGCCATGCTTTTCGCTTCATTAGTTCTATTCTTTGTTTGGCCGGCTATTTTCACCGGGCTCGTATCATTCGGTGAAGCAATCAGTAAGCTTGGTGCAGTTGGCGCAGGCCTTTACGGCTTCTTCAACAGATTATTAATCCCGACAGGACTCCATCACGCATTGAACTCCGTATTCTGGTTTGATGTGGCGGGAATTAATGATATCGGAAACTTCTGGGCAGGAAAAGGGGAAAAAGGTGTAACAGGCATGTATCAGGCCGGCTTCTTCCCAATCATGATGTTCGGACTTCCGGCAGCAGCGCTTGCCATGTATCATACAGCGCGTACGAAGCAGAAGAAAACTGTGGCATCCCTGATGCTTGCTGCCGGTTTTGCTTCTTTCTTCACAGGTGTTACAGAGCCGCTTGAATTCGCGTTCATGTTCGTTGCTCCGGCACTTTATCTGGTCCATGCTGCATTGACAGGTATTTCCCTGGCCGTGGCAGCCATGTTTAACTGGACAGCAGGCTTCGGCTTCAGTGCCGGCTTCGTCGATTTCGTATTAAGCTCAAGGCTGCCGCTCGCGAACCAGCCGTACATGCTGATCGTGCAGGGCCTTGTGTTCGCCGTCATCTACTACTTCCTATTCAGGTTCCTTATCACCAGATTCAATCTGACAACTCCAGGACGTGTTGAGGAAGCAGATGAAGCAGTGGCTGCCGACACCAAAACGGGTGACAGCAAGTTTACTGCTATGGCTGCAACCATCTACGAAGGCCTTGGCGGCGATGAAAACGTCACTTCTGTAGATAACTGTGTTACCCGCCTCCGGGTTGAAGTCAAAGACATGGATGCAGTTGATAAAAACAAAATCAACTCTGCCGGAGTACCGGGCATCAATGTAGTCGGACCGAACTCCATCCAGGTGGTTGTCGGGACTTCCGTTCAATTCGTCGCAGACGAAATCGAGAAGATCCGCAAAAAATAATAAGTTGAGAAAACCAGCTTCCATGTTAAGGGGGAGCTGGTTTTTTTAAATGTATTCATTACCAGTTCTCCGGTCAGGCTGGCAAAGGTACCTGTGGATCCGGTTCACCATCATTACCCTTTATAGATAGCTGTCTGAAGATGATTGATGCTTATTTCGGATCGCGGCTCCTTTTGATAAATTAAAATTACCTGATTCAGAGTTTCATCCTTCCCTCGACTGGAACCATAAAAAAGAAATATGGAGTGAAATCATGAATGTACAAGCAGTATTAATAGATGCATTAATGAATGAACGTTTAGAGGAAGCAGCAAGTTTGTTAGAGAAAGCAGGACAAATGAAAGACAAAGAAGCAGTGCCTATTCTTATAAATTATTTAAAAAGCACAGAAAATCATAATTTACGAAATTCAATTGCCTTAGCACTTAGCGATATTGGAGATGAAAAAGCAGTTAAGCCATTAATTGAAATGATAAATGATCCCAAAACATTAGGACATAGGGGTTCATTGTTATATGCTTTAAAACCCTTTGATTGTTCAGCCTATCTGGAAACGTTAATTAAGCACCTTCTCACAGGAAACCTTGAAGTCCAATTAACCTCTTTTGAACTAATTGAAGAGAACGTCCATTCTCCTGTAAGAGATGAAGTTTTATTGAACTCCATTTTAAAAGTGAAAAATGAACTTAGTGAAATAGAGCGAAAAAAGGATCTATTTACAGAAGCATTGGAGACGATCTGTACACTAAAAGAGGTCTAAATTCGACTCCATTTTCATTCTGCCTGAAGAGAAAAAGAGGACCTATTGCAAGGTCTTATTTTAGTCATCTACCAACTGTTACTATAAATTAGCTTTTAAAGCAGGTTGCTGCTATAAGTTGAACGTCATGCTAAAATTTTCATGAAATACTTTTATGTTCTGTTTCTTCTTCAAAATACCTGGATCCGCTCGGATTAAGGACCAGCCATATTTGCAGAATACTCAGCACCAGCAATAGGGTCGAGGCAGAAATGATACTGTACCTGACCGGAATGATGTCACCTGTAAAACCAATCAGCAATATAAATAGAATCTGGAGAAAACTTTGAAAGGTACCGTAAATGCTGGAAATCCGCCCCATCATGTGAAGCGGGACGTTGTATTGGTAAAACGTCATAAATCCGGTGTTCGAAAAAGAGTTGAAAAAACCTAAAACCATAAATCCAACAGCCACGCTCCAGAATGAAAATGAAAAAGCATAGATGAGATATCCGGCAGACACCATTAAATACCCAAGGGATAACAGAGCTTTTATGGACAGCTTATCGGCCGCAAGTGAAACAGCGGCTGCTCCTATAATAGAACCCACTCCGGTCAAACTTATGAGGAGGCCGAATTGTGTTTCCGATAAATGCAATACCTTTTGCGTAAAGACAACCTCTTGAGCATCCATTCCCAGTGCCACAATCATAAAGAACTGAGCCAGGAAGTACACCTTTACTATGAAGGTATTGCTTTGACTGAAGGTAAATACTTCTTTCCAGTCGCTCCGTAGTACTTTCAGATTAAATTTGGTTACTGTGTGTGCCTGTGCAGTGACATCTGGCAAAAGATACATCAATACCGCCGATACAAGAAAGGAAACAGCATTTATCCATATGGATATATGAACAGTGGCAACGAGCAGCAATGCTCCTGAAATGGCAGGACCAATCAAAAAAGCACCTGAAGTGATCAGGCTTCTGAAAGAATTGAATTGCTTTCGCCCTTTCTCAGGAACAACAGAGGTAATATAACTTAGTGCCGCAGGTTCAAAGAAAGCTTTTGAAATCGAGAGGAAGAAAAGACAAAGATAGATGAGCCAAATAGAGCCGAGGAACGGGATGACTGCGACCAAAACCGCCCGAATGATATCTGCTCCAATCATGATTCTCCGGATGTTTAAACGGTCAATTATGCTGCCAGACCAGAACTTTGTTAACATCGCAGCTACAGGGCCTATAATCCATAAACCGGCCACAGCCGCCGCTGAGCCCGTCAGTTTTAATACCAAAACATTTATCGCTACCAGGTAAATAAAATCTCCCAGGGTTGAAATGCCCAATCCGAATAACAATAAATATGAATTCTTCTTTTGTAAAAAGGCTGATTGACTGATACTAACACCCCATCTAATAAATACTCATACCTTCTTTTTCTACAAAAATATGTAATTCACCTGTAATTAGCTTCATTTGTCATAAATCATTCAAAAAGCTTCGGAACAGGAAAAGTCATTTCCACACCAGTGAAAAGATCAATCAAAATAGACAGACTCTTGTGGGTTATGTAAATGTTTAAATATCATTTGAATCTGTGACTCCGTATTTCTGGCTGCCGATAATGGCGGCAAGTCCCTTTCAGTGAAAAACTGAACGGCACTCGTTTCAATACCTTCTTTTGGCTGCCCGCCAATAATTTCACATTGGATAAATATTTTATACACGTGATAGGGTGAAGGTGGATGAGGATGACATTTCTTGTCCATTACAGCAATCATCTTTAAAGCTCTAACATCAAACCCCGATTCTTCTTTCGTTTCCTTTACTGCCACTTCTCCTGGAGTTAATCCAATATCTCCCCAGCCTCCAGGCAGCGACCAGCCTCCGTCAGTGTTTTCTTTCACCATCAAGATTTTATTGTCTCTAAATACAACAGCCCTGATATCGGCTTTTGGTGTTGCATAACCGGTTTCATTTGCAAAAAGA
This sequence comes from Paraperibacillus marinus, assembly GCF_046237605.1. Lineage (GTDB taxonomy): Bacteria > Bacillota > Bacilli > Bacillales > DSM-1321 > Paraperibacillus > Paraperibacillus marinus. The sequence continues at coordinate 2,690,011 of NZ_CP143542.1, read as the reverse complement.
CCTTTGATAATTTCATAGTTTGAATCTGTTTGCTGCGTCATCATTTCAACACTTATGTTTCTTATTGACTCAAATCTTTCCAGGTCATACACATCCTTAGAGTAAGTTAACCCTGCCTGTGCTATGGATTGCAGTTGTTTTGCCCATTCCAGCCATTTAGGTTCCAAGCCTTAAACACCGCCTATTAATTTTTACCCAATTTTACCACACAGTTCGAAAATTTAACGGCTTCTTCGGAAACACTTTGTCCCCGTCTGGGTACAAAATTCATACTTATATAATCGATTAAAACAAGTTAATATATTTTTATAACCGATGAGAGAAAATCCAGTACGGTTCGGAACTCCGATTTATGGAATATAGCCGGGGGAAATTTATGTATGTACGGAAGGGGTATATCAGATGGAAATCAGAATGGACGACCTGACAAATCCAGTGGTGCAGGAGCTGATCAGGGAGCATCTGCAGGGGATGCAGGAAAGTTCCCCGCCCGAGAGCATCCATGCGTTAGGGGTTGAAAAATTAAAACAGCCCGGTGTGAGTTTCTGGTGTGCCTGGGAGGGGAGCGAACTGCTTGGCTGCGGGGCTTTGAAGGAGCTGAGCCCCGTTCATGGTGAAGTAAAATCCATGCGCACTTCATCCCGGCATCTTAGAAAAGGCGCAGCCAAGAGGATGCTGCAGCATATCCTGGATGAATGCAGCAATCGTGGCTACAAGAAAGTTTCTTTAGAAACCGGGTCGATGGAAGCTTTTGCCCCGGCAAGGAAGCTGTATGAAAGCTTTGGCTTCCATTATTGCGGCCCTTTTGCTGAGTATGAGGAGGATCCGAACAGTTTTTTCATGGAAATGGAATTACATAACAAGGGGAAAAGGGATAAGAGATAAGAGGGCCGTCAGCTGCCGGCAGGTTACCTATTAGAATGGCTTTCGCGATTAATAAAATGGTGGAAATTCCTTTATTCTTATATTCTTAGACTGCCAGCTGTGTGGGCAGTCTTTTTTTTACATCTGTTTAAATCCATAATATGGTATATTTTATTAGTATGAAAATTACAACACATCAATTTGCCTCATAGGAATGGTGTTTATATGAAGAAGTCTGCTTTTTATCAATATTTGATTACAAATACGTGTTCATCGCTTGGTGACGTGGTGTACATCATGGTATTCACCACCACGCTTTATCAGCAGACAGGGTCTGCCTTCATGGCGTCCCTGCTGCCGCTTTTAAGGGGGGCTGCCGGTCTTGTGGCAGGCTTTACTGCTCCACTGCTGCTTCAGAAGTGGAAGTTTACAAGCCTTCTGCTCTGTTTGCCAGTTATGAAAACAATCCTGCTTACAGCTATGATTATTGGCTTTATGCCATTGACGGACAGAATGTATTTCCTGGTTATTTGCATCAGTATGCTTGCCCTCCTGGAAGGGTGGACATCGCCGCTGCTCAGCTCGGTACTTCCGAGGGCCGTAGATTCGAGCCAGCTTGTAAAAGCGAACAGCTTACTTTCCACTGCCGGCCAGGCTGTCCAGATTGCCGGGTACACATTCACAGGATATGCCGTGGTCACCCTGGGAGAACTGCCTGTGCTGATTGCAGCAGGTGGCTTTTACTGGATTTCTTTGCTTTGTTTGTTTTTTCTGATTAACGGGCTCTCAAAGGATGAAACTCCGGTTGAGAAAAAACCTGGTTTGGCGGCCCTGAAAGAAGGATGGGCGATTCTCTGGAACAACCGTACACTTAGGCTTGTAACGATTATGGACTGTATGGAAGGCATTGCCGGCACTATCTGGGTTGGGGCGATCACCCTTGTTTATGTGAAGGAAGCACTGAACTCCGGGGAGCAGTGGTGGGGCTATATTAATGCCAGCTATTATGCTGGCGCTATCCTGGGAGGAGCAGTAACCTGGTTATTTGCAAGCAGGATACAGCGCCATCTTGTTGCAAGTATGGCGATCGGCTCTCTGCTTTTCAGCATTTTCACGCTTTTGTATGGTTTGAACTCCTCTCCTGCAGCCGCTCTGATTCTCTGCGCTGCAATGGGACCTGCCTATCAATTGAGGGACACGGCCCAGCAGACGGCATTGCAGACAGGGATTGAATTGAATGCATTGCCCCAGGCTTATGCTTCCCGGAACATCCTTCTGTCGGCCATTTCTAGCCTCTCCATCGCTCTTGCCGGCTTGACAGCGGATATGCTTGGTATACGGATGGTTTACATACTTGGCGGGATCTTGATTGCTTCCTCGGCAGCTTTATCCTTTATATTGCTGAGATACCAAAAGGAACGCCTGGGGAAAGGTGTAAATTTCACAGGGTGAACTACTTGGAAAAATCAGATGACCTTATTGACCAGAGAATGCCTGATATGTGATGAGCCTTGGTTAAAAATGAAAAAAGGAAACCATGCTTTTCTTTTCTTAGGAGAAAAATAATTGCGAATGTCTTGGCCCTGATAAGTGGACAGGCCATTCGCATTATGGAGGAAGTTACATGTTAATCCGGATTTTTAATGAAGTGATTGTGACCGTCTGCCAATTTATATTAGCCTGCCTGGGGATTCTCTTGATTAGCGGACTGCCGGCACTATTCCAGGGCATCCAAGTCGACTTTCCCGCCTATCTTCACCTGTTGAAAGAGCTGGCGGAAAGTTTTATGCATGCCGATGAGGCTGTCTATCATGTCGGCAATCGGGAAAAACCGTTATTTCCTCAAATATTTCTTCATTACCAGGAATCGATGCTGGTGTTCGCAAGTGCGCTAATCATCACCTTCATCACAGCCCTTACGGTAAGTTTCCTTGCAGTCCAGATGCCCAAAAAGGCACTTGCAGCAATCAAGGCTGTGATGTCTGTGTTTGAGTCGCTGCCGGATCTTCTCATAATCCTTAGCCTGCAGTTCTTAATGATCCTTTTCAATAAAAAAACCGGAATCCTCGTTTTTAATCTTGCCTCGTTCGGAGCAGAAAGGAGTCTTGCCCTTCCCATCATCAGTATAAGCATTCCGGCTTTTTTCCTGTTTTTCCGTATTATGATTCATAGTTTGGAAGATGAGATGACCAGGGACTATGCCGTATATGCCCGCTCTAAGGGAATGAGCACTCCGTACATACTGCATGTACATATCCTTCGGAACATGTTTTTCAGCTTGTTTCATTACTCCAAGACTATCATCTGGTTCATGCTGACCAGCTTGATCATCGTTGAGCTTCTATATAATGTGAATGGAATTATTTCGTTCCTGAAAACTTATATCAGCCCGGAAGTTTTTGCAGCAGTCATGTTTCTGCTGTATCTGCCCATGTTTGTCTTGTTAAAGGTTTATCATGTATGGATTCCATCAGCGGTGAAAGGGGAGAGGGATTGAATTTAGGATTACAGACCGTTCAGAGAACCGATGCTGCCGGGCTTGGCAGCTGTAATGTGTTTAAAGTAATATCCAGAATCAGGGTCAGACCCTTGGAGAGGAGTGGGAGCTCAGCATGATCAGGAGACTGTTAATAACAAAAAGGTTTTTGGCCGGGACTGGATTTTTAGCCTGTCTCTTAATTGGAAGTTTCGTGTGGGAGCGGCTGGCTCAAGGTGAAATCAAAAAGGTGACTGGCTATTATGAAGATGGACAGGTGATTGCGAGTCCCCCATATCCGCCATCACTCGAGTTCTGGCTCGGCTCTAATGAATATGGATATGATTTGTTCCAAATGCTCGTCTATGGAGCTAAATATTCCATTGGTGTGGCGTTCCTGACAGCCGGCCTGCAGCTTGCTGGCGCCCTGGTGATCGGAACGCTGCTCGGTGGGTTCCTTTCTCAGTGGATTAAAAGGCTGGAACCGCTTTTTGACAGCTTTTATGTAGTACCAACCACGCTGATTGCCTTCTTCATTCTTAGGATCGTCCTCTGGATGCCGCAGGGTGGATTTCAGGAACCCTTCTGGCAGCGGGCGCTGTTTGAGATCTTGCTTCTGGTCCTGCTGGCACTGCCGGCATTGACCATCTATTGCGCCAAGGAAATTAAAAAGGAACTCCAATCTGAGCACATAGAAGCTGCGAGAGTGCTCGGTGGAAGCAGCCTGCATATACTCGCTGTACATGTATTTCCAGCCACATTCCAAAAATGGATTCTGCTCTTTCTCCAGCAATTCACACAGGTTTTACTGCTGATGGCTTATCTCGGAGTCTTCCAGCTCTTCTTTGGCGGTACGTTTGTGGATTATAATCCGGCCGGCGGTGTCCCTCCAGCCTCTCTTTCCAATGAGTGGGCAGGAATCCTTGGAAACAGCTTTCGGGAATTTACGATCCATCCATGGCTCGTGATGGGGCCGGTAATATTCATGTCTGCTGCAATCCTGGCAGTTAAAAGCATGGCGTCGGGCATTGAAAGAGCCTATGCTGAGCGGAAGAGAATCAGGTCTGTTGAAAGGGATGCAGCGGGGGAAGGGGTTTAGAAGGGTGATTTGAGGAGGCTGCTTCATTGAGTGTATTCAAATACGGAGGCTTACAGGGACCAGATGATGATAGACCAAATAAGTCCCCCAAAATGACTAACAACAGCCTGAAAACAATCAAAATGCATCAAAATTTGTTCCATATTATCTCAACTCGGATTAAAAGCAGCATAAACCTAGATGCGGGGACCTAAAAAAGGTACCATTATAAACCGTTACCAGCCAAAATGAACACTTTACTCGCTGGCCTCCCTCATTTACTCGCCAAAATATTCATTTACTATCCGAATAGGAATTTTACTCGCGGAAACAGCAGTTTTACTAGCCGAAACAACCATTTTACTCGCCGAAGTGGAATCAGGAATAACCCGGTCAGCAAGTGGGAATGCCGGCCGGGATCAGGCAGCTGCATAGACTTATTCCCGAGCAGGAATTCCGCCCTGTTACGGCATCTCAATCACTTGGCGCAATTCAATCTGACCTTCACCATTTCCTTGCGGGTCCGGCATCCGCATCGCCCAATGAACAGCTTCTTCCCTCGACTTCACATCCATCAGGATGAATCCGGCTGCTAAATCCTTCGATTCTGTAAATGGCCCATCTGTTACTATTGGATTTCCTCCTGATTCGGGAAATGAAATGCGTATTCCATTGGAACTTGGATGAAGTCCTTTAGCCGCAATCCGGACACCTGCCTGTACTAATTCCTCATTATACTTCTTCATGGCTTCCATGAGTTCAGGACTCGGAAGGTTTCCTGCTTCCGAATTCTGCGAGGCTTTGACGATAAGCATAAACAGCATAAAATTATACATCTCCTTTTTCCAGACAGATTCCGATCGTGGCCTTTGATACAGTGAATGACTAGTTAGTTCCTCAACCGTACATCAACGATGCGATGGCCAGGATCCCTGCATCTTTCTTGATTGAATAATTTGTCCGGTATGATAGGCATCATGAAGCATAATATCGAGCAGTTTCCGCTCGAGTGAATCCTGGTCCAGCTCGTCATCGGACAGCCTGCTCAATACCTCTCTTAAATGGTGATGGGCATTCTCGGCACGTTCAATGACTTTTTTCCATTCTCCGTCATCGTTCGATTGATGTGTGAGTGAAAAGGTTTGATCCCCGTCAAGAGGATTTGGCCATTCCCGGCCTTCCAGTCTAGCGGCAAGTCTTTCTTTGTAATACGTTAAATGGTTAACATTCTCCCAGATGGTTTGGGCTGCCGCGCCGGGTGGTTTCCAGGCAGCCTGTTCTGCGCGAAGTCCATCAATCGCCTCTCTAAAAGGGGCATACCAGCTCTCTTTATCGTATGTCGAATCTAGCAGGTTTACTAGTAAATTCATTCGTTTCAATGACAACTCCTCCTTGAATTGGCAGAAATTAAAAAAACCGTTCATTGAAATTTTAAATGAAAGAGTACCAATTGGGAACATTAAAAGACAGAATTTTTAGAAAATCTACTTCACTAAATGAACTTTTGAAGAGGCGGATGAAGATATGGTATAAAACCAGCACCCGTAAAAATGTGAAAGGAGCCGCAGCTCTATTAAAGAGCTGCGGCTCCTGTTATCTTATTTGCTTGATGGTACCGGATCTATTTCTCTTCCGGTCTTTAAATCAATGACTTTCCCTTTGTTTTTTGGAACAGGAATGGTTTTGCTGTTTGGTGCCTTTTGCTTATTCTCCACCCAGTCAACAAGCAGATCAAAGGATTGGTGTACGTACGGAAGGAGCGGCTGCAATTCTTTGTTGGGATCTGCCGCCGGACTCCATACCAGGCTGTCAACATGGTTTCCATTTGTGATGGTATACAGGCGGTGCAAATTAGCTCTTCCGTTATTTGCAATCAGCTTCTGATAAGGATAAGCATGGACCGTCGGGAAGATCAAGGCGTCCAGGGAGCCGGTCACGCTGATCAGCGGTACATTAATTTTTCCGGTATTCTGGACCTTTTTTACGTTTTCTATCACGCTGTCCGGGCGCAGGGAATAGTCGTAGTCTTTAAAAATAGAATCATAGGTACGGTCCCGCATCCCATTTGGAAGGAAGTTTAAATAGTTCTGCCATGCAATCCTTCCCGGTGCTTCGGGATCGAATTCATCGCGGTATATATTCAGGGAGATAAACCAATAAACCAGATCATGGTAGGACCAGAGTCCTTCAGATCCGCGCGGCAGGCCTGCTTGATAGAGGGCCTGAACGGCCCGTGCCTTTTCTTCACCGGCTCCGTAAATGGCCGCAAAGGCGTTGTTGACTACAGGAGTGAGGGACGTAATCAGATTTGGGTCATTTGCTCTCCAAAGGACGCCTTCCCAGTCCACGCCGCCGTCATACAGGCTATTTCCTTTTTGTTTTTTGTCATGCTCCAATGCGTATCGCACCACATAGCCGCCATTTGAGATTCCGACTGCATAAGTTGGGATTCTGTGGTGTTTTGAAATGAGTCTGCTCGCCGGGTTCTTTCTATCCTTTTTCTCAATCAGTCTGGAAGGATAATTCTTTTCGAGATAAGATTGCGCTGCTATTGTCAGTTCCCTGAAGCGCATATTCCATTCCGCCACACTGTCTTCCTCTGACGCCAGCGCATTTTTTGACTTGGCGAGAGGATCAGCAGGATCGATTTCCCCTTGTGTTCCTTTATCTGTGGCAGCAAAGGCATATCCTTTTGCCAGTACAAAGTCACTGAATAAAAGATCTGTGGACGTTTCATTCCGTGTGGCCGGAATGCCGGCAGCCACAAGCTTTCCATTCCACTTTTCCGGTACCCGGATAACAAATCGTGCATCGCCGAACTGGCCATTTACCTGGGTGCCTTTAACTTCAGCGGGGGCATAGAGGCGGTGCCAGCCGGTGTGAGCCGAAGCATCTCCCCAGTTTACGGGTGCAAGTCCCGTATTGCCGAATACAGCTGCATCAGCATATTGTGCAGGATTCTTAGTGGTGATCCAATTGCCGTTTTTTCCATCGAATACTTTGAGGGTCACATTGTCTGCGCCAGGGATAACCGCTTTTTCTGAGGCCTTTGCCGGCAGGCTGTGAACAGCAATCGGCAGTGCCAGGATTATTCCTGATACCCATGCAATCAGCTTACGTTTCATCTCTATCATTCCTCCAGACGTTATTTGGGTAACCGCTTACATTTTATTACCTAGCAAGTTATGTGCCAAAGTGAATGACTAATGAAAAAACACGATATATAAACGACTTTCCACTCCCGGAATGCATTTTACACCCTTAAAGTTTCCTACTTTCCGGAATTTTTTTCCGTATAAGTGGAATGGTCTTAAAAAACGGGGAAAAACACTCCAGCGCTCTGTCCATGCAATATTCTTAAAGGTTTTTAGTAGATTTGAAAAAGATGATCTCCGGATCGCCGTCATCCAGGTTTTCTATAATACCGCTAAGGATGAATCCGTTGACCTTGAACACTTTCTGCATGTTTGTATTGGATTGGTTCGTGGATGAGAATATTTTCTGGGTGGGGGAATGGGCGGCCATATAGCCGAGCAGGGAGCTTGCATAGCCCTTGCGGCGTTCTTCTGCCGGCACTATGATCAGGTGAATGAAGGTTTGTTCAAAGAAATCCAAGTTGTAAACCAGAAATCCTGAAATACGATCATCGTTTACAGCTTTGATACATCTCTTAGCCTCTATGGCTTTTTTAATGGCCGATCTTCTGCTGCCGCTTCCAAAGACCTCCTTGTCGATAGTCGCTATCTCCTCGAAATCTTTTGGTTCAGCTGGATTTACAGTAATCAGGTTCATCCCTCATTTCAATAAATTATCGCTTGCTGCCTGGCAATATTTGATAATATTAGAATAGCATGTTTGGAGATTAAAAGTATATCGCAGCCGATGTACCGCCGGGAAGGAGTGGGTTGGTTTGCTGACTGCAGACAAGCTGGGTAGAATCATAGTCTTAAATGGTGTGCCAAGGTCAGGAAAAACCAGCATAGCCCGGGTGATCCAGGACCAGTTCAATGGGGTATGGATGAATCCCGGGGTAGACACCTTTATGGGGATGACACCTGAAAAGTATCAGCCGGGAATCGGTCTCAGGCCGGGAGGAGAGCTTCCGGGCCTTGAGGGAATTGCAGCCGCTTCATACAGGGCTTTGTACATGACAGCCGTAGCCTTCAGCCGCTCCGGCATCAACAGTGTGATTGATGCTGGGCATCACGAAGGCTTTTCAGTGCCGCTGGGAATACTGACAAAATGCGCAGAGATTGTGGAAGGACTTCCAGCCATGCTTGCAGGAATCCGCTGTCCCGTTGAAGTGATCATGGAAAGGCGGATTGCCACATGGAAAAAAGGCTTCAGCGAGGACGGCTCCATACCTGCCGCGGTCTTGCGCTGGCAGGAAGCTGTACATCAGCCAGGCTTGTATGACGTGGAAGTGGATACTTCTATATTGAAACCGTGGGAATGCGCGGACATAATTCATGAACGTCTTGAACAGGGTGAACCCTTTACAGCTTTTGAGGAGATTTTAACAATGAAAAAAATGGAATAGGCTGGGATGTTATATGACTGAAATGGTTGTGGAATGGGGAGGAATGCCTGTCCGGCTGACCTGGGTAAATAGCAGCTGCCTTCCTGAGGCGGGGCGGATTACAAGTGTCCATGGTTTTTGTTTTAAGGACAGCCGGCTCATGATGGTAGAGCTGAAGCACAGAGGGTGGGACTTTCCGGGCGGACATCTTGAGCCCCGAGAGAATCCTGAGGACTGCCTGCAGCGCGAACTTATGGAGGAAGGGTATGTAGAGGGGCGATTCAGCCTGCTGGGTCATGTGATAGTCGACCACAGCATAAATTCGCATTGGGTGGACGGGGGGAAATACCCTAAAGTTGGGTATCAGGTATTTTACCGAGTCGATATCGAGCATCTTTACCCGCATAAGGCAGAGTATGAAGCTTTAAGAAGGATTTTTCTAGAGGTTGATGAAGCGGCAAAGCTCCATCATGGCTGGAGTCCGCTGTATGATGAGATTTTTGGCGCAGCCATAGCACTGCGGGAAAGTTAAAACGGCTGTCATCTGCATGACAGCCGCTTTCTTTAGATCTGCATCTCAAACTGCCTGGAGTAGAGGCGGGCATAGATGCCGCTCTTTTTAAGCAATTCAGTGTGAGTGCCTTCTTCCTGGATCCCGTCTTCTGTCAGGACGATGATACGCCCGGCATTCCGGATCGTGGAGAGCCGGTGGGCAATGACGATTGTCGTTCTCCCTTTAGCCAGCTGCTCCAGCGAACTTTTGATATATGCTTCACTTTCATTATCAAGTGCGCTTGTAGCTTCATCAAGAATGAGGACATGAGGATTCTTCAGGAATGCCCGGGCAATGCAAAGCCGCTGTTTTTGGCCGCCGGACAGTTTCACTCCGCGCTGTCCAATTTGAGAGTGATAGCCGCTGGGAAGCTCCATGATAAAATCATGGGCAAAAGCCTGCCGGGCAGCAGTGATCACCTCTGAATCAGAGGCAGACGGCTTTCCATATCTGATATTTTCCATGACCGTCCCGGCAAAGAGGTACACATCCTGCTGGACGATGCCGATGTGCCTTCTTAAGACTTCAAGACTGATGTCCTGAATATGGTTTCCGTCAAGAAGAATTTCCCCTTTGGTTGTGCCGTACAGGCGGGTGATCAGTGAGCATAGAGTCGTCTTGCCGGAACCGGAAGGGCCGACAAGGGCAGTGTATTCTCCCGCTTCTATGTTCAAGTTCAGGTTAGTCAGAACAGGCTGCAGATCTTTCTCATATTGAAAAGTTACATTCCTGAATTGAATGGCGCCGCTTACGGCTTCAGGAAAAAGAGTGTGCAGGCTTTCTACTTTTTCAGGTTTTAGTTTCATGATTTCCATGAAACGCTGAAAGCCGGTTATACCCTCCTGGAACTGGGTGCTCATATGAGTCAGCCGCTGCATCGGTTCAATCATATAGCTGATATACAGCAAAAACGTGATTAAATCGGCAAGATCAAGGGATTGATTGACTATGTTTGAACTTCCATAGACAATGACTGTGATCGTAATAAATTGGATGAACATTTCAACGCCATTGAAGAAAAATGCCTCAGCCAGATAAGTCTTTTTCCTGCTTTCGAGAAAGCGGCGGTTTTCCCGTTTAAACTTCTCCATTTCGATCTGTTCATTAGCAAATGACTTTACCGTCCGGATGCCTGCCAGGCTGTCTTCCACCTGGGCGTTTACATCCGCGATCCGCTCTTTATTGTCCCGCATGGTTTTATTTAATGCTTTGTTGAAATAAACCGAATAAATACCCAGCACGGGCAGAAAACAAAAAACAGCAAGCGTCAGTGCGGCATTGATGTAAAACAAAATGAAAAAGGCACCAGTGAAGCGGACGAGGTATTTAATATAATCTTCCGGCCCATGATGATACAGCTCGGAAAGGAGAAGCAAATCATTGGTGATCCTTGACATGAGCTGGCCGGTCTTTGCTTTGTCAAAAAAACTGAGCGGCAGTCTCTGCATATGCCCAAAAAGCTCGCTCCGCAGATCGCTCTCCATCCTTGCCCCAATTTCATGGCCCTTATAATCAACAAAGAAATTGCCGGCATTTTGCAAGGCAGCGAGGAGCAGCATGAGCCCCCCGGTCCAGTATACGTCTCCGATATCAGGTTGGCCGGCCTTTAAGATAACATTTGTGATATGACGTACGAGAAGAGGGAACAGGAGTGCAAGGCCCGACACAGTCAAAGCAGTCAAAAGGACAGCAAGGAATACACGCAAGTACGGCTTGTAATATGAAAGAAACTTTTTTAAAGGAAAATCCATCAGTTACCCCTTTTGATATGTTATTTCACAGAACATATATAAGGGGAGACAAAGGTCAACGCTTGAAGAGCCTCCCTTTATATGAAGTAACAAAAGCAGTTGTGTTTTTCATACTGAATTCCTCCTTGAATAATGGTAATTCCATTGTAAAGGATAAAGTGGATTTTTTACAGAATTTTTAGAATATTCAGTGGCGGCGGTCCCCATTCCACAACAATTTCAGTCATTTAACATCCCAGCCTATTCCGTTTTTTTGGGTAAATAACCGCAGGCAGGGAATCAGGTTTTTTACCCTGTCGACATTGAGCAGCTCTTTCCCCACAAGTATGAGGCTTTAAGAAGAACCTTTATAGGGCGCGGCGAAGCGGCAAAGCTCCATCATGGCTGGAGCCCATTGTATGAGGAAATCCTGGATGCAGCCGCGGCATCGCTGGAAAATTAACAAAAGCGGTCCCGTAAGTTTCAAGAGTTTTCTCCCGGGCATATGCTAGACCGATTATCTTCAGCAGCTTGCGGATAAGGACCTTTGACGGGTAATCATGGGCATTAATGAGAATACGAATACGGAATTCATCCATACACTGTTTCCGTCACGGAGGAGTTTTAGGGTCTGCAAAAAACCGAGAGATGAGAACACCTGCTCCCGGTTTCAGTCAGCTTTATGAACGGCAGATAAAAGAACATTTCGGCGAGTAAGGGGCAACGCTGTGCTGATTCCGCTTTTACAGTGAAAATTGGGTGAGTGGTTAAAAGATTAGCCGCATTTCTTTTTAATAAAAAACTCTTGACTCCAATTAGCTGGTTTAGTTTATAAGAATAAGTACAGCCGCTTCCTCTGGGAGTGGCTGTTTTTATACCTTACGCAATTAATTGACCGTAATCAACTTGAACTTCTGACATGCATTTAAAACCATTTGGTTTACTCCCTTGGCCGCCATTTTCTTGTTCTGTTAAGGAAATAAACAAGTAGAAAAATAGTTATTTAATACTTGGTTGCCACACATTGAAACCAGTGCATCAAATCTTTCAAACGTTTATGGCAGCTGAAGACGTGCTGAAGATGGATTATGTTCTAACACTTCAACTGCCAATCTAGCTTTCTCAAGTATTTATATAAAGTGTGGAATTGGGAAAAAAAGTAGGTTTTTGTCAGATTAAATTGAAAAAAGGATTGTCTTAGAGTGAGAAAAACATCACATAAAAAGTGAAACCTTATTGATAGATACAATCTATAACTTGGGAAAATAATCGGCAATACCAATAGATGAAGTGCGGTGTTACATATTTCAAGAATTTTCTGGTTATTTCGGATCATTGTCCGGTCGCAATGCCTAACTTATACTATTTTTACATCCTGAGTAACTAAAAGACTAAAAATCTATTTTCTATTTTGAGAGGAGAAGTAGTATGAAGAAAAAGAGATTGTTCGGTACTTTACTTCTGAGTTTGAGCTTAAGTTTTTCTATATTTGGATCTGCCTCTTATGCACAAGAATCTAAGGAACAGACTCCAGAGTCATTCCGGATATTTATTAAGGCTTCTAAAGAAGAAAAGTCAAAATTGAAACAGAATTACAAAGCGCACAGGGATCTTGGAAATGAAGGGTTTACAACCGAAGTAAATCAGAAGCAATATGAGGCACTTCAGAAAAACAAAAATATTACTATAGAAAAAGTGGCTCAGTTTAAGATACAAGCAACGGCGCCTGCTAAGGCTGCAGCTTATCCTTCCACCAGAGTACCATGGGGTATTAAAGCGATATACAATGACAGTGCCCTGACTGCAGCTTCCGGGGGTGACGGCATAAAAATAGCTGTGCTGGATACAGGTGTTTATAAAACCCATATAGACTTAAGTCAGAATGTTGAACAATGTAAAGATTTCACAACTTCCACCACCTACGTGAATAACTCATGTAATGATGGAAACGGCCACGGCACTCATGTCGCTGGATCCGCATTGGCTAGTGGAGGTTCTGATGGTCTCGGGGTTTATGGGGTTGCTCCGCAATCAGAATTATGGGCCTATAAAGTGTTAGGTGATAACGGCTCTGGATACTCTGATGATATTTCTGCAGCTATCAGACATGCTGCAGATGAAAGCACTCGTACAGGCTCTAAAGTTATTATTTCAATGTCATTAGGTTCAAGTACAAAAGATAGTTTAATAACTAGCGCTGTTGACTATGCCTACAGCAAAGGAGTACTGGTGATTGCTGCAGCAGGTAATAGCGGTCCTGGAAGCAATACAATTGGGTACCCTGGTGCACTGACTAATGCAGTTGCGGTAGCAGCACTTGAAAACGTCCAAGTAAATGGAACCTACCGTGTTGCGGATTTTTCATCAAGAGGAAATCCTAATACTGATGGTGATTATGTAATACAGGAAAAAGATATAGAAATTTCAGCTCCTGGAGCAAGTATTGAGTCTACATGGAATAATGGAGGCTACAATACGATTAGTGGAACGTCTATGGCAACTCCACATGTTTCAGGTTTAGCCGCGAAAATCTGGTCAGCAAACAAAACTCTCACACATACACAAATACGCAGCGAATTGCAAAGACGTGCTAAATTGTATGATATTAAGGGTGGAGCAGGCGCGGCAACTGGAGATGACTATGCTTCAGGATTTGGGTTTGCTAGAGTAAGATAATTATACTTGGCAGAGGCAGCTTGAACTTAGTTGAGCTGCCTCTAACAATTTGCCAAGGAAAGAAAAAGCTGCGGGAGTCTCATGATTTGTAAAGCCTATCTTTCTTATCTTTATCTTCTATAAAGTATGACCTCCTGGAAGAAAAAGGAATCAAGAATAAAGCATACTTCAGGATAGGCTATTGGCTTACCAGTTGAATAGCGCTCCTTCGGCAGCTTTTCAATCTCAAATAGTTTTTCACAAATCTTTACGGCACTATTTTCCCCTCTTTACTAAAAGGTCTTTCACTAACAGCCCGAGTCATGTAGTTTATTTCCATTAAATGGAAGGGTGTTGGAGCGCTGAACAATCGGATTCTCCTCACCTTTGCCGCAGCTGCCAGCATAACGTTTTCGTTTGCGAAAGATCTAGGTCTGCCTTTCGAACCACTTCAGGCGATGTATTTTTTGTTTACGATATTCGTACACCCGGATCGTTCTATTTTAACAACCAGGGAAGCGTGTACCTGCCGATCTACCTCTTAATTCAAGTATAAAGGACACGGATGTTTGCGTGTTTTTTTTTGTCCAAAAATTTTCTCGACTCCAACAAATTGTATAGGGCAAAAAGAAAAAGGCAGGCTCACGGAGAGCCTGCCTTGTGTATGTTGTGTTGACGAATTAACCTTTTTGAACGTTAGTAGCTTGTGGTCCGCGTTGACCTTGTTCTACTTCAAAAGTTACGTCTTGGCCTTCTTCAAGAGTTTTGAAGCCTTCGCCTTGGATAGCTGAGAAGTGTACGAATACATCGTCTCCACCTTCGCGCTCGATGAAACCGAAACCTTTTTCTGCGTTAAACCATTTTACTTTACCTTGTTCCATTTTTGTTGCCTCCTCGCATGCAGTGCATGCATTGTGTTACTATCCTTGCTCTTTATCCAAAACGAAAAGCTTTAAAACTTATCACTCTTTTGGTTCGAACAAAAATAATTCTCTTTTAATATAGCAGATGAATGTTAGCAATGCAAGGATATATGTTCAAGAAAAAAGAAAGGTCAGCCTGCCAAAAGAATTGTATGTTATTAAGAACTTTCTTGTTTGCGTTATGGTCTTTTTGCCTTATTCTTATAGTAATAAGTTTTTGTCTGAACATTTAGTTAAATCTCCATGCGGCAAAATATTACTGAACAGCCTGGGGAAAAAATACAGCGGAGGGATCAAACATGACAGCAATTCAAGGACTAAATATAGAAAATGTAAGGGCAGTCAAGGATGAGGGCTTTGATGGATATCAAATTTTCTTTACCTCGGATGGCCAGGTATTCTGTTTGCTTGCCGGGAATAGAAAGAAGCCTTTTCCGCTTAATGTAAAGCATCAGTTCAAGGAAAAAGAAGCCTGTATTCTCTGCGGGAAGACCATTTACCCTGCCCCATACGGCCAGCAGCTCTGTACCTATTTTAATGGCAGACAAAATGGTTTGCTGCAGGATTTAATGGAGATCTTTCCTGCTCAATTTACATAAGGACAAACCCGGGAAGAACATGAACCGATTATAGAATGAACGGTAGAAGGGGGTGCGGGGCAGTGGCGCTGAATATACGGATGACTTCCATACTGAGGGAATTGATGGGGACTAAATCCTGCGTGACCGGTGAGGATCTGGCTGCGGCTATTGAAGTGACTTCAAGAACGATCCGGAATGACATCAAGGAGCTGGATGCCCTTATATCGGAGCATGGCGGGACGATCCTTTCGAAGAGGGGGACTGGCTATCAGCTGATTGTTGAAGATGAAGCCCGTTTCCTCTCCTTTCTGAAAGCTAATTTCTATAAGGGGCTGTCCGACAGCACAGAAATACCGTCTATGCCGGAAGAAAGAGTACAGTATTTGATTAAAAGGCTCTTGCTGGCCGAAGGATTTCTTAAGCTGGAAGAATTGGCCGATGATATGTATATCAGTAAATCGACCATCCAAAACGATTTGCGGGATGTGAAACGGATCCTCGTGACTTACGGGATTAATATGGAAAAGCGTCCGAATTACGGGATACGGCTGAAAGGAGAAGAAGTTAAGCTCCGCTATTGTATGGCTGAATATGTGTTCAACCGCGAGGGGACACATCCTGATATCCATAAGCTGGGGGTATCCATCCTGACTAAGGAAGAAATGCAGATCATCAAGGAAATCATACTCCTCCAGATTAAAAACAACGAAATATCCCTCTCAGATATGGCCTTGAATAATTTGGTCATACACATTGCAATTGCGTTTAAAAGGATTCAGAACCGCAATTATGTTTCCCTTGCTCAAGCCGAGCTCCAGGAGATATCGCGGCAGAAGGAATACAAGGCAGCAAGGAAGATTATCGAAGACATTCAAAACCGGCTGTCTGTCATCTTTCCGGAAGAGGAAGTCGCCTATATAGCCATCCACCTGCTTGGCACCAGGACCTTGATCAGCGGGGCTGCTGAAGGGGAGGCCGAAGCAATGGAAAGTGATGATCAGGAAATCAGGCTGCTGACCGGGAAGATCCTTGCAGCCATAGAAGAGAATCTGCTGCCGGGAATCAGCGGTGACAGGGAGCTTGCAGCCATGCTGAGCCTCCACCTGAAACCCGTGGTATACCGCTTCCGCTACGGGATGAACCTTAGGAACCCCATGCTGCAGCAGATCAAAGCGAATTATCCCATTGCCTTTGAGGGGGGCATTATCGCCTCAATGGTGATAAAAGAGGAATTGGACATAGAAATCAATGAACACGAAATTGGATATATTGCCCTCCATATCGGGGCCGCCATTGAACGGAGGACCATGACCCAGCTTCCCAAAAACTGTCTGATTGTTTGTGCTTCAGGACTTGGAAGCGCACAGCTCCTGTCTTATAAGCTGCAGACTGTATTTGGCAATAAGCTGAATATTATAGGAACCATTGAATATTACAAATTGCACGGCTACCCGCTTTCTGCTGTGGATTTGATTATTTCAACGATTCCGATTGCAGAATCTATGCCGGTTCCTGTTATAGAAGTCAACACATTCCTCGGCAGCACGGATTTTGATAAGATAGAAGATCTATTAAAACCAGAGAGTGCTAAACAGACAAAATATACGAGGGAAGATCTGGTTTTCCTGCAAAGGAAATTTAACAGCAGGGAAGAAGTTCTTTCTTTCCTTGCAGAGGAGTTAAAGGAGCGGGGGCTGGCAGGAGAGGGGTTTTTTGAAAGCGTGATGGAGAGGGAATCCTTCTCTGCGACTTCTTTTGGGAACCTTGTGGCCATACCGCACCCGGCTGTTCCGATGACTGATTCCACGTTCTGGGCGGTGGTCACCCTCCAGAAACCCATCCAATGGGGGAACAGCCGTGTCCAATTCGTATGCCTCCTGTGTATCAGGAAAAACAGCACCGAAGACTATAAAGCCATGTATGGCCAACTCGCAGAGATGATCGACAACACAAGCAAGGTTCAGCAGCTTCTGAAATGCAAAACGTATAAGGACTTCGAAAAATTCATTTGAGTCCTGAAATTATTTTCATTTATTACTCTGGCGTGTACACCAATTTCCGCAAGCCTTTATGCTGATGCGGAAATTTTTTGTGTCGAAGTGAAAGCGTTTACAATATAAGATGGAATTGCAAGAATATTTAAATAATTAAACAAAAAGACTACAGGGAGGGGAATGAGTGAACATTCTTTTATGCTGTGCAGCCGGCATGTCGACCAGCCTGCTTGTCACCAAGATGGAAAAGGAAGTCGTGCAGGAAGGCTTGAACTGCAGGATCTGGGCAGTGCCGGGGGATGCGGTCAGAAATCACATTAATGAGGCAGATGTCCTGCTGGTAGGCCCCCAGGTCCGCTATATGCTGCCGCAGTTAAAAAAATTGGGAGGAGAAAAAGGAATTCCAGTGGATGTCATTAATACGGTCCATTACGGCACATGTAATGGTTCCGAGGTATTGAAATTTGCAAGGCATATTTCAGGAAAATAAGGGAGTGTAATCATGAGCAAATTTAACGATGTTTTAGAAAATAAGGTAATGCCTGTTGCGGGACGCATTGCCGGCCAGCGCCACCTGCAGGCTCTGCGTGACGGTATCATCCTCACGATGCCGCTGATCATAGTCGGATCGCTATTCCTGATTCTCGGTTTCCTGCCAATCCCGGGCTATGCGGATTTCATGGCCAGGACATTTGGGGATGCCTGGCTTACCAAGCTGATGTATCCGGTAGGAGCAACCTTTGATATCATGGCCTTGATTGCCGCTTTCGGCATTGCTTACCGCCTGGCTGAGAAATATAACGTGGACGCCTTGTCGGCAGGTGCCATTTCTGTCGCTGCCTTCCTTCTTGCCACTCCATATCAGGTGCCTTTCACTCCGGATGGCGCAACAGAAGCTGTAATGGTGGGCGGGGCCATCCCATCGGTATTGATGGGAAGCAAGGGCTTGTTCGTAGCCATGCTCATCGCCATGATCTCAACTGAAATCTACCGGGTGATCATCCAGAAGAATATAATCATCAAGATGCCAGATGGCGTTCCGCCGGCAGTTGCTAAATCGTTTGTTGCCCTGATCCCCGGCTTTGCTGTAATCGCACTTATATGGGTATTACGTTTAATCGTTGAAAACACAAGCTTTGAAAGCCTTCATAATATTGTCGGCGAAATTTTGGGCAAACCGCTCGGAGTTCTCGGTGGAAGCCTCATTGGAAGCCTTGTTGCTGTATTCCTGATCCAGCTCCTCTGGTCATGCGGCCTTCATGGTGCCTCCATCGTTGGCGGTGTAATGGGCCCGATCTGGCTGTCTGCAATGGATGCCAATCGTGTGGCGTTCCAGGCGGGAGACGGACTGCCAAACATCTTCACCCAGCAATTCTTTGATATTTTCATATATATCGGCGGAAGTGGTGCAACCCTTGCCCTTGTTACCGCCATGCTGATCCGGTCACAGAGCCAGCAGATGAAACAACTGGGAAGGCTTGCCGCAGGCCCTGGTTTATTCAACATCAATGAACCAATCACCTTCGGAATGCCGATTGTCATGAATCCGCTTATGATCGTTCCATTTGTCCTGACGCCTCTTGTCATGGTTATCGTCACTTACATCGCCATGAGCACAGGACTTGTTGCACGGCCGGCTGGTATTGCAGTTCCTTGGACAATGCCGCCAATCATCGGGGGGTATCTGGCCGCAGGCGGAAAGATTTCCGGAGCGGTCCTGCAGCTTGTAAACTTCGCCCTTGCATTCGGAATATATTATCCATTCTTCAGGATGTGGGATAAGCAGAAATATTCAGAAGAACAAGGAGCAATCGAGATTACTCCTGCTCAAAAACTTCAGGCATAGGGGAATATAAATGGTGAAATTAATCGTAAACGCAGATGACTTTGGCTATTCAAAAGGAGTCAATTTTGGAATTATCGAAGCTTATCAAAATGGCATCGTCACATCCGCGACACTGATGGCTAACATGCCCGGAGCTGAGCACGCTGCAGCTCTTGCCGCAGAAAACCCGGGGCTTGGGGTGGGCATCCACCTCGTCCTGGACTGCGGGTATCCGGTAAGCACGGATATTCCTTCGCTCATTGATGAAAATGGGAAATTCCTTAACGCAAAAACGGTCAGTGAGCAAGGAGATCCAGCCGAGATAGAGCGCGAGCTGGAAAGCCAGATTGAAAGATTCCTGGGCTTTGGCCTGAAACCTACACATCTGGACAGCCATCATCATATTCATGGTCATGAAAATGTCTTTGAGATTGTCAGCAGGCTCGCCAATAAATATGGAATCCCAATCCGGCCGGTATCGGAAAGCCTGCTGAAATCCGGGCGTCATAATCCTTCTGTCCACTATTTCGATCCAGGATTTTACGGGGAAAATCTAACAAACGAAACACTGATCGATTGTATCAAGAGGTCCTTGTCCTATGAGACAGCAGAAATCATGACACACCCAGCTTTTCTTGATGAAGCAATCCTGTCTGGAAGCTCCTATGCCATGCCGCGAGTTCGTGAGGTTTCCATCCTGACAGACCCGAAGATCAAGGATTTCATAAGGGAGCAGGGTGTGGAGCTTGCCACTTATAAAGAGGCAGCCGGAAA
Source organism: Paraperibacillus marinus (assembly GCF_046237605.1). GTDB lineage: Bacteria > Bacillota > Bacilli > Bacillales > DSM-1321 > Paraperibacillus > Paraperibacillus marinus. The sequence goes on along the minus strand of NZ_CP143542.1, from coordinate 2,670,039 downwards.
ATCCGTAGTTTAAAACAGGATAAATACGGAATGGAATAACCAGATTTCCAATTTGGCAGATCGCTGCCCCTTTTTCCGAAAGAAGTTCCAAAGGAGAGGGGGTAGCGGCCATTTTTTCCAGGAATGAATCAGGCGGCTTCAGAGGAAGCAGCAGGGGATTTCCCGGCTGTCCCAGGTTTTTATGAGCACAGGGGAGACTCACCTCAGCTGCTTTCCGCTTCTTAAGGAAAAACAATGATTGTTCATGTAAGCGCTTTTAAAATAGAATGACAGTAACAGGATAACCAAACATAATGAGGAGGCAGATCTATGAATATACTATTATGCTGTGCAGCGGGGATGTCCACAAGCCTGCTTGTCACAAAGATGGAAAAAGCGGCACAGGATCAGGGAATTGACTGCAAAATATGGGCAGAAGGTGCGTCCTCAGTAAACGATCATATCGCATCAGCCGATGTTTTGCTGATCGGGCCGCAGGTGCGTTATTTGCTGCCGCAGCTCAAAAAATTGGGCGAAGCGCATAATGTACCCGTAGACAGCATCAATACCGTACATTATGGAATGTGCAATGGAGCAGAAGTGTTGAAAGCGGCCATCGCTCTTGCAAAGAGCAATAAGCTGGAAGAGTCCATCTAAACCTGGCCATCTGCATGTATCGATTTTTGGGAGGTGACAGAAATGGATTCAATGGAACAGATTGTTTTTACGATTATCCTGCACGGCGGAAACGGGAAGAGTTCCTCTATGGAAGCCATCCAGGCGGCCAAAAAGGGTGATTTTATAGGAGCAAGAGCAAAGCTCAAGGAAGCGGCAGAAGCCCTGAACGAAGCACATAAAACCCAGACAGAACTGATACAGGCTGAAATCAGGGGAGAGAGGGCCGATACATCCCTGCTTATGGTCCATGCCCAGGATCATCTGATGAATGCTTTGACAATCAAGGACCTGGCAGCAGAATTTGTAGATCTCTATGAAGCAATTGAAACGAAAAGGGGAGTAAATCTATGAAAAAAGGGCTTAAAATTGCAACAATCGGCGGTGGATCAAGCTATACGCCTGAACTCATCGAGGGCTTTATCAAGAGATATGAAGAGCTTCCGGTCAGTGAATTATGGCTTGTGGATATTGAAGCAGGCAGGGAAAAGCTTGAAATAGTTGGACAGCTTGCCAAGCGGATGGTTGAAAAATCAGGTTTGCCCATCGAGGTTCACCTTAGCCTGGACAGGAGGGAAGCGCTAACGGATGCGGACTTTGTCACCACTCAATTCCGGGTTGGCCTTCTTGATGCCCGGGCGAAGGATGAAAGAATTCCAATGAAATATGGTGTGCTCGGACAGGAGACAAACGGTCCTGGCGGTTTGTTTAAAGGGCTGCGTACCATTCCGGTAATCCTCGACATCTGCCGCGATATGGAGGAGCTTTGCCCCGATGCCTGGCTCATCAACTTCACGAATCCTGCCGGCATGGTGACCGAAGCGGTGCTCCGCTATTCCAGCATCAAAAAAGTGGTGGGACTCTGCAATGTTCCGATCGGCATGGAAATGGGCATCGCAAAGCTGCTTGATGTTGACCACTCCCGGGTAAGAATCGATTTTGCCGGTTTGAATCACATGGTGTACGGACTTGATGTGTATGTGGACGGAGTAAGCAAAAAGGATGAAGTCATAAACCTGCTGACAGATCCTTCAAACTCAAGCTTTGTGAAAAATATACAAGGCATGGGCTGGGAGCCTTCGTTTGTAAAGGCGCTGAATGTGCTCACATGTCCGTATCATATGTACTACTATAAAACGCGGGAAATGCTTGAAAAAGACCAAAAGAATTTTGAAAAAGGCGAGACGCGTGCCGAGGTGGTCCAAAAGCTTGAAGCTGAATTATTTGAGCTTTACAAAGACCCAGAGCTTGATATCAAGCCTCCGCAGCTTGAGAAAAGGGGAGGGGCGTATTACTCGGATGCTGCTGTGCGCCTGATCACATCTATCTACAATGACAAGCGTGACATACAGCCGGTGAACACCAGGAATAACGGGGCAATCGCCAGCCTGCCGGCAGATTCCGCTGTGGAGATCAGCTGTGTGATTACGAAGGATGGACCGAAGCCGATTGCAATTGGAGACCTGCCGGTTGCTGTCCGCGGACTGGTCCAGCAAATCAAGTCCTTTGAACGGATTTCTGCGGAAGCAGCCGTGACAGGCGATTATGACAAGGCAGTACTTGCTTTGACGATTAACCCGCTCGTTGGTTCAGATCATATTGCCAAGCAGATTGTGGATGAAATGCTTGAAGCACATAAAGAACATCTTCCGCAGTTCTATAAAGCGGTGGAAGCATAAACAAATACCAGGCACCAGACCTCCAGTACAGGAGGGGCTGGTGCTTTTTTATGCCTGCTTTCTACTGAAATAAATAAATATTCCCATTTTTCCAAAAATAAGGCAAATGGCCTGGTACTTTCATCATTATTATAATCACGTTTGCCGAATGGTTGGGGCTTATGTTTCATAGACGGAGATTCCGTAATGGGATAGGCTTGAGATGTATAGTAAGCGCTGTTATTAATGGCCTCGGATGCAAAATACCAAGATTAAAGGAGGATTTATGAAGAAAAAGTCATGGGTCATCACGTCGGTATGTTCAGTGTTGATTGGCAGTACGGCAGCATTTGCTGAGGAAAATGGTTCAGTGCCTGTCCCGACTATAGAAAAACAGGAAAATACCCTGAAAGGGGGGCATCGTCCCCATCCCGTCTTTACCTGGGATTCTCCCGCAGTTCCAATGTCAGGAGTGCTTCACCCTGGCTCAGCAAGGGGTGCAGGCATGATGCCGGGTCCGCTTGCTGCCATTGATGGAGTGGTCAATTCAGCCATTTCTGAAGGTGTAATGCCCGGGGCAGTTGCACTTGTTGCCAGAGGAGGCAGCATCGTAAAGCATGAGGCATACGGGCATTCTGCCAAATACGTGGATGGTTCCTTTACTCCCATGCAAAACCCTGTCGGGATGCAGAAGGATACAATCTTTGACCTGGCATCCATCAGCAAGATCTTCACAGCCACAGCCATTATGATTCTTCAGGAAAAAGGGCTTGTTGACCTGGACGCTCCGGCAGCGGCTTATATCCCCGAATTCGCGCAGAACGGGAAAGGGCAGGTCACAGTACGGCAGCTTTTGACCCACACCTCAGGGTTCGAAGCATGGATCCCTCTTTACACTAAAGGAACATCAAGGGACAGCAGGCTTCAATTGGTCTTCAGCCAGCCGCTTAAAAAACCGCCTGGAACTACATACACTTACAGCGATCTGAATATGATCACGCTGGGGGCGATCGTGGAACGGCTGACCGGCATGAGGCAGGACGAGTTTGTTAAAAGGCATATCACAGAGCCGATCGGCATGAAGGATACCATGTATAATCCGCCGGCTGAGCTGAAGGGACGCATCGCTGCCACAGAATATCAGTCAGTGCCGGCCCGGGGGCTGGTGTGGGGAGAAGTGCATGATGAAAATGCCTGGAGCCTGGATGGAGTTGCCGGCCATGCCGGGGTTTTCTCGACCGCTTCAGACCTTGCCAAATTCGCACATATTTTCCTGAATGATGGAAAGTATGGAGGAAAGAAGATATTGAAGCCTGAAACCGTAAAACTCCTGCTCGAAAACCAGAACAGCGCCTTTCCGGGTAATGATCACGGTCTCGGCTGGGAGCTTGGCCAGGGCTGGTACATGGATGCTCTTTCCGACAGTACATCCTTCGGCCATACAGGCTATACAGGCACATCCATTGTCCTGAACCCGAAACAAAAGACAATAGCCATTCTTCTGACCAACCGGGTGCATCCAACCCGCGCTACCGTTTCCACAAACCAGACCAGGAGGCTCTTTGCGAGACAAGTAGCCGACGCCATCCCGGTTAAGATGGAGCGGCATGGTGCCGCCTGGTTTGCAGGCTACGGCGATAAGCTCGCAAACTCTATGGAAGCAGACGTCAAAGGGAAAAAAAGGATCCAATTTAAGACATGGTACAGCACGGAAACCAATGCAGACTTTGGCCGGATAGAAGTTCTTGTGAATGGTGCCTGGCAGAAGCTTGATGAATATACAGGAAGCTCTGGCGGATGGATGGAGAAAGCCTATCAGCTTCCGGAAGGTGCAGAAAAAATCCGCTGGGTCTACAGCACAGACGGCTCAGTCAACGGCCGAGGCTGGTATGTCGGCAATGTCAGGGCTGATGGCCATAAACAGGACTTTCAGCAAAATGACTGGAGCTTAAGAAATTACTAAGAGGAGGAAGAGCATGACTAAAATGTTAAGAGTGTTCCTTGTTTTTTCTATTATATTCGGGCTGATCATCAGCGGCCTGCCAGGTACCGGCAGTGCGGCTTCGGGTAAAACAATAAAGAAAGATCGCAGCGGCCCGGATTTGATCATTGACCAGAATGTCCCGGAGCTCTCGAAGGCTGTTAAGGACAACAAGCTCGATTTGAACGCGCTTCATATTGGGACGGATGGCAGCTTTACCCTTGCTGCTGATACGCGGTGGAAATCAACAAATAAAAATGTCGCCAAGGTTGATGATGAAGGAGTGGTGACGTTTTCTGGACAAAACGGAAAAACCTTCATCTATGCAACGGACGGTCTGAAGGGTGACCGCATCGCCCTTCAGCATAAGCAGGATGGCATTCATGTTATCAAGGAAAAAGGCGCCCGTTACAGGATCCTTGACAAGGCAGTCAGCCATATGACCCTGAAAGAAAAAGTCGGACAGATGCTGATGCCTGATTTCAGAACATGGAAGGGGCAAAATGTCACCGCCATGCTTCCGGAAATCGAGAAGCTTGTGAAGGAATACCATCTTGGAGGAGTTATCCTGTTCAGAGAGAATGTTGTAACAACCGAACAGACTACAAGACTTGTGGATGCCTATAAACAGGCAGCGGAAAAATTTGGCCTTCTTGTGACGATCGACCAGGAAGGCGGAATCGTGACCCGCCTGCAGTCCGGGACGGATATGCCGGGCAGTATGGCGCTTGGTGCAGCACGTTCTGAAGAACTTTCAGAAAAAGTGGGAACAGCAATCGGGGAAGAATTGAGTTCCCTTGGAATCAATATGAACCTGGCTCCAAGTCTGGATGTTAATAATAATCCGGATAATCCGGTCATCGGCGTGCGATCTTTCGGCGAGGACCCTGAACTCGTAGCAAAAATGGGCATGTCCTATATCAAGGGTCTCCAGAAGACAGGCACAGCTGCTACAGCCAAGCATTTTCCGGGTCACGGGGATACGGCGGTAGATTCGCATTTAGGGCTGCCAGAAGTGCCGCATGATCTGGACCGCCTGAAAAAAGTGGAACTCTATCCATTTCAGCAGGCGATGGATGCCGGAATTGATGCGGTCATGACAGCTCATGTCACATTCCCGAAAATCGACGATACAAAAGCGATTTCCAAAAAGGATGGAACAGAAATTGCGATCCCGGCAACTCTTTCTCCAAAAGTGCTCACAGGCTTGATGAGGGAAGAAATGGGCTACAAAGGGGTCATCATCACGGATGCTATGAATATGCAGGCAATCAGCGACCATTTCGGAGCAGTAGATGCCGCAATCCGGACGGTCAAGGCCGGAACGGATATTGTATTGATGCCGGTAGGGCTTGAATCGGTTGCGGGCGGTCTATATGAGGCCGTCAAATCAGGTGAAATCACGGAAGAGAGAATTGAGACTTCTGTAAAACGCATCCTGACCCTCAAGCTGAACAGAGGAATCATTAAGGCGGAAAAAGAAAAAAGTGTGGATGAAAAGATCCAGAATGCACTGCGTATAGTCGGATCGCCGGAACATAAGGCAGTAGAAAGAGAAGCGGCGGCTAAATCCATCACTCTCGTAAAAAACAACGGAGTCCTGCCGGTAAAGGCAGCGGCGGAAGACAAGATTGCTGTCATCGGCAATACGTATCTTACGGAGCTTGCCGGAGAAGTTAAAAAGCATCATGGAAATGTTACGGTTGTAACAGCATCAAAGCCTCTTACAGAGGCACAGCTTGCAAGCATCAAGGATGCAAAATACATCATCCTCGGCACTGTCACATCAACGGTGTCAGGCAGGTCTCCTAACAGCGACCAGATGAAGCTCGCAAACCAGCTTGTGGGTCTGGATGTACCTGTTATTGGGGCCGGAATCCGCAACCCATATGATATTATGTCCTATCCGGGAGCAGATGCCTATCTTGTCCAATACAGCTTCAGGAATGCAAGCTTTGAGGCGCTCGCCAATACAATCTTTGGTAAGAACAATCCTTCCGGTAAGCTTCCAGTGACGATTTATGATGCTGCCGGACAGGTGCTGTATGGATACGGACACGGCTTGACTTATTAAGCGAGGGGGAGGAAAAGACATGAAAAAATGGCTGGCCGGTGTTGCTGCACTTCTTTTAATGCTTTCCGTCTTTACAGGTGCAGTTGCCGATAATAATAAACATGAAAAAGGAAAAAAGCATGGGAAATTCCGCCTTGGGGTTGATGTGCTTCTTCAGGATAAAATGAATCTGCTGAAGGGAAAACGGGTCGGATTGATCACAAATCCCACAGGAGTCGATCAGGAGGTAACAAGCATTGTCGACAGAATGTCACAGCATCCTGATGTCAATCTGACGGCGCTTTACGGCCCGGAGCACGGGGTAAGGGGAAGCGCGCAGGCAGGACAGTATGTAGAATCGTACACAGACCCTAAAACAGGTCTTCCGGTATACAGCCTATATGGCAAAACAAAGAAGCCGACACCGGAAATGCTCGAGGATATCGATGTTCTTGTTTTCGATATTCAGGATGTGGGCACAAGATTTTATACGTATATCTATACGATGGCGCTGGCAATGGAAGCGGCAAAAGAAAATAACAAGGAAATCATCGTCCTCGACAGGCCCAATCCGCTTGGCGGCGAAAAAGTGGAAGGGCCGGTGCTGGAAGATAAATATTCTTCCTTTGTCGGGGAGTACGAAATTCCGGTAAGACATGGGATGACAGTAGGCGAGCTTGCCCTGTTATTCAACAAGGAATTTAAGATCGGGGCAAATCTTACAGTTGTGAAAATGGATGGCTGGAAGCGCGATACGTATTATGATGAAACCCCGCTGAAATGGGTGCTTCCATCCCCTAACATGCCGACTCTCGAAACCGCTGTTGTCTATCCGGGCGCAGCCTTGATTGAAGGAACAAACATCTCTGAAGGAAGAGGGACCACCAAGCCGTTTGAATTGATCGGTGCACCGTTCATTAATGGGGACAGCCTGGCGGAAAAGCTGAATGCCCTGGATCTTCCGGGCGTACAGTTCAGGTCAGCTTCCTTCATCCCAACTTTCTCGAAGCATATGAATGTACTATCGCACGGCATCCAGATCCATGTAACCAATATGGACGCTTATAAGCCATTCGAAACAGGCGTGCATATCGTTAAGACGATCCATGATATGTATCCTGACCAATTCCAGTTCAGGGCCCCAAATTCTGCAGGCATTTCATTCTTTGATAACCTGACAGGAACAGGAGCGATCCGCCAGGGCATCGAAGAAGGAAAGACCGTCGAACAGATGCAGAACAACTGGAAGCAGGGACTTGACGAGTTCAAGAAGCTTCGCAAACAGTATTTGCTTTATAAGTAAGAAAGGACGGCTTCCAGATGGAAGCCGTTTTCTTACTATTTTGGGAAGTTTCTTATAAAGGCTGCTTTTTAGGGATGTTTTTGTATAGAGTGCGGCTGTTGAATAAGAGAGTTGATTTCCGCTGCAGGCACTCGCGGACCTTAGGGGCGGGCGCTGAGCCTCATCGGCTTTGCCTGCGGGGTCTCACCTGTCCCGCTGCTCCCGCATTGAAAAGCGGAAAGCGGTGCCTGCCTAATAAAACTTATTTATACCTCAATGTCCATGTAGGTGGTTTGAAACTGTCACTAATATGGCAGGCAGAGACCCGACAAGCATAAGACGATTCGACTGTGGGGAGTGCTTTTCTCCACATAGACAGATTGGCTTATGACTCGAGGGTCTCAGTTTGGAGCTGGAACAGGAGTCTCGCGCCTTACGCTCCAATCAACTTGTTTAAAAATAATTGCCTTACAAACCTCATTCAAAAACAAAAACCTTTTGGAAAACAGCCGTTCTTTAAACAGCTGCTTCTAATGAGTTCTGTAGGTGGAATGCATTTTTTTAAAACCAGATTTATCAGAGCGGGAGCTTCTAGACTCCTAATCCTCTCAAGCTTAAGAATCTTGAGTCATAAGCCAAGCTTAAGAGGTTCTCCCCCCGCTCCCTCGGAAAGAGTTCCCTTAAGCAACATTATGTTTGTGAAAACTGTCTCTAGAAAAGGGCCGGATTCTTTGCAGTGCGGTCAAAAAGAAAATACAATGGATGCAGGATGAGAGCGAATACTTAAAAGGGGGATTATCATGAAACGATTACTGGACTGTACAGCATCTGATTTTGCCGGAATGAATGGACAGCAATTGAAGCAGTCAATACTTGCATCAGAAGGGAGGGTCCTGGTATCCGAGGTTATAGGTGCTGTCACACCTTTTTACCCGGCAGTCACAAATGGAGAGCTCGCTGCTTCCTTTGGTGCGGATCTGCTCCTGCTGAATCTGTTTGACGTGAACAGCCCTGTCATAAACGGGCTGGAAGGTGAGCCGCAGGAATTGGTCAAAAAATTTAAAGCACTCACAGGTCGTCCGGTAGGCCTGAATTTGGAACCAGTAGACGAGAAGGCGGAAAGACTTGAAAAGCTGGATACACTGCCGGAAGGGCGAACATCTTCCCAGGCTTCACTGAAGCGTGCAAAAGAGCTGGGCTTTGACTTTGTATGTCTGACAGGGAACCCGAAGACAGGGGTGACCAACCCGGAAATTTTAGCCGCCATCAAGAATGCAAGACAAATTTTGGGGAACGATGCCTTGATCATCGCCGGGAAGATGCATGGTGCAGGAGTTGCCGGAGAAACGGGCGGAAGCATCATAAACAGTGAAGTGCTCGGTTCCTTTGTGGATGCCGGCGCTGATATTATCCTCATTCCATCTCCTGGTACAGTGCCGGGCTTCACGGTTGAAAAAACAGCAGGTTTTGTGGATGAAGTCCACGCCAGGGGTGCACTTGTCATCCTCACAACGGGGACAAGCCAGGAAGGCGCTGATGAGGATACCATCAAAAAAATCGCCCTTTACAGCAAAATGGCGGGGGCAGACCTTTATCATATCGGGGATGCAGGTGCCTCAGGGATGGCCCTTCCGGAAAATATCATGGCCTATTCCGTCGCCATCCGCGGCAAACGACATACATACACCAGGATGGCTGCGTCAGTCAGGCGCTGATGAGCATTTTATGGATGAATCGAAAGGCCCTTGTGATACGATAAGGGGTATCTTGATAAAAGAGGTGAGAGTATGAAAATTGAAGTATGGTCAGATTTTGTCTGCCCGTTTTGTTATATAGGAAAAAGACGTCTGGAGGAAGCACTGTCAGCTTTTCCAAACCGTGAGAGCGTTGAAGTGGAATTCAAAAGCTTCGAACTCGATCCAAATGCCGAGAAGTTTTCCGGAAGGAGCATTCACGAAGCACTCGCCCTTAAATATGGCATGAGCGTGGAACAGGCAAGGGAAGCAAATGCGGGTCTTGGTAAGCAGGCTGCAGAAGCAGGCCTCCAATTTAACTTTGAAGACATGAAGCCGACCAATACCTTTGACGCCCACAGGCTTGCCAAGCTCGGCAAGACGATTGGACGGGAGGCTGAGGTTACGGAAGCGCTACTTCAAGCTTATTTCATTGATTCAAAAGACCTCGGTAACCTTGAAGTTCTCGCAGATATTGCGGAAGCCTCAGGTATTGACAGAGAGCAGGCTATAAAGGTGCTCGAGGACAAAAATGCGCATGGCAATGAAGTGCGTATTGATGAAGCGCTTGCCCAGCAGTATGGAGTAACAGGCGTCCCATTTTTCGTCATCAATCAGAAATATGCTATTTCAGGAGCGCAGCCAGTCTCAACCTTCAGCAATGCGCTTGAGAAGGTATGGCTTGAAGAAAATCCTGCGCCGAAGCTCCAGGATATTGGCGGGAATTCTGATGCATTTTGCGCAGACGGATCCTGCACACTGCCGGATAATAAAGAGTAATAAAGGGGAGCGGTTCTTGCCGCTCTCTTTTTTTCTGTGGATTATAAAGACCGGAGAGGGTATGCTTACGTATATACATAAATTACAGCCAAGAATGAGGTTTATAAATGAACACTAACACATTTTCACATTTCCATATAAGCGAAGAGATCCAGCGGGCATTGGCCGGCCTTGGATACAAGGAACCGACCAGGGTGCAGAGCGAGGTTATACCGGCAGCCCTCGAGGGGCGGGATCTCGTGGTTAAATCCCAGACAGGCAGCGGAAAAACAGCAGCTTTCGGAATACCGCTCTGTGAGCTGGTGAGCTGGGAAGAAAACAGGCCGCAGGCACTCGTGCTGACACCAACCAGGGAGCTGGCGGTCCAAATTAAAGAAGATTTGACCAATATTGGCCGATATAAGCGGATCCATGCGGCAGCCGTTTACGGAAAGTCCCCGTTTGAGCGCCAGAAGCTCGCCCTGAAGCAGAAGACCCATGTAGTGGCAGGAACGCCGGGCCGGGTTCTCGATCACATTCAAAAAGGGACACTTTTAACTGACAAGATCAGGTACCTGGTCATAGACGAGGCAGATGAAATGCTGAATATGGGTTTCATCGAACAGGTTGAAGCGATCATTAAAGAACTTCCTGCCGAGAGAGTTACCATGCTGTTTTCGGCCACACTGCCCGAAGATATTGAAGGGCTGGCAAGGAAATATATGAAGAAACCGGCCGAGATCGAGATTGAGTCAGCAGGAACTGCCCGCAATAAAATTGAGCATGTGCTCATCAAGGTCAATGAAGATGAAAAACTTTCGGTGCTGAAAAGGATCACCATAATAGAAAACCCTGACAGCTGCATCATGTTCTGCAGAACACAGGAGAGAGTGAATGAGCTGTTCAGCCAGCTGGAAAGCTCCGGCTATCCGGCAGACAAAATTCATGGAGGCATGATCCAGGAAGACCGCTTTGCCGTCATGGATGATTTCCGGCGCGGACACTTCAGGTATCTGGTGGCGACAGATGTAGCCGCAAGGGGGATTGATATCGAAAATATCAGCCTGGTCATTAACTATGACCTCCCGCTCGAAAAGGAGAGTTATGTTCACCGGACTGGAAGAACAGGCCGGGCCGGGAAAGCAGGGAAGGCCATCAGTCTTATGACCGAACGGGAAGAGCGGCTTGCCGGAGAAATTGAAGAGTATATCGGCTTCTCCCTCACAAGGTCCGCATTGCCGGATGAACAGGCGGTGCAGGACGCCCGGGAAGCTTTCACCGCAAAGCTCAATGAACGGCCACAGCTGAAAAAAGATAAAAGCGAAGAGCTGAATAAAGATATCATGAAGCTATATTTTAACGGCGGCAAAAAGAAAAAGCTGAGGGCAGTCGACTTCGTCGGCACCATTGCCAAACTGCCCGGAATCCGCGCAGAGGATATCGGCATCATCACCATCCAGGAAAACGTAACATATGTAGAAATCCTGAACGGAAAAGGACCGGCTGTCCTCCAGGCCATGAAATCAACCACCATCAAGGGTAAGCAGCTCAAGGTTCACAAAGCCAAAAAATAATAAGCCAAGCACCCTTTGGGCATCTTAATCCAGAGGTGGTAAACATGACAGATAACAGGCCGGTATCCTATCAGCAGACACTCGGCACCAAAACACAGCGCGCCCGGGAGCTTCCTGAAGGCTACGATCTATCTGCTTTTGATGAAGACAACGCTGAAAACCCGACGAGAAGAGAAGAAAAGGAGAGGCAGCAGTAAATGCTGTCTTTTTTTTGATGAATGTTGTAACTAATCTTGAGTGGAAAAGGGCTTCATCCCCGATGAAGACCTTTTCGTGATGGATCCACAGTTTAAAAGTCCTTCATCCCACCTCATACAGACCTTTTGGTGATTAATCCAGAGCTTAAAAGTCTTTCATACTCCTGATGAAATTGTTTTTTGACAGGCAGGGGAGGGAATAGAAGAGAGTCTGTTGATAGAAAAAATCCATGGAAGATTTGATTACAAAGAGAGGGGCAGTAATATGAAGAAGAGAAAACTTGGGGCAGCCGGGCTAGAGGTATCTGCTCTAGGCCTTGGATGCATGGGCATGTCTGACTTTTACAGCGGCCAGGATGATGAGGAGTCGATCAAGACGATACACAGGGCGATAGAGCTAGGGGTGAATTTTTTAGATACGGCGGATATGTACGGCGTAGGCAAGAATGAGGAGCTGCTTGGAAAAGCACTGAAAGGCAAGAGGGATGGAGTGGTGCTTGCTACCAAATTCGGCAATGTAAGGGGAGAGGACGGCAGCTTCAAGGGCGTGAACGGCAGGCCGGAATATGTGAAAAAAGCCTGTGAAGACAGCCTTAGGCGTTTAGGTGTGGATCATATCGACTTGTATTATCAGCACCGTGTTGATCCCGATACACCGATCGAGGAGACGATCGGGGCCATGTCGGATCTTGTGAAAGAAGGCAAGGTGCGGTATCTGGGCATGTCGGAGGCAGCACCGGATACCATCCGTGTGGCGAACAGAGTCCACCCTATCACGGCCCTGCAGACAGAATACTCTCTATGGAGCCGGGATATCGAGGATGAAATTCTGCCGGTGGTCCGTGAGCTGCGCATTGGCTTTGTGCCGTACAGTCCGCTCGGCCGCGGCTTTTTAACCGGACAGATTCAGCAGTTTGAAGACCTGGCTGAAGATGATTACCGCCGTCATTCCCCGCGTTTCCAGGGTGAGAACTTTGATAAAAACATCCAACTTGTTCAGAGGATCAAGGAAATTGCCCAGGATAAGGGAGTAGAGGCATCCCAGCTTGCCCTGGCATGGCTGCTGGCACAAGGGGAAGATATCGTGCCTATCCCTGGAACGAAGAGAAGAAAGTATCTGGAAGAAAATATTGCGGCTGCTGAGATCACACTGACCGATGAGGAACTGCGGCAAATTGATGCCGCCGCCCCGATGGGTGCAGCAAGCGGGCTCAGGTATGATGTGAATGCAATGAAATCTGTAAATCTATAATAGTAAAAAGAACTGTTTCGCAAGTTTATTAATAGACCCGGGAGAAATTTAACGGGTTAATGCTCCGGCGATTCTGACTCCTCTGACAGAAGCTTGCATTTTTTTAGAATAGAAGTCGGCAAGTGAGGTTGCTTGTATTGGAAGGAAAATTAGAAGAGTTTAAAATTATAATTGCAAAACAATGGATAACGATTTAAAACTGACAGAAACACTGAAAATATTCTGTTTTTTGCAGAATCATTTTTTTATTCCTGCCTGGAATAGAGGTAAATTAAAGAAGAGGGTTTCCATACATACGGATACCCTCTTTGTTATTATATATTCTGATGGATGCTGATCCCTAGACCCTCAGCCACTCGTGCACCATACTCCGGGTCTGCTTTCATAAAGTGCTGGATCTGCCTCACTTTTATTTCCTCAAGGGCGACAGGCTTCATGGCATTTACCACATTCCGGATCAGGCGGGTGCGCTCATCAGCGTTCAAGAGGCGGTAGAGATCGCCTGCCTGGGTATAGTGATCATTGCGGTCATAGGAGGAGCTGTCGGCAAAGCCTGAAACCGGATGCGGGGCAGGCTTGTTCTCGGCTGTTTCGGACGGCCCTCCGAAGCTGTTCGGCTCGTAATAGACTGATCCTCCGCCATTGTTGTCAAATCTCATCTGGCCGTCTCGCTGATAGTTATTCACATCGGACTTTGGACGGTTGATCGGAAGGGCATTAGCATTGGCCCCCACCCGGTAGCGATGGGCATCGGCATAAGCAAACAATCTTCCCTGCAGCATCTTGTCCGGGGAAACCTCCACACCAGGAATCAATGTGCCGGGAGAGAAGGCTGCCTGCTCAACTTCTGCAAAATAATTTTCAGGGTTGCGGTCAAGCACCATCTGGCCGACTTCTATCAGCGGATAGTCCTTCTGAGACCAAACCTTAGTTACATCGAAAGGATCAAAACGATAGGTATCTGCATCCTGGAGCGGCATGATCTGCACATAAAGCTTCCATGCCGGGAAATCACCCGCTTCTATCGCATTGAATAAATCCTCGGTATGATAATCCGGATTTTCACCCGCAATTTGCGCGGCTAAGTCGACGTCGAGGTTCTTGATTCCCTGTTCGGTTTTGAAGTGATACTTTACCCAGACTCCTTCGCCGCTTTCATTCACCCATTTAAAGGTGTGGCTGCCGAAACCATGCATATGGCGAAGCGTTGCAGGAATTCCTCTGTCAGACATCAGGATGGTTACCTGATGCAGGGATTCCGGGGAGAGTGACCAAAAATCCCATACAGCAGTCGGATTTTTAAGATGTGTTTTTGGATCTCTTTTTTGAGTATGTATAAAGTCAGGGAATTTAATCGCATCGCGGATAAAGAATACGGGAGTATTGTTGCCGACGATGTCATAGTTTCCTTCTTCTGTATAAAACTTCACCGCAAAGCCGCGCGGATCCCTTACTGTATCAGCAGAACCAAGCTCCCCTGCCACAGTCGAGAAGCGGATGAACAGAGGTGTTCGTTTTCCGGTTCCATTGAAGACTTTTGCCTTTGTGTAGGCAGACATATCATTTGTCACTTCAAAATAGCCATGCGCCCCAGCACCCTTCGCATGCACCACACGCTCAGGCACCCGCTCACGGTTGAAATGCGCTAGTTTCTCAAGGAGATGCACATCCTGAATGAGAGTAGGACCGCGGTGACCGGCCGTCTGGGAGTTCTGGTTATCCCCGACAGGAGCACCCCAGCTTGTGGTTAAACGATTATTAGTTGTCAATAAAATCCCCGCCTTTATCTATTTTTTTCTTGCGATGATTAAATATTATCATCTTTTAATTAAAAATCAATACTTAATTATAATTATTATAAATAAATCGAATCGACTTTAAAAAACAGACAGAATTCCGGCCTGTAACTCCACTGTGAGGTATTTTTTTACAATCTGTTATCTTTAGGTATTCTCATGTGTAATCCTTAATGAGAAAATTCGGCTGTAGAGGAAAATGTGAATGTCCAACAACAAAGAATATCTGTAAAAGAATGTATTCAGACTGGTGTTACCAAAACGGGGGGGTTGATTTGAAGAATCGAGCATTACCGGGCACTGGAAACTAAAGCCACATATTTACGGTAACTTATAATTGGCAAGGTCGAAATAATGAAAAACAACTGGTTTCAGAAATTAAAACCTCTTTTGATAACCGTAATAGTTCTAATCGTTCTTTATTTTGCGGGTTGTTATATACTCGATAAACTATTCGGAGATATGTGTGGAAACGAGATTGTTCAAAAGCTACCATCACCGAATGGAGAAAGTGGCTTATATTTTTCAGCGAGATTGTGGTGCTGCAACAGGGACATCATATCAGTTATCGCTTTTGGATCCGGATGAGGAACTTCCAAATAAATCGAGAAACCTTACCAACGTTTTCATACTAAAAGAGCCTCTAAAATCGATGCTCTTTTTTGTGCTTTTATACTTTTTTAATAGTCAAACCATTTGTCGAAACGGATGAGGTAATAGATGTTTTTATTACAAAACTCCCCATCAAGAGAACCTGTTACTTTAAAGTGTGGTCTTTATAAAAATGAGGGGTTTGCTAAGCCGTTTAATAAAAACCTGAAATGTTGCGTAAATTAAAAGGATAGAGAAAGTTTTCTACCTTTGTTCTTTTTGTTCTTTCTCTTTTAAGTAGTTTTCAACAGCCTCGGTTACTTTATCAGTCTTGGGAGTATTGGGAACAACCTTTGAAAGTCTTTTATTCATTTCATTAAGCCGGGACAGTCCTCTAAACAAAGAGCCCGCAACAACGCCAAAAGCAAGGATGCCACCCATCAAATGACCCATCGTAAAAGATTGATAATGCCAAATACAAACTCAATCCCCCTTGTAATCTAGGCGGCTGAAAAAGCTTTTTCTGCATTGAATAATAATTAATCAAGTTTTTTCGGGCGTAAAATAAAAAAACAGTCGATTTCCTTATGGAATCGACTGTTTTTTGTTTTTTGAGTAAAAGAAAACCGGAAAGACTTCAAATTATTCCAATTAAATATTGTTAAGTAATCAGAAAAATGTCATAATTCAATCATATTCTATCAATTACATATATCCCCAAGAGAAAGGAGTTATGTCCTTGAACAAACCAATCATAGAAGTGAAAGAGCTGAAAACCAGCTTTCGGACGGATGAAGCTGAAGTACCTGTAGTAAACGGAATTAGTTTTCACATTAATCCTGGGGAGATCCTCGGTATAGTGGGAGAATCCGGCTGCGGGAAAAGCATTACCTCCTTATCAATCATGGGCCTTGTTCCTTCACCCTCCGGAAAGGTTGAAGGAGAAATTCTTTTTAAGGGAGAAAACCTTGCTGATGCCCCGGAATCCCGAATGAGAAAGATTCGCGGGAATGACATTGCAATGATTTTCCAGGAACCGATGACCAGCTTAAATCCAGTGTTTACAATTGGCGAGCAGTTAATTGAATCTATAAGAATACATAGAAAATGGAATAAAAAAATGGCTGAAGCCAGGGCTGTAGAGATGCTTAGGCTTGTCGGCCTGCCAAGAGCCGAGGACCTGATCAGGGAATATCCCCACCAGCTCTCAGGGGGAATGAGACAGCGTGTGATGATAGCCATGGCTATGATCTGCGACCCGGCACTATTAATAGCTGATGAACCAACAACCGCACTCGATGTAACGATACAGGCACAAATTCTGGAGCTGATGAAGAAATTAAATAAAGAAACAGAGACAGCCATCATGATGATCACCCATGACCTAGGTGTAGTGGCTGAAATTTGTGAACGTGTAGCAGTGATGTATTCAGGGCGAATTGTGGAAGAAGCGGATGTTAGAACTATTTTCCAGGATCCAAAACATCCCTATACGATCGGCCTGATTCAATCTGTACCTGATATGAGGGATAAAAAAGAACGATTATACTCCATACCCGGCAATGTACCAAAGCCCGGCGCTGCCAAGCCCGGCTGCCCATTTGCACCCCGCTGTGCCCATGCGATGGAGAAGTGCGTAACCAAAACTCCTTCGCTGAAAAGTTTAAACGATGGCCAGAAAGTCAGGTGCTGGCTGTATGAGGATGGAAAAGGAGTAAAGCTGAATGACACAGCCATTAGTTAAGGTAGAAAACTTAAAGAAACACTTCCCGATCAGAGGAGGACTTCTGGGCAAGACAATTGGTGAAGTAAAAGCGGTTGATGGAATTTCATTTTTTATCAATAAAGGTGAGACGCTTGGACTTGTAGGTGAAAGCGGCTGCGGGAAATCTACAACCGGCCGGATGCTGCTTAGGCTGTTAGACCCGAGTGAAGGGAAAATATTTTTTGAGGGAACAGATATTACGGAGCTGCCGGCTGCTGATATGAGAAAGATGCGGCGTGAAATGCAGATGGTTTTTCAGGATCCATATGCATCGCTAAACCCAAGGCATACTGTAAGCAAAATACTCGAGGAACCATTAATCGTTCATGGTGTGAAGGATAAGGCTGAACGGAAAAAACGGGTCAATGAATTACTTCAGATTGTAGGTCTCAGCAGCTATCATTCCAATCGTTACCCACATCAGTTCAGCGGCGGTCAGAGGCAGAGAATCGGGATTGCCCGTGCGCTTGCAGTAAACCCCAAATTAATCATTGCAGATGAGCCAGTCTCGGCTCTCGACGTTTCTATTCAATCACAGGTCCTGAATCTTTTGCAGGATTTGCAGAAAGAATTCGACCTGACATACCTTTTTATCGCTCATGACCTGGGAGTAGTCCGGCATATCAGCGACCGAGTGGGTGTGATGTATCTCGGCCATATTGTAGAGCTTGCAGATAGTGAAGATATTTACAGCAGCCCTAAGCACCCATATACACAAGCGTTATTATCGGCGGTTCCTATACCTGATGTCGAGCATAAAAAAGAAAGAATCATCCTGCAAGGGGATGTGCCGAGTCCAGCAAACCCGCCAAAAGGCTGTCCGTTCCATACAAGGTGCCCTAAGGTGATGGATATATGCAGCACTTCAAGGCCGATTTTCAAACAAGTTAGTCCCGGTCATTATACAGCCTGTCATTTATATGAATGACAGTAAGTATATATATTAAGTACCATCATTTCAAAGGGGGATAAGAAATATGAAAAAGAGTTTATGGTATGTATTTGCCTGTCTGCTTGTTTTTTCACTTGTACTGTCCGGCTGTAGTTCTTCAAAAAGCAGCAGCGGTGAAAAAGGCGGCAGCGGTAAAAAAGAATACACCCTTATTTATGGACGGGGCGGTGATTCGACAGCTCTTGATCCGGCTGTGACAACAGAGGGAGAATCCTTTATTGTTACGGAACAGATTTTTGAAAATCTAGTAACTTATGGGAAAGATAATACTGAAATAGAACCATCACTTGCGAAATCCTGGGAAATTTCACCGGATGCCCTGACTTATACTTTTACCTTAAATGAAGGAATTAAGTTCCATGATGGAACGGACTTTAATGCAGAAGCGGTTGTAAAAAACTTTCAGCGCTGGGCAAAAAGCAAAGATGAGGCAAAATTTGCTTACTATCCTTCTATGTTTGGCGGATTTGAAGGTGATGAAGGCCACGTAATTAAAGAAGTAAAAGCGGTTGATGAAAAAACTGTAGAATTTACTCTGACACGCCCTCAAGCTCCGTTCTTGAAAAATCTGGCGATGAGCCCTTTTGCTATTGCAAGCCCAACTGCATTTGAAAAAGATGGGGACAATTTCACAAAAAATCCTGTTGGTACAGGTCCTTTTAAATTCAAATCTTGGAAAAAGAATGACACGATTGAAGTGGTAAAGAACGATAAATACTGGAAAAAGGGACTGCCTAAGCTTGCCGGTGTTAAGTTCAAGGTCATAAAGGATAACTCAGCCCGCTTAAATGCAGTGATTAAAGGTGAAATTGACTTGATGGATGGCTTAAATCCAAGTGATATGCCTAAAGTCAAAAAGGACAGCAAACTGCAGTTATTTGAGCGTCCGTCTATGAACGTCGGCTATTTCGGATTTAATACAGAGAAAGAACCGTTTAATAAAAAAGAGGTCCGCCAGGCAATCAGCCATCTAATCAACAAGCAGGATATTATTACAAACTTCTTTGAAGGTACAGCAGAGCCGGCTAAAAATCCAATGCCGCCTTCAATCAGCGGATACAATGACGACATTCAGGATTATGAATATAGCGTAGAAAAGGCAAAAGAACTGCTGAAAAAGGCAGGGCTTGAAAAAGGGTTTAAAATGGACCTATGGGCTATGCCAGTACCACGTCCGTATATGCCTTCCGGTCAAAAAGTTGCTGAAGCTATACAGGCAAGCCTCAAACAAGTGAATATCGATGCAAAGATTGTGACGTTTGAGTGGGGCACATATCTTGAGAAGGTTCAAGCAGGTGAAGCACCAACATTTATGCTTGGCTGGACAGGAGATAATGGAGATGCCGATAACTTCCTTTATACATTACTTGATAAAGATACGATTGGATCAAATAACTATGCCCGTTACAGCAATGAACAAGTTCATAAATTGCTGGTAGAAGCGCAGTCTACTGCAGATGAGAATAAACGTAATGAATTGTACCAAAAGGCACAAGTCATTATTCATGAAGATGCTCCTTGGGTTCCGCTTGTTCATTCTAAGCCGCAGCTGGCTGGTTCGAGCAGCATTAAGGGATTTGTTCCGCATCCAACTGGGTCTCAATCCTTCGTAGACGTTTCTGTAGACTAATTAAGTGGATCAGGGAGTATGGATCTCTTCATACTCCCTGATCTTATGATGTTTTAGGAAGAGGTGAGCGGATATGTTCTCATACACGATACGGCGGTTAACTGCACTTATTCCAGTCCTGCTCGGAATGATTTTCATAGTATTTATGATGATTCGCGCCATACCCGGCAATCCAGCCCAAATTATATTAGGCCAGCAGGCAACTAAAGAAGCCATGGCGGCTTTAACCAAGGAGCTTGGCCTGGACAGGCCCTGGCCCACTCAATTTTGGGAATATTTATCCGGAATTTTCACGGGTGATTTAGGAGTTTCATTAAAATCAAGAGTACCGATCTCTGAGGAAATATGGCCATATCTTGCGGCTACCATTGAACTGTCATTAGTGGCGATGCTGATCGCCATCGTGATAGGGGTTAATGCAGGAATCATTTCCGCTTGGTTCCAAAACTCCTGGTTTGACTACGTGGCAATGGTCGTCGCGCTGATTGGTGTTTCTATGCCGATCTTCTGGCTGGGATTAATGGAGCAATACATAGTTGCCATTCAATGGGACCTGCTGCCAACAACAGGAAGGGATAATATACGAGATCCTGTTGAGGCTGTTACTAATTTTTATTTAATTGATTCGTTATTGAACAATAGATTTGATCAATTTATCGAAGTTATTAGACATTTAATTCTCCCGGGTATAGCACTTGGAACCATCCCGATGGCGATTATTGCCCGAATGACCCGGTCGTCCATGCTTGAGGTCATGAGATCGGATTACATACGGACAGCCCGGGCGAAAGGGATGAAAATGTTCTGGGTAGTGTACAAACATTCATTAAAGAACGCATTAATTCCGGTAGTTACTGTAATAGGACTGCAGACTGGCCTTCTTCTTGGAGGAGCTATATTAACTGAAACGATATTCGGCTGGCCTGGCATAGGTACTTATATATACGAAGCTATATCCTACCGTGATTATCCCGTGATCCAATCTGGTATTCTTGTAGTGGCGGCCATATTCGTACTAATCAATCTGGTGGTTGACCTGCTGTATGCAGCGATTGATCCAAGAATCAAGTATAAATAGGAGGGAATAAAGATGGCAGAACTTGCACACAGCACTCCTCCCGCGGTTCCTCCTCCACTAGCTGAGGAGCAGGCAGTATCCCCCTGGAAAGAGGCTTGGAAAAGCTTTAGAAAAAATAAGCTGGCCATTGTTGGATTATCGATTGTTCTATTTTTTATATTAATCGCTTTGTTCGCCGATTTCATCGCACCATATGAATTCGCTGACCAGAAACTTGCGGACAAGCATCTGCCTCCATCATCAGAGCATCTCTTTGGTACAGACCAATTTGGGAGAGACATCCTAAGCCGTGTTATTTATGGAGCCAGGATATCACTTGGGGTAGGATTCATCTCTGTTGCCGGCTCTGTAATTGTAGGTTCATTTCTAGGCATCATTGCTGGTTATTATGGGAAATGGGTAGATACTATTATTTCCCGATTTTTTGATATTCTACTTGCTTTCCCAAGTATTCTGCTTGCTATAGCAGTAGTGGCAGTCCTTGGGCCGTCATTGCGAAATGCATTGATTGCCATTGCTATTATCAATGTTCCAACCTTTGGACGCCTGCTCAGGTCAAGGGTGCTTACCGTTAAAGAAGAAGAATACATAACCGCTGCAAAAGCCATAGGAATGACGGACAGCCGGATACTGATCCATCACATCCTGCCAAACAGCCTTGCTCCAATCATTGTGCAAGGCACGCTGGCAATTGCAACAGCTATCATTGAAGCTGCTGCATTGGGATTCTTAGGGATGGGAGCCCAGCCGCCTGCACCTGAATGGGGAAAAATGCTGGCGGACTCACGTGAGTTTATCCTTGATGCCCCTTGGACCGTATTATTTCCCGGACTGGCTATTATGCTTACCGTATTAGGCTTTAACTTAATGGGCGACGGCTTAAGGGATGCCCTGGATCCAAGAATGAAAAACTAATAGATAAAAAAACAGCTTTTTAACGAAGGCACTAAAAAGTACTTAAAAAAGGTAGAAATTCTCATTTGAGAGTATCTACTTTTTTTATTTTATGATGAAAGAAAAATTCACAGCTAAAACAACATCAGATGCTGTAGAACATGTCTTGAAGGAAAAAGCGAAGGAACGCTATAAGATTGAGGCAAAGAATAGTGAGTTAAAACATAGACATGGGTATAATGCAGCAAAATCCTCGGGTCTAATTGGCATGGAAGCTGACATTAAGGCGAAGGGGCCGACATATCAACATGTTTAAACAAGTCATTCGTAGTAAAGCGCTAATCCATGTATAATAGGTATGCATTACTGGTTACAGATAAAACAATATAACTGAAACCTGAGGAGGCTGAATATGAGATTATCAGGTAAAAAGGTGATCAGCCTGGTTCATCATGAATTTGAGGATCTGGAGCTTTGGTATCCAATTCTCCGCTTGAGGGAAGAAGGAGCCGAGGTTCATCTGGCAGGTGAAAAAGCTGGAGAGACGTATCAGGGCAAATACGGGGTGCCGGCAGAATCCGATTATGCCTATGGTGATATTAACGCCGCGGATTATGATGCCATTCTTGTTCCTGGAGGCTGGGCACCGGATAAGATCCGCCGTTTCCCAGAGGTAATCAGCATAATAAAAGAAATGGATGAAGCTAAAAAGCCGATCGGCCAGATTTGCCATGCCGGCTGGGTCCTGATATCTGCTAAAATCCTGGAAGGCAAAAAAGTGACCAGCACGCCGGGTATTCGGGATGATATGGAAAACGCAGGGGCAATATGGGTGGATGAGCCGGTGATTACCGACGGCCATCTCGTATCAAGCCGCCGGCCGCCAGATCTGCCTGATTATTTGAGAGAGTTTATTGCCGTGCTGGAGAAATAGGATGGAAGCAGACTGATTCAGAAATGAATCAGTTTTTTTTGTGGAAATGGGGTGGAGCTGCATGTATGAGGAGGCTTCCTGCAACGGGATGTTCACATCTAAATCTTCCTGGCATACCTGCCTGCGCCTTGCTCCCCGCCACTGCCTTATTGTGTTTGTTCCTGCTATGGTTCAGGTTCCTTTCCATGCATGGACTGCGAGTAGAAAACTCCTGTTTTTTTATGAGTTAAAACATTTGTGCTTTGTATGGGAATGTACTAAGATAGGTAAATGGAAAAATTAAATCCTACTAAATTTATAAGATTAGGAGTGAATGGAAATGGCCCAACCTGGTTTAACTTCCACTTCTTTGTCAAATAGAGGGGCAACTACAATCAATGCCGACCTTAATCCTGTGCAAAAGCCGCTGGTCACAGCCGGCCTTCTGGCTTCCGTCATTCTGTTTGCAGCCATTGTCAATGCTGCCGGCATGACTCAGGGTGTCCTCTTTATCATCGGCCTATTGCTTGGGGTGACCTTGCTGCATGCCCGGTTTGGCTTCACCTCTGCCTTCCGCAGGCTGATGTCAGTCGGGAATGTGCAGGGCTTGCAGGCGCATATGCTGATGCTTGCGATTGCTTCAACACTGTTTGCCATCATATTAAGTACCGGTTTTAGTTTCACCGGCATCACTCCCAAGGGATATGTTTCCCCTGTCGGTGTGAGCGTCCTGTTCGGTGCATTTATCTTTGGCATCGGCATGCAGCTTGGAAACGGCTGTGCTTCCGGAACCTTATATTCAGTTGGCGGCGGCTCTTCATCCATGATCCTGACACTGATCTCATTCATTGCAGGATCTGTGCTCGGTGCTTATCATTTTAAATTTTGGATGGAGGATACCCCGTCACTGCCACCGATTTCCCTTGCTGAATCAACTGGCCTTGGGTATTTCGGTGCGTGGGCCGTACAGATGGCGGCATTTGCGTTAATCTACTGGATTACCATCAAAATCGCCAAACGTAAAAATCCGCCGATGATGAAGCCTCTGCCAACTACAGCAGGCTGGAAAAAAATCGTCCGCGGTTCCTGGCCGCTCTTCGCTGCAGCCATTGTTTTAGCATTGCTGAACGCTCTTACCCTCACTGTCAGGGGAAATCCATGGGGCATCACAAGCGCATTTGCCCTCTGGGGAGGAAAGGCATTGATGGCCTTGGGAACGGATGTATCGAGCTGGAGCTACTTCTCCGGGCCAAATGGAGAAGCGCTGACTAAAACGGTGCTCGCAGACTCAACGAGCGTCATGAACTTTGGCATCATCCTTGGCGCCTTCATCTCGGCAGCTTCACAAGGCACATTCAAGCCTGGTAAAATAAAGCCCGGTGTAGCCGGAGCTGCCATTGTCGGCGGAATCATGATGGGTTACGGAGCAAGGCTTGCCTTTGGCTGTAACATTGGAGCCTATTTTGGCGGCATCGCCTCCTTCAGCCTCCACGGCTGGGTATGGATGGTCATGGCCATGGCAGGAACCTTCCTGGCCTTATTCATACGCCCGTTATTTGGATTAAAAAATCCAAAGCCTACCGATTCAATTTGTTAAAGTCAAAATGGAGCCACCTGTTAATCGACAGGTGGTTTTTCTGTGGAAAAGGCCGGAGCTGCATGTATCATATGGCTTCCTACAACAAGGGGAACATCATTTATCCTGCTGGAATCCCTGCATGCGCCTAACTGCGCCACAACCTTATTGTGTTTGCTCCTGCTCTTGTCCAGGTTCCTTTCCATGCATGGCTGCGAGTAGAAAACTCACGTTTGTTTTATTGCTTTATGGATACATAAGATTAATCTTTCGAACATAAAAATGAATCCTAAAAAACATTTCAGGCGAATCAGGATTGGTGTATGATAAATGGGAATAAAAAACAAAATAATAGACTAGAAGAATGAAGGGAAGCACTATGAAAAACTGGAAAATTATTTTAATGCTCGCAATTCCTTCGATTGCTTCCTTTGCATCGATGACCGTCACAGGCATGATCAATCTGATCATGGTAGGGAAACTGGGGGCGCTGGCAATCGCCATAGTCGGCGTTTCCAATATCATCATGTATAATGCCTGGGCCATGTTTTCCGGCATTGGCCATACAGTCAACTATCTGGTGGCACAGAATTTTGGCTCAGGCAATATGAAAAAAGGAATTGAACGGACCTACATAGCCATCGCACAAAGCCTGATAGCCGGTCTGATCGTTTTTGTCGTTGGTTTTATCGGATCAGAGCTGATATTGAAACTGCTCGGGAGCGCACCGGATATGGTGAAGGAAGGAACCTCTTACCTGAAAATCCGCTTTTTTGCGATGATGTTTTCCATTCTGACTTTTGCGCTTCATGGTTTTTTCAGGGGAATCGGCAATACGCGGACACCCATGGTCACCTCGCTTCTAGGGAATGCAGCGATGATTTTTTTCACATATACCCTTACGTATGGGAATCTTGGCTTTCCGGAATGGGGGTTGGCGGGGGCCGCCTGGGCTTTGTTCATTGGGGAAGTGGTGGTCTGCGGTTTGAGTGCGGCAGCCTTCCTGGCAGTCTTATTCAAGGAATATAAAATATACGCCAGGCCATCCTTCAATGCCTTTGAATCAAAATTGATGCTGAAGGAAAGCACGAAGCTGGGCACACAGGAATTTTCCAAAAGCATGGCTATGTTCGTTTTCACGGCATTCGTTACCCGCCTCGGCACAAATGCCCTTGCTGCTAATGAAATAGCGCTCAGCATCATGAGCTTCGGGTTCATGCCGGCAGGCGCCTTTGGCTCGACTGCCACCATCCTGGTAGGACAGGAAATCGGACGTGACAAGCCGGAGAGAGCCAGGGCAATGGGAACCGAAACAGCGATCATGGGAAGCATCTTCCTGCTGACGCTTGGAGCGGCTGAATTCTTCTTTGCCGAACAAATTGCCCGAATCTACACAGATGATCCTGCTGTATATGAACTGACCGCAAGCCTGATCATGATATCGGCCTTTATGCAGATATTTGACGGCTTTTTCAACTTTTTCTCAGGAGGACTGAGAGGGATCGGTGATACAACGTTCCTTCTCAGGACATCGCTTGTTCTTGCCTGGGGCTTCTTCATCCCGCTCACTTACCTGATGGTGAACGTGCTGGAGTTGTCCAGTTACGGAGCCTGGATTGCCCTTTATACGTATCTTGCAGTCTTTGGGCTGACCCTTCTCGCCCGGTACTACCGGACGGATTGGGGCCAGGTCAGGCTCACGGATGCAGGACAGAGTGCTTCGGTATAATAATAGAACCCCCTGCAGGTGGATTGGCAGGGGGTTTAAACTGTTTATATCCCGGTGAAATGGGGATTAGTTATAGCAGGCTGTTTAGCAGTGAATCAGAGAAATACATAATAAGCAAGGCAGTAAATAGAATGATTAGGGATGTCAGGTACTGTTTGGATGGAATATATATGCGTTCCAGAACAACCTGTGATCCCAAAAATAAAGCAAGATAAAGCATGAAAAACCAGTTTGGAATGATTTCATCTTCACTAATAATAAACGGAATAGCAGCGAACAGAAAAACAGTGGAAGATCTTTTGAAGAAGCACCGGATTGAGCATATCGAAATGCTGCGCCAGTTTCTCGGGTGCCCAGCTGATTGATGCTGTTCAGACAGATGTGAAGCATGCGGCCCT
The DNA here is from genome assembly GCF_046237605.1 of Paraperibacillus marinus. Classification (GTDB taxonomy): domain Bacteria; phylum Bacillota; class Bacilli; order Bacillales; family DSM-1321; genus Paraperibacillus; species Paraperibacillus marinus. The sequence goes on along the minus strand of NZ_CP143542.1, from coordinate 2,643,574 downwards.
GCTTCCATCAAGCCTGACGCTGACGATCTACCGGCAGGGAAGCCTGAAGGATTGATGGTTATTTTCAGTACTTTCTTCCCTATTTTAAATTTTTTCCTGAAAAATGGTAGCTAACCGGATAAATAGGGTAATAATGGATTAAAAAAGAGAAGAGAGCTGATCCCATTGAAGATGAAGCTGATCAAACTCGGTGAACTTCTGTATACAAATAAGAAAGAAAAGGCTAAGTGGAACAAAGTGTTTGCCAATTATTTTGTATATCAAAATGGGACGAGGAAGAAATCATCTATGATATAAAGCGGAAAGCAGCTTTGCTGAACTGCACCCCAATTATTAGACATTAGAACTAATAATTGGAGGTGTAGTTTTATTTTATTACTAAATATACAAGTCCTCAAACCAGAAGTGTGTCACGGGTATTATAGAGTTTAAGTTGTTCAGTGAGAAGCCTTATTTATCGCCTGTAATGAATTTATTAACGGGGGAATTATTACATATACAATCGGCTCTAGACCTACCCGCGCATTGTTTCGGAGATGCTTGGGAAAGCTCTAGAACACTTGCCGGAAAATCATAGACAACTGAATAGTAAAGCAATCGTTTGTCTTTTTGTCTATTACATCAAATTTCTTTAACATCTTGTCTCACTGTCTGCTTAATACGGTTGTGTGTGATAAACCCCGTTCATTCTCAATGTTTACACTATTTCCGTTCACATATAAATTCAGCACTTATACTCTCCTTTTACCTACTTATGATTTTGAAGGTTCTATAGTGTTAATATTTTTTGCTTGTTTCTCTTTTATTTACAAAAGCAAAAAAAAGGACATTATTTATAATGTCCAATAGGTTAATTTTTGATTCCAAGATTTCTTTTGGTTTGTTCCCATTCTTCAGTTACTTCAGCATTTATACGATGAAATATCTTGGATGATTGTTTTACTCCAGAATAAGCTTTAGCCGATTCATACTTTACAAAGCAGTCTAGTATCCGGGCAGTAACTTTTTGTTCATCATTTTCATTTTGAAACAGAAATACATTATATAGGCAGTCATAAATTTCATTATTCTTTCTTCTTAACACTTCAAGTTTTAACCAAGATGGTATTAGAGTACTGGCAAATAGAGTTTGTGCGACAATTGAAATTAATTCAAGGTTTGTTGTACGAGTGATTAAAGCGAGTAACCAAACAAAAATAAACAAAATAATTATCTTTCTCTCCTTAATTGCCATTTCGTATGAAACCCGTTTAGCAAACAATGAGTTTTCAAAAACATTTGCCCCTAGTTTAAGTAATGAAGGTTCTAAATTATTATTGTAATATTTGTTGGTCCTTTCGTTATCTAAGGGCACATTAAAGGAGTTTGTTAATAAGTGTAATCTTCTTTTCTCTTCAACATTTGGTATCAAAAAAATACTTAAATAGTTATCAGCTATAAAATAAGCTATTGTGGTTAATACAAAAATTCCTAACAGGTAATTTTTAAGCAAGGTGGTTTCCTCTAAATAAAAAACTACAATCGAAAGTGCAGCATTTATCCAAAATAACGCTTTAGATGTTTTGTCCAAATTATTTATTGTCTTATAATACTTATCTAATGAATCAAATCTTTCACTCATTGTAACAACCTCACCTATATTTCTGGAAAAAGTTTTTTTATCTCGTTCTCTGCTAAAGCGATATAACCATTAGCTTCGTAAATTTTACAGTTATTGATTATTTCTTTTGCCTTATTTAAGCGGTCTTTAAAAGTTTTTGAATCATCCCAACTGTAAATGAGAGTATCAATACAATCATATACATACTCCTTTAAAGATGACTTAGAAGAGTAATAAAACTTATCAACTATCCATTTTTCTAATAGAAATGATGAATATTGGTGTCCAAGCTTAGTTGTATTCCATTGTTTCATTAACCTTATTAACGGTTTTATTCTTGAAGTATTTAATTGGTTTGCGTCTGTAAGCCTTTTATTAAACCCCATAGGGTCTGTAGACATCCATTCTGATAAAAGATTTGTTTTTGAAGGAATGGATAGGTTTCCCCAGGCGTCCTGAACGGCTGGAACTAACTCGAATTTAATATGGTTTAATTCTAACACCATTGTTGGGCTATCCTTATAGATTTCGGATTTAGAATAATATTTGTTCATAAAGCTTCTTAAGTAGTTTAATAATGTTTCTGGCTTATACCCGTTAGGGTTTTTAAAAACAACCATGTAATCGACATCGGAATTTGCATCTACAGTACGTGGAAGAATAGTGCCTCTTGTATTCGAACCAAATTGAAAATGCCTATATAATTGACCGTTATCAAAGTACCAATTCAGACGCTTAGATAACGTCTCAATGGATGTTTTAATATTAGAATTCTCTGTAGAAGAAAGGACTAAATTACTAGACAAATCGATTAAGTGGGAATTTATCGACATCATAACAACCTCCTTTACAAATTTTTCTATATCTATTTTACATTATACGTTGATTCAATGTAATTAATACATGAAATTTGTCAATCTAAGTAGATTAATAAAAAGTTAATCTTTAAGTTTATTTTCTAAACTAAAAAAATATGACGCCTGCAAATACAAATTTAATATATATATTCGGTAGGCAAGAGTTGAAGGGATGTAGGGGGGAGCCCCCCCCCCCCCCCCCCGATGGTATGGAGATGGATTTCCGTTTTGTTAAAGTAGTAGAAAGGCAAAACTTCAAGCAAGGGGGAAAGAACTGTTTCTGAATTAAAAAGATACGTACAGTATTCTAATACAAAAAGGATGAAGGCAAAATTCAAAATGAATCCGGTACAATTCCGGACTAATTTTAAGCAAGATGCCTAAAGTAATACCGCGTCAACCTTTTAGGGGTCCCTTCATGCAGGCATTATAGGGGCAGTTCCAATGCCGTATTTAAGGGCCGGGTGATTCGAATATGAAAATGGGAAGTTCCGGCTGAAGTCAGAGGAAAAGATGAGGCCCTCGTATTTGAAATCAGAATGGGAGCTGGTTCCTGAAGAAAGGCTGAAGCGGATTTCCCAAGATACCGGCATTACGCTGTTCGCGGCTTTCAATGAACATACTAATCTAGAAATCTCCAAACAATACATAAGACTTTTGAAAGAAATCCGACCCCAAAGCTCTGTGGTGGAATTCCAGGATACCGATCATCTAATCATGCTGGATGCACCGGACAAACTGAGCAGGGAAATAAAGAAGGTCATTTCTTCATAGAAAACCCACATGAATTTTTACTCACAACCCATGCATGGAAAAGAACATAGAGAAGAGCAGAAACAAACACAATATGGTGGTGGAGCGGAGTAATGCGCAGGCAGGGACGTGGCAAGATAAATGATGTTCACCAACTGCCCGAAGACTTATGATACAACCAGCTCCGCCCCTTTTCCAACGGCAAAAGGACTTCCGGCTGTTGCCCGGGAGTCCTTTTTGCAGCTGTCCTATGGAAGCAGATAAATTGTGTTATGCGGCGGCTTCTCAAGCCTAGATTGCTTAAGCCGGCCTTCCTCGACCAGCTCCTTGATGCCCTGGTCGATATCGCGGACCGTCATTTCAAGAATATCCGCAATCTTCACCGTTGAGATGCTCATATACTTTGGCTTCTTCGAAGAGCTCATGATCATGGATTCCATGCGCTGATACAGCTTCTCCTTATCCATCCTGCAAAACCTGCCTTTCACCTTCATTCCTCATAGATTTGCCGCAAGTGCCCCCTATCCATACATCAATTTTCAGGAAATAAGCCCTGGCCCCCCTAATAATTCATCAGCCCCAAGGCGTTACAGGCTGGGAAATTGGGGACAGTCCCCCTTTTTGATTATTTTTTTGGAGGAGTTGGGAATACTAGGGGAAACGCTTGGAATGGCGGGATTAATTGGGAGGTAATGAATGTGTCTGATGATTTGTTTTCGATCAGGATAAATGATAAGGAGTTTAAGGCGGAGCCTGGCCAGTCGATTCTGCAGACTGCACAGGCGAATGGTTTGTATATCCCGAGCATTTGTTATCATCCGAATCTCGGGACGATACAGACGTGTGATACATGTTTTGTCGAGGTGGATGGGAAGCTTGTGCGTTCCTGTGCGACCAAGGTTCAGCCGGGAATGACGGTCGATACGCTGTCTCAGCCGGTCATGGATGCCCAATATGAGGCCATGTCGAGGATCCTTGAGAATCATGAGCTGTATTGTACGGTCTGTGACAACAATAACGGAAATTGTACGGTACATAATACAGCCGAGTATCTTGAAATTGAGCACCAGAAATATGAGTTTAAGGCAAAGCCTTATCCGCCGGATAATTCCAATCCTTTTTACCGGTATGAGCCCGATCAGTGCATTCTCTGCGGAAGATGCGTTGAGGCCTGCCAGGATCTCCAGGTGAATGAAACACTCACAATTGACTGGAGCAGGGAAAGGCCGAGGGTTATCTGGGATAATGATGTGCCGATTGATGAATCGTCCTGTGTTTCATGCGGCCATTGCGTCACTGTCTGTCCATGCAATGCCTTGATGGAAAAGTCCATGCTGGGTGAAGCGGGGTTCCTGACCAAGCTGCCTGCTCCTATCCTTGAACCGATGATCGACCTGATCAAGGAAGTGGAGCCCGGCTATAAAGAAATCTTCGCCATATCCGAGGTGGAGGCAGCCATGAGGACGGCCAGGATACAGCGCACCAAAACGGTCTGCACGTATTGCGGAGTGGGCTGCAGCTTTGAAATCTGGACAAAGGACCGGAAGATACTCAAGATTGAACCTGTTGAGCATGCCCCGGCCAATGGCATCTCCACCTGCGTAAAGGGAAAATGGGGCTGGGATTTTGTAAACAGCGACGAGCGGCTGACCACACCGCTCATCCGGAAAAATGGGGTTTTTGAAGAAGCAACCTGGGATGAGGCGCTGAATCTGATCGCAGAAAAACTGTCGGAAATCAAAGAAGAGCATGGTGCTGATTCCATAGGAGTGATTGCATCATCAAAGTGTTCAAATGAAGAAAATTATCTTGCACAGAAATTTGCCCGTGCCGTGATCGGCACAAACAATGTGGACAATTGTTCCCGTTATTGCCAGTCGCCGGCAACTGCCGGGCTGCTGAGAACGGTCGGCCTTGGCGGGGATTCGGGGACCATCCATGACATCGAGCGCTCTGATTTAGTCTTCGTCATCGGCGCCAATCCGGCTGAATCACATCCTGTTCTATCTACACGGATAAAACGGGCGCATAAACTTCACGGACAGAAGCTGATCGTGGCGGACATCCGCGAACATGAACTGGCACAGCGGGCCGATTTCATCCTGCACCCAACACCGAGCTCTGACTTGATCTGGATTTCGGCCTTGACCAAATACATCATCGACCAGGGTTGGCATGATAAGAAGTTTTTGGCAGAAAGAGTCTCGGGTGTAGACGACTATATCAAAACACTGGATAAGTTCACTTTAAGTTATGCTGAAGAAATGACCGGGCTCACACAGGCGGAGCTCATTAAAACGGCTGAAATGATTCATGATGCCGATTCAATGTGCATCCTCTGGGCAATGGGAATCACACAGCACTCAGGGGCGACTGATGCCAGCACAGCGATATCGAACCTTCTTCTGATTACCGGGAATTACGGACGCACCGGTACGGGGGCCTATCCGCTCCGGGGCCATAATAATGTGCAGGGAGCCTGCGATTTCGGCACTATGCCTTCCTGGTTCCCAGGGTACGAACCCGTTCAGAAGGCAGAAATCCGGGAGAAATATGAAAAAGCCTGGGGAGTCAAGATCCCAACCGATCCGGGTATGGACAACCACCATATGGTCGAGGCGGTTTCAAAAGGGAAACTAAAGGCCCTTTATCTATTCGGCGAGGATATGGCCCTTGTGGATGCCAATTCGAATTATGTGCAGCATAGCTTTGAGGACCTCGATTTCTTCGTGGTACAGGATATCTTTTTTACAAAAACAGCCCAGTTTGCAGATGTTGTCCTTCCGGCAGCTCCGAGTCTTGAGAAAGACGGGACATTCGTCAACACAGAACGGCGGATTCAAAGATTTTATAAAGTCTTCGATCCACTTGGAGACAGCAGGCCGGATTGGGAGATATTCGTGGATCTTGCCAACAGGATGGGCGCCGGCTGGAAATACTCACATCCTTCAGAAATCATGGATGAAGCAGCAAGCCTTGCCGCCATTTTTGCCGGTGTCAGCTACGAGCGCCTGGAAGGATTTGAAAGCCAGGTCTGGCCAGTCCACAAGGATGGTACTGACACTCCTCTTCTGTATAAAGAAAAATTTGCTTTTGAAGATGGAAGAGCTAGATTATTCCCGGTTGATTGGACTCCTCCGTACATGGCAGGACCCGAGTATGACCTGCATCTGAACAATGGACGCCTGCTCGAGCACTTCCATGAAGGAAATATGACGTACCGGAATGACGGCCTGACCCATAAGGTCCCGGAACCATGGTGTGAAGTGTCATACCGCCTGGCGAGGGAAAGGGGCATCGGCGACGGTTCCCTGGTCAGATTAACCTCTCCGTATGGCGAGGTAGAAGTCAGGACCATCGTCACCGACCGTGTGAAAGGCCATGAAGTCTATCTGACGATGAACAGCTCCCATGACCGTAAGGCTGTTAACTATTTGACCAGCAGCTATCATGATTCAATCACCCATACACCGGCATATAAGGAAATTGGTGTGAAGATGGAAGTGCTCGAAGCAGCTGGTGAGCCTCCGCTTCCGAAACATAATCACCGGTACGGGAATCGCATGCCGCAAATCAGTGTAAGAGTGGAAGAAAAATGGCAGCGCCCGGATTTCACACCGATTCAGGAGCTGTTTGGAAACGGAGGTGAAGAATATGGCCAAAGCGATCAGGCAAATTAACAGAAGCACACCCGATCCCGCAGCAGTGCAGGCAGAAGCCTTCAGTGACATCCTGAAGGCCCTTGCAGAAAATAAGGAGGGCATCCTGTCCGCACTCGGCATCATAAAGGAACTTCAGTCCATCGGTGTATTGGACGCCCTTCATGCCATCCTTGAAAAGCGGACCGATGTAGGCGTGATTGCCATGAAGCAGGTCAATCAGCCGGGCATGCATAACACCATCAAAAATGCGATTTTCTTGTTCAATTTCATGGGAACGCTAAAACCCGGCCAGCTGCAGACGGTGCTTGGCGGCGTCACCAAAGGGCTCGAGAGGATGGGAGAAAGCATTGACTCCCATGAACAGCACAGCCTGTGGAAGCTGGGCAAATCCATGCGTGATCCTGAAATCAAGACAGCAATGACTTCAATGGTGGAATTCCTGCATGGGATGGGCGAATCATTCGCTGAGCATCCCAACCAGGATCTTCATTAAGGACGGAGGTTATAATTTTGGAAGAAACAGGGGTAATCAAAATTAAGGGCAGACTGACAAGTGAAGACAGGGAAGAAATCGTCCATGCCTTGAATGATGTATGGGGAGTGCTCCGGGCGGATGTGATTTTGGAAAGCGGAGAAGCCAGAATCGGCTATGATAAAAACGCGGCTTCATTCCTCGATTTTCAGCAGGCCGTCAGAGAATGCGGGTATGACATCATCTCCCAGGATGAGAATCTGCCCTTTAAGAAATAGGAGGCAGCCGAATTGAAGATATGTGAATTATGCGGCAGTGAGCAGGAGATGGAACAAGAAGTAACGGAAGAAATCAAGTCCCGGATTCTGCATGTTTGTGAAAACTGTCAAAACGACCGAAGCATAAATTATTTTGATATATAAATTAAATTAGCGAAAGTACATCACTTAATTAGTGGTGTGCTTTTTTGTTACAAGTGAAAAAGGGTTTTATCCATAATTATCGAAAAATATAAAGGGGTGAAATACATAATAGTAATGGAGGAAAACAAATGAGTTATGAAATTGTAACGCTGCCAGCCTACCGCGCTGCAGGAATGAAGTGGGAGGGAACATTTTCAGAAATCGTTCCCCATTTAAAGAATGTCATCCAGCAAGTTGAAGATCGTGCAGGAGAATTGGAGCACAGAGTGAATCCTGAAATTCAATTAGGCTTGTCTTATCATGTAGTAGAAAATGGATTTGTCCATTATGCTGTATACCAGGTGAGTGAGGAGCAGGAGCTGCCACAGGGGATGCTTGAAATCAGGATTCCTGAATGGACCTATGTTAAGACAGTACATAATAAGGGAAATGATGTCCAGAATACTTATACAGATCTACATCAATGGTTATTCGATAGTGACTACACGGCCTATCGAGAGCCGGGCGTAGAATACTATGACCCTTATATGCCTATAAAACATGAATACTGCCCGGTAGAACGCGATCCGGAAGATCCGCATTTTGATATTTATATACCGGTTGTGAAAAAATCAAATACGTAAACTGGAGCTGTCTTGTAGGTCAGCACTTCCGCATTGAAACGGCGAGTAAATCATGAGATCGGATAGTAAAGTCCCTCTTTCGGATAGTAAATGCTGATTTCGGCTAGTAAAGCTGCGGTTCGGATAGTAAAGGCCTCAGTCCGCCGAGTAAGGGGGCAGCGTGCGCCGTGCTGAGGCTATTCTTGCAGTGGAATTTGCATGATTTTGATTAAAAAATGAGTTACTGAAGCGATAAATATCAAAAATCGGAAATATCGTAAGAAAACCAAGTGAAAATACTCTATTTTTATCTCTAGAGCAGTATGGAGTGCATTAGAGGATAACTATAAAAAAGGCGGATTATAAAGATGTATCGACTATAAGTATTACATTCAATACAATTGGTTCCTTTAAGAACGATAAGGCGATTTTTCTATCCTGCCATGACAAGAGTCCCTAAGGAGACTGCATTCTAACCATCACGAATATTTTAAGAAATATAATGCCGATGCCAATCCCTGCTATTTTCAGAATCAGTAGATTCCTCATTGTACACTGGCCAATAAGGTCTCCACTGAGCAGTTATCAAAAGGATTTCAATACTGTTAGAAAATCATGAAACAATAGAGGGGAACTTTACTGAAGTGGCTCTTATTAAATTGTCGGGCAAGGTTGGGGCTGTTAGCATGCTCCGGTTATTTTTCAAAAATATTGGCCGTGTCAGGGGAATCGTTTCAAAGGGCTCTTCATATAGAAATCGGCTTCCAGATTCTCTCTGCAGAAACCAATAACCCGTTCTGGAATTCCATTCTGTAGATATCAGGCTTTGTGGTCTGCAGCAGGAACTCCAGATTGAATCGCGGGTCAAAATGCCCCATGATCAGCGTCATAACGGCGCCATGACTGCCGATTGCTATTTTTTTGCCAGCATAATCCTTGAGTAGTCTTTTAAAGACTCTGACTGCCCGTTTCTGGCACACTGCATTGGACTCGCCTCCGGAAGGTGAATAGGATGAATCTGAAAAAGAGCGTTCAAGCAGGGGAATAAGGTCATGATCCGCCAGTGGATGCACTTCTGCACAAAATCTTTTTTCCTTTAGGTCCTCAAATTTAAAGACTTCCTGTCCTGACACTTCTGCTGCTCCTATAATCGTCTGAACTGCCCTGGCATAGGGGCTGGAAGCGAATATCTCCACTCTCTCATCCAATAGGATCTGGCTCACCTGAGCAGCATCCTGCCTTCCTTTTTCCGATAATTCCCTGGTTCTTTCGCTAACTCCCGTTTTTGGTGAATCTCCATGTCTAACCATGTATACGATTGTTTTCATTTTGTCCCCCATGTTCAGAAAAATATTACTCAGGATTATTTTAACAGACTATAAAACTTAATTAATATAATTCATTTACATATTGAGGTAAAATATTGGGAGTTAAATTATGCATTTATTGAAAACAGGAGGATACATCATGGAAAACAAGCGATTCATCTTTATTACAGGCGGAGCAAGCGGGATCGGCGAGGCAGCCGTGCGTCTGTTCGCTGAAGAAGGGTCTAAGGTTTACCTGATGCCGTTTTTCGCTTAATCAATACCAAGGGACTGTGTCAAAAGCTTCGCCCCGCCTTTTGCGGAGGCATAGTAACGCCTCCCTTGCCGGCAAGGCTGTGGATGGAATAACGTGAATGAAGGAGACAGCCCTGAGTTGCCTCCTTTTTTTACAGCCTGCTCAGGTCTTCCTGACGGTTGATATTGATGAAAACAGGATGGCCTTCTTCAAACGGGACTTCCTGAACTTTAATCCGCTCGAACAGAAGGCGCACCTTCCGCTCCCCATTATGGAGGATAGATTCCATTTCCCCAATACAGCTATGGTGATACAGACCAAGGAGCGGGTGGATTTTATCACCCTCCACGGGTATGACGGCTTGGGTTCCTTCCTCAATGAAAGATAAAAGACGCCGGACAAACTCGGGGGTGACAAAAGGAATGTCACAGGATAAGACCAGATACCAGTCCGCATGGGCGGCAATCATCGCATGATGCATCGCATACAGCGGACCCTGGAATTCGGATTCACGCTCCACTACAAAAAAAACTTCATCATCCCGCCTGAATTGCTGGATGAGTGAATGATGGGCCGCAATGATGACAGGATCCAGCTCATTCTGCTTGATAGCATCCAGACTGTATTCATAGAGAAGCTTTCCCCTGTATTCCTCGAACATCTTTGGCTTCCCGTACCTTGAGGACCTGCCCCCAGCCAGTACTATGCCTGCTATTTTCATGGTAAATCTCCTTCTCCGTCCAGAATATTGGTTGTTGTTTGTTTTCCCCATCCTATCGTATTTCATCCTTATAAGACAAATTGGCCATAAGCTAAGATATAAAGTTCAGGAGATAAAATAAAACATTCAGCAATCCGCCACACCTTTTTCCATATTTTTCTTTTATAATTGACCCAGGGGGTGATTCAAAATGATCATGGGTAGTAAAAGCAGAAGACTATTTTGGTATACACTGCTCATAGTCTTAATTCTTTCCTCAAATTTTCTGCTGTATCGTCTGCCTTCTATTCAGCCTGTCCCAAATGGAGCAGTGGCAGGTTCTATCATGGACCTTATGCTCGTCATTCCGCTCTTAACGTACTTTTTTGTGATTAGAAAGAGATATTCACTAAAATACCTGGGGTTTGTTGTGCTTGCGGGATATGCGGCAGCACTATTTATTATTCCAGGCCGTCATATGCAGTCATATCCTTTTGTGCGGTATGCTTTTGTGTTCTCAGAAGGGGTACTCTTTCTGGTAGAAGCCTTCATTCTGTTTAAAATACTTACCAAGTTCCCGAAGCTGAGGAGAGAGTATAAAAGATTAAGTGATAAAGACTCTTTATTTCAATACAATCTAAAAACATCCCTGGAGTTGCATCTGCCGGACAACCGGGCGCTTTATATCTTTCTATCTGAGCTGTCTATTTTCTACTATTCTTTATTTTCCTGGCATAAACAAGTGAAAATCACGCATGGAATGCCGTTCACTTATCACAAGAAAGCCAGTACAATTGCTGTGTATGTCATGCTGATTCATGCGACGGTCATTGAATCAATAGGACTGCATTACTTTTTACATCAATGGAACGAAATCGCAGCGTACATCCTGCTGTTTTTGAATATCTATGGAATTCTCTATTTTCTGGGTGAAATACAAGCAACCAGATTAACTCCCTATGTTTTGGAAGATCAGCGATTATATGTGCAGACTGGTTTGGCAAAAAGCATGGATATCCCGCTGGAAAATATAAAAGAGTTCAAATATTATGATGGTCCGGAAAAGTTTACAAAAATAGAATCAAGAACCTTATGGGATGCCAGGGCTGCGGATTTTATTGTAGAAAAACCAACGTTTGAGCTGGTTCTGAAAAAGGAACAAGACGTCACGTTGATGTATGGTTTGAAAAGAAAAGTAAACCGGGTTGTCCTGAATGTTGATGAACCTCAGAGTTTTTTAAGCGAAATACAATCCAGGTTAAAAGAGGATGACCCGAAAATTTGATAGCACCCGTTAATTTAACACAAATAAACCCGCTTCCAGAAACAGACTGGAAAGCGGATTTTCTTGTCAAGCTGCAGTATTCAGTGCTCTTCTGCCTGCAGCCCGTACGCCGATATAGATGGCGAGCAGGATCACGATCAAGAAGCTTGAGAAGCCAAAAGCGGCGTTATAGCTTGTGTGGACAGCCACGCTGCCCATGACTGCTGCGCCCAGGGCCATGCCAAAGTCCATGAAATTCAGAGTCATGGCGTTCGCTGTCCCTTTTTTATCAGGACTTACCCGGCTGACTGCCCAGGCCTGGAAGGTCGGCTGCATCACACTATACGCAACTCCGTAGAAGATGGCGGCTGCGCACAGCATCGGGAAGCTGTGGGTCATGGTCAGCAGGACCAGACCGGTAACGCCGCAGATGCTGGCCGTGTACACGAGGAACCTGTGTCCAAAGCGGTCATAAATTTTACCGGTAGCCGGCCTTGTCAAGATCATCATACCGGCAATGATCAGGAAGAATAGGGAAACCCTGCCGCCAAAGCCGTTGGCAGCTCCAAGTCCGTCGATGAAATTAACGATTCCTGAAAAGGTCACATAAAACAAACTGACCAGAATGCCCGGCAGCAGAGCCCTTTTATCAAAGGCATATGCCAGCAGACTGGAATTGCGGACTGGTTTAATAGAAGGTTCATTTTTTTTGCTCTGAATCAGCAGGCTGGCTGCCATGGAAAGAATGATCAAGATCAGTGTGAACAAAAGCAGCTTATTGAAGGATGAAGTATGGACAATGGTCAGTGCAGCCATAGGACCGAACGAGGTTCCAAGGCTTGTGGCCATCCCAAAATAGCCGATTCCTTCACCAAGCCGTCCATTCGGGATCATGCTGGTGGCAAGTGTGGCAAGCAGGGTGGTAATGATTCCGAAGCATATTCCCTGAAGGATCCGGAGTACAATCAGGACTGCAAAGGTTTCTTTGCCAAAGCTCGCTATGATTGTTGCCAAAACGAACAGCATGGAAAGAATGAGGGTCATTTTTACCTGGATTTTATGCATGAGAATGCCGATGAAGGGACGTGTGAAGATGGCAGCAAGCATGAATGATGTTGTCATCAGGCCGCCTTTTGATGGTACATCCGTAATCCCGGTGACAAAGGCGGGGAATCCACCCATCAATGCCTGAAGGCTCAGGAAGAAGATAAACGTGATAAGGATGATCAGTGTATATTGTCTGGTCCAAAGCTTTGTGTGCTGTGCTGTGTCTGGCTGCGTCAATTGTATTCCTTCTTTCTATAATGTTAACGGATTATTTCAATTTCCTTATATTGCCCTGGAGAGTGTACAGGGTTTCCATGAAGGTTTCGATTTGTTTTTTTGACAAGCCCGCAAGGATGTCCTCATAGAGGTCCTCTATGAGCGGCAGGACAGTTTCCACGAGGTTTTTTCCTTTGCTGCTGATTTCAATCAAGTAAGAACGCCTGTCCTCTGGATTTGGCTTCCGCGTGATGAATTCATTCTGTTCCAGCAGGTCAAGAATCTTGGTCAGGGTTGCCTGATCCTTGTCTGTCTTTTTAGACAAATCTTTCTGATTGATTGTATCGACAAATGAAAGATGCTTCACGACCGTCCACTGTTCCGCTGTTATACCATATGGTTTTAACGTTGTGTTCACCAGGCTCCGGATCATTTTGCTCGTCGTGGAGGCTGTGAATCCGATTTCGTCCTTCAGCATATCCTTCAGCTCCTAATGATTTCCTTTGTTAAGTATAGACGAAGATATTGTTTGTGTAAATATAATTTGTATACAAACTATTATTATGTAGTGAAAAGGCAGATAGTATGGTAAGCTGTATCATTGAGATATCATGGATAAAAGGATGGAATACTACGTGAAAAAAGCGGAATATATTTATACATATGTAGCAATGGATGAAGAGCGCTCACTTTGCGAACTTGAGATGCGCTCTTTTTTTGGGCCGGGCAAATATACTTCGCTCATCAAGAGTGATATCCGGATCGACCCAAGCAGAAGTCCGTTTATGAAAGAGCGGATTGATATAATGTTTGAGGGAGACAGCTGGGAGGAATTTTTGGAGCCGGCTAAAACTCTTCATACAGAAGAAAAAACGTTCAAGGTCCAATTTGCCAAAATCCAGGATCCGGGAGTCAAGGTCTCCTATGAGGAACGACTTCATATTGAGAGAAGCATCGGCTGGGAAATGCCAGGGGATGCTGATATCAAGAAGCCGGACATCCTGTTTGGCATCGTGGTCTTTGAAGGAAGATGGTATTTCGGGCGCATGGAGCAGAGCACGGCGGTCTGGCTGCATCATTTAAAGAAGCCGCGTGAATATTCGACGGCTCTGAGCACCAGGGTTGCAAGGGCTGTTGCCAACATTGCTGTGCCGCACCCCGAAGGAATCAAGGCGATTGATCCCTGCTGCGGAATCGGTACTGTGCTGGTCGAGGCATTGTCGATGGGGATTGATATTGACGGCCGTGACATTAATCCGCTGGTTACGGATGGCTCCCGTGAAAATATTGCGTATTTTGGTTTATCAGGGAATGTGACGACCGGTCCGATTTCCGAAGTGGATACGGAATATGATGTTACGATCATCGATATGCCATACAACCTTTATACCCATGCCACCCCAGAGGATCAGCTGGCCATTCTGAAGCATGCCCGGCGTTTTTCCAAAAAAGCGGTCATCGTGAGCATTGATACGATTGACTCCATGATCAAGGAAGCAGGATTTGTGATCAGGGACCGCTGTGTAGCCCGCAAAGCTAACTTTGCGAGACAGGTTCTTGTATGTGAATAAACGGCTTCAGGATGTCTGAAAGGAAAAAAGCGGGCAGTCCTGTTATTATATGTCAGAGATATAGTGTTAATTAAAGTAAGGAGAAAGAGAAAATGAAAAGTAGAACTTCAGTTATGATCAGCATAGTCCTTGCCATGCTAGTGGCATCGATGGACGCTACGATCATGAACACGACCATGCCGATCATTGCCGATGAACTCGGCCGGTTCGATCTGTATGCCTGGTCGTTTGCATCTTATATGATTACCACCACCATCCTGTCGCCAGTGGCCGGAAGGCTGTCCGATCTGTTTGGACGGAAAAGGGTATTCGCAGCGGGAATCCTTTTATTCCTGGCCGGATCCCTATTATGCGGTATTTCAAGTTCCATGCTTCAGCTTGTTATCTTCAGGGCTGTGCAGGGAATCGGAGCTGGTTTCATGATGCCTTTCCCAGCCATCATAGCAGGCGATTTATTTTCAGTTGAAAAGAGGGGGAAAATTCAGGCGCTGTTCACAGCGATGTGGGGTCTGTCAGCTGTACTGGCACCGCTTCTTGGAGCCTTTTTCATCGAATATATGACCTGGAGATGGATCTTCTTCATCAACCTGCCAATTTGTATCATTGCATTCCTGACCCTGCTGCCTTATGAGGAACGATACCAGCCAAAGCGGGCATCCGTGGATTATGCTGGGGCTGCCCTTTTTGCGGCAGGCGTCACTCTGCTGCTGCTTGTGACCGTGGTCAGCTCAGATCAGCTGGTCTACATTGCAGGCGGGCTTGTGCTGCTGGTCATCTTCTACTTTTTTGAAAAGAAGCAGCCTTCGCCCATCGTGCCACTATCGCTCTTTAAAAGCAAAACCATTTCCTGGATCAACATCAACGCCTTGATCGGGACACTTGCCCTATTCGGCACTTCAAGCTACATTCCGCTGTTCCTTCAGAATGTAGCGGGGATGTCATTATTCCTGAGTGGCGTCGCCCTGCTTGGGACAGCCATCGGCTGGATGGCAGTCGCGGTGCCTGCAGGAAAATGGATCCTCAAATATGGATACCGGATCCTGCTCATTGCAGGCAATGCGCTGCTGCTGCTATCAGGACTCATGCTGATACTCCTGAATGAAGGGCATGGATTCTGGTATGTATTTGCCATCATGACGGTCCAGGGTCTGGCATTTGGCCTGCTCTCCACAGTCGGCATGATCGGGGCCCAGCAGCTGTCCGGGGCTCATGAAAAAGGGATTTCCACCTCGTTCTTCATGTTCTGCCGCAACATGGGTACCGCCGTCGGCGTGACCATCATGGGTGCCCTGCTCACAAACGGGCAGACCGCAATGGACGGTATTCATCACCTGTTTATATTTGGCTTCATTGGCAGCATCCTGGCGCTATTAACTTCTTTCTTCATCATGAATGAAGCAAGCGGCGAACGCAGTGAAACGGCGGCTGCCCGCCATTAAAGCTTAGAGGAGGTCCCGAAGAAGGGGCATCCTCTTTTTATTAGCAGCGGGGCTGTGGTGAAAGGGCTGATTTGCTGAATGAGATTAAATAGTGGATTTCTATAATATTTTCTCACTATATTAGCTTCTGTTAGATGTAATTTTATTAAAAGTACCCAAGGAAACTGGCAGGAGGATGATTAGCCCGTTTTGGAAGCCTAATACCAGCCTGACGCCCATGTTTACTTGCTGAAGGCCCGGTTTACTTGCGGAGCGGTCAGATTTACTTGCGGAAGCGGGTGGATTATCTTGCGGAGAGGACTGCTTTACTTGTGCAACAGCCCAATTGACATGTTTACAGCCTCCCATTTCGCGGTAAGGGTAAAGGAAGGAAGGCGCGACCGTCTGAAGAATGAATTAAGGAAAAGTTAAGAAATAAGGGTTATCTTAGCTCAATGAAAAGAATACATTAAGATATCCAAAAGGGTATGAGGAGATGGAGTATAATGATTTATTTAATCAGTGCAGTTTATGCGGCGGGCATCATAGGGGCCTTCATGCTGATCAGGAAACGGTCGCTGCTTGCCGTTCCGGTTATTGCTGCCGTGATTGGAATTGATTTAATCCTGGGCGGGACGGCACTCAGTTCCCATATCGCCTCCGCTGCAGCGGAATACTCCGGTGCCAGTTATATCGGATTGTCCGTTGTCCTCCTGGTGACCATGCTTTTGGTATAAATCGGGATCATATATTCAGCCCGCTTCTGGCGGGTTCTGGCTTTCGACAAAGTCGACAGCCATTTTTTATAATTGCTAACTGATCAATATATAGTGATTTCCCCAATGGAAGAAATATGTAACTTAAAAAGGAACAAAGCCCCTTTTTCTCCAATTGAATTTTGGTGTTTGTCTACAATCTGAGCCCGCCTCTGGCGGGTTATTTTGATTTATGATCATGTTAGTTGATTAAGTGGTGCACTATCCGGTAAAGTACTGATAACCATACATATTTCCGCTTCCACGCGCTTTGGATATGCGGCCTTAGGAGGACATAACATGAAATATAATTTTGACGAACATATTCCCAGAACAAATACAGGTTCGGTGAAATGGGATCAATCGGAAGTGCTTTTTGGCGACAAAGATATCCTGCCTATGTGGGTGGCTGACATGGATTTTAAAGTGCCGCAGCCTGTTATAGAAGCCCTTAAGGCAAAAGCAGAGCACGGTATCTTTGGATATACAGGCGGGACGGCTTCCTATTGGGATGCAGTAATTGGCTGGATGAAGACAAGACACAACTGGGATATCCAAAAAGAATGGATCAGCCATGCGCCGGGGGTGGTGCCAGCTTTGAATATCATTGTCCAGGCTTTTACGGCACCTGGTGACAGGATTATGATCCAAAGCCCGGTTTATCATCCATTCGCCAAAGTGGTTGAAATGAACGGGCGGGAGCTGACAGTAAATCAACTTCAGAACGAGGCTGGCCGCTACACCATGAATTTTACAGACTTAAAGGAAAAGCTGAAGCTTGGAGTCAAGATGCTGATCCTGTGTTCTCCGCACAATCCTGTTGGCAGGGTATGGAGTGAAGAGGAGCTGCGGGAGCTGGGTGAGATCTGTCTTGCGAACGATGTGCTCATCGTGTCAGATGAAATCCATGCGGACCTCGTGATGCCGGGCAGCAGGCATACGGTCTTTGCTTCCATTAACGAGGAATTTGAGCAGAATTCAATCATCTGCACAGCACCAAGCAAAACGTTTAATCTGGCCGGGCTGCAGACTTCAAATATCATTATTCCCAACGCCAATTTACGGGCGAAATTCAAAAAATCCATGGAAGAGCATTTTCTTGGATCCATGAACACGTTCGGAATCGCGGCTGCAGAAAGTGCTTACCTGGAAGGTGCCGACTGGCTGGATCAGCTGCTGGAGTATCTGCAGGGCAATTACAATTATATAAAAAATTACCTGGAAACCCATTTGAACAAGCTGATCGTTTCACCGCTCGAAGGCACCTATCTGGTATGGGTGGACTGCCGTACGCTCGGGCTTGATGCCAAGGAGCTGGAGCGACATATGCAAAAAGAAGCCAAAGTGGCGTTCAATCACGGCTATATTTTCGGAGAAGGAGGAGAGGGCTTCCTGAGGATCAATATTGCCTGTCCGCGTTCCATTGTTGAAGAAGGGATGAAGAGGCTGGAGAGGGCAGTGAATGCTCTGTCATCGTAGGTATAATGGGCCATTTTAGTAATGTGCCCTGATATAGGCATCCATTAAGAGAGCATCCTACTCGGATGCTTCTTGTTATGCCCAAAAGGTGATTTAGATGAGTTAGAGGGCTGGGTCATATGATTTAATTGTTTAAAGATAAATCAACTCCATTAAAAGATAAAAGATAAATCAACATAGGTAAATCAGGCGGGGGGAAACAAATGGCAAAAAGGGTAAAGGGAATTACATATACAACAGGCAAAACAAAGATAAACAATGATCCTAATACAGTAAGGTCTTTCAAAATAAACCTGGCACACGGCAGAAAAAAAGGGTTTAAGAATTCAAGGAAAAGGCATGTAAGCGAGATGGAGGAAGTTATCACAGGCTGGCTTGGCGGTATCTTTATCTTGCTTCCCCTGGCTCTATTCTTAATCTATTGTTTCCCAAGGTTCTTCTTACCAATTATTTTTATGTTAATTCTATCAGTAATCGTAACAAAGATTGGAAAACACATTAAAAATACAGACAAGTTAAAGGGAAAAGAAAAGAATCTTAAAGAACACGGGAACTCTTTCAATGATAAAATGATTCATTTTGTTCGAGATTCTGATACGGAAGCTGTGAAGACACAGTTAGAAGAAAGGGGATATGGGGGCAATTTCATGTCCGGTACTGGAGAAACTGCTCTCGAAATAGCCATCCATAACAAAAATAAATTCATTATTGCCTACTTAATTAAATTTGGTGCCCTTCCCCAGCTAAGGGATCTTACAGCTGCTGCGAAGAGTGAAGATCCTGAAATTATAGAGATGATAAAAACAGGAAATCACCAAAGAATAATTAGAAGGTATGAGCTTTTAGATAAAAAGTCAATATGAGACTTTTTTTGGCACCCGGAGTGAGGGTGCTTTTTTGTATGTATATCCTTTTTCCTTCAACCAAATCTAATATTCATAATCTATATCTGGGGAAACCTATTGAAATTAAAGGTAGAAGTATATTGCTTTTGAAGCAACATACTTCTGTGAAGAGATACTTCATAAAGCACCTTACCTACGATTTAAACAACTCAATACCACAAGACTCCAAAATCCCCGCCGGAATAAAAAAGCGCGCTGTCACGAGCGGGTCGACCACCTGGCTGATTTGTGCCTGGCCGGCAGCACTGAAAAGCATGGTCAGTTCGTTCAGGGACAGGCCGGCATGGGGAAGAAGGAGATGAAGCATTTCTTCCACTGCTGTTTTTACTGCTTCATCGAGTGTTACAGCTGAAACTAGGATGGCGGCCCCTTCTTCGTTAATGACGAGCGGATGGCTGAGGGTATGTCCTTTGATGACTTCAAGCGTCACGGTCGCCTTACCCGGCACTTCTATGCCGGATACGCCGATCTCCCCATCTCCCATGGCTGCATGCATGTCACCAAGGGCAAACAGGGCTCCTTCTGCAAAGACAGGCAGATACAGCTCGGC
The DNA here is from genome assembly GCF_046237605.1 of Paraperibacillus marinus. GTDB lineage: Bacteria > Bacillota > Bacilli > Bacillales > DSM-1321 > Paraperibacillus > Paraperibacillus marinus. The sequence continues at coordinate 2,623,738 of NZ_CP143542.1, read as the reverse complement.
GCCCGGTGCGATCAGGGTAGTGTCCATATTTCCGCCATGCCTGCCCGGAGTCCCGCAGGAGATCGGCTCACCCTGCGGTGCGACGCCGATCACGCCAATCATCGGGTTGATATCAATGGCTATTTTTTCATTAAAGATCGCTTTATTGTCTTGTATGGGAATCAATTTGGCTTCATAAGTATCGAGACGGTGTCCCATCACACCGAGATCGGGTCCGACAGTCATCACGCCGCTGTCCGCTATTTCAATGTCTTCTATCGTCACCTTAAGCACATCACCAGGCTCGGCCCCCTCAATAAAAATGGGACCTGTGGCCGGGTTGATCTGATCCCAGTTTAGGGACAGGAATTCAAGATTGTCCGCATTCAGCTGATTTTTGAAACAATCATACGTTTCAATAGCTATGGTTGTACCGGATTTTATCCTTTTGACCGGTTGATGGTCTTTGCTGAATGCGTAAATGATATCCTTACAGGCCAGTGTTTCGTTCATAAGCTCCTCCTAATTTTCACAGTATTGTAAACTATCATATTATATTGCCAGCCAGACTACAATTCACGGGCTGCCGGATTGGCAGAAATGAAACTGCCTTATGGCTACGCTCCATTGCTTCCATTTAGGTATACTTGAAGAGAGACAAATACGAATGAGAAGGTGAGCCTATGATCAGAACAGCATTACTCAGCCGCTGGCATGTGCATGCCGATGAATATGCAGAAGCAGCGATGAAGTCCCATCTGATTGCAGTTGAAAAAGTATGGGATGAAAATCCGGAGCGGGGCAGGGAGTGGGCGGATTCCCTGGGTGTGACGTATGAAGAAAACCTGGAGAAAGTACTTGCTGATCCGGAGATTGATGCTGTGATTGTAGCATCTCCGACCAATATGCATACAAGGATCATGCTTGCTGCTGCCTCCCATAAAAAACATATTTTCACAGAAAAGGTACTGGCTCTATCTGCCAGAGATGCCCAGGAGGTTCTCCAGTCGATGGAAGAACATGATGTTAGACTTGTTATTTCCCTGCCACGGCTCGTGGAAGGATACTACTTATATGCCCAGAAAGCGCTTGATGACGGACTTCTTGGGAAATTGACGGCCATTCGCTGCCGCATGGCCCATAATGGGGCAGTGAGTGAGGGGGATGGCGGCGGCTGGCTTCCTGCCCACTTCTTTGACAGAGAAGAGTGCGGCGGAGGAGCATTCATCGACCTTGGAGCACATCCCATTTATCTTGCCAACCGAATCTGCGGTCCGCTTTCGGCTGTAACAGCGGTATTCCAGGAACATGGCCATGGGGTTGATGTGAACTCAGCAGCAATCGTGGAGTACGAATCAGGAGTCCTCGCCATCCTGGAAACAGGCTTTGTTTCGTACGGAAGTCCATTCCAGCTGGAGCTTTATGGCACCGAGGGGACGATCATGATTGAAGATAAAGCGGTAAAAATAAAAAGCAAGATGCTGGGTGAGGATTGGCTTACTCCTGAAGATATCCCTTCTTCCCTAGAGATGCCAATCGATCAATGGGCTGCCTCCATAGCAGAAGGAAAAGAGCCGTCCATTACCGGTGAAGATGCTTATCGCCTGAGCCTTTTAAACGAGCTTGCGTCCATTTCAGCGAGAGAAGGAAGGCGGGTCACGGCACAGGAGCTGCCTGAATAAATGGAGATCATGGTGCCATCCTCCGGGAAGTCACCATTCATATTGGCGCATTTTGACCGGCAAGGAAAAGCCGGCATACATATAAAAACTTAGTGGAGCCGTTTATATGAGGGGCAAACGGGTATTATCTAAACTATAAAACAAGGAGGTGCAGCATGAAAATCATTTTGTATTTGAGTGTCGCTGTAATTGCAGTTGCATTTGTACTTTTAGTAGTCTACTTAACGAAAACGCTTAAAGCCCTGGAAAAAACGATGTATACCGTATCTGAAACAATCACAAGACTTGAAAATCAGCTTCAGGGAGTAACAGCCGAAACGGCTCAGCTGTTACATAAAACGAATTCCCTTGCTGAAAACATTCAGGAGAAGTCAGAAAATCTTGATACCGTCTTTGTGAACGTAAAGAAAGTCGGCAATTCGCTGCAGGGCTTCAACTCTTCGCTTCAAAATGTTTCAACTAAGGCACAGACCAGAATTGATGGCAGCCAGGACCGTATTGCCGATATCATCAAGTGGACCAATGTCGCCAAGGAACTGCTTGAAAGATGGAAAGAAAGCAAGGCAGCCAAAAACTCTGCCAGAATTGAGATGGCATCAACAAACGAGTCTTACAGAAGGAACCTGTAAGGCAGCCAAATGACGGAAGGGACACTCCCTTCCGTTTTCTTTTGTCTTTTATTTTATTAGAATGATAGAAAGTTTTATAATATAGTCAGGCAGAGGAGCGAAAGCCAGATGGCCCCTTCAGCCCGGGAGGACAAGAGGGGAGGAACAATTATGGCCGGTATTGCATCCTTAAGGATAGACGGAGAGGAAATCATGGTCTTCAATGCTTCCATTTACATATTCAAGTCCTCGGGCGGCTATAGCCTCGAGCTGGAGTGCGTGGTAGGCGAGATCACGGCGACAAAATATGAAAAAGTGGAAAATATGATTGTCGAGATTGAACTGACGAACGGCAGCTATCTTAATACCATCATGCATAAAGGGAATGGAAAGGGCCGGCTTCCCCGCCTGCATATTTATTGTGAGCTGGATGATCCTGATGAATATAAGGGAATCCCTGTCATCGACGAGAATGAGGCGGATTTTCCCGATATCGATGAAGGGCTGTCGCTTGCCGAAATCAGGGAGTATGAAATGCCGATGGTTAAAGTGAAGCTTGCCGCAGTTCTTCCCATAAATCAGGCAGAATGGCTCGGAAAGCTTAAAAAGAAAGAACTTGAAGCTTTCCTAACGGAAGCCGTTTCTCAGGGAATGAAAAACGGGTAACGCCTTTTTTTGCAATCGCTTTCTCTTTTCTTTGAAATTAGGAAGCATTTCTTACTATAATAGAGTAGAATGAACAATAAAATAGAGGCAAGGAGTTAAAAAAATATGACCGCTACTAGAGGAGCAAACCTTAATGTAATTCTCCGCCTGGAAATTGATAAAGAAAAGGCAAACTTCGGGACCATCGCGACCCTGATCAACGGACTGAAAGGCGACATCATTGCAATTGATGTGATCAGTGAGGGAAAAACCCAGACAGTCCGCGACTTTACCGTAACTGTTTTCGATCAGGAACACAGCGATCTTGTGGTAAGGGAAGTTACGAATATAAAGGGAGTCAAGCTTATCCATGTTTCGGACAGGACCTTCCTTGTCCATCTTGGCGGCAAGATTGAAACAAAGCTGAAAACGCCGATCAAAAACCGTGATGACCTTTCCCGGGTATATACGCCTGGAGTGGCTCGGGTATGTACGGCCATACATAAAGATCAATCATTAGCAAACACGCTGACAATCAAAAGGAATACGATTGCTGTGGTTTCTGATGGCTCTGCGGTGCTCGGCCTCGGAAATATCGGTCCGAAAGCGGCGATGCCGGTTATGGAAGGAAAAGCCATGCTGTTCAAGCAGCTGGCAAATATCGACGCTTTCCCGATCTGCCTGAACACACAGGACCCGGAGGAAATCATCCAGGTGGTCAAAGCGCTTGAACCGGCTTTTGGTGGAATCAATCTGGAGGATATCGCTTCTCCGAATTGTTTTGAGATTGAAAGAAGGCTGAGCGAGGAGCTGGACATCCCGGTATTTCATGATGACCAGCACGGGACCGCTGTTGTAATCCTTGCAGGTCTATTCAATGCACTGAAGGTTGTGGGCAAAAAGATAGAAGATTGCAAGATTGTTGTGTGTGGAATAGGGGCAGCTGGCATCGCGTGCACCAAAATGATCCTGAGCGCCGGGGCGAAAAATGTCATCGGAGTCGATAAAAAGGGTGCCATTGTCAGAACAGAGGAATATGAAAACCAGGAATGGAACTGGTATGCACAAAACACCAATCCGAATCAGGAACAAGGACCGCTCTCAGAAGTAATCGGCGGCGCAGATATTTTCATCGGCGTTTCCGGACCTGGCGTTCTTAAAGTCGAGGACGTGAAAAAGATGGGCAAGGATCCGATCGTTTTTGCCATGGCGAATCCGACTCCGGAAATCCTGCCTGAGGTGGCAAAGCCGTATGTCAGCGTCATAGCGACTGGCCGCTCGGATTATCCGAACCAGATCAACAATGTACTTTGCTTCCCGGGCATCTTCAGGGGTGCACTGGACTGCCGCGCATCCTCGATCAATGAGGATATGAAGCTTGCGGCCGCAAAAGCCATCGCTGACTCTATCAATGAAAGTGAATTGAATGCCGATTATATCATCCCGAGTGTATTCAATGAGAAAGTCGTGGAATCCGTGCGGAAGGCAGTCATCGACGCGGCTAATGAATCCGGCATTGCCCGTAAAGAATACAGCAGAAGCATTAAAGAAGATCCGAATACAAATATCTTCTTATAAGATAGATAAAAAGACAGAGACCAGGTCATTATGATCTGGTCTTTTTCTCACATTCGTTATATGGGATTTTATGTTAATATGTAGAAGTGTGGAAAGCTTTATGATGAAAGGAATGAAATTATGGCCTATTTTCGCAGGGGTGAATTTCTCATTCTGCTGCTCTTCCTGATCCTGCTTGCTGCAGGGGGACAGACCATATATAGTGCATTTGGAAACAAGGCTGAAGATGTACCGGATTTTACTGTTCAACAGAGGGAGGAAAGTGATGGAGTGGTCCAAGTCCACTATGTTATAGAGGGTTCTGGATCAGCGGATGCCAAGAAAATGGCAGCCGCATCATTCAAAAGATTGTCAGATACATATAATGCCATCGCCTTAAAGATAACAGACAGGAAAGATGAGGAATGGTACGGCGTTTACATGGAAAATGAGAATGCCGTCCGCGGCTTACATACATCCATGAATCGGGAAATGGCAGAAATTCATCAGCAATTAAAGCAATTTCATAATGGATTGGAAAAACATACATACCCAGTTATCGAATTTTCAAAAGAGCCTATTCTTGAATAATTTGGTGAATATACAGGCATTGCACTTAAAAACTGCACGCATTTTCGAATTAATCGAAATGCCTGCAGTGGGAGAGTGTCCACTAAGCTTTTTCATTAATCGGTAGTCACTTCATAGTGACTGACAAGGCCATCCTTGTTGAAATAAAGCACTAACCAGGCGTCGTCTATGCTGAAGAAGCCAAATAACCCAGGTTCTGGTCCTAAATTGTATCTTATTCCCTTTCCCTCTGCTGCGGAGTCACTATCTGATCCTAATAATCTTGTAACACGCTCCCTGGGCATTCCAATTAGATCATGAGTGGATAATAAATCGTCAACGATATCCATTCTTTCTGAAGGTTCATGATTCCATTTTTCCTGTGTAAACTCATGCTTTTTTACAGACCAAATGAAAATACCTCCAATCAGTATAATGATCGATAATAAGAGAATCAAAATTTTCCTTTTCATAAGAGTGAATCCCCCAGCATATATTTAATTCCTTTTTTGATCATTTTACCCTTCTTGTATTATTTTGTGTGAAATTTGCAGAAAAAATAGTAGATATCCAAATATTGAGGGACTATTTGCATACCCGATATCATGAGGTTCGATGCAATTTAGTAAAATATTACCAAGGATAAACATAGACCAAACTAGAAGTAAGAAAGGAGTAGATAAAATACGGAAAGATGTAAACGCTTTCTTAACATATTTTTACCTAAATATGCAACTATCTTAATGTAATCGAAAAGGAAGCTTTATATTTTTTATCTATGCTAGAAAGGAAGATAAATAGAGATGGGAGAGATGAAATTGAAAAGAAAATGGATGTCTGCAGTCGGCGCACTGGTAATGGGGATAAGTCTGGCCTCTGGTCCGCTCGCGGCAGCAGCAAAAGAGAAATACCCGGATATCGTCAATGTTTCGCATAGGGGTGCATCAGGCTACGCTCCGGAGCATACCATCACTTCTTATAAAATGGGAGATCAGCTTCATGGAGATTATATTGAAATCGACCTCCAGATGACCAAGGATGGACAGCTGATCGCCATGCATGATGAGACGCTGGACCGTACCACCAATGGCACTGGGCTCGTCAGGGATTATACACTTTCCGAAATTAAAGAACTGGATGCAGGCAGCTGGTTCAATGAAAAGTACCCGCAATATGCAAATCCCGACTATGCGGGACTGAAGGTGCCGACCCTTGAAGAAGTGTTCAGGGAGTTTGGGAAAAACAAAAGCTACTATATTGAAACCAAATCTCCAGAAGTCTATCCAGGAATGGAGAAGGAGCTGCTCCGCCTTGTCGACGAGTACAGAATTGACAAAGAAAAGCTGCTGGTCCAGTCCTTCAGTCCGCAAAGTTTGCAAATCATGCACAGCCTGGATCCGTCTATAAGGCTTATACAGCTCTTGTCCTATAAGAGTACGGCTGTTATCACCGATGCAGAAATTGCTGTAATCAAATCATATGCAGAAGGTGTCGGTCCCAACTATACCTATCTGACAGAGGACTATGTACAGAAGGTGGTAAACAGCGGTCTCGGAATCCATCCGTATACAGTCAATGACAAGGCAATCATGCAGAAGCTGATTGACTGGGGTGTAACCGGCATGTTCACCAATTTCCCGGATTTGCTCCACGAAGTGAAAAAGGGCAAGTAATATAGACAAGGAAGCTCAGGCTATTGGTCTGGGCTTCTTTGTCTTTTATCTAAAAATAAACTCTGATTAACAAGTTACCTTGGTATTTGTCATTCTGCCGTGTTCCATATATGGTGCAGTTTAATTGCAATTATGCTTAATATCCAAATTTTGTGCTTTAATTAAACTGGATTGTGGCATTTTTTGTTTTTTTACTCATTAAATATATGTTCAGGATAGTTGAATAAAAGCAAAGTGCTTATGAGTTAAATAGTAATTAAATGGAGGGAGTGGAATGAACGGGGATTAGAAAAGCGACTGTTTACATAAATATTTTAAAGAATTGTGCCAAGGGGTGCTTAGAATATCAGGTTGAATGGAGGGTCTTATCATGGGCATTAGGAATTATCTGATTGGCGGCGTTTCCGGTGCCGGCAAAACTACGGTCTGCAATGAATTGCAGCGGCGCGGCTGCCAAGCCATTCATGGTGACCGTGAATTGGCTTATCAAGGCGATCCGGAAACTGGTATCCCGACGGCTGGATTTAAGCCCGAACATCACATTTGGCATATAGATAAAGTAAAAAATTTTGCCGCCAATCAGGATGAGTCGGTAACATTTTTCTGTGGTGGGACTAGGAATTTTCCCAAATTCATCGATCTCTTCGATGGCGTGTTTGTCCTTGAAGTGGACCTTGAAACCTCTCTTCGGCGTATTGATGAGCGAGTGGCACTGGGCCCTACTGATTGGGGAGGCAGACCTGAGGAACGGGAAATCAGTACGCGCTTGTATGGAACGAAAGAAGGCATTCCCAAAAATGGTTTTATAATCGACGCCACCAAACCGATCGATCACGTCGTTGACGAGATCATACGTCAAACCGAAGAAAATAAACACCTACGACAGAAATAAATTTACGGGGCAGCTCAATACACGGATCACCCGGATACGTTGTATTTCGAATGATGTTAAATTACAAAGAAATACACTAGAACTTATTCATAAATGGGTACTGATTCTAGGGTTGGAATATGTAATTTGGGAGAACAGAAATTGCTGCAATCAAGTCATACGCTGAACGTGTCGGCCCCAACTATACCTCTATACCTCTTTTGACAGAGGACTATGTATAGAAGGTGGTAAACATTGGTCTCGGAATCCATCCGTATTCAGTCAATGACAAGACAACCATGGAGAAGCTGATTGACTGGGGTGTGACCGGCGTGTTCACCAATTTCCCGGATTTGCTTCATGGTGAAAAATAAAGAAAAAAGCCCGGTGATGGGCTTTTTCCTCTTTATGTCAGCGTTTGACTTCATATTGTAACTCCACAAATTGATTGAAAGTCCTGGTGCCTCTTAAGAAAAGGTCCAGATGGTATTCATCCGGTTTGAATAATGGAATTCCATCGCCCAGGATTTTAGGAGCTATAGTCACAATTAATTCATCCACCAGGTTTTCTTTTAGGAAGGTATGTAATAAGTCTCCGCCGCCTACCATCCAAATGCTTTTTCCTTCCTGCTTTTTTAATTTAGCCGTAAAGGCGGAGATATCTTCATTCACGAATGTAACAGCATTAGTATCCGCAATTTCTGACCGTGAAAAGACATAACATTCTTTATTTTGATAGGGGAATTTCCCGTTCTCATGCTCCATGATCCAGTCATAAGTCCTTTTGCCGAGCAGGATGGTGTCCACCTTATCATAAAATTCTGAGTAGCCGTTATCTCCTTCGCCCTCGACATCAAATAACCACTGTAGAGAATCATTTTTTGCTGCGATATATCCATCCAGGCTTTGAGCTATGAACAATACAATTTTTCTGGCGGTCATTATTGTATACTCCTTTTAAGGATTTAGTGTAGGAAATACTCTTCGATTATACCTTGTTTTTTAAAAAAAGAGGCAGTCCAATTCAATGCTGGACTGCCTCTCGTATATGCTCTAAAACTTATTAACGTACGCCTTTCATCAATCCCTGAATTTTAGGGGATAGGGCTAATAGGATGATTCCTAGAACGATGGCTGAAGCGCCGATGATTCCGAAGTACGCCATTTCTGTTGCCGGCGTGTAGAATTTAACAAGCAGGGCATTCAATGCCTGCGCGGCAGCACTGGCAAGGAACCAGAGGCTCATCGTCTGGGCAGAGAATGCTGCAGGAGCAAGTTTGGTTGTCGCTGAAAGACCGACAGGGGACAGGCAGAGCTCACCAAGAACTACAATCAGATAGCTCAGTACGAGCCATAATGGATTAACCAAAGCATCTTCTCCGCCGAAATAAGCAGGAAGCAGGATGACTAGGAATGATAGACCGGCAAAAAGCAGACCCAGTGAGAACTTTTGCGGTATTGTCGGCTGGCGTTTTCCCAGTCTCACCCACAGCCATGCAAATACAGGAGCAAGGGTGATGATAAATAATGGATTCAATGACTGGAACCAAGCCGGGTTGATCGTGATTCCTGCGAACTCAAGCTGTGTGCGTTTATCCGCATAGGCTGCAAGGATGGTTGCGCCCTGCTCCTGGATAGACCAGAACATGACTGCTGCCAGGAATAATGGGATATAAGCAAGCAGACGGGAACGCTCATCAGATGTTGTTTTAGGGCTGCGGTACATAAAGAAGAAGTACATCGCAGGAATGATGAATCCAAGAATAGCAATGATATTGATCAGGCGGGTAATGGTCAGCACGCCTGTCATAGATGTTGCGATGATCAGGGCTGCAAGGATGACAGCGCCGATTCCTATTTTCGTAAATACAGATTTTCTTTCAGATGGATCAAGCGGGTTAGATGGGATTGTACCGGCAAGACCAAGATTCTTCTTTTTTGTAAGTACGAAGACGATAAGGCCAAAAAGCATTCCGATAGCAGCAATTCCGAAACCAAGGTGGAAGCTGTAGTCCATTCCTACAGTACCAACGACTAGAGGTGACAGGAAGGCGCCGGCGTTGATTCCCATATAGAAAATACTGAAGCCAGCATCGCGGCGGTCGTCATTTTCCGCATACATTTCACCAACAACACTTGATACATTCGGTTTTAAAAGTCCAGTACCAAGTACGATGAGGACCATAGAGACGAAGAACATCGTCAGGCTGCCAGGAATGGCAAGGACTAGATGTCCAAACATGATCAGTATTCCGCCGTAGAATACGGCCCTTGAAGTACCGAACAATCTGTCAGCCAGCCAGCCGCCGATGATTCCAGACATGTAAACCAGGGAGCCATATATGGAGACGATTGCAAGGGCTGTCTGTTCGTCAAGTCCGAGGCCGCCCTTAGAAACCGAGTAGTACATATAGTAAACAAGTATGGCTCTCATGCCATAATAGGAGAATCTCTCCCAGAACTCAGTGAAGAATAACGTGAACAAGCCTTTTGGCTGGCCGAAGAATCCACGCTGCGGCACACTATCCACAATTTTCTGTTTATTCATAGATGACATACTTTCTCCTCCTTTTAGTTATTCTATAATAACTTTTTTGTTTAGGGATGTAAATAATATTTTGTAAATTTTAAATACATAATATAAGGTTTTCTGTACTTTTTACTGGAAAATTAATATTTCAAAATAGTTAGTATTTAAAATAAACTAAAAATATTCCAAATAAATACATTATGTAAAATTTTAGGGTGAAGATTTTTCTTTCATTAGATTGTCCAGATTTAATAGAGGGAATACATAGCACAATATATACAAAGCTACTTATAAAAGCGATTGAAAGCCAAGAACCATTCTTAAAAGATTCAACAGCGGGATCAATCATCCTTAACTGACCATGCGGCTTCTTCAGACATACGATGATAGGGAAAGAAATGTTAGAAAATATGAGTGGGGATGATTTCAATTTGATAAAAAAGCAATTGATAACAGAGGGAAGAAAAGTCAGCTATCTGGAAGAGGGGCCGGGGGATGGGGTTCCCGTGCTTTTCCTGCATGGAGTGCCGGAGTCAAGCATGGTCTGGAAAGAAATCCTGCCTGCAGCTGCCTCAGAAGGGTTCCGCGGGATTGCACCGGATCTGCCCGGTTTTGGGGACAGCGCCAGGTTTAAAGAAAAATCGAGCTGGGAACGATACGTTGAATTTGTGTCGGAATTCTTGGCTGCACTTTCGATTGAAAAGATTCATCTCGTCGTCCATGACTGGGGCGGGCTAATTGGACTTGCGTGGGCAGGCAGCCATCCGGACCGGGTACTCAGCATCACGGTCTCGAATACAACCATCTCTAAGGACTATAGCTGGCACAAGCTCGCAAAGCTTTGGAGGACACCTATTGTGGGTGAAGGTGTTATTAAAGGAATGACCGATTGGGAAAAGTTCGCCGAAGGAATGAGAAAGTCTGCGCCGGGAATCAATGATGATACGCTCCAGGATTTCCACAAAGCATTCCGATCATCGGAGGCAGGGAAGGTGGTACTGGAGCTTTATCGGTCGGGGAACAAGGACAAGGTCCGGGAATACGAAGGCATGCTGTCTGGCTTAATGGTCCCGGTCTCCATCATCTGGGGTAAGGATGACCCATATGTACCGGTACAGTTTGCTGAAAAATTAAAAGCAGAATCACTATCCCAGGCAACTGTTCATATCGTCCCCAATATAGGACATTTCATCCAAATAGAATCTCCAGAAGTGTTCAGCGATCTGCTTTTGGACCACTTTCAATCTTTTAAGAAATACTAATTAGACTAGTTTGCTAAGCTGCCATCCGGCGGCCTTTTTTTTGCCTGTAACCAGGGAAATAGAACCCGGGTACCAAGGCTGCCCCCTTGGAAAAGGCGGGAAGAATGGGGAAGCGTTCACGGGAAATGGGGGACCTGTCTCCCTCAAATATCCGCTATAGTACAAGCCATTGTGTTAAATCTACATATGATGTTTTTGAGAATTACTTATCGAAGGGAGTGTTATCTGCATGAGTGACCAAGATGGCCGAAGCTTCCAGGAAGGGCCGAAGGGGAAGCTGTTTACCGGGAATCTAAAGGATTTTCGGGCCGATCCTTTACGATTCTTAAGAGAATTAGCTGGATACGGCGATGCGGTTAAAATCCGGTTTGGTCCAACTGAATCGGTGTGTCTATTGTCAGATCCGGAAATGATCAAACAGGTGCTTGTAACGAAACAGAAATCATTCATTAAAGCGAGAGACATGCGTTCTTTGAAAACGATACTTGGAGAAGGCCTGCTTACTAGCGAGAAGGATCTGCATATGCGGCAGAGAAGGCTGATTCAGCCAGCCTTTAAAAAAACGCATATAGCATCTTATGGCCAGGACATGATTGATGTCACCAAGGAATATATAACCAGATGGCACGATGGTGAAGAACGTGTAATTACGCAGGATATGATGGACATAACGCTTGGTATCATCTCTAAAACCATGTTCAGTGTGGATTTTCAAGACGGGCATAAGGTGCTTGGGAAGCCGCTTGAAACCGCTATGAGAGTTTCATCCAGCAGGATGAGAAGTCTTTTTACCCCGCCTCTGTGGGTGCCGACGAAAACAAACCGCAAGTATAAAAAAGCAATAAAGGAATTAGATGACACACTTTACCGAATCATTGAAGAACGAAGGAAAGATACTCGGAAACATGAGGACATGCTTACCATCCTTTTAGACGCAAAGGATGAGGAGGATGGAACAGGGATGTCAGACAAACAAGTCCGTGATGAGCTGATGACGATCTTCCTGGCGGGCCACGAAACTACGGCAAATGCCCTGTCATGGACCTTTCATCTTCTTTCTCAAAACCCGGAAGCGGAGCAAAAGCTGTTCGAAGAATTGGATAGGGTCCTGGATGGACGCGAACCGGACCCTGGGGATTTTACCAAACTTACTTATGCTCAGAATGTAATCTGGGAATCTATGCGAATATATCCACCCGGATTTATAGTGGGGCGCGAAGCGATTGAGGATGTGGAAATCGGGGGCCTTCAATTCAAAAAAGGCGACAGCATCATGATGAGCCAGTGGGTCCTCCACAACAAGCCCGAATACTTTCCTGAACCAGATGTTTTCCGTCCAGAACGATTTGAAAACAATTTCATCAAGACCATCCCAGCTTATGCCTACTTTCCATTCAGCGGAGGGCCCCGGGTCTGCATCGGCAACCACTTTGCCTTAATGGAAGCCGTCCTCGTCCTTGCTGTTATTGCAAGCAAGTATAGACTGCGGCCTGCCGATGAAACGACCGTAGTACCTTACCCTTCCATTACACTGCGGCCAAAGGGCGGCCTGCGCATGGTCATTGAGAAAAGGGAAAAATAAGCAGGAGGAGGCTGTACCCTTGTCCAGTAAAAAAGGTAATACAAACAATCATAAAAAAGAAAGCCGTTTCTTATCACCTGAAGAAATTCATTCCATAGATTTATGGCTGGAGACGATGTATAAGCATGCCTGGAGCACTTCTTTGAGTAAAGCTGAAGCGGCTAAAGAAATATTAAACCTTCCATATAGAGAGCTGGGCAAAGGGCAAAACAGGATGGTTTTCGATATGGAAAATGGATTCGTGTTGAAAATTCCCCTCTCTGCTCTCGGGGTTGTCTGCAATAGAAGGGAATTCTATCTATTCAAAAGCAGCTGCCCCGAGATAAAAGAATATCTCTGTCCCGTTGCTGAATGGGGAGAGGGGTGGGTTGTAATGGAGAAGGCAGACTGCAGCCGGCAGCACCACACTTCAAGCCTTCGGCAGCTTCTAAGTATGCAGAGTAAATTTTTAAAACATAAGATCCTTCCCATTGATTTAAGGCCGGGAAATGCCGGCATAAATAAGCAGGGAAAAGTAGTCATCTTTGATTATGGATTATTCGTTCCTTTATAAACGAAAAAGCAGAGAAACAAAAAGCAGAGGGGATAACATAATGAGCAAGGAAAGCCAAGAATGGTATCTCGATGCCCTCCGTAGGATGGAAACACAAAAAGAAAATGAGGTAAATCGAAAAATTAAAGATTTTTTGAATCAGCGTGACCTGATACAAAGAGCTCATGAAGAAAACTACTCATTTTCGAAATATGCCAGGGAATTCAAGGAGTCAATGGAAACAATGTCTGCCCTTGGAAACTTCCCTACGAAGAGGGATATCGCAAATATCGCTAAAATGCAGGTGCAAATGGAAGAAAAAATCGATCATATTGAAGATATACTGACCAATTTATCAGAGCGGTTTGAGAAAGAAAGAAAGAGCCGCAAAAAATCAAAGAAGAGGAAAAAAGCCAAGGAAAGCAGGAGTGAAGTAATCACCTTCATTCGCCGGCCAAAAAGGAAAGAGGCCTGATTTATGGAGAAAAAGAGTCTTAAGCCTGAACAGGATTTTATTGCCCGCCTTAAAAAAGCCCGGAGCGCTATTCATTCACCTCTTCCTGAAATGGGAACAACCAAAAGGGAGGCAGTATGGAAGAAAAATAAATCCTCTCTTTGGTATTATGCCCCAAAAAGAAGAAAATACAGCATTCCTGTTTTTATGGTGTATTCATTGATCAATAAGCCGGTCATTCTTGACTTAGGCCCTGGAAACAGCTTGATTGAAGCTTTCATTAATGAAGGCTTTGATGTCTACCTCCTGGATTTCGGCAGTCCTGGTTATGAGGACAGCGATATCGATATTGATGATTATATTCTGGATTATATCCAGCCGGCAGCAAAAAGAGTACTTCGCCACTCTAAAGCCCGAGAACTCACAGTAATAGGTTATTGTCTGGGCGGGACAATTGCCGCCATGTATGCCGCAATTGCGCAAGAACCAATAAAGAACCTGATTCTGATTACACCGCCGCTTAATTTTGACGCTCTTCCGGAGTTTGACGAATGGGTCAGAGCTATGAAAGAAGAGGAAGTCGATTTTACTGAAATTCTGGACTTATTGCATGTTGTCCCTGGCTCCATGGTAAACCGGGGAATATCATTGATGACATCCCCAATCCATTCTTCCATCTACTTATCATTACTCAGCAACATAGATAATCCAGAATATGTTGGAAAATGGAGAAGATTCAATGAGTGGACAATCGATCATGTTCCTTTAACGTCAGCAGCTATGAAACAAATGCTCAACGGGCTGATAAAAGATAATCAGCTGATGTCACGTTGTTTCAATATCAGGGGCAAAAGGACATCATTTAAAAATATTGCTGCGAATCTGCTTGTCATTGCTGGGAAGGGGGATCAGCTTATACCAGAAGACATGATAAAGCCGGCCATGGATTTATTTGCGAGTGCCGATAAAACATACCTGGCTTTAAGCGGAGGGCACACTACACTGAGTAAAACAAATGGGCTGCCTGAATATCTTGATGACTGGCTGCCGCAGAGATCAGGGCCAAGATAGACCGAGAACAACCTTTGAAGAGCAGAACAGCTTTTTAAGGAGGTGATTTAATTGGTAAGAAGAAGAGATAGAATCAGACGTGCTCTTTGCCGCTTATTAAAATGCAAAGAAGCTTAGTAACACCATTTGAGAAGAAAAAGAAGAAATCACTTTATTCATTGGAAGCCATCTAATTTAGATGGCTTTTTTCACGGGAATTTCTTTTTGTACATTGTTATCAAAGCCTTGACCGCTGGATTCTTTTTACTTTTCAGTGCTCTCTCTTTTCTGAGCACGGACTTATTTGTTATAAAAGGTAATTTGATTATTATAGAAGAAACAAGGAGTTTTTTGATTCTAAACATTGTTTACTTCTAATATAGGTGATTTTATTGAACGTATCTTTTCTCCTCTATTTAGAATTATTTACCAGTATAATTCTTTGTTTTTATTCTAGACGGATCATGAAATAGATGTTATTATTTTTAATACACCAAAGCTGTTTTAATTAACTGCTTAGGAAATTTTTAAAAAATGTTGACACGCTATTGTGTCTCATGTTATTATTATTAAGTTGCTTACAAGCGACTGACTAATATTGACTAAAGATGTTCTTTGAAAACTGAACGAAACAAGACGCCAGTTACTTCTTATTTATAGGAAGTAAACAAAACAAGTTTTAAACTTTATGAGCTATATCAAATTCTTCGGAGAGTTTGATCCTGGCTCAGGACGAACGCTGGCGGCGTGCCTAATACATGCAAGTCGAGCGGACGGATGGGAGCTTGCTCCCTGAAGTCAGCGGCGGACGGGTGAGTAACACGTGGGCAACCTGCCCTTGAGATCGGGATAACTTCGGGAAACCGGAGCTAATACCGGATAGGTCTTTCCCTCACATGAGGGAAAGAGGAAAGACGGTTTCGGCTGTCACTCAAGGATGGGCCCGCGGCGCATTAGCTAGTTGGTGGGGTAACGGCTCACCAAGGCCACGATGCGTAGCCGACCTGAGAGGGTGATCGGCCACACTGGGACTGAGACACGGCCCAGACTCCTACGGGAGGCAGCAGTAGGGAATCTTCCGCAATGGACGAAAGTCTGACGGAGCAACGCCGCGTGAGTGAAGAAGGTTTTCGGATCGTAAAACTCTGTTGTCAGGGAAGAACAAGTGCCATAGTAACTGATGGCACCTTGACGGTACCTGGCCAGAAAGCCACGGCTAACTACGTGCCAGCAGCCGCGGTAATACGTAGGTGGCAAGCGTTGTCCGGATTTATTGGGCGTAAAGCGCGCGCAGGCGGTCTTTTAAGTCTGATGTGAAAGCCCACGGCTCAACCGTGGAGGGTCATTGGAAACTGGGAGACTTGAGTGCAGAAGAGGAGAGTGGAATTCCACGTGTAGCGGTGAAATGCGTAGAGATGTGGAGGAACACCAGTGGCGAAGGCGACTCTCTGGTCTGTAACTGACGCTGAGGCGCGAAAGCGTGGGGAGCGAACAGGATTAGATACCCTGGTAGTCCACGCCGTAAACGATGAGTGCTAAGTGTTAGAGGGTTTCCGCCCTTTAGTGCTGCAGCTAACGCATTAAGCACTCCGCCTGGGGAGTACGGCCGCAAGGCTGAAACTCAAAGGAATTGACGGGGGCCCGCACAAGCGGTGGAGCATGTGGTTTAATTCGAAGCAACGCGAAGAACCTTACCAGGTCTTGACATCCTCTGCCACTCCTAGAGATAGGACGTTCCCCTTCGGGGGACAGAGTGACAGGTGGTGCATGGTTGTCGTCAGCTCGTGTCGTGAGATGTTGGGTTAAGTCCCGCAACGAGCGCAACCCTTGATCTTAGTTGCCAGCATTAAGTTGGGCACTCTAAGGTGACTGCCGGTGACAAACCGGAGGAAGGTGGGGATGACGTCAAATCATCATGCCCCTTATGACCTGGGCTACACACGTGCTACAATGGATGGTACAAAGGGCAGCAAAGCCGCGAGGCCGAGCGAATCCCATAAAGCCATTCTCAGTTCGGATTGCAGGCTGCAACTCGCCTGCATGAAGCCGGAATCGCTAGTAATCGCGGATCAGCATGCCGCGGTGAATACGTTCCCGGGCCTTGTACACACCGCCCGTCACACCACGAGAGTTTGTAACACCCGAAGTCGGTGGGGTAACCTTTATGGAGCCAGCCGCCTAAGGTGGGACAGATGATTGGGGTGAAGTCGTAACAAGGTAGCCGTATCGGAAGGTGCGGCTGGATCACCTCCTTTCTAAGGAAAAAGCGATCTTGTTTCGTTCAGTTTTGAGGGAGCATTCTCTCAAAAAAATAAATTAGAAGCGAGCTATTCGATAAGAAGAGCGAAGCTTATCGTTTATTTTATCGTTCTTTGAAAACTAGATAACAATATAAGGCAAAAATGATTTGCGTCATTTTACCGCATCGAGTAATAAACCGAGTTAAGTTTTATTGTTTTATTATGGTTCGATGATGAAGCGAAACTTCTCCCGCCTTCAGAGGCTGAGGAGAAGCGAGTTATTCGAGGAAGCGATCGAGTTACACCTGCGCATACTTCACGTACGTGAGGATGTGAACGAGTGAAGCTGACGAAGAAGAACGAAGCTTATCGTCAGCCGGATTTATGGTTAAGTTAGAAAGGGCGCACGGTGAATGCCTTGGCACTAGGAGCCGATGAAGGACGGGACTAACACCGATATGCTTCGGGGAGCTGTAAGTAAGCTTTGATCCGGAGATTTCCGAATGGGGAAACCCACTGTTCGTAATGGAACAGTACCTTCACCTGAATTCATAGGGTGATGGAGGCAGACCCGGGGAACTGAAACATCTAAGTACCCGGAGGAACAGAAAGCAAATGCGATTTCCCAAGTAGCGGCGAGCGAAACGGAATGTAGCCCAAACCGAAAGGCTTGCCTTTCGGGGTTGTAGGACACTCTATACGGAGTTACAAAGGAACGGGGTAGACGAAGAGACATGGAAAGGTCCGTCGAAGAAGGTAACAACCCTGTAGTCGAAACTTCGTTCCCTCCAGAGTGGATCCTGAGTACGGCGGGACACGTGAAATCCCGTCGGAAGCAGGGAGGACCATCTCCCAAGGCTAAATACTACCTAGTGACCGATAGTGAACCAGTACCGTGAGGGAAAGGTGAAAAGCACCCCGGAAGGGGAGTGAAAGAGATCCTGAAACCGTGTGCCTACAAGTAGTCAGAGCCCTATGTCCCTTTTAGGGAAACGGGTGATGGCGTGCCTTTTGTAGAATGAACCGGCGAGTTACGATTTCATGCAAGGTTAAGTTGATGAGACGGAGCCGCAGCGAAAGCGAGTCTGAATAGGGCGAATGAGTATGAGGTCGTAGACCCGAAACCAGGTGATCTACCCATGTCCAGGGTGAAGTTCAGGTAACACTGAATGGAGGCCCGAACCCACGCACGTTGAAAAGTGCGGGGATGAGGTGTGGGTAGCGGAGAAATTCCAATCGAACCTGGAGATAGCTGGTTCTCTCCGAAATAGCTTTAGGGCTAGCCTCAAGTGTTAAGAGTCTTGGAGGTAGAGCACTGATTGGACTAGGGGCCCATCTCGGGTTACCGAATTCAGTCAAACTCCGAATGCCAATGACTTTTCCTTGGGAGTCAGACTGCGAGTGATAAGATCCGTAGTCAAAAGGGAAACAGCCCAGACCACCAGCTAAGGTCCCAAAGTATACGTTAAGTGGAAAAGGATGTGGAGTTGCTTAGACAACCAGGATGTTGGCTTAGAAGCAGCCACCATTTAAAGAGTGCGTAATAGCTCACTGGTCGAGTGACTCTGCGCCGAAAATGTACCGGGGCTAAACGTATCACCGAAGCTGTGGGTGGACACCTAGGGTGTCCGCGGTAGGAGAGCGTTCTAAGGGCTGAGAAGCCAGACCGGAAGGACTGGTGGAGCGCTTAGAAGTGAGAATGCCGGTATGAGTAGCGAAAGAAGGGTGAGAATCCCTTCCACCGAATGCCTAAGGTTTCCTGAGGAAGGCTCGTCCGCTCAGGGTTAGTCGGGACCTAAGCCGAGGCCGAAAGGCGTAGGCGATGGACAACAGGTTGATATTCCTGTACCACCTATTCATCGTTTGAGCGATGGGGGGACGCAGTAGGATAGGGTAAGCGCGCTGTTGGATTAGCGCGTCCAAGCAGTTAGGCTGAAAACGAGGCAAATCCCGTTTTCACATAAGCTGAGCTGTGATGGCGAGGGAAATTTAGTACCGAAGTTCCTGATTCCACACTGCCAAGAAAAGCCTCTAGCGAGATGAAGGGTGCCCGTACCGCAAACCGACACAGGTAGGCGAGGAGAGAATCCTAAGGTGTGCGAGAGAACTCTCGTTAAGGAACTCGGCAAAATGACCCCGTAACTTCGGGAGAAGGGGTGCTCATCTGGGTGAATAGCCCGGATGAGCCGCAGTGAATAGGCCCAGGCGACTGTTTAGCAAAAACACAGGTCTCTGCGAAGCCGCAAGGCGAAGTATAGGGGCTGACGCCTGCCCGGTGCTGGAAGGTTAAGGGGAGAGGTTAGCGTAAGCGAAGCTTTGAACCGAAGCCCCAGTAAACGGCGGCCGTAACTATAACGGTCCTAAGGTAGCGAAATTCCTTGTCGGGTAAGTTCCGACCCGCACGAAAGGCGTAACGATCTGGGCACTGTCTCAACGAGAGACTCGGTGAAATTATACTACCTGTGAAGATGCAGGTTACCCGCGACAGGACGGAAAGACCCCGTGGAGCTTTACTGCAGCCTGATATTGAATTTTGGTACAGCTTGTACAGGATAGGTAGGAGCCTTTGAAGCCGGAGCGCCAGCTTCGGTGGAGGCATCGGTGGGATACTACCCTGGCTGTATTGAAATTCTAACCCGCGCCCCTTATCGGGGCGGGAGACAGTGTCAGGCGGGCAGTTTGACTGGGGCGGTCGCCTCCTAAAGAGTAACGGAGGCGCCCAAAGGTTCCCTCAGAATGGTTGGAAATCATTCGCAGAGTGTAAAGGCACAAGGGAGCTTGACTGCGAGACCTACAAGTCGAGCAGGGACGAAAGTCGGGCTTAGTGATCCGGTGGTTCCGCATGGAAGGGCCATCGCTCAACGGATAAAAGCTACCCCGGGGATAACAGGCTTATCTCCCCCAAGAGTCCACATCGACGGGGAGGTTTGGCACCTCGATG
Organism: Paraperibacillus marinus; assembly: GCF_046237605.1. Lineage (GTDB taxonomy): Bacteria > Bacillota > Bacilli > Bacillales > DSM-1321 > Paraperibacillus > Paraperibacillus marinus. Next base: position 2,603,562 of record NZ_CP143542.1, on the reverse strand, counting down.
TCGGCTCATCGCATCCTGGGGCTGTAGTCGGTCCCAAGGGTTGGGCTGTTCGCCCATTAAAGCGGTACGCGAGCTGGGTTCAGAACGTCGTGAGACAGTTCGGTCCCTATCCGTCGTGGGCGCAGGAAATTTGAGAGGAGCTGTCCTTAGTACGAGAGGACCGGGATGGACGCACCGCTGGTGTACCAGTTGTCTTGCCAAAGGCATCGCTGGGTAGCTATGTGCGGACGGGATAAGTGCTGAAAGCATCTAAGCATGAAGCCCCCCTCAAGATGAGATTTCCCATAGCGTCAAGCTAGTAAGATCCCTGAAAGATGATCAGGTAGATAGGTCTGAGGTGGAAGCGTGGCGACACGTGGAGCTGACAGATACTAATCGATCGAGGACTTAACCTATCTTGTTTATACTCGAAAAACGTAATGCGAATCAGCCTTTGTTATCTAGTTTTGAAGGAACGAAAGTTCATTCATATCTGTCTGGCAGTTATGGCAAAGAGGCCACACCCGTTCCCATCCCGAACACGGAAGTTAAGCTCTTTAGCGCCGATGGTAGTTGGGGGCTCTCCCCCTGTGAGAGTAGGACGCCGCCGGGCAGATGAAAGAAAGACCAGCTGAGAAGCTGGTCTTTTTTGTATATACATGAAGTAACTACAATAAAATGCTTAAAATTACTGCAGGCTCTTTTCATTTAGGAATTGCATGATTTGGTTCTTATGATGAAAGTCATGGTCGGTGAATTCATTGACGATATAAATCAGGGAATAGGGTGTGCCGGTATGTGGGCAGTGCGATACTCCATTTGCGGTTGTTGATGTATGTAGGGTTTCTGTGGATAACTCGCTTAGCTTTTGCACCAGCAGTTCTCTTGAAGTTATCGATTCATTTAACAGCTGCGTTTGAGTTATGGCGGATTTTGCGTACGTGGAAGCTTTCTCATTGAAGGAATAAAACTCAGGAAAATCCATACCTTTCCCGCTGCATACAGAAGGGATGACGTTCAATAACAGGTGATCGTCCCAATTTTTAATATGGGCTATTATTTCACTTATAGACCATTTGCCTTCAGCTATCGGTCCAGACCATAATGCTTCATCAATATCTCTTAAAGAGTCAAGCCAGGAAGAGTATGTACTAAAATAGCTTAATATTTCGTTTTCTTTTTCCAAATTTTTATCCCCCTTTATAGTAAATCATCAGTATTATAACACATAATCGAGATAAAACGAACACATGTTTCTGTAAGTTCTCAATAACTATTCATAATGAAAAGTTAAGACCAAAAACAATCTCCAGAACGCTAAAAATGGTCTTAAATGAAAAGTTAGGACCAAAAACAGCCTCCAGAACGCTAAAAATGGTCTTAAATAAAAAGTTAAGACCAAAAACAATCTCCAGAACGCTAAAAATGGTCTTAAATAAAAAGTTAAGACCAAAAACAATCTCCAGAACGCTAAAAATGGTCTTAAACGAAAAGTTAAGACCAAAAACAGCCTCCAGAACGCTAAAAATGGTCTTAAATAAAAAGTTAAGACCAAAAACAGCCTCCAGAACGCTAAAAATGGTCTTAAACGAAAAGTTAAGGCCAAAAACAGCCTCCAGAACGCTAGAAATGGTCATAAACGAAAAGTTAAGACCAAAAACAACCTCCAGAATGTTAAAAATGGTCTTAAACGAAAAGTTAAGACAAACATCGGTTCTAAAATCCAAAAAATCGTCTTAATAAGAAAGTTAGAATCAAATGAAATCTATGATTCAAACCAAATGCCCAAATAAAGCTACAAGTGCCAAAAAAAATGGTTCAGCCAATCCCATAAAATCATTCTCCACGTATTCCAACATTATTTTAGGTATAATGAACACATCACAGAATAAGGTTGATTATGGTCTGCAGAAGGGGTGTTACTATGAAGGTTTATAAAAGCAGGGAAGAGGCTCCGATTGAGCATCAATGGAATCTCGGAGATTTATTTGAATCGGAGGAAGCGTGGGAGAAGGCCTATCAGGAAGTGGAGAATTCGCTTGATGACTTGAGGGAATTCAACGGGAATATCAAGGGCAGCGCGGATCTGCTTCGCTTTCTGAAACGAGAAGAGGAGATTTCTGCTATTTTTACGAATGTGTATGTGTATGCGAGGCTGAGCTCGGATCTGGATACGAGGGATTCTGGCGCACAATCGCTGGTTGACCGGGTGACGGGTTTGAATGTCAGGTACAGTGAGGCAGAGTCTTTTTTCATGCCGTTCCTTCTGAGTCTGGAAGAAGAGGTGCTGAAGGGATATATAGCAGAGAACGAAGAACTTCAGTATTTTGAAAAAAGCCTGCTCCGGTCATACCGCTATAAGCGGCATGTGTTGAGCCGGGAGCAGGAGGAAGTGGTTTCCCAGCTGGGCGAGGCCTTTTCGGCTCCGGGACAAACTTTCAATATGCTGAATAATGCCGACATCAAGTTTGGAGAGGTGACAGACAAGTCAGGGAATAAGCAAGAGCTGACACGGGGAATGTATTCCAAGCTGATGGAGGATGAAGACAGGGAAGTTCGCAAGGAGGCATATGAGGCTTATTATATGCCTTATGTGCAGCTGAAGAATTCCATTGCGTCGAATTTGTCCGCCAATATCAAAAATAATGTGGCAATGGCAAAGGTACGGAAATATCCTTCAGCCCTGGAAAAAGGCTTGTTCGGGGATATGGTGCCCAAGGAGGTTTATGAAAATCTGATTAGTGCTGCCAAAAAAAATATTGATACACTTCATTCATACAATGAAGTGAGAAAGAAGCTTCTAGGGCTTGATGAGCTTGCGCCCTATGATCAAAGTGTGGATCTCGTAAAAGGTGTTAAGCAGGATATCGGGTTTGAGGAAGCATATGAAATGATGCTGGATGCTCTCTCACCCCTCGGAAGCGAATACCGGCAGACACTGGCATCATTTAAAGACAAGCGATATATCGATGTGTGGGAAACGCCGGGCAAGCGGTCAGGTGCCTATAATATGGGTGTATATGGTGTCCATCCGTTTGTGCTGCTGAATCATCACAATGATTTGAACAGCCTTTTCACTCTTACCCATGAGATGGGCCACGCGATGCACAGCTATTATAGCAGCCTGCATCAGCCGCGCATTTCTGCTGGCTATAGCATTTTTGTGGCAGAGGTGGCATCGACAGTAAACGAAGTGCTGCTCATTCATCATTTATTGAAGAAGGCCGAGGGTGACAGGAGAAAATATCTGGTGAATCATTTCATTGACCAATTCAAAGGGACTTTTTTCACACAGGTGATGTTCGCTGAATTTGAGAAGCTGACCCATGAGCATGCAGAACAAGGGAAACCATTGAATGCAGAGGTATTCAGCAGCATCTTTGAGCGGTTAACAAAGGAATATAACGGGAACGTCCTGTCACTGACTGAACAGGCAAAATACGGCTGGGCAAGAATTCCACATTTTTACCGCCCATTCTACGTTTATAAGTATGCGACCGGGTTTGCTTCAGCCCTGGCCATCGCTGGAAAACTGCTGAACGGGGAAGAAGGGGCACAGGAAGCCTATCTGGCCTTTTTAAAGAGCGGAAGTTCGGAGTATCCACTCGAATTGCTTAAAAAGACAGGAGTGGACCTGACTGCTCCTGAACCCATTGATTCAGCGCTCTCCACCTTCCGCAGCCTTGTGGAAGAGCTGGGCTCTGAATATTAAGAGAAGTAAGAAAGACTCCTGGTTTCCAGGAGTCTTTTTGTTAACTCCCTCTGGCAATAGTTTTCTGCTTCCGCGGCTTTTTGGTAAACATCATGGCCATTGCTGAACCGATTAAAAGAAGCAGGCCGGTGAACAGGAATACATAATGATTGGAGACAAGGCTTCCGATCAGGCCGCCGAGCAGGGGGCCGAGCATGCCGCCGATCTGGTTGGCTGTCTGGCTGAGACCGAAAGCGCGGCCCCTGGAGTCCGGTGTGGTCAGCTTCACGATCAAACCGTTCAGGGCAGGGAATACCGCACAAAAGAAGACCCCAAAAAGGAAGCGGATAATGGAAAAGCCCCATACATTGTCAGTTAAAAGCTGCACGATTGAGCCTGCACCTCCGCCGATCAATCCGAACAGGAGCACCTGCCTGAATCCAATTTTATCGGAAAGTTTTCCCCAGTAAGGGCCGAACAGGATGCTGGCTATTCCAGGGATGGAGAATATTAAGCCTGTCAGGAAGGAAGCATTGGCGGCGGAACCATCCAGATCCATGATATAAAGAGGCAGAACTGGTTCCAGAATCATGACAGAGCAGGCTGCCATCATGGTCAACAGCAGGACGAGCATGAACGGGCGGTTGGAAGCCGCATCCCTGATGTCACCCCTGAAGGACTTTTTCACCTTGGAAGGTGTGAATTTCTCCTCTTTAACAAAGAAAAAGACAAGAAGTGTGGCGATGAAAACAAGCAAGCCGCCGCTTACGAAGGAGAGGCGGTAGCCGAGGAGTTCGGCCATCGTTCCGCCAATCAATGGGCCGGCGATACTGCCGGATGCCGTTCCGGTGGAAATGGCGGCAAGTGCGTATCCGACTTTTTTTTCTGGCGTATTGGTCCCGATGAGGGCAATCGAGCCGGGTATGAATCCGGTCAATAGACCCTGTGCTACCCGGAGGCCAAGAATTTCATAGGGGTTGTTTACAAAGGCCATCAGGGTATAAATGACGAACAGGAAGAAGCCCGCCCTGATGATCATCGGCTTCCGTCCATACCGGTCAGCGAGCGATCCCCAGAAAGGGGCCGAAATGGCGCCGGCGAGGAAGGCGGCGCTGAAAATGAGGCCGGACCATAATTCTGTATGGTCATGGACTCCGATCTGAATCATGAACAGAGGCAAAAAGGGAATGACCATTGAAAAACTGGCCGATGTGATAAAGACACCGAACCAAAGGACCCATAAATTTTTCTTCCAGGTTTCCATCTAAGATTCACTTCCATTCAGAGTAAGAATACTTATGAGTGCTTATATATATATTTGCCGTTTCCTGGCATGCCCTACCATTATAACAAAAGGAAAACTCCTGGTAAAAAGATTAACCTTGTTAACGATGTGAGAGTTATTAAAGTTTATTTTAGCTGATGGCAGATATTTACGTGTGGATTCTATATAATTAGGATAGGGTCTGGCAAAGCCACACCTTTAGCTTAAAGAGAATAGGAGTTTTAGTTTTGAAAAAGTTATGGTCTTCTTATCGTTTTCAGATTATATTGCTCGCATCCATCATCATCGGAAGCATTTTGGGAGTCGTGCTTGGTGATAAGACGGAGGTTCTTAAGCCGTTAGGAGATATATTCCTGAACCTGATGTTCACTCTGGTCATCCCACTCGTGTTTTTCTCGGTCACATCGTCCATTGCCAATATGGGCAGTGCCGGCCGTTTTAAAAAAATCATCGGTTCAACTTTTGCAGTCTTCATTGTTACCGGCCTGATTGCAGCTCTGGTGATGGTAGCGGCCGTCAAGCTTTTCCCTTCAGCTGTGGAAATGAATGTGGCTCTGTCTAAGCCGGAATCAGTGGAAAAGATATCGGCAGCAGAACAGATTGTTAAATCATTTACGACTGATGAATTCATCAACTTGTTCACCCGCCAGAATATGCTGAGCTTAATTGTATTTTCCCTTCTTTTGGGAATGGCGATCACTGCAGTCGGAGAACCGGCACGAAGCATTGCTAAGTTCATGAGTGCCGGCACGGCGGTCTTCATGAGAATGATCAGTTTTATCATGTATTACGCACCGATTGGGCTGGGGGCATACTTTGCTTACCTGGTTGGGACATTTGGTACAGACCTCTTGCAGACGTATCTTAAATCCACCCTTCTTTACTTTATAACAGCGCTTCTGTTCTTTGCGGGAGTTTATACGTTTTATGCGTATTACAGCGGTGGCCGGAAGGGTATAAATGTATTTTGGCGCAATATGGTGGCACCTTCCGTGACTTCGGTCGCGACATGCAGTTCAATGGCAACATTGCCAGTCAATATCGAAGCTTCACAGAAAATCGGCATTCCGAAGGACATCCGCGACACAGTGCTTCCGCTCGGTGCTTCCATGCATAAGGATGGTTCCGTTCTTGGTGTGATCCTGAAAATCGCAGTGCTGTTTTCTGTGTTCGATATGAATTTCTCTGGAGTGGATACGATCCTTTATGCTGTCATGATTGCCGTCCTGGGCGGAACAGTGATGGGGGCAATCCCGAGCGGAGGCATGGTTGCTGAAATGCTCATCATTTCCCTATACGGACTTCCGATGGAAGCACTGCCGATCATTGCGGCAATCAGTACGATCATTGATGCTCCCGCCACCATGCTGAATGCAACAGGTGACAATGCATCCGCGATGCTGGTCGCGCGCACGGTGGAAGGAAAAGATTGGATGGAAGAGAACGAACATGCCGGCTCAACACAGGCAGTTTGATGTTTTAATGAGAAGGATGCTTTCATGCATCCTTCTTTTTTTTCATTAAACAGGAGTTGGTTCATTCAACCTGAATTTTCATATATTGAAATAAACAAGGAATGAATATACTAAGATGGCTAGTGTAAGATTTCTTCAATTAATCGGCTGTGGCAGAACCCTTTCATCCTGTGAAAGGATAAGGCAGGTGAGAATCAATGAAACAGGAACAGGGAAATCCATATCATTTCCACAATCTTTCAGAAAGCAATATGACATTTGAGCAGGTATTCCAGCGCATTGTCGAGTTTATCCAGAAGGAGCCGCATGGCAATTACCGCCTGATCGTCGGCACTGATTCGCAGGTCCACAAACGGAATACCGTCTTTATAACAGCCATCATCATCCACAGACAGGGAAGGGGCGCCTGGATGTGCAGCCGCAAGGAAATTGTCCCCCGCAAGATGCTGCACCTGCACGAGCGCATATCAAGGGAAACCTCTCTGACTGAGCAGCTGGCCGCTCTTTTTACAGAGAAGCATAGAGAAGTATTGATAAACTTAGTTCTGCCCCATATCTATAATGGAGCCGGCTTTACAATTGAAGGCCATATCGATATTGGAAATGGAAGCCGGAACAAGACCAGGGAATTTGTGCGGGAAATGGTCGCACGGATCGAGGCAATGGGCCTGCAGCCGGTGATCAAGCCGAATTCATATGGCGCCTCAAGCGTCGCCAACAAATTTACAAAGCGCAATGCCCTTGGGCCGCACCGGAAAATCGTTTAAGGCTGGCATGAATAGGCCAAGCTTCGACGGAAGCCATATATACTTAGTCCTTCATGAGCGCATGAAGGATTTTTCTTTTTCCTGTTAACGGCAAATAAAAGTATTTCAAGTTAACACTCACGGCTGTACCAACTATTGGTATATGCAGCCTCATATTTCTTATATACGCTCCTGCAAAGTCATATCTGAAGAATTGGCCATCATGCTGTCTAACCAGCTCAAGTGGAAGTAATAATGACTATTCCTTTAACTTATGCTGGAATTAAAGGATGACCGCATTCTCTGAATAGCTTCCTCTACTTTCATTTCTGCTTTTTTTCTTTAGCGGGCAAATATATTTAGATGAAATAAGTATCTTTTGGAAAACCCAGTCCGCGATGCTGGTAAAAAAATCAGAGGTAAAGCAAACTTTCGCTGACTCTAAGACTATTCTTATCTTAGATCCATATCGAGGTGAAATAGAGGGTATCATTTCACAAAATGATTAATACATATGCCAATAACTATCCAGTTATATGTATAGAACCAATTATAAGGAGCAGCAAACCATAGGAATGAACATATGAATGGGAACTCAAACCTTTTCAACAAGAAAAAATACTACTTTTGAACTACGCGAATAGCCCGTTAGATGAATAGGCATCTATATAACCATCTGCAATAATATACATTAACAGAGTCCTTATTTGGACTTGGCCCGGCACTGGTTAGTGGTATCCATTCGACTAGTGCAGGGTTTTTTTATTTGTGTTTTACTGTGGTAAATCATAAAATATAAATTACAGAATATTCAAAACAACAGGGGGTGCCTTTAATAGGTATGGTGGATTTTCAGACCAGGGAGAAATACTCAAAGGTTTTTCTTGGTTTTATTACGTTGGCGGGATGGTTGTCAATCTTCTCATCAGCTCTTTCTCTTACTGTTCCTGAAGAGCCGGTCATTTTACTATTGTTCATTGTTTTCCTGTTTATAAGCGAGTATTATCCAATGCCGGTTTGGAAAGGGTTCACGGCTATCTCATTTCCTTTGGTATATGTTCTTTATACCATATTTGGCACTCCTTATACTGCATTTTGCTATGCGCTGGTGGTATTGGTGGTTAATCTGCTGCACCGTCGTCCTTTAAGGATTATTCTTTTTAATCCCGCTCAACTGGCTTTAAGCATTATGCTGAGTACTTCCATGCTTTCTTTTTTCAGTCCTATGGCTGAAGCTGGGTTGCCATCACCAGTGGTGGCAGGTATTGTTGAATTTGGGATTTTATTATTCTTCTTCTTCATCTTTAACAATTTAATAGTTGATTTAGTACTAGTCATTCGTCCCCAGCCATATTCCATGAAAATGTGGAAACACAAAACGGTTACCGAACTCAATAATTTGATTATTTCTTTATTATACGGAATTCTGCTTTACACATTGGGCAGCCAGAACCGCGGGACAATTGATGTGTTTTCCTATTTTTTCTTCTTTTCACCTCTTGTGGGACTTAGTTTATTAAGTTCAACAATCGCCCGGCTTAGGCAGGAGAAGAATAGACTGAAAGCCTTGTTCTCAATCACGACCGAACTAAACCATATTGTTCCTGAGTCAAAGTGGCATTCAACTTTAAAGGATAGTTTCTTTCATTTTATGGATGTTGAAGCATGTATTTTATGGATAAAAGAAACAGGGATATGGCAGCAAAGATTTCAGGAAGGAAGAACCTCGGTACCTCATTCATTGGCGCCAGAAGGATTTGATCAATTCGAGTCGATGAAACACCCCGTTCTTTATAACGACCGCAAACAAAATATCGGGATTGCTGAAGGCTATTTTGACAGTGACCTCAAATCTTTTGTCTACTCTCCGCTGGTTGTAGAGAACGAAACGGTCGGTATGTTTATTGTTGCCAGAAGCAGGACAAAAAGTTTTACCAATGAAGATGTTCAGTCACTGGCAACTCTATCTAACCAGTTGGCAGCAATAATTAAAACACAAATGCTTCTTTCTGAAAAAGAAAAACGCTTAATCCTTGAGGAAAGAAACAGAATAGCAAGAGAAATTCATGATGGGATTGCACAGACATTGGCCGGTGCAGTCATGAAGCTGGAAACAGCAGGGAAAATTTATTCCAAGAAGCCGGAAGAAACCTTAAAGCTGGTAGACGAAAGTGTCTGCAGATTAAGGGAGAGTTTAAAGGAAGTGCGGGAATCTATATATGCCCTCAGGCCATATCCGACTGAGAAAGCGGGACTGGTAGCAGCAATCACCAAAAAAATAAATGCACTGCGAGAAGAGTACAATCAAGTCATACAATTTGAAAAGAGAGGGACAGACTTTGATCTAAGCCCTATGGCAGAAAAAGTCCTGTACGATTCTTTTCAGGAAAGCATTCAGAATGCTATAAAACATGCAGGAGCTTCTAAAATTGAAGTCCTGCTATGCAATCAGGCTGACCATATTCTGCTCAAGGTAAAGGATAATGGGAAGGGATTTTCGCTTTTCCAGGCAATGATCAAAGCTCAAAAGCAGCCGCATTTCGGCATCCTGCAAATGAATGATGCCGCCGAAAAGCTTAATGCATCACTTCAAATAGACAGCAAAGAGGGAGAAGGAACAATTGTATTAATAATGGTGCCAAAAATGGGTTTTGAAGGGGGGGAGATTCATGATCAGGCTCATGCTAGTGGATGATCATGCAGTGTTGCGGGACGGGCTAAAAAGTATATTGGAAATGGAGGACAACATAGAGGTTGTAGGAGAAGCCGTCTCTGGTGAAGAGGCGTTAAGGCAGGTTCCGGTCTGTAAGCCAAGTATGATTTTAATGGATATCAATCTTCCCGAGAAGAGTGGTGTTGAAATAACAGGTCTCCTTAAGCGGCAATATCCTGATATCAAAGTCTTAATCCTTACGATGCACAGCCATGAAGAATATTTTATGTCTGCCATCAGGGAAGGGGCAGATGGGTATTTGCTGAAGGATGCTCCTTACGGTCAAGTTATCGAAGCAATTCGTTCGGTTGCCAAGGGAGAATCATTCATCCATCCCTCTATGACCAAAAAACTGCTGTCCTTTCACCAGCAGGCAAAGCCTGAAGAATCTTCTTTGACAGAGAGGGAAAAGGAAGTCCTGTTCTGCCTTCTTGAGGGGTTAAGCAATAAAGAAATCGCAGCCAAATTGTTTATCAGCGATAAGACCGTTAAAATACATGTAAGTAAGATCATAAAAAAATTGAATGTGAAAAGCAGGTCACAAGTTGTAATTTATGCGGTGCAGAACCAGCTTGTTCCCATACCGCCGGGTTCCTGATATGGAACCCTGTTTTTATGCCTGGGGAACGTTTTAAATACTACTTTAGTAGTAAGCTGGTTAATACTACGGTATATCTATTATTACACCTTATGCAGAATAGTTGTTTTTGCTCAATCATGAGAAAATACATGTAAAATGCATAGGAGCTGAAAAAATGAGAATAAAAGCTTGGATAGTATCCGCATTCCTATTAATCTCAGTAATGTTTTTTCCTTTATTGCCCGCTGCTGCAACAGCCGAGGAGGATGGCGGCGCGTTTATTGATCCTAATCTGAGTGAAACATTAGTGGACTCGGTGAAACCGGTTGAGGTAATTATTACTTTTAAAAACGAAGACAGAGTCTCACCCGAATCATTGCAGCTCCTTAAAGATGCGGGAATCACTAAAGGAATTATGTTTAACAAGCTGCCGATTGCCGGGGCTATAGCTACGAAAGAACAAATAAACAAACTCGCCGCCGGGAAAAATGTTTTATCTATTTATCTAAATAAAACACTTCAGTATGAAAATGAAGATAGTACCGAATTGACCGGCGTGGATCAAGTCAGGACCAATGAAACCATAAGATCCTTAAACGGGGGCCTTCCGGTTACCGGAAAAGGCATTGGGGTGCTTATTAACGACAGCGGAGTGGATGGAACTCATAAGGATTTACAATTTGGACAGCATCTTGTCCAGAATGTATTGGGTGCAACGAATCTTCACGCCATAGATGCATTATTACCTGTTTCGTATATTGAGAATGTAGTGAATACCGATGGTAACTCCGGCCACGGGACCCACGTTGCTGGAATTGTCGGTGGAACAGGGGCGATGTCAGGAGGAAAATATGAAGGCGCGGCACCCGGATCTAACCTGATTGGCTATGGCTCAGGTGCTGGACTTGCAATGCTTGATACTATCGGCGGATTTGATTACGCACTTACCCATCAGCAAGCTTACAATATTCGTGTAGTTACGAATTCCTGGGGCGACACCAGCGACTCGGGAACAGCGTTTGATCCGTATAATCCAATCAATGTTGCTACTAAAAAGCTGTATGACAGAGGAATTACAACCGTTTTCTCAGCGGGCAATTCCGGACCAGGTGAATCTACGATCTCCGGTAATTACAAAAAAGCCCCGTGGGTAGTCACAGTGGCGGCAGGCGACAAGTCTAGGAATCTCGCAGATTTTTCTTCCAGAGGTAAAAAAGGTTTCGGAGGAACGGTAACTGTTGACGGACAAACATGGATGTGGGAAGACAGTCCTACAGTTACATCACCTGGAGTTAATATTATTTCAACAAGAGTATTGGCACCAATCCCGCTTTTAGGTGCAGCGGATGATGTGCAGTTTATCCCGCCTGCCTATATTCCTTATTACACCACCATGAGCGGCACATCTATGGCTGCACCTCATGTTGCAGGCATTATTGCTTTAATGCTTGATGCAGACCCGGCCCTTTCTCCTTCCGAGGTTAAAAGCATTCTTCAATCCACGGCCACCCCGATGGCAGGCTATGAACACTGGGAAACAGGAAGCGGTTATGTTAACGCCTTTGGGGCAGTTGAAAGAGTTTTTCATATAGGACAATAATCTATTGATATGATCAGGGCTGGCTCACACTCGAGCCAGCCCTGCTTGCAGGTGAATAGGTACTATATACACTATATCCTTTGTAGTATATGAGAATACTCCATCAGGAGGTTCAAAATAGAACCTTTGCGCAATAGATGGATTTCCAATTTTTAAGGATAATTAGACTAAGGTTTTAAATATTTTGAAAACGGAGGAGAATAGATGAAACGTTGGATTTATGTGTTTTTAGCCCTGTTGATATTTTTACCGCAATTTGGATCGAGGCAGCAGGATGCATTCGCTGCTGAAGGAACAAAAGGAATTGTAGATCCGCTAATAGAAAGAGCTCTTGAAACAGCAAGCTCTCTACAGGTTATCGTTTCTTTCAAAGGGGACGGCCCTCCATCAGCATCTCAGCTTGGTCTCCTAAAAACCCTCGGGATAAAAACAGGGGTTACTATGAAATCACTTCCGATTGCGGGTGTGATTGCAAACGGGTCTCAAATTAAAGAACTGGCAGAATCCGGAGAAGTTCAATCTGTCTACCTTAATAAAAAGCTGAGCTATTTTAACGAAGAAGCCACTAACGTAACCGGAGTGGATAAGGTAAGAACCGATCAGGGTTTTCAAAAAGCCAACAATGGCCTTCCGCTAACAGGCAAGGGCATCGGGATAGTTATCAATGACAGCGGAGTCGACGGGACTCACAAGGACATTGAGCTTGGTAAAAACCTGGTCCAAAACGTACTGGGTTCCACCAATCTTAATGCACTTGAGCCAACACTTCTTCCGATAACTTACCAGGAGAACGTTCCGAACACGGATACAAATTCCGGCCACGGGACTCATGTTGCTGGAACTGTTGGAGGCACTGGAGCAATGTCTTCCGGTAAATACGAAGGTGCAGCACCAGGGGCGGACTTAATTGGATACGGTTCAGGAGCCGCTTTGTTTGTACTGGATGGCATCGGCGGTTTCGATTATGCACTCACACACCAGACTCAATATGATATTCGAGTGATCACCAATTCTTGGGGATCCAGCGGTGATTTTGACCCGAATGATCCGATTAACATAGCAAGCAAAAAAGCATTTGATCGAGGGATCACTGTATTATTTGCTGCAGGTAACGAAGGGCCAGGAGAAAACACACATAACCCTTATGCAAAAGCGCCATGGGTAATCTCCGTTGCAGCTGGTGAGAAAAATGGGAAATTGGCAGAATTTTCTTCACGGGGAACAAAAGGAGTTGGAGGGACTTTCTCTGCGGATGGCCGGGAGTGGACATGGAAGGATGAACCGACGATAACTGCTCCTGGGGTAGATATTGTGTCAACCAGAGTGATTGGACCTGTATCCAGCTTAGCTGCCGAACAGGATGCACAGACGATTCCGCCTGCTTATCTTCCTTATTATACAACGATGAGCGGAACTTCGATGGCAACCCCTCATGTAGCTGGTATAGTAGCTCTTATGCTTGAAGCAAATCCGTTGCTTTCACCTTCAGAAATTAAGAATATCCTGCAGCAAACTGCGACTAACATGCCGGGTTATGAAACCTGGGAAGTTGGATCAGGATATGTAAATGCCTATGCGGCTGTGGATCGAATCTATAACGGAAAAGAGTACGGAAAAACGGTCAATGCATCCCAAACCTTTAACAGTAACGTCCAATCATCAACTGAACGCAAAGAATTTTCGGTGGATTTTAATCCCGTCACATCCCTATCCACCAATCAATATACATTCACAGTTGAAGCAGGGTTATCAAGCCTTGTAGCAAAAGTGGATGGGAAGGGACTGCTTGAGGAGACCGGCAACCCCATTAACCTCGTCCTTATTGCACCAGATGGAAAAGAATACAGTTCAGGGGTAAGTCTATTATTCCCGCTATATACAGACCGCACTGTTTCCGTTTCATCCCCGGTTTCCGGTCAATGGAAAGCTGAGATCAGGGGAATCAGGGGAGATCAAGCAAACCCAATTGGAAGTGGACTTCCCGAAACAGTGAAGGGTTCATTAGCCTTTACGAAGGTCAGCGGCTTCACCGGTTTAAATGATATAGCCGGCCATCCTGCATCAGAAGCGATCAAAATGGGTGTGAGTGAACGCTTATTTGACGGCTATACCGGCGGAGCATTTAAACCGTCTTCCCTGTTAACACGTTCCGAACTGGCAAGGTATCTGGTAATGGGAGCGGAAATCCGTCAGTCACTGCCAGCAGCCGGAAAGAATTCTTTCTCTGATGTAGAAGCTGCGGACTTGCCATATACAGAGGCTGCAGCAGCAAAAGGTGCAGCGTTCAGGGACCAGCAGCAAGTACAAAAAGGAGTAATATTATCAAAGGGCATCGGCAAATTTGCACCTAAGGACGGAGTCACAAGAGCTGAACTCGCCTATTCATTAGTACAAAGCCTGGGCTTACAGAAGGATGCCGAGAGCTTTACCGGCCAGATAACCGTTCAATATAAAGATGAAAGAATAAATATTGAAGACCAGGCCAATATTCCTGCAGAGTTGAAAGGATATGTCCAGCTTGCTCTAGACCTAAACATACTTAACGCTTCATTCTCTATAAAACAGGGTCCATATGATCTAAAGCCTGTAGTCTCAGCCAGTTTTACTCCTGCTGGCAAAATTACAAGAGGAGATTTTGCAGTAGCTATGACACGTTATTATAACGCGTTTCTGCAATAGGTAATAGAGAACGAGGCAGCAGCAATCGAGTTCTCTATCTGAAAAGGCAGCATTCTTGTGGTATTGAGTCCCATAGAATACGAAAAGGTGTATGAATTGGCGCAAAAGTCAATCCCAATCCTGCATTTATTTCCTCTGTGTAAAGGAGTTATCGAAGTACAAAAGAATCCTTCAAACAGAGGCATCCAAGCTAAGATGCGGAAGAAAAAAACACGCCTATGATATCCGGATATTGTCTATTTTATTGACTGAAGTCCAAAAGCTACCAAATATATAACTAAATAAGGAACAAACCCCTTTTTCTCCAACTGAAATTCGAAAAATGGGTTTGTCTATAATCTGAGAGCTGCTTATTGCAGCTCTTTCAATTAGCAAATAGAAGCTGCGCCGTTCTTGACTTCACCATCCGGCTTCACATAATCCGTTCCTTCCTCACAGTTCTCCGTGTTTTTCCACTTAATGATATATTCATTGAATTTGGTCTTTACAGAAACGATTTCCACTTTTCCTATATCTCCAGTATGTTCTTCAATAACCAAAGCCCTGGCATCCTTTTCAGAGAGCTTGGTTTCAATTCTGCTGCAGCCGCCAAGAAGCAGTGCAGGCAGTACCAGGTATAAAGTCCATCGGTTAATCATTTGCACACACCCTTTATGGAGATAGACGTTGTTTTCAGGAAAAGGTTACCTCTGTGCTGTCCCAACCGTAAAAGATTGGGAAATCCTGACCTTGCGTTGGCTCTGTGGTATGATGGAAATATTGAAAATGGACGGAAGTTGTAAGGAAGGTGCAGAGGTTTGGATATGAAGCTGACGGATGGGATGATTATGGACAGGTGCGGAGGTGTTTCCTACAAGAGGGGGGCGGCGTTTTACCGGGCGGATAAAGTTGCTTTTTTAGCATATGGGGAGTCTTATATCGAAGCAGAGGTGTATGGTACGGAAGTGTTTCATGTGACGATCAGGCAGGATAGGGAGGGTAGTATGGTGACGGCCTGCAGTTGTCCGTCGCTTGCGTCGTTCCAGAAGGACTGCCAGCATGTCGCGGCCGTTCTCCTGGCCTGCAGGGATTTTAGACAAACCGGTACAAGTCCGCGCCTGATAAATAAAAGCGGGGAGGACCCGTGGAGTCTGGCGGAGGATGTGTTATCGCTTTTCAACTCCGGAGTTCCTGCAGCGGGCGGCAGGCGCAGCCGTTTCGAAAACCGGAGGGAGCTTAATGTAGAGTTCATCTGCACACTGACGGACCATACGGGCGGCAGCCATGAGTTCGCCATATCCATAAAGGCAGGAGACAGGCAGATTTCCGCCCTTCTTCCCTTTCTGCTCAGCGTAAAAATGGGACAGCGCTGTGTGCTGTTCGATTCGCAAATTTATGACCCTGAAAGGCATTGCTTTGATGAAGCATCAGACTCTGTTATAACTCTCCTTGCCCAAATCGCCCAGGATGAGGCTGCTTTACTTGATCACGGGAAGTCAGGGGAGGAAGGCACTCTGATCGTCCCGCCTTCCTCTCTGCAAAAAATCCTTGAGCTGCTGAAATCAGCTCCTCATGTAAAGCTGAAGCAGGGCGGCATGCTATATGACAGCATCACCTTTAGAGATGGCAGGCTGCCCCTGCTATTTGAATTTCAGGAAGAGAAACAGGGACTGACATTCAGTGCAATGGGGCTGGAAAAGGCTGCTGTCATCACTGATCATCAGCTGGTGATTTTTGAAGGGGGAGTGTACAGCCTCGACAGCGCAGATTGCCATCGCTTGTTCAACCTGAAAAAAATGCTTGGAGGCGCAGGCTACAGCCGGATGAGGATTCCCGCGGCCAGTGCGGACCTGTTTTTAGAAAAGGTGGCAGGCGGTCTGCAGGCCCTGGGAGAGGTGAAGATTTCAGGGAATATATCTGCCATCCTTACCAGGACGCCCCTTAAGGCAAAGCTATACTTGGACCGGGTGAAAAACCGGCTGCTTGCGGGACTTGAATTTCATTATGAGCATGCTGTTATCAATCCGCAGGGGGATGATGGGCTGTTTGCCGGGAATATGTATATCCGCGATAAGGAAAAGGAGCACGAAATCATGCAGCTCATGAAGGAAAGCTCTTTTTCCCAGACAGATGAAGGCTATTACCTGCACAATGAAGCACTGGAATACCAATTCCTGCATCATATACTCCCAAAGCTCCAGGATCTTCTCCAGGTATACGCCACAACGGCAGTCAAGAACCGGCTTTTTAAGCCTGGTACACCGCCGCAGGTGCGGATCAGCATTAAACGGGAACGAACCAATTGGCTGGAGTTTTCCTTTAAGCTTGATGGTGTAGGGGAGGATGAGATCAGGGGAATCCTTGCAGCCATTGAAGAAAAACGAAAATATTACCGCCTGAAGGGCTCGATTCTATCACTTGAGACAAAGGAAATGCAGGAGATGGGCCGGTTTCTTGCCGGCATATCACCTAAAGCAATCCAGGGAAGCTCTGGAAGGATCCCGCTGATTGAAGGACTGAATGTGCTCAGCAGGATGGATGAAACCGCCGTTTTAAAGTATGAGAATTCATTCAAGGAACTGCTCCAAAGCCTGAAGACGCCGGATCCCGGATCTGTCCTGATTCCGCCCCGGTTCAGCCGGGTCCTCCGCGGGTACCAGAAGGAAGGCTTTGTCTGGCTGAAAACCCTGGCCCGGTTCGGGTTTGGAGGGATTCTTGCCGATGATATGGGACTTGGCAAAACCGTACAGGCTCTTGTCTATATTGAATCGGTGCTTGATCAGATTAAAAATGACAGAAGTCCGGCACTGATTGTGTGTCCTTCTTCTCTTCTCTATAACTGGCTTGGTGAAATGATGAGGTTCATGCCGGGAGTGAAGGCAGCAGTCATGGATGGAACCCCTGAAAAAAGGATGAAACTGCTTGGTGAAGCCGGCCGGATGGATGTGATCATCACATCGTATCCGCTCCTGAGGAAGGATATCGCCTGGTATGCAAACCGCTCCTTTCATACCGTCTTTTTTGATGAGGCGCAGGCTTTTAAAAATCCGGGAACTGCAACGGCAAGGGCAGTGAAACAGATTACGGCCGGCCATCGCTTTGCTCTAACCGGCACACCTCTGGAAAATTCCATAACCGAACTCTGGTCCATATTTCATGTGGTATTTCCCGGGCTGTTTGCAGATCTCAGAGAATACAGCTATCTCACTCCAAAGCAGATTGCAAGAAGAGCCAGGCCTTTCATGCTGAGACGGGTGAAGGAGGATGTTCTTCCTGAGCTTCCGCAAAAAATTGAGACCTCGGAGACACAGGAGCTGCTTCCTGCGCAGAAGACCCTTTATGCAGGATACCTGGCAAAGCTGCGTCACGATACCCTGAAGCATCTGGACCGGGATACCGTCAGAAAAAACCGGATCAAAATCCTGGCGGGAATCACCCGGCTCCGCCAGATTTGCTGCCATCCTGGCTTATTCGTCGATCATTATAAGGGCGGTTCAGCTAAATTCAATCAGCTCCTGGAAATCCTGGAAGAAGCCAGGCTTGCCGGTAGAAGGGTACTCGTTTTTTCACAGTTCACGAAAATGCTTGGAATGATTGGAAGGGAAGCTGCCCGGAGAGGGATGCCCTTTTTCTATCTCGACGGTGAGACACCGTCACATGAAAGAGTGCAGCTGTGTGAGAAATTCAATAGAGGTGAGCGGAATCTCTTTCTTATTTCCCTAAAAGCCGGCGGCACCGGACTTAACCTGACCGGTGCTGATACGGTCGTGCTGTATGATACCTGGTGGAATCCTGCTGTCGAAGAGCAGGCGGCAGACCGGGCCCACCGGTATGGACAGAAGAGCACAGTACAGGTGATCAAGCTAATCGCCCGCGGCACCATTGAAGAAAAAATGAACGAACTGCAGGAAAAAAAGAAACAGCTCACCGAATCCATCCTCGCCGGAGAAGCCAGGAACACAATGGCCCTCACTGACGAAGATATCCGCGAGCTGCTGGGGGAAAGTCCTCCATTTTCCGATCCTCTCCCAAAAGGGGAAGATGGGGAGAGACATAGACAAACGGCTGCGGACTAAGGACCGCTGCCGTTTTTCTTGCTAATTTTTTAATTCAATCTTAACAGGGGGCAGCTCCACACCGCCGGCATTTCTCATAAGGACACCAAAAGGTACCATGAGAGAGAAATCTTTTTCCTCGCCATTTGTCACAAAAGTGGACTCCAGGAAAACTTCTTTCTCATTTATTACCCGCCCCCGGTTACCGTAGATAAGGGACTCAGGCTTCAGATGATCATAGAATTCCTGCCAGGTCAGTCCTTTTGCCTCATCTTCCGTTCTTATAAGGTTCATAACATCGGCAAAGTTTTGTATTACGTCTTTCTTAATGGAGCCAGGTACATCATTAAGCTGATACTGTACCACAAGCTTCCCTCCTGCACGTTCCCAATTTTTCACCGTGAGCCGGTATGGAGTCCGGCTGCTTTTCACTTCAAAAGGAGTCTTTTGAAGCGGATGTATGGCCGGAAACTCGTCCTGATTGAATCGGGGGTAAATCATCAGATGTTTGACGTCATCCGGAATCTTGCCACCGAGCACCAGCTGTGTGGAACTTACAGAGCTGAGCGGGAGCACACGCCCTTTATCATCCATCACTTCGGCATCAAAGCTGTCCTCAGCTCCATCGGCAGGTACTGTTGTTGTATAATTTAGAACCGCAGACGCATGGGCACGGATGACTGATTTCATCTCAAAGGAATACCCAGCTTTCTGAGACGCTCCGGCTGACGGAATTTTTTCAGCAGAGAGCTGTTTGACGGGCACCGAGAATTTCCATGTGCCATTCTGGCCGCCCATGCTTGTGAAGGTAAGGGGAAGCGTGAAATGTTTTGGAAGTTCTGCGCCTGGATAATCAAGCTCTAGTGCCCCGATATAGCTGCCGCCTTTCTTCTTCAGCGGCTCCATGCTCCCGGACCACTGCTTCTGCTCCGAACCGTCAAACAGCTGATGGCTGTAGCCGGCTGCCGGCTCTGAATCGGTGACAACGGAGGTCAGCCCGTCACCCTCGGCTTTAAAGGTGATGCCAATCCGGTTTCCATCATAGTAGGCACTAGTCAGCACCACACTGACGCCGCTGCTGACCGCCTTCTCATTCAGTGATGTAACAAGCTTTGCTTCCTCAAGCTTCCTGCCAGTTTCAGAATGGAAATCTTCATAAATACCGCCAATGACCGGAACGCTTGCCAGAACTGAACCCATCGACGGGGAAAGGAAGCCTGAGGTGAAGAGCAGCACCGCTGCCGCAGCTGATACGGCTGCACTTGCCTTCCTGCCGGATATCCATCTTCGCTTTGCTTTTTCCTGCCGGCCGCGCTCCATACCGGTTTCGATTGCTTTCATCACTTCATCCATTGGCACTTCAATTCCTGACATCTGCTCTTCAGCCCATTTGTTCATGGGGCACCTCCTTCAAAATGGTTTTTAATTCCAGCCTGGCACGTCTTAGATAGGTCTTCACAGTACCCTCCGGCTTTTCCATCGCCTCGGCAATGCTTTTGATCGGCCAATCGTGATAATAAAAAAGGATGATGACAGTCCGGTAATTTCCTTCAAGCTTTTCCAGAGCAGTTGGCAGGTCCTGGCATGACTGTGGAGGAATATCAGCACTGTCCAAAAAGGCGTTAATCACATCATCGCCAGGCAGGAAGCTCTTTTTTCTTTTATTCAGCAGTGTATAGGAACATCGGATCAATATTTTAATAAGCCAGGTACCGAAGTATTCCGGATTTTTTAGTCCAGAAATGGATAGAAAGGCTTTATATGCCGTTTCCTGGACAACATCGAGCGCATCTTCCTTATTTCTCACATAAAGAAAAGCGGTTTTATACAGCTTTTCACCCTGAGCTTTAATGAGGGCAGAAAATGCCTGTTCATCGCCACGCACAGCCCGTTTCACTAATTCAATTTCGTTCATATCCTGTCCCTCCTTTCAACTATTAGAGCAGGGATTGATGGGGAAAAGTTTCAGGCTTAATAAATATTTTTAAAATCATTTTCTAGTAGATGGTAAAATGAAGAAAAAAGAGGAGGAATTCCTTTGAAGAATTCATTCGAACATTTCCATTAACGCTTACAAAAAACTCCATATCCTCGGCCTCCACCGCAGCATATGAAAGGCAGATACTAAATAGGAGGGATATCCGAATGGATTGGAAAAAGGATAAAGATTAATAGAAAAGAATTATATGTAGAAACATTTGGAAAAAAAAGAAGCCAACGCTTTATTATATCTGCACGGAGGACCAGGGGAAAGATGTTTTGATTTTTCTTATCATCAGGGAGAAGTACTGGGTAGGAACCTTTATACAGTCATGCTCGACCAGCGTGGAGTATGCAGATCGGAGGCAATTAATGAATCGGAACGATTCGGCCTGGATGATATTATTGAAGATTGTGAGAGTTTAAGACGGTGCCTCGGTATCAGAAGATGGTCCGTGCTCGGCCACTCTTTTGGAGGTTTCCTCGCTCTTTTATACGGAGCGAAATATCCGGACTCCGTACATAAGCTGATTTTTGAGGCACCGACCTTTGACTTCAGGCTGACAGCGATCGCCCTTTTGAAAAAAACGGCAGAGCTCTTTGGAGGGCAGGGGAGGAAAGACCTTCAGGGAGAATGCCTCCGCCTTGCCAAAAGCGGGAGCGAAACAAGGGAGCTTGTGGAAGGCATATGGGTCTCAGCGGGGAGCTAGGCGATGAAAGAATGCAGATTTATACCTATAATTTCAGCCATCCTACTGATACCAGCATATACAGGGAAGAGGAATGGGACGCATTCTATGACCGTTTCGATATTCCTTACAGCCGGTTAAGGGACGAAGGAAGATTCTGCTTTAGAAGAACGGGTGAAATCTGGATTGGAAATTGAATTTTGTGCCAATGCAATCAAAAAAGAATTTGGAAGCGGAAGAAATATTATCATTTCATTACCAGATTTATCCTTTGATCAGAGAATAGAGCTTGATCTTGGAGGAATATCTTGTCTATTGCAACATGTAGGTGGCGATCATTCCCCTGACTCTATCGTTGTCTATGTCAAAGAAGAAAAATACTATTTCTCGGCGTCTGTATTTATGCAGATATCTAAACAAAAGGAATTAAACGACTCAACGTACGATCCTTGTGTGAAAATTCGTACAGTTGGACTGCGGGAATGCTGCCAGTCATACTCGTATTGACCGGGGTGGGATTTTCTATGCCCTCTCAGGTCTGATGATTGTCCTTATTTCATCTGCTGATAGCCAAAAGGTGGATTTTATTGCAAAATGGCTGTCAGGAAACATATGGAGTGCGGACCGGCCTTTCATTTGGGCCATCCTTCCATGGGCTGCGATTCTCATCCCCTTTACACTGTACAAAGCGAATTGGCAAAACCTTCTTGGGATGAGTGAACCTGTGCCGATAAGCTTAGGTGTCTCAGTTGAAAAAGAAAGGGCGGTCCTGCTGCTGACAGCGGTGGCGTTTGCAGCAGCAGCTGTCTCTGTCGGCGCCTGGCTGCTGCTTCTGGCAGAAACCATCGGGAGAAACATCATTGAACCCGAAGGCATACCTGTGGGGATTATAACCGCTTTAATAGGGGCTCCTTTTTTAATTTATTTGTTGATGAAGCAGTAGGAGAAAAAGCACACATTATTGTAAAAGCTGAAGATGTCTTCAGCTTTTTTGTTTGCTTTATCATCTTCAAATCTCTGGCGCAGCGCAGATTGGAACATAATATAAGCCCGAACTGCGAAATATAAGGATACATGCCCTTACATGAATCCTACTTAAGCATGATTGACTTGGTTTTTTGATTTGATATAGTTTTAGGATGCTAAAGTGAGAAGATAAGATCAGACTAAAAAAAGAGCCTTCTGCGAAAGGGGGTGCCTCCTGTGAAAAGCATAAAAAGCCGCTTATTGATCATGCTGCTGACTTTCATCGTTCTGCCCTATTTTCTGTCCGTTTTTTTCATCTACACTTATACAAAAAACAGTGTGGAGCAGTATGAACTTGAAAACAGCCAGGAGCAGCTTCAGAAGAATGCGGATGAACTGAAGCAGTATTTTGACGACATGATTGATTATCCATATATTCTGTACCGCAATCCTGATCTGTTTCGGATTTTTAATAACGGCTTTGAAGACTCCATTTATTTCAGCCCCATGGCCATGGAAAAGAGTCTCGAAACCTTTTATCTAATGAGAAACGAATTCCGGCAAATCCGTTTCTATATTGCTAAAAACAATGAGTCATTTACAGTCTATAATGCAGTGATCAGCACACACAGGTATCAGCCGAATTTTCTGAAACAGGACCCGATCAAAAAGCTGAATACATCTGACTCACAATATTTGATTGAGCCGCCCCACCCTCTTGAGAATTACAATAATGCAGCCATTGTTCCAAAATCGGACAAAACGATGGTGATGACTTTTCACCACAAAATTACAGACGTTCTTTCTAACAAGTTTCTTGGGATGATTACAATCGACATTGATTTGGGCGAGTATGCCCGCATTTGCAATAACCTTGTCCAGGGAGACGCATCTTCTGTTTTGCTTATTGATTCAATGGATCGCGTAATGTATGCAAATGATCGTGCCCTGATTGGAAAACCTCTTCCTGCCGATGAAAAGCAGCGTCTGAACGGGAATAGGAGCCGGCATGATGACGATATTCTCTTATCAAAGGAGTTATCAGGGTCACTGAACGGCTGGAAATTGATTAAGATCATGTCGAGTCAGGCTTTATATGAAGATGTCAGGAAAACCGCCTATACCAATATCATTGTCGGCATCGGTGTAGGAATACTGGGTTTGCTGATGATAGGCATTATCTCAACTAGGATTACCCGTCCCATTACGAGGCTGAGCAGCAAAGTCCGCTCCATTGAAGGCGGAAATATGAATGTTCCTTTTGATGATACCAAAAGCGATGAAATTGGCCATTTGGAGTCACACATGAAGGATATGATGAACCGGATCAATTCCCACATTGATCGTGAATATAAGCTTGAAATTGAAAACAGGAAGAACCAGTTCAGGGCGTTAAAATCACAGATCAATCCTCATTTTCTGTTTAACGCTTTACAATCCATCGGCGCTGTTGCCCTCAGGTCGAATGCACCAAAAGTCTATCAATTGCTGACTTCGCTGTCCAAAATGATGCGCTACTCGATGCAGGCAGATCAAAGGGTACGGGTTCGGGATGAAGCTGAGTATACAAAAGCGTACCTCTCCCTTCAAACAGAGCGTTTTGGTGAAAATGTAAGTTACTCGATCAATATCGATGAGTCCATTTTGGACATGACTATTCCAAGTATGATTCTGCAGCCCCTAGCAGAGAATTTCTTTAAACACACGTATGAGGAAGGTTACAGCAACGCTCATTTGTCCATTAACGGGGAAAAACAAGGAAACGATCTGTGCTTTACTGTAGAGAATGATGGTCCGGGTCTGACGGAAGTAGAGCTTCAAACCCTGCGGGAACATATCTATACACCCCCTTACGAAGGGACTTATTCGCTTGAACATATAGGCCTGAAGAATATTCGTGACAGGCTGCTTCTGGGGTATGGACCAAGTGCAGAAATGAAAGTAGATTCGAATGACGGACAGGGGTTTTCCGTCAGCATGAGGATCCCGATAAAGACCGTCCTTGGGAATGATAAAGACTTACTTCAGGAAAGGAGATGAACACGGTGAAAGCACTGATTGTCGATGATGAATTCAATGTGCGGGACGTCATACGCCATTTAGGCCAGTGGGAAACATACGGCATCACCAAGCTATTGGAAGCCAAAAATGGCCATGAGGCAAAATCACTGATTGAGAAAGAACGCCCGGAGATTATCTTTACAGACGTGAAAATGCCCGGTATGGGCGGAATCGAACTGATTGAGTGGCTGGATTCCATTTCCTATCCGGGGAAAGTTATTTTCATTACTGGATATAACGATTATTCCTATATGCGCAAAGCCATTCAGCACAGCAGCTTTGATTACCTGCTGAAGCCGATTGAGTATGAAGCGTTCAATCATACACTGGAAAAATCGGTACAAGCCTGGAAGGATGACTTTGAACATGCTGAAGTGCTGGAAGATATGAAAAAACTGCGGATAAACCAGTTAGCCACTGCGATATGTCTGGGGGATCGTTCAGACTCAATCAGCCTTGCCGCGTTTCTTCCTGAATCGGAGGGCTATCAGCTGACATTGCTCTCCTTTTACCAGATGCACAATCCGGAACTCTATATCCAAAAGCTTTCAGATGAGCTTACGGACCGCAAATTAGGAAATGCGTTTTCCTTGCAGACGAATCTTAACCTCTGCCTTGTTATCACCATTCGCGATCAATGGCTCTCCGTTGAGGAATGGATCAGCAAGGAGTTCGATATCCCTATAAGGCTTGTAACTGAAGAGCAGATAGGAACTTTATCGGATATCAGGACCTCGTTTCAGGCTCTGCAGAAAAAGCTCGAGAAACAAAACTTCCGAACCATCCACCGTCTGGATGAAATAGATGCTGCCCGCCGCATGGAAGACATGGTTTCCTATGTTGACATGTATTATATGGAGGATTTGAGTCTGGAAAAGCTGTCGAATGTCTTCTTTTTAAGCCGCGAGCATATCTCAAGAAAGTATAAGCAAGAAACCGGAATGACCCTGTCCAAATACATCACGGAGCTTAGAATCAGCCAGGCAAAATCGTGGCTGAAAGAAACAGACAAAAGCATTTACTCCATCTCGACTATGCTTGGCTATCAAGATGAAATCTACTTTTCAAAGCTATTTAAAAAGGTCGTCGGCATGACGCCTTTTGAGTTCAGGAACAGGAACGAACAACATGAATCTAAAGGGGGGACATGATGAAAAACAGGTTTTTATCCCTTTTGTTAATCGGAGCCGTCAGCCTGCCTCTTTCTGCATGTCAGGACGAAGCCCCACCAAAAAAAACGGAAAAGACAGAGCGAAAAATCACGCTGGAATTAAGGAATCCGAAAGTGGAAATCTCCACTCAATTTGAAGAAATGACGCGTGCTTATGAACGGGAAAATCCCCACGTCAATATCAGGGTACATACTGTTGGAGGCGCAATGGATGACCTCGCCGACCTAAAAGCCGAAATGGCGACCGGCACTGGTCCGGATATCTTTACAAACAGCGGCTATGAAAATGCCAAGCTGTGGCGGAACTATCTGGAGGACCTCTCAGGGGAGCCCTGGATTAATCAAGCATACAAAGAAGCCCTGACTCCGGTCACATTGGACGGGAAAATTTACGGAATGCCGGTTAACCTTGAAGGGTATGGCTTTATCTATAATAAGGATTTATTTAAACAAGCTGGCATTACTGAACAGCCCACCACTCTTTCTGAATTGGCAGCAGCTACCGAAAAGCTGCAGGATGCAGGTATTACTCCCTTTGCAACAGGCTACTATGAAGACTGGAAATTGGGCGACCATCTGATGAATGTTGCTTTTGCCCAGCAGAAGGATACTGATGCTTTTATAAGAAATTTAAATAAAGGAACGGAAAAAATCAGTACCAATCAAACATTTAAGGATCTCCTTGCCCTGCTGGATCTCACCATAAAGTACGGAAACGATAATCCGCTGACAACGGACTATACAATGGAAGTTAATCTGTTTACCTCCGAAAAAGCAGCCATCATTCAGCAAGGCAACTGGATTCAGCCGATGATCGATCAAGCTGCGCCTGACATGAACATCGGTTTTATGCCGATTCCGATTAATGACCGACCTATAGAGGAAGGTCTTGTCGTCAGCGTTCCAAATTATTGGGCCGTAAATAAACAATCCATTCCTGAAAAGAAAAAAGAAGCCAAGAAGTTTTTAAATTGGATGGTGTCGTCAGAACAAGGCAAACGGTTCATGACAGAAGAATTCAAATTCATTCCTGCGTTTAAGAACATTAAAACTGATGATATAGGGCTGCTCGCAAAAGAAACTCTTCGAAATTACAAAGATGGGAACACCGTCCCATCTAACTGGTTTCACTTCCCTGTTGGAATTAGAGAAGAATTCGGAGCCGCGACTCAGCTCTATGTCGGGAAACAGCTGAACCGCAATCAGCTGCTCAATGAATATCAGAAGTCCTGGGAGAGGTTTTCGAAGGAATAGCCTCTTGCCAGGGCTTTTTTTGGCTTCCAAAATTGCGATATCAATATACGACTAAATTTCAATCAATATGTGGCATACCTCTCTTTTCAGGAATCACCTATAATTCTATTGTACTAGCAAATACATAAAACCAGGAGGAAGACTTATGAACTTTAGCAGGCTTGCCACACAGGCAACAGCAGTAATACTCAGTACTGGCATTCTATTAAGCGGTACTGTTACCCAATCATTTGCAGCTCCAAAGGCTCCGGCAGATTACAAAGAAACGTACGATACTTCACAAATCACTCGATCAGCTATGAAAGATATGATTAATCAGCACGGTGATACTAGATATACCATTCCTAAGTTTGACGAATCCACAATTAAAAACATCCCTTCTGCCAAAAAAGTAACGGAATCAGGCGAAACCATTGATTTAGATGTGTGGGATACATGGCCATTGCAAAACGCTGATGGAACTGTTGCAGAATACAAAGGATATCATATCGTTTTTGGATTAGCAGGCGATCCTAAAAACGCGAGTGATACGTTCATCTACATGTTCTACAAAAAAGTGGGCGACGATTCCCTTGATGCTTGGAAGAATGCTGGAAGAGTATTTGATGACAATGATAAAAACGTTCCAAATGATCCTTACCTAAAAGAGCAAGCCGAAGAGTGGTCAGGTTCTGCAACCTTAACTGAGGACGGGGAAGTCCGCTTATTCTATACAAACCGTGAACCGTATATACCTGAGTCAGGAAATTATGGGAAACAAACCCTAACGACCGCTCAAGTAAACCTTTCAGAGCCAGATTCTGACACATTAAAAGTGGATGGTGTTGAGGATTACAAATCCATCTATGAAGGCAAAGACAGCAAGTACTATCAAACTGTAGATAAATTTGTAGAGGACGGAAATTCCGCTGATAATCATACCTTCAGAGACCCTCACTATGTAGAAGACAACGGCCGCAAATACCTTGTATTTGAAGCAAATACGGGTACAGAATATGGCTACCAAGGCGAAGAATCGCTATACAATAGAGCTTACTATGGCAACAGCAATAAATTCTTCCAGGATGAAAAAAGCAAACTTTTGCAAAGCCCTAGAAAAGAGTTAGCTGAACTTGCAAACGGTGCAATTGGAATTATTGAAATAAACGACGATTATACATTGAAAAAAGAAATGAAGCCATTGATTGTTTCAAATACGGTCACAGATGAAATCGAACGTCCAAACATCTTTAAAAAGGACGGCAAGTGGTATTTATTCACAAGTTCAAGAGGATCAAAAATGACCATTGATGGAATCGATAATCAAGATATTTACATGTTAGGCTACACGTCTAATTCCTTAACTGGCCCATATAAACCATTAAATAAAACGGGCATCGTCCTGCATCAGGATCTAAATCCATATGACATCACCTGGAACTATGCTCACTATGCGATCCCGCAGGCTGGCAGTGATAATGTTGTAGTGACTAGCTACATGACAAACAGAGGTTATTTTGAAGACAATAAATCTACCTTTGCCCCAAGCTTCCAGCTTAACATTAAAGGGAAGAAAACATCGGTAGTAAAAGACAGTATTCTTGAACAAGGCCAGATTACGGTTAAGTAGTTACCAGTGAAAAGAAAAAGAAAATGTCAGGAAACTTGGCATTTTCTTTTTTCTATTTTAAAAGAGAAAAGTGGTGAGTTTAAGTGAACAAAAAGAAATATAAGATGGTTGGATTATTCGTTCTTGGATTATGGATGGTTATTAGCACAGGAATTTTGATTCATTCATTTTATAAAACAAAAGAAGCTAATCCGCCAGATAAGGTAGAAAAGTACTCATACCGGGCTGCCTATCATTTTACTTCTCCTGATCATTGGAAAAACGATCCACAGAAGCCCATTTACTATGAAGGAAATTATCATTATTTTTACCTATATAATGGAGATTACCCGGATGGCAACGGCACAGAATGGCGACATGCCACCTCTAAAGATTTGGTTCACTGGAAGGATAAGGGAATTGCCATTCCGAAATATACGAATCCAAATGGGGATCCATGGACAGGGTCAGTCGTTGTAGACAAGGAAAATACAGCTGGGTTTGGGAAAGACGCTTTTGTGGCAATCGCAACACAACCCTCTAAGGATGGCCAGAAACAAGAACAATTTCTATGGTACAGTACGGACAAAGGAAATACGTTTACCTCTTACAGTGACGAGCCTATTATGAAAAATCCAGGAACGAAGGATTTTAGAGATCCAAAAATCATCTGGGATAACACGAATCAAAAATGGATCATGACCATGGCCGAAGGATCGAAAATAGGTTTTTATGAGTCTGATAACCTGAAACATTGGCGCTATACGAGCAGCTTTTCCACTGAGAACATTGGAGTTTTAGAGTGCCCTGACCTTTACCAAATCCGCGCTGATGACGGGACAGTGAAGTGGGTGCTGGGCGTCAGTGCAAACGGAAAAGCAGTAGGGAAACCAAACACCTATGCATACTGGACAGGAACGTTTAATGGAACAAAATTTCTTCCAGATAACAATGAACCGCAATGGCTAGACTACGGTTTCGATTGGTATGGCGGAGTTACGTTTGAAGATGGCAAGGCAAGTGACAAATTAGACAAACGCTATGCTCTCGCTTGGATGAATAACTGGGCCTACGCCGACAATACGCCGACATTAAAAGAAGGGTTTAACGGAATAGATTCTATAGTCCGTCAAATTGAACTAAAGCGTGAAGGGGAGAACAAGTATTATCTTTCATCACAGCCTTCAGAAGCATTAAAAGAATTGACAAGCTCAACGAATTCTTTTGATAAAATCGAAGTGGATGGATCGGAAACACTTGATGTTAAAGGAGATGCCTATCAAATAGAAGTAGACCTCTCATGGTCGGATTTTAAGCATGCAGGATTCAGGCTCAGGGAGTCAGATGATCAAAAACGCCACGTTGACGTAGGCATTTCTGCAGAAGAAAATTACTCATATGTCAATCGAGCATTCACAGATCAACCTGACGAAACAAATCAGTTCGTTGAAAGTACTGCACCATTTGATACCAGTAAGAAGAAGGTTCATTTAAAGATTCTCGTCGATAAAACGAGTATTGAAGTTTTTGTGGATGATGGAAAGTATGCTTATTCAAACTTAATATTCCCTCATGCTGAAGATCAAGGAATTACTCTCTTCTCCGAGGGCGGCAAAGCGATATTTAAGAATGTGAAGGTTACGCATTTTGATTCGATTAATTGAACCTCATCTTGGCAGATACCTTTCATATGTGTACACATACATTCTTTTTAAGAAATGACTCTTCAAATATGAACATTTACTAAAAGGCGTACCACCAACATTTCGCGCGCAAAACATACGTAAAGCAAATTTCGACATAGAAAAAGCATGATTTCTATACGCTAAGACTGTCTTATATGTCCTGCAACTTATCTTTGTCATATTAACTGAACATGGATAAATGAATGTGTTATTGAACATCAACAGATGAGGAAAATCCTCATAAATCCTTTAGCTATAAGGTGTTAAGAAACTTAAGGTTTTCTGAACAGAACCTTAGCGTATGTTTTCCGCATTTTGCTGGTTAGCCCCCATCAATTAATTCGGGGGAAATAAGATGACGGTTGGTAAAAGAGGCAGAATCGATATAAATTTGTATTATGGTCCATGATTTTTGCACTGCCACTACCACCTTTATATAGGTTAGTACGTGTTATCAACAAAAAAATCTGCCTTTAAGATGAAACTTAAATCTCTATCTAACGAATATCCTTCCTTTTCAAGTTCTTTTTCTAATTTCAATAACTTTTGGAATGTGGGTGGCATTTGCTTATACTTACCTAAATTAATCATTTTGTCCCCATTCAGAATGATTTGCCAACGGCTGTAATCGGTTAACCAGTATGTCTATCCCTAAGAAAACAAACTATTCCTCCGCTAATTCCTCTAATAATAATCAATTTACAGCCGCTGATTTCTTCCATTTATAAAGAATTCTTTATCCCATATTGCCTCCTTTAATATCCAACTCTACTAGTCACTTTGTTTTTTACTAAGAACTTCAACAATAAAGGGTTTTACTCCTTTTGGATGATATCCCTGTTAGTTTTTATTATGCCATTTTTTCTTGCCCAGAAATTGCAAAAAGCAGTGTGATTTCAGTTGCGAAATCCACTGCTTTTATATTTGTTTTTATATTAGCTTTTTCTTGTGGGGTACTTCAAAAGAGAACGGCTTAGGAAAACTCCCAGGCTTTTTTTAGGCCTTATTATTTAGCCTTCTTTATTAAACTTCCCTGACCTGCTGCTTCGAGTGGTCTTTCCGGATGAGCGGCATGAGGACCAGGATTCCGAGTCCGAGCAGAAGGGCGGATGCTTCGTACATGAGAACGATGGACAGGTGGGATTTAAGCCAGCCGGACATGGACATGGTGATGACCATGGAGCCCATGAAGAGCGGATTCAGGATCCCGTTGACCCGGCCGATGAATGCTTCATCGGTATTCTGCAGGATCATGGTGTTGATGCCGATATGAATGCATGGCATAAATACGCCGGCGAAGAATTGGAAGGCAAGCGTGATCCATAGTTCGGTCGAAAGGCTCATCCCTATGAATCCGATGGCACTTGCAGCCATTCCGATGATCAAGAGAAGCTGGGGCAGAGCTTTCTTGGCCAGCGCCACTGTGAGGCCGCCGCCAAGGATCATGCCGATTCCAAACGCTGCCATCAGCCACTGGAGGTCTTCTTTCGGAAGTCCGAGCCGTTCGGTGATCAAGAATACGCCAAGAGGCTGGGTCAATCCGATAGCCAGGCCGGCTGCTGCAAACGAACCCCCAAGCAGGGTGAGCGGCCGGCTGTTTTTCACATAGCGGAAACCGTCCTTCATTTCCTGCACCAGGGATGTACCAGCCTTTGCCTTTGCCTGTGCCCGGTCCGGAGGCAGCATCACAAGGACAGCAGCCGAGATCAGGAAGGCTGCACCCATGACTGCGATCGCAGCCATGATGCCAAAGCGCTGATACACGAAGGTGCCGATGATCGGCCCGAGGATCATGAATAAGGCAAAAACGGTCTGATACATCGACATCCCCATTTGCACCATTACCGGCGGTACATGCATCTTAAAGAGCTTCATGCCGGACGGCTGGGAGAACTGGGAGAGAATCGATGATACAAGGGTGGCAAAGAAGATGACCTTCCAGCTTCCGAAGAACAGGGTGATGAGCACTACAAAGATGGAAACGGCGCTCAACAGATCGCACCAGATCATGGTTTTCTTCGGCATCCACCTGTCTGCAAAGGTGCCGCCAATGAATGAGAATAAGAAAATCGGAGCAAATTCCGCGACTGATATCATGGAAACCGCCACTGGATTTTCATTAGTTTTTTCAATTACATATAAGAGGATGGAATAATTCCGCACCCAGATTCCGATCTGCAGGAACAATACGGAAATAAGGATGGTCCGGATCACCCGGTTCTGGAACAATGCGCCCATCGTCACTTTTTCTACTGCTGTGTTTTCCATAAAAAAACCTCCATTCCATTTCTGGACAGGAGGCTTTTACAGGCAGAATGGCAGCATAACACATGCTGCATCACAGGCTCATATAAAAGGGCTCACTAATCCTATCCAGAAAAATTAATCGAAAAGCATATGCTTTTTAGCGAATGTTTTCTAAGTTCAGGATTAGTTGTTCATCGCCCTAAGTCACCCTTTTCACAAATTGATATTCTCATACTACCCTAAATAGGAAGGGAAGACAATAGGATTTATCCGCTGCCATTTTACAATCTCCGAGAAAATCTGTCACTCAGAATTCATATGCTTAGAAAACAGTCTGGCCAGGATTCTGTGATTTTATAAGGATAAAACAGACCCGGGCCAGAGAAGGGATTTGTATCTTTCTGTCGAATATATCCCTATTATAGTGAAAATAGAAGGAGTAATATTAGTGGAAAAAATAGTAGGAGTATCCATCAAGAATCACAGAAGAACCCTGGTGATTTCTGATATTCATGGGGAGCTTGGTCTTCTGAAGGAGCTGCTTGAAAAAACAAACTTCACGGCGGAAGACTGCTTGATCATTAATGGGGATTTGTGTGAAAAGGGGAGCAGCAGCAGCGGTGTGATCCGATATGTCAGGGAACTTGCCCACAGTCATCCTCATGTTTATGTGACAGAGGGCAATTGTGAGGCAATCATGGATCACCTCATGGAGGAAAACCAGGAATTGATAGACTATCTGATTGCCAGGGAAAAGTCTTTATATAATGAGTGGCTGCATGAACTGCGGTTCACTCTCACTAAGGACACCAGTATCAGAGACGTGAAAGAATTGCTGGCTCTTCATTATAAAAATGAAATACAATGGATCAATTCACTTCCGACGGCCATTGAAACGGAGGATTTCATTTTTGTTCATGCAGGCATTGAAAATTGTGAAGACTGGAGGGAGACTCCCCGCATGGCGGCTCTCACCATGCCTGAATTCCTTGGAGGAAGTCATATGGCGGAGAAGGTGGTTGTAGTGGGTCACTGGCCGGTGTCCAATTATCCGTTCGTCCATACAGGGCAGAATCCTTATATCGATAGAGAGAAGAAGATCATCGCCATTGACGGCGGGAATGTCCTAAAGCAAACGGGGCAGCTGAATGCCTTGATCATTCAGTACAAGGACGGAGTTCCCCGTTATTCACATGCCTATGCAGATTCACTTCCGACTCTCGAGGTACAGGAAGATTTTTATGCAGACATCGCCATGCAGGGCGCGGTCAAGTATCCGGACTATGACCTGGAAATCCTCCAGAGGGGTAAGGATTTCACTCTCTGCCGCCAAGCCTCGAATGGCACAGAACTATACCTGAAAAATGAATATATCATATTGAGTGAAGACGGCATCTGCACCGCCAGGACAGACGTAGCCTGCTGCCAGCTTAGTGTTAAAAAAGGGGATATCGTCTCTGTTGTGGATGAAAACTGTACTGGCTTTGTACTGATCAAAAAAGACGGCAGGGATGGATGGACCGCTGCTTCAGTTTTAAAGAAACATGCAATCATTTAACAGAGGAGCAGGACCGCTTGGGGAGGGTAGAGACATGAAGATAAAAGCTGTTTTCATAGACAGAGACGGGACGCTTGGAGGCGGAAGCGAGATTGAATATCCAGGACAGTTCAAGCTGTATCCCGCTGCTGGAGAGTCGCTTCTTGCCCTGAAAGAAAGCGGGAGGAAGATCTTCGCCTTTACGAACCAGCCCGGCATTTCCGGGGGGCTGTCCACACAAGAGGCATTTGAGGCAGAGCTTAAGGAATTTGGCTTTGACAAGGCTTATATCTGTCCGCATCAGCATCAGGATGGATGCCGCTGCCGGAAACCCGGAATTGATATGCTTCTGCGGGCAGCAGAAGAATACAGCCTGACGCTGGAAAGCTGTGCTGTGATCGGGGACAGATGGACGGATATGCTGGCTGCCCAGCGAGCAGGCAGTTCAGGCATCCTCGTAAAGACAGGGGCGGGTGCATCTTCACTCTCCAAATACAAAAACCGGGAATATACCGGAGAGTGGGCTGATGTGCATCCGGTGTATATCGCGGAAGACCTGGAAGAAGCCGTTCAGTGGATTTTGACTAAATAGGAGGAGCTGTCATGGAATTTGAATTTCTGGATCAGCTGAATAAGATAAAAGGCGATGAAATCGATTTGATTGTGGAAAAAAGGCTGCAGGGGGACCCGAAGCGCAGCTGGGTGCCTACTTATTTTTATCACATTGTGGAGTCGGGTTCTGATATCCCGATCGGCAAGATCGATCTCAGGATCGGCTTTAATGAAAACACCTATTATGGAGGCAATATCGGCTATTCGGTCAAGGAGGCACACTGGGGTCATCATTATGCTGGGAAAGCGTGCCTGCTCATCAGACAGGCAGCCATTGCACACGGACTGGATAAGGTCATCATCACCTGCAATCCGGATAACATCCCATCCCGGAAAACCTGTGAATATATCGGGGCCAGATTGATAGAGATCGTCCCGCTGCCGCCATACAATGAGCAATATTTACGGGGAGAAAAGGAAAAGTGCATTTTTGAATGGAGTTTTTGACTATATTCAAGGTTTAGAGATTTAAAGTGAATGAAGTTGTATGAAGGGGTGTCAAACTTGTCAAACCTACCAACGAAAACATTCTCTGTGCCGTCCTTCCTGCAATCCGACTGCAAAAACTGCTTCGGCCTGTGCTGTACGGCCCTGCCTTTTGCAAAGTCAGCTGATTTTGCCTTCGATAAGAACAGCGGGACTCCGTGCCCGAACCTGGACGGGGAGTTCCACTGCCGGATTCATCCGCATTTAAGGCAGGAGGGTTTCCGGGGCTGTACGGTGTATGAATGCTTTGGGGCCGGGCAGAAGGTTTCCGGGATCATTTTCAAGGGGGAAAGCTGGAGAGATCATCCGCAAGTGTCAGGGCTGATGTTTGATGTGTTTCCCGTCTTTCAGCAGCTTCAGGAAATGCTCCTGTATCTCCATGAAGCAAGAACTTTTTCGGTGACCCTTCCCATTCACAGGGAGCTTGAAGCCGCCATGGAAAAGACAGAGAAGCTGACCAGGATGGAACCGGATGACATTCTGCAGGTTGACATTCAAAGCCACCGCTCCCGGATAAATGATTTGCTGCTGCAGACGAGTGAACGGGTCCGGAGAGGACGTTCTTCGGCTGTGAGCGTCAAAATGAAAAGACGAAAGGGAATGGCCTGGCTTGGTGCAGATCTGAGAGGGGCTGACTTGCAGGGATTGGACTTGCGGGGAGCTTTTTTGATTGCGGCTAATTTAAAGGGAGCCAATATGCAATATACAGATTTAATAGGTGCAGATCTGAGAGACGCCGACATCAGCGGAGCGGATTTGCGGGGAGCCATTTTCCTGACTCAGGTTCAGGTTAATTCGGCGAAGGGCGACCGGCATACAAAACTGCCCCGCTCATTCCGGATTCCCGAACACTGGAGAGCTGCATGTGAAGGGGAAGACTCCCATGAAAAATAAGATTCAGGCCGTATTCATCGATCGGGACGGCACCATCGGCGGAACCGGCCATTTTATCCATCCAAATGAGTTCGAGCTCTACCCCTTCAGCAAAGCAGCCTTCGACCTCCTGAAGCAGAATGGAATCAGGATGTTTGCCTATACCAATCAGCACCGGATATCGCGCGGGGAGGCTCTGGAAGATGACTTCAGGCGGGAATTCCATTCTTATGGGTTTGATGATGCCTTCATCTGCCCGCATAGTTCCCATGAGGATTGTGGCTGCAAGAAACCCCTGCCCGGGCTTTTGCATGAGGCAGCAGAAAAGTATGGGCTGGACCTTGCAAAAACAGTGGTGATTGGAGATACAGGATCCACCGACATGCTCGCCGCAGATGCGGCGGGCGCAGGCAAGGTGCTTGTCCAGACCGGCTGGGGCATGGGCTCGCTCGGGGAATACCGTCATACCTGGCAGGAAACAGAGCCGGATTATATCGCGAAAGACCTGCTGGAGGCAGTCCGGTGGGTTATAGACAGGGGAGGATCCTTTTTTGGGAAGTATTAAATTAAAGCTCTACGAAGAAAAGTATAAAGAGGCATTGGGAGAATTTGTCCTCCCGGCAGAGCAGGGACAGTTCACCGGTATGCCTGCTGATTATGAGGAAGCCGCCGAAGGTCAGAACCGGATTGTGATCGTAAACGGTGAGGAACCGGTTGGTTTTTTCCTGCTGCATTCTACCGGCAGGGTACTCGAATACAGCAGCAATGAGAGTGCCATGCTGCTGACGGCATTCTCCATTAATCACGTTCATCAGGGGAAGGGATATGCCAAAAGGAGTCTGCTGCAGCTCCCCGGTTTTGTGAAGGAACATTTCCCCTCCTGTAAAGAAATCACCCTGGGCGTGAATCACCGGAATGCCGCGGCCCAAAATCTCTATAGTAAAACAGGGTTTGAAGACACCGGGAGAAGGAAGATAGGGAAAAAAGGTGAACAATGGATCATGAGGCTTACGGTGTAACCCGCTGCCCTCTCCCTGTGGAGAGGGCGTTTTCTTGTGGAAAAGGGACGGAGCTGCATGTATCATAGGGATCCGGGCAGGTTGTGAACATCATGTATCTTGCCGGCATTCATGCCTGCCCCCTATTCCGCTCCACCGCCTTATTGTGTTTGTTCCTGTTCTACTCTATGTTCTTTCCATGCATGGGCAGAGAGTAAAAAAGTCATGTTTAGTTTATGCCGTCGGACGGAGCTTTTTGATTGCTGTCTTTATATCCTGGTATACCTTGATATGGGACAGATCTTCGGTGTGTTTCACCATGCTGATAGCTGCTTCAGGCGAGATGCCGGAAAGAACG
This sequence comes from Paraperibacillus marinus, assembly GCF_046237605.1. GTDB lineage: Bacteria > Bacillota > Bacilli > Bacillales > DSM-1321 > Paraperibacillus > Paraperibacillus marinus. The sequence goes on along the minus strand of NZ_CP143542.1, from coordinate 2,566,275 downwards.
AGCTCTGTGCCAAGCAGGCTGAGCCATTTATGTATGGAACCAATATGATGGCCAAATCGGCTGTTGGATGCAGCGATTCCCGATAAATCGAGCAGGAGGTATTGATCTCTGTTGATGGAATGATGATCGGAAAGAGTTGAAAAAAGAATGTCCACGCGCCGGTCTGAGAGAGTTCCAATCAGGGGAATGACAGATATCCCATCCTCGATCGGAACAATCGGAGTCGAGAGTTCCTCAATTTCCTCTAGTGCTGCACGAAGTTCATCCTGATAGGTGACTTCTTTGGTAATATCCTTTTGGACACCGACAAAATAATATTTTTGTTCGCTTTCATTATAAACAGGATCTATGGTCAATTGATTATAGAAGATTTCACCGTTTTTACGATAATTCAGCAGATTGACTGAAACGGATTCAAAGTCCTTCAACGCGTTCCGGATAAGTTCTATATCGGAATCCTTGGTCATTGGACCCTGGAGGAATCTGCAATTTTTCCCGACTACATCTTCAAAATCAAACCCTGTTATGCGGCAGAATCCTTTATTCACATTAATGATAGGATTATCAGGCAGATCCGGGTCAGTAATGACAATTCCTGTTTGGGATGCATCCAGGGCCGAATGCAGAAGAGCCAGGTTTTGATACGCAGAAGAATGCTGATGGCTTAACATATTATCACCCCTAAATCATTAGCTTTGTATTGACCATAACATAAACGTATAGAGAAAACGATTAATATCCATATAAGCTTTGCTTTAGATAGCAGGGATGCCGCTTTATAGCGTATACGGTGCCAGGGGATAAATAAGCGAAAACCAGCAAAACTCTCAGCCGGAGCGATGCTGGTTTTCAATATGGAAGCTCAGTTTATTTTTTCCTGTACGCTTCGAAATATACAAGGCTTCATCTGCAGAGCGGATATGCTTGATGGGATCTTCGTCAGACTTGGGCCAGAGGGCCGCACCGATACTGCAGCCCACAAAGACAGGTTTTTTATCCTGAAGGTAAAATGGCTGGCATAGTCTGCTTATGATGGCTTCCGCTGTCAGCGCTCCCTCCTTGACCGGATCCTCCTCCGAACAGGAGAGCACAACAAGAAATTCATCGCCGCCAAGCCGGAAGACAGCGTCATCTCCAGAGATACAATCTAGCAGTCTTTCGGCAGCATGCTTCAGCAGAAGGTCACCGGTATGATGGCCGTGTACATCATTTACCTGTTTGAATTCGTCCAAATCCAAATAAAGGAACATAATTTCTTTCTTATCTGCGATGGCCAGGTGCCTGGCTTTTTCCAAGTATGTATCAAGTGCGATCCGGTTGCGGAGCCCTGTCAATGCATCATGATGGGCAAGGGTCTCCATCCTTCCGAGCTCTGATTCAGCCTGGGTCATCGTTTTGACCAGCCTGTCGAGCGATGTGGAGAGGATGCTCATTTCTCTTATCCCCTTGAAAATGGGGATATCCACTTTTTCTCCTGCCTGAAGCTGATTGGCTGCATCGGAAATCCTGAGGAGCGGCCTTGTGATAAAGCCGGTTAAAAAGAAGCTGATGAGGCCAAAAATCAGGGAGGCAGCCAATCCCATTTTAAGCAGGGATGCCTGAAGCTCCTTGACTGGCAGGAATGCTTTTTCCTCCGGAATCCGCACAACCACCGACCAGCCGAGGCCCGCATAGTCCTGATAGCCGTCTCCATAAGCATAGCCGGTCAGATAATTTTTCCCATCCGGCCATTCTTCCACACTCCAGTGATTCAATCCTTTTTGGGCCGTTTTTACGGCATCAATGTTCAGCGGTTTCCCGACCATGGCTTTCGGGCCCAGGATGATCGTGTTATTCGTTTTGCTTACCACGAAAATTTCTGCTTCTTTCAAATCTTCCTTATATGGCTTGACAATTTCCTCCTGAACCTGCCGGGACCATTGCCAGCTTAAATGGGCTGCCAGCACTCCTTTCAGTTCACCGCCGCTCCCCACAACCGGCGTTGCGATGTCGACAAATTGAAGAGGTTCACCAGTTGGATTAGGCAGTTTCTTGGCCAGGAGGACGGCATCATGCACATCTCCTATAAATCTTCCTTTTATGCCTTCCTGATAGACCGGACGTTTGGAAATATCGACTCCCGTGAGGATATCCCCTGTCGAAGCGGTCACCTTGCCATTACTATCTGTTAAGCCCACCCAGGAAAAGGCGGGGAAGCTTGCCTTGAGCTGATCAAGCTGCTTTTTGATCCTGGCGGGATCCTCAGAATCCTGGATATCCTGCAGCTCGCTGATTACTTCAAGTTCACCTGCACGGGACCACATAAAGAAATCCAGCTTGTCTCCCATCTGATATGCAGCGGCAGATAACGTATTACCAATCTCCGCCTTAACCTTTTCCCCGGAATGCAGGCCGATTGTGAGCGCCAGGACACTGGCAAGGCCCAGAATTACGATAGCGATGATGCCGGCGATAAATGTCCTTAATCTTATATTCAACGATATTTCCTCCTAAAGTCCTGGTTGCGAAATCTATTATACAAGACTTATATACTATAAGTATATCGGCGAAACAAAAAAGCTGTTTATTAAAATGAAATAAAAATTTTTGGCGGAAGTGCATGTTTGAGAGGAGCGAAGTGGTAAAACGCATCGAAGTATACAAAAGTTGTACAAAAAACCAGGCTCTAATAGGGAAGGCGAAGGAAAAATGCAGCATAGAATATTTTTCTCTATTTAAGGATGAAAATGTTTCTGGTAAAATTTAGTGAAAGGGGAGTGGTGTTATGACAAAGAATAGATGGTATATCTTCATTTTTCTGCTTAGCTCCATATTTGTCATTGCTTTTTTTAATTCAGGAAAAACGGTGTCTAAAGCAACCAAGGCACCTGTGGAAGACAGGCAGAAATCCAAGTCCAAGGCTGCTGAGCTGAGCAAAAACATCAAGGACCTGCAGAATCTCATAGACAGGAGATTATCATACACAAAAACTGGCACCATCATGTCAGGCAGCGGAATCAATAATATTTTCTACAGCATTTATGAGTATTACAATGAAAACAAACAGGACTATCAGTATGGAATTCAAATCCAGGAAAAAGACCTGACAGAAGATCAGATTAAAATCAAGATCGATTCGTACAGCATCCACAAGCTCTCAGCAGGGGCACTGCCGGATAAAGCGGCCGATACCTTCAAGCTGAATGCTTCATCCCCTGTGTTCATCGCACAGTCCGGTTCCACCCTTAAAGACGGCCTGTATTACTTATTCTCCAGCAAAAAACCATTAACATTCGCTGACTTCCAGCTGGAATTCATCTTTACCGACAGGGGAGCCCCTGCGGATGGGAAAACATACCGCTATATCGCAAACGAAAAAAAGAGCCTCATCACTGACTGAAAAACCCAGGAAATAATTGGTAAATGGGGGACTGTCCCCATGTTTCATTTTCATGCCTTTAGGTTATATACATCAATATAGCTTGGATTAAGAGGTGATGAAAATGGCAAGAAGAGTAGGAAAAGTAAAAAACGTCAATAATAGGAGTCTATTTTTAAGAGGAATCTTGTTAGGCGGGATTGCCGGTACTCTATTGACTCTGTTTGATTCAAGAACCCGTAAGCAGACGGTGGATATGCTGGCCCAGGTGAAGGAAAATCCTGTGGAAGTAAAAGACCAGATGACAGAAAAGCTGACGGAAGCCGCCATGAAGGTGCAGCACGCACTCGAAGAAACACAGGATGCATATAATAATGCGAGCTCACGTAGATTCCAGTGATACCTGTAACTGGAAGGCCGGATCACTATGATCCGGCCTTTTATTTATGGGAATCGTATGGCAGAAAAAGGAAGCGCTGTCGAAGTTTCCTCACTCATTTTTGCCTTTTTAATCCTTTTAAATGATAATCCTGAAAAGATAGATAAAAAGAACCAGTTCCTGATATTTACTATAAGTCTATTTTCTTATACAATTGGATGGTGTTTTTTAGTTCTATTTACATAATTTATGAGCAGAAAGAAGAGGGGACAACGTGAAATACTGTAAGCAATGTGGAAGCCAGATCAATGAAGGGAAACAATTTTGTACAAATTGCGGTGCAAAAGCCGGAACAGGAGAAGAGGGAACTGCAGGCCAGGCAATACCGGGTGCTCAGGGTGCTCCAATCTCAGCCCAGTCCTCCCGTACACAGGCGAGCGTGACAAAAGGATTGCTTGGCACCAGGAAGTCGAAGATCATCTTTGGTTCACTGATACTGGCAGCAGCTATCCTGCTGACCGCTTTTTATGTAACGAATCACTTTCTTGCACCAGAAAAGGTAGCAGATGGTTTCATCAAGGCGGTACAGGAAGACGATGCAGCAAAGGTAAAAAAATATATTAACAGCGGGCAGATTGAGATCAAAGCAGACGATGCGCAGGCAAAAGCATTTATAAAATATTTAAAATCCCAGCCCCGTATTCTAAGGGAAGCAGATGACCAGTTCAAGACAACGATTGCCAAGCTTGATAGACAAAAGGACCTGACCGTTTCCGCGAGCAGTGGAAGCGATAGATTGATAGATATCAAGTACACTGGAAAAAAGTGGCTCCTTTTCAATGATTACGCGATTGAAGTACAGCCTGTATATATATCTGTACCAGCACTGGGGGAAGCTGCTGATATTACGATAAATGGGAAAAAGGCAGGCAGGGTGGATAAGAAGGAAGAAACATTCGGGCCATATTTGCCCGGTGAATATAAAATCAAGGCTGAAATCAATGGGGTTTTCGGCAAGGTAGTAAAGGAAGCGGAAGCGGCAAGTTCAGATGCCGAGGACCAGAACCTTCCTGTAGAATTTGACCTTTCAGAAAACTATATTGACCTCGACTCTAACTATGCAGATGCAGATGTATATGTAAATGGAAAAAGCATTGGGAAAAAAGTGAGCGACCTAGAGGGGATTGGCCCTGTAGAACGAAATGGCACGGTCAAGGTAATGGTGAAAAAGAAATTCAAGGCCGGCGAGAAGAAGAGTAACGAGGCAGCCATTACAAAGGATACTGATTCACTCAGCTTAACTATCGATTATTATGAAAATCTGTATGATACAGACTATTATTCGGAGTCTGATGAAGATACTGCGGCAGATTATGCAGCCACTTTTGAAGAGGAAGCAAGTGAGATCAAGGACTTAATCAGGGAACATTATGATTATATTACGTATGATGACTTTGAATCAGCTTATGACTTATTCTCATCCTCACGGAAAAGCAAGATTACTCAGTCCGGCTGGGAAAAAGGGTTTGCTGACAACCTTCGTGATGAAGTGACTACCCTGAGGGTAGAGAGTATCGATGGAGATACAGCGAGCGCCTATGTTGAAATGACTTCCTACGACGGGAAAGATGATGGATCCACATTAGTCCAGGAATGGGAGGGTAACTGGTCTCTGGTTAAGGAAAACGGTGGATGGACATTAAATAAAGCAAGCCTTAAAAAGCTGGATTCCAGAGTGGAATAATGAATAGAAGACGTAAGTCGAAAAAAAATGGCAAGACATTTATGATGGCCCTGGTATTCGGTGTTTTGCTCGGTGCTGCGATTTCAGCCTGGGCCCTGACGTCCGGAAATACGGAAAAAGAGCCAGGAGCCGGAAAACTGGCGAGGACAGATCAAACGGCTGAAAAAGGTGAGAAAACTGTTTCCGAAAAGCCGGGAGGTCAAGGGGGCAAAAAACAGGAAGAAGCAAAGACGCCCGTAGAAACCACTTTTACACAAAAGGATATGGGAACCGAAGAAAAAGTAGATGCCTTGGTCAAAAGGATGACACTGCAGGAAAAAGTGGGCCAGATGATGGTAGTCGGCTTTGGGACAAAGGCTCCAGATGCGCACATCAAGAAGATGGTCGAGGAATATAAAGCAGGCGGGGTCATCTATTATGACCGTAACATGGAAACCCGGGCACAGGTAAGTAAACTGACCCAAGACCTGCAGGCCATGGCTGTCCGTAACCGCCTCCAGATTCCGGTGATGGTTTCTGTTGACCAGGAAGGCGGCAGTATTGTCCGGATGAAAAATCAAGTATCCCCTATACCTTCCCAGCAGGCACTCGGCAATGAGAATAATGCTGAAAAAGTTCACAGCATTGCAGCGAGAACAGGCAAAGAGCTTATGGGGATGGGAATAAACGTGAATTTTGCCCCGGTTCTCGATCTGTCTGATACCGATACACGCTCATTTGGCAGCAATCCGGCGAAGGCCGGTGAATTCGGCGGTGAGGTAGTAAAAGGATTGATCTCTTCAGGAATGGCGGCAACACTTAAGCATTTTCCCGGCAATGGAAGAAGCAATATCGATCCGCACGTCGAAACATCCTCCGTTCATGCAGATAAAGTGGACTTGGAAAGCAAGGATATCTATCCCTTTACCAAAATCATAAAAGAGATGGATAATGATAAATTTTTTGTAATGGTAACACATATTAAATATCCTGCATATGACAAAGTTAACCCTGCCAGCACCTCTCCAGTCATTATCGACGGTCTGCTGCGCAGGCAGCTTGGCTATAAAGGGATCGTTGTGACCGACGACCTGGAAATGGGTGCGGTCAGTAAATACATTGATTATAAAGATTTGGGTGTGAAAGCCATACAGGCGGGAGCTGACCTTCTGCTCGTCTGCCATACCCTGCAGTATCAGGAGGAAGTCTTTCATGGCATTATGAATGCCGTGAAAGCCGGACAGATACCCGAAGAAAGAATAGATGAAGCTGTGGCGAGGATTCTCCGGTTCAAATTGAAAAACCCTCAACTTATGCATATCAAATAAAAAGAGGATGTCCCTGAAAATGTGGTGACCCCCATAAGTTAGAGAATTAAATTAAGCTGCTAATTGGCGGGTGTGAATCCGGTATTCTACCGGGCTCATGCCAGCCAGTTTTTTCTTTATACGCTTATAGTTATAATAATATATATATTTTTCAATTCTCGTTTTCAATTCCTCGTATGATCGCAAATCTTCCCCGTAATACATTTCTTGCTTCATTAATCCAAAAAAGTTTTCCATAGGTGAATTATCTAAACAGTTTCCCTTTCGGGACATACTTTGGAAAACCTTGTTTTCTTTGAGTGTTTTTACCCACATATTATGCTGGTAATGCCAACCCTGATCAGAATGGATGGTGGTTCTGAACTTTGAGTCTTTTACTATATCTAAAGCTTCTACCAGGGGTTTAAGGGCTAACTCTAAGGTTGGTCGCATACTTATCCCGTAAGATAGAATTTCACCATTGCACATATCCATAATAGGATTTAGATAAAGTTTTAAACCGTCTGAACATTTGAATTCAGTTATATCCGTTGTTAATTTTTGATGGCAGACCTTTGTGTGAAAACGACGTTTAATACGGTTTTTAGCGATATTTCCAACCTTGCCTTTGTAAGAACTGTACTTACGTGATTTTCTTGTAAACTTTGTTGCTTTAAGTCCAATTTTCTTCATGATACGCTGTACTCTCTTATGGTTCACTTGAAAACCACGTCTTTTTAGCTCCAAGTGTATTCGACGATAACCGTAATTGCCATCATGCTCACTAAAAATCAATTGAATACATTCCTCAAGCTCTTGGTCTGGGTTTTCCTGTTTCATCGCTTTTATATGGTAATAGTAAGAAGACTCTGGGATGCAGACTCTATCTAAAACGTCTTTTAATTGGAAGGTTTTTTTGAGTTCGAGTGATAACGCTGCTTGTGCTTTTCGAGATAGGCTTCTGGATCCATCTGAAAAGCTCGCAACTTTTTTAAGTATTCTACCTCTAGACGAAGCAGCTCGTTTTCTCTCTCTAACTTTTGTTCATAGGTCATCTCTTTTTCATCGTTGGGTTTGTTCTTTTTATTCTTTGATTTATCAGACATAGAAGGCCTTCCTTTCACTCTTTCCAGGCCTTCTATCCCCTCCTTCAACCATGTTTTTTTCCATCTGCCTATCATAGGAGGGTTTGTTAGCCCAAAATGAAGGGCTGTTTCCGTTTCTGAAGAACCTGTGTTTTTCATAAAGCTTAATACATCCAGCTTAAATTGAACAGGATAAGTCTCCTTATTCTTTTTCTCTCTAAGGCCTTTTTCTCCAAATTTCTTATAAGTTTTTATCCAGCGTTCTAGCTGGCCATATGATTTAATACCATGTTTCTTCGCTAAAGACTTGGCCCCTAATTTTCCTTCCCTATATTCCCTTACAACCATTAGTTTGAATTCTTCACTATATTTAGACATAAATAAACACCCCAAAAGTTAGATTTCACTCTAACTTTTGGGGTGCAGTACAAAACTTGGGACATCCTCTTTTTGAATTCTTTAACCTGATGTTCGATTCTGAAATGAAGCGAAGGATGCCCTCAAAACAGGCGGCACAGTCAAGCCCGGGGAACTATTCCCGGGCCCATTTTTAGAAAAAGCTATTTGTAAAATCTCCAAAAGCAGATCTTAATGATTCGAACAGCATATCACCCATGATCCCCATGGCAATGAAAGTCAGTATATAGGTTAAAAGAGTTCCATAGATAGCATCCACGCCTTCCTGGACATCTCTCTTAAAGCTTGCAATAACAAGAGGGGGCACAATGAAAACCGAGCCTATAAACCCGATGAACAGGACAATGAAAAAGATTTTAACCTTCAGGATGGTCATCACTAGAGCAACAGCCAATATGGCCACAAAAGGAATGAGGAATGAACCAAAACGGGCGATAACCTCGCTGAAGGATGCATTCACTCTGCCAAGGCGCACGGCCATGAAGCATGAGGCAGCTACTAAAAAAATGAAAACGGCATAAGCAAAAGCCGGTTTGATCACAACCCCGGTAAATGGCACTTGATCGGCAAGGGATGGGCCGTCATAGAAGTCTGCGCCAAAGTCGCTTACCGTATTCAGGATGCCCCTGAAAGCGAAATACATAATTAACGGGATAATCAATGAATAAATAGCAATGGTTATAATTCCGTTTAATAAATGTTCTGCCCCTACTGCCTGTGAGCTGGCAAATGGGCGCTTTAAAACCTGCACAAAATAAGAAAAATACATTTTAGAAATCTTCTTGGTCGTTTCAAGGTATTGATTCGGCTGCGCCTGCTGAGTTGTGCTGTTTGTATTAACTGGAATACCTCCTGCTGCCGAAGGCTCGTAGGAAGCTGCTGATTCAGCTTCTGCGAGTGAAACTAATTTCGTTCCGCAGGACTCACAGAAGTTTCCCCCTTCACCGCTGCTGGTTTTACATGTTGAACAATACATTAAGTAAACCTCATTTCAAGTATAGTTATATAATCCTAGGAGTATATATTGGAATTATATAAGAAATGAACCAGTTTGTGGAGACTATATAATTATTTTGCAGTAGGAAAAAAGAACTATTTCGTAGGGTTTTTAGCACGAGTGGAAGCTGATTGGGAAATTCATGTAAAATTGAAAGGGCAATCACCATAGTTGAAAAGCTTCATTTTCAAAGTCTGCAAGATGTACCGCTTTGTTACCGCAATGCGTTTTATTATAATGAGGTTAAAGCATCGGACAGTAGGCAGCGTAATAGTCATTTAAGGATAAAAAGCACACACAAGCTATACAATAAGCCGGAGACAATTATGGAGGGCTTTGAGTTGAAACGCAGGGTAGAAGATTTTATAGAATATGTACCGGGAATCATATGGGTCGTCAATAGTGATCTTGAATACCTGGATATTAAGGGAGAAAAGTTGAAAGAGTGGGGCATCGATCCCGGGGAAGTGATCGGTAAAACGGTCACAGAATTTCATCAGGAAGGCCCCGATGGGATGAATACGGTGAATCAGAGGCTTGCCTTTTCTAAAGGAGAGCTGACTTACAGGGTAGATTTCGCGGGCAGTTTGTATGAATGCAAACTAAATCATCAGGAAGAAGAGAATGTGGTGATTGGTGTGGCCACGGATATTTCCAGGCATGTAGAACTGGAGGAAAGAATTGAAGCCCAGGACCAGGAAATCATGGAAGCTTCGATCCCGCTCATTCCGGTCCTTGAGCACGCGGTGGTGGTCCCGCTTATTGGCGAGTTGACCATGCGGAAAATTGATCACATCCAGCGCCATACCATCCCGTCCATCCACGGGATAACAAGACTTCAGCATGTAATTCTTGATATTTCCGGATTATCGCTCATTGAAAGCAATTCGATTTCCTATCTGATGGATCTGCAGTCCATCCTTGGCCTGCTTGGATATAAGACCATTCTCACCGGAGTCCAGCCAAGGATTTCAAAAGAAATCGTCGAAAGAGGCCTCGGGATTTCGGAATTTGAAGTGTATTCTTCCTTAAAAGATGCCGTTCATTCTTTGATTGAAAGCGCTAGAGAATCCGGCTGAACAGCCCGGGATAATGCAGCACCAGCCGCATGGGATCGACTTTAATGTCCGCTTCAAATCTGCTGCTCCTGTAGGTAAAGATCCTGTAATCTTGAGCGGCCGCTTTCCATGTATATTGTGCTGCTCCACTTTTTTGTACTGAAGATTGGGTACCGATATATAGACCATCTGGAAATGGTGCGGTTCGTTTGGAATCCAGTCCGTCCGGTTGATCGGCAGGGAATTTGTGAATGGAGTGGAAGATAGATCAATGTCTATCGCACCGTCCAGCTCCGGCAGCAGATTCCCTTTTTTGTTTTACCAGCTTCCGCTTCCTTCGGAAGACAAATGCAGGGAAGCTGACAGGGTATCTATATCCAGTTGCTTTACATACCAGTCATGGGAAAGGTGCAGCCGGTAATGTATCTCTTCTGGAACATCCTCCTAAACCAGGATCGCGGTGCTTTTAATATAAATTCCGACCTCCGAATCAGTTAACCGCAGGTATTCGGTTCCGTATCTTTTTTCATGTTTCCAGACTATTTCTACGTTCATTTCATCCTCTTCTTTCTGAATATTCTTATTTAAAGAGTTTCCTCTTCCTGCTATAATAATTTTACAGTATTTGGATGAAAACGGGGGGTTTTAATGGAAAAAGAACGTCTGCTGCCCGAACCGCATCGATATGCCATCTGTTCACCAGGGCGATATCCGGTAAAGAAATTTTATAAGGGCGTGTTCCAGGAAGTTTTTATATTCTTCCACCCATTCATCAAACCGAAAAACCTTTCTTATGACCTTTTTAATCCAGATAAGTATCCGGATAAAAATGAAATACAGAGGGATTGCAAACGGATTTCATGGGAACAATTCCTCGGGCTGTCCGGCATCGAATCTCCTGCCAGACTTGATATCGGCCTCAGGACTTCTATAGGTGGCATCGGGAGGGAAAGAGCCTGCGAGAGAACGGCGGAAATCATTCAGGAAACCTGCGAGCGGGAAAGAATGATTCCTCCCTATGAAGGATCTCTTCCAGAAATCCTGATAAACGACCTGCTCCAGGCGGTGATCGAGGAAGGCCATGACTGGATTTGGTATGGCGATGAATTCTGTACCAAGAGAGAATTGGAGTATATTGAGGATTTAATCGAAAAGGCAGACTCATTTGGTGTATCGCCCATCAATCTATTCACCCATGACCAAAGCCTGCTGATCACCACAGGTTGGGACAGCCATTTTTCCCTGCTTTGTTCCGATAAAGAAACAGTGGCCAGAATAGTTAAAAGATGCAGTCTTGAGGGCTTTTATTGCGGGGAGGATACATGGCTGTACTGGAGCGTGCAAGAATAATTTGGGAGGAAGAAGGCTGTGAAATGATCACTGAAATCAACCATAACGGGACCAAGGACGGGTTATACAAGTTTGAACCGAATCCTCGTCCGCTACAGCTTTTTCATATTTAAACTATATACCATCGCTTCCATGAGACAGCTCCTAATCTATCACGTCTCCTAATTTGAAAAAAGTGCTGGGCAACGAAGGTATCAAATACATGTATTCCTGAAACATTGATATTCAACATGTTAATGTATATATCTTTGGTATCACAGTCTCGGTAATGTAGGCTGCCCTGCTCTCATTAATATCTCCGATGAGAGGTAAGACCGCCACTCCTTTTTTAAAGCAATGGGAGCGGCAAGTTCGACTTTTCCTTTCCAATGGTCTTTACGGATTTTTAGGTGATTGTCCTAGAAATCTTTGTGAAAGTACGCATAATTTCATCAAAAATATAAACTCGCCAGCGTGTAACACTTGGTCGGGCAATCCTTGGAATCAGAAGGTGTTCTTGAAGGATGAACCCCTCTCGAAACTTGATGTGATGATACAGTAACTACAAGAAATAGTTAAGTCACTAGAAGCTGAATCTTAACTTAGGGCAAGCATGATTTGTTGTCTTGCCTGGGAAAAAAATCAGCAATGCAAGGAGTCAGCCTAATTTAGGTGAAATTTGAGCTAGAAAAACAAAAAACAGAATATTTTGTAAATTTATTATTACTTATAGTATGATAAAGATACCTTGGAGGTGGTAAACATGGTTTGGTTAATAGTATTTATTATCACTATGATCATCATAATTCAAGTCATTCGAACATTTTTAAACCATCCCCAAAAAATTGATTATCCAGATGATTATGAAGAAAGAATCATACAAAATGAAGAGCAGACAAAAACAGTACAACATTTACAGAAACGGGTTCTGACCAACATTCCAATTAGATATATAAAGGCCATGCTCAGTTAAAGAATAGGGCTCCTGAGAATGGGCTACATCTAGGAATAAGTTGAATTTGAAAATTGTCTAAGTCTTTTTCTTATATTATGATGCAATTTCCATAATTAAACTATCGAAGCTGGGAGCTGATTTAAATGACAACGGATACTATCACGAAAGAGCAGACCATTTTTAGCCATACGGGAAACAGAATCCAAACGGAAGACAGAGAAATCCACATCCTTACCAGAATAGAAGAACCATTGGTTGTCGTATTGGGGAATGTCCTGAGTTACGAAGAATGCGATGAACTCATCCAGCTATCGATAGCCAGGATTCAGCGCTCAAAAATAGGTGCTGATAGAAACATAAACGAAATACGAACAAGCAGCGGTATGTTCTTCGAACAAAATGAAAACGATACCATTTATAAGATTGAAAAGAGAATATCGTCCATCATGGGTATCCCCATTGAAAATAGCGACGGCATTCAAATTCTGAATTATAAGCCTGGACAAGAATATAGACCCCATTACGATTTTTTTTCCTCCACAAGCAAAGCCGCTCAAAACAACAGGATTAGTACACTTGTAATCTACTTAAATGACGTGGAAGAAGGCGGGGAAACATTTTTCCCTAATTTGAACTTTTCTGTAACACCTCAAAAGGGACTGGCCGTCTATTTCGAGTATTTCTATCAAGATCAAAGCCTTAACGAGCTGACCCTCCATGGAGGAGCACCCGTTATACAGGGTGAAAAATGGGTGGCAACCCAATGGATGAGACGACAAAAATTTAGGTAGGTAACTGGAGTATTTTAGTATTTGATTTATCTGTTTCTAGAGGTAAATCCATCTGGTTTTCGCTTCTTTACTAAAGATTGTAAACCTTATTAGTTTTACTAGACAATTCTGACAGGAGTCAATCCTGATGTTGAACAAACATTAAGGCAAGCACCAAACTTAAAGGTGTAAGGATAGAAGCAAACTTAAAGCGTGCTTTATATAACATCGTTATTTTTTTAGAAAAACGTGATAAGAAATAAATAAAACAAGCGGATGAACTTGATAAGTTCATCCGCTTGTTTATGGGCATTCATTAATAGTCTTTGGTAAGTTCCATTTCAGTGAGGGGGGATAATTATTTTAATAAGTCTTTTTGGTTTAATTATTTTGATTTACTTTTACGTTACGTTTTCATTAATAGTTTTATTACTTTTTGATTTTATCTATTTTGAGAGGAAAACTAATAGGAATATTTTAACGGTTTTGAATTACCTAATATATAGAAACTCATTCGCTTGGTTTTAGTGCAAATATTTTCTTTATAATCTTTTTAGTAGCAATTTATCTAATTCACGTACTTTATCATATGATTTTACTAGTTCTTCAGGAACCAATGTTCTTCCATAATCCCAGGCATTCGTATCGATTTCTATTTGAAGATTTTCTTTTTCTTCTTCGCCTCCTTACATTAAAATTCTTAAATCAGGTTTGTTTTTCTTAAAATATAAATAATAACCTAGCTCATGATAGAGAATAATTTTAACAAAGTTTTCTTCTGTATCTTTAATTCTAATTTTCCCTTTATAACCGTTTATCTCAAGATAATTAAATTTTATAGTATTGGTCGATACGTTATAACTCATAGGGGAAGTTAGGCTATTGTTAAATTCATAATTAACATCTAAATTGTGTTCAAGCAATGTATTTCTAATAATCTCCTCGATAGTCCATATATATATCATTTATTTTTCACAACCCTTCAACTATTATACTCCTGTTTTATTACTTTTATGTTAATCAAGCTTTTATGGTCAGCCATTATACTATACCCCAGTCTTTGAAATGGGGAACGACAAGAATATAGGGAAGGGGATCAATATACGTTATAGAATATGAAAAAATGACCCGGAAATGCTTTGTTTTAGTGAACCTCATACGTGAAAGAATGGATATTATCCTATTATTAGAGTTTGAGTACCGCTTTAAAAGAGCTTGAAATAAAGCCCTTATTAACCTAGTAATAAGGCGATTTTTTGGTGGACGGCATTAGTAAGTAGAAGGATTAAGGATTAGCTTTATTTAAATTAGCGGCGCGAGCGATAATATAGAGAGGACTTTTTAAACCGATCCATTCAACAGTAATGATTTAAATATAGGACGCTGGGTAAAGATAGCTTAATAAGCGCTGGAAGGCAATGTAAAACTGGTTCAATATGAGATATATGGCCATTATGAAACTCCACTAGTTGTTGTCACTTCTTTCGGAAGATAAAGTATGTTGTCTAACGATCAAGGAGGAGATAGTAGTGAAGCAAGCTACAGAAAAGGTAATTGAAACTTTCCCTGTATTATCCAATCACGGTGTAAATCTTAACCAAAGCGGGGCTATAGGGCTAGGTAAGACTGAAGCTGTTTTTCTACAGCTTGCCATGTTTTTTGAGGACCCTGAAGAACATCCATTTGATTTGGGTAGTATAATTCATCACTTAGATGAGAATTGGATCCCATTAGCCTTAGAAGTCATTAATTTATATTTTTTAAAGGACATTTGCTTATCACCTGGAAAAAGCGAAGACTTACTAATCAGATTAGAATATGTAAAGCAGTGAATCTTGTTAAATTTTGACGTTGTTGCAGGGTCCATTCATATTTTGGGACGGATAGATTGGAACGGTCAATAAACTGACATTATCCATTCCGCCGCTAATGCAATTCCAGCTTGAAACAGCCATGTTATTTGTTTATTTGCCATATTCTTATTCGGATCAATACGATACGGTTATTGTTTACAAGTTTGTTCTGTTGTTAGCCAATCAATCCAAGTAATAGAGCGGATGATCTATTATTTCATGTTATTTCTGCTGGCAAAAACATCTATCTATTCGTCTAGCAGATAGATGTTTTTTCTTTTGTATTTCTCCACATTTTAATATGGATTTCCTTACAAAAGGTGTGGTCCTGAAAAAGAGTGGCTCAAGGATGGGTCCATATTATTCCAAAATTAGATTTTCTCTTTCAGGGGAGAGACCACTAGGCAACCATGAATAGAAGCAGCTGCAAATAAGAATGTTAAGGTTAATGAGAATTTGAGGCAGTGAAATTTGCAGACGGTTCTTTAGATAAATTTATAGCTCGTTTTGAGAATAAAATTATTGATAACAGACTAGAATTTTTGTTTGGTTCCTCAGCAAAAGAAATTAGTTTTAAAGATACCATTAAAGACTTTATAGGTTATAATGGTACTCATTCAAATGTAACTGTTATTGATTTAAGTGGTGTCCCATTTGAAGTATTGAGTATCACTGTTTCCTTAACCTCTAGTTTTAAAGTTGGAACTTCCATTTTTATAAGTAATATCAACATTAAACTTTAACCGAGTGCAAAACAAACTTATTGTACATAGTTTTTCTATATTAGTAGGCTTTAGATAATACCACCCTCTGTGAAAAGAGTTTGAATAAATGATTTAAAGAAAGGGAGATTCGTTGACTTACATTAAAAACATTGGACGTCTTTGTTCTACGGATCAGAGCGGCTTTATAATAAATGATTCAAATACGAAGAACATTCAATCTGAATATTACCCATTGATAGAAGAAATAATTATCACGTACAAAAGGCGCGTAGGTCCTGACCTGCATAGTATTTATGTTAGAGGCTCAATTCCCCGGGGATTGGGGATTCATGGTGTGTCAGACCTAGATACAATAGCCATAACGCATACAGAGACGAAAAAGTTAGACTTAAACTGGGTAGGTCACGCTGAAAGGGAATTGAACAAAAAGTATAATTGTGTCAATGGAGTAGAATTTAGTTTCTATTCCATTGATGATATAAAGGAATTCAGCCATTTTTCTATGATCCCATTCATGATAAAGACACACAGTGTTTGTGTTTACGGAGAAGATCTAAGCATACAGCTGCCAAGTTATAAGGCAGATAAAACGCTTGGTAATGAACACCTTGTAAACCTCGAGAGTCAAATTGAACTGGCAAAAAAAGACCTTGATCATAATGAGGATAAGGAAGACATCCTCGATTGCTGCGGATGGATTATGAAAATATTAGTAAGAGCGGGACTAGCACTTCTCATAGAGGAAGAAAAGAAATATACGAGAGACTTATACCCGGCCTATAAGATATTTTCGGAACATTTCCCAGAGAGAGAATCCGATATGAAACAAGCAGTTACATATGCAATTAACCCGATTGATAACCCACAGAAAATAATTGATTTCTTAAATGAAATGGGAAAATGGATGGTTAGTGAAGCCAGAAAGTGGCTCCAGATTCATAATCCACATAGAATAAAGAACATGGAGATTTAGAACGTCATATATTACTAAAATTGTATGCAGTAATGCATTTAACTAAGTAATGTGTGCTTTTATTAAGAATTTCGTTATAAAGGACAGCCCCACTTTTGAAAGTTCTTTTTGGTTATATTTAACAGTGTAAAGTTTTTCTTTCCAAAACGCTCTGTAAACTAATAGTGTTGTTTTTTCGTAAAGATAAAGGGACATAGAATCCAAAGTCCTTATTGTACTAAATCAAATCGTTCTTTACTGAATGCAGCGCATGTAAAGCATTTACTGCGTGCGAACCCCAGTGGGCTTGAAAATGAAACTTCCAATGCCAGATTGCTTCGTTAGGGGTATCTTGCTCAAATAGTAGGATACCTTCTTTAAGATCTTTATAAATGTCTATAATATCGTCTGATAGGCTTCCGCACCCTGGCTCAGCTAATATATAGGGGTCAAATACTTGCCAGTAATATTCATATTTATCGAAATCGACCTTTGGTAAAGAAATTTCAAATAGTGGTGCTTCTGCATGATCAGGTTCGACTTCAGGAAGTTTTAGTGCCTTTAGGTACAAATCTAAAAGTGCAGCAAGGAGTTCTTCCAAACTTTTTTCATCAAGACCATTTAATGAATCAATCAAAGTGCAATAATGATTAGCTGAGGAAAGAAAACTCGTTACATCTTCATTTATCATAGTTAAATCCTCCGATATTAAAGACTTAGCAGCTAAATTTTGTTAATTGTAATTTATTATAAATCTTATTGGTGGATAACAAGCAACTATTGATACTCATTTTGCCTGCTGTTGTAGTATCATTTCTGAATCTGAGAAAGGAAAATGTTCTAACCTACCCTTTTTCGTTTGCAGAAGTTTTGAAATCCTCTACGCATTGATACAAAGAACATTCGATAATTGGACCCTATTTCTCGTTTACTTCGAATATCAACAAAATTGTTTTACAAATCCTTACTAAAAGGTTGTTATCTTGAAGAGCAGAAAAAAATGCTGGAAAATGTTCTTCACATTATAATTCTGTTTTGTTATGATTATAAAAATTACAAACGAATGGCGATGAAGAGAAGAGTAGATAATCTGGTTTCTTCACAGAGAGCCCCGAAGGCTGGGAAGGGGCAGGGACCGATTATTGAAGCAAGCCTCTGAGCCGGGCACCGGAACGGATTTTATATCCGGGATGGTGCCACAGGAGCTCCTGTTATAGAGCTGGGGTATAAGCATGGATATTTGTGCCGTACCCGAGAAGTCTGATTTGGCGACAAATCGGAGAACTGGGGTGGCACCGCGAAATCTCGCCCCCAAGACTTTTTAGTCTTGGGGGCGGGATTTTTTTTTGATTTACAACTAACGAACTGGAGGAGACGGAAATGGCAGTTGAAGAAAATATGGGAAATGAGGAAGCGTATTTAGATTGGATCACAGAAAATGATTATAAAAAAAGGACATTTGAAAGAACCATCACGACCAGGTTCCCCCCCGAACCAAATGGGTTCCTCCATATTGGCAGTGCGTATGCCATTCATTTGAATTATATGGCCGCAAAGAGGTATGGGGGGCATTTTAATCTCCGTTTTGATGATACCAATCCACTGCGGGAAGATCAGGCTTTTGTAGATGGAATCATCGAGGATATGGAATGGCTGGGCTATTCTCCCGGATCCCGCATCTACTATGGCTCTGATTACTTCCAAACAATTTTTGAGGCGGCAGTCACGCTGATTAAAAAAGGAAGTGCCTATGTATGCGAACTGAATCCGGAGGAAATTACGGCTGGCAGGGGCACGCTCACCGAGTCTGGAACAGAAAGCCCATTCCGCGAGAGGAGCGTGGAGGAGAACCTTAAGCGGTTTCTGGAAATGAAAGAGGGAAGGTACCCTGCTGGTTCCTGTGTACTGAGGGCAAAGATTGATATGAAGTCTTCAAATATGAACCTGAGAGATCCTGTTTTATACCGAATTATTCATGCCTCCCATTACCGTACGGGACGTGAGTGGTGCATATACCCGATGTACGATTTTGCCCACCCGCTGCAGGACGCAATCGAGGGTGTAACACACTCTCTGTGCTCTATCGAATTTAAAGATCACCGGCCGCTGTATGAATGGGTGCTGAACGAGCTTGGGATAGAGGCACCCCCAAAGCAGCGGGAATTCGGCAGAGTCAATATGACCGGTGTGGTCACAAGCAAGCGATTTTTGAGGGAACTGGTAAGTGAAGGTCTGGTCGATGGCTGGGATGACCCAAGGCTGCCCACACTGAAAGGGATGAGAAGAAGGGGTTTCACGCCTGAGAGCATCAGGTATTTCATTCGCCGCCTGGGGCTTGTGAAGCATCAGACCAGTGTGGACTTCAGTCTGCTGGAGCATTTCGTCCGGGCCGATTTGCAGCACACAACAAGCAGCATCATGGCTGTGCTCAATCCTCTTAAAGTCACCATCACCAATTATGAAGAAGGGAAAACAGAGCTGCTGGAACTGGCCAATAATCCCAGTAATCCCGGTCTTGGCAGAAGGGAAATCCCTTTTTCAGGAGTCATCTACATCGAAAAGGAAGACTTTATGGAAATCCCGGCAAAAGGCTTCAAGCGGCTTTACCTGGGCGCAGAGGTCAGGCTGAAGGGCGCTTATTTCATAAAATGCCAGGAGGTCGTGAAGGATGAAAAAACAGGTGAAATCATTGAACTGCTTTGTACGTATGATCCGGAGACCAAGAGCGGCAGCGGTTTCTCTGGAAGGAAGGTAAAGGGAACGATCCACTGGGTTTCAGCTGCCCATGCAGACGGGGTGGAGGTACACTTGCTTGACAGCCTGCTTAAAGAGAATGCGGAAGTGCCGGGTGGGAATGACTCACTGGCCGCCAAAATAAATCCTGATTCGCGTATGGTTCTTAAGGGCTGTAAGATTGAACGGGGTGCTTTTGGGGGAAGAGTGCAGTTTATGAGACACGGATATTTCTGCCGGGACAAACAGAATTCCGCTGATGGAGAACCGGTTTTTATCCGAACTGTTTCATTGAAGGACACCTGGAAGCGGCATGAAGGAATATAATCTTTGAAAGTCATAGTATGTAAAATTTAGAATATAAAGTTTCATTATCTTCACATTGAATTGGACGTACATTAAGCGATTGTGAAAAGCCTGGGACCCGAGTCATACAGGGGTCCCAGGCAAAAAAATAAAAATTCATCATTTGAAGCTCCATGGCAATAGTCTGCATAATATCTTTCTTTTCCTTCTGCAGCCGAAGAAATTTTAATAAAGGCACGGCATACTTTCAGCCGCCCGCCTGGGAGATGGCTGTATGACCTTTAAAGTTCTAAGCCATTTTTTACGGATACCCTATTACGTCCCAGTTTTTTAGACTGCAGGAGCAGCTGGTCTGCGAATATATATCCCTTTTCCATAGAGATTTGTCCTCCCAGCTTGAAATAATAAAGGCCGAAGGAGGCGGTATAGGCAATGGGAATTTGCTCATTGTTAAATTCTGCATCGACTGTGCTTTTTTCTAGTGTGCTTAATAACTCATGCAATGCTTGTACATGATCTTCAAAGCCTTTACCCCTGAGAAAGAGGGTGAATTCTTCACCGCCGCTCCTGAATAAATAGTCTTCTGTTCCTATAATATTGCTGAGGGATAAGGCGAAATGCTGAATTACCTTGTCGCCTACTGCATGATTGAACCGGTCATTTATGTTTTTGAAATGATCGATGTCTGCAACCACGATTCCTATGCATTCTCCGATTTGGTTCAGCTCCTTCATTTTCTTATCCATATATGCCCGATTGGATATTCCGGTTAAGAAGTCCGTATAAGCCATCTGTTCAAATTTATCCCGTTCATTTTTATCCTGAATGCTTTGCGCCTTAGAGATAAAGGACCGGCTGACCAGATAATTGAGAATGAATAAGCTTAGCAGCATGTCCCACTTCTGTTCTTGCAGGAAAAGCAGCAGCAGGCCATTGGTGAATGACAGCTTTCCTATGTCCAGGATACTTCTGGTTTTAATAAAATCAATGGCTTCGGACAGTGTCTTCAATTCCCCTAAGAAGTAGAAGCTGATAATGAAATAGAGATCGGATAGCAGGGAAGTGATTGTTACCAGCAGAATCATCATAATCCAGAACCCAAAGGGAATGTTTTGAAAGACGGGGGATAACTGGAGGTATAAATAATAGGCAATCGAGTGATTCAGTGTAAAGGATCCTATATTATATACAGTGTCGAGAAATTCAGATGGATCAGCGGTTTTTGTGCGTTTCTTATTAAAATAAACAGTGAACCGGTAAAGGACCTCGAAAATGAATAAACCAAAGGGACCTGCAAACAGGCCAAACGATAGACTGTACGTAATCCCATATTCTATGGGAGTGCTTCCCTTTTTACTGACAATCCGCAGATGAAAATAGAGATTAGAGAATAACCAGTACAAGGCAAGGGCCTTGATATACACATTCATTTCAATAAAAAGGTGGGGAGTATGGATAGAAATAGCCAGTGATGTGAGAAATAATGCAAAAGTGAAAAGTCTGTCTCTCAGCATAATAGTGAATTACCCCTTCGAAAATAAGGGAGCACGGCCTTATTCTTTTTTCGTAATAAGGCCGTGACCCTTGTCTGTTACATAAGACCTAATAACCTGGCCAATGAAGATATGATCTTTTGGAAAAACTATTATTTTATCACACTATTTTACTATATAACCTTTATTTTGCAACCAGGAAAATAATAATGAGGCTAATAATTGGTGCCTGCCGAAAGAAAACCTAGTATAGATTGGCAGCGCTTATGTCAGAGAAGATAAATCCTTTCGAGAATATTATCGGTTCCCTTGCTTGTTTATTAAATACAGCGGTTTCTGGCACCTGAGTTTTTTTCGTATTTTCGGAAAGGCAAGCCTTAATATTACAATATCAATAAAGAGTAATTAGCAGCGCGGATAAAGCAGCTGTTTAGTTATGCTGCATATCCAGCCTTTATTTGTTTCATTAACTAGACAGGTTAGCATTCCTGTAGATCGTTATTTTTGAGCTTTGATAAAAATAGGGCTCCTCAGTAAGATATGAGTAAGACACGACTCTAACTCAACTTAGGAGGAACCCTTACTATGAAGTTTAAAATGCAGGACAAACAAAATCAACTAATCGAAAGAATTTCTGACAAACATCTTGTCGTTGGGGTAGATATTGCCCAACAATTCCACGTAGCCAGGGCAGTCAATTTCCGCGGGATCGTTGTAGGAAATCCTATAACTTTTCAAAATAATGAAGAAGGATTTGGGACTCTACTAAACTGGATAAATAAGCTGAAAAAAGACCATAAACTTGATGAATCCATTATCGGGATGGAACCGACAGGACATTACTGGATCAATCTATCCAAGTGGCTAATAAAAAAAGAGATTGAAGTGGTGACAGTAAATCCTCATTTGGTAAAACGAAATAAAGAAAACCGCGACAACACACAATCAAAGAGTGATAAGAAAGACGCGTTGGTAATCGCTGATATGGTAAAGAACGGTTACTACTCATTTGTAAGGAACACCCCAGAAGCATTTGAAAGACTTAGGGTCCTAATGTCTAACCGAGATGTTATTGTAAAAAGGCTTGTGAGCTCTGTTAATCAATTAAACCGCTGGGTTGATATTGTTTTTCCTGAACTCAGGGAGGTATTCAAAGACATTACTGCCAAAGGGGCAATCGCAACGCTAAGGCTTTTTCCAACCCCACTGGAACTGCGTTCCATGAAACCCGATCAAATAGTCGCTGGCTGGAAGTCACTGATGAAAAGGCAGCCTGGAATGAAGAAAGCATACTTACTTCTCAACGTTGCCAGAAAGTCGGTCGGTACAGGACAAGCATTAGATGCCTACAAATTACACCTTGAACAATTACTCGAAGAGTATGCCCTTGCGGTCCAACAACTTGAAAGGGTTGAATGTACCATCAAAGAGGAATTGGCTAAAATTCCTTACGCACAGAAATTACTGATGATTAAAGGGATTAGTGAAATCTCTCTGGCAGGAATTTTAGGTGAGGCTGGAGATTTAAGCGGTTTTTCCCACGGCAATTCATTACTCCGTCACGCCGGTCTCCATCTGGCTGAAGCTAGTTCCGGGAAGTGGAAAGGCCAAATTGTCCTTTCTAAGCGTGGCAGATCAAGACTAAGACGTTTTCTTTATTTAGCTACAATGAGCCTGGTGATGAATAACCCGGAATTTAAGGAGATCCACTCCAGCAATGTTAAGATAAAGAAAATAAAAAAGATGAAGTCCATCATGAAATTGGTAGGCAAGTTGGCCAGGATCTTTGTTGGATTAGCACGTAAAAATGAGCCTTATTGTTCAAATAAGGTCCAACCTTTGCCTGAGCAGGCAGCATAATTAATTTTCGAAGAGAATCATGAAACAATTATTATAGACTGAGTTTTGGCTTATTCGCAGGATTTCAAATATGTACGGAGTACCAGATTTCTTCAACAAAAGGGCACTGACCCATCAGGTTAGCAAAACTGGCCTCCACCCCCTGGACAGGCATGACGAAGGAATGATAGGGCGATTGACCCGTTGAGACATGGGAGGGAAAGCCTCCAGGGCGGCGTGGAGATGTACATGATATGGTAGAATATGGAGAAGTGAACTTACTCCTTTATTTACTATGCCTCCACGTAGCCTAAATGTCCTCAATTCACATCCTACAGCCAAAGAATGTTATCCTTGGCGGATGAAATCCTGCGAATAAGCGAGCATTCGGGAGATAATCGAATTAAACTGAGGGAGTGGAAGAAGGGGAATTAAGGTTTTTAAAAGAATACTATTTATAACTATATATTGAAGGGAGGGTACGAGTATGGAGAATGTAATTAATAGAATAAACCACTGGATACACTCATTACCAAAGGAATACAACGCAATGTCAGAAACAGAAATATCTTTTCGGCCATCACTGAATAAATGGTCTAAAAAAGAGATATTAGGAGATCTTTGTGACTCTGCGGTAAATAATATTGAGAGGTTCGTAAAAATTCAATATGAAGAACAACCATATGTTATCCCAACTTATAATCAAGAAGAATGGGTGGTAGCTCAGAATTATCAAGAAAGATCACTTGATGAAATACTAACTCTTTTTCAAACACTAAATAATCAAGTCATAAATATAATTATCAATATTCCTGCCGAGAAATTATCTTATCTTTGTGATATGGGAAATAACCATCAAAATACCCTGGATTGGCTTATACAGGACTACCTTGAACATATGGAACATCATATTACCAACCAAATTTTAAATAATAGTAACGACTAAATATCCTTTATATTGTTCAACCAACGGTGCTTTAGTTTAGTAAGGAATAACTAAAAGGACTTCACAAGAAGCCATTTACTTTTGCTCAAAATATCAAACTATGTTGCACTGGGATCGGCCCGAGGAAGTAGTGATAGAAATCCGGCGTAAGTTTCTTGAATAAAAGGGGGAATTGTATGTTCGATTTAATAGGTTTTTCCAGTTTGTGGATATGCATTTTTGCTGTGGCGAGATTGTTCAGTTTTTTTGCAAGAAAATACAGTCCTTTTGGAAGAACCTATTGGAAGAATGACCTGCTGATTTCTTTTGCACAAAGCCTTTGTATCACGTTCCTGCTAAAGTTTATGTAAAGGAGTTGATAGAGTATGGAAGTGTTTACAGCAAGTTTTGGTTCAGCCTTCATCATATTCATGACTGTGTTTTTTATAATAAAGGCTTTCATCAAGGCACTGAAGAGAAAAGAAATTTCGGTGGGGAAGTTCAGGGCTTACACGGCGGCATCAGTCCTTATTGGGGTCATGACCGCTGCCGCTTTGCCCTTTGCCTATGAAAAGATGTTTGACATTCTGAGGTGATTTACAGCTGGTCAACTACAAGGAACAAAAGGAGGAAACAACATGGATGAAGCACAAATGAAATATCAGCAGTCCATCCTCAGGAATTTTTTTGATGCAGAGGAGCGGCTGAAAAGCATTCCCGGACAGAAAAAGAAAAAACTGGTGGTGCTTGAGCATCTGGCAGCGGGGCTGGATCCACATAAGAAATATACGGAAAAAGAGCTGAATGAGTACATAAAGCAGTATCATGAGGATTTCTGTACACTGCGGAGGGAATTCATCGTCCACGGTTTCATGGATCGGGAAGACAGTGTCTATCATGTTCATACCGGCGAAAGCCGGACACGCTGGCAGGATTTATAAAGATTTTGGTTTACCGCCTCCACAGTGCTATAATGGACTGAAAATATTAACTGCAATCAGGGAGGCAACATGCTGTCATTTGAAGAAAAATTGGCGATCATTGAATCGTTTTCAGAGCTGGAGCAGAAAAAAGTATCGCTCGGGCGGATTAACTTCCAATATAACGAGAGTGTTGAAGAGAAAAAGAATGTGGTCTACCATCTGCATCCGAACGGAAATGGATATGTATATGGCGCTAAGCTGAACGGCTATCCAACCGATGACCGGGGCATGGTGAATATCCGCGATTTTTCAGAAGGAGAGCTTCGCACGATCATTGAGCAATCCATCTTTTCGTTGTCTGCAGAGGGAAATGTCCTCGATCCGGAGGAAGAAGAGTGGGTGAATGGTGAAAACCAGAGCCTGACACTGATCCGTGAGGAAGAGGACATGTGGAATGTCTACGCTGGCATGAACCTGGACGGCACCTTCACTACCTACAGTGCAGCTGCTTCTTATTTAGAAGAAGAGGGCTTTACACGTAAATAAAAAAATGCGCTGTACTCCTTGTGTCTTAGGGCCGGGAGTGCGGCTTTTTTTGCTTTATAGTTTTTTTTATTCTAGTTCCACTTTCGTTAATACGAGCTATTAAACATAATTAAAACACCCTAGATATAATTATTCTAAAAGCAGAATATTTACGAAAAGAGTAAAGCAAATTGGCCTTTGGAGAGGATAAAGTGCGAAATGTGGAAGTATGTCCATACAATGAAAAATGGTCTCAAATGTTTAAGGAAGAGGCTGAAAAAATCAATCTTGTACTTGGGGATGAAATGATAAATATATATCATATTGGCAGTACCTCTATTCGAGGATTAAGTGCAAAACCGATAATAGACATAATGCCTGTTGTTAAAGACATTAATAAGGTAGATACATATAACATCGAGATGAAGAACCTTGGATATAAACCTAAAGGCGAAAATGGAATTCGTGGCCGCAGATATTTTCAAAAAGGAGGGGATCAACGCTCCCACCACCTCCACATCTATCAGAATGGCAGTCATGAAATAAAAAGGCACTTGGCTTTTAGAGACTATTTAATGTCGCATCCATTAGAGATGAAGAATTACGGAGAATTAAAAGAAAAGCTGGCAAGGCAATTTCTTAATGATATTGAATCTTACATAAAAGGTAAAGATGTGTTTGTAAAAGAAATGGAACTAAAAGCATTAGTATGGTATGAAGATAATCAAAACTCATAAGGGCAGCAGGTACAAACGAAAAAAATTCTCCCTAAATTCACATACTGTGAAAAATGCCAATGGATGGAGAATTGCATGTACGTATTAGATAAAAAAACAGCGCTTCTGATCCTTGATGTTCAAAAGGGATTTGATAATCCGTATTGGAAGGTGAAACCAACATGAGCGTAGCTCACCGCCAGCCCCGCGGAAAGCGAAGCGCCTGGAAAGGAAATCGAAAGCCCTTTTATACAATCCACCCCCTTTAACAGAAGGTAAGTCCAAAGAGTAAAAAGCACAAGGAAAGCCTTGTGCTTTTTACTCTTTCCTGGCTTTCATAAACCGGTGAAACGGGCACTGTGGAGGTGCGCTGGCATCATCTCTGAGAAAATACTGCTTCCACTCGTAATTATCACCGGAGCCGTACGTATTTAAATCAGGATGGATAGGAACTGAATCGTAATCTGCCAGCCTGCTTCTTACCTGTTTTTTAATCCGGGCTGAAAAAGTCTTATTTTTCATAAACTCCTGCAGAACCCATCGTGGGGTAATGGCGAGCATGAAATAGTCAAAATACCTGCTTTGTCTATTGATGTGTGCGGGGGTGCCGCAGTACATAAAATATTGCTCGCCATGGAAGCAGAACTCCCAGATTGGGTTATCAGGGCTTTCCGGTATGTGTCCGGGCCACTTTTTTACGTCTTTGTCATTCAAAAAATTTAGCTGCTGCCAGAACAGCTCTTCGAATTGTTCGACAGTGTATCCTTCTTTCATGTCACGGGGCGTTTCATAAAATAGGATGAGGGAGGTGTAGTTCCCAAAATCCCTTGAGTTCTCCGTATATTCACGCAGAAGCCATGCGGCTTCCGCAGCTGACTCTTTCCTTCTTGGATCACTGACAAAGCCGTAGCGCAGGTGATTGGAGGAAAATCCAATCGTGGCGGGGATGCAGGGAAAGGGTTTTTCCCTGCTCTTCATTTTAGCTGCAAATGTATCCAACGCATCTTTTTCCCAAAGGTCAAGGAGCTCTCTTTGTGAGGGAATTTCTTCATATAAATGCTTCATTCTAAGCACACCCCCTGATTGCTTCTACATGATATGTAGGCGGCAGCCGGGGCTGTGAGTGTCCACTCATAAAATAGGCTGGATTAGGCAAATCCCGCTCATGAACCATAAGCGGGATTGTTTGTTATTCTTCGTTATCACTTTCTGCTTCTTTATTGAACCAAAGCGGATCATGATCATCGACTTCACCATTGTAATTGATGAAGATTTCTTCACCTGCTTTTATGTCTCTGTAGGCATAAAATTCAAAGATGTGTTTATCGAAATTGATATCGTACGTGGCATTCGGCTCATAGGAGTGGTTAAAAAGCATGCCGTAGCCGAGCAGGATGGCAGAATGGTTCTTGCCATACTCAAACGCATAATCATCGAGAACCGTTTTTTCGATATATTTATGTTCTTCGTTTGGATAAGAAAGCACAGGAGCCTCATGGAACAATGTGCCCTTGGAGATATCTTCTGTCGCAAATACCCCTCTATTGAATTCCCCGTCACTCACCGGAGACTGTTTGACTTCTATTATGATCATCACCTACGTATCTTTTTTAGCGTACTTCCTTAATATTGACCGTTTAGCGGAAAAAAAGCAACCTATAGGGTAAATAGGGACCACAGGCTTATAGTTTGAATTTTCTTAATCTTATTTTCATCCCTGGAAATCCCTGCTAAAATAGAAAAACAGGGAAATGAAAGGCCGGGCAGCAGAATCCCTGCCGCCTGTCGCCAGTACGCATTTCCTGATGGCAGACTGGCTTCCCGCTGGGACCAGTGTCTGGGTTCGAAGCCCAATTGACGGTTCCGCGGCTGGCAGCTTACCGCCAGGCAATCATGCAGGTTAAGACCTCCATTGCCTTTTAGCCTGCTGCCTTCCGCGGTTCTTCCACTTTTTGAAAAAGGAGGATGAAGATGCTCGATATATTTTTACTGATAACCGCTGCTTCTATATCGATAGCAGCCGTTTGGTATATGATCAGATTATTTGTAGGCGGAGTTACCATATATGAGTACCAGGGGGGAATAAGATTTAAGCGCGGGCGTTCTGGGAGTGGATTGATCGGCCCCGGCAGATATACATACCTTAAGGCTGTGACAAGGATCGAAGTGTTCGACATGAGGCCTGCTGTCCTTCAGGTTTCCGGACAGGAAGTACTTACAGCAGATCTATTGGGTGTCAAAATCAGCTTCGGAGTCCACTATCAAATCCTGGATCCAAAAGCACTCCTGTCACAGTTCGAGGATTATCAAGAATCCTTCCGTCTCATTGCCCAATATAAGCTTCGTGAAGTGATTGCCTCCTCCAGGCTCGACAGTCTCCTCGAGAACCGGAAAGAGATTTCTGAAAACATGCTGAATCTGCTGAGGGAAGAGCCGAATCTTGCCCCGCTTTCCATTCAATCTGTAAACTTAAAAGATATCATGCTTCCAAGTGAACTTAAGAAAGCCTATCTTGAACAGAAAAAAGCCCAAAAGGCAGCGCAGGCAGCCTTAGAGAAAGCACGTGGAGAAACCGCCGTGCTGAGAAGCCTGGCAAATGCCGCCCTGCTGCTAGAGAACAATCCCGGCCTGGCACAGCTCAGACTCATTCAGACCATCGAGAGCTCGGAGGGGAATACTTTTGTTTTAGACACTAAAAAGCCAGAAAAAGTGAAGGATCGAGGTTGAACCTTAGGAAAGAGAGGGCCGTAGCTTGTGTGGGCTCTATAAATGAAGGAGAGTGAATACGATGTTCATTCATAAAATAGATGATGAATTATCATTAAAAGTCCTGGAGGAAAAGGATGCAGAAAAACTTTTTGCTCTGACAGACCGTTCCCGGGATTATTTAAAGAAATGGCTGCCATGGCTGGATTTCACCCGGAATGTGGAAGACTCCAGGGAGTTCATCCGGACGGGGCTGCAGGGATTTGCAGATAACAGGAGTCTGACAACAGCCATTTTATACAAGGAACAGATGGCTGGCACAGCCGGCTTCCATCATTTTGATTGGACACACCGGACAACATCGATGGGCTATTGGCTCGGTCAGGAATTTCAGGGCAAGGGAATCATGACAAGGGTAGCGGGTGCCTTAACACAATATGCATTTGGGGAATTGGGTTTGAACCGGGTGGAAATCAGAGCGGCATATGGCAATCGGAAAAGCCGGGCCATTCCGGAGCGTCTTGGTTTTATGGAAGAAGGGCGCATCCGCCAGGCGGAATGGCTGTATGACCATTATGTGGACCACGCAGTGTATGGGATGCTTGCAGAGGACTGGAAGCAGAGAGAAAGAACAGCCGCCAGGGTGCGCAATGAAACGGCTGGTCAATAAAACGAAAAGTCTGGAATGATTGCTTTTGCTCACTAAAAGGAAGATACATATCATTGGGTCCGTTGGCAGCGGCAAGACGACGCTTGCCAAAATGCTGTCAGAGGAACTCGGAATTCCCTATTATGAATTGGATAATGTGATGTGGGAACGGAGACCGGATGGCGATCGAAGGAGGACCGAGGAAGAGCGGAAGGCAATTCTCGGTGACATCCTCAGCAAGCAGGCATGGATCATGGAGGGTGTGCATAACGATGACTGGATGGCGGCGAGCTTCCATGAAGCGGATCTCATCCTGCTCCTTGATACAAGCCATAAAGTGCGTACCTTCCGGATAATCCGGCGGTTCCTGCGGCAGAAGGCGGGCCTTGAAACCTGCCATTATAAACCGACAGTCCGCATATTCCTGAATATGTTCAAATGGAGCAGATCGTTTGAAACTGAAGGAAAACACCGGTTCTACCAGCGCTGTGAACCTTACCGGGAGAAAATTAAGGTAATAAAAGACAGTGATGGACTGAATGAATACAAGAACAAGAAGGGCTGATTTCAGCCCTTTTTTCAATCCTGCTGTTTGCCCTTCCATAACCTGGGCGGTACAATCATCTATATTCATACAAAACATCGCTTAAAGAGGGGAGCAGCATCTATGACTTATATAAAGCGCGGCACCCCTATTTTCAGGAGTGCATCACTCGCTCTGTTTGCCGGGGGCTTCAGCACCTTTGCCATCCTCTGGGGCATGCAGCCGCTGCTGCCTGAAATATCGGGGGAATTCCACATCTCACCGGCGGTATCGAGCTTCAGCCTTTCAGCGGCAACGGTGGCTTTGTCCTTCAGCCTGCTGATAGCAGGTTCACTATCAGAGGTTTATGGCCGCAAGAACATCATGGCGGTATCCCTGATTTTGTCCTCCATCCTCTCCATATTGACAGCTTTTGCACCTAATTTCCATATCTTGATTCTGGCGCGCATCCTGCAGGGAATTACACTTGCCGGACTGCCCGCCGCGGCCATGGCCTATCTCGGGGAAGAAATGGATTCCTCGAGCCTTGGACTCGCGATGGGATTGTATATCAGCGGGAATTCAATCGGGGGAATGGCCGGAAGGATTGTAAGCGGCTTTTTGACGGATACTTTTAGCTGGCATGCAGCCATGGCCGGACTGGGAATCATCAGCTTTCTCGCAAGTATCATTTTTTGGAAGGGGCTGCCGGAATCCCGTCATTTTAAACCTAGGGAACTGAAGATTAGGAAACTAGTCCGTTCGCTGGGCAGCCAGTTTCGAGAACGTGCTCTGCTTCAGCTGTTTCTGATCGGCTTTTTGATCATGGGCGGCTTTGTGGCGCTCTATAACTATATGGGCTTTCAATTGACGCGTCCGCCGTATTCTCTCAGCGGGACACTCGTCGGTTTCATATTCATCGTGTATATCGTCGGGTCGTTCAGCTCAACATGGATGGGCATGCTTTCTGATGTGTATGGCAAAAGTAAAGTTCTCCTGTTGTCCCTGGGAATCCTGCTTGTAGGTGCCTGCCTGACACTTGGTGGAGATCTTTGGCTCAAGATTCTGGGACTTGCCATTTTCACATTTGGTTTCTTTGCGGCTCATTCCATCGCAAGCGGCTGGGTGGGACTCGTCTCCACTCATGATAAAGCCCAGGCTGCCTCTTTATATCTATTTTTCTACTATGCCGGCGCAAGCATCGGCGGAACAGGAAGCGGCGTCTTTTACAGCCGGTTTGGCTGGACGGGTGTCATTGCCATGATTGCTGTCCTGACCACAGGGGCGCTCATTCTTACCATACAGCTTGGACAGAGGGGCAGACGTGAGTTGAAAAAATCTGCTTAATCATTCAGCTTAATTTGTATATCAATGGAACTTTTAAAAAAATGATGATTAAAGAGATTGAGAGGCAATTTCATCAATAAGAAAATAAAGGATTTTCCTAATAAATATAGCTTGAATCTTCAGCTTCCTGGGTATAAATCTAGATAGAATAAAAAGCTGGAGGAGGAAAGGAACATGAGCTTTCGTGAGCGTTTTTGGGAAAATATGACGAAGCATAACTGGGAGCACTTGATCGATACAGAACATTTTGAAGAAGATTTGGAAGAGGAGGATTGATGCATTCCTTCTCTTTTTTTGGTGCGACCGGCATGGGTGCTATCTATAGGGTGTGAGTCCCGAGCCGTGAAGGCAGTAGTAACGGTTAGCTTAACACAAGGGGGTCCAGGGCGACTTGGAATCTGAAGGAAGCGGGCGGCAAACCTCCTGTCTGAGGACGAACTTCATATAAGGCTGAGAGTCATTGGGTGAGTCTGCCAGACAAAATAAAGCCCTTACTGCCGGGAGGTGGCTCTGAGTAAGTGAAGCAGATAGGTGGAGGGAAAGATTGCACTCTTACCCGGGGAGATCTGGCTGGTATGCCAAGTACCCCTGGTACCTGTCCAGGGCAGCTGAACAGCCAGAAGTCAGCCGAGGCAATAGTACTTTATCTTCTCGAGACGATAGGGGAAGGGCTGAACCAATAAGAAAGAGTGAAATTCAGGCATACAGTACATGTGTTGAACAAAGACAATCCTTGTGACTTGCCAGAGGAGGAAGCGGCGAATTTCACGGAGGACTTCTGGAGGGTGGAGCATGGACTGGATAAACGAAACCTTCACTTAGATGGAATCGCCGTATACCGAACGGTACGTACGGTGGTGTGAGAGGCCGGGGGTTAGTCGCCCCCTCCTGCTCGATTGGTTCATAGGCAAAAATGGCAGGGGAAATGGAAAAAATCACATTTAAAACCTGCAGTATTTCTTGTGAATTGATAATCTTTTATTTTATAATGGAAGATGCATGTCGAAAAGAGAAGAGGCATGTCGGAAAGCAGGTGCTTTAAGTATGCTTGATGTTCTGAAAAATGTAAGTGTTTATGAGCTGCTTGATAAAATAGATGATAATATATTCATAACAAATGAGAAGTTTGAATTAACCTGGATGAATAAACAGGGAAAGGTGTTCCTTACACAGGTAGCGCCTTTTTTGGGAATAGAAAACATAGAGGACTTAATTGGCAGGGATATTACGACTATAGATGTTGGAAAAAGCCCGACCCGGATGACAACCGGTGATTCTTTTCCTATAGAAGCACATGTTAATCTGTTCGATACATTTACGGTCGATTTTGCCATTGATGAAATAAAAAATGAGGCAGGAAATCGCAGCGGTTTCATCATCACCTGGAGTGACGTCTCTCTATATGAAAATGCAATCAAGGAAGGACAGGACCTGCTGGATGAAATTGATACACCAATTTTCCAGACAGTCCTCCCATTTGCGGCTCTGTCTCCGATCATGGGCCGGATGACCGAACACCGCCTGGATTCCATGCAGATGAAAATTCTGTCGTATTGCGCAAAAAGCCAGATAACCTCTATGATCCTCGATTTCTCCTCATTCGAATATTCTTTGGAGCCATTCGAGGTTAATGGTATCAATAATATGATCAAGGCGCTCCGGCTCATGGGAGTCCAGGCAAGCCTTGTGGGCATCGGTTCGAAAATGGCCCAGTCGATCGTGGAAAAGCAAGTGAGCTTTGATGCCGACAGCTTCCAGTCCTTCCAGCAATGCATGTATGCCATCATGGATGAGAAGGGCTATAAATTGATCAAGGACAGCGGAATAAGCAAGGGAGCTCTTTCATAAGGGCTCTTTTTCTTTGGCTTTTTCATGACTTCAATTGAAGGGGGAAAATATTAGGGGAGAACAAACAGCGTTCCTCATTCTTTCAGCCTTTCTTTTTCTCGTCTCTGCTGCTTCCTTTATGCTTGAAATCCCCGAATTCATGATGGATACCGTGTTTCTCATCGGTTTTATAACAGCCATATATATCACGGGATGTTTCCGGAAAAAGGGAAAAGAATGAATCGTTCCTGTTCAGCCTGTTTACCTTCATTCATACCGGGAATAAATTGGTAACCACCCTAACATGACTTGAACAGGAGTGATTTCAATGGGTAAGACAGGAAGGATCAAGCAGAAAGCAAAGACCGCAGTAAATAAAGTGAAAGCAAATCTGAAGGAACGTTTTTTACGATGGCCGACATTCCATCTACCACTGTCAGCGAGCTCGCCGAGTTTATCAGGGTGAATCCCGAAACCAGATCAACTGAGCGGCAGCTGCTTGGCATGAAGTATAAATTTTACCGTCTGGATGTGCTTCCATACTCTTTCTATATGGAAACCGCAGGAAACCGGATCGTCCAGCTGGACGGGATGAATGAAGGAGAACCGGCCATCGCCTACAGGTCGTATAAGGACTCGCGTGATTTCCATACACCGATCAGGATTCCTTAGTCAGGGGCTGTGAAGCTGCTTGAAAAGGTTCCATAGTATGAAAAAATATAGCACTGTAAATGGCGTGTGAACAGGCACGCCATTTTAAAATGAGTGAATTAACGTGATTGAATTATTTAGTAGAGTGTTACCTTTGAAGTGAGCGGATATACTTGCAGCAGTATAATATTTTTAGATAATCCGGGAGAAGACAGCAAAAAAGATTCATGGCCGACTCAAAAGAAATTAAGTTCAACATACAGAATCATTTCAGTTTAAAATTATGTTCCACCAGGTCTTTGACTCCTTTTGTTTTTACAACCAACTCAGGATCATTCACTATTTGATATTTTATTCTCTGCTCGATATTATCAAGGATTTCATTTTTAAATAAGCTAAGAACTTCGGTAAATTGTATAGGAACAGATTTTTTTACAAGTTGTAATAAATAATCAAACATGTAAAAGGGATCAAGTTCATCTATACCATTTTCTTTTATATATAGAAAGTATCTGTTCCAACACAAAATGGCATTTTCATAGTTATAAATTTCAGTGACAGGAATTGATAATAAAAGCGCCATGGGGGCATTCGCTTTTATGTCACCACACTTTACAGCTTCTTTATAATGAATGAGAGCCAGTTTATAATCTCTTTTAACCCCCTCACCAAGTTCGTACATACTCCCTAATTTTCTGTATGCCTCTCCATATCCCAGAAAAGCTGCCCTTTCATATAATTTATGTGCTTCTCCATAATCTTGCTGCTTTCCTTCTATTCCATGATAATAACCTTCAGCTTGATCAAATATTTCCCCCGCTAGTTTAAATTTTTCACAGCCAACTTTAAAGTTTTCTTTCTCTGTTGCATCACTATTATTCAATTCGATTGCTCTCCTAACAGCTTTTTTTATGTTTAAAATATAATTATACAATTAACGGAAATAATCCTTCCGTCTTAGAACAAGGCTCTTTTCGTAAACATTGGTTGCTTTTAGGACATTGTCAGGATTAATTTACCTTTTATGGTATTATATATTCAAAGACTCTTACAGTTTAAGGTATAGGTGAAAATTAAGTGTAATGAAAAAAACTTGATGTGTTTAATTTATGGAGGTGGGTTTTATGGACTTTTTGTCTTGGTATGATTGGATAACTCCAACTAATCCTTTTGCATCTATATTTTTTGGTATTATATTTACGATTATTGGAGGAATAACAGTTTGGGTGAACACTAAGCGTTTAAGAACAGTGTTACTTACTGCTATTACAGGAATTGCTGTAACGGGAATTGGAGTTGCAATTTTGAAAATCGTATAAAAAGAAATATCCCAGTGAACTGAGCAGTTATCAATTAAAGGACTGTTTTTATATCTCTCGTAAATAGTTAACCTTTATACCAGTCGAATTTTGGCAAGCACTGAGGAGCATTTGGTTTATCTGCTCTTTTTCAGCCAACTTCTTACTTTGCTGTAGGAAGTTGAACAGTAAAGGTAGTTGTCCAAATACTTAGTAGCCACTCCTTGGAACCTATCCATCCACCCCTTTAAACGTTTAGGTAATTATTAACGTTTTGCAAATGGTAGATGCCTTTTTTGAAATACCCCTCTTTACTCAGGTTGATGGGTTCGTGCTTCAGTGCCTTGATGAGTGCAAGTTTCTTGTAGTTCGTGGCGGTATCCGTGCACAACAAAGAAGACGGGTCAATATAATTTCCAATAACCGCGTCAATTTCTTCTGCTTTTACACGACCAGTTCCAGCCTTCTGAGCAATGACTTGCCCATTGTATCCTTCCACCATCATTTGAAAATACTCACCCACTTACCAAGATAACGTGTTCCTGAAATCGGTGTATTGGATAGGTCGTTAAAAGACTTTCCACAGTCACGACATAGATCTTTGTCTCTCTCTGTACTTGCCATTTCGCTTTACTTTTACACTTCCACAATGAATACAGCCTAATCCCTCTTTAAAACGGGATTCTCTAATCGTTGTGAACGCATCTTTCATATCAGTATCTTCATTATCGATGAAGTCTTCTTTTAAAAGGATAAATGGTTGAATTTGCTCTTCTTTAGTTAAGTCCGAAAATATGCATAGATGTCTTTAACCATGGAGAAACCGCCTCCTGAAGAGTATTTTATCTATGCGAAAAGAGCCTAAAACAATGATCAATGTTTTATCGAGGGGGGTGCACTACAAAAGAGAAGACGAGGATATCATTTAATACATTATAACGAGATTTTCGCTGAATTCATGGACCAGATTAAAGAATTAGGCGGCTGATATCCCGGGCTTAGAAGAGCGCATGTAAGAGGATAGCCTTAAGAAGCAATATTTACTCCAAACGGCAGGAAAGCTAAAAAAAGGAGGAGGACATATGCGGGAAAAAAAAGTTCGTGGGATTAATCGAAAATCTAAAGATATGGTAAGACACATCAAAGAGAATACATTGGACTTTCCAATGGATTTTTTCAATGATTATTGGCATATGCACCTGCCGGCTTCTCAAGGATTTGTAGATTCCAGTAAAACGCCATTTAAAGTCAGAAAGCTTTGTGTTCAAACTCTTTTAGAAAGAGCGGACCATCTTAAAGGAATTAAACCGGATGACCAGGAAAATTACCGGGTTGTAACTGCGATTAATTTACCCAGCCTGTGGGATTCACAAATCATCATATTCAGAGGGAAATCTTACTTTGATACTTTCTTTGAAAGAGATGAGACCCATCAAAAATGGCTGCGTTTTTCTGAAGAAAGAAACATTCAAGAAGAATGGGGAGTGATTGTTCCGGATGATATGCAGGTATGGGGTTTTAAAGAATATATCACAGATGAAGATGAATTCTATTATGAAGGAGAAATATGATTTATAGGTGAATTGGAATGAGTCAATGGGGCACCGTTTATGGTGGCCTTTTCATTTCTCGCGTATACCGGTGCTGTTTACGTCTTTTTAGGGTAAAGTACTCCATAAAAGAAGAGGGGGAAATCCATTGATACATAATAACGAGCTTGCGGCTGAATCCATTGACCAGATTGAAAAAATTGGCGGCAGACACCCGGGGCTGAAAAGAGCGCATGCAAGGGGAAAGACGTATGAAGCAATATTTACTCCAAGCGGCAGGGCGGCGGCGCTGACCTCAGCATCCCATCTGCGGAATACCGAAACCCGGGCTGTTGTCCGTTTTTCCAATAGTTCCACCAATCCCTTTCATTCTGACTGGCTCACGCCTCCTAAGGGAATGGCGGTGCAATTTCAGCTGCCGGGAGGCGGGATCACGAATCTGGTCTGCACGACCATACCGGTCTTTTTTGCCCGAACTCCTAAAGCCTTCAATTACATTATGAAAGCGGCTGCTTCTGTGAAGGAGTTAAAACCGGATATCGAGGCATTTGCCAAAATAATCAAGGATTATCCTGAAAGCAGATCTTTTTACAGCATGATTAAAGAAGTAAGGATGCCTGCAAGCTACGGAATGGCGCAATATTATTCCATTCATGCTTTTTATCTGGTAACAGAGGAGGGGCGGAAGCAGGCAGTGAAGTTTATTTGGAAGCCAGAGGGGGGCATTTC
This sequence comes from Paraperibacillus marinus, assembly GCF_046237605.1. Classification (GTDB taxonomy): domain Bacteria; phylum Bacillota; class Bacilli; order Bacillales; family DSM-1321; genus Paraperibacillus; species Paraperibacillus marinus. Next base: position 2,528,627 of record NZ_CP143542.1, on the reverse strand, counting down.
CGAGTATACCAAAACGGAAACGTTGAAGGACCGCCCGCATTTTCTGGATGAGGAGATGGATGAACGTCTGTCAGCCGGCCCTGTCTCATTCAGCCTGGCGATCCAGATTGGCGGGGAAGATGATCCGGTTGATGATCCGACAGCCGCCTGGCCGGGGGATTCCCAGCAGGTCATCGCCGGCACCCTCACCATTATGGGAAAAGCCTCGGCAGATGACGAATTGCTGTTTGATCCGACCATCATGACAGAGGGAATCGAGCTGACACCAGACCCAATCCTGCAGTTCCGTCACGCTGCCTATCTGGAATCTTACAGCAGGCGAAATTCGGAAAAATAAGGCGGCAATTATCATTTTTTACCAGTATTCGACTCATTTTCCATATGCTATTCTTGAGAGGGATATAAACCCAAAAACCTCAAAATTATACATGCAAGGAGAATGAATCCATGGTAACCAAAAAAGGACTGGCCGCATCATTTTTGGCCGCTTCCCTGATCTTTACAGGATCGGCAGCACTTCCAACAGCACAGGTATCGGTATCAGCAGCACAGGTATCCAAATACCAGACAGAGCTGAACACGTTCTCGGCTCATTACGCCAAGATTTTCCGTACGGTGGAAAGCTATGCCAAAAAAGTGCAAAATGCAAAAACTGAGAAAGAAGCCATGAAACTGTATGACCAGTATCTAACCTATTTTAGCGGTGCATTGGATGATGATGCAAAATTCAGCAAGTATAACGCTGGCATCCAGACTATGGACGAATATATTTATAACAGCCTTGTCGAAATGTATAACTTTGAAATCGATACCATCGATTTTCTGAATGGCGACATCTCAAAATCAGAGCATGACAAAGCGTTCAAGGCGATGACCAAATATGTGGATGCACAGGACGCAAGCTTCAAGAAGGCAGCCTCCGCCTACAAGTCAAAGCATAAAATCACCTTCAGCAAGGACATGCTGTACCTGCTGGATCAGGAAGAGCCGGCACCCGCTAAGACCGGTACTTATACCGTTAAAAAAGGTGATAATCTTTACCGGATCGCCATTAAATATAAAACATCGGTTGCAGCGCTTAAAAAGCTGAACAACCTGAAGACTGACGCACTTAAAGCCGGGCAGGTGCTGAAGGTTCCTGTTCAGGCAGGAAAACCGGTACAGCAGACAGCGGCTTATAAAGTGAAGTCAGGTGATACCCTCTACAGCATCAGCAAAAAAGTGAAGATGTCAGTAGCCGATCTCAAGAAGCTGAACAATCTGAAGAGCGACCGCATTTATGTCGGCCAGACTCTAAAAATTAAAAAATAGATTAATAGACCAATCCCCTTCACTGACGAGGGGATTTTTCTTTGAAAACTTTTCTGCAGTACCATTAATCGGAAATGACAGAAATTATTCGCGGAAATAAAGACTGAATCTCCCAGGCATTAAAATGGTGTGGGTGACTGTCAAAAATGCTGTGAATATAGAAGGGAATGGGGGAGCGGTGTATAAGATATAAAAACAGTCATGCTCGCAGCTTTATCAGCAAGTCTGGCAGGATGCACGTTAAGCGGACCTGCAGAAGAACACAAAAGGAAGTAACCGATGAATTTGTCATTCCTGTTGCAGAGCCGGAAGAAGTGCCGGATGAAAAGTTCGCGGCCATGCTGAAGCGGAACAAGGTGTATGGCTGGCGGGTCTCCAGCTCATCTTACATAATGGTCTCTAACGGCGGTGACGGAACGTGGCTGATGACCAGCTACAGAAAGGGTGAAAAGGAAGAAATAATAGGGAGGTTTTCAGTTCTCTGCCGATGAAAGGGGTGCTGAAGAGCAAATTTATCGACGGCAGGTATCGGGAGGCAGGATTTTTTAAGCTGCTGCTCAACAAAACCAATGATGAATGGATGATTACGCTTTCAGGTGATAAGTCTGAGGTATATAATGCAGCTGAGAGTACGATTGAAGAGTACCAGGAATAAGGTCTGAGAGAACATCCAAATAATTACAATGAATAAATTGTTTAGTTATGCAAGCCGATAGGGAATGTGTATAGTAATTAATTAAATAATGGGAGAGGATCAGCATGGTGGATGAGTGTATATTGTTCAACAGAGAGCTTTTGATCTTGCACCGGGAATATGACGCTTGTTCTGATGACCATGTGAAAAAGGATATCAAGAATGATATTGATCTCATTTCCGAAGCAATGAGCCTATTAAACTGTTTAGAGCGCATGTCATATTAACATGCGCTCCAGTATTAAAACGTATCTACATAATATTTAACCACAGAGTCTGAATAAGACCAAAGGGGAAGAGGGCGTAATGATATGGCGATAGAGAGGGGCATAAGCGAATCCAATTGCGCCTGTTTGAAAGAGTTGTACATCGCTTTCCCGCGGGGGGCATTGGCTGAGTGAATGGTGATCCGGTTGGCATACAGCTGTTTCTGAATCATCATCTCAACTAAAAGCGTCCCATTTCTATGCTTGCTGACCAAATCATGGTCAAGTGATAAATGCTCAATCTCAAATCTTTGAAGAATGTCGATACATTCATCAATTGTTTCAATCCTTAAATAGCCATCGGGTGCATTCCGGATGTCGTCAAGAAAAACACTAATCCTTTCCATTCTTGATTCACCGTCCCTTAAAAGGGATGACTAAAAAAAGTCTATTACCCTATTTTTCATTCTCCCCTATCATAACACACATCCTGCCAAAAAAGATCCCCATACACAAAATCTCTGCAGATTTCAATTTTATTTTTATGGAACAAATGTAAAAGATAGACAGTTGGGAAATGGGGCCAGGCTCCATTTCCCAACTGTCTTTTTACCCTGTAAGCCTTGGGAGAGTTGACAGATGGCTCTGGGAAATGGGGGACAGTCCCCTATTTCCCGGGTCTTTTTCTCTATTTTTGCTTTCATGTCTTTGTAATGGGAGTTCCAAAATTCACTTTTGCAAAACATTATGAGAAAATAATAATTATTCGCACTAATGTTTTATTTTGTTCATTCAATTTCAGTCCGAGTCAGGAGGAGACAAATGAAATCATCCGTACAAAAAGCAGATTCAAGGCGCATTACCGCTAATATCTTTAAAGGATCCGTAGGGAACCTGATTGAATGGTATGACTGGTATGTGTACTCGGCTTTTGCCGTTTATTTTTCAGCAGAATTCTTTCCGCAGGGAGATTCCACTTCCCAGCTCCTGAACACGGCGGCTATTTTTGCAGTCGGGTTTCTGATGAGGCCGATTGGCAGCCTGATTATGGGCCGATATGCAGACCGGCATGGGAGGAGGGCTGCCCTCACGCTCTCGATCACGATCATGGCAGGAGGATCGCTCATCATCGCGCTAACGCCGAGCTATCAGTCGATCGGAATCTGGGCCCCGGTCATTCTAGTGGCAGCCCGCCTTCTTCAGGGAATATCATTGGGAGGAGAATACGGGACATCGGCCACATATCTATCCGAAATGGCCAGCAGCGGCCGTCGCGGATTTTATTCCAGCTTCCAATATGTCACACTGGTGGCTGGGCAGCTGACTGCACTCGGAGTTCAGATTATCCTGCAGCAGATCCTGAGTGAAGCGGATATGAATTCCTGGGGCTGGCGGATTCCGTTCGCCATCGGTGCACTTGGGGCACTGGCTGTCCTGTGGCTCCGCCGGACGATGGATGAATCTGAACAATTCGAAAAAATGAAAACCACCAGCCGTGAGAATGCAGGGACCCTGAAGGTGCTGATGCAGCATCCGAAGGCTGTGATGACCGTTGTGGGCCTTACACTCGGAGGCACGGTTGCCTTTTACACCTATACAACCTATCTGCAAAAGTTCATGGTCAATACAGTGGGACTCCCAAAAGATCAGGTCAGCTGGATCAACTTCATAGCCCTGCTGGTATTCGTGGTCCTTCAGCCGCTTGCTGGGGGATTATCGGACCGCATCGGACGCCGCCCGCTCCTGATGGGCTTTGGAATCCTCGGCACCCTGCTGACGGTTCCGCTATTCATGCTGATGGAAAAGGCCGGCAGCCCATTGACCGCTTTTCTGCTCATGATGGCAGGCCTGATTATCGTCACTGGCTATACATCCATCAATGCGATCGTAAAAGCAGAATTATTCCCGACAAAAATCCGGGCCCTTGGCGTTGGTTTTCCTTATGCCATCACAGTGGCCGTCTTCGGCGGGACAGCCGAGTTCATCGCACTCTGGCTGAAAAATATCGGCCATGAATCACTATTCTATTATTATGTTGCTGGATGTATTGCGATAAGCCTGTTCGTTTACTGGCGGATGACTGAATCCATGAAAAACTCCCAGATGGAAAACGAATAATCCAGAACGAAGCCGGCCCCAGGGCCGGTTTTATTTTTTCGACAAATTTATTGAATATTCAAAAATCGGGTTGACCCATCAACCTGTCAAGGCTATACTTGCGTTACATACATAGTCACTCAACTTATAGAGTTCGATCGGATAACTTTATTTGAGGAGGAGAAGCATGGGAAAAGGCGAGTTACTACTGGACACAAGGTGCATCAGTTCACTGGTAAAAGTTTTTGCGGATGAGGAGCTGCATGCGCCGTCAGTCAAAAGCGGAACAGCGCTGCTTGGTGAGGTCTATTCCTTTCAGGTTGCCTACAGGAACAGGGGACAGCTCGGCAAGATGTCGGTTTCAGTACAATCAGCTTTCGGCGGGTCTGTCATGCTCAGGGAGGCCGGCCTCGTCCCGGCGGAATTGACCGGCTACCATGATCAGGACAGCGATGTTATCCGCACAACGCCCGGCCTGTATCCGGACCCGCTCTTTCCCTTGAAGGAAGAGGGACTGACAGCGTTCCCGGATCAGTGGCGGGCACTATGGGTGACTGTGACAATTCCTGAGGATTCTGCCGGTGGAGAGCATCCTATCAAAATTCTGTTTCTGTCGGAAGACGGCAGTCCTCTGGCAGCCGAGACCTTTGTACTGGAAGTGATCGGCGAAAGCCTGCCAGAGCAGACCTTGATTCATACAGAGTGGTTCCACTCCGACTGCCTGGCTGTCCACTACAATGTGGACGTATTCAGTGAAGCACATTGGAAACTGATCGGATCCTATGTCAAAACCGCAGCGGGCCACGGAGTGAACATGATCCTTACGCCCCTGTTCACTCCGCCGCTCGATACAGCACCGGGAGCGGAAAGGCCGACGGTCCAGCTCGTAGGTGTTAAGAAAACAAATGACTCCTATGAATTCTCTTTTGAGCTTCTCGAGAAATGGATAGATCTATGCAGTGAAAGAGGAATTCAGTTCTTTGAATTCAGCCACTTTTTCACCCAGTGGGGAGCGGGACATGCGCCAAAGATCATGGCCACGGAAGAGGGCAGCTATCACAGGATCTTCGGCTGGGAAACAGATGCTGCCGGTGAAGAATATACCCATTTCCTGTCACAGCTTTTACCGGAGCTGATCGGCTTTATAAAGTCAAGGAACCTGGAAAAGCAGGTATACTTCCATGTGTCGGATGAACCGAGAAAGGAGCATCTCGGTTCCTATAAAAAGGCAAGTGAAATCATCCATCGATATCTGGCTGATTTTCCCGTAATCGATGCCCTGTCCGATTTTGAATTTTATAAGTCAGGGATCGTCCGTAACCCGATTCCGTCAAGCGACCATATTGAGGAATTCATTCAGCAGGCTGTACCAGATTTATGGACGTATTACTGCTGTGAACAATACAAAAAGACAGCCAACCGCTTTATTAATTTCCCTTCCGCACGCAGCCGGATCCTCGGCATGCAGCTGTATAAGTTCAACATCAAAGGCTTCCTGCACTGGGGCTATAATTTCTGGTTCTCAAGGCTGTCACGGAGCAGGATTGATCCGTATCGCAACACCGATGCCGGATACGGGTTTCCGGCCGGCGATCCTTTCCTTGTCTATCCCGGTGAGGAAGGAGCTGTCGAATCCATCCGGCTTGAGGTGTTCTTTGATGCGCTGCAGGATCTGAGGGCGCTGCAGCTGCTGGGTGGTTTGATCGGCAGGGATGAAGTGATAGAAATGCTTGAAAGCGGGCTGGATGAGCCCATCACCTTTACGCAATATCCGCAAGGTCCCGAATGGCTCCTTGGGATGAGAGAAAAAATTAACCGGCGGATAGCCGCTGAAAAAGCAGGACTCGCCATCTAAGAAAAAAACCGCTGCAATCATCATGGAAACATAAGGAGAAGAAGATATGAAAATGCTGGACCCAAAAAGCTTTGTGCCGCTCTATCACCAACTGAAGGAAATCATTGCGGAGAACATCGAGAATTACACCTGGAAGCCTGGTGATAAAATACCGTCCGAGCACCAGCTGGTTGATCAATATAATGTGAGCAGGAATACGGTGAAAAAAGCCATTGACGATCTTGTGCAGGAGGGGGCGCTTTACCGCCTGCAGGGAACCGGGACATTCGTCAATAAACCCAAAATCGAGCATTCACTTTCAGGTTTCTACAGCTTCAGCCAGGTGCTGAAGGAAAAGGGGCTCGAGCCCAGGGATATTATCCTCGAACTCAAGATCGTGAAAGCCGGGCAGAAAGTTGCCAATGCGCTCAAGATTGAAAGGGAAGACAAAGTCATCCTCCTCTCACGCCTCAGGTGTGCGAAAGATGAGCCGATCATATTGGAGTCCTCTTATCTGCCGTGCACACTGGCTGATGACATAGGGAAAATGAGAAGGATCGGTGATGTCCCGCTTTATGACATTTTGGCAGAAGAATTCAACATCCATGTCACGTCTGCCAAGGAAACTTTTGAACCCGTACTCATTTTAGAATATGAAGCACTTCAACTCGGAGTGAAGGTAGGAAGTCCGGCGCTTCTGCTCGAGAGGGTGGCCTACAATGAACAGAAGCAGCCTGTGGAATATTGTAAGTCGATTGTCAGGGGAGACCGCTGCCGGTTTTATACGGAACTGATATAAAGGCTGATATGAGCCGCTTTAAAAGAAGGGAGAGAGCCTATGAATACTCATACTTGGAATGAAATCACGAGTCAGCATGAGGCCATGCAGAAAACATCACAATGGATGAAGAATAAAGAATTCAAAAAAGAATCTTCTGATACCGTCTATCTCTTTACAGGCTGCGGGACATCTTTTTATCTGGCACATTCAGCCGCCAGATACTTTCAGCGGACAACAGGCCGAATGGCAGCAGCAGTTCCGGCTTCGGAAATTTTCATGGACCGGGAAAGCATTTTCTCAAAAGGAAGAAAATATGTGATGATTGTCATTTCCCGTTCAGGCACGACAAGCGAGGCCGTTAAGGCGCTGCAAAGCATAAAGGGCGGGGAAAACATCCAGACACTCGCTGTCACCTGCAGCCCGGATGGTAAAACAGCCGAACTTGCCGATGATGTGATTCTCCTTGATTTCATTCAGGAGAAAAGCGTTGTGATGACCCAGTCGTTCACCTGTATGCTCTATGCCCTTCAGCTTTATGCTGCGGCCATTGCAGGTGATGAGGCAGTGAAGGAGGCCCTTGCGGGGGCGCCGGAACTCGCCAAGAGACAGCTCGCCGGCAAGGATATCATGGAGCCGATTGCTGAAGATAAACGATTTCAGCAATTCATTTTTCTTGGTCCCGGCATCTTTCATGGCATCGTGAAGGAAGCGACGCTAAAAATGAAGGAAATGACCCAGGTTGCGTGTGAAAGTTATTCTAGCCTCGAATTCAGGCATGGCCCCATCTCCATCGTCGATGAGAAGACCGCGGTCATTCTGCTGAGCAGTGATCTTTCGAAGGAATATGATCAGGCCCTGATTCAGGATATACAGAATAAAAAGGGGACCGTGATTGTTTTTGGCTGTTCCGGGCCCGCTTTGAAGGGTGATATCTCGATTGACTTTCCTTCCGGGGTCACAGTAGACGAAGCTATGACCGCCTGTATGCCCCAGCTGCAGCTGCTGGCCTATTATAAGGCGCTTTCCCTGGGACTTAATCCCGATCAGCCGAGGAACCTCACCCAGGTTGTTGAATTATCCATATAAATGATTACGGGGAGGCTTGTATGGACTATACATTAGCGGTGGATATTGGCGGCACAAAAATCGCCGCCGGGATTTTCGACAGTACCGGCAGCAGGACTGCCCGGTTTACTGCCCCGAGCGATGTATCCTCAGAGGAGAATATGTACACATCGCTGCTATCGGGAATTGACCAAACCCTTCACCTTGCCGGCCTGGATAAAGCAGACATCAAACGGATGGGAGTTGCCATGCCCGGCCAGGTGGATACGGCAAACGGTGTGGCTGTTTATCAGAACAATCTGCCATGGCGGAATTACCCGCTCGGGGACAGACTGCGGGGCGAGTTTCCTGATGCGCTTCTTGCATTTGAGCATGATGTAGCCGCAGCGGCGATCGGGGAGCATTCAGTCCGGGCAGATGGGGGAACCCTCTTTGTCTACATCACCATCAGCACCGGAATAGCAGCCACTATCCTCTATGAAGGCAAACCCATCAGGGGAGGAGGGCTGGCGGGTGAAGTGGGCTTATTCCCGGTGGAAGGCGGGACACTTGAAACATATGCATCCGGATCTGCCATGGAAAGGCATGCGGCCGCCGCTTTTAATATCCCGTCCCTTGCAGGGGCTGCCAGCGAGTGGAAAAGGGGGAATCCAGAACTCCATTCCTTCTTCCAAAGCAGAGCCTATCAGCTCGCACTCGCTGCTTTTCAGATGACATGCACCCTTGACCCAAATATCCTGGTATTTGGAGGGGGAGTGATCAATCATTCCCCGGAATTCTTTCAACTGATTCAAGACGAATATGCTGCCCTCTGTACCCACCCGCTGCAAAAAAACTGGCCTGGAAGGCTTGAATGCAGCCTTCTTAAAGAAGATTCGGGTTTAGCCGGCGCAGCCATCAAGGCAAGAAATCAGACTGCCGTGAAAGGCCTGGCAGGTTTCCACCCCGAGTAAGCTATACATCAAGGACTTGAACCTGCCTTCCGAAACATTTCTCCGATGCCGCTTGCCGTTAGATATAAAGAGAATGTAAGGAGGAGTTCATGATGAAAAAGAATGCAAAAGCGCTATTGATGCTGCTTGCAACCCTATTATACCTGGTCACTCTCCCTCCCGGAGCTTTAAGTCATGCTGAAGGAGCGGCAAAAGAAAAGGAGGGAACGCCGGCAAAGAAGAGTAAGGATAAGCTTTTAAATGTGCAGCTGCTTGGCATGACAGATTTCCACGGCTATCTGCAGCCCATGAATGATGCGGCCAATGGGAAAATCAATTCCCCGGACGGTCCGCTGACAGTGGGCGGTGCCGCCTATATGGCAACACATCTCGACCGGCTTGCCGAGGGTCACAAGAACTCGATCCGATTGTCTGTCGGGGATAATTTCAGCGGCTGGCCCTTTGAAGTGGCTGCTTTCCGGGACGAGCCGACGATTGAACTGATGAACAAGCTGAATGTTGAACTGACAGCTGCCGGAAACCATGAGTTCGATCCCAGTTTGGCTGATTTGACCAAACATATGATGAAGGGGACGTGTATTGGTGAAAAAGAGGTAGACAGCTGTTTCAGGGACTCTGACGGCAAAAAATATAAAGGCTCGGATTTCACCTATCTAAGTGCGAACATCCGGGATGCGAAAACAGGAAAACTGCTTCTTAAGCCATATACCATCAAGAAGATACCGGCTGGAAAGGGCAAGTTTATTCCTGTCGGGTTTCTTGGACTTACCACAACCGAAACCGTGCTTGGCACCACTTCCTACCAGGAAGGCATCCTCACGGTGGATCCCCTGACAGAAGCAGCGGACCGCTATACAAAGGAACTGAAAGCCAAGGGCGTGGAAACCATTGTAGCGGTTGTGCATGAAGGCGGTACGCATGATGGATATTACAACAGCTGTTTAAATCCGAGAGGACCGGTGATTGATTTTGCAAAGAGTGCCACTCCGGAAATTGATGCTATTTTCACCGGCCACTGGCATGGAGCTTTCAATTGCTCACTACCTGATCCGGATGGCAATCCTCGCCCGGTCGTGGAAGGCAGCAATCACGGCCGGCTGTTAACAGAACTCAATCTATGGATTGACCCAAAAACAAAAGAGCCGGTCCGTGAGCTGACGACCTCTGACAATATAGCTGTCACAAGAGATGTGCCTAAGGATCCGGAAATTGACAAGCTGGTCAACTACTGGGCAGACAGAGGCAGGGAACGTGCTGCAGAACCAGTAGCAAAGCAGACGGGAGACCTTACCCGTGCAAGGAACAAAAATGGCGAGAGTACACTTGCGAATCTAGCAGCTGACGCCCATTATGCAGCCGGGCAGAAGGTGAAAAGTCCAGCGGAGTTCGCCCTCACGGCAAGCAGCCCCCTCAGGGGGGATCTGCCATATAAAAAAGGAACCAGGCCAAATGACCAGGACGGACAAATTCTGTATGGCGAGCAATGGGACGCACAGGGCTACCAGAATCCGGTTGTGGTGGTAAGTTTGACCGGAAGAGAAATCGACCAGATTCTCGAGGAGCAATGGCGCCCCGGGGCCAACGGCACGGGCTTCTTCCCGCTGGCCGTTTCCCATAATGTCAGCTATACATTCGATAACAGCAAGCCTGCTGGACAAAAAGTCAGCCCGGAAGATGTTCTGATCAATGGAGAAGAACTGAATGTTGACCGCACATACCGCGTAGCGGCGCTTGCTTATCTCATAAGGGGCAGCGACGGCTATCAGACGTTCAAGCAATACAGAGACCCGGAGAGAGGAGAAGTCGATCATTGGGCTTTCCTTCAGTACCTGAAGGAGCAGAAGGTAATCGAGCCTTCCCTTGGAAGGGTCCACCAGACTGGTGAATAGAAAGCGGGGCCGGCACTCTCCTATGAGCAGTGCCGGCTCTGCCTGTTAGGAAGAATACGGAAGCCTGCTTGGTGGCCGGCGATTCACCTGGAGATCCAAGCGGGTTCATTCATGAAAAAAGGAGGCAGGGTATTATGCCAAAGATTACATTTCTCGGCGCTGGAAGCACGGTATTCGCAAAGAACGTCCTGGGAGACTGCATGCTTGTACCGGCACTGGAGGGCTCCGAATTTGCCCTTTTCGATATTGATGCCGGGAGATTAAAAGACTCAGAGAATATGCTGAACAATCTGAAGGAGAGTTTGGGAAAGAATATTAATATAACGGCCTATTCCAACCGGAAGGAAGCGCTGAGGGGAGCCAGGTATGTAATCAACGCCATCCAGGTGGGCGGATACAAGCCCAGCACAGTGATAGACTTCGAGATTCCGAAGAAATACGGTCTCCGCCAGACCATTGCCGATACGATCGGAATCGGCGGCATTTTCCGCAGCCTGCGGACGATACCGGTTCTTGCTGAATTTTCCAGAGACATGGAAGAAGTATGCCCCGATGCGTTATTTATGAATTATACTAATCCGATGGCTGTGCTGACCGGCTATATGAACCGATTCACAGGCATCAGGACCGTCGGGCTCTGCCACAGCGTGCAGTCCTGTACCCGGGAACTGCTTGGAGGACTTGGGATGAACTCTTCAGGTGTTCAGGAAAAGATTGCCGGCATCAACCACATGGCCTGGCTCCTTGAAATAAAACGGGATGGTGTGGATCTTTATCCAGAAATCAAAAAGAGGGCAAAAGAAAGACAAAAAGCGAAGCATCCTGACATGGTGAGATATGAGCTCATGGATAAGTTCGGCTATTATGTGACTGAATCATCCGAGCATAATGCGGAATATCATCCATACTTCATCAAGAGCAGCTATCCGGAACTGATTGAAAGATTCAACATTCCACTCGACGAGTATCCGCGCCGCTGTGTGGAGCAAATCAACGGCTGGTCTGACATGAGGGAGGATCTCGTGAACAGCAGGTCACTAAAGCATGTCCGCTCCGATGAATACGGCTCACGCATCATTGAAGCCATGGAAACCAATATTCCGTTCAAGTTTGGAGGCAATGTCCCAAACACGGGAAGACTGATCAGCAATCTGCCTGAGAAAGCCTGTGTTGAAGTGGCATGTATCGCTGACAGGAGCGGCATAACTCCAACATATGTCGGGGACATCCCGGAACAGCTGGCAGCCCTCAACCGGACCAATATCAATACCCAGCTGCTCACCCTTGAAGCCGCAATCACGCTAAAGAAAGAGCATATTTACCAGGCAGCCATGGTCGATCCCCATACAGCAGCAGAGCTGTCCATGGACGACATCATTTCCCTGTGCGATGACTTGATTGAGGCTCATGGAGAGTATCTTCCGGCCTTCACGGATATGGAAGGCGTTTCTATTTTGCAATAAAAGCAAAATTCTGGTGGCAGGGTGAAAAATCACTCTGCCTATTTTAATGGGAAGGGCCGCATGATAGAATAATAGTAAATATATGGATATGAAGTTAAGTTGTGGTGGATGGCGGATGAAAAAACTTAATAAAATTGAGACTTGTATCGATGATAATTTCCTCTCCCTTGCTTCTTGCATGAGGCTTTTATTTTTTTATCTTTTTTCCATACGAGCCCAATGAGGATTTGCTGGGGTTCCAGTCCCAAATAAGCTGAACTGATTAAGGAAAACAAGGGGAGTAAAAGCTATCATTGGAATCCCGCCACAGAGGTTCATGGCATCCCCTTCAGTTACGAATGGGCTTTGAAGGCACAGGGGTGGGAATAAGGCGAGTGGAGGGAGTCCGCGTGTCTTTTTCAAAAGGCAGTTCTATCATTAATTTGACTTTAGTGGATAACTGGATATCCATCAGCAGGATCAAATGATTTATGGCATGACAGGGAACACCTGCCAGAACATACCAACGGATTAGTAAAAAGAAAGAGTGATTAGGATGAAGTTATATAATTGGGGGCTTTTATTACTTTTGACAGCAAGTCTGGCATGGGGGATTCATTATGTAACGGATGATACCCATGCCCAGCTTTTTAAGGGGGAAACTATTGAATCAGTCAAGCTGGCTGAAAAATGGAAAGAGGTAAAAAATGAGCAGGATATAAATAAAAACGCAAAAATTGAAAATTTTCAGATGCTGCTGGATAAGAATAGCAGGATCGAATCCGTTAAATTTAACATTATCGAGAAAAGAGGAGACAGCTTTACAATTTACCGCTACCGGGAAGACCAGGAGGTGGAACATGCAACCATCTCAGAGATAGATGCTAAAAGGTATGATTCTTTTGAGAAATTAACAAAAGCAGCTTCTTTATTTAAAAATCTCGATGCTTTAAATAAACAGCACTTCTTCTATGATCAAGGAAAGCATCCATATAACCTGATTGTGGCAGGCGGCGAGTATGAAAATATTTTGGTTAGAGGCGATTATTATATATTAGGTAAAAAACCGATCCTTCAACAGAATCCAGGAAATAAAGACATGAAGGGTTACTGGCTTCAAATGATAGGAAACAACAAACCTCAAGAATTCTCAAGTGATTCAGAGGGAACAAAAACGGTCATGATGAATAATTAATCTTTGCCTGCCTCTAAGCTTCCGGCTCTTGATGGCAGGCTTTAGCTTTTTGTATCAATATGGTAATATATAACAAATAAGTGCCGGAGGGGATGAGTGTGAAATACCGTACTGCTGCGAATGTGGTATTTAAGTTGTCTGCATTATGGATTATTTTAGTAGTTTGCTTTTCATACAGTTCCTATTTGATAATCACAATGATTATCTTGTTTTTAATTAATTTAGTAGTCTTTGAGATTTACTGGGTGGAGCCGCACCGGAAAGAAAGAAGAAGGGACCGGGGGGACTGGAGTGATTGGCTGGATTTTTGGGACAGCAGCAGTGATGGCGGGGGAGACAGCGGTGGTGATGGAGGCGGTGGCGGAGATTGAGCGCCAAATGGCCAGCGTGTTTAAATAACTGACTTTGTCACCGGATAAAGAGGAGCAGCATATCGAAGAACGGCCGGAGCAACTGTACAAGCTCTGATCATCAGAAAGGATCACAGAATGGAATCTTTAAAAATAGTGATAGGGGCAGGGGAATATAGGAACAATCCCGGCTGGATACATACACAGGAAGAGGAATTGAACTTATTGGACGAGACGGCATGGAGACACAGATTTCAGGAAGGAACCGTCAGGGCCATTCTGGCTGAGCATGTATGGGAGCATCTGACATACGAAGAGGGAGTGGAAGCTGCGAAGCTCTGCTTCAAGTATCTCGGTGATAGGGGCTATGTCCGCTGTGCGGTGCCTGATGGCTATTTTCCCGATGAGCCGTACCAAAGAATCGTGCAGGTTGGCGGTCCAGGACCCAAGGACCATCCGGCAGCCAGTCATAAAATCGTTCACAATTATAAAACCTTATCCATGATGTTTAAAGAGGCCGGATTTGATGTTACCTTGCTGGAATATTGTGATGAAACAGGGATTTTTCATCAGAATAATTGGGATGGAACCCAGGGTGTTATCTTTCGGTCAAGTAAATATGATCCGAGGAACCAGGGCGGAAGGCTTGTGTTTCCTTCCTTGATTCTCGATGCAGTGAAAGGCAAATCCGGACAAAAACAAAACCGCTTAGATTGACCTCTAAGCGGTTTTGGTGATTTTGATGAGGATGTTCTATTTTTGATCTGCAATAAATACGCGGTGTTCCTGGAAGAACTCTCCGAGATCCCGGCCGGTTTCCCGTTCCATGATGCGAATGAAGTCACGCGTCGTGGTGATGCCGAATTTCTTTTCTTTAAAATAATTTTTCATGGCAGAGTAGAATACTTTGTCTCCCAGCTTCAGGCGCAGATCATTGAGTGTTCTGGAGCCGTAGCCGTAAATCATCCCGTAATAAGCATCAATGCCTTCTTCTCCGTAGGATGTAAACTTAGAAATCGGTGAGGAGAGATGGAAATCAGGATTCGGGTGCGGCTTCGTTGTCAATCCATCCAGGTCATTGTCATGAAGAGCTGCGGCGAAGCTTGCGAATGATTCATCGAGCCACGGCTCGTCATATTCATTATTGCCGATGATCCCATAAAACCATTGATGCCCGATTTCATGGGCGGTAACGGATTCAACCCATTCTTTGGAACGATTTCCGGCAATGCTGATCATCGTCAGCTGAGGATATTCCATTCCGCCAAACCAGCCTTCCATGCCGACGATATCAAGCTCCGGCCACGGGTAAGTGCCGAAATGATCGCTGAACAGATCGATGCTCCTGAGTCCAGCCTTCAGCATGGAATCAGCGTATTTTGCCTGCTCCTCTGTATAATACACATTGATTTTTACATGATTGACGCTGCCTTTTTTCACTTTATAATTGGGATCCATCTCCAGGGCGAAGTCGCGCACGTCTTTTGCTTTGTAATGCCTTGTGATTTTATTGTTGATCAGAAGCGGCCGTCCAACTTCAGTCCCGGTCGCTGCAATCACCTGTTTTTTGTCGGTTTTCAGGGTCACATCAAAGTCCCCTGTAAGGGAATAGAAGGACTCGCCATAAGGGAAGTAAGGATCCACATTCCAGCCTTCCTTATCGTAGACGGCCAGGATCGGGAACCAGTTTCCAAGGGAAACGGTGTTCTTATACCATCCAAAGCGGTCCTGCTGCTCAGGGACCGTCACATCAAAGTCCATCGTCACAGTGGCTGGCTTGTTTTTCTTAAGATTGACCGTCGGGATATGAAGGGCTGTCGCATCCACATTATAAACCGCTCTCTTGCCATTCACCTTCACATTGCTTACATCAATTCCGCCGCCATTATCCGTATAAGTCTCTGCATTGCCCCATACGTTAAAGTACAGCTCATGAAGGTCCATCTTTAAATTATTCTTGAACGTCACCTGGAGCTTGCCTTTTACCTTATGAGTCTCACTGTCATAACTGGCATCAAGCTTATACTTCGGGGCAGCGGGTCCCAGAACATTCTTGCCGGCTCCTTTTCTTTTCTGGGATGAAAAAGGATCCGTTTGTGCGAGCTGTGCCTGACCCGGCGGCTGATAACCCGGCTTCGCAGACCCGGGCAGCGATTGGGCACCCGCTGCAGTTCCCGTGAATAAACCGGCTGCCAACGCGGCAGCTGCTGTCAGCTGTAGAGCTTTCCTTCGAGTTTTCTTCATAGTATGGCCTCCTTTTTAGTTGATGCCTCTACTATTTCGATAACCGAAGAATAGACTCCTTGCAACAAAGGAACCAATTATTCGACGGCGGGATAGGAAAAAAATCCCATTAATTTCATGGCTGGTAAGAAGGGGAGGTGGGGATGAAAATTGCTATTGTTACAACCGGTCAAATGGGTAGATGCATATCATATAATGGAGTAAATGGCATACTCTGTGCCCTGGGGAAAATACACGGAAGCTAAGAAAGAACGATAGGTGAATTTATGTGAGGAACAAATTGATTATTTTTCTACTCTTTGTTTTAATTCCTGGATTACTGGGAATGAGCGGTGTTCGGATTGGTAACTATTTTTTATGGATGTCTTACATCAGCCTTGGCATTCTTATTTCTATAGTGCTATGGCAACTATTCGAGTTTATTTGGATACTTATCCTGCAAAGAAAGACTTATGATCGATTTTTATTTTGGATAAAGCCCCTATCAAAAAGAAAATTAAAAAAAAGAAAAAGAAAAAAGAAAAAAAGGTAGAATGGCTTGAGAACCCATTAAGTGAAGTACTCAGCTTCTATAAGCCGAACCTTTATGAGGAAATAGGGTGGAAGGCGGTACATGAGAGTTTCCCAGCTGCACACACAAAAAAAGATGCCCGGAAAATCCAGGCACCTCTTTAATTAATTCTTATTCCCTTTCGCATCAATTCCAATAGCTGCCCCGTTCCTGCTGGAGTCAGCAACGCCCTTGAAATATCCTTCTTTATTATTGATCAAGATGCTTTGAACATTGCCGATATCGGTGTTTTCAGTTTTGAAAGAATGACCGAGTGAATTCAATTTGGCGATCACTTCCGCCGGAATTCCTTTTTCCTTTGTGTAGGAACCTGGTTTGTTGGTGTAAATCCTTGGCTCTTCGACAGCTGCCTTCAGCTCCATATCGTATTCCAGTGAATTGATGATGGTTTGGAGTACGGAGGCGATGATGGTCGGGCCTCCTGGTGAGCCGACGGTCATGACCGGTTTTTTGTTTTCAAAAACGATGGTCGGTGTCATGGAGCTCAGCGGACGCTTGTATGGCTCGACCCCATTTGCACCGCCTGGAACGGCATCGAAGTCGGTGAGTTCATTATTCAGCATGAACCCATAGCCAGGAACCATGATGCCGCTGCCGAATACCTGCTCGATGGTGGTTGTATAGGATACCGTGTTGCCCCATTTGTCAGCCACAGTGAAGTGGGTGGTCTGTCCGATTTTCTTGTCATCATTCTGTTTTACAATTTTATAGTCGCGGGAAGATGTTTCGTACTTCCATGGATCGCCTGCCTGAACGGTCGCGGCTGACTTATCCATGCTGATCAGCTTCTGCCGTTCCTTGATATACGCCGGATCCAGCAGCCCTTTTAGCGGAACATTTACAAATTCCGGATCACCGGCATAAGCAGCCCGGTCTGCATAGGATAGATGCATCGCCTCGGAAAGAAGGTGATATTTCTCCCATGATTTGATTCCGTACTGGGAAAGCTGGTAGTCATCCAGAATCTTCAGCATTTGAAGGAGAAACACACCGCCTGAGCTTGGGGGAGGCATGCTCGCGATTTGATAGCCCTTATAATCTCCCCATATGGGCTGGTCGATGGTGACGCTGTATTTCCTGAGGTCGCTGAGCTGCATGGAGCCGCCTTTTTCGTGGACAGTTCTTGCCAGCTGACGGCCGATCTCACCATTATAGAACACATTCGAGCCTTTTGAGCGGATCAGCTTGAAGGTCTTCGCCAGATCCTTCTGGACGAGCTTTTCTCCTTCTTTCAGCGGTGTGCCTTTACGCAGGAACACCTTTTTAGCTGCGCTTTTATTCAGCTTGTCCTGGCTGTCTGCAATGGACTTCGCCAGCACAGAATCAATCCGGAAACCGTCTTCGGCAAGCTTGATCGAAGGATTGATCAGCCGGGCCATCGGTGTTGTGCCCCAGCGGTCATGGGCGCGCTCAAGACCTTTCAGTGTTCCCGGCACGCCGACAGATGTACCGCTCATCACGCGTTCATCAAAAGGAATGGGATTTCCGTTTTTGTCCAGGAACATATCCGGCTTTGCACCGCCCGGAGCGCGTTCCCGGCTGTCCACGATCGTCGTTTTCTTCGTTTTGGCATCATACACCATCATGAACCCGCCGCCGCCGATCCCCGACATCATCGGTTCTACGACATTTAAGGCATACTGAATCGCAATCGCGGCATCCACGGCATTTCCGCCTTTCTTCAATATATCCGCCCCAATTTTAGAAGCAAGAGGATGGGCGGATGCCACCATCCCATCCGTTCCATAATCAACCTGTGAATAGGTCTCCTGTTTCTTTTTCAGAGCAGCCGTCTTGGCCGATGTTGAATATGGCGTTGAAACAATCAAAAAACTGAGCATGAAGACAAGAAAAACATAGAGCTTTCTTTTCATAGCGTGCCTCCCAGATTTTATTGTGTTCAACTACAGTCTAAAAACACTGAGAGCCAAATAGCAAACGAGAAGATGGAATATTTTGAATTTTAGGGAGAAAGTACCGGCTTTTATGGAAGCGGATTTTATCATAGTGAAACCGGTCTATTGTGAACGTTTCTGGCAGGAACGTACCACGACCGTATAGAATCTAACAAGGCAGTCATTAAAAAGGAGGAATTTCTATGTTCCAAACGCGCGAAGAATTTTTAAAAACATGGAATTATGAAGCAAGATCTACCCAGAAGGTGCTCGACCAGCTGACCGATGAAACATTGAATCAGCAGATTACACCTGATAACTGGACATTAGGCAGGCTTGCCTGGCATCTGGCAACTGCTGTCGGAGGACTGGCTTCCGTGGTCCAGCTTTCAGAAGGAACACCGACAAAAGATTATCCTGTTCCAGATTCCGCCCAGCTGATCGCAGACACCTACCGCAAGGACAGTGAGGCATTAGCATCCGCCATCAACAAGAAATGGACAGATGCTACTCTATCAGAAGAACAGGATTTCTTTGGCAGAACAATGACCAAGGCTTCAGCCTTGTACTTCATCCTTCAGCACCAGACCCACCATCGGGGACAGATGACCGTCCTCATGCGCCAGGCCGGCCTCAGGGTTCCCGGCTTATATGGTCCAGCTAAGGAAGAGTGGGCTGAAATGGGGATGGAGGCTCCGAAGAATTAGGCAGACACCTGCTGGATGTTCTTGAAGAAAGGGAATCTTGACAGAGGTAAAACGAAGTATGATTCGGAAGCTTGGGTAAGAGCTGAGAGAATGTACTCTTGTCCAACTGAGGACCTGCCAAGTCAGTTTTTTTAAAAATTTTATCAGGATCACTGACGTTTTCGCTTGGAAAACTAAATTTTTGCTAAATATGGCAGTTTTAAGTGTTTGCAGAGATTCGCAGACGGGCTGCAGACTTGTTACTTGTGGAAATGAGAACATTACTTGCGGAAATGCACCACTTACTTGCAAAAATTAGGAATTTACTTGCAAAAATGGGAGTTTTACTTGCGAGGATTTCAAGTTTACTTGCGAAACTGAGTAATGGATATAGCGGGGGGTTTTTCGCTAAAGTGTGGAATGGGAGGAATGGATTTCTAACAAATTTCTACCGGATATAGGGCAGATAGCCACACAAAAACCCGTACTTCCATACACTATGGGAGGACGGGTTTTTTAACACGTAAAAAAGAAATGTATGCTAAGGTCTTGTTAGATTTCTTTAGGAACTTCTTTCTCTCTAGTAAACCTATGATTTTATCCGGTTTCTTTCTATACTCAACTGTTTTGATTAGTTTTTACTGAAGAATTGATAAGTAACCTGCGCGTGAAGGAAACTCCGTAGAAAACTATAAGACCAATAAATATGCATAGATAGACTATCGAAGTTGCATGATAACCTCCCATAACCCCAGCACCACTTACCGCTTTTGTGAAATTTCACCAAATTTCTTTCAATCCTAAAAACAATTGGCTTTACGAAAACAGCCGTTTTTTTTATCAGAATAATCCTGTAAATTTACACATTACAGCATTTAACCATTCAGTAAATTTAAGCATCTGACAGCGTGCATGGTTATAGCTGATACAAAAAAATACACATGCGGATTTGGACTATTTTTCCATATATCAATCTAATAAAACTGCTGGAAAATGATACAAAATCATATATATTTAAGTTAAATAGAGAAATCCAGGAATTTAGCATGACTATTTTCAAAGCAGAGAGGAAGTAAGTATGCAGACTTTAACGGAATCGTACATAGACTCCCTGGCGCCCAATGCTTCTGCGGTGAAGAATGGGTGGGGATTGGTCAAGAAGAATCAGT
The DNA here is from genome assembly GCF_046237605.1 of Paraperibacillus marinus. Taxonomy (GTDB): domain Bacteria; phylum Bacillota; class Bacilli; order Bacillales; family DSM-1321; genus Paraperibacillus; species Paraperibacillus marinus. Next base: position 2,508,245 of record NZ_CP143542.1, on the reverse strand, counting down.
TTTTGGCGTTGCACAGGAGTGAGGACGGCTCGCTTTTATTTGGTGAATGCTCGGGGAGCGGAAAGGGCACTTACCGGACTTCTGTTGATTTTGCGGGGGAGTCACCCGTTCCGCGCTGCAGCTGCCCAAGCCGCCAGTTTCCCTGCAAGCATGCGCTCGGCCTGTTGTACAGTTTTATCAGCGGAGCCGGGTTTACGGCGGCTCCTGTGCCCCAAGATATTTTGGAGAAACGCGATAAGGCACTGCAGAGACAGGAAAAAAAGAAAACGAGGGAGACCGCAGGCGGTACCCGTAAGGTGAATAAATCAGCCCTCCAAAAGAAATTGCAGGTACAGCTGGAGGGACTGGAGCTGCTGGAGCGGCAGGTGCTCCAGATCGTCAGGCAGGGATTGGCGGCCATGGATCCCAAAAAGCTGAAAGGGTTAGAGGACACAGCCAAGCAGCTTGGCAATCATTATCTAAAGGAAGCGCAGAATGAACTGCGGGGACTGATCCTTCTCTGGCAGAAGAACGCGGGGGATGAGCATATTTACCCTCTTGCCTTTGAGAAATTGCAGACGCTGTACGCGCTATGTAAAAAAGGCAGGCAGCATCTGGCGGGAAGACTTGCGGACCCGGAGCTAGCCCTCGACATTCAATCGGGGATAGAAGAATGGCTCGGTCACGTCTGGCAGCTGCAGGAATTAAAGGAAAGAGGGTTAACAGCCGCCGATGTGAGCCTGGCGCAGCTATCCTTCCAATCGATCCGCAGTGAGGCTCGTAAGGAATTCATCGATGAAGGAATATGGCTGAAACTGGATGATGGCAACCTCTACTGTACCCGCAATTACCGTCCTTTCCGGGCGGCAAAGCATATTAAGGAAGAAGACTCCAGCCACTTTATTACAAAAACACCGGAATTATTCATCTATCCGGGAGAAGGCATGAGAAGGATCAGATGGGAAAGCGCTGAGCCCGCTACCAGTCCGGATCCCGTGGAGATAAAAAAGTTTGCAGAAGCTGATATAGCAGCTGCTGTAAAAGCGGCCAAAAATCAGATGAAACAGCCTCTGGGGGACAAACATCCGGCTGCTCTCCTGAGCTTTGCACGTGCTGGCATGGTGGATGGAGCATGGATGCTTGAAGGCCGCGACGGAGTAAGGGTGACACTTGTTGAGAAAGAGGGAGAATCGCAGCAGGTTCTGTCCCTTCTTCAACTGCTTCCGGCTGCCGACTTGCAGGACCAGGTGATGCTGGTCCGGTTTTACCATGATATCAGCACTGGTACACTTGGAGCCCAGCCGCTGTCAATCATTACATCCAACCGCATTGTGCGGCTATTGGGTTGAAACAGGAGAGTGACATATGAGCATACCGATCTTGGATGAACTTCAGAAGGATTTAATCCGGCTCACCATTGCCGGAGCAGAACTGGCGGCGGATGATCATAGCATAAAAAAGAAGGTGCCCGTACTGTTGAAAATGGGAGAAAAAGCGCCGGTCTTCCGAAAATTGGGAGAGCTTGCAAATACCTTGATACATGAAGAAGAATCACGGGCCCAGCACTTAATGGAGCTGTCTCAGCTGCTCACTTCCATCCTTTATACGATGGGAAAAACAGGCGGTGAGGGCGATATGTCTGAGGGCGGCATACATGTGGAATATCCTTCAGACATATCCTATCTTTCCTTAAAGCCGCTGATCGAGGCTTTGACAACCAAAGGACCGGGTCGGGCAGAGGTAATCAGGAGCGCCTTTCAATCCGGAAAAACGAGGGACCTGCGTCTGGTTCTTCCCTTGATTAACGCCCTTGATGACAGCTATCAGGAAATTGCGGATCTCGTGGCAGATGAAGTGCTTCCTCAATATGGACGGGATATCCTGCCGTTGATTCAGGATCAATTTGTGGTCAAGGGAAAAAAAGGAGACGCCCGCCGCTTAAAGGTAATGAGCCGTTTTCTAGGTGATGAGGGCCTTCCCCTTTATCTCGAATGCGCCGAGAATGGTTCTGAACAAGTAAGAAACGCAGCTCTCGAACATTTATATCACTTTGATGAAGCAGAGGAAATTCTTTTAAAATATGCCAAAACGAAAAAAGAGAGCACAAAGAAGGCAGCGCTCACAGCACTCGCCAAGCAGGGAAGCGCGGCAGGGATAGAGAGCCTGGAGGCAGTGCTCACTTCTAAAGACTACGATATGGTTCTTGATATCGCCTTAGAAAACCCATCAAAAGGTTTGATGGATGTTATCCTCTCGTACGCAAAACAAGTCAAAGCAGAATATAAGGAAAACAAGAATCGAGACATTCAGGATGTATTTAGATATCTGATCAGCGTATTAAATCATGACGGAAACGCGGAACAAATCGAATTTCTTAAAGACGTAATCCAGGACCGGACCCTGCCGGATACCCTGGTCATGGAAGCATCAGGCAGGCTGATGGACGGCAGCAGGGAAGCACTGCAATTTGTAGAAAGCATCTGCCGGATGCCCGGCCGTTCAGGCATCACCGATGTATCTTTTCTGGCAAGCTTGGATTTCCGAACCCCTGAAGAGATATTTGACCTCTACTCAGGAGATGTAAAGAAAACACGCAAGGACCCTGCAGGCGGAGCCATCCTTAATATTATGGATCAGCTGGTCCAATTTTCTCCTGAAATAAGGGAATTTGATGAACGGAGCCGGATGAAGTACGGCTGGTACGATTTAGAGGAGAACAGCAGGAATGACATACAGTGGGACAAACGCTGGGTGGACCTGCTGATTTCCCTTGACGAAGAACATCTTGTATACCGGATTGCCCGCCATCCGGCCGGCGGGGAGCATATCGATTATTTAGTAAAGAAGCTCGCTGTCACTCCGTACTTCTCCAGCCAGCGCGGAATGGGCGTCATGATGTCGCTCATTCAGATTGGCTATGAACAGGCGTTTGATGTGCTTCTCGATATACTCAGGAAAACGGACCAGAACATGAAGTCGGTAAAATTCCATACGGGCAGGATCGTCCGGAATGTCGGGTTGTTTTCTCTCCTGCCAGGCAGGCATGCAGATGCCCTGCAGGAGGCAGCCGCAGTGACCGAGCATAAAGAGCTTAGGGACCGGTTGAATGAAATGGCATATGAGATGCGCGCGAAGGAGGGAGTCTGATGGCGGAGTTGCTGCGGCTTCCAGCCGAAAAGCAGTATGAAGAGGAACTGCACGAATTAAAGAAGCATGATGAAGGGAGAGTCCCGGCCGGATGGCGGATGTCCCCGCGTTCTGTTCTCACGTTCATAGCGGGAGGAACTGCCGGCAGCCGGGAGATCACTCCGAAATATATCGGAAGCAGAAGGCTGATTGAAATGGCCATCGCTTCCCTGATGACAGACCGGGCACTCCTTTTGATTGGAGAGCCCGGCACAGCGAAATCCCTTTTGTCAGAGCTGCTCACGGCAGCGGTGCATGGTGATTCTGGACATATTATCCAGGGCACAGCCGGGACAACCGAGGATCAAATCAGATATTCCTGGAATTATGCCATGCTGCTTGCCAATGGACCATCGCGGCAGGCTTTGGTGAAAAGCCCTGTTTTCCGGGCGATGGAAAACGGTTATATTGCCCGGTTTGAAGAGATATCACGGTGCTCTTCTGAGGTGCAGGATGCCTTCATTTCCATTTTGTCTGAGAAAACCATCTCGATTCCGGAACTCAATGAGGAAGTTTCTGCCGTAAGAGGATTTTCGGTGATAGGAACGGCCAATACAAGGGACAGGGGTGTGAATGAAATGTCCTCCGCCCTCAAACGGCGTTTCAATATATTGAATCTGCCAGTCCCTGGTGACATGGAAACAGAGCTAGAAATTGTCCGGAAGAGGGTGGGCGAGCTTTCTGACCAGCATCAGCTTCAGGCCGAGTTCCCCCAAGAAGAAATGGTAGAAAAGGTGGTCACGATTTTCCGTGAGCTCCGTTCAGGCATGACGCTTGACCGCAAGGAGAAATTAAAACCACCGAGCGGGGTGATCTCAACTGCCGAAGCCATTTCTCTTTTGACCAACAGCATGGCCCTGTCCGGCAGCTTCGGCAGCGGGCAGGTTACCGATCTGGATCTCGCCGCAAGCCTTCAAGGAACGATCGTCAAGGATGATGCGAAGGATGGTATCGTCTGGAAGGAATACCTGGAAAACGTGATGAAGAAAAAAGGATCAGAATGGCGGAGTTTGTATCTGGCCTGCAGCGAGCTGAACGGATGAAGCCCCATGTTTTTGGTGTAAGGCATCTTTCACCCGCAGCCTGCATCCATCTAGAAGCGTTCCTTGAGGAGATAAAGCCGACAGCCATCCTGATTGAAGGGCCTTCTGACATGACACACCTGATCAAGGAGATAGCGAATCCAAAGTCAAAGCCGCCCCTTGCCTTGATGGCATACACATTAGAGCAGCCGGTGGAGACGATCGTCTATCCGCTTGCGGATTATTCACCCGAATACAGGGCGATCCTCTGGGGTGTGGAGCGGGGAGTCCACGTGGAATTCATCGACCTGCCGAGCGGCGTTTCCATGCAGGGCAGCACGAAGGAACAGGTTGAGGATGGCGGGAGCCGGCGTAATGATCTATACAGCAGCCTCGCACGTATTGCAGATGAACATGACTTTGAGTCCTACTGGGAGCGCTGGTTTGAACAGAACGATACGCTCCTTGACTTTAAGGGGGCAATGGAGGCATTTGGCAGATCGGTGCGCATGATGGAGGAAGCAGACACTGGGGTCCCGGACGAATATAACACACTGCGTGAGAGATATATGTCTGACAGGATCAAGCGGGTGTTTAAAAGCGGCCATCTGCCACAGCAGACGGTGGTTATAACAGGCGCCTATCATCTTGAGGGACTGCATAACAGTGATTATTCCCTCCCCCTGGAGGAATTTGACGATCTGCCGCAGCGCGCGGCGGGACTGACTCTTATGCCTTATTCCTATTATAAATTATCCGCCCAATCAGGCTATGGAGCAGGCAACCATGCACCCGCCTATTATCAAATGCTTTGGAAAAGCCGGAGGGATAAGGACCCGGAACGGCTTCCGGCCCATTACCTCACAAGGATCGCCGCAGAGCTCCGCCGCTCGGGCACGTACCGGTCAACAGCCGAAGTTATAGAAGGTGTACGACTGGCTGCGGCACTGGCTTCCTTCAGAAACAGCCGGCCGGTCCTGAAGGACATCAGAGATGCGGCGGCGGTGTGTCTTGGGCATGGCGATTTTTCGGTAATAGCAGATGCCTGCGCCAGGGTGGAGATAGGATCAAGGGTTGGGTCCCTGGCTGAAGGAGCATCACAGACTCCGCTTCAGGCCGACTTCACCCGCCGCCTGAAGGAGCTGAAGCTTGAGAAATACCGGAAGGCTGCAGCTCAGGAAATTCAGCTCGACCTCAGGGAAAACAGGAGGGCAAAGAGCAGGGAAACAGCTTTCAGGGATTTGCACCGGTCTTTCTTTTTTCACCAGCTGCAGGTTCTCTCCGTCTCTTTCTCAATAAGACTGGAGATAGAACAGGAATCTGCTTCCTGGGCAGAGCAGTGGAAGCTCCGCTATGATCCCGAAATTGAAATTCAGCTCGTCGAGTCCAATTTGCTCGGTGAGACCGTCGAATGGGCAGCTGCGTACAAAATTCGTGAGCAACTGAAGGCATGTACGAATGTCAGCGGAGCTGCCAGGCTGGTCCGGACGAGTTATCTGTGCGGGATGCTGGAGCTGGCCGACGAAGCGAGAGCAGCGGTTGCCCGGATCAGCACAGACACTGCCGATTTCACTGAGACAGCGGAGGCGGTCTGGGAATTAAGCAGAATCACCCAGTACGGCGATGTAAGAGGGTTAGACTCAAGTGTCCTGCTGCCAGTGATTCAGCGTCTGTTTTTACGGGGCACCCTGCTTTTGATGGATGCGGCTGTCTGCAATGATGAAAAGGCACGACCCGTCATGGATGGGATTGGGATCATGAACGAAACCGCGCTGGATTTATATGAACACGTCGATGAAAGTCTTTGGTTTGGCATGATAACCGAATTGAGCCAGCGTGATGACCGCAATCCTCTCCTGTCTGGATATGCTTGCGGACTGCTTATTGAAAGAAACAGGATCGATTCCACGCAGCTGGAAGGGGAAGTGTCGCGGAGGCTCTCTCCCGGCATACCTGCCGATCTCGGTGCCGGCTGGTTTGAGGGTCTGTGTATGGGAAATAAATATGCCCTCCTCTCAAGGTCCTATTTATGGGAGAGAGTGGACACCTATATATCTGCATTGACTTCTGAGGAATTCCGCCGGGCCCTTGTCTTCCTGCGCCGGGCCCTGACCGCTTTTTCTGCCTCGGACCGTGCAAAAACGGCTGAGCTGCTCGCCGGCATCTGGGGTGTGGACGAGATGGAGGTTAGTGAGTATTTAAATGAAGAACTGTCCCGATCGGAAGAAAAAATGATAGACGATTTGAACGACTTTGATTTTGGAGACTTGCTATGAACCTTAATGATGAAAAAATAAAGAGATGGAGGCTGATCCTGGGACAGGCGGCTGAAAAAAGTCTGCCGGGAGATGGAGATGCGTCCCTGCTTTCCCGTGAGGAGCAGCTGATGGATGCAGCACTCTCTGCCATTTATGAAGAAGGGGAAGCGGGACTCGGTTCAGGCGGGATTCACCTTTCTAAATGGCTTGGAGATGTGCGCTCATTTTTCCCCGAAGACGTAGTCTCCGTCATTCAAAGCGACGCCATCCAGAAAAAAGGACTCACCCAGTTATTGTTCGAGCCGGAGACCCTCAAGAACATTAAGCCGAGCATTGAAATGGTCGCAGCCCTGATGGCACTTAAAGGACAAATCCCTGAACACACCAAGGAGACAGCAAGGGAACTGGTCAAGGCAGTCGTCGAAGATATCAAAGCCCTGCTCGCGACCGAGGTACAGCAGGCCGTCAAGGGTGCCGTCAACAGGACAAAGCGGACGGCTCAGCCGGGAGCCGCCCGCGATATCGACTGGAAATATACCATAAACCGTAATCTGAAAAACTATGATGCTGAGCGGAAAATCATCATTCCGGAACGAATTTACTTTTTTGATCATGCCAAAAAAAGCAATCATTGGCACATCATCCTTGATATCGACCAGAGCGGATCCATGGCCGACTCAGTAATCTATGCCTCGATCATCGGTTCCATATTCGCCAGCATCCCGGCGCTGAAAACCAATGTAGTCGCGTTCGATGACACCATCGTGGATTTGAGCGAAAGCTGCCAGGACCCTGTTGATATGCTGTTCGGCATCCAGCTTGGCGGCGGCACCGACATCAACAAATCACTCGCCTATTGCGGCCAGTTCATCACCGACCCTGAAAAAACCATCTTCATCCTCATCTCCGACTTATACGAAGGAGGCAACCAGGCAGGAATGATGAGACGCATGAAAGAAATGAAAGAATCCGGAGTCAGGGTCATAGCCCTCCTTGCTCTGTCCGATAAAGGGATCCCCGACTACGATGAAAGCAATGCAAGAAAACTCGCCTCCATGGGAATCCCATGCTTCGGATGCACGCCGACAAACCTCCCCGAGCTCCTGCAGGATGCCCTTGAAGGAAAAGACCTTGGCAGGTGGGCAGGGGAGTAAAGGAGGAAGCGGTGAATGGAGGAGATGGTTTAAATCTTGGTGAAGGGCGGAGTTTTGAGGAAGTTTTTTTAAAATTTTGGCCGTTTTTTTGTGATTTCCGCTTAAATAATAAATAGGAGATTATTCATGAGAATTGGGAAATTATTACTTGTTAACATCTTAGCTGTAGTATCTGTTCAAGCTTTGTTCCTATGTATTCAAAGGATAAAACCGGCAGCTGACATCTCCTTGATTTCATTGCTGACTATTCTCCTGACACCTATTGTATTAATTGTATTCAATTATAAGATCGAGAGTAGAAGAGATAAATCGTATTATCTATTAAATGCTATCCTGATTTTAATTGGCTGTGGACTTGGATTGACTGTTTATTTATTTAGTTCTGGTTTCACTTTAGAAAATTGGAGACTACATCATAGAGATTATGAAACGTTTGCCATAGGAATGTTACTAGTGAAAATTAGTGCGTATCAATGGATCTTAGGCAGTATCCTTTGTATGGTATTATTGCGTATAACAAATACGAGAGCTATTAGAGCTAATAGATAAATGCTACATTGACTTGAGTGACTTGCTTTGGTCGGCGGCTTTATCCTTGAATGATAAGCACCCGCTAAAAAAGCTGGCTGCGGAGCAGCTGCTTACCGAAATGAGAACTTTACTTACGGATTTTAGTTGTCAGCAGAAATAAGAAACAGATTTAAATAATGAGGTGTAATGATGGGATCAAAGTTTGCCAGCCTTCATATTCAGACGAATGATTTAAAACGTATAACGGATATTATTAACCATTCTAATACGCAAAGTTCATTCTTTGTAAAAGTAAACAACAATTGGATCAGCATATACAGTGACAGCTATCATTGGGAAGGCATAGAACAGGAGGCGAAAGCTTTTTCAAACCAATTAAGCCAGCCTGTTTTATCGGTGGGTTATTTTGATGATGATCTTGTGGAAATAGCATTAATCCAAAATAACCAGGTTATCACCAAGCAAATTTCCGGGTATGGAGCCGAGGATTACGGATTAGACCCTGAAAATATGAACATAGACTTATTTATACAGACCTTACAATTATCCATAGAGAATGAAGAATTTGAGGCAGCCTTGGAAAAGGATGATATCAGTGAGATTGTAGAGGAAATGGGAAAACTCCTCAATCTCGAGCTATGGCAGAAGTATGAGTGGATTGAAGAAGAAGGAGAAAAAGAGAAGTATCTGCAGGTCAATTCATGACTGGTGTGAATCTGGACGAAGAGTTTTACCAGGGGCAGAACTTTTGGAAACAGTCCCCAAGCATGAAAATGAGAGATTACGAGCTAAATGATTCAATCATTGAACAGGCAGAGGCGCTTTTATCCGTGAAGTTGCCCCCCTCACTGATTCGCCTGTTGAAAATCCAAAACGGGGGAGAGCTGGAGTATCCGTACTTTCAGCTTCCGGTGATTGATGAGGATGGCAGCCGTTTCGAGAGACAGGAACGGTTTCCATCCATTGATCCAATTCATTTTAGGAAGGATGACTTGAGCCTGTTGTCATCACAGGAGCTGCTGGCGGGAAGTGGATTAGCAGATGAACGATTAATTGTACTCTGGACAGATTTCCACTTTTGGGTGGTGCTTGATTACCGGGAGCACAGCGCTGATCCGGCTGTCCTGTATATAGCAGAGGATTTTGAGGCTTCCACTTATGACAGGACGGAATGGGAGTATAGCAGGCTGGCAGGTAGTTTTGATGAGTTTCTGGCAAAGCTGTACCGCATCAAGGGCAGATAGAATCAAAAAAACCGTTCTTCCATAGTGGGAGGACGGTTTGTATATGGAACAGTAATTTGACGCTTTCCATATAGCTATATAAAAAAACAAACCAACATCAATACCTGTAAATGTAAAAATCATCTCTAGTTTCGGAGCTATTTCTTCTCGGTATTAAATGATTTCCTTATAAAATTCCTTCATTACTTCCTCGAGCACTGAAATGTTCTTTTCTCCATTTATAGTTACTCGACCTACTAAATTAATTTACCCACCGGAAAACCCATTTCCGTATTAAGGTAATAAGGCTACGTAGAATTATGCTATTATTTAGCTGGCTGTAAGTGGCTGGTTAAATTACACATAAATTGGATGGTTTGTTTCAACTGAAAATGCCGTATAATTTATATATTGATCTGGGTCTATTAAGGACTCAAAGGTAGAGGTTAATATACTTGAAAAGGAGCTTATATACATGTCATGGACTGTTGCAATTGCTATTTTAATTGGTATGATTTTTAAGTTCTTAAATGGACCTCCGAGTGCATTGGTTGGATGGTTTCTAGATAAAATTGCACTTCATCCGCAACTCGATTCAAAAGATGCTGCAGTCACGTATAACGGAAAGCACTTAACAGGAGAAGAGAAAATTAGGTTTATTGAAAATCTTAATAAAGCGTCATTTTTAGAAGAATACTGGATATATCCTGGCAACGAAAAATTATTTCTACATCCGGATACGAATGTTATTCCATATGTCATTAACCTGAAAAAAAGAAATAAAGCCGTGAATTTATTTGTATATCCATATGATGAACACGTTGATGTCGTAAAGCAGTATAAGAACAAAGTAAAATCTTATAGTCTTCGCTCTGATGATCTGAAGGTGAATGCTGTATCGAGCCACAAATAGCACATGGCAAACAGCTTCTTTCTGAAGGAATGGTTATCCGGCCTCCTTTTCTAAAAAAAATTTAACTATAAGTAAATGGTAATCATCCTATAATGGGCAGAGGTGCACAATGGGTCTTGCAATAACTTTGGTTGTTATCATCTCGATATTTTCCCTCATAGCAACTATCCTAATAGCTGGAAAGGGAGAGGAAGGATACAGCAAATCTGTAAAACGAAACACTTCCAATCTTACTCTAATTTATATTGTAGTAATCTTTGTTTCCTTGATTGCAGTTGGAGTATATATCATTAAGTTTGCATAACTTAAAAAGTGAAATAACCTATCGTTATTGTGGCGATAGGGTTTTGTTAAACAATATTTACTTTTATTTCATGTTGTAAAACAGCTATTGGATGTCGATAGGACAGCCTTTTTAGTATTTTACAAGCTATAACTATTTTTGCTGCTAATGGGCCAGGTGCAAAAATTATAAGTTTCTAGGAATCAAATGATAATAAGTTGATAAAGGGTAATATTGTAAAATTTTTATATAATGATTGTATTAATAAAAAACATTTTTTTGCAAATGTTTTCAGGAAAAACATTACAATCGGTATTATCGACCCATATGAAAAATTCATTAAATATAAAAAAGCAATGCATTTTCATCTGCGAAATGCATTGCTATGGAGGATATATGGGCAACGGTTACTTCTACTAAATATTAAATGCTGGAGTAATAAAATCGAGTTTATCTAAGGGGGAAAAAAGAAATTATAATGGATAGGGAAGAGGGCACATACGATTATTAAATACAAACCACCACCTTCCCCTGAGCATGACCCTCCCCAAAATACTGGAACGCCTCAACAATTTCACTTAGCGAAAACCGCTTATCAATCACCGGTTTTACTTTTCCACTCTGGAGTAACTCTTTAACCTCATTCAAGTCTTGTTGGTTTGCTCTCTGTAAGAGGTGATTAAATGACCTGCTTCCGGTCCTGGAAATGAGAGGACCGAGGAATAGTGCTTGAAAGAATTGGGATTCGGAACCTCCAACGTGAACAAAATGGCCATTTGGTTTGAGTGCCCGTTTATATGCTGACATGGAATTAGAACCGTTCACACCCAGGATCAGATCGTAGTGCCCCTCATTTAGCGTGAAGTCCTCCTTGGTATAATCTATAACATAGTCGGCTCCAATGGAACGCAGGATCTCTACATTTCTGGTGCTGCATACACCCGTTACTTCAGCCCCGAACGCTTTGGCGATTTGTACCGCAAATGTTCCGACTCCGCCGGATGCTCCGTAAATTAATACCTTCTGGCCCGGCTGGATTTTCCCTTTATCGCGCAGTCCTTGCAGGGCCGTCACGGCTGCCATGGGTGAGGCAGCTGCTTCCTCAAAGGAGATATTGTCTGGCTTCAGGGCTAAAGCAGATTCGGGAACCGCTGCATATTCAGCAAAGCCGCCCCAGCCGCATACGGAGAGGTCACCGAAAACTTCGTTGCCTTCTCTAAACAGCGTAACGTGCTTACCAACAGCTTCAACTGTACCGGCGATATCTCCGCCCGGCACAGGGTATTTGGGTTTTGTCAGTCCGAAGGCAAAACGGGCAGGGAAGGGCTTGCCTTTTAATAGAACCAAGTTGCCAAAGTTGAGGGAAGAAGCATGAACCTTAACCAGTACTTGATGATCGCCGGGTACCGGTTTTTTTATTTCCTTTACTTCAAGTACTTGAGGTGAGCCATATTTCTCACAAATGACTGCTTTCATACAATCTCCTCCAAATTAAAAATACAAAGCTTTGCAAATGTCCTTGTAAAATGTTGGTTACATCATAACAAGGGCATGAAAACTATTCATTGACTTAAGTTAATTATTGGAGAATTTTAGGACCTATTTTGTATGTAATTTGTTTTTATCCGCTTTTTTATCCGGCTTAAGGACTCGGGAGTGATTCCGAGATAACTGGCGAGTTGATGCTGCGGGACACGGTCAACCAGCCCAGGACGTTTCCTTAGGATATATTCGTAACGCTCTTCAGGGGATAATTGAATGAAGTCTCCAAAGTGTTCCTGAATTTCACTCATGTCGATTTCCATCATAGTTCGGATCATGGTTTCCAGCTGCGGGTATTTGGCAAACAGGGTGTTTTCAGTATCCATGTCGCCGGCAACCAATAGGGAGTCCTCGGCACACACCAAGGAATATTTCGAGGCATTATTTTGATTTTGTAAGTTGATGATGGGGATCGCCTGCTCTTCGGTAAAAAAGTTCGATGTGACTTCATGACCCCATTCATCGATAAAAAACTGTCGACACATCCCCGCAGCACAAAGTAACACTTCATGGTGGAAAGCTCTCCTTGTCCCAGCAGGCAGGTTCCTTTTTTATATTCATTAATGTGCAGGCTTTCATAGATGGCGAGCTGTTCATCACGGCTGAGGGAAGAAAAATCAGACATAAAATTCAGGAGGATTTCCTTCATAAGATCTTCCTTTCAGATTGGATTAGTCCCTGTCATTTTCATTATACGCGTTTGAACGCTGGAATAGCTTCAAAATAGGGAACGGTGCCAAACACAAAAACCGTTCTTCAATTAAAGCTTGAAGGACGGTTTTCTTCCATTACATATTCGTCGCAGGGCTCTCGCTCACAAGCTGAAAGCCGCTTTGGGGCTCATAGTAATAGACAGCCCGCCTGGTTTTTCGCTGCTGGTGGCTATGCCGCAGCTGGATGGCATTATTCTTTCTTCTGTTGAAGCGGCCCAGTTTCATATCGATGGTAAAGGAGTGGCCGTAACCAAGGTTTATTCTCGTGGTGAAAGGTGACACTTTTTCTGGTAGAAGGGTGTGCGAAAGGGCGATCCAGATGCTCTCGCTGTGTCTCGGTGAGTGGAGCGGGAACCAGTAGATATCGAGTTCTGAGCATACTTCAATCGGACACCAGCTGACATTGCCGAGGATGGATTTGGCGCTCTGGATGCCGCCGATGAGGCTGGAGCCGTAATACAGCATGCTGTTATTTAGAATCGTGGTGGGTTTTTGAGCGACTAAAAACGTTTCATGTCCCTGGATCACCAGAGAGTAGTGATTAGCAAACGAATCAAATGATGACTTAATTAAAACGGTTTCATAATTAATAATATAACTATCTTTCATTTCCATTCGTTTTCCCCCTATAATTATCTCTAAAAAATCAGCTGTCCATCCCCCGTTATATCCTTCCTCCTTTCCCTGTTTCTAGTTCAATTATCTTATATTTCCCAAAACTTGTAAAACGTTTATTTTCTCAGTGCGGGTTTTTTCAATTCGTCCCCAAAAGGGCTAATTTGGCCAAAAAAATGAAGGTTTCAAATGAAATATTTCCTGCCTCATTTCTTTATTCCGACAAAAAAATCTATCAGAGGCAAAAAAACTGCAGAGGATTTGTATGAAATACAAATGAGGACACTATTCTTTTGTAGTTATATTAATCTAATATACGGCAGCATGAAAGGGCAGGGGAGCCTAAATTCTTCCAAGAAAAAAACCGTGCAGGCTGCCCGCACGGTTCTTCCTTCAAGCTATTGGTTATTCCGTAATTCCAACGCCGTTTAAGCCATTTTCGCTGGCCTTGGCTTCCGCACTGCCTGCACCGTACAGATCTACCGCAGATTGGATGATGGCCTTGCGGGCATCGCTGAAGTTCGAGTCTGGAGTGAGGTAGACGGTCAGGGCACGGTAATAGATCTTGCCGAGCTTCTCCTTACCGATCTCAACACCTGTCAGGTAGGCCGCGTGATTGATGATGGAGGAGTTGATGTGCACTCCGCCATTATCGAGGTTCAGCGGCAGGTCGTAGTACTCGTCCATGTGCTTCGGATACAAACCGCGGCCGTCGCCATATGACGTATAGGCAGCGCCGACCGGGAACTTATTCGGATTGCTGAGGCTCCTCAGGGAATCGCGACCTGAAGCCACAGCATCCGGTGCCATGACATCTTCGCCCATTTCCCAGTCATCGCCGTCGATCAAGGCGCCGAAGATGTCTGAGAAGGCTTCATTCAACGCGCCTGACTGGAAGCGGTACTTCAGGCCGGCAGAGTGGGTGGTCACACCGTGCGTCATTTCGTGCGCCGCTACATCAAGTCCTGCAGACAGTGATATAAAGAACTTCCCGTCGCCATCGCCGTACGTCATCTGGTAGCCGTCCCAGAAGGCATTGTTATAGTTGTCGCCATAATGGACCGTCGATTTGATGGCCATGCCCTTTCCGTCGATGGAATTTCGTCCATGCGCGTCCTTGTAATAATGATACACCTGCTCGGAGTTATAATGCGCATCTACAGCAGCGCGGTCATAATCATCCTTGAAGGAAGCGTCATTGCCTGAATAAAGTGTTCCAGGAAGACGGACCTCTGCGGTGCGCCACTGATTTTTGAAATCATACGTATAGATGCCGCCGAGGTTTTCATGAGAATTATCGTACAGGTAAAATTGTGTTCCTTCCCCTGAACCGGCTTCATTTTTATGCGTGATATGAAGGGAGCGGCTCTCACCCTTTACACCGGTGCCAACACCAGTGGAAGACTTATAGTCGTCCGCATGCATCAGGCCGTTGTACTGATCGATCACTTCACCCGTATTCGCATCCACAAACACAAACCAGTTGCCCGGCTTCTCTCCAAGGAAAGTCACATTCACTTTATAGGCGAGATATTCTTTTTCCTGGAAGGGATAAATAACGAGCTCAGTCTTCGGGGCATATTCCAGCTCTTCAGGAGCAGAGACGGCTTTCTTCGCATGTTCAAGCGCTTTTCCTGAGGAAAGCTCCGGCTTTGTAGAAAGAGATTCTTCTGCAACCTCATTATTATAATAACCGTTTACAGTGGAAACACTTCCGTCCTCTGCATAGTGGACAATCAACTCCGCACCTTCAACCGGCACGCCGTCCTTTTCCTGCTGCAGCTTCACATGAGTCATGCCCTTGCTGTCCTTTTCCTGGGACTTTACTTTGAGGTTATTTCCAGGGGCCACAAGCTTCAGCGAGTCCTTGTTCTGCTCAACATATTGAACAGCATCCGCGTTCGCTCTTTGTCCGGACTTACTCTTTACGAATACCTGTTTATTCTGCTGGCCGTAAGCTTTGCCGGGCGTACCGCCGGAATTCTCAATCTGAACCGCACCTGCAGGACTTGCGCCGAGAGCGCTCGTAAACAATGCGGCAGATAACACCATCGGAAATACAAACTTCTTCTTGTTCAATAACTTCCCCTCCAGAATACTAGATAAGGCTTCCACTGTTTCGGTTAACGAAAATTCCGGGACGCTTAAAAAGTATTGTAAGGGATGAAAGAGACATTGTTAACAATAATTTTACAAGATTCAGAAAATTGAGTCTTTGGAAATAGAGAGGGCAGTAAAACCGGTTTTGCTTATAGTTCTTAACGCATATATTTTTAAGGAAAGCCACTGCAGAGGAGATTGATCAATGAACAAATTACTCTTTAATTTCTCCTATAGATATAGAGGATGCAGGTAAAGAAAAAATTTAATTATGAAGGTTAGAAATTCGAACCTTAATATGTAAAAAGGAATGAGCCCATCCGCTCATTCCTTTTTCTTGCTGCTTCAGACCGTATTCCCCTCCACAAGCTTGAACTCTACCATATTCTTCACAGGCACCGTTTCCCCATAGATTTGTTTTAAAAGCAAGTCTACGGATTTGACCGCGATTCCCGCCTCATCCTGCTTGATATGAGTGAAAATTATATCGTTGTAAAACCAGCCGGGATGGTCGAAGCAGGCGATGGCATAATCGGCTGGGATCGATTTCCCGAGGGACTTTAGGACATGTGAGAGCACGCTGGCGATTTCATATTCGCAGGCGATAAAGGCTGTCACATGCGCATTTTCCTCGATGAACTTCCTCAGTTTGATCAAATCTTCCTGAAATTCATCCGATTTTTCAAAAGTAGGAAGGGTGCTGAACATTTCTGTCAAAAGCAGATCCGGACTGACGGCGATCCCTTTCTTGAGATAGGCAGCTTGAAATCCCTGGATTCTTTCTTCGATGGAGGAAGTGTCTTCTTCCGGCGGCGAGACAAACGCAATATGATCATGACCCTGTGTCAGCAGGAATTCAGTCAGATTTTGGGCAGCTTTTTTGTTGTCCGTATACACCGAGCAGACCGGGATTCCTTTTAAATATCGGTCGATTAAAACAAGAGGGAAGCCCTCGAGAACCAATCTCAGAATGCTGGCAGTATAATGCTGTCCATTGACGGGGTAAATCAGGATCCCTTTTACCCCAAGCTGGACCATCGTATTGATCGCCTCGTCTTCCTCCTCCTGGCTGCCATATGTCAGCTTCACGACTAAGCTGTAATTCTTTTCAGCGCAGCGTTTCTCAATATTCTTCATGATATTCCTGCCAAAGCTGTCCTTGAAGAAGTCGGGAATGATAAGGGCGATTAAGCCATTCGGCTCGTCTTCCGGGATCTCACTTGGAGCAGGGCTGCTTTTTTTATTGAGAGTACTCATGTCCGGAAGTCTTTCTGAGACATAGGACCCTTTCCCGCGAATGCGTTCAATGGCCCCGATTTGGACCAGTTTTTCCACTGCTTTTTTCGAGGTGATCCGGCTGACCCCAAACTGGCTTGCCAATTCCTTCTCAGTCGGAAGCTGGTCTCCGGGCTTGAGCTGCTCGGTCTCAATCTGATTCAATAAGTCCAGATAAATTTTTTCGTATAATGGAAGTTCCACGTATCCTCACATCCTCATAATCTCATAAATGATATATCAAATATATCATTTCATAAATATTCTGACAATATACTTGGAATAATTGTTAAAAAAAGTCCGGTTCTTTATAGATTCGATTGGCTGTATCAGTACGAGTCTTTAACGGGACATCACCGGCGCCTGGTGCAACATCATAAACATGAACTACGCACCTTTTTAATTCTGCGATTAACAGGGCTGCAGTTGGTTCGTTGAATTCCTCTTCTTGAATCCTGCGTCCTAAACTGTTAACGACGGGGGTTTCTTTTCCTGGTGTTGCGCTTGGGTTAGCCTTATTTTCTCTTAAACCTGCGTGCCCGCCATCGATAAAAGCTAAATGAACAGTAGTCATTTTTTCATCCCTTCTTAAAAAAAAATAGCCGCCCGAAGGCAGCTTATCTTGGTTCAGTATAATTTTGCGCCCTGGCACTATCCCGCAGGCCGGCCGTGGTTGGATCCTGAATATTTCCGATTGTGGAGAAAACCCCAAATAGTGCATTGATTACGGCTAGCACCCAGCCCTTAATTTCCTCTGTGAGCTGAAAATCTGTGAGACCAACAGCATGAGCGCCAACCAAAAGAATTTCTGCCAAAATAAAAAGCTGTGACACAAAGGCCATAACCCAGAGTTTATTCTTAAATCGCACAGTCCAATTGATCATGTCTTTTGCCTCCGAACCATTTCATAATGTTGTCCCATTTAGTAATAACAAAAGATACCAGCCCAACTATGCCAGACCCGCCGCACAGCCCTAAAAAGAGGACTTTTCGAGTCGTTATCTTTGTTTTCATGATTTCCCCTTCTTGGGTAGCCCTGATTTTATTCATTTCCCCTTCTTCCACAGTCTTGAGCTTTTTAATATCTAGTGTATGCTCTAACAATTTCTTGGTGAGTTCTTTTTGGGAACTGAATTCTTTTAATACGGTATTTTCGATTTGGACTTGTCCTTGCTTGATTTGAGCGTTTTCTTTTCTAACCTCACCCAAGTCTTCAATGACTTTCCCGTAATTTAGTTCTAGCTGACCAATCCTTTTTTCATGATCTTCCAACCGGATGACAAAGCAAAGTGCCCCGAATGGATGAATTTTTTAGAGCAAATTTTCCAAGGGGATAAAGAGTTAGTTGAATACATGCAGCGGCTGTTTGGATATTCCCTCACCGGAGAAATTACAGAACAAATCATGGTCTTCCTGATCGGCGGGGGATCCAAGGGAAATCAACCTTCATCAATACGATTAAGGACCTCATGGCCCATAGCATCCTTTTACCTAAAGGAAAACCGAATATTTTAAGTTTTCAATTAACATATTGACATGTATCAAATATACCATTTATGCTAAGAGCATATCATCTCAGCAAAAGCAGTGAATCGGTCTTATTTTTTTATATCAACTTGTAACCGCTTACAATATTGAAAAAATATGAAGTATAGGGGAGAGAGTTATGAAAAAAAGGATGTTCACGAAAATCGCGGCTGTTTCCGTCATTGGCGGCAGTATGCTGCTGAGTGCAGCGTGCTCAAATGAAAGCTCGTCCAGCGAAAGCAGTGGAAAACAGGTTATCAAAATTACATACCGGTCAGGCGGAGGGACGAATAAAGGGCTGACCGACTGGCTCAATAAGGAGATCATTCCAGCATACGAGAAGGAACATCCCAAGGTGGATGTGAAACTGGCGCCGCTCAATGTGTCGGAAGGAGATTATTTTGCCAAGGTTGCCTTAATGTTAAAATCCAAAAACACCGCACCCGACATCGTGACCGAGGATACCTTCATGGTCAATTCCGATGCGAGCGCCGGCTATCTGGAGCCTCTGGATGATAGAATCAAGGACTGGAGTGAATGGAGCAATTATAATGACAGCGTGAAAAAGGGTGTCATTGCCCAGGACGGAAAAACGTACGGAGTGCCTTATAACACCGACTCCCGCGGACTCTGGTACAACAAGGATCTTTTTGAAAAAGCAGGACTTCCCGTTCCATGGGAGCCGAAGTCCTGGGATGATATCTTAAAAGCCGCACAAACCATCAAAGATAAGCTCCCCGGCGTGACCCCAATCTGGATGAACTCCGGAAAGGCGACAGGGGAAGCAACCTCCATGCAGACATTCGAAATGCTCTTATCCGGTACAGACACTCCTCTATATGATAATGACTCCAAGAAATGGGTTGTGAAAGGCAAGGGCCTTACCGATTCCTTCAAATTCATTGATACGATTTACGAGAAAAAGCTGGGTCCAAGTCTTTCCCAGGTACTGAATGGATCGGGAGGCGCCGTGGCTTACCAGCAGATGTTCCCTAAAGGAAAGCTCGCGATAGGGCTCGACGGCTTCTGGCAGACAGGAAACTGGGGCGAGGACGGCGCCGCACCCTGGCCGGATGCCTTCAAGATATTAGGATTTGCAGCCATGCCGACTCAGAACGGTCAGGCTCCGGGAACCACATCCATGTCAGGCGGATGGGCGCTCTCCATTCCAAAAAATTCACGTCATAAAGATGCAGCCTGGGACTTCATTAAATTAGCCTCTAGCAAGGAAAACAACTTGTCACTCCTTAAAAAAGAACGAAATCTGACTCCTCGTGATGATGTCGCAAACGAACCGTCTTATCAGGAAATCCCGATGTTTAAAGAAGCCACGGAATTCCTGAGCTTCACCCATTTCCGCCCGGCAGTCGATAAATATCCTACTGTATCCACACAGATTCAATCCCTTGTCGAGGGCGTGGTCACCGATAAAATCACCCCAGAAGATGCGGCCAAGGAATATCAAAGCAATGTAACGAAAATTGTCGGTGAAGACAATGTGATCGAAAAATAAAAGAGGAGGCTGCGCTAATAAAGGCAGCCTCCAGCTAAAAATGATAGGACGGGGTGTGAAATGAGGTCAAATACAGCTGTATCGCCAGCCGTCACAATCAAGCAGAAAACCAAAAGAGATCATACTCTTTTGAAATCAGTCCTTTTCCTGCTGCCAGCCTGGATTCTCTTGCTCGTTTTCTTTGTAGGACCGATCTTACTGACCTTTTACTTTGCTTTTACCAATCTTACGCTGACCGGTACAGAAGCTAGGAGTACACAGTTCATCGGCTTCCAGAACTTCGTCACCATGTTCCAGGATCCGGATTTCCGGATCTCTGTAGTTAAAACCATTGTGTTCCTTCTGTTTTCTGCCGTCATTGGCCAGCAGGTGCTGGGCTTTATCCTCGCTGTCCTGATGAAGGAGAAAAACAAAACCTTCCGCCGGATTATCGGTATCATTGTCCTGGCCGGATGGGTGACACCGGAGATTGTGGTAGCGTTTTGCTGGGTAGCGTTCCTAAGCGATAACGGAACCTTGAATATGATTCTCCAGCATATCGGAATGAAGCCGGTCACCTGGATGTATACCTTCCCGATGGTGAGTGTGGTCATTGCGAATATCTGGCACGGAACAGCCTTTTCAATGCTCGTGTTCCAGGCAGCCCTCGACGATGTACCGAAAAGTGTCGAGGAGGCAGCCGTCATGGATGGAGCGAATAAGTTCCAGGTTCTGTTCCGCATCGTCCTGCCGATGGTGAAGGGATCGATCGTGACGAATATGATTCTCGTAACTCTGCAGACACTGGGCGTATTTACCTTGATTTTTGCCATGACCGGCGGAGGGCCTGGTACATCTACCCAGACACTGCCAATCTTCATGTACAATCAGGCGTTCGTCAATTACCAGCTTGGCTATGGAACCGCGATATCCCTGATCCTGCTTGTGATTGGAATCGGAGCCAGTTTGATTTATATGCGGTCCATGAAGGCTGATATTTAAAGGAGGGATATTCATGAACCGTTATAATGCCGAAAAAGTCGTTCCATATGTCATTCTGACGACCCTGGGGATCTTGTTTATCCTGCCGCTTTTATGGGTGTTATTGGCATCATTTGATCCCAATGCCCAGCAGGCCCTGAAAATGCCGAGCTCCTTAACCCTGAAGAATTTCACATCCATTTTTGCGGATCCGGCTAATCTCCGTTCCTTTGGAATCGGGCTGTTTATTTCGGTTGGCCAGGCAGCGCTTGTGGTAATGGTCGCCATCATGGCCGCTTATCCGCTGTCACGATATGCCTTGAAATTCAAGAAGCCGTTTATGTATACCATCCTGTTCATGACGGCCCTGCCAATCACGGCGGTGATGGTGCCGGTCTACCAGCTCTTCATTTATCTGAATATGCAGGATTCCCTCATCGGAACCATCCTGTTTTTAACGGCATCCGGACTGCCTTATGCGATTTGGATGATGAAAAACTTTATGGATTCTGTTCCGCTGGAATTGGAGGAATCCGCATGGATTGACGGTGCGTCTGTCTGGGCAGGCCTGCGGAGGGTGGTCGCGCCGCTTATGATTCCTGGCATTTGTACAGTCGCGATCTTTACCTTTTCCGGAAGCTGGGGGAACTTTTTCGTTCCGTATATCCTTATTCAGTCACCGGACAAATTTCCAGCCTCCGTCACCATTTTCCAGTTCTTTGGGACCTTCGGGATGATCGAATACGGAAAGCTCGCTGCTTTCTCCATGGTGTATACGATGCCTTCAGTCATCTTATATATATTTTCACAGAAGTTCATGAGTACAGGCTTCAGCCTCGGCGGAGCATCTAAAGGCTGATCTCAAAATAAAAGGAGTGCTTGATATGTTTTGGACACTTGATAAATTAGAACGCCGTATACAGGAGCTGGATTCCTACCGTTATCGAAATGCCCAGGAGATTCAGTCGTTTCAGGCACTGGAGGATGTAGAAGGAAACATTTCCGAACGGCCGCCTGAAGGCGGGGAATGGGGAACCATGAATGTCCGGGACCGCTGGGATGGCCGCGACCAATATATCTGGCTGAAAACTCAGGTTTCCATCCCTGAGGAGTGGGCCCAGCAGAAGATTGTGGGTGTGTTCGACTTTGGAAAAACAGGCGGAGGCAATAACTCCGGATTCGAGTCCCTGTTGTATGTAAATGGCACACCGTATCAGGGAGTGGACATGAACCATCAGGAGGTGTTCTTAGGTGGAAGCCACGCCGGGACCAGCATCGAGCTCTGCTTCAGGCTCTGGTCAGGGCTTGAAGGCGGAGGGCAGCCGACGCTTCAGGAGCATCAATTGAAGAAGGCTTTTATCGCCTGTCTGGATGAAAAGGCCGATGATCTGTATTACACGGCAAAAGCAGGCTTGGAGACCGTGAAGTATCTCGAGGAAAACCAGCCCGAGAGACAGACGCTCCTAAATGTCCTGGACCGCGCCTTCCTGTTAGTGGATTGGTCAGTTGCGGGCTCAGAAGGATTCTATGATTCTCTTTATGAGGCTCAGTCTCTATTAAATGCAGAAATTGAGCAAATGCCCCCAAGCTTCCCAGTAACCGTGACCGCCATCGGGCATACCCATATCGATGTAGCCTGGCTGTGGCGGCTGAAGCATACAAGAGAAAAAGCGGCCCGCTCCTTTTCCACCGTCCTGCGGCTGATGGAGCAGTACCCGGATTATGTGTTCCTGCAGACCCAGCCGCAATTATATGAATATATCAAAACGGATTATCCGGAAATTTATGAGCAGATCCAAAAACGGGTGAAGGAAGGACGGTGGGAAACAGAAGGCGGAATGTGGCTCGAAGCCGACTGCAACCTGACATCCGGGGAGTCGCTCGTACGCCAGCTGCTTTTAGGCACCAAATTCTTCCGCAAGAACTTCGGGAAGGAATGCGAATATTTGTGGCTTCCGGATGTATTCGGCTACAGCTGGGCCCTCCCGCAGATTCTGGTCAAGTCCGGCATCAAAACCTTCATGACCACGAAAATCAGTTGGAGCCAGTACAACAGGATGCCGCATGACACCTTCAAATGGAGAGGCATCGACGGTACGGAAATTTTGACCCATTTCATCACCACCCCTGAGGATGACCGCTGGTTTTATACATATAACGGCCAAATCACCCCTCGTTCCGTCAAAGGAATCTGGGAAGCGTACCGGGATAAGGGCGTGAATCAGGAGCTCCTGCTTTCTTATGGCTACGGCGACGGCGGTGGAGGCGTGAACCGCGAAATGCTGGAGATGAGACGAAAGCTGGACAAAATGCCAGGCTTGCCGGCTGTGAAGACAGGCAGAGCGGACGAATTCTTCCAGCGCCTGCATGAGACTGTCGAAAACACCGATCATTATGTCCATCTCTGGGATGGGGAGCTCTATCTCGAGTACCACCGCGGAACGTATACCTCACAGGCCTACAATAAACGAATGAACCGGAAAATGGAGCTGCTGCTGCGTGAAACCGAGTGGCTGAATGCATTGAACAGTGTCCTGAAGGGTTCTTGGTCAGCTTACCCTGCACAAGAACTCGAGGAAAGCTGGAAAATCGTCTTGAGAAACCAATTCCATGACATCATTCCAGGATCCTCGATCACTGAGGTGTATGAGGACAGCAGGCTGGAATATGCTGAAGCACATGAGCTTGCGGCGGGTGCATGGAGTGCGGCTTCCCAGTCCATTGCAAAGAATGATGGAGGAGGCGCAATTGCCGTTTACAATTCCTCTTCGTGGAAGCGTAACGATCTTGTGAAAGTTGACACAAAGGCTCCTGGTGAATTGCTCTGGAAGAATGAGAGTGGAGACGTACTCGACGCCCAGAAAACGGCTGACGGGAAATGGCTGGTCAGGGTTTCGGATGTACCGTCCCTCGGAAAGAGCACCATCCGCTATGAACAGGGTACGAATGGAACTGTTTCGTCTTTTCATACAGCTGAAAAAAGTGTTTCCACCCCTTATTATGAAATCTCTTGGAATGACAACGGCCAGCTGACCCGTATCTTTGATAAGAAAAATGAGCGGAATGTCTTGGCACCGCAGAAAAGGGGCAATGTGTTCCAGGTGTTCGAAGATAAGCCGATGCGCTTTGATGCCTGGGATATCGATCTGTACTATCAGGAAAAAATGAAGGAAATTTCGAACCTGCAGGATGTCCAGGTGATCGAAAATGGGCCTGTGCGCTGTGTGGTGGAATTCAAATGGGCATATTCCCACTCAACTATTTTCCAAAAAATGGCCTTGTATGCCCACAATCCGCGGATCGATTTTGAAACAAAGGTGGATTGGCATGAACAGGACCAGCTGCTCAAAGTCGCATTCCCTGTGGAAATCCGGGCAACAGAAGCCACGTACGATATCCAGTACGGAAACGTAAAACGACCGACCCACTGGAACACAAGCTGGGATTATGCCCGGTTTGAAACAGTCGGCCATCAGTGGGCAGATCTCTCTGAGCGGGATTACGGGGTGAGTCTGCTGAATGACTGCAAATATGGCCATGACATCAAGGACAATGTGATGCGATTGACTCTATTAAAATCCGCTACCTATCCGGATATCAAAGCAGATCAGGGTGAGCATCTGTTTACCTATTCGCTCCTTCCTCATGCAGGCAGCTGGTATGAAGGGAATACCGTGCGCCAGGCTTGGGAGCTCAATAATCCTCTAACCTATGCGGAAGGTCAGACAGAGAGCGTTTCACTGTTCAGCGTTTCTGCACCAAACGTGATAGTGGATGCTGTGAAAAAGGCAGAGAATGAAGATGCCCTTATCATCCGTCTGCACGAATTTGCCGGAGCTCGCGGGAAAGTGGAGGTTGGAAGTGATAGGAAGCTTGAATTCTGGCAGGAGTGCGATTTGATGGAGAGAAGTATCGCTGAGGTTCAGGAAGGCAAAGGCTTTGCGTTTGATATTAAGCCTTATGAGATTAAGACGTTTATGGTGAAGCTGAAATAGGGAATTCTCTAGACGGGAAAGATAGTTGGGCCGCTGAGAAGTGGTTTAGAGCAGGCGGCTCAGGACTAAAACTGCTCCCGCTCCTCCTGATAATGGTTCAGAGAGGGCTTCTCAATACACAAGCTCCGGCTGTTCTGCCTGGAAAAGATTAAGAGAAGGCGCCTCAGGACCAAAACTGCGGCGCTCCACTGGAAAATGGTTCAGAGAATGACAAAAAAGGGGGAGGTAACTCCCTTCTTTTTGTGAGTGAAGAATGACCGGTACCTTTTGTTATGACCATAAAGGGGGTGATGTCCATTCAAATTGAACACACCACAGTACACCATAACAATCAAAGGAGGAGGAAGAAGTATGGAAAAATTTCTTAAAACCTGGTTGGCACTTACTCTGGCTATCATGGCGGCACTGTGGATAGCGCCTGACACCTCTGCACTTGCAGCGTCCCACCAAAAGAAAAATACCATGAGAGCCCTTGCATCCTATGAATCTCTGCAAAAGTACTTTTATCAGCCTAGTGCAATGCTTTATACAGAAGAATATCCCAGAGAGGGAGGGAATCCCTATTCCTATGTATGGCCGTTCTCCCGGGCTATGGCTGCCACGATCGATATGACAAGACTTCCGAAAATAGGGACTGAGTATGTATTGGATAGAAACCAACGTCTCGAAGGGTTGAAGTTATACTGGAATAATGAAACCAATCCTGCCGGCTATGATTCTTATGTTCGTCCTCCTATAGGCCAGGGCGGAGATAAATTTTATGATGACAATGACTGGATAGCCCTGAATTTCTTAAAGCTGTATCAGCTTACAGGTGATCAGTCTTCCTTAAAGCGGGCGAAGGATATCTTTAAGCTGCAGGTATTCGGGTGGGACACTGATTCCTCACATCCTTATCCGGGCGGCATATTCTGGACACAGGCACCATGGAGCCAGGACCGGAATACCATCTCCAATGCGCCAGTGGCACAGATCGGGCTCTATCTATATCAAATAACCGGTGACAAATATTATTTTGAATGGGCAAAAAAAGCCTATGACTGGGTCAACAGCTCCATGCTCGCGCCAAACGGCTTGTATTGGGACCATGTCGATCTGAAAGGTAATATTGAGAAAACTCAATGGACCTACAACCAGGGAATGATGATCGGAGCAAATACTCTGTTCTACCAAACAACAGGGGATAAAAAATATCTGAAACGTGCAGAGATCCTGGCAGAAAAGTCCATCCAGTATTACGGCGACACCCAGCTCTACAAGAATCCTCCTGAATTCAATGCCATCTTCTTCGAAAACCTGCAGCTTTTGGATTCAGTCAAGCCTGACAATAAATATAGGAAATATAGCCAGGCCTATGCGGATAAGATGTGGGATACGGTTAGAAACCCGAAAACCGGTCTATTTCAGCGGGATCCACAAAAGCCGGTACCGCTTATCGAGCAGGCTGCGATGGTTGAGATTTATGCTAATTTAGCTTATAAAAAATAAAAGACAAATACGTGGCTTTAAAGCCGGATCGAAGTCACAGAAGAAATAATACTGAAACCGATGGCCCTCTTTGCATGATTGCAGTGAGGGCCTTCCCCTGTCTATATAAAGCTCTGAGCAATTCAAATCCTATTCGGAGCTCATTTCAAATGCTTCCGAGCACTTCGGAATACAACTCAAAACCCTTGTAAGTACCCTCCGAGAATTTCGGATCTGTTTGGAACTCATTGTGAACACGTTTTGTGCAGTTCGGAATGCACTTCGGAACATAGCTCGGAACCCATTTGAATACCCTCTGAATCTTTCGTAACCCACCTATAGTGGTATTTAGGTAAAGAAAGGAGGGGGTCTTCCTAAGGGAAAGCTTTAGTATTCAGTCTGTTATTTTTTTTAGCTTACTGGACAGCAGGAAACGAATATCCTCTTCATGGTAACCGGAATATCACTGATCTTTGCTTTTGCAGGGAAGGGAATGTGGAGGTTCATTACTTTGGCAAGAGTGCCTTTGATCATCTTTATATTCGTTTATAGGTTTCTGGTTTATATGTATCCCTTCTAGAATTAAAAAAAGAGAACCAGCCTGGTCGGCGGTTCTCTCCTTAATTTTATTTAGTTGACTCATTCGCTTTGTCCTGGGGAAAGTTTTTTTGAGGAAAACGAAAAAATAAAACTGCCTGTATCCGTTCAAGCACATCATGCATTAGTAGATGGTGTGCACATTGGCCAATACTTTATGAAATTGCAAGATTGGCTTGATGAACATAAAAATTATAGTCTTTAATGGCACTGCAAATGTGGCCAGAAGGATCAATAAAAACTGAACAGTGAGAAAATATGGTTGGTTTGCAATAAATTTTTAAAAGGAAAAATAATCAGCAAGGAATCTAACCATCTGCATCTGATTGGCCAGTTTTTCCTGAACCAATCCAAAGGTCTTACCAGTACTTAAATATTTAAAAAAATTGCTAGCATTAAACCATTAGGAGTTTTTAAAAAAGGGTAGAAACGAACCCATACCTGAAAAAAGGACACCGATTAATAGTGTCCTTCCTCCGGGATTTAGCTATGTCATCAGGATTTTCTGCACACCATAACCAAGCTACTGTAAAAATCTATTATTTATTCCTCAAAGACTGAGCAGACATCCATTCCATAATTGTTGTTGTGCTGCCATTGATTACTGCCTTAGGTTCGTTATTGTATACATAAATCCATGACCAATGTCCATTGTATTCATAAGGTGTACCGTCAGCGTTTTTATATAAGCCGGTAGTATCATGGACATTATCAAATAAAGATAAGTGAACATTTTCTGCACCAGCCTTGATCAAACGTTCATAAGTAGGGACTGTATTGATTTCCGGAGGCAATGTTGTGTCTGTTTTGGCAGTTACAAACCAGGTTGGTGTTTTCATCATTTTCATAATGTCTGCATCGGTTATTAATCTATCATTTAATCCTTCACAAACCGGAAATGCAGCCGCAAAGTATCCAGGATAGTCCCGGATCATAAGCATGGTCATATATCCGCCGTTCGATGCTCCGCCGATATAGATTCTGTTTGGATCAATGTCACGATTCTTCGAAACATAATCTTTTATTAGCGCCATGAGTGCTTTTTCATAGATGGAAGTCCCATCTGCTCTCCCCGTAAAGCCGTCCATCCATCGGGTTGGGGTCTGAGGTACTAGAACGTAAGCTCCATTAAAATGGGATTGAATTTCTTTGGTCGCAAGGTTTACCGCTTTATTGGCAGAAAGGGGAATCGTTGCATCTGTGCCGCCCTCACCGCCGCCATGCAGCCAGATAATCAATGGATTCTTTCCCTTGTCTTTTGCTGGTGCAAAGTCTGCGTATGTCAGTTTGGTATTTTCATTTGAGAACTCACCCTTGGTGAAATCGTCTACAATTTCACGAGTTCCGCCATCAAACTTTTTGACAACTAATCCTGAAAAAGTTCCTGATTTGGTAACGATATCTTTTACCTGGGTAATGGTGTAATCGCAGTCAATCCATATATTCGATCCGTTATAATAATTGAGCGGTGAACCTAATGAAACAGCAGGCCCAATTTCCATTTCCAAAGCTGCATATTTTCCTTTGGAAACAGGTTTTCCATTTCGGTCCGAAACATATGCTTTTGTGACTTTGCGGTAACCTTCTTCTATTAAAGGCGCAGCCAGCCTATCGTCTGACCTGGATACATGTACTTTGAAGGTAGCCTCTGTTACTGAATTTTTGGATACGGGTCTGCCTAGATCCACAATCACCTTTGTAACTGCTGCACCCCAGTCATGAATTTCTGTTACCGTACGATAGCTTGTTGATTTTGTCTTTGAATGTTTTGCAAGGGTCCCGGAACTGAAGGGGAGAGTCAAAACTACTGCGAAAACAAATAACATCAGTGTTCTTAACGGCTTTCCAATTGTTTTCATCCCATATACCTCCTTTAATGGTTGGTACGATTATTTTGAGGTGTGTACCTGAAGATCAGTCAGTTCTAGATCATGTGAATTTGTTGCGCTTATTACCAGCCAGAAACCTTTTAAACAAAAAGCATTAATCCTCCTTTTCTCCTTTCTCTTCCATCTTTCACAATTTTCCATACATCACCATGTAAACCCTTTCAATTTTATGAAAACCCTTCTAAAGTCATGTGAAAAGTTTTATTGGATGGGACCAATCTCTTATATGTCAGCATTTAATTAATAGATTTGAAAATTGGGCATTTTGTTGTAAAACGGCTTGACCTAAAAAACTCACTTCAGTGTACGGTTGGTCAACCCTAATCGAAATATGGACTATTAAGGGTAACCGGGTTCACTAAAAAAAAGAGAACCAGCCATAGCGGCGGTTCTCTCCTTAATCTTATTTTGCTGCTTCAGTAGCTTTGTAGAAGAATTTAGCTGTAATCGATCCATCTGTATTTTCTTTAATGTCTGTAACATGAATTCCGGAATCGCCAGGTGTGGCGCTGTAGCCTTTCCAGAAGTAGTAGGAACCGCTGTGGACATTCCCTGAGACCGGTGTGATGCTGCTGCCGGTTTTGAAGAAGTCGCCCGCGTCGCCGCGGTTGACGTTGTGCTCAAGGTCATATTTGCCGTCTGCCTGAAGAGTGGACAAGCCGTAGTGGCTGATGACTGTACCATTTTTAAGCGTGATGGACTGGTTGGACTGGAAGCGTTTGTTCATCCAGTTTTCCACATTGTTCGGTGTGCCATACTGCTTCAGGACATTTTCATCCACATGCCAGGCTACCAGTCCGTGGGCATCTTTGCCTTGGCGGATCAAGCCTTTATTAAAGCCTGTCTGCTGGACATTTTCGAACAGGAAGTACTCTGTGCCGTTTGAGCCCGGCACTTCCATTTTGACAAAGGCATCCGTGGAGCTTGCTTTGTTTACCGGCTTTAGTGTAATCGTTTTGACGCCGTCAGCAGGTGTTACCTTGATAGGGGATGCCCAGCCAAGGAACATTTTGGAGTATGGATCAAAGTTCACTGGCGAGTTGCCGGAATACTGATTGGCATCCGGATAGCGCATCCAGGAACCGCCCGCCATCATGGAGTAGTTGCCGACTCCTTCAGATGTATAGGCTGTGTCATAAAAATCAGGCAGTCCAAGCGCATGTCCGAATTCGTGAGAGAAGACACCGGCCTGCCCCGGGTAAGGGCCAGTCTTGGCAGCATCACTGTAGCTGTTGGTTGCAAGGTCATAACCGGCTACATTTCCGCCGATTTCCGGCTGAACATTGTAGTTGTTGACTAACACGCCGTCAAATGTATGGTCTTTGATAAACTGTGACTGCCATGCACTCATTTCAGCAGCTGACACCACGCCATCGCGGTTCACATCCGGAGTAGCAAAGCCTGTCTCATAATATTTCGCATAGTATAACGCACTCAGTGCATTCCACTTATGGGACCAGATCTGGGCCGGATCCTGGCTCCATTCAGCGCCTGATCCTTCGTGGACGATAAATACGTTCTGCACCTGTCCGTTTACGGCATATTTAGAGAAATCGACAACACTGTCCGCCGCATTGAAAACGTCTGTCACATATTCACCCATATGGGCATCACCGTTCACATTGCCGTTCACATACTTGCCATTCTCCGCATGCTTTCCGTCCTGATCGAGGTAGTAGGAAGCGCCCTTCGGCAGTTCCACCCACACGAGCTGGGCATTATCCTTCTTCACAAGCTTGGCTTTGCCATAGCTTGATTCTTTATAAATATTCTGCATCGTATTATCCGTCGGCGCTTTCACACCGTTAAATTCTGCAAACTGTTTAAACTCATCCAGCTCATATGGATTATATTGATCCCCGAAAATGAGGTCATCGAAATATTTGGCAGGTACCTGGCCTTTAGGATCACCCTTCGGCTCATCGCCATCTTTAAATTTCGCAAGGATTACGAGTAATGGCACATCGCCGACAGCCGGCTTAGGAGTTACATGATTGTTTCCGGCCTGTTCAAATTTGGTTCCTTGCTGTTCGGCAAACTTCTCAGCCGGATCCGCTTTTGTCAAACTCTTTCCAAGCTCTTTTGCTTTAGCCGCCATTTCAGGGGAGGCACCCACAAAATCAGCCAAACTGATTCCCTTAAGGTCAGACGCTTTTACCGATGTTGGGCCGGCTCCGTGTAGTCCGGATAACCCGATGCTCCCAGCCAGCGCAACCGCCAGCGCAGATTTAGATAAAACTTTCAGCACATTCGACACTCCCTCTATTTATCCAGTAAGTTTGTTGCTATTTGAATATATCAGAATATTTAGCGAACAGTTATAAAGAGAAATCGACATGAGTTTACAAGAATGAGCAGCCTAAAATGAGGATTACCGAATGAATGGAAAAATGATAGTTCTTTAGTTATATAAAGTATCTCAAGATTGCCAATAGAGGTCCTGGTTTTTGTCGAATGGAGCAGAAATTTTCTTTCGCCACTGGAAATATTTTGGTCTTAAAATGGCAAAGAGAGTTTTCGGGCAGCTGGAATTCAAGTATAGTTAGATTGCAAATGATCTGAAAGGAGAGTTAATAGTGAGATATATTAAAATGGAATCATGGAATCGGAAAAAGCACTTTGAACTTTTTCGTTCAATGGATTTTCCTCATCTAAATGTAAGCGCAAATGTAGATGTGACCGTCTTTTATAAGAAAATAAAAGAGCAGCGGCTTTCCTTCTTCAAATCATTTTTATTTGGTGCAGTAAAAACCGCAAACGAAATCAAAGAATTCCGTTATCGCATACGTGAGGACACAGTAGTGGAGCATGATAGGGTTCATCCTTCGTTTACGGTCATGGCAACAGATGAGTTGTTCAGTTTCTGTTCCGCTGCCTTTGAGGATGATTTTTCTTTTTTTCTCAAGGAAGTCTCAGTCAAGATGGAACAAGCGGAGCAAGAGGTATACCTGAAAAATGAAGAAGGAGCGGACCACTTCCTTTATATGACCTGTATTCCCTGGGTTTCATTTACCAGTATTACTCACCCAATACATCTTAGTCCCGCTGACAGTGTACCGCGTATTGCCTGGGGAAAGTTTTTTGAGGAAAACGAAAAAATAAAGCTGCCTGTATCTGTTCAAGCACATCATGCATTGGTAGATGGTGTGCACATTGGCCAATACTTTATGAAATTACAAGATTGGCTTGATGAACCTGAAAATTATACTCTTTAATGGCACTGCAAATGATTCTAGTTTTTTTTTGTGATCAAACCTATGGCATAAAAAATAGGAGACGAAACATGAGCATTTTGATGACTTGAAATCTCCCTTCACTTTGGATGAGCCTGCTGCTTGAGGTGATCGGGGATCGAGATATTCCGATCTTAACCAATGTGGATATTGGACATACCTTCCCATCTCATGTGTTCCCAATCGGAATCAACGCTTCATTGGATGCAGACAGATGCGAGATTACATTTTTAGAAGATGGAGTTTTATAGAAAAGCGGGGAGAAATCATGATTGAATTAGTAGAAATGAATGCAGAGGACTTTCAAAGATATCTTACATATGCGGTTCAAACATATGCTGCAGAACATATTAAATCAGGCAATTGGAATGAGGAAGAAGCGTACGGCAAGGCAGCGCAGGAATATAAAGAACTTTTGCCAGACGGCGAAAAGACCGAGAACCACAAGCTGTTCACCGTTCGGGACGGGGAGCAGGAAGTCGGGATGATCTGGCTCGCACAAAAGTCGGACCACAGAGGATTTATCTATGATATAAACATCTGGGAAGAGTACCAGGGCCGCGGGTATGGTAAGAAAGCGATGGAAGAAATTGGAATCAAGGCAAAGGAATTGGGGCTGAAAAGCATAGCCCTCCACGTCTTCGGCCATAATGGGAAAGCCCTGGGTTTATACGAAAAATTGGGGTATATCATAACGAATATTAAAATGAAAAAGGAACTCTAAAGCTTCACGAATACTCCATGGAAAGGGTACACCCACTATGCCAGTCATCACCTATGAAATATATATTGATGCACCCATCACTGTCTGTTTTGATCTTGCGAGAGATATAGACGTACATATGGAAACCACCAGTAAGACAAAGGAAAAAGCTATTGCCGGCGTTACGACGGGAATGGTGGAAAAGGGCGATACCGTTACCTGGGCTGCCACCCACCTGGGAGTAAGACAGCGATTAACTGCGAAGATCACGGAAATGGAAAAGCCGTATCGATTCACGGATGAGATGGTGAAGGGGGCTTTTCACTCTTTTGTGCATACTCATGAGTTTATGGAGAGCGGCTCAGGGACGCTTATGAGGGATGTTTTTTCTTATAGGTCTCCTTTAGGGATACTGGGGAGACTGGCTGATCGTTTATTTTTAGAAAAATATATGACCAATTTTATTGTGACCCGTGCTCAAGAGTTGAAGAGGATTGCTGAAAAGAGAATAAGCGAATAAGCACCCAAAAACACCCCCCGTCCATTAGGAGCAGGGGGTGATTCATTATTTCAGCTTCGTCACAAGCTTAGCCGCCAGGATGGTCATGAAAATGGCATTGCTCACAAAGCCCAGCAGCATCTCACTGGCGGCCACTGCCTTCGAAATCGGGCCAACGGCCGTGATATCGCCATAGCCGGTGGTCGTAAAGGTCGTGATGCTGAAGTAGAGAAAATCATCTCCATTAAGGCTCCGTCCTGTAAAGGCACGGCCGTCCCTCAGCTCATACACCTGAAGATAAAGATTTGCATATACCAGCATAATCATGCCCAGCAGCAAGCCGCATCCGAGACAGAGCCTGGAAAGGGAGATCTTCGCTGCGGGAATCAGGGTGGTAAAACGATAGAGAAGGTACATACCGTATACAAGCAGGAATAGAAGGGAAATTAACATAACATAATTCCATTCTTCTTTATCCCGCAGAAAAACAGAACTGACCACTAGCAGGGCAGTGAGCAGCATATTCAAGGCTAGGTAGAGGACCAGGCTTTTCCTTGTGAATTCTTTTTTGGCTGGATTCATGATTGTGCTCCGGTTGGTTTTATTAACAGGATGGGCAAATGGGTGGGAAAGCATACAAGATTAGAATAAAAAAGAAGTATTCCTGGGGTTCTTTGAAAATTGGGTATAGAAGGTTTATTTGTTACTGAAAGAAAAAAAAGAGACCGTCATGGGCCTCCCAAAAGGCTTATTTCTTTTTCAAAGAAACTAACTCACTTACCACTTTGCCTTTATAATACGTTTTGACAATTCCCACATTCGGTGCGATATAAGTTGTATATCCACCTTCTTCTTTCGTTTCGATACAGCCTTTAAAGGTCCCTGCACCCGTTTTGACTGTCTTATTTGTTCCCGAAACCCATTTATAATAATCTTCACCAAGGCCATCATTCCATTTCTTATTGACCTTGACTGGATACATTAAATCCATGTAGTATTCAGATTCCATCCATCCGGAATATAGCCCTTTGGCATCCTCGTAAACGATGTGATAGTCGTTAGCATTCGTTTTCCACTTATCCCATCCATTGTACTTGCCGGCATAAACGACAGAATAGTACTCACCGTTTGCTTTGTATACATATTTCTTGGATGGATCCATCAGGTAAGATGTTTGATATCTTATGTACTTGGTAGCCACATATGCCTTTTTAGATTTGTAGCGGATTTCTGACCAGCCGGATTTGGTCTGTGAATAGACCGTCAGTTTTGTGTCTTTCTTCAGGGTTCCCACTACTTTACCGGATGTGCTCGGAGTAGATCTGACGTTCAGCTTGCCGGATGTGATATTCACATATCCGGTTTTCGCCGCAGCTGCTTCGGCTCCAGAAGGAATAAGGAATGACAGGAGAACGACGAGAGACAGAGTAAGTTTGATTAATGATTTCATGTTTGCACCTTCTTTGACTTAGTTAGGTATATTTTACCACGAAAAATGGATTTGTAATGGAAGACTTTAAGTTTATTAGTAATTAATTATTAAACTAAGAAAATGACTGAGAATGACCCGTTTTTGTTTTTAAGTAAAAAGCTTGAGGATTTAATAGTATAATTTGGATATGAAATATAGACAGCTAATAACAGAAGGAGTCATGCCGATATGGACAGTATTAGCAGCATAATTACAGAACGTATGAAGTCAGCTGGAAATAAGGTGACAATTCCGTTAATCAAAAAAGGTAAATTCATGGAAGCAGAATTGGCGGAAGATGGGATATATGTAACTAATCTGAATACATCCCCATTTTTACCATGGAAATGCTTTGAGCTGGCTGTTGAGCTTTTAAAAACAAAAGGCGGTAAAGCAATAAAAGGGGATGCCATGTATGGCAAGCTTGGGGACTCTAAACTCCCAATTGATTCAGTGGAAGGATACATAGCGTATAAGCTTTATAATAAGAAATTAGGTGATTCCGTGTTCCGGCGGATCACTCCTGTTGCTGCCATGTTAATATGGGCAGGGATATGTGAGAATGAGGGAAATAGGCTGGTTTTGAAAGAAAACTTTTTGGACTGATGGATGATTAAAAATCTACTTTCTGAGGTGAAGATATGGATTTATTAAAAGATAAAGAGTATCTGAAATCGCTTTTTGCAGGAGATAGTGTTAAAAGGCTGGCTGGACTGGAAGCATTGCTCAACCGAACCCGCCCAGAATCAAATACAGACGGCAAAAGCAGAAAGTATATTCAACAGGCTGATAAGGATGAAACCTTAATTACCCTTTTTGCTCTCTCCACACTTCAGAAAATAGGTGCTTCGGCATGGGAGGACCTGATGGATAATGCATTCCCTGGAAAAGCGAGGGATCCAATCATCAATCACTGCTTGAAATTAGAAAAAGCAATCTCACCTTCAAGGGAAATTCTTGATCTGTTACAAATAAAAGCTCAAACAAACCCAGTCAAATATATAAGGGAAGATATTAAAGAGAATAAGCCTGTAGAAGGAAAGACAACATTTGATGCCGTACTTAAACTTAATGGAGCTATAAAAGTTTATATTGAGTGCAAATTTACCTCGGATATATCCTGTCAAACTACTTATGTGACAACGCGCAATCAACTGGCGCGGTGCATTGAAGTAGGGCTGGCAGATGCAAAATATGATCTAGACCAGTTCTATTTCTTGCTAATTACTCCGGAAATATTTAAAAAGCCTCCTGGAAGCCGCCTGTATTATTATAAAATGAAGGAATACATGAGTGACCCAGAAGCTTTATTAAACGATATAGGTACGATAAATAAAAGACCTGAACACTCACATGAGAAAAAATGGTTACAGGAATTAAACAGCAGAATTGGCTGGGTCACATGGGAAGAGTGTTTAAGAATCATAGAGAAGTCAAAAAACAACTTTCCAGAGTATGATTTAATAGAGAATTTTTTTAGAGAAAGAATGTTATCACAACTTTAATCAACTTTAGGAGGCACCCATGCCAATCTACAACAAACTAGTCAGAGATCTAATTCCGCAGGTTATCGAAAATACAGGTGCACAGTTTTCCACAAAAGTACTAGATGATGAAGAATATAAAAAAGAACTAAAGAAAAAAAGCTTTGAAGAATTGGAAGAATACATAGCAGCCTCTACAGATGAAGAAGCACTCGAGGAGCTTGCAGACTTGCTGGAAATTATCCATGCGCTTGCAGCCATACATGGCGGATCAATTGACAAAGTAGAAAAGATAAGAACAGAGAAAGCGGCAAAGCGCGGCGGTTTTAAAGAGAAGATCTTTCTGATCGAGGTTGAAGATGAGTAACATCCAGCTAATCACCGAGAAGCT
The DNA here is from genome assembly GCF_046237605.1 of Paraperibacillus marinus. Taxonomy (GTDB): domain Bacteria; phylum Bacillota; class Bacilli; order Bacillales; family DSM-1321; genus Paraperibacillus; species Paraperibacillus marinus. Next base: position 2,471,722 of record NZ_CP143542.1, on the reverse strand, counting down.
TGGCATACATATTTTAAGAGAAATTGAGGAATCTTCTTCTATCTGTATCTTGACCTCATTCACGATGAAATCTGGTGTGAGGTATATAAAAGAAGCGATAGAGTCTGCTGCAGATAGAAATGCAGAGATCAAGATCTGTACGGGTGATTATCTGTATATCACCCAGCCGGAAGCGTTGGAGGAGCTGCTGAAGATCGGAAAGAACCTGGAAATCCGGTTCTGGAGAAGCAACGGCAGCTCTTTTCATCCGAAGGCTTATCTATTTGATAAAGGAGACAGGGAGAGCATTTATGTTGGCTCTTCCAACCTGTCCCGGTCAGCTCTAGAGTATGGTGTGGAATGGAACTTGTCTGTGAGTGATGAAAAAGAAGTGTTTGATACAGCGCTGGATCAGTTTTTAAAGACTTTTTATGCGGATGAAACTGTGCCATTGAACGCGGAAACGCTAGAGGAATATCGGGCTAGTTATGAAGCCTTTCATCAGAAAAATAAGCATCTGGAACAAACATGGTCAGAGCTGGATGAAATTGAGTTAATGCTTCAAAAGGAAAGCGAGAGGAAAGAGGAGGAGCAGGCTGACCGGGTTGTAGATCCTCCTGAAGTTTATGGAGAGATTCAGCCCCGCTTTGCCCAGCTTGAAGCACTCGAGCAGCTGCAAAATACATTAGAAGAAGAATACAGCAAGGCATTGGTTGTTATGGCAACTGGGCTTGGGAAGACTTATCTAGCCGGCTTTTTTGCAAGGAAATTCACACGTGTGTTGTTCATTGCACATCGAGAGGAAATCCTCTACCAGGCTAGAGAATCATTCAAAAGAATAATGCCGGAGAGAACCTATGGAATTTATAACGGCACCCTTAAAGAAGGAGAAGCAGATGTTATTTTTGCTTCTATCTATACTCTAGGCATGCAGCGGCATATCAAACAATTCCCAAGGGACCGTTTTGACTTGATCGTTATCGATGAATTCCACCATGCGGCCGCAAATACATACAAACGAGTTTTAGATTATTTCCAGCCGCAGTTTCTACTCGGTATCACAGCGACTCCGGACCGGAATGACAACAAGGATGTATACGCGATCTGTGATGGAAATGTCACTTACCGTCTCGAATTCCTGGATGCCATCCAGCGAAACTGGCTTTCGCCTTTTAAATACTATGGTGTGTATGATGATACAGATTACAGCCAGCTTACCTGGCTGGGTAACCGGTATGACGAACAAGAACTGCTCCAGGTTCAGCTGCGGGATGAAATGGCACAAAGAATTCTTAGTGCCTGGGAGGACAAGAAACAGACCCGCACTATCGGGTTTTGCTCATCCATCAGACAGGCAGACTTCTTATCCCGCTATTTCAATCAAAGGGGATATAAAACAGTTAGCCTTCACTCTAAGCAGGTGACTGCAGGGCGGAAGGAATCTATAAGGAAGCTTGCGGTAGGGGAAATAGATATCATCTTTAACGTGGATCTGTTCAATGAAGGGGTGGATATTCCGTCTGTAGATACCCTTTTATTCGTTAGGCCGACAGAATCACTCACTGTATTTACCCAGCAGATCGGACGCGGTTTGAGACTAGCAGACGGCAAGGAATATTGCGTTATCGTGGATTTGATAGGAAACTATCGGAACGCTGATATTAAACTGGGTTTATTCAATACCGATCCAGAATCAAAGGGAAAAGCCAAAAACCTGCAGCCGGTCGTTCCGGAGTTATGCGAAATAGCTCTGGATCTGAAGGTTATTAATCTATTACAAGAAATGAACCGGAAAAGACAGCCGCGAAAAGAAAAGCTGTATTCGGATTACTTCAAAGTAAAACAGGAGCTTGGCAGACGTCCGAGCTATGTGGAGCTTCATCTATTGGGAGAGTCTGAATCAAAACAGTATTCCACTGAATTTGATTCATACTTTGGTTTTCTCGATTGGGCTGGGGAACTAAGTACTTTAGAATCTGAAATCTATAACCGATATAACACATGGCTGAAAGATGTAGAAAAAACCAATATGAGCAAAAGCTACAAAATGGTATTGCTGCTTGCCATGCTCGAACGGGGGCCACTACAATGGTTCAAGCCAATTACACCAGAAGAAGCGGCTCCATTCTTTCATAATTACCTAACCGGAGCGGAATACCGAAAACAGAAGGATTTCTCCGATAAAGGGACCATGAAGTTGTGGGAGTATGATCAAATGGGTGTAAGCAGTTTAATAGCAAGAATGCCGATGAGTAAATGGAGTGGAAATGCAGCAAGCTTAACTGTATTTCAGGGGAATGAATTTAGTTTAGCGTTTGATGTACTTCCTGGTGATACAGACATTCTATATGGAATAACCAGGGAAATTTGTGAGTATAGGCTTCATTACTATTTTGAAAGAGGAGCCAAATAGTTATAACTAAGATCTTTATTCTTATATAAAGGTCTTTTTTGTTAAAATTTATACAGCTTTTTTGATAAATGTTCGTATATTTCGGTGATTTTACTCAAAGGAATCTATTCATTTGGTATAATTATTACAAATATTTATAGAAACGGAGCATGAACAAATGGATGTAGTAATTACACAGCCTTCTGCAGCACCCGTCATCCAGGCTTTGCGGTCACTTGGCTACAATCCAAGCACAGCAATTGCGGATTTAGTAGATAACTGTCTGGACGCTGGAGCTTCACGAGTAGATGTCCAGTTTAATTATGAGGAGACCGATGGCAGCATTTTAATCCTAGACAATGGTTTTGGCATGGATGAAAAGTCCCTTCAGACAGCAATGAACATAGGATCAAAAGATCCTAGAGCAAAAAGAGCAGCAAAAGAATTAGGCCGTTTTGGCATGGGTTTAAAAACGGCGTCCTTTTCCTTAGGCAGAAGACTCAGTGTGCTTACAAAGCAGGACGGCCATTATTACGAGCGGTGCTGGGATTTAGATCATGTTTCCGAATGTAATGAATGGGAATTGTTTACCGTTATTCCATTGGAAGTTAGGAAGAAGATGGGCGAGATTGCAGGAGAGAGCGGTACAATAGTATGTATTGACAAACTCGACAGATTTATGGGAACGGGATTAAGAAATAAGCTTAAAGAAACTGCCTTTTATAATAAAGTAGCGAAAGTTAATAAACATCTAGAATTTGTTTTTCATTCGATCTTGGAAAAAGAACCAATAAAAATGTTTATTAACGGGAAAGCCATATCACCATGGGATCCTTATATGCGATACCATGAATCTACCATTGAAGGTGAAATGCAGCAGATACGGATTAATGAGCACCGGATCAAAGTTCAATATTTCATTTTGCCGCATGCGTCTAACCTAGCAGAACCAGAGTATAAAAAAGCCGGAGGGTACAGAGGGTGGCGTGACCACCAAGGGTTATATGTATACAGAGAAAACAGGCTGTTATACTTCGGAGATTGGATGGGACTGTTTCAAAAAGATGCTTCATCCCAGCTTGCTAGAATTAGAATCGATCTTCCTAATGGTGCCGATGACGATTGGCAGGTAGATATCAAGAAATCGAGGATAAGCCTGCCGGAAGAAGCAAAGAAACGTCTTAAAACCATCTCGGAAATTGCACGGAAAATCTCAAGAGATATCTTCTATTTCCGTACAGGCACTGTTACACCTGGGAATAAATTTAAAGGCAGCTTGAATACCTGGGAGCAATCCGGCCGAGATGACGGACCGCAGTTTGTTTTGAACCGAAATCATCCGCTATTAGCAGAGCTGTATAAAAATTTAGATGATGAAAATGGACGGCTGCTGAATCTTTATCTCAAATTTGTTCAGCTGGGATCTCCGAGCAATATTATCGATTCTCCAAAAGTTCCTGAGGAAGAAATCCAGGAAATAAGCGATACGGATAAAGAACTGGTCATTCAATTTGCTGGTACCATGCAAAAATTAAAAATTGCTGAAAACGATGAGCAGATTGTTAATATGCTGATTACCCAGCCAGCTTTTGACGGTTTGAATAGAGCAACCTTAAAAATGATTCTTATGGAGGCAGAATTAATTGAGCAGTGATCCGGCTAAGATTTTGTTTGAACAGACATTCAGCACTAATTATTATAATCTTAATGGTCATTATGAAAGCCAGCAGGACGCGGCTGAACAAGCTTTAATGCTCGCGAGAATGCTGACTGAAGGCAAGTATGGAAAAATTGAAGAAATACAGTTTTCACAATGGTCTCTTGAGATGTTTATGAACTATAAGATAGGCATTAATCTCACGAAAATTCATGTGATGAAGGAAAACCCGGAAAAACCTTGGTATGAACCAAAAATGACTTCTCATGCATTTTTTTGGCCAAGATACCGGGAATATCTATCAAGGATTAAAAACTGGCCAGTTGAGGCAGTAGACGCAATTGATACAACCACCAATCAAATTATGAATGCCCTGGGAAACCCTAATTCGCTGTCCCCGTTTGACAAGCGGGGCCTGGTTTTGGGCTATGTACAATCCGGGAAAACTGCGAATTTTACGGGTCTTATAAATAAGGCTTATGATGTAGGCTACAAGTTAATTATCGTGTTATCGGGAATCCATAACGACCTTAGAGCGCAGACACAAATAAGGCTGAATGAAGAAGTTGTAGGAAGCACTGTGGATAAAGACGGAAATCCAACAGGAGTTGCGAGGATTTATAAAAATACAGCAGAACAAATTATATCTTCATGGACAACTAATGATAGGGATATATCCCGGTCAGGCATGCACGATGTGAGCAATATAAATTCAAAGACTCTTATGGTTGTGAAAAAAAACAAGACGGTTCTTGAATCTTTGCTTGAAAAGCTTTTATATCTTCAAAAATTATACGACGACCTGGATGTTCCTGTATTAATCATTGATGATGAGGCTGACCAGGCTTCGGTTGATACTTCCAATCCAGATAAAGATGAAGATCCTAGAACTATTAATAGATTAATCCGGCAGATCATTGAAGTTTTTAATCGAAAAGCATATGTAGGCTACACCGCTACACCCTTTGCGAACCTTCTTATAAGTAAGGATGCAAAGACGGAGGATGAGGGAAGTGATCTCTATCCTAAAGACTTCCTGGTCGGTCTTCCTAAACCTGAGGAGTACTGTGGCCCAGAGGAGTATTTTAATGTTGATGAAGATCCTGATTACAGACGGCCAAGTCTGATACGCCACTTGACATCTGAAGAGATAGAAGTATTTAGTCAGTTAAAGAAGAAAACGGATGCTGATAAATTTGAGGAAGTGCCTCCACAGATGAGGGAAGCTATTCTTGGATTCATCCTCACAATCGCAATTAGAAATTTAAGAGGACAGCGCAAGAAGCACAATTCGATGTTAATTCATACTTCCAGATTAAAGGATGTGCAGTCTACAATTAAGGATGAAGTCGAAAATGCCTTTGATTCCATATCAAAACAGCTCCTTTATAATGCAGAAAGCAAGGTTAATGCGGAATTAAAAGCTCTTTATGAAGAAGATTTCCTTGTAACCAGCAAAGCATGGGAAGACAAGCTTCCTGAATTTACATGGGCAGAGGTATATTCGGAAATTAAAGAAGCAGTGGAAAGTATTCAGGTATTTGAGATTAACGGAAACAGCAAAGATGCCCTCGATTATCATCAGTATAAAGAAGACGGACTTAATGTTATTGCTGTAGGAGGAGACAAACTATCCCGCGGCCTGACGCTTGAAGGATTAAGTATTACCTATTATTTCAGAAATACTCTTATGTACGATACGCTGATGCAGATGGGCCGCTGGTTCGGATATAGAAAGGGCTATATGGACCTTTGCCGGATATATACTTCAGAAGAAATCGCTTCTCACTTTGAACACCTGGCAATTGCAATGATTGAACTGCGCCAGGAATTTGACCGGCTTGCTCAACAAGGCAGGACTCCATCCCAATATGCTGTTAAGATGCTGAGTCATCCTTCTATGACGCTGACGAGTCCTTTAAAGATGAAGAATGCCCAGATTACTAATATTATGTATGATGGCACCCTGCAGCAGACAAGGCTTTTTGATGCAGAAGAAGAATTCTTCAGCAATAATATGAGAGCGGCGTCAAACCTTGTTGAAAAACTGTCCTTCACTAAAACCAAATTAGGTTCAGGGAAAACCAATTACTTTGTGGCATCTGATGTCGCTCCATTGGATGTAAAAGAATTCCTTAGAGATTACCGAACATCCAAAAATGCAGACAAGGTGAGGGCTGATTATATAGCTGATTATATAGACCTGGTGAATGAAAATGGCGAGCTGATAAAGTGGACTATTGCTGTTGTTGACGGTGATGCAGACGATAGTTCCGGCATTGCAGCCTTTCCTGCCAGCATCGGTCATTTAGAACTTCAGAACACCGTTGTCCGGGGAGTAAGGGTTTCTCCGCTCATTAATTCCGAAAACGCGATTGACTTAAAGGCCCTCGTTGCCCCTAATCAAGAGTATATTGATCTTGATCAGAAAGAGATCAAAGGAATCAAGGATCGTGTTGAAAAAAGAAGAATCCGATCCAAGGAAAACGGACTTCTATTATTTTATCCTCTAAATCCTAATGTTAAGGTGTTCCAAAGCACTGGAATCGGTTTTTCAAACAAACTTGTACCGGTTGGGATTGCCATTTCTTTCCCTGCCACTGATATCGATGAAAAAGCAGTTTATCAAACTAACAAGACTGTAAATTCGTTGGGAGAGAGCAACAATGGTAAATTTAAAAGCGGAATTTGATGAGATGATTAAGGAGCTTGCTGATCAGGATGGCGGCGATATTTATAAGATTAAAGTAGTTGCGGCATCAGCTCCTATTCTGCTTGCTGGCATAGATGCAGGAAATTTAAACAGACAGCTGTATATTGATTTGGGCATGGAACCCTGGGAAGAACAGCTGCTAAAGGCGCTGCCTAAGTGGAGGGGGCTGTCTATAAGTATAGATTTTCATGAGAATCTCTTTCTGCTAAAAGATCATTACTTCCTTGTCTTAAAACAAGAGGACGAACATGCGCCAGATATATTTGAGGTTGTGCTTCAGAATCTAGCAGAACACCTTGCAGGTGAAATTGAAGATAACAAGCTTTTTTCAATTGTCTACAAAGTGCTGGACAGATGGAGGACCTTTTTTCAAAGGGGCGGTTTCCAGCGCCTTAGTGAAGAGCAGCAGAGAGGACTTTTCGGGGAACTTTGGTTTATTAATGAATGGCTGGATAAGTTCCCGGGCCAGCCCCCGCTGATTATTGAACAGTGGGAGGGACCAACGAAGGGACGAATTGATTTTAAAGGTACAAGATGCGGGGTTGAAATTAAGACTGTCAGTGAAAAGCTGACGAAGTCTATCAAAATATCAAATGAAGACCAGCTCAAACTGACAGAGGCAGTCAACAAAGTTTATGTGTATGTCTGCTTTCTGGAACAGAGCAGAACACATGGGATGTCACTTCAAAGTCTCGCTGTACAGGTTCGAGATAAAATAGCTTCCCGATCCGACCGGATAGCGCTCATTTTTAATGATATGCTGACGGATATCGGTTTTAGAGATGATGAATACTCAGAGGTGTACTTCTTTGTTGAAAAAATAGAAACCTATGAAGCAGGTGAAGGATTTCCCCGTATCTTAAAGGAAGATCTGCCTAAAGGTATTTCTCACGTCAGCTATAGCATAGACTTGTCCCACTGCACTGAATTTGAACGTGAAACAGAAGAATTGTACCAATTTTTTAGACTGGAAGGGTAGTTATGATCGAAAATAGACAACGAAGTGAATTTCTTAAAGAATTTATGGAAGATATAGAAGATAAAGCAGCCAGAACAGGCAGCTATCAGGTACCGTTTCTTGAAAAAATGATAACTTTTATGGACAGACAGGACGAGCCCGAAATACTCCTTCCCCCATATACTGATACAGGCAGAAACATTGCGGTTAATGCCTACTCATACGATGAAGATAGTTCAATACTGGATATATTCGTTTCTGACTATAGTTTCGATCAAAATGAAGATGACCTTCTTACAATAAATATGACGGAAGCAGCGGAAATCGGCAGTAAAGCAAAACGGTTCATAACCAACGCTAAAACATTGGTTTCATCTATTGATGAATCTCTGCAGTCATATGACTTAGCTAAACTGATCGCAGATCAATTTGCCTCCTTAGAAGAAGTAAATATCTATGTAATTACTAATAGATTTTATCTCACTAACAAGCCAGTGAACATCACAATCCCAGGTATTGATACTGTAAATGTTCAGGTGTGGGATATTGATCGGGTACAGCAGCTTCTTACAATTGAGCAGGGTATGCAGAATGATTATATTGATTTTGAAAAAGAACTCGGTGAAACCTTTGAAATGATGTTAGTGCCTGATCCGATTCAGGGGGGAACAAAGCAATTTGACTGCTATGTAGGCTATATCTCAGCCGAGCTGCTAGCTAAAGCTTATGATATCTGGGGTCCCAAACTAGTTGAGCGTAACGTCCGTTCTTTCCTGCAGGCTAGAGGCGCCACAAATAAAGGAATCCGTAATACATTGAAGGATCCGCTTCAGAGAAAGATGTTTGTGGCTTATAATAACGGAATCTCAACTGTGGCAAAATCCGGAGAATTTGAAGCGGTGAATGGGTCAGGTGTTTTTAAATTCAAAGGATTGGGAGGCTGGCAGATAGTGAATGGCGGGCAGACAACAGCCTCCATTCACCAAGCATATAAGGATGGAATAGATTTGAAGGATGTTTATGTTCAAGCTAAACTGACTCTCCTTAAATCTAGTGATATAGGTTCAGATCATCATTACCTTGAAGACCAAATGGTTTCAAGAATTTCTGAATATGCCAATACACAAAACAAGATTAATAAGTCCGATCTGCTTGCCAACTCGAGATTTATGGCGGACCTGGAGAAGTTTTCCCGCAACATCTGGATACCAGCACTTGACGGCCGGAAACCAGAAAACAAATGGTACTTTGAACGGGCAAGAGGACAATATATGGTTGATACTAACCGAAGGAAGCGCGGCAAAGAACAAAGTGATTTCAAGAAGCTCTATCCTAAGGACAAAGTCCTTACGAAAGTAGAAGTTGCTAAATACTTTATGTCTTGGGAAGGTTACCCGCATGTATCTAGTAAGGGCGGCGAAGAAGCTTTTACAAAGTTCATGGATGCTAACAAAGAATTCTGGAAATCAGACAACCAGCAGACCAAAATGACTCTATCTGTATATCAGAAATTGATCGCAAGGACCATAATTAACAAGAGAGTTACAGAAATAGTAGATGAAATGAAGCTAAAAGGCTATAAGGCTAATGTTATCTACTATACAACGGCTATGCTGCATCATCTGCATGCCGGCCAAATTGACCTGGTTGAAGTGTGGGAGCATCAGGGTCTTTCAGATAAGTGGGATGAAGTGATTAGAATTATTGCGGACAAGACTTTGTTCTATTTAAAGGAATCAGCCGGAGACCGGAACGTAACGCAATGGGCAAAACAGGAAGCATGCTGGGTCCAATTTAAAGAAATGTGGACTAAAGAACTTAGGGTAACAGCCAATTAAAAAAATCCTGGGTCCTGTTTGTACTGAACAGGACCAGGATTTTTATTTCTGTTTCTTATATTGAATAATAAAAGTTTCTATTGCATCTATCGCAGCGTTAAAATCCTGCTTAAACTCATGCTCCCATATACGCAGAATGTTCCAGCCTCTTTCATGGTAATAACCGTTTACTTCCTGATCTCTATCCTTGTTACGCTGCAGCTTCTTTATCCAATATTCCTGATTTGATTTAGGCATATTACCATGGAGAGGGCAGCTATGCCAGAAGCAGGAATCGATGAAAATAACAATTTTGTACTTTTTAATTGAGATATCAGGACGGCCAAACATTTTGGAATTTTTCCTTAACCTGATGTCTCTTTTCCAAAGTGCCTTAGTTACTCTGTTCTCTAAATTGGACTGTGATTTGATTGCTTTCATGTTTTTTGTGCGCTGTTCTTTAGTAAGATTGTCAGACAATAGATCACATCCTGGGAGTACTTTATAAGAAATTGTACCCTTATTCATAAAAATAACACTTTTTTTATCAAACTCTTGAGTAAAAGCGATTAAAATTATATGATTCAATATGTATGTTTATAAACCTATTAGATTTGTGAGAACGTATGTTTTGTATTAAGATAATATAGAAAGATCCTTTCTTTGGGAAGGCTTTTTTATAATTTCCTATAGAGGTGAGGATTATGACAGAAAAATTTAAGGTAATGGATCTTTTTGCTGGAGCAGGCGGATTAAGCAATGGTTTTGAACAGACCGGAAAATTTGAATCCACTATCGTAGTTGAAATAAATAAATATGCTCGTGCAACGTTTCAAGAGAATCATAAGAATAGTAATATTACATATTTTGAAGATGTAGCAGCTATTCAATATAAAGATGATAATGGTAAATTAAAGGATCTCTTTGAAGAAATTGATGTAATAATTGGCGGTCCGCCATGTCAAGGATTTTCTAATGCTAATAGACAAAAAAATTCACTTATATCATCTAATAACCAATTAGTTAAAGAATATTTGAGGGCAATTGAAGAAATCAGGCCAAAAGCTTTTGTAATGGAAAATGTAAGAACTATGGATTCTGATAAACACAAATTTTATTTAAGCTTCCAAGATGAAGAGGAATTAGCCACACTGGGAATCGAGCCTAAAGAAGAAAAAATTGTTATAGGTGCTAATACTTCCTTTTCAAATGTTTTAAGAACTTTTCTAGAAGAGGCAGTTGATAAGCAATTAGATTTAAGCTCTTATCTTCTAGGAGATGATTTATTCACTAAGTTAAATGCCCTATTACGCCATGGGAAAAAAGAAGATAAAAAACAATATACTGAATTTATAAGAAAACAAAATAACATCAACTTTTTTAGTAACTTGTTTAATCAAGATAATTGGATTAAAGCTCATTTGGCATATTGGAATCCAGAGTATGAATATAAATGGAAAGAATTATTATCGTTATTTAAGTTAGCTTTTAATGATGGAAAAGATCAGATAGTAGAGATTAATTATCTATTAGAAGAGATATTGACTGTGCAAAAAATAATCTCAAAAATAAATGAGATTATTAAATATAATGTTAAACTATATAGTTTAATATCTAGTGAAGAGGGTCTGTCTGTAAGTCTTAAATCATTTAATGTTTTTTCTTATATCAAGAGAAAATTAAAGGATTTAAATTATGAATTTAATGATGATAATCAAATCTTTAATGCTGCGCAATTTGGTGTTCCGCAGGAGAGAAAGAGATTAATTCTAATTGGTGTTCATAAAGAATACTTAAAAGCTGAAAAGGTCTACTCTCCCAGCCCAATTTTGTCACAAGATAAGTATATAAAAATAAAAGAAGCAATAAAGGATATAGAAGAACTGCAACCCAGCACACATGTCGAAGATGATGAGATGGACAGAGGATTAACTCGCCCACTAAAACAAAGCAGATTAAATGAATATTTAAATAACAATAAGAATAATAAACTATATAATCATGTTAGAACAGAAACGAGAGAGCTTGCATTAAAAAGATTTAAAGCTCTAAAAGAAGGACAAAATTTTCATAACTTGGATGAAAGTCTTAAAGATAGTTATGCTGACCATTCTAGGACCCAGAATACAGTATACAAGCGGCTTTCTTACGAGGAGCCCTCAGGAACTGTATTAAATGTGCGAAAATCTATGTGGATTCATCCAATAAAAGATAGAGCTATTAGTATTAGAGAAGCAGCAAGACTCCAATCTTTTCAGGACTCTTATAAATTCTTCGGCCCAAAGGATTCCCAGTATCAGCAAATTGGCAACGCAGTTCCTCCGCTCCTGGCCAGGGCCGTAGCTGAAAGTTTGCTGGAAAATTTAGGAAGTAGACCTGAACAGAAATTAAAAGATCTTTTCTATAGTGAAGTAATTATAAAAGTGTAAATATTAAAATAAATCATTATAAAAATCACTTTGTGAAACAATGGATTTTTATGATGGTTTTTTTGTTTAAAAATACTGAATAAAACATAATTTAGGAACTGTCGTTACAAATACTGTAAATATTGGTTGTTTAGTATAGAATATAAAGAAAAATAGATTTAAAGCTTCTAATACTTTATCTATGGAATTGTTCTTTTATTGAGTAGAAGTTTGCTAAGTAATTACCGATAAATATATTAGTGAAAAAATATAACTGAATCTTGAAAAAATTGATTCAGTTAACCGTAAATGAAAGTGCAATTTATTAATTTTTGAAATAATTTATGCAAGGTCAAAGGAGATCAGTTATGGATATAAACATCCCGCCGTATGCACCAGTATTGATGGAAGCTACCCGTGCTATTGGTTATTCAATTGAAACTGCGATTGCCGATATAATCGATAATAGTGTTGCGGCAAAAGCAAGTAGGGTAGATATAAATTTTTTTCCAATAAATAATCCTTATATTTCAATATTAGATAATGGAATTGGAATGACAAAGAGTGTATTAATAGAGGCAATGCGCTATGGAAGTAGTAATCCGTTAAAAGAAAGAGAATCTAATGATTTAGGACGATTTGGTTTAGGGTTGAAAACAGCATCTATGTCTCAATGTAGAAAACTAACTGTAATAACTAAGAAAGAAAATCAAATAATAGGAGCTCAATGGGATTTAGATTATGTCACTAAGACTGGCAAATGGTCGCTAAAACTATTAAAAGAAAAAGATTTAAATAATTTACCTGAATTTCATCAACTTTGTGAGTATAATTCTGGCACTTTAGTTATATGGCAGGAACTGGATCGAATGAAAATGGGCGAAATAAATTTTGATACAAGTATGGGAAGATATATGGATAAAGTCCGTGAACACTTATCTCTAGTTTTCCATAGGTATATTAAAGGGGAGCCTGGATTATCAAGCGTCGAGATGAATATAAATGGTAGTTCAGTGAAAGCTATTGACCCTTTTTTAACAGAAAAAAGTACAAGAATGATGGATGATGAAATAATAAATATTGATGGTCAAAAAATATTAGTTCGGCCTTTTATATTACCCCATCTGTCTCAGTTAAACCTAGATGAGATAAATCAACTAGGTGGAAAAGAGGGTATTAGAAAACAACAAGGATTCTATGTTTATCGGAATAAAAGACTTCTTGTGTGGGGGACCTGGTTTAGGATGATGCGCCAAGGGGATCTTACCAAATTAGCTAGAGTTCAAATAGATATTCCTAACTCTTTAGATCCACTATGGACTCTTGATATAAAAAAGTCCATGGCAGTACCACCTGAAATTGTAAAAAGAAATGTAGCATCAATTATAGAAAAGTTAGGACAAAATAGTAAACGAACATGGACATATAGAGGGAAAAAAGAGACCGATGACTTAAGAGTACATATTTGGAAACGTCTTCGTACTAGACAAGGAGGTATTGTATATGAAATAAATCGTGATCACCCTCTTCTTAAGGCCCTGAGTACCACGAATTTTTCAGAAATAAGATTGGTTGAAAATTTACTAAAATCAATTGAGCAAAGTTTACCTTTGAATCAATTATATGTAGATTTGACAAGTGATGAACAAATAGTTAACGAGAATGAAATTTCAAAATTAGAGCTTATGGGGTTACTAAGACAATTAATTTCGGGGTGTAAGAGTGAAGATGAGAAGGATGAAATGTTAAGAAGGTTATCTGTTACGGAGCCATTTGATCAACACCCGGAATTGTTTACACAGATTAATTAGGAGGCTTTTTAATGTTAAGTCAAAATGCAATTTTGCTAGAACGTTTCATCACGGTGGCGTTGAATACTAAATTTCCTTTAAATCCTCCAAGTGAAGAAGAGTTTTTAAACGAAGCTAATTTGCTTCGTATGGCAATGCCGATTTCTGATGAAGAGTTCAGTCAAGTTAAAAAGAATTTAAAGGCTGCTTTAATGATTACAATGGATGTCGGAGTGTATGTTTATGATGAAAATAGTGACCACCAATCATGGCTTCCGAGCAGAAGAGCTGAACTCGATTTTTATTATTGGAATCGTTATAGGCGATTTTTAGAGGATGTAAAAGGTTGGAATACCCGTGTTACCTCCAATCTAGACCAAGTGTCAACTGAAATTATGGATTTGCTTGGGGATCCACAAAATAATAATCCATGGCAGCGCAGGGGACTGGTGTTGGGTGACGTTCAGTCCGGAAAAACAGCGAATTATACTGCTATCTGTAATAAAGCTGCGGATACAGGATATAAAGTAATAATTGTTCTAGCGGGTATGATGGAAAATTTACGAATGCAGACTCAAGAACGCTTAGATAAAGAATTCGCTGGAAGGCTAAGCAAAAATTTATTAAGGCTTAAAGGAAACCAAGAAGTAAGGAATATATTTGACGGAGTAGGAAAAATAGACGCTACTAAGAGGATTTCAGCCTTTACAAGTGTAATTTCAGATTTTAGTTCCACAGTTTTAAATAGCAATGACTTAACATTAAGAAACATAACGGAACCTGCTTTATTTGTGGTAAAGAAAAACAAATCCGTTCTAAGAAACTTAGAAAACTGGCTTATTTCTAACAATGCAGATAATAACGGTATGATTGATTTGCCTCTATTATTAATTGATGATGAAGCAGATAATGCGTCAGTGAATACTAAAAAAGAGGATCAGGACCCAACCGCAATTAATGCAGGTATTCGCTCAATATTGAGTAAATTTTATCGAGCATCGTATGTTGGTATTACTGCAACGCCGTTCGCTAATATATTTATAAATCCAGAAACTGATAATGATATGGTTGGGGATGACTTATTTCCAAGAGATTTTATTTATGTTTTATCTCCTCCTACTAATTATATTGGTGCAGATGGTATATTTGGAGATCCGCCAAAATATAAAGATTGCTTAGTAGAAATTGATTCAGAGGAAATTGATAGTTTCTTTCCATTTAAGCACAAGAAAGATCTTGTGGTAGATGATTTACCAGAAAATTTATATGAATCTTTAGGTTATTTTCTGCTAGTAAATGCTATAAGAGATTCTCGGGGCGATGTAACTGATCATCGTTCTATGTTAATTAATGTTAGTCGCTTTACAGACGTACAGGTAGAAATAAAAAATCAAATTATAACATGGCTTAACCAAGTACAGTCAGATGCTAGAAATTATTGTGCGTTGAGCGTGGAGAAAGCAATGGAAATTAGATCCTTAAGGTTTTTAAAGCAGGTTTGGGATAAGCATGAGTTAACAAGCAAAACAGGCATCACCTGGATCAGGTTACAGCAAAAATATTTATATAAAGCTATAGCTCCTATTGAAGCACGAGCAGTCAATCAAAAAACAGGAGCAGCCAGTCTAGATTATTACGCGCATAAAGAAAAAGGCTTTCGTGTGATAGCTATAGGAGGAATAAGTCTTTCCAGAGGTCTTACCCTAGAAGGATTATGTGTAAGCTATTTCTACCGCAATTCCCAAATGTACGATACATTATTACAAATGGGTAGATGGTTTGGTTATCGTCCAAATTACGATGATCTATTCAAAATTTGGATGGCAAAGGATGCAATTGATTGGTATGGATTTATTACAGAAGCTTCAAATGAACTAAAAAGAGAAATAAGTAAAATGAATCGATTAAAGTTAACGCCTAGAGATTTCGGATTAAAGGTAAGGCAGGATCCAAGTTCCCTTATTGTTACTGCCCGGAATAAAATGCGGTCTGGCACTCGTGTCAGCAGACCTATTCAGGTGACAGGAAAATTGCTTGAGACACCTCGCCTAAAGTCTAAACCGGATGTGTTGGAATCAAATGAACGTGCTTTCAAGAAGTTTATTGCTAATCTGGATTCAGCAGGTGTCAAAAAAGAAATAGAGCAAAATGGTCAAATGTGGTCAGGTATTAATAAAAACCTAATTGTAGATTTATTGCTTAGTTTTGATACACATCCATGGCATTTAGCTTTTCAGAGTAGAGCTCTTGCTGAATTTATTGACAAAAATGGACAATTCTCTAAATGGGATGTTTTCATACCTAATGGCTTAGGCAAAGCTTACGATATTGAAGGGAAAAATGGAATTATTACTGTTAATATGGAGAAAAGGATTATTACAGAATCTGATGGAATGATTAAAGTGTCAGGTACAAAGGTTCGAGTTGGCTCCGGTGGATCCACTAAAGCCGGGTTAAAAAAAGAGGAAATCAAATTAGCTGAAAAAGCATTTAAAAAAGCTAATCCTGGAAAAAATAATATTCCTGATAGTGCCTATTTAACAATAAACCGACAACCTATATTAATGATGCATATAATTGAAAGTCAACAGGGAGAAAACCATAATCCAAAAATTCCTGACGTCCTATTTGCACTTGGTATTGGTTTACCCGGTGATGGAGAGGTCCAAACAGCTAATTATGTTGTTAACCAAATAGAACTTCGTAACTGGATGGATCCAGATGATGAAGAGGATGATGATGATGCATACTAATGAATCTCTTTTAGAAAAATGGAATACCCTCAATATATATACTAATGGTTATATGAGAATTGATGCAGCACATCCTCTAGAGTGGAATATTGGCTACGAAAATATGAATCAAAAATCTCTATTACTTATTACTAATTATGAACCGGTTACCAATTTTTTTTCATCAAAATCGATAATAGTTTCTAAAGGGAAACGTTCGGATAGTACATGGGCTATCTCTTTTCGTCTGATAAGAGTCGAACAGGAAGATGTCTATATTCGTCTATGTTTAGACCTAATAGAATCTTCAAGAAATCAGAGGAATAACATGTATGGGCTCGAGTATGTTCTAAACCGTTATAGTCAATGGGCTAAATTAATGGAGGTCCAGCCTTCAGGTCTCCTTAGTGTCGCAATGCAAAAGGGATTACTGGGAGAAATTCTTTTTTTACACCAAGTAATTTTAAATGGTATGCCAGCATTAGAAGCTGTTAGCGGCTGGCAAGGAATTGAAGGTGCAGATCAGGATTTTTTGTATTCTTATGGATGGCACGAGGTAAAGACAGTAAGTATAGGTGCTAAGACAGTTACAATTTCTTCTCTAGAACAACTTGATATAAATTCCCCAGGTGAATTAATATTGTTTTATCTGGATAAAACTGTAGTTCATGATCCTGTAGGATTTACTTTAAATGGAAAAGTAAACGAACTAAGGGAAAGTATGAAAAGGAGTATTTCTGCTCTGGCATTATTAAATGAAAAACTAATTAGTTTTGGCTATATAGATTTGCCTGAGTATGAGAAGCATTATTATCGCTTTGATGGCTTTAAAAAGTTCCGAGTCGATGAGCAATTCCCTAGGTTAGTAAAGGATAATGTAGCTGTCCAAGTAGTTGCAGTAAAGTATCAACTAAGTATACAAGCTATAGAACCGTGGAAGGTTTCATAAACTGGAACTGGGAGGATTATTATGGAAGTAAGGGAATTTAGAAAAGGATTATTAGAAGATGTACGATCGACAGCTGCAGTATACGGTGAGGGTTCGAGTGCTGCTTTCGCTAGCATAATAGCTGATAACTTAATTTCTACAGAAGTACTACCAGACTTTGAACATGCATTTTATCTTGGAACTGGACGCAGGAACCGTAAGTTGCGTATTGATGGATACGCACTGGATGAATTTGATTATACCTTAAATCTAATTATTACTGACTATAATGGAAATGAAGAAGAAAAAACGTTAACTCGTACAGAAGCAGAGCAGATGTTTGAGTGGCCAATCCGTTTTATTGATGAGACTTTCCATAACAATTTAAGAAGTAAATTAGAGATTAGTACAGCAGCAGCTGATTTAACAGATTTGTTAATCAATCAAAATCAAAGGATACGAAAGTATCGTATATTGCTTTTTACCGATAGATTCATGAGCGGTCGTATAGATAATTTTGCTATAAAAAAAATTGAGGAGAAACCGATTGAGTGCCAAATATGGGATGTAGAACGTCTATACAGAGTGTTTTTAGCCCAATCCGGAAGAGAAAGTATAGAAATAGACTTTACTGAACATTCTACCAATGGTATACCTTGCTTAGAAACGAACAAGTTTGAAACTAATGAATATCGTTGTTACTTAGGTGTTATTCCTGGTGAAATACTAGCTGATGTATATGATTTATACGGAGCACAGTTATTAGAAGGTAATGTTCGTTCTTTTTTGAGTACCAAAGTAGCTGTAAATAAAAAAATTAGGCAGACAATATTAACTGAACCAAAAATGTTTTTTGCATTTAATAATGGAGTTTCTGCAACTGCTTCTAAAGTAGAAATAGCGGAAAAACCTGAAGGGAAATTTATAACAAAAGTAAAAGATTTTCAAATAATTAACGGTGGTCAGACTACAGCTTCACTTTCTAATGCAAGACATAGAGATAAAGCCGACTTAAGCAATATTACTTTGCAAATGAAATTGACAGAGATAAATGTGGATCAAAATGAAACACAGGACTTGCTTCAAAAAATATCTCGTTCATCTAACAGTCAAAATAAAGTTAGTGACGCTGACTTCTTTTCGACACACCCTTTTCATATCAGGATGGAACAAATTTCACGAAGGTTATTTGCACCGGCTGTTGGGGGAGCTCAGCATGATACCCATTGGTTTTATGAAAGAGCTAGGGGACAATATTTACAATCGCAAATGAAAATGTCGAAATCTGAAAAGAATAGATTCTTAATACAAAACCCTAAGAATCAATTATTATCTAAGACTGATTTTGCAAAGGCACGTAATTCCTGGCGTGGGCTTCCTCATCTTGTAAGTAAGGGAGCTCAAAGAAACTTTATAGAATTTGCTCAGTGGGTAGACGAAAACTGGTCGGTATCTGAGGAGAATTTTAATGAGCGGTATTTCCAAGAATCAGTGGCTTTGTACATATTGTTTAAGCACACTGAACAACTTGTTACACAGCAGCCATGGTATGAACAGGGATATCGGGCTAATATTGTAACTTACTCTATTGCTTTATTAGCAAAATTAATAAAAAGTCAGTATCCCAAACACACATTAGATTTACAAAGTATATGGAACAAACAACAAGTTCCAGAATCAGTTACGAATCAACTGAAAATTATAACTAAAGAAGTTTTAAGTTCTATTACAGATCCATCTCGTGGCACAATAAATGTAACTCAATGGTGTAAACAAGAAGCTTGTTGGAATCAGATAAAGGGATTAAATATTAAGTTAGACAAAAACATAGAAAAAGTTTTAATTGATGTTGGAGAAGTAAAGGATAATCTTAAACAAGCTCGAAACGATCAAAAAATGCTCAGTGGGATAGAAGCCCAGACAGAAGTTATAAACAAGGGTGCGAAATATTGGAATAGCTTACAGCAATTTGTTGCTATTAAAAGAATAGCTACACCATCAGAAGTTGACTCTCTAAAAATAGCATGTAAATTACCATTAAGGATTCCTAATCCCATTCACTCTCAACAATTACTTGTTTTAGTAAATAAAGCAGAAGCTGAGGGATGGAAAGAAAAAATAACAAGTGAAGTAAATGGATGATAGGATTAAGCTAAACTAGAGAAAAAAGAGAGTAACAATCTGAATCTGTTACTCTCTTTTTTTGCTTGGTGGGACGCTTAAACTTCCATAAATAATTTTTGTTGAATCGAAGATCCGGCTGGCAGGCGGAATGGAAACATCCCGGGAAGAAGAGGACATCGAATAGAAGCTGTTCTCCTCTTACCGTGAAATGCTCGGTAATGTCCAGCAACTCACCGAGCCAAAGTCATTCAACGATGTTTTAGACTTGATTAATGAAGCCAAAAGGATTTTCATCTATGGCATCTGGAGCTCAGGGCTTGTAGCACAGGATCTAAACTATCGGATGAGCAGGATGGGGTTCATCTCAGAAGAGATCATTGATCCTCATCTCACGATCTTAAGAAGCACGCTGCTTCAGGAAAGGGATTAAATCCTCGCCTTCTCACGTTCAGGCCAGACAAAAGATCTGCTTCAATCCGTAAAAAAGGCAAAAGAAAAAGGAGCTAAACTCGTTTCCTTCACTGCCTATGGGGAAACTCCGTTGACCAAGCTGTCAAATGCTGTCCTTTCGACACTGCATCCATCCTTGAAACCATTGATGCGATAAAGGTGAGAGGGAAAGAATAATAAATAGACATTTTAAAACACCTTCGAAATGGTACACTTACTATAAGTGCTAAAATCGGAGGTGTTTTTGCTTGGGCAAATACGCTTGAGGAGGAAGCATAACTCCAGGGAGAATACTGTGACACTACATAATAGGAGATGTTTTTTTGGAAGAGTTAATGAAAGTCTTTACAAATAATAGTTTTATAGTCAAACAAGAAACAAGCAAAGCAGTTGAATTTGAACATGTACATACAGAAGAATTAGTCTATTTATTAACTAATAAAGAAATTACAGTGGCGTTAAACCCCGTCACCGTAGAGAACTTTTTCCTGCTGAATAATGCAGCCAAGGGGTTAACCCACAGCACAGCGTTGAAGAGATTTCCTAAGAGAATCAATACGGGGGAAACTCCTATTCCTTATGGGTATTCTTTTAAATTCCAAAGTGCTGAAGAACTATTTTGTTTTCTGAGGGAGTTTAACTTGCTTACTGTTAAATAATAGGATTAAACAATAATAGTGAGAGGAAAGAATTGATTTAGTAGGGATAAAAAAACCTGCTGGAACATGGTTATTGAAATTTCCTTATAGAAAGGAAATCTATCTTTTATATATAAGAGTCGGCAGGAATTTTGATATAATCAGGAAAACGAATACAAGAAAAAGAGGCATCCCACATGACCAAATCAGAAATCGAATACAAAATCCAAGACCTGAAATCAGACTATATCCTCCTTCAGAACGACCTGGAAAAGCTTGAATCCGTGGATGGCAATATTTCTCCCCTGGAAAGACAGCTGAGTGAGATTGAAGAGGGATTGGCCTCTTTGAACCAGCAGCTGAGGGAGCTTTAATAGAGTTACAGAAGAAAGAGATTCATTTGTAACCCAACAACAAAGCATGTGTTTAAAAAATAGATTGTAGACATACTTTTTAAACGGCCTGAATACCTTTACTTCAGAGGAATCAGGCTTTTTTTGTACCTTCTTCATGTTCAATATTTAAATAAATGGATATAAACGTATTGGAAATTTGAAAATAATTAGATAATAGGGAATAGAGTTCATCATTTGGTACAAACAGTAAAAAATATTATAACTTTGAAAGCTAACAAATCACTAGATATTAGGAACTGGAGGGGATACTATTCTTTCCTATTTTGTAATCAAGAAAATTGCTAATATCTTTTTATAATAATCGTACTTTGTTTTGTATATAGTGTTAATAAATTTTTTGAAATTCTTGAAAGAAGATTTACTCAGAAGGCTCAGGAAATCATTATAGTCAGTCTTCCATTTCTGATTAATTTCCTTTTGGTGTGGATAATAAAACTGAAGACAAAATGGACATTTACAGATATCTTATTTTTATTAGCTTGCTTTCCCCCGGTATTTTATGGATGGGATCTTTTGGATCAACCAATTCATCCAATGTCCACGTGTCACTGCAAAATTTAATACAGGAACAGGTGAGGGTATCCCTCTTATTAGTAGATTATCATTAAGTCCTTTTTCCCTTGGGTTAATTCTGTTTACTATATTAGGTTGGGTAATGGCGTTATACGCTTTTATAAGTACTTCCTTTAGAATTAGTTCTTTTTTCCAGAGGGAATTATTATGCTGCATCTATCTATAATCTAAAAACCTATATTGTTACTTTTACTTTTTTATTTCTTAACTACATTAGCTTACGAACCCTGCAGACGCTGCAGGGAATACGTTATGATTTCGGACATTCTATTAATGACTTCTTTGCTGGCTAACAGAAGCAAGTTGAAAGACATTTTACAAATTATATAAAAATCGTTGAAAAACAATCTGTTTAATTTGGCCAGAGGAGTAGTTCAATTTGAGACAATTATTTGTTCAAATTGACCTTATCTTTATAAAAATTTAAGGGCTCTAAAGGAATTATCGAGCAAGCTTCCATTAAAAAGAGTCTATGAATTTGACATCATTAAATACCTACTGAATGATAAATATTTCTTCCTCGACAATGCCATCTACGAGGTGCTTAAAGTGATAAAATATTTTGATGCTGACAGTGTACATCATGTTTGGATTGTTTGAACAAAAACTACTATGATTCAGGACAATTAAAAAGCAGACTAAAACTGTTTGAGCTAAAAGGAGAGCAATTAACAAAAACCAGGACATTTACTGAGGTTTTGGAGGAAGAGCGTTTCAGAGTATATTTTGAGGATCTTGTAAATTACGCGATGTTTAGGTATGAAAAAGAATTTAAACAGGAGTATTATGGTGTCCCACACTTAAAGCTGTATGAACAATATCTAATGGTAGACGCAGCCCTTCTTTCTAACTATCGCAAAATGCACAGTGCTTTTAGAGGTTCCGGCCTAATCACTCATGGTAACGATTTTTTCTTATACATTGATCTTCATAAAGAAGCAGACATCAAAGAAAGCATAAACTACCATGACGAATTCAAAAGCCAAAGCATTTTTCAATGGCAAACTCCAAATGCCGTCTCTCAACAAACAGATAGAGGCAAAAATATTATCTTTAACAAAGATAGAGGAATTCATCTCCACCTGTTTGTAAGGAAATATAAAAAAATTGATGGGAAAATTGAGCCGTATATTTATATTGGTAATGGAAATACCATCGAGTATGCTGGTGAAAAACCAATTACAGTTCAGTTTCAATTAGAACATGAAATTCCAATCAATTTATATAACGAATTCACTAAAAGAGTATAGACTTCTCATTTGAGAAGTCTATTGTCTAATCTTTATACACTAATTGTTCGACCGCAGGGATATCAGCTGGTGCCCATTTTAGGGAATTAAGGTTTTCTTTTTTGAGCCAGATTAGTTTGGAATGCTCAGTTGGTTGTGGCTCTCCGCTGGCAATCTTACACATAATTGATATTAGATTAATGATATAGGTTTCGTATTCGTGTGTGTTTTCGTTGAAGAGCTCTAGGTCTGTTATTTGGCAACCTAGTTCTTCGTTAATTTCTCTTTCAAGAGCAGAGTAGATATCTTCGTTTGGTTCGACTTTTCCGCCAGGGAATTCCCAAAGATTTGGGATGGACATTTGTGGAGATCTTAAAGCGCATAAGATATCTTTTTGTTCGTTTTCTATTATTGCTGCTACTACCTTGATGAATTTTTTCATTATTTTCTCCTTTATACATTCTTTCTGACTTAATAATATTATAGGAAAAATACATTTTATGTCGAATAGATAAATTAAGAAAGGAGGAATTATGAAGTACTTTATTGTATACGTCACTTTTGATGAAGATAATGTTAAGGAATTTCTTTTTAAAAGTAAATCGGGTAAATTTCTTGAAGAACAATTTAAAAGATATCCAAATGGAATTATATCTACAAATAAGTTTGGTATATCAACAATAAATGCCCTATCAGCATATTTATTAGAGATAGAATTGAAACTTTATCCTGAATACTCAAAAAAAGATTTTGCTATTTTTAATGAAAACTCTAGCTATAATATTGTTAATTAGTACCTTTTTAATAGTAGCTTCTTTAAATTGAAACTGTTGTAAAAGTTGGCTTATGACTATTGCAGTTATGTTCCTAGAAAACTAATGTTGTAACTGCATGGAAACAAGAAGAAAACGCTGGTGGAATGCCTCGGCGGGTGTAAGGGCGGTATGATGTAATTAGCGCCCTAAACCCTTGATAAACCAAGGATTTAGAGGACTTTTTATATCATATGGTAAGCTTTTCGGTAAGCTAACGCCTAAGAATATAGTTAAATGAGCATGTCTCCCATTAATTCACTGAATTGGTGGGAGGCCGCATAGAAACTTTATTATTGTTGCAGATTCGAAAACAATGAAAAATGGCAAGAGAAAACTGATGATGATGGTGAAGTTATTTCAAAGAAATAAATTCTTGAACGAAAAGGACAAAAAGAGCATAAGAGAAACGTGTTTCGCTTTTATTGTTAGACTAGGCAGAGCCTAGTGTTTCGGTGAGATCATATTTATGAAGAGTGTCACGGCCATGTGACAGTCTTTTTATTTTTAGTCACATGCTTGTGACAAATTGAAAAAATGTGTACTCATGAAAATAATAGGCTCTTCCTAGTTCCGCAGCATAGTTGGGGACAAGTTCTTCTTATGCTCTTTTTACATTATTTTAAGATACATGCTATTTATTTTCTGATAACAATGTAATGAAATTGGAAACAAGATATAATTAAGCAATAGGTAATATAAGCTAGACGCTGAAAAAGTAATGGAGGTTTTTGTGTGGCAACAGCAAATATCGGTTTTGAAGAAAGTATTTGGCAAATGGCAGACAGTTGATTTCTAAATCAGTTATTTCAGAAGAAGTCATTGATATTTATGAGTCACAAGGCATAGATAAATCAGATATTTCGATCTTGTCGGATAAATTTTTTTGAAGGTGTAAAAATCAATGCCTCACAAAAACTTAGCTGTAGAGCTCTTAAATCGATTACTAAACGGCAAAGTAAAAGCGGTGTAACGTAAAAATTTAATAAAGGCGCGCAAGTTAACTGAGATGCTGGAAGGCGCTTTAAATAAGTACAACAAGAGTGTAATTGAAAATTCCAAAGTGTTTGAGGAATTAATTGCTCTTACGAAGAAAAGGGATGCAGCATATAAAAGTGGGGAACTTGCGGGGTTCATTAAAAAAGAAGTAGCCTTTTACGATGCTCTAGCATCACATGAAACAGCAGAACAAGTATTAGGCGACGACACACTAAAACTGATCGCTCTTGAGCTCACAAAATCAATTAAAGAAAACCTGAGTATTTACTGGAGTTTTACGTGAATCCGCCTGTGCAAAAATGCGTGTAACGGTAAGAAGAATGTTAAAGAAATACGGCTATCCACCAGATTTACAAAAAGATGCAGTAGACACAGTTATTAAGGAAGTTGAATTGATGGCTCAACTTGAATTTGATTTATAAGGAGATTGAAATATGAATATCAGTCCTAAAGGTATGAGTATTTTAGAAGCGTATAACTTGTATAGAAAGGGAGAATTAATAGTTAATAGAAAATATCAAAGAAAACTAGTATGGGCACCATATGAAAAAACTATGTTAATAGACAGTATAATGAGAGGTTATCCATTACCTTTATTTTTATTCGCCAAAAATATTTCGACAAATGAGTACAAAGGTTTAGAAATTTTAGATGGAGTTCAAAGGTTGACAGCTATATTTGACTTTATAGAAAACAGAATAGCATGGGAAGAAAAAAGGTTTGATCTGAATGTTTTCCCTTCAGCTAATGAAAATAGAAAAAATGGAATTTTTAAGGTTAATCCAAATATTGAAAGTTTAGAAGTACAAGATCCTAAGGTTTCAAGTGAATTTTTAAACTATCAATTAGCAGTGACTACTTTTGAGTCTATTAGCGAAGAGAGTATGATAGATGTATTTGGTAGAATAAATTCTCAAGGTAGACAGTTAAGTTTACAGGAAAAAAGGCAAGCAGGTGTTATTAACGAATTTAGTGAAATGGTAAGAGAAATTGCTGAAATGTTAAGAGGAGATGCATCAAGAGATATTTTGTGTTTATATGATATGCCAGAGATAAGTCTTGATGATAGTCGTACGGCTAGTGGTTATAAAGTCTCTATTGAAGATATGTTTTGGTATCAAGTAGGAGTACTTGGTCGTCCACACATAAGAAATAGTGAAGACGAGGAAATAATAGCTGACTTGTTGTGTTCAATAATATTAGATCGTCCATTTGAAGTAAGCAGAGAGAACCTAGATTCATTATATGATGAAAATTCCAAGTTATATCATTCTGTAATTATAAATTTAAAAAGAATAAGTTCTGAGAAAATTAAAAGGGATTTTTTGAAAGTTTTTGAAGTAGTTCGTAGCGCACTTTCAGAGAAAATAGATGGTCAAAATTTTAGAGCAGTAGTTTCAGGTCAGACTAGAAATGCAGTAAAGTACTCTTTTTATGCAGTATTTATGGCAATGTATAGATTAATTATTAAAGAGAGAATGGTTCCAAAAGATGAAAAAGAAATAATTCATCAGTTGAAAGGCTTACAAAGTAGGTTGGTTCAAGGAAGACATTCTGTGAAGGAGGAAGATAGAAAAGACAACATTAGCGTTGTAAATGGTTTAATTCGTGATTTATTCATTTTAGATGAAAATCATAGAGTAGAGAAGTTAGGAACAGAATACGAATTTGAAACAATTCTTTCTTTGGCTAAAACTGAAACAGAGGCATTTGAATTTAAGCAGGGGTTATATTCAATTAGCCCTAAGGGAATTAGATTTAATCCAATTGTGATAGAGAAAGTATTAAAAACAGCAGTAGCAATGGCAAATAGAGCATCAAAAAATACCTCATATATTTTCATTGGAATAGCTGATAATGAGCAAGACGCGAACTGGGTTCAAGAAAATTTAAAAGAGGATTATTTAACCGTATCTCAAAAATATATTGTAGGTATAGATGGAGAAATAAATGCTGTTAGAGAAGATTTAGATAGCTATATTAGAAGGTTTGTATCAGAAGTTGATAAGCATAATGTTACAGAAGCGATAAAATCACAAGTAAAATTATTTAATATTAGACAATATAGGGGAAAACAAGTAATTGAGATTGCAATAAATACACCAGCTGACGTAAGTATGTTTGAAAATGAAATTTACATTCGGGAAGGTAGTAATACGAATAAAATCGATGCGAGTAAATCTTTGGAAAAAGTGCTTGAAGTTGGAAAAAGATTTGGTAATAAATAACCCTGGTTAAAAAGAGGTATGCTACTTAGAAATTTGTTAGTGTGTATGAGCACGTTAAAAAGGAGAACTTTTAAATAAATATAAAAAAAGTTCTGCATTTATCAAAAAATGATAACTCCTATGCAAGTTTTTAAAAGGTACATAGGAGTTATCGTGACTACATATTATTCTGTTTTTGTTTCAAACTTGCAATCCTTTCTTGAACTACATTTTCAGCTTTAAATAAACATGGTGGCCTAAAAATATCAGTGGTAGCAATCACATCTCTATCACAAGCTACCGTAAATCCTTGCAGCAACCCACATTAAGGACTTGGGTACTGAAATCAGTATGATTAATGCCCTCATTAGTTTTTTGATGTCATGCTTTATCTCCCGTTGGACTGTTGGAGCAACCGTTGTTGAGATATATTGAAGATCCCAGTGCTTGTTAAGCTCTTTATGCTTTTCAAGGATTTTATCGAGAGCCTTACATTATCCCCCGCCAGTCACCTATCGAACAAAATGGTAAACTTGACAATTTTTTGGGGGCGCGTTTTAGTGAGTTAAAATAAATAATACCAGGATTTGTTTATGCCTCATACAGCCCAGGATCACAGGATTTTGAATTGAGCTAGAAAAATAATATGAAATAAGGGAGTAATGTTAAATGTCTAAATTTTTACGTGGAGTATTGAAAATCGAAACAGTTGAGGAAAATAAGACGGTTCAAGGAAGAGATGCATCAATGCCTATTGAACAAGCAGAAGTTGTTGAGGAGATTTTAAACTTGCTTGAAGATAAAGGATATTTCGTTGGTCATCTTAGAGGAGTTTTTAATCAAACAAAAAGCGAGGAGTAACTGAAATGGATCTCCCGCCTATAATATAGAGAAAAGAACTGCTGGATTCCTTACAGGAAGTCTCCGATAGGGAGGCTTCTTTCTTAACGGAAAATATTAATAAAATAAACAAATTCTTATCGGGTCATACTTTTGAGAAGTGGCTATTTTTGGCTTTTAAGTCAGCATAAACTATGGGGGAACGGAACCTAAGTATGTTATGATTGCTTAGTTAGTATTGATTATATATAACTATAAGATAAACGATTGATTCTAACCATATTGAATTATAAAATGGGGTGGGCTTACAAATGGAATATACAAGCTGTTTTGATGTTTTTGAAAAATGTGTTATAGCTGTACAAAATGGAGAACTTATTGAGTCTGTAAGCGCTCAAGATAAGGAATTTCACTTTCAAAATTGGTTTGAACGTCGCCTAGAGGGACTAAACTTTCATTTTGAAAGTAAAGGCAGAAATACTTATCCAGATTTTTCATTAGTTGAGCATGCAGAAGGATATGAGGTAAAGGGTTTAGCATGGCCTGGTCGTGAACGAGATTATGATGCAAATAGTCAAGTTCCTTCAGGCGCTCATAACGGAAGAAGCATTTTCTATGTTTTCGGACGTTACCCTGCAGATCTTAGAGAATATCCAGCTAACGAAAATGGAAAAAAAGAATATCCCGTAGTTGACCTTGTAATTTCCCATGGGAACTTCCTGAATGCAGACAATAATTATGTTCATAAAAATAAAAGCATTAAAGGGTTCGGCACCTACGGTGATATTAAGATTAGAGATAGGAAAATGTATGTGGCTCCTACTCCGTTTGCATTAACCAGTGGGACTACTGGTTTAATGACGCTAATTGTTCCAGAGAATTATGAAGCGGACGAACGTTTCCAAGTAGTTGGAAGGTTGTCTCGAATTGAGTCCGAGTCATTAGTTGTAGGCTATAATTTTAACCTTAGGACAAATGAGTTAATAGCAGAAACAGTCCCTAATCCCCATGCAGGGCTAGAGCATAGATTTTTGGCTTATAGATTAAAAACACAAGCAGAAAAAGTAGTTTCAATGAATGGGTGAAAAAACAGAATGATAGTACTTAAAGAACAACAAGATGTTACAAATTATAAAATTACTGCTCTTGAAAGTAATTTCCCTATAGTGGAACTTAGTGAAGTCGCAGAAAAAGAGAGCTGGAGAAAAGAAATTTATCGTCCCATTTATCATATACATAAGTGGTGGGCTACTCGTTTAGGGTCGGTTTTTAGAGCTATAACCTTGGGGGCACTGACACCGGAAAGTAATGATATTTGGAAAGAGTTTTATAAAAAACACGATTTAAAAGATAAGGTTGTTTTAGATCCTTTTATGGGAAGTGGAACAACAATTGGTGAAACTATAAAGCTTGGTGCAAAGGCTATTGGTTGTGATATTAACCCTATAAGTACTTTTTTAGTTAATCAAGCATTTAATAAGGTATCTGAAAAGGAACTCAGAGAGGCATATGAAAATCTGGAAAATAAGATAGCGCCTGAAATAAAAAAATATTATAAAACTCTTCATCCTTTGACTGGGGAACTTATACCAGTTCTTTATTATTTTTGGGTTAAAATTGTAACCCTCCCAGACGGGGAGGAGGTACCTTTATTTTCTAAATACGTTTTCTCACAAAATGCTTATCCTAAGAAAAAACCAGCAGCCAAAATATTATGCCCAAATTGTTGGTCAGTAATTGAAGACAGATATGACTCGGTTTCCGTTACTTGCCCAAACTGTAATAATGAATTTAATCCACAAGAAGGGCCAGTATCTGGACAATATGTATCATCTAAAAACGGAAAAAAATATAAGATTAAGGATCTCCTTCCAAGGGATGGAAGTCAGATAAAGCACTCCATGTATGCAGTTATGGCAGCGACTAAAGAAGGGGAGAAAATATACCTTCCTGTTGGTGATTATGACCATAAGTTATATGCGGAAGCAGAACGAAGAATTATTAACGAAGATTTACCTATACCCACTCTTGATGTTAGGTCAGGGCATAATACTGACCAGGCTAGAGGGTATAACTATTTGAAGTGGAAAGACTTCTTTAATACACGCCAACTACTATGTCTAGGTCTCCTTTTAAAAGGTATCATAGAAGAAATTAAAGATGAAGTTTTACAAGAACAGATGTTATGCCTGTTTTCAAGCACATTAGAATTTAATAATATGTTTTGTAGCTTTAAGGGAGAAGGGACTGGGGCTGTAAGGCATATGTTCTCTAATCATATTTTAAAGCCTGAACGCACACCACTTGAGAATTCGGTTTGGGGTACTAAGAAAAGTAGTGGTACTTTCAGTTCCTTATTTTCCTCTAGGCTCCTGAAAGCTAAAGAATATTTAAATGAACCCTTTGAAGTTAAATTAAAGTATGATGATATGGGGAAGAATTGTGGCACAGAAAAGGTAATAGCTAGTAACCCTGTTAATGTACAGGTTGTTGATAATTGGGAAAAGTTCAATAATAATGAACTAGCTGCATTAATTTTAAATGGAGACAGTTCATCCATTCCTATACCAGATTCAACAGTAAATGCAGTTATTACTGATCCACCATACTTCGACTTTATACACTACAGCGAACTAAGTGACTTCTTCTTTGCATGGCTGTCTCCTGTTTTGAAACATAAATATGAGTGGATGGCCAGGGCAAACTCATATGATTCCGGCGAAGTACAACATAATGAACCAAAGGTATTTGCTAACCAACTTGCTTCAGTTTTCTCGGAGTGTTGTAGGGTTTTAAAAGATGATGGGATACTAGCATTTAGTTTCCATCATTCTAAACCAGAAGGCTGGGCTGCTATATATCAAGCGATAAATCGGGCTGGATTAACGGTAACTGCGGTGCACCCTGTTCATGCTGAGGCAAGAGCTTCTAGTCCAAAATCATCAGCTAAAGACCCTATTAGTTTAGATAGTATTTTAGTTTGCCGTAAACAAAGATACATGAAAGAGAATAAGTCAGATTATACTCAGGCTGTTAAAAAGTCTGATAATGAATTCCTTAGATTGGAAAATTCAGGAATGAAATTATCTAGAGGAGATCGTTTCGTAGTAAGTGCAGCACAGTTACTAATAAAAGAAGGTACTAATAAACTTGAATATGAAGAGATTAAAGAGCGTTTGGCCCAAGTAAGAAATAGCATTTTTGTATAAAAATTTACTCTGAATGGAAAAGAGAGATGGCCCTTTTCCCTTTTTGCATTTTTTATAAAACACCTTCGAAATGGTACACTTACTATAAGTGCTGATTCGGAGGTGTTTTTGCATGGACAAAACATTTGAAAAGGAAGCATAGTCCCAGGTAGAATACTGTGACAATACAAAATAGGAGATGTTTTTTTGGAAGAGTTAATGAAAGTCTTTAAAGATAATAGTTTTACACTCAAGCAAGAGACAAGCAAAGCAAGTGAATTTGAACATATACATACAGAAGAAGTAGTCTACTTGTTGCCCAGTAAGGAAATTACAGTGGCGTTGAACCCCGTCACTGTAGAGAACATCTTCTTACTGAAAAACGCAGCAAAGGGGTTAACCCACAGCACAGCGTTGAAGAAATTTCCTAAAAGAATTAATACGGGGGAGACTCCTATTCCTTATGGATATTCTTTAAAATTCCAATCTGCTGAAGAACTTTCTATTTTTTTGCGAGAGTTTAACTTGCTTACTATTAAATAACTGGATTATATAGGCTGGTAGAAGCTGTACTCTGGTCGCTGCCTCCTTTAATAAGCTTCTTTATTTCTTGACCGGATCAGCCAGGGTTTCCTATGGAGTAAAAAGGTATTCCTTGAAACCTAGAAGCGAACAAAAATTAAAAGGATATATATGATGTTGTGTGGATGGAAACCCCTGCTTTTAATACGGAGCAGGGGTTTGGAAATCAATTGCAGTTTATATTTTAAAGTTAAGAATCTGTATCATTTTGTTATCATCATAGTATCCAAATGATGAAATGAGGCACCCCTAATGACCAAATCAGAAATCGAATATAAAATCCAAGATCTAAAATCCGACTACATCCACCTCCAGAACGACTTGGAAAAGCTGGAATCCGAATGGCGACAAATCAGATCAGGAGCTTTTGTAAAAATCCTAAACCAGGGGATATTATTCTTTTACGCTATGGTCATGAGGTAAGAGCTGTCGGCCTAATACCAGATAGTCCAGAACATCAATATATGTGGGTTGAATGCTTTAATGACGTTTTAGGATGGGACCTTCAGCATACACGCAGAGTCCTCTGGTATACCCAACCAGTACCAGTTATTCAGCCAGGTAAACCTTTGTTTTCCAATTATAAACAGCAGCACACGTTTACGGCAGTTCGTGAAGCACGGGTTACAAGCCTAGTATCTCAGTTGAAATTACTTATGCCAATAAGGGATCTTAAGCCGCTTCCTGCATTAAGATCGGGAACCTTCAGTAATAATGAGTTGGGTATTGAGCTGTTTAATGCCGGACTACCGAATAATGCGGTAGAAGATGTGTTAAATGTATTATCCCGAATTCAAAGACTTGCTAAATGGTATAGCAAGCAGGAGGGCAGCAATCGACCATCCGAACATGAAATTGTAGCCCATATGATTGTACCGCTTATGCTGGGAATGGGCTGGTCAGAACAATTACTGGCTATTGAATGGAAGAAAATTGATTTAGCTTTCTTTAATAGTGTACCAACCGATCCGATGAGTTGTTTCATGATCTGTGAGGCAAAACGTCCCAATAAATCACTCACTTCTGCCTATGACCAGGCAGTTGGATATGTTACAACGAGGAATCTATTAAATTGCAAAACAATCATTACCACTGATGGCAAGCGGCTATTTATGTATAAACAACTGAATA
Organism: Paraperibacillus marinus; assembly: GCF_046237605.1. Taxonomy (GTDB): domain Bacteria; phylum Bacillota; class Bacilli; order Bacillales; family DSM-1321; genus Paraperibacillus; species Paraperibacillus marinus. Next base: position 2,439,159 of record NZ_CP143542.1, on the reverse strand, counting down.
ATCAGTGGAAGGATGAACCGGACGGATATATAAACTTATTAAATATAAAGCACGAAAATATATTTCCCTTTAAAACATCTGGAGAAAATACATCTGGAGTAAATACTTTAATTGAATTAATTCCGTGGAAGGCCATGCGGCATTAAGAAGAACAGAGTAATCAGCTAAATTGGTTACTCTGTTTTTTGGTGTTCCTACAATGTATTTTGCAAGAGGTCGTCTAAAAAAACCTGCGCGTTTTTTTAAAAGAAAAAGGAATCTTGACGCCTGGTTCGAATAGTTTTCTTAATTATGGAAAAAGCGAGGTAATAGAATGGAAACATTTAATGTGTTTGGTACCTTTTTTAGAGAATGGAAATGTGTTTCGTAAGTACACATACCTTTAATTTGGAACATCACATGCTTTTATTGGTTCAACAATTATGCTAAATCCAGGGAAGGCAAGGTTGAAGCTTCGCATTTAGTTCTTGATCAAAATGAAATAAACAGGGGAAGTGATACCTGATAGCAAAGGCTGGTGGATATCTTATATGGGGTTAGTGAGCAGCCGCTTGATGGACGCTTTCATTTCTATAATTTGTTTCCATTACAGAATACTTCCTCTAAAGAAGCTATGAGGCAGATAGAAGTACAATAAAGGCATATGAGTTGAATAAAAGCATTATTTCATTATTCGAACAGGAAAATCATCCATGGATATTGCTGGAATGGAGTACCGAATCGGCAAAAGATCTTCAACAATTAAAAAAGCAGTGGCTTTCAGCTATTAATAAGACAGGGATGAAAGTGTATGGGTTACAGACTAAGAACGAATTCATGTATTACCACCCGTACCCGTGAAGGCACGCTTATAAGGAACGGTATTATAAAGAGATTGTGAAGCAAATAAAAGTTTAAGAAGGAAGGCTGGTTGTTGGATGCTGTTTTGAAATAATCCCAACAAGGTGTAGATGTGTGTGTTTAGCGGTAATGATATTTTTATGTATAAAAGCAACCAACAGGCACAGCGAACTTTATTACTCAAAAAAATAATAGTGAAATAAACAAGGCTCAGTTTAATAAGGCTATGAACATCCTAACTCTCAATAATAGATGAAGTCATGCCGGAAACAGCGTAAATAAGAAGAATTTATTAGAATGAAGTAGGATCCATAACTTTGTAGTGAAATAAGAGGATATTTAATTTTCTGTGTCGAATGAACAACTTAGTAGAGGTGCTGCCGTCCGGCAAATATGCGGAGGGGACTCTGTTTTTTACTTCTATAGATTATGCAGAGTGATAAAACATGATAAATAGGAGGTAAGGATATGAAAAAAATTATTAATGACCCCAATGCTGTGGTAGAAGACATGATCAAAGGAATGGTCGCTGCACACGGAGACCAGCTTAAGCAGGTTCCGAGTTCCACCGTGCTGGCAAGAAAAGAGTCTCCATTACAGGGAAAAGTCGGCTTAGTGAGCGGAGGCGGCAGCGGCCATGAGCCGTCTCATGCAGGCTTTGTCGGAAAAGGGATGCTGGATGCAGCTGTGTGTGGTTCCGTATTTACATCGCCGACACCCGATCAGGTTTTAGAAGGGATAAAATCAGTTGACGGCGGTTCTGGTGTCCTGTTGATCATAAAAAACTATACTGGTGATGTCATGAACTTTGAAATGGCTGCAGAGCTGGCCGAAATGGAAGGGCTTACAGTTGAAAAAGTCGTTGTCAATGACGATGTTGCAGTGGAAGACAGTACATATACGACTGGACGGCGCGGGATTGCGGGAACGGTATTTGTACACAAGATTGCTGGGGCGAAAGCAGAGACAGGGGCATCGCTTACGGAGGTAAAGGCGGCCGCGGAAAAGACGATTGCCAGTGTGCGTTCCATGGGCATGGCTTTGACTCCTTGTACGATTCCTGCTGCAGGCAAACCAGGATTTGAAATCGGTGAAAATGAAATGGAAGTCGGAATGGGGATTCATGGAGAGCCTGGTATAGCACGCAGTGAAATTCAGACAGCGGACGAAATTGCTTCCGCACTGGTAGAAAAAATTCTAGCCGACCGCATACATATGCCAGGGGATGAAGTGGCTGTGATGATTAATGGGCTGGGCTCCACTCCTTTAATGGAACTTTATATTCTAAATGCTAAAGTCAGTGAGCTTCTTAAGGAGCGCGGCCTCACTGTCTATAAAACCTTTGTAGGCGAGTTTATGACGGCAATCGACATGGCGGGCTGTTCTGTGTCGCTCTTAAAATTGGATGATGAACTTAAGAGTTTGCTCGATTCACCGTCTGAAACATTAGGATTTCGTATCTAATTAGGAGATTTTAAAAGAAAGGTTGATGTTCATGGGATTAAAGATAGAGCACTTCGTGAAATGGCTTGAGAAAACAAACGCCAAGATACAGGAAAATAAAACGTATCTTACCGACCTGGACCAGGCTGTCGGAGATGGAGATCATGGCATCAACATGAGCAGGGGATTTGATGAAGCGGTGAAAAAAATGAAGGCCGCTGACTACGGGACTCCTTCTGATCTCATAAAGGATTGGGCTATGACATTATTATCTAAGGTAGGCGGCGCCTCAGGTCCCTTATATGGGACAGCACTGCTCAAAATGTCTATGTCTGTGAAGGATAAAGAAGAAGTGGACTATGATTCACTTGCTGCTGCCGTTTGTGAAGGCCTGAATGGAATAATCCAGAGAGGCAAGGCCGAGGAGAATCAAAAAACGATGGTCGATGTCTGGGGTCCCATTGCATCATTCCTAAAAGAGAGTCCTTCGCTCGACGTGAAGAATTTTAAGGAAACAGCAAAACAAGCCATGGAAAAAACAAAGGATATGAAAGCCATAAAGGGCCGAGCTGCTTATCTGAGTGAACGTTCTATCGGCCATCTTGACCCAGGTTCTGTATCAAGTTATTTCCTGTTCAGTTCATTAGCAGAAGTGATTGAAGAAGAAGGTGTTGTTTTATGAGCACGGTAGGGGTTGTGTTTATTTCGCATAGTGAAAAAATCGCTGAAGGGTTGAAGGATTTAGTTTCTCAGGTCGTACAGACTGTTCCTATTGAGGCAGCTGGAGGTACCGATGATGGCGAAATCGGAACAAGCCTGGAAAAAATCCAGAAGGCGATTAAAAACGTATATTCTGATTCAGGGGTCATCCTTCTGTTCGATTTAGGAAGCTCAGTGATGAATGCGGAACTGGCGATTGAATTATCAGGGCTGGAGCATGTGAAAATCGCGGATGCTCCATTGGTTGAAGGCGGCTATGTCGCCGCGGTAGAAGCGGGGATGGGCAGAACTTTGGATGAAGTGGTTAAGGCAGCGGAGGAAGTCCGGAAGAAACCAAAGCGCATCTGACGATTTAAACTGAATTATTTCTATAAATACAACATATTAAAACAATTAATGAGGCTGAGTGCCACAAGTGAGATTAAGAGATCAAGTGGCCCTGATCTGGATAAATTCAGTTTCGCTTCATATGAAAACATTTGCTGTAGTTGTGCCAGGGGAAGAGACTTTTGAATTCAATCATTTATGATGGATAGATGCAGGAGCATCTATCTTTTTTGTTCGCCCAGCATGGGCGAACTCTAACGGGTGAGTCCCGAGTACGACCATAAGCAGCGGTAAGTACATAGCCAAAAGCTTGATTGTCCACTGCGAGTGCGGAGCGTTGAATGAACTGGATCCTGTAAGAAATCGGGTAATGTTGCCCATGTTGGGTTTGCTTTACTGCTAACTGGAAACAATAAATTGGCATGCTATTTCGAATGGAGGAATTTAACATGGGCAAAACAATTTTCATTTCTGGTGCAGGCACGGGGCTTGGAAGAGGCGCAGCAATTGGTCTTGCCAAAAAAGGGCATCGTGTGATTGCGGCTACAGAGCTGACTTCTCAAAAAACAGACCTTCTGCGGGAAGCAAATGACCTTGAGCTGGATATAGAGGTGATTAAAATCGATATTACGAACCCTTTGGATCTGGTACAGATTGAGAAGTATGATTTTGACGTATTTGTTGCAAATGCTGCCATTAATGAACGAGGGCCGCTCGGTGAGGTGCCGATGGACCGGTTTCGGGCACTTTTTGAGGTAAATGTTTTCGCAACCTTGGAAACCGTACAGATCGCTGCACGGAAGATGGTTGAAAAGGGAAGCGGAAAAATCGTTTTTATGAGTTCAATTTCTGGAATTTTGGCATCTCCATATGGCGGTCCATATGCCGCTACCAAGCACGCGATTGAAGCAATTGCCCATACCCTGCAGTTGGAACTTCAAGGATTCGGAGTAAAAGTTGCCACCATTAACCCTGGTGACTTCAAGACAGGCTTTAATGATCGCGCGGCAGAAGAGCTATGGAAATGGTACGATGAAGAGAAAAACTTCACGAGAAAAGAGGATATAAAAAAGGCGGAAGAAGGGTTAAAGAACCAGTTTGACCCAGAAGATATGATTGCAAAAATGGTGGAAATCATACCAGCTGACCATCATAAATTCCGAACTGCCTATCCTCAGCAAACGGAGAAGGATATGAAGCAAGAAGAACAAAAGTGGTGGGAGATGGACATATAGACGCTTGATCCAGTTCTTTTAACCTGTGGTATGGCACTGTTGATAAAAAGGGAAAAGAGAGACGGCTCTTTTCCTTTTTGTATTTTTTTTAGAGCATATACATCGTGTCTTACGTGGGTTTCATCATTACTTTAATCATCCATTTAAGGTTTAAAACATTGCTGATCTTTGATAAATCAAATTATTCAAATTTCAGCATAAATCAAGCCTTCTCTCAAAAACATTTCTATCTTAACTTCTTCAAAAGAATAATGGTGAAAAACGATATAGGTGTTAGTTCAGATGGTCGTCCATCTTGTCGTACTGTTGGTTTAGAAATAGGTGCTTGGCAGAAAAGCCATTTTCACAATCTATTCAGAACTTATAATTTTGATAAACTCTAATTAAACAGTATAATAGGGACTACATGAGAGCGTTTACAAATGCGGCTTTACCAATACATTTTGGGAGTGTGATTTTTGTATGGCTGGAAATCGTGCGGTAGTCTATCTGAAACCAGGTGAGGTGGGAGTAAGGGATATAAGTTATCCGGATTTGGTTCTGCAGGACGGCCCCGGAGTGAACCCTTTGAACGTGGGCAGGAAGTGTAATCATGGTGTTATTTTAAAGGTTGTTACAACAAACATCTGTGGAAGCGACCAGCACATGGTAAGGGGAAGGACGACAGCGCCAAGCGGCCTGGTACTAGGCCATGAAATCACAGGAGAGGTAATTGAGGTAGGAAGCGATGTTGAATTCATTAAAAAGGGAGATTTAGTTTCTGTTCCTTTTAACATTGCTTGCGGACGCTGTAGAAGCTGTAAAGAACGGAATACCCATGTATGTGAAAATGTGAATCCGGACCGGGCAGGTTCTGCCTATGGATATGTAGATATGGGAGGCTGGGTTGGCGGACAATCAGAATATGTAATGGTCCCTTATGCAGATTTCCAGCTGTTGAAGTTTCCGGATAAAGATTTGGCTATGGAAAAGATCCTGGATTTGACCATGCTGTCTGATATATTTCCGACAGGCTATCATGGTGCGGTTTCTGCTGGAGTAAAGACAGGCTCTACGGTTTACATAGCCGGTGCTGGCCCTGTTGGATTAGCAGCAGCCCATTCCGCCCAGCTATTAGGGGCATCCAGAGTGATTGTAGGGGATCTGATAGATGAACGTTTGGCCCAGGCCCGCAGCTTTGGATGTGAAACCGTCAATTTACGTGAACATGCCAATCTTGGTGAGCAGATTGATCAGCTGCTGGGAGCACCTGAAGTGGACTGTGCTGTGGACTGTGTCGGTTTTGAAGCTCATGGACATGGTGCAGGATCAGATGAGGAGGCTCCAGCTGCCGTATTGAACTCTATAATGGATGTCACTAGAGCAGGCGGAAGACTTGGAATTCCCGGACTGTATGTAACGGGAGACCCGGGAGCGGTTGACGATGATGCCAAACACGGAACCTTAAAAATCCGTTTGGGGTTAGGCTGGGCAAAGGCTCATACATTTGTTACCGGGCAGACACCTGTCATGAACTATCACAGGGAACTGATGAATTCCATTTTGAGCGGCAGGGCGCAGATCGCCAAAGCGGTTAACGCGACATTAATCTCTCTGGATGAAGCACCTAGCGGCTATGCAGAATTTGATAACGGGGCATCGAAAAAATTCGTTATCGATCCTCATGGTCTGGTGAGAAGTTGATAGAATCATAAGGTGTTAGCGCACTTTAAGTATTTTTAATTTAATTACATTATGCGATTTCCCCAGACTACTTCAAGTTTTAATTATTGTATTGTGGGTACTAAAATCGAAAAATCCTACTTCCTGTAATACTTGGGAAGTAGGATTTTATCGTTCTAATTCACTTACTAACTTCATTTGTAAACCATGCTCTTTTTTATTGAGAGTATTCGGCTTTTTCAAGTATCTCCTTCATTTCTGGAAACGGACTTCGGGTTCAGATCGAATTTCTTTAGTCAGAACACCCATATTGAACCTTCGTACAAAGTACAGCAGACTTTTTCTTAAGACCGTATTCTTTTGATCTTTCTAGAAGATGACTATACATTTGTACACAAGCTTGTTATCCTTTTCTGTTATTTGCTTTTTAGTTGGTTTGTTCATTGCATTGTCCCTCCTAAAATCTTCTTCTTTTTAGGAAATTTATAATCTTATTAAAATAATTGCATTAACAAACAAGAAAAAGGCTTTATTTACAGCCTTTCTCATAGATGTTTATATTTATTTTTCTTATTTGAACAAAGTGGACTATTTTGACAGGGTAGGGGTCGGGGGATCAAATCCCTCTCAGATCATCAAAAACAAAAATGCTAGTTACAGTAAAATGCTGTTTCTAGCGTTTTTTATTTTGGTTCAAAAGCGGGTTTTTATTTATGTGGTTACTCTTGATAAGGAGCATTCTTATAGGAGTATATATGATCATCATATTTCTTTACTAGATTTTAACACAGTTCTAATTTGTAAATATATAAGGTTCACAAAGCAGCCAAATCCAAAAGGTTTTGGCTATGAAAATAAAAAAATGACAATCATCTAACAATAAATGAAAACCCTTTCTTGAAATCTAACTCATTATCATCTACACTAATTTATGAAAACCATTTTCAAGAAGGGGGATTAATGATGGATAATTTCTTCGAGAAAGCTCAGCAGTTCGGGAAGTCGTTTATGCTTCCAATCGCGGTGCTTCCTGCTGCCGGTTTGCTGCTGGGTATTGGCGGTGCTTTATCCAATCCGAACACGGTAAAGGCCTATCCGTTTCTGGATGTTTCCTGGCTGCAAGCTATTTTCACAATTATGTCGAGTGCTGGTAATGTCGTATTTGCTAATCTGGCGCTTCTGTTCGCCGTTGGGATATCTGTCGGACTGGCGAGATCGGATAAAGGAACAGCCGGCTTAGCCGGAGTGCTTGCGTTTCTTGTTATGAATGCAACGATATCTGCGCTATTGACGATTACAGGGGACATGAATACAGAGAATCCGGCTGCGGTCGGGCAGGGGATGTCGCTTGGTATTCCTACGCTTGAGACCGGGGTGTTCGGTGGTGTGGTGGTCGGGATTATGACCTCCTGGCTGCATAATCGCTACAATAAAAAGCAGCTGCCGCAATTTCTTGGTTTTTTTAGCGGCTCGCGTTTTGTACCGATTATTGCGTCCTTTGCGGCAATCTTCCTGGGTGTGATTGTGTTCTTCGTATGGCCGTTTATCCAAAAAGGTATATTCAACATGGGAGGCCTTGTTGAGGCAACCGGATATATCGGCACCCTCATTTACGGTTTTGTCCTTCGTATGCTTGGGCCGTTTGGTCTTCATCATATTTTCTACATGCCATTCTGGACCACAAGTCTTGGCGGTTCGTTAACGGTGAATGGCAATCTTGTGGAAGGAACGCAGCGGATATTCTTCGCTCAGCTCGCTGATCCATCCACACAGCAGTTCTATATCGGCACGGCCCGCTTTATGTCAGGCCGGTTTATTACCATGATGTTCGGCTTGATCGGTGCATGTCTTGCGATGTATCATACAGCCAAACCGGAGAACAAAAAGAAAGTGGCCGGCCTGCTTGTTTCCGCAGCGCTTACTTCCTTCTTAACGGGTATTACGGAGCCTATTGAATTTTCCTTCCTGTTTGTTGCGCCTGCACTGTATGTTCTCCATGCTTTCCTGGATGGAATGGCCTTTATGCTGGCCCATATCTTCCAGATAACCATCGGCCAGACTTTCTCTGGTGGATTCATTGATTTCATCTTATTCGGAATCCTGCAGGGAAATGCGAAAACCAACTGGGTCATCGTGCCTTTAATCGGGATTCCCTGGTTCTTTGTTTATTACTTCTCGTTCAAATTCCTGATCAGGAAATTTAACTTCAAAACTCCGGGCCGCGAAGCTGAAGAGGAGGCAGGGGTGACCATGACCAATAGGAGTGAACGGGCAGAGGCGATCATTCAGGGACTTGGCGGAAGCGATAACCTGCAGGATGTTGATTGCTGTGCCACTAGATTAAGAGTTTCTGTAAAAGATGTGTCGCTTGTCGATGAAGCGATACTTAAAAAAACAGGTTCACGGGGAGTCGTGAAGAAGGGGAATGGCGTCCAGGTCATCTATGGACCGGAAGTAACCATCATCAAGAATGAAATCGAGGAAATGGTAGGGGATTAATATGCTAAAACAAATACACAACAATCTGGTGGTATCCTGTCAGGCGCTGGAACATGAACCACTGCACAGTTCGTATATCATGTCCAAATTGGCTCTTGCTGCCAAAGATGGAGGAGCGGCAGGCATCCGTGCCAATTCTAAAGAGGATATCATGGCCATCAAAAAAGAAGTGAATCTGCCGGTAGTCGGCATTGTAAAAAGGGATTATGAGGACAGCGAAGTGTTTATCACCGCCACCCAAAAGGAGATGGAGGAGCTGATTGAGTCCGGCTGTGAGATGATCGCCATGGATGCTACCCTCCGTGACAGGCCAGGTCAGGTTTCCCTGGAAAGCTTGGTCTCATTTGCCCGGAGTCATGCTCCTGAGGTACAATTGATGGCAGACATTTCTACTGTTGAAGATGCAAAGCAAGCAGAAAAATTGGGCTTTGACTGTATTTCAACTACGCTATACGGATATACTTCCGAGACTGAGGGAAGAAAATTATACGATGAGGATTTTGCATTCCTAAAGGAAGTACAAAGGGAAATCTCGATTCCCGTTATAGCGGAAGGAAATATCATGACCCCTGAGATGGTAAAAAGGGCATTTGAAATAGGTGTGCATTCGGTTGTAGTAGGCGGCGCCATCACCCGTCCCCAGCAGATCACAGCACGCTTTGTCGCTCAAATTCCAAGATAAAAGGACGTTAAATATGGCTTCACTGCTGAAAGACATACAAAGTATCTATTCATCTCTTTCCGATAAAGAACGAAACATTGCTGATTATATTCTAACTAACCCGGAGGAAGCCTCCCAAAGTCATATCCAGGAGCTTGCGGATAAAGCAGGGGTATCGACAAGCACGATCACCCGGTTTGCGAAGCGGATATCCTGCCGGAATTTTGTTGAATTGAAGATCCGGCTGGCAGGCGGAATGGAAACAGCTCGGGAAGAAGAGGACATCGAACAGAAGCTGTTCTCCTCATACCGGGAAATGCTCGGCAATGTCCAGCAGCTCACCGAGCCAAAGCCATTCAATGATGTTTTAGAATTGATCAATGAAGCCAAAAGGATTTTCATCTATGGTATCGGGAGCTCAGGGCTTGCAGCACAGGAGCTGAACTACCGGATGAGCAGGATGGGATTCATCTCAGAAGCGATCATTGATCCTCATCTCATGATCATAAGAAGCACGCTGCTACAGGAAGGGGATTTAATTCTCGCCTTCTCACGGTCAGGCCAGACAACAGATCTGCTTCAATCCGTAAAAAAGGCAAAAGAAAAAGGAGCTAAACTCGTTTCCTTCACTGCCTATGGGGAATCTCCGTTGACCAAGCTGTCAAATGCTGTCCTTTGGACACTGCATCCATTCAGAAACAACTTTATTTCAACTGGCCTTGACATCAGCACCTTATACTTGATTGACCGGATCAGCCTGCATTTTCTTTCGGAAAGTAAAAGGAAAAAGCTGTACCTCGAAACCATTGAAGCGATAAAGGTGAGAGGGAAAGAATAATAAATAGACATTCTAAAACACCTTCGAAATGGTACACTTACTATAAGTGCTGAATCGGAGGTGTTTTTGCTTATGCAAAAACGCTTTAGGAGGAAGCATAACTCCAGAGAGAATACTGTGACACTACATAATAGGAGATGTTTTTTTGGAAGAGTTCATGAAAATCTTTACAAATAATAGTTTTATAGTCAAACAAGAAACAAGCAAAGCGGTTGAATTGGAAAATGTACATACAGAACAAGTAGTCTATTTATTGCCCAATAAGGAAATTACAGTGGCGTTAAACCCCGTCACTGTAGAGAACTTTTTCTTGCTGAAAAACGCAGCCAAGGGGTTAACCCACAGCACAGCGTTGAAGAGATTTCCCAAGAGAATCAATACGGGGGAAACTCCTATTCCTTATGGGTATTCTTTTAAATTCCAGTCTATTGAAGAACTATCTAGTTTTCTGATGGAGTTTAACTTGCTTACTGTTAAATAACAGGTTTAAACGATAATAGCAATAGGGATAAAAAGCCTGATATAATCAGGAAAACGAATACAAGAAAAGAGGCATCCCCCATGACCAAATCAGATATCGAATACAAAATCCAAGACCTGAAATCAGACTATATCCGCCTCCAGAACGACCTGGAAAAGCTGGAATCCGTCAATGGTAATATCTCTCCCCTGGAAAGACAGCTGAGTGAGATTGAAGAGGAATTAGCCTCATTGAACCAGCAGCTTAGGGAGCTTTAATAAGGTTGCAGAAGATGGAGATTTATTGGTAATTCCATAAGATTACTAGAGCATGTGATTACAAAAATAGATTATTGACATTTTTTTAAGAGCCTGAATTCCTTTTAAAAATAGGAATTCAGGCTTTTTTGCATCTTCTTTATAGTCAAATACCTAAAAATCTTACAAATACAATTCTTGGGCTGCCAAGAGACTATAATACCCATAAAATTTCTATAACCAAGCTGAATAAAGAAGGTATTATCAAAAAAAACTTAAAAAATAATTCCAAAGATAAACAGTTACAAAAGTATTGAAAATTTTCAATTAATTAGTTAACATGGAAAAGCGGACTATATTTGGAATAAAAAGGAAGGTGGGGATAAAGTTTGGCTAAAGAAATAGTAGCACCACCATCAGTTACTGATTTAAAATCTCAATCAACTCAATCGGATTCTAACTTCGGATACGGATCTGTTGTTATTGGTTATGCTATAGAGAAACCAGGAGATGGCAGTCGCTGCACCTTTTGTAATCCTCCAGTTACTGGTTGTTCATCATGTTATTCTTCTTGTACATGTCAAGGGTCATCAACAACTAAAACAGTATATTCATTAAGAAAAAAAATAACAAATTAGTAGTTATTCCAAATACACCAGCAAAAAATATTTAGATATTAATTAAGAAACTCCAATATAGTCCGTACTAATTTACGAAGTGAAAAAGTAGAAACCTAACCGTAAGAAACAATGCTAAATTTTTGACTAAGGATGGCTACTTAATATTGCAAAATGATTATGCAATTATTCGAATTACAAATCAAAAAATGGTGGAATTTTTATTAGAAAAAGAAATAAACAATTAATCTATGTGAGTTCTGAAGTCACTTCTTCTTAAATTGGCAATAACACTTTAGAAGCAACTGATATTTTGCTGAAACATAGAGTTATAGTTTTACTACATAAGAATCAAGTTTTTTGCATCTTCTTTATTGTTTAATAACTAGAATCAAATAATGCATAATCGATATATTCTCCGGTGCCAAGAGACTTTAACCCGTATAGAAATTCTATAACCAAGCAAAAAAACTTTTAAAATAAATACTTACAAAAGTATTGAAAATTTTAAATTATTTGATAATATGGTAAAGCGGACTATATTTGGGATAATTAGGAAGAGGGAGATAAAAATGGCTAAAGATCATATAGCACCACCATCAGTTACTGATTTACAATCTCAATCCACTCAATCAGATTCTAACTTTGGATACGGATCTGTTGTTATTGGTTATGCTGTTGAGGAACCAGGAGGAGGCAGTTTCTGCACATATTGTACTGTTCCAGGTACTGGTCAGACTAGGTGTTCAACGTGTTATTCTTCTTGTACATGTCAAGGGTCTTCAACAACTAAAACAGTATATTCTTTAAGAAAAAAGATAACAAAATAGTAGTTATTCCAATTACACAAGCCAAAATACTTAGATATTAATTAATAAAACTTCCAATATAGTCCGTATTAATTTGCGAGGTGAAAAAATGAAAACATATACCATTAGGAATAATGTTAAATTTTTGACTAAGGATGGCCACCTAATATTGCAAAATGATTATGGAATTATTCGAATTACAAATCAAAAAATGGTGGAATTTTTATTAGAAATAGAAAAAGAACAATTAACCAATGTGAGTTCTGCAGTGATTTTTACTGAATTTGACAATAACACTGCAGAAGCAACTGATTTTTTGCTGAAACATGGAGTTATAGAAGAACGAAAAGTGAATAACTTCAATTTGGAAAATATTATTGTTTCTTCTAATGACGAGAAAGTAGGAAGTACTCTTGAACAATTTTTGGAAGCGGGTACTTATCTGTCATTTAAAGACTTTGAAGGTATAAATGAATTTAAAGGAAATACACTATGCTTGATTTTTTTAAATCCCTATTCAAGGAAATTAGCGAAAAAAATTAGAGATAAATTTCTTGAAAGAGAAGATTGCTTATTAATGATTTCATACTTATATAACAATAACTTATACATAGATTCTCCCTATAGCAGTAAATGGAAGAGCCCATGCCACATTTGTCAGATAGGATTAATAGAATCAGAATTACGAAATAGTGACGAGAATCATAATTATCAAAGTTTTATAGATGAACTATACACTCTTGAAAGTGAATTTCAAGTAGAATTACCTTTATCGAAAATTCAACATTTAAACATTTCTACTGAAATATTGAACAGGCTAGATAAATTTATGGGTAGAAACAAGTACAACACAATTAGTAACAGGGAATTGTATAGAGGTTTGGTAATGAATATTACCACTAATGAAATTAGATTAGATACAACCATACATTGGGAATATTGCGATTGTTATGAATAAATTTAAGGAGACTTTTTAATTTGGAGAACCTAAGAGAAAAATTAAAGGATAATCATACACTGTTAGATTGGGATTTCTTAACCGATACAGTATTAGATAAAAAGGTCTTAAAGGAAGTACAAAAATTCCATAATAATACAATGAATGTTAATTCAGCAATTATTAATAATATGGAAGTAAGCCCTAATCTGTTCAGATGGATTGAAACAGTTGCATTTCAAGATATTTTGCCGAATAGTTACGAAGAAATTGTTCAACTAAATATAAAGAAGCGTTGGGTAACACAATCTGCCAAAGAATTCAAACAAGATTCTGTTATTAGTTTAGATGATATTGGTCAACTTTTGTATGAAGCATTTGGAAGATCTACCGAATCAGGGTCAAAAAACTATCCATCGGCTGGGGCTTTATATCCAATAGTCCCACTATTATTGGTATTAAAAGATAAAGCAATTGAAGGGATTAAAGTGCCAGGTAGTTTTGTTTTTAATTCAACTGACTTTAATTTAATTAGAACTTCTAGTTGGAAAACTGAAGAACAAATTGAGAAAACATTAAATTTGATAAACTTAGATGGTGATTGTATTGCACCATATTGTATTGCTTATGCAATTGATTACAAAAGGGCTGTATCGAAATATTCTCATAAGGGATACAGGCATGCACTAATAGAAATTGGTTTAATGGCCCAAAGATTTCGAGAAGTCTTAATTAACAATACAGGACTAAGTGAAAGATGTTGGTCTGGATTTATAGATATGCCTTTATCGCATGCTTGTGGTTTGAATGTCAGGTTGTGCCCAATTGCACTTATTCAATGGTTTGGTGTTCCAGAAAAAAATACAGGAGATTCTTATGAAAACAATTAATGGTACCCCTTTCCTATTAGATGGTTTAACTATTAAAGAAAGTTCATTTAAAGATGATTTTAAAATAGCTACAATACATAATAACAATGGAAATACGACTAGAGGGGATGGAACAAGTTTTAATAAAGTTCTTGCTTTAAAAGGAGCCATGGGAGAACTGCTAGAACGAGTTACACAAACAAAACTCTCTCATAAAATAAAGGTAGATAATATTCAGGGTTACAATATTAAAAATGATGAAATTGTAACAGTTTCTGCAGAAGAAGTATTATTAGTTAATTCAAATTTATATGAGGAGTTACCTGATAATTATTGGAGTGATTCAAGTGGTACGGCTTTTCATCGTAATTCTTATGATGTAATAGATTCCTCATTTTTAGAGTTTATTGAAAGACAAAGTTTGGTATTTAACTGGTTAACTAAAACTCCAGGAGAAAATATAATTGTTGATCGCTTCTTAAAAGGTAAGGGTATAGAAACAATATATAGGAACCTAAAATCATACTTTAATGACATATTTACATTCAATATATCAATTAGTCAGCATTGTTACGTTATCATTACCATTGCAACTGGCCCAAATATCAAGAGTGTAGGATTAGGAGCAGGGTGGACAATTGAAAGTGCTCTTTATAAATCCTTAAAAGAAACATGGCAATTAACTGGAGATTACAAACCAAATCATTTTCCGGAATTACACCCTACTAATTTACTAGAACCATACTTAAATGAGACAAGTCGTAACGGAAATATCTATCACGATTACTTTGCAAGTTTATCAAAAGAAGAAGTACTGGAGGAGTACAATTATTTGTCCGGAAGAAAAAACAATAGTGTGAGCATTAAAAAAAATCAAAGTGAAAGGCCTTCTGAAAAATTATTAATAAAGAAATTAAAAGATATTGGTGATGAACTCTCAACTGAACTTATTATTGTGTATATCCCCTCTATAATAGAAGAGTTTCCTGGGATTGTAGTAAAGATATTAGGTAATGGAGCCTTTCCTCATATAAAGACTGATATTATTAATCCGCTAAACTATACCATTAATGGTATTAATAAAAGAGATGTTCCAAATCAGGGACGGATGGTCCCTTTTAGTTAAGTTTTTTAGAAGAGAGTGGTTATATTGAATTCCTATGAGAAATTAAAAATTAAACCGTTTATTATGTATGATATACCAGAGGGTGGAGTTGCGGTACAACACGCCAGTGGTATATTTAGAGTCTTTAAAGAAGAAATAATTTGTTTCTTGAGGTTTCTTAATAAAAAGACGGGTGAATATATTGGTTCACATAGTATATTTGATTTTCTGCAAGAGTCTACTGAGAGTGCACTAATATTTCTTGTGCAAAATAATATACTAGTTCGAAGCTCTGATAATAATTTGAAGATACAGAAGATTAACTTTTTTACAAATGAAAAAATTATAGAAGAACTAGTTGCTTTTAGCTTTAAAGATAGAGGAGATTTTAAAATATTTTTTGAAGAGAATCAATTTGTTAATGAAATAAGTAAGAATCGAAATGAATTATTTTTTGTATACTTGCCAACATATAATAAAGCAGTATCAAAAAAATATAGGGATTATTTTATGAAGAATACCAACACATTTTCTATGATCTCTTATATTTATAACAATAACTTTTACATTGATTCAATGTACTCTTCCAAATGGAAACTTCCATGTCATCTATGCAATATTAATTTGTTAGAAGCTGAACATAGGATTGGCATCGGTGATAGGATAACTTATCAACAAATTTTAGATGATCTTTTTGATGGAAATGATAATTTCCAGATAGAAATGCCGTTGACTAATAACCAAAAGTTGAATTTAGCAACCCAAATGTCGAATAGAATAGAACACCTCATAAACTGTAGGGATCGGAATCTAATAAATAATGAAGATTACACAAAGGGAGCATACTTTGAAATAAATACTAATCAGCTTTTTTTGAGTAATACACACCACTGGGAATTATGTGATTGTTATGAATGAGAATAATGTGTATAAAGTTGCAGTATCTTCATCTAAAAATGATTTATTATATAGAATGTTTATTAACAAAGATCTTTTAGAAGAGGTTATTAAGTTTCATCAATCACAACTTTGGTTACCTTTAAATCTTGAAGACCATACATTAAATGAATGGAAAGATATTTCACATATAAATATAATTGAAAACCCTTTTAATACTACAATTATTAGATTACCAATTAGTAAGCAAGACAATGACATTAAATCAAACTTAGAACAAATAAGTAATTTAATGAATAAGGCCTTTAAAGGTGATTATAGAAAAAGTGCAAATTATAAATTAACAAATACCAATTCCATTTTGCCTCTACTTTTAGTCTTTAAAGAGAACGTATTAGACAATATTAAGCCTGGTTGCTATATGTATAATAGTAGCAATCATTCATTAACGGAATTACAGGTTTGGGATAAATCAAATATTGAATCTTTCCAAGATATAACAAGTAGTAAATCTCTTCCTTCGAACACGGCATTTGCATATGCCTTAGATCTTCGAAGAGCAACTTTGGATCAGGGAAAAAGAGGTTATAGAAATGCGCTTATTGAAGTCGGTACCTTAATTCAAAAAATTAAGGATATTAATAAACCAATAAAAAACTCAAAAATAAATTTCTCAGAAGAAATGTTGACCGATTTTTCAGATAATGCCCTTACATATTTATGCGGCTTAAACACCCGATTAGCACCTGTTGTTTCAGTACAATGGTTTTCATTGAAAGGAAGTGGTGAAGATTTTTCATAAATTAGGGAGAGAAATTAATTTTAATTTACCAAATGACATATTTATAAATAAGTCCATCCATCTTCTTTATTCTAGTCATGGTAACTTTTTATTAAATTCCAAAGTTGGTCCAGATACGGGCTTCTCTGTAGGACTGAGAAAAAGAGATTCAATTTTAAGAGCTTTTGCAGAAGTTTTGGAGCGAAGGGGTACAATGTTAGGAGGAAAAAAAATTAATCCCACTACGCTCGTGAAGACTTGGGAGTTAAAGGAGGGAAAGGAATCAAAAATAGATTATGAATTTACAACTTTTTCTGATAACAGTATTGATACAACTGGATGTGCTGCTCACACGGATCCTCAAAAAGCAATTTATAATGCCCTTAAAGAAATTTATGAGAAAAATTCGTTGTATTTATTTTGGTATGGCATGGACGGATTAAAAATCAACCTAGACTTCTATAAAGATAATGTATATTATCAATGCTTAAAGGCTTCTGGTTTTGAAATAAATATATTTGTTAATAAATTTTTTTCACCCCTTAAGATCATAATTGCACTAGCTTTCAAAGAGAATGATATTATGGTGTGCGGGTTAGGTTCTTCTTTGTCCTATTCGGATTCTATAAATCATGCCTTAGAAGAAGCGTTTTCAATGGCTGCTTTCCATTACTACTATCTACTATTTGGAAATAAAGGTAATAGGAATTTGATGTTATCAACAGAAAAAATACAGCATGTGAAAAAGCTAATGACTTTAGAAGAAGCTGAAATTAATTGGCAAGATTATAATTATGTTCCTTCTCAAACCGTAAAAACTTTAATCAACTGTTCTCCGGAGTACATTAAAGAAATTCATGTTATTCAAATAGAGCAACACATCTATCCCAAGCTGCAGTGTATTAGAGTTTATGCTAAAGGGCTCTTGAATTGCTTGCCGCTTAAAAAAAACATTGAATTAGATAGTCTATTTAATCAAAAAACAATTGTTCTAACCAAAGATAAATTTGATAGTATTCCAGAATGTCCTATGAGCTAGGTGAATTGATTTGTTGTATTTTAAAAAAAGCAAAAATATTGTTTACAATATATCTTTCTTATTAAACTTATTAATCTCGGTAAAGTTGCATTACCTTACCTTGATTCTCCTACTATTTACATGTATAACTTCTCTTTTTCCTCTAATTAATATTGATTTAACTAAAAGACTATTAAATCATATTCAATTAAAAAGTGAATTTGACATTGTGATTAAAGTGTTTTCTTTAATGATACTTACACAAATAGTACAGAGGGTAATTAGTTACTTCTCAAATTATTTCAGGAGGTTATTAACCTTAAAATTAAACAATTTATTACCAGAATTAATTATAAGAAAAGTTTCTCAGTTATACTTTAAAACATTATTTAACGAACAGACCCAAAACGAATTATTTTTCTTAAGAAGTAATACAGTAGCTAAAGCAAGTTCCTTGCTAGAAAACTTTTTTTCAATAATAGCGTCGTTTATCACCGTAATATCCATGTGTATATATATAATTAATTGGAATCTTTTCTACGCTTTCATTATAGTAGTGTTTAGTTTGCCCATGGGAATTGTTCAATTGTATTTTAATAAAGAAAATTTCAAGCTGTCCAAAAAGTTAAATAAGAAATTTCGTGAACAATTTTATATTCTGTTTATTGCTACTAATCCTGGTAATATAAAAGAAATTGTAGAACATAGATCTATGGATTATTTAATATCCTTACATTCTAATCTCTTTAAAAGTATATTTAATCTAACAAGAAAATTGGCAATAAAAGAAAATATAAGTAATTTTTCTATCTCACTAATAAGTTTAGCATCTATCACCTTCTTAGAATTTAAGATTATTATGAAAGCTCTAAGAGGTGAAATCTTGCTGGGTACACTAACTTCAATATTACAAGCCCTAAATAGTGTAGCTGGTGGCATATACTCATTAATTATGTCTCTCAGTAACTTTTATAATGATTGGTTGTACATAGATTATTTAAGAAGTTTTCTCAAGAAGGATCAAATTAAATTAGAGTCGGGGCACTATAACTTCAAAAAAATTTGTTTGGAAGCAAGAAATCTTAGTTATATCAAAAACGGAAAAATAATATTTGAAAATGTGAATTTTAAATTTAATAGTGGTAAAATTATTGGAATATTAGGAAAAAACGGTAGTGGAAAGACAACTCTTTTGGAGATAATTCATGGATTAAAAACACAGTCTTCAGGTGATTTATTATTTAATGATATTCCTTCAACGATATTAAATGATTTTGAAAGAATCACCATATCTCAAATGCTGCATCAATCTCCTTCGAAGTATGAATTTTCATTAAGAGAAAATATAGGAATATCTAATATAGATCAACTTGGTAAAGAAAAAAATATAATGAATCATGTAAAATGGCTAGATCCTAATAGTTTCTTAAGCAAAGCTAATTACTCTGAGGCTATACGACTTGGAGAGTGGTATGAGGATAGCAAACAAATATCGGGGGGGCAATGGCAAAGTTTAGCAATATATAGGTTATTCTATAAAGACGCACCAATCTATTTGTTAGACGAGCCAACAAATAATTTAGATTTTCAATCCATTCTAAATATGTCTTCTATCATTAAAAAGGCAGCTAGTGAGAATTCAATAATTATAATTGTTTCACATGATGATAATTTTATAAACCATATATGTGATGAAATATATACTATGGTGCCAGAAGGCCTTTTCGAGAAGACTTATTCTTATTAATTAGTTAGCTTTGAATTCAAGCGCTTAAATAAAGAAATATAATTCTGGAGGGGATTCTATTCTTTCCTATTTTTTAATTAAGATAATAGCCAATATTTTTTTTTTATTGATGGTTTTTTGCTTTGTTTACAGTATTAATAAATTTAATGCCTTTCTTGAAAGAACATTTAGTTTAAAGGTGCGAGAAATCATCATAGTATGCCTTACATTATTAGTTAACTTTTTTTTGGTTTGGATAATTAAACTAAATACAAATTGGTCATTTACAGATATTTTATTTTTTACCAGTTTGCTTTCACCAGGAATATTATGGATGGGATCTCTTGGATCAACGAATTCATCGAATTATGCACGTGTTACTGCAAAATTCAATACAGGATCAGATGAGGGTATTCCAATTATTAGTAAATTATCATTGAGTCCCTTTTCCTTTGGGTTACTTCTATTTATTATTATTGGATTGGGTAATAGTGTCATACACTATTATAAGTATTTTCTTTAGTAATAAATCGTAGTTTAACGATTGAAAATAACAATATGGTTAATTTACCCGGGTTTTTAAAAGTGGTACTGCAACTAATAAGACCTTATATCTAAAAAAATAGAGTAAATTTATACCTATTAGGTAAACCTTTATTATTTACGAAAGCACCTATCAGCTTTATACACTGATAGGTGCTTTAATTTTAATATAGTGGGACAATCTACATTGATAGGTAAGGAACTAATTCTAAAAATTCTAGTATGTACTATTTTTTAAGATTTCATTTGGAGCAAGAGTTGTCCAATCTTCAATTTTTACTTTTGGATACTTCTTTAGATAACTCTGCATTATTTTATAGCCAATTATATAATTCGAACGTGCAGGAATATTCTTAGCGCTATCTCCCAACATTAATTGATTGTAAAATACACTTTCATTTTTCAAAGCTGATAAAGCATCTTTAATCTCTTCATCAGCTATTGGTTTTGTCCATTGAACTACAGTTTTTGGGTACACGATATGTGCGAAAGAGTCAGCTTTACCTTCAAAAATCACACCATCTAATACAGAACTTCCAATAGAATTTTTCTCTATATTAATGGTATGATGATACTCATGTGCAATTGCGTATTTTAAATGTTCTTCAGTAACGGATGGATCAATCTGGATTAAAATAAAGTTATCGCTTATTGTCAGCCCTGAGACCCCGTCCGTTTCTTCAATTGGCACTTCAGGATTTGCTGGCATCACCAGAACAGTCTTGTCTCCCCCTGAAAGAATATTTGAAGAATCGATTAAAGATTGTTTAATAGCCTCATTAATTTTCTTCTCTCTTTTAAGAAGTTTACTAGCATTTACATTAAGATCTAAAGCATATTGAGTGGGAGATAAAAATTGGGAAAAATCGTTTTTAAGATTTAAGTCATACTCCATTACTTTCTTTCTAAATTGCTTTATAACTTTGTCATCATAAATCTTATTTACATCAAGGTTTGACTTTTTGTTTACAGTTTCAGTATATTCTAAAACCTCGTTATTAAAAGGAATAATTCTAAATTTTTGGTTTCCTTGTGAAAATTCAATAGCTTTCTGTGTGGGCGCATGTTCTGAACTCTTGTTTGCCGTATTAGTTTCTTCGGAACATCCAGAGAGTAAAAAAAACATAGATACAAGCATAATTAAGGTTCTTTTCATAGCTACTCCTCCTAAACTAAACTTAGTATGTACCAACTAAAAATTCATCACATTATATTTACAATACCATAAAATGGTATACCTTGTCTTAAACACTTTAAGTTTAAAAATGATAGCCCATTCCTTCTAATGGTATGAGATATAACAGTAAAAGTTTTCACTTTTATTTTTAGTGGTTTCTCTTATGAGGACTCATTATAGAAGAATGACTTTTATAAATTCTTTGAAGAAAGAACTTGTTACGCTATAGTTTTATAGGTTTCAAGAAAATTTATTTAAAGGGAATCCCGATGTGCCTCCAGAATAACTTGGAGTACAAGAATCCGTCATTAGCTAAGAAGATGAAAGAGACTGAAGAGTAATTACCTTCATTGAAGCAGATAATGGCGTTTTTAAATTCAATTGATGATAAATTTTGCAAGGGGGTTCGTTATAGTTCCGTACGGATAAGTTAATGGCTCTTAAATGTCCGATTCCGTGCTACTCCAGAATTCTTAAGCATATTTACTTCCATAACAGATGCGCTAAAAATAGTAACATCAAGCTTCCACTTAATGAAGTCAAGATGAGCCACATGATTAAATCAGATTGACTATATTACTTTAAGAGGACTGGCTATTAATATTGGAGTATGGATATAACAAAACCCCTGCAGATTCTGCTGGGGTTTCGTTGCTTTCATGCAGGTATTCAAATTCTCAGCTGTCTGCTTGTTTCTTCCTCAGTTCACTTCCTGACATCCGGACTGTCAGCAAGAGGACGATCACACCGATGACTGAACTGGTCAGAGCCATTGTATGCAGATGGTCGGTTGTGACCTGCTTGCCAAACAGGATGCCAAGGAGGCTGGAAGAAAGGATGGTTCCGATATAGCGCGAGGTCATGAACAGGCCGGACGCTGCGCCGGTTTCACTTCGCGGTACAAAGGAGTAAAGCGCCGTCTGCAGTCCGAGATTGTTGAAGCCGTTACTTAAGCCAAGGACAGACAGGCAGATGACAATCCAGGCAATGGGTGATTGGGTTTGGACCGTTGTGAGCATCAAGGATCCGGCGATGATGGAAGAGGCGCCTGCCAATAGCGAGGGCTTCGAGCCTTTCCGGTCAATCCAGCGGCCGGCGAGCGGTGAGACGATGACGCCAAAGCCGGCGACAGCCAGCATGATTAGGCCGGTTGTCTTGGAATCGAAATGACGGAAGTCCTGCAGGTAGAGCGGCATTCCGAAAAAGATTGAGTAAAAGACGATATTGACCAGGATGAACTGGACGTATACCAGGCTCATGTTGACGTTCTTTTTCAGAGCGATCACATCGACAAACGGCTCTTCCAGCCGCTTTTCAACCATATAAAAAAGAATGGTCGAAACAAGGCTTAAGCCGAGTTTAACTAGACTAACGCCATTTTGCAGATCCAGTAAAAATAGCAGCCAGCTGAGGATCATGAGCGAAAATAACAGGATGCCGGGATAATCGATTCTGGCCTTCCTTCCTGCTGTCTTTGTCCCCTTCGGCAGGACTTTGACTGCCAGGATGAAGGCGGCAATGATGATCGGGAAGTTGATCATAAAGATCGCTGGCCAATCGCCCCAATCCACGAGGAATCCGCCGATTGATGGCCCGAAGGCTGCTGATACGGAAGAGAAGATCGACAGGACTCCAAGTGCCTGTGCCTGGTTCTCTGTGATGGAGGAACGGACCAGCCCCATGCCGGCCGGGAAGAGGGCCGAGCTGCCGATTGCCTGAATCATCCGTATCGCGATCAGCCAGCCGAAGGAAGGCGAGAAGGGCGCGGCTGCGGAGGAAACGGCTATCAGCAGGAGGCCAATGATATACATCCTCTTTGCCCCAAATGCGTCCGCAAGCTTTCCCATCACAGGCTGTCCGATGCCACTGGCCAGATAATACGTGGAAATCAGCCAGGATGCATCTATGAAGGAAAGCGAGAAGTCCTCCTGAATACGTGACAGGGCCACAGCGATCATGGAAGAATTTAATGGATTCAGCAGGATGCCAAGCGCCACCGTCACAATCAAGAGGGTATGTTTTTTAGGTAATGCAGCCAATATAAACACCTCAGTCCGGGAAGCAATTTCACATAATAGGTTTATTATATAGTAAAATAATTACCTATGTTAATTAAAGGAACCTGCAATTCCGGGTAGGAGGTGCAGGCTTATTTTTTGCCTTGTTCAAGTAATTCTATGATTCGATCGAGCTTTCTTTCTATTTCATCTCTTTGCTTCTGTCTGCCCTGCCCTAGGACCCTGGCTATATACAGGGTTAATGAAACGAAGAATAAAACAATGAGGGCGATGATTAGGAACCAGAATAAGAGGGCCGCTATATTGAGCATAATATATACCTGCTTTCTGATTTTTATCGGATCCTGCGGAAATAAAACAGCCTGCCCCCAGCAAAATGGGGACAGACTTGTGAAAAAATCACTTCATGATAAAAGATAAGAGCGGGACAACAA
Organism: Paraperibacillus marinus; assembly: GCF_046237605.1. Classification (GTDB taxonomy): domain Bacteria; phylum Bacillota; class Bacilli; order Bacillales; family DSM-1321; genus Paraperibacillus; species Paraperibacillus marinus. Next base: position 2,415,286 of record NZ_CP143542.1, on the reverse strand, counting down.
TCACCATAAGAACAAAAAAGCCAAGGATCACATAGCCGATTACCCTGACGAAGGCCGGCTTTCTTTCTATCTGGAAGCTTTCCTTGCTGAGTTCGCCTGGGGTCATGATGTGGTTGTAGAGATGCAGGGGATGTTCGGGATCATTCAAATTTTGATTTTCATTATCTTGAGGTTCGAGTTCAATAGAGTCATTATTTTCATTATGTGAATTCATTGAGAAACCTCCTATTGATTCCATTATATTACAGTATTTTATGTGCTGTCCAAATTGATTATGATAATATGAGAGAATCAGAGCAATTCACTTATAGAAATGGGGAACAAGTTTGGTACATAGCACTGGGGCCGTTTATTCGCCGCCCAAGCACATCGTTTCAGCAGCAGCCATCGTGATTAATGAACAAAATGAAATCCTCCTGATCAAGGGACCGAGAAGAGGCTGGGAAATGCCGGGCGGACAGGTGGAGGAAGGCGAATCCCTTCAGGCAGCCGCCATCCGGGAAACGAAAGAAGAGTCAGGCATTGATATTGAAGTCTTGAAATTCTGCGGGATTTTCCAGAATGTAAACAGATCGATCTGCAATACACTATTCTTAGCGAAGCCAATCGGAGGCAGTCCAACAACCAGTACAGAGAGCATGGAAGTAGGATTCTTCCCGATTGAGGAAGCCCTGAAGATGGTGAGTTATTTGAACTTTAAGGAACGAATTCAATTGTGTCTTGATGAGAGCAGTCAGCCGTTTTTGAAGGAGTTTTAGATGAGGAAAGGGGTCTTATGGGGGCCCCTTTGGCTTGTTGTATAATAGATTGAGAAAACAAGGGAGGACAAGATGAATAACGATGAGTAAGTCATTTCCTGAGATGTTTGATTTCTTTATGACTCCTTTGGAAAAAACCAAATTTAAATCAATTAACAGAATATGCTTATTAAAGCACAGGGTTCAGTATTGGAAATAGGTTCAGGCACAGGAATAAATTTTCCTTATTACCCTGAAGACGCAGAGGTTATTGCTATTGAACCGAGCCAGGACATTATTGAACGTTCCATAAAGAGAAAAACCGGGTCCGCTGCTAACATACACATCGAAAAAGTGAGTGCCGAAAAGCTGCCTTATCAGGACGGAACATTTGATGTCGTTGTGGCTACATTAGTTTTATGCACGATCCCCAATCCTGTTCAATCCCTTAAAGAAATGAAAAGGGTTTGTAAGGATGGAGGAAGAATCCTTGTATTCGAGCACGTGAAAATGGATAACGCCTTTTTGGCTAACATTCAAAAAAGGTTAACTCCCTATTGGAAAAAGCTATGTGATGGCTGCTGCTTAGATCGGGACACAGAAAAGATGATTAAGGAAGTTGGTTTTGACATTATAGAGAAAAGAGAATTTTACAAGGGACTCTTTATTCAGTTGGAGTTAGTGAAAACTAATAAATGACTGTTCCCGCAGAATGGGGCAGCCAGTAATTAGTATTAATTGAAGAAAAGGGGCCCTTGTAAGAGGCCCCTTTTAAAATGGTAACTTAAAGGGAATTGGTTTTCGTCGTAAAGAAACGTTTAGAACCATTATATCTTTATTTTTAGCTGATCTATGTCGTAAAGAGTCCTTTAGAACACTTTTCTTCTAAAACAGAGCCCATTTTGGTGGTAATGAGTCCTTTAGAACCGTTTTCCTTTAAAATCTGGCTGTTTCTTGTCGTAAAGAATCCTTTAGAACACTTTTCACTTAAAGCAGAGTCCATTTTGGTCGTAAACAATCATTTACGACCATTTTTTCAAAAAAAGCAGCCATTTTTGGTCCTAAAGCTCCCACCGCTCCCCCCAACCACCTTCACAAATAAATCCGATACCCGCAATAAGCCACAAAGACAACGAGCACCGAGAAAAAGCCTTTCTCAAAGCCGCCGCCGGTTTTAATTCCGAGGGGAAGAGCGACGCGCACTTTGAAGGGCCAGAATAGCTGGATGCCTCGTACGGTGAAGGCATCGAGCAGCAGGTGGCTGGCCATTCCAATCCAGATGCCGAATTCGATGGCGGAAGGCCAGGGGGTGAATCGGAATAGGGCGAATGCAGCCAGCATAAAGAACAGGCTGTGGGTCAGGGTACGATGGCCGAATGCCTTACTGACCAGATTGTCGAGAAGCGGAATCATCCGGCCGATGGTGGATGTGGGCGAACAGATGTCGGGTATGAGAGCTCCGACCGCGCAGCTCGCAATAAACAGGGTTTCATCATGGATGGTTCCGCCTGTTGTTAAGTATAGGGCGCCGGTCGCGATTCCGCCGGCTATATGTGTTTTTCCTTGCATAGTACCTCCTGGCGAACAAATGTTTTTATATTACTATAATAAACGGAAGCGGAAAGAGAGTACAGGGACTATTTTCCTGCAGAAATAGTTTTGAAGAATTCAGAACCTTTCGTTTTTTATAATTCCCTGCTGGCGGTATAATGAGAGTGCTTATTTAAAGAAAGAGGGTGCAGACTCATGGAATATACCAAACTCGGAAACACAGGCCTGGATGTATCGCGCCTCTGCCTGGGATGCATGAGCTTCGGGGTGCCGGAGCGGGGCAATCATCAGTGGGTGCTGGATGAGGAAAAAAGCCGTCCTATCATCAAAAAGGCGATTCAATCGGGAATCAATTTCTTTGATACGGCCAATGTGTATTCGGACGGAACAAGTGAGGAAATCGTCGGGAGAGCGCTTAAGGACTTTGCGAGCCGTGATGAAATCGTGCTGGCTACAAAGGTGCACGGCCGGATGCGTCCCGGGCCGAACGGAGCCGGTTTGTCACGTAAGGCGATCATGAGTGAAATCGACAGCAGCCTGAAGAGACTGGGGACGGATTATGTGGATCTGTATCAGATTCATAGATGGGATTATCATACACCGATCGAAGAAACGATGGAGGCGCTCCATGATGTGGTGAAGGCTGGAAAGGCGAGATATATCGGCGCTTCCTCCATGTATTCCTGGCAGTTCCTGAAGGCGCTGAATGTGGCGGAACACCGGGGCTGGACCCGGTTTGTGAGCATGCAGAATCACTTGAACCTGTTATACCGGGAAGAAGAGCGGGAAATGCTTCCTCTCTGCGTTGAAGAAAAGATCGGCGTCATTCCGTGGAGTCCGCTTGCAAGGGGTAAATTGACTCGGGACTGGGAGGAAACAACGGAACGGTCTGAGACAGATGAATTCGGCAAATCGCTCTATGCCGCCACAGAAGCCGCCGACCGGCGTGTGGTGGAGAAAGTGGCCGAGCTGGCAGAAGCGAGGGGAGTGCCGCGTGCCCAAATCGCGCTCGCCTGGGTGCTGCAGAAAGAGCCGGTCACTGCCCCGATTATTGGTGCGACCAAGATGTATCAGCTGGAGGATGCCGTGGCAGCAGTGGACATCAAGCTGACACCGGAGGAAGTGGCGCAGCTCGAGGAGCCTTATGTGCCGCATCCAGTCCTTGGCTTCAGCTGATTTTAGAAATTATTGGAGTAAAGGATTTGTATCGAGTTCCGTACCACTTTGTGATAGAATGATAGAAGCTGAATAGTTAGAAATAAGAGGTTCTAGCACCCCTCTCTAAAAAAACTAAGAAGAAGCGGTACTTCTCTTGGAGTGCCGTTTTTTCTGTTATGAAGGAGCAGTTGTAATGAGTGGATTTCGTATCGTGGAAAAGCTACAAAAGATAGATGAGGATATCAAGAGGAATCAGCTGAGATATCACAAGAAGCGGGTATTGGTGAGCAAGGAGTTCACCTTTGATGCGGCGCATCATCTTCATGCCTATGAAGGCAAGTGCATGAATCTTCATGGCCATACCTATAAGGCGGTGTTTGGCATCAGCGGATTTGCGGATGACCGCGGCCTGGTTATTGACTTTGGGAATATCAAGGAAATCTGGAAGACGGAGATTGAGATATTCCTGGATCATCACTACCTAAATGAGACACTTCCGCCGATGAATACATCGGCTGAGAATATCGTCGTCTGGGTTTATGAAAAAATGAAGGATGCCCTCGACCGGCGTGCAGAAGCCTACCCGGGTGCTCGGGTTGAGTTCGTGCGTCTCTATGAAACTCCGACAAGCTATGCTGAGGCAAGACGGGAGTGGATGGAGAATGAGTAAGATACCGGTGATGGAAATTTTCGGACCGACCATCCAGGGTGAAGGGATGGTGATCGGGCAGAAGACGATGTTCGTCCGGACGGCCGGCTGTGATTATTCCTGTGCCTGGTGTGATTCTGCGTTCACCTGGGACGGCTCGGGCAAGCATTTGATTAGGCAGATGGAAGCAGAAGAAATCTGGGATGAGCTGTTGAAGCTCGGGGGAGACGGTTTTTCCCTGGTCACGATTTCAGGCGGAAATCCTGCTCTTTTGAAAAACCTTGGAAGCCTAATTGATATTTTCAAGGAAAACTCGGTACGCACAGCCCTTGAAACACAGGGAAGCAGGTGGCAGGACTGGTTCCTCGATATCAACGAACTCACAATTTCCCCGAAGCCGCCGAGCTCTGGGATGACGACGGATTTCGGGGCGCTCGATCTCATCATCGAGAGAGTGGGGGGGAGATCTCCTTCCCATAACTGCAGCCTGAAGGTGGTCATTTTTGATGATCGGGATTACGAGTATGCGAAGTATGTGCATCAGCGGTATCCGGGTGTCCCTTTTTATCTGCAGGTGGGGAACGGCGATATCGTGACAACGGATAATGACCAGCTGGTCTCCGGTCTGCTCAGGCAGTATGAGAATTTGATTGATAAGGTCATGCTCGACAGGGAGTTCAAGGATGTACGGGTCCTGCCGCAGCTGCATACCTATATCTGGGGCAATAAGCGCGGAGTATAAAATGACGAAGGCTTCCTGGCGCCAGGAAGCCTTTTGTCATGAAGAATATTTGCTGATGGTGAGCCCGCTGTCTTCCGCCCATTCAGCATACATCACTTCCTTATAGGAATGGATGTTTTTTTGCGCCAGTTGTTTCTTGAGCCAGGATTCATTACGCCCCGCCTGCTTCAGGTTGGCTTCAAAGACCTTTCCATCCATGATAAAGGCGGTTGGAATGGATACCTTCTTCTCTGGGATCTGCAGATCTTCCTTTGTGGGTGCTCCGTATTTATGCTTCGGCGCGATTGAGATTTTACCGTCCCGTTCGAGCACCACATATTCCGCTTCGAAAATAGAGAAGTAGCCCTGATTCCGCATCAGCTGCTGCAGCTGGTTGAAATCGATTCGGTTCTTTTTAAAATTTTTATAGAGAATTTCTCCTTTATTGATCAGGATAGAGGGAGTCCCCTCGAATTTAGCCCTAAGGTAAGGGGATTTTTGGGTGGCGAGCTCCACCAGGTAAATCAGCAGTCCCCAGACGCATATGGTCACAAGGATCTCCTTGACTCCGGCTTTTGTATCAAAAACGGCATCTCCTACAAAATTGCCCATCACCATTCCTGATATAAAATCAAAGGGAGTAATCTGTGAAAACTGGATTTTCCCCAGCAGATTCAAGAGAATCAGCAGGGCAAAAAAGCCGGTAAAAAGCTCGATAATAATATCCTTGTATGACATATTTAACATCCCCATTGTCTGGAATTTCGGTCTTCAACCATTATGGGGAAAAAATAATGTTTCTATTCCTGCAAAAAAAGGCGGCCCCCGAAAATCCGGGACCGCCCTTGCTGATTTATTCCGATACATTCACTTCAATCGGCTCTGAAACAAGATTCCATTCCTCGCCAAGCATGGTGAAGGTGTGCTTCACGAATACCTGTGCCTTGCCGGGTGCGTCTGCCTTGATGGTGTTTCCTTCCACAGAGACCACATCACCTTTTGGTACAAATAATTGTGTGTCAATCTTTTCTGTTTCATCAGAGCGGAAGGTGAGCTTCGCCTTGGCGTTCAGGACGGCTGTCTTTCCGACTTTCAAGTTCATCCGCTTCAGCGGCGTCTCTAGTCTTACCGGTGACTCGGACAGCCACTGGGTATAGTCGGTGATCGGTCCGATCACACCCTTCTTCAGCTGGTCGGCGAGCGGCGCTTCGGCCCGGAAGGTCCAGTGCATGCTGAGAAGTCCGCGCTGGCGCATATAGGTGATGAATTCCTGATATAAACTTCCATAGCTTGCGTTCAGCGTAACATGGGAATTGGTGCCATAGTCGAGCATTTTCTTCGCCTGCTTCAGCTTGTCGCTTTCTGTTTTAGGGACGGCGGACGAATAGAGATAGCCGATCGGAAGCTCCGGGTTCAGTTTGTTCACGTTCTGCATGCTGTCGAGCGCAAAGCTTTGCAGCACCACTTGATCGTTCATGCCTGCTTCCTCGATTTCTGCCAGAACCTGATCCTCATAGCCGGCTTTTTTCAGCTCGATCAGGAGAACAACAGGCTTGCCCTTGAATTCGTCCAGGAACTCTTTGAACAGGGGAACTTTTTCACCTTTAAAATCCGGGCTGAATTTGATGCCGGCATCGAGCGCCCGGATTTCCTCAAGTGTCAGATCCTCCACCTTGCCCGTGCCGTCTGTTGTACGGTTTACGGTATCATCATGCATGATAACAAGATGACCGTCCTTTGTCTTCTGCACATCGGTTTCAATCATGTCGGCGCCAAGGTCATAGGCAAGCCGGTAGCTTGTCATTGTATTTTCGGGTGCCTTGGACGGCACGCCGCGGTGGGCCGCCACGATCGGGCGCTGAATCAGCGTGTTTTCCGGATATTCTCCCAGAGCATCCCTGGTGACCTGAGGGGTGTCTGATACGATGCCGTCCACTCCGAGGTGAATCAGGCCATGGGCTGAATCCGCGTCTTCAGCGCCTTTGCCCCATACGGAAATGCCCCTTGTATGAAGATAATAGACCACTTCGGGCGATAGCACCTTTTGTGGAATAATGGCCAGCTTGCCGTTATTCGCATGAATGTCCTTTGCCAGCTGTGCGAGGTCATGCTTGTTCAGTGCACTCCGGGTATACAGGATGCCGCCGCGCGCGGTCGGATAGATACTGGTGACCGCTTTGACGATCTCGGGTTTAGTCGAAACGATATGTACATCCGTCGTTTGGGACGCGTTCAAAGCTTCGACCACCTTTTCTTCCAGTCCCTTTTGTTCAAGCTGAATGACAGGAATCGTTTTGCCCTTCATTGAAGCAAGCTTGTCCGCGAGCGTGCTCTCATCCACCATCGCCTCTCCGTTCAGGCTTTCCCTGACTTCAAGGATCGCGGATGAGACATTCTGGGTTTGTTCCGCATTGCTTCCTGCTATGAGCGTAGGGGCGTTCACGATATTGGTCGCGGGTTCACTCGGCAGGAAGGCGCCGGTCTGGGCGACCGGTGGAAGCTCGCCGGGATTGCTTGTGACTCGTACATTATCAAACTCGACCGTTGTGCCCTGGGCCTGGAAGCCGACATTTCCGCTTGTATATAGGCCCGCCTGGTCTGTGTCGATCATGAGCTTGCCGTTAATGAACTGCTGGACCCGGTTTTTGCTTGCGACAATTTTGATTCGGTAGGACTTGTTCAGCTGGAAGTCCTCGTGATAAAAATTCGTTTCCGGCACCACCCACTGATTCTTGTCATTGCGGAGGGCAAACTCAAGTCCGTTAAGGGCGGAAGTGCCCTTGCGGACCGCTGCCTGATAGTATGGGTAATTATTGTTCTGGATGCGGTACATCATGGATGCCCAGCGCGTATTCTCGGCCGCGGCAGTGAAAGTCATGTCTGCTTCAAATACATAATCACCGCTGTCGGCGGACAGGGGAACGATTACTCTTGCCGGCTGGGAAGTGGACGGCGAAGTCAACACAAGCTTGCCGTCCTTGACAGAAGCCTTGCCCTGCAGCAACTTCCATCCGTCTGGAAGGGTATCATTGGCGGTGCTGTCGAAATTTTGGTCAACCAGGACAAGGGGGTTGGCAAGAACATGATGTACATTGCCAGGGATCAGGGGGAGACTGGAAAGAGTCAGGGTGGCGGCAAGCACAGCGCCGCCGAGTTTTCTTTTGTTAGACATAGGTACCTCCAATAATAGATTAGTAGTTTATTAACCCTCTGTATCTACTTGATGCACCTTCTGTTATACAGGATGAATATTGCTGTGATGTAAGGTAATGGTAAATCTATTGTTAATAGTAACGTGCTGTCTGAGTTTGGAGATATATGCCAGAAGGCTTATTTGTCCAGTGGCAAAAACTGCTTATCAGGATACCAAACTCATTAAAATAAACGGAAGGTTTCCTTACAAAAAGCTTTAAGGATGCAGAAAAATGACATAAAGTAGTCTGTAGATTCAGTAGGAAAGAGGACCTAAAAAGATTCAGAAAATTTATAATTATTTGTATAAAAGCGTTTACATTTTTGAATATTCCGTTTAATCTATAAGTACTTAGTAAAGAGAGTGGAGAAAGACAAACAGGTTGCATTCCTATTTACCTGGAGGATATGCCTTTTTCTCTCTTCGTTGAAAGAACTTTATAAAGTCACTGAAAAAAGTAAGTGATTAATGAATGTTGAGGAGTGCAGGTTATGAGAAGGACTGGAGATTTAAAATTGATGCAGGAGCTGAATCGGTCAATCATTCTGGATACGATCCGGAAGCAGGGGCCGATCTCAAGAAGCGATATCGCGAAACAGATCAATATCAGCCCGACAACGGTCACTTCGGCCGTATCGGAGCTGATCAGCGAGGGAGTGGTGCGGGAGGACGGCGTCGGAATCTCGAACGGCGGCCGTAAGCCGGTGCTGCTGCGCTTCAATCCGCATGCTAAATATGTGATCGGGGTTTCGCTCAATAACTCTGCTATTAAAATATCAGAAATGAACCTTGAAGGCAGCATCCTCCGCAAGGAAGTTTATCCGACAAACGGTACAGAAGGAATGGCAGTCATCACGCTGATGCTCGATATCATTGAAGGGTTCCTGGAGTCGAAGGATAATCTGGACAGCTGTGAAGGTATCTCGATCATCACTCCAGGGATAGTCGATTCAGTTAATGGAATCATCGCCTATAACAATAAGCTGAAGCTGTTTGACATCAGGCTGAAGGAGATGGTCGAGGAACGCTTCAGTCTTCCGGCTTTCATGGACAATGACACGAATGCGTTTGTGCTGGCGGAGAATTTCTTTGGCTCCTTCGGCCATTATAAAGATCTGGTGTACATCACGATCGGGGACGGAGTCGGATCCGGAATCATGGTGAATGGCAAGATCATCAGAGGCTTTAAAGGAAGTGCGGGGGAGCTTGGCCACACGACCATCGTCAAAGGAGGCTTGAAATGTGAATGCGGAAATGAAGGCTGCCTTGAAAACTATGTGAACTGGCCGGCTGTGTATTCCAAAATTGTCTCGGCCCTCATGACCACGAGGAGGGAAACGGCACTGCGGGATTCCATCGAAAATGATTTCAGCCGGATCACTCCTTCTGTTTTCGTCTCAGCACTGAATGAAGGGGATGTGATCTGCCTCGATATCATGGAGGAGATTGCCGGCCATATCTCAGCTGGAATCGTGAATGCCATTCACTTCCTCAATCCGGAGGTAATCATTTTGAGCGGTGATATCGTCCAGGAGAACAGGATTCTGCTCGAGATGATCCGGAACCGTGTGAGCATGCATGTGATTCCGATTCTTAAGGATGAAATGAATATCCAGCCGACTTCGCTGGGCCTTGAGTTTGAACTGATGGGGGCCGCGGCTGTGCTGCTGCAGGAGAAATACCAGTTTTCGATTACCTGATAATCCATTTAAGGAGGTGATGCTCATCATCTTGCTGCAAGTGCCCAAAAGAAGTGCTTCCAGAATCCACTTACATACGTATGAGTTTCCTAGGTTTGGTGACACATAAGTTCTTAGGACAATATCATGAGGGGGATAAAAATGAAGAAAAGGCTTTTGGTTTACTTATTGCTGATGGTCATGGTGTTTGCAATGTCTGCCTGCAGCAGCTCAAAGAGCAGTGCCGGCGGGAAAAAGACGCTTGAAGTGGCCCTTTGGGATGAAAATACAAAAGATGCTGTGAACAAGTCCATTGAGGCCTTTAAGAAAGAGCATCCCGATATCAAGGTAAATGTGACGTACTCGCCGTGGGAGGAGTATTGGACAAAATTGAAAACGAGCATCAGCGGCGGCAAAGGGCCTGATGTGTTCTGGATGAACGGCCCGAATTTTTATCAATATGCATCAAAAGGGTACATTCAGGATCTTGAGCCTTACATCAAAAAAGATGGCGACTATAAAAAGGATGATTATTTCCCGGCCGTCGTCGATTTATATACGTATGAAGGAAAGCTGCATGCAGCGCCTTATTTCATTGATTCAGTCGGCCTTTATTATAACAAGAAGTTCTTCGACAAAAAGGGCATTCCTTATCCGGATGAAAACTGGACTTGGGAAGATATCGAAAAAGTCGGCGGCCAGCTTACCGATAAGAAAAACGGAGTCTATGGCTATGCCTTTGATGTAAAAGCGAATCAGCAGGGCTATTATAACCTCATTCCTCAGGCAGGCGGCTATATGATCAGCGATGACAAGACAAAGTCAGGCTTCAATTCTCCTGAAGCCAAGGAAGCCTTCCATTTTGTTCAAAAGATGATAGACAAAGGAATATTCCCATCTGCGAAAACCATCATGGAAACAGAAGGAAAGCAGCTGTTCATTTCTGAAAAGGCGGCCATGCTCCCGGGAATCTCCGTAAGTGCCGGCGAGTATAAAGGCGTGCTTGGAGATAATCTTGGTGTCGCTCCGCTTCCAAAAGGAAAGAAGCCGGCGTCCATCGTCCACGGCATCGGCTGGGCTATGAATAAAAAGACCAAAAATGATGATGCAGCCTGGGATCTGATTAAGGCGCTGTCAGGCAAAGAAGGAAATCAAGTAATCGCGGAAACAGGATTCTCCATCCCGGCTGACAAGAGCATAAGCGATGTCTGGCTGAAATCCATTCCATCTCTTGATCTGAAAGTTTTCCTTGATGCCCAGCAATATGGTGTTCCATATCCGATTTCCGAGAAAACAGCGGAATGGCAGGATATCGAAAACAAAGAAATACAAGGAGCGTACCTCGGCCAGAAGCCGCTGGATGAAGCGCTTGATACAGTAACAGAGAAGATGGATAAAATTCTGAAGGAAGAACAGGCAGACTAATTCTGCAGTAAAAAGCAAGCGGGCCGGGAGATGAAAAAATCCCGGACCGCTGCCTGAAAGGAGAGGTTGTATGAGTATCGTACCACAGTCCCTGGAAAAGGAAAAAACAGCCATGATCCAATCGGTGCAGAAGAAAGGGAAGAAGCTGAATAAGGAAGCGGTATATGCGCTGCTGTTCATTGCCCCGACATTTCTTGGCCTGCTTTGCTTCTATATGCTGCCTGCGGCTGCTTCCTTCCTGATTTCCTTCACCGAATGGGATGGAATCTCGGCTCCTGCCTATGTGGGCCTTGCCAATATTGAGGCTTTGATACAGGATCCGTCCTTCCGCCGTTCCATTTTAAATACGGTAGTGTTTACCATTATATCGGTTCCTCTCTCTGTTGTGGCAGCCACTCTCATTTCCTTGATGCTGAATCAGCGGATCAAGGGTATGGTGGTGTACCGCACGCTCTATTTCCTGCCGGTCGTGACGATGCCTGTGGCGGTCGGGATGGTCTGGAAATGGCTGTATAACACGGAATACGGGCTGATCAACTATATTTTCGGCCTGCTTCACCTTCCGCAGCCTTCCTGGCTGTTCGACCCGAACATCGCCCTGTTTTCGGTCATCCTCGTATATGTCTGGATGACGGTCGGCCATAATGTCATCCTGCTGCTGGCAGGACTGCAGGGAGTATCGCAGAGCTATTATGAAGCGGCCGAGATTGACGGCGCGTCCAAAATGAAGAAATTCTTAAACATCACGCTGCCGCTGATCACGCCGACTCTCTTCTTTGTATTCATCACAGCCATGATCAGTTCGCTGCAGATGTTTGATCTGATTTATGTCATGATCGGGGACAATAACGCACTTCTAGAGCCGCTGCGGACCATCGTGTTCGGCGTCTATGAATCCGGCTTCAAGTATTCCCAGATGGGCATCGCATCAGCCCAGGCATTTCTCTTATTCCTGGCCATCCTTGCGATCACCATCATCCAGTTCGTCTTCCAGAAAAAATGGGTGCATTATGATTCCTAAAAAGGAGGGACTCTCATGAAGGAAAGAAAGCTTGGCAGTCATGCTCTATTGATCATCGGGGCGCTCATCATGATGGTGCCGTTCCTCTGGATGATTTCAACTTCACTGAAAAGCTACGGCGCCTCCATGAAGGTGCCGCCGGAAATCATCCCTAAGGATTTTCACCCGGAAAATTTCGCGAAAGTTTTCGAGAGTGTCGATTTCATGAAATATTACACAAACACGATCATCGTGACAGTCGGGAGGACACTGTTTCAGCTGTTTCTATGTTCGATGGCAGCTTTCGCGTTCGCCCGCATGAATTTTCCGTTCAAGAATACGATCTTCATCATCATTCTATCCGTATTGATGGTACCGCCGCAGGTTATCCTGATCCCGAACTTTGCGATCATGACCTCGCTCGGCTGGATTGATACGTTTTATGCCTTGATTGTACCCGGCATCTTCAGCGCATTCGGCGTGTTTCTCCTGAGGCAGTTCTTCATGGGCATCCCAAAGGAATTGGATGAAGCGGCTATCATTGACGGGTGTTCCTGGTGGGGCATTTACTGGAGGGTGCTGCTGCCGAATGCCACACCGGCCCTGATCGCCCTTGGCATCTTCACGGCCCTTGCATCCTGGAATGATTTCCTCTGGCCGCTCATCATGACCAATTCTGAGAACATGAGGGTCCTCTCAATCGGGATATCGTCTTTCCAGGGACAGTATTCAACAAACTATCCGCTTCTGATGGCCGGTGCACTGTTATCGACCATCCCCATGATCATCATGTTCATTCTGTTGCAAAAGTACTTGATTGCCGGCATTTCGTTAAGCGGAGTAAGAAGGTAAAGACAAGCAGGGAGGGACTGCAATGAAAAAAAGGGAGACCGTTTCAATCGGGGTGGATATCGGCGGCACCAAGCTGCTTGCTGCCCTTGTCACCCCAGACGGAAAGATTGCGGCAGAAATCGAGCAGCCAACCCGTAAAGGGGATACGCTTATCCATCAGGTGCTGGATACCGTACAGCAACTCATGGAAACAGGAAGCTCTTTTGATATCAAAGGAATCGGAGTGGCATCAGCCGGGGTGATCGATTCCGCTAAAAAGGAAATTCTGTATGCGGCCAACCTCGGCATTGAGTCCCTGAAAATCGGCAGTCTCATGGAACAGGAATGGGGACTTCCCGTCCGCCTGTACAATGACGCCAACGCCGCGGCCATAGGTGAATGGCAGCTAGGCGGCGGACGCGGCAGGCAGAATGTGATTTATATCACCGTGAGTACAGGAATCGGGGCCGGAATCATCAGCGGTGGCAGCCTGATTACCGGAAGGGGAGACAGTGCCGGCGAATTCGGACATATCTCAATCAACCTGAACGGCCCGGCATGCGCTTGCGGCAACAGAGGCTGCCTTGAGAATTATGCATCCGGCCCGGCACTGGCAGCCCTCGCTGACGAGAGGCTGAAAAACGGCGCCAGGAGTACGATCCTTACTCCGGGCGGTCACTTGACAGCCAAGGAAATAGGGGCGGCCGCACGGCAGGGAGATCCTTTTTCCATCAGTATCCTGGAGGAAATCGGAGGTCATCTCGGACTTGGTCTGATCAATCTCATTCATCTCTTCAATACCGAAACCGTGATCCTCGGCGGAGGGGTGATGAATGAATCGGAGTTCCTGCTTCCGGCCATTCAGAAGACCATCCAGAAACATGGCATTGAGAGCATGGTGAAGGACGTCGATATCAGGGTGTCCGCACTCGGCAGATGTGCCCCTGTGCTCGGGGCCGCCTGCCTGTATGGCGGCGGGGAAGAAGAGGCTCACGGCTTTGCACGTCCTGGTGAAACATACGCTTTATAACGAAAAGGAGGAGTTACATATGTTGAACGTTCTGTTGATTGGGGCCGGCACCATGGGAGGTACGCATGGTGCTGCCTATACCGGCATGGAGGATGCCGTCCTCTGCGGGATTGTGGACGTAAATCTGGAAAAGGCAGAAGAGCTTGCCAACCGGTTGAACACCAAGGCTTTTGAAAGCTTTGAAGAGGCTGTGGCGGCTCTGCCCCCTTTGGATGTTGTTTCCGTATGCCTGCCGACTCCGTTTCATAAGCCATTTGTGAAGAAGGCAGCCGACCTCGGCCTTCACGTTGTCTGCGAAAAGCCGCTGGCAAGAAGCCTTGCGGATGCGCGGGAAATGATTGATTACTGCCGGGAAAAGAATGTGAAGCTGTATGTCGGCCATGTGGTCCGCTTTTTTCCTGAATATGTGCGGGCCAAGCAAATCATTGAGGAAGGCCGAATCGGGAAGGTGGGAATGGTCAGGACTACAAGAGGCGGACAGTTCCCGATGGGGTCGAATGACTGGTATGCCGATTATGAGGCAAGCGGCGGGCTTGTTCTTGATATGATCATCCACGACTTTGATTTCCTGAGATGGTGCTTTGGTGATGTAGAAAGGGTCTTTGCCAAAGGCATCAAGGACGGCGGACTTAAGCACCGTGATTATTCATTGGTCACCCTGAGATTCAAGAGCGGAGTGATTGCCCATGTGGAGGGAACCTGGGCACATCAGGGCTTCTCGACTCAGTTCGAATTTGCTGGCAGCGAAGGAATCATTGATCATGACAGCAAAAAATCGGTACCGGTCATTTTTGAAGGGCGGGGCGAAAGCGCGGCAGCAGGCGGTGTGGCTGTCCCTGAAAGTCCACTGAAGCAGAATCCTTATTTTGAAGAACTGACCCATTTTATACAATGCATCAAGTCAGGGGAAGAACCGATCGTATCGGCCGAAGATGCCTACAAGGCGATGGAGATTGCGCTGGCCGCGCTGGAGTCGATGAAAACAGGGAAAGAAATTGTCCTGGATGAAACCTTAAAAGAGGAGGTGCAGCACGGATGAGAGTAGGAATCATCAGTTTTGCCCATTCACATGCCTTTTCATATGCAGATGCACTGAAGAAGATTGAAGGAGTGGAGCTTATTGGGATTGCGGACGAGCAGGACTCCCGGGGAACTCAGGCAGCTGAGAAATTCGGCACAACTTATTACCGCCAGTATGAGGAATTGTTGAAACAGGACCTGGATGCGGTCATCATCACCTCTGAAAACAGCAAACATCACGAACATACCCTGGCTGCCGCCAGGGCCGGGGTGCACGTTCTCTGTGAAAAGCCGCTCGCACCGTCGCTTGAGGACGCACAGGAAATGATTGATGTATGCAGGGAAGAGGGAGTGATTCTCCAGACTGCGTTTCCAGTCCGGTTCAATACGGCCGTGAAGCGGGCGAAAAGCATCGTGGAAAGCGGCGGCCTCGGGGAGATCTTCGCCATCAAGGGCACGAACCGCGGCACGAATCCAGGCGGCTGGTTCGTGGACAAGGAATTATCAGGCGGCGGCGCCGTGATGGACCATACGGTGCATGTGGCAGACCTGATGAGATGGTTTCTCGGTTCAGAACTGAAGGAAGTGTATGCGGAGATTGACCAGAAATTTTCCGATACCGATATCGATGACTGCGGTCTTTTGACCTTTGAATTTGAAAACGGAGTGTTCGCCACCCTCGATTGCAGCTGGTCCCGCAATGACACATTCCCGACCTGGGGAGATGTGACGCTTGAGATCATTGGAAGCGAGGGGACGCTGAAGGTCGATGCATTCGCACAGAAGGTGGATGTGTACTCGCCGGGCGGAGCTGCCTGGGATTATTGGGGCGACAACATGGATGCCGAGCTCGTCCGGGACTTCCTGGATAGTGCAGCGAATGTAAGTGAGCCGAGCGTCACGGGCACCGACGGCATGAGGGCAGTGGAGGCAGCGCTTGCGGCCTATGAATCGGCAGCCAAAAAAGCACCGGTCACCCTGCAGGGCCGGCAGGCAGTGAGATAGAAGGGAGGCAGACTTCATGAAAAAAGGCATCAATCAATGGTGTTTCCCGGAAGGCACGCCGCTTCAGGATGTGTTCGCCTGGAGCAGGGAAGCGGGCTTCGATGCGGTCGAGCTGAATGTTTATAACAGCGGCGGGACAGGATTGACCCTGGATACGAATGTTAAGGAAGCGGAAGAAATTTTGCGCCAGGCGGAACGGCATAATATCGAGCTTCGCAGTCTTTCAACCGGGCTGTTGTGGGAGTCCCCGCTGTCCTCGGGGGACGAAAGCGTCCGGGAACGGGGCCGGAAGGTTGTGCAAAAACAGCTGGAGCTTGCAGGCGCCATGGGAATGGATACCATTCTTGTCGTCCCTGGTGTTGTGAACGAAGAAACATCCTACAGTGACTGTTATGAGCGGAGCCAGCGGGAGCTTGTGAGTCTTGCTTCTGTTGCGGAGAGGATAGGCGTTATGATCGGTATCGAGAATGTCTGGAACAAATTCCTCCTCTCTCCTCTTGAGATGAAGCGCTATGTGGATGAAATTCAATCAGACTTTGCGGGCGTCTATTTTGATGTGGGCAATGTGCTTCAATTCGGCTATCCCGAGCAGTGGATCCGGACTCTCGGCAGCCGGATAAAAAAGGTGCATGTAAAGGATTTCAGCACGGCAGTCGGCAATATCACCGGTTTTGTCCCGCTTCTTGCCGGTGATGTGAACTGGAAGGAAGTCGTGAAGGCGCTTCATGACATCGGCTATGATGATGTCCTGACCGCCGAGATTTCCCCTTACCCATTTTCGCCGCAGGGCCTTGCGATGGACACCGGACGCCAGCTGGAAGCCATCTGCAGAAGCTTAACCCCTGCAGAAAGGAAGTAGAGAATTTGTCTAAAATCAAAGTTGGTTTCATAGGGGCAGGCGGGATTGCACAGGCCCATCTGTCCAATATATTCCGAAACGAATATGCCGAAATTGCCGCTGTATGTGATCTATCCCCTGAACGGGCCCATGAAGCTGCGAGTAAATACAGAGTGCCATTTTATACAAACAACGATGAAATGCTTGAAAGCGAGGATCTGCAGGCACTTTTTCTCTGTGTTCCGCCTTTTGCCCATACAAATATAGAGGAAAAAGCAGCCGCACGCGGCATCCATCTTATGGTTGAAAAGCCGGTCGGCCTCGATCTGATGGAAGCGATGGCCAGGGAACAAGCGATAACAGACTCGGGTATCATCTGTGCCTCGGGCTATTGTCTCCGTTACCTGGATACCGTCAGGAAGGCGAAATCATATCTTGTGGGAAAACAAATTGCCATGGTCCGGGCCCATTATGTAACGAAGTTCGTTGAAACACCGTGGTACAGAAAAATGGCCCAGTCAGGCGGCCAGCTGGTCGAGCAGGCCACCCATACGGTCGATCTGATCCGTTATCTGGCCGGTGAGATTCACACGGTATTTGCAAACCAGTCCCTCACTGTGATGGGGGATATCCCGGGAATTGATATTCCTGACTCCACGTCCCTCAGCTTCAAACTTGAATCAGGGGCTGTCGGGAGCCTGGACTGCACCTTCACCCAGACTGACCACAGCTCCGGAGTCGAGCTGCTTGGGCGCGGTTTCAGAGTGGTGATCAACGGAAATGCCCTGCACATCCACGACGAAAACGGAACAGAAACCTATGAAAATGACATGGACTTCTACCAGGAGCAGGATGACGCCTTTATTGAAGCCATCCGCACAAACGACCGCAGTCTCATCCTCTCGCCATATAGTGAGGGAGTCCGGACACTCGCTGTAACCCTCGCTGCGAACCGATCAGCACAATCAGGGGAAGTACAGCGGCTCCAGGAATTCATGCTGACTGGCCAGTCCTAGTTGATGAAACGTTAATGAACACCCCGCGTATTGCGGGGTGTTCATTAGTTAGTCCAAGTCTGCCCGGTAAGGATTCGCGTATAAATCCAAATCCAATTCAGCTCCAATGCCTGCCGCAAACGTTAGGATGTCTTTATTCAGGGAAAAAGCAGGTGTATCTCCATCTTCTATTATGATAACAATATCGAACCTGCAATCTAACGAGTAATCGGCTTTGACAGCATTTATGACGGCAGTCTTGCCTTGTATCTGATTCATAATGGTTTGAAGCTGGATATTCACATCAAGAGATGCTTCATCTCCTGTTTCTAATGCCCAGCATGTCTCTTTTCTGTATCTGTCAGAAGAGCGGTTCGGAATACGATCGCCCCTCCTGTAAGTAACTGAAGGGTTTACTCCCAATCTCTCCGTTACATCATCTATCGGAAAATCTTCCCCAAACTAGCTGAAGGCAGCTGAAACCTTCGTTTTATCCACTATAAGATCTCCCCTTATCTAACTCTACTATTTTTACATCTTTATTGATCATAGACTATATTTCCCAGAGTACCACTCTGAAATCCAGTTGGCTGTGCTACACTGATATTATCAAAAATTTCCAAAAAGGAAAGGATTAAGACCGGTATGATTGGATTTTGGAATGGAAATGTAACTCTGCGCCAGTTAGAAAGAAAAGATGGTGAATTGTTGGCAACATGGCTCTCCGATCCGGCTGTCCTCCGATTTTATGAAGGAAGAGATAATCCCTTTGATCTGGAAAAAGTCTGCGCCGTCTTTTTTGAAAACAAAGAGCAGCAGGAGATGTGCATAGTGGAGCTGGACGGAGCTGCCATCGGCTACCTGCAGTATTATGAACTGGATGAAGAAACAAAAGAACTATATGGCTTGTCAGGGAGTGATATCTACGGCATGGATCAGTTCATCGGTGAACCATCATACTGGGGGAGGGGAATCGGTACAAAGCTGATTGCATCCATGATTTCATACCTGCGGGAAGAAGAGGGGGCAAAATCCATCGTCATGGATCCGCGTACTGAAAACCTCCGGGCTATCCGCTGCTATGAAAAATGCGGATTCAAGAAGATAAAGCTCCTGCCAAAGCGGGAGCTACATGAAGGAGAGCTGCGGGACTGCTGGCTGATGGAGCATCGCGTTCTTTAGGAACTTACATATACATTTGCAATGACTAATGCTTATGATAGAGGGCATCTGTCAAAATTCGACACCATTTCCTGATACCCTAAACCCCATTATTTCATTGAGTTTAGAATGGGTCTATAAACCTTGGCGTACTATTAATCCATCATTCTACATTGAACGTAAATTCTGTGTCAGTACCTTTTGGCTTATACCTTCTATTCCATTTTTTTGTTCACAAAATCTTTTTGTGCCACTTAATATTTCACCCAAAACTAGAACCTTACATTTATTACTGATTTATCCATAACATAACCTTTAAAAGGTTTCTATACCACTTTAATGTGCCTGCTTTCCAAACGATACTAATCGATTTATGATAATTTTAGAATCGCAATTACCTTATGTCAAATTAATCAAAGAACAAATAGAGGGGGAAGAACATGGATATAAAATATGAAATCATACCTATCGAGAAAGCAGAGTATTGCAAAGATTTATGTAATGAGCTCATGGTCTTTCAAAAGTCAAAGGCAAAAATAAAGCCTGAATTGTTCGACGGGATGAATT
Organism: Paraperibacillus marinus; assembly: GCF_046237605.1. Taxonomy (GTDB): domain Bacteria; phylum Bacillota; class Bacilli; order Bacillales; family DSM-1321; genus Paraperibacillus; species Paraperibacillus marinus. Next base: position 2,395,726 of record NZ_CP143542.1, on the reverse strand, counting down.
TTGAAACAAGAATGATTCCTTCTATTAAGAGTGCAATTTACAATCATATAATTGTTGCTAAAGTTGAAGAAAAGATAGTTGGCTATGCATACTCGAACATCTCACCGAAAGAGTCATATTCTAATGATTTTGCTACTTTTTTTGACATTTCTTCTATTAGTGAAAAGAATGTAGGTTGTCTATCCCAGTTTTATATAAGTGAAGCGTATAGAAAATACGGGATTGGCTCAAAGCTTTTCAATATGTCAATGAGTTGGTTGAATCAATCTGGTGTCGAAAATTATTTTATTTTTGTTTCGAATGGCAATGAGGATGCTTTAGAGTTTTATAAACGAAAAGGATACGTTGTTAGCCATGAAATTTTAGATGGTTTTATTACTGTTTTACAAAATAAAAAGCAGTAGATTCAATCTCTGTTCTGGCAGGGAATCTACATCAATGTGTAAAAAACCTCATTTTTCAAAAAGATGAGGTTTTTGTTTTTGGCTGTTTTCGTAAGTATTGTTGCTATCAGAGGATATAATTTCATTTAAGAAAACTCGCATAAGAAATCTGCGAGTTTTCTTTGTTATAAGGGTACGCCTATTTAACTAACGGGTCAGGTTACTTGAAGAAGGAAATGTTCAATTTGTTATTGAAATTATAATAATGAAAGATTTATTGATGAAGGAGTTTAAATTCTTGGAAGATCAATCACAATCAGTCCCATTTTAAACAAATAATGTCCTTCACCACCCATGTATGAACGATAGAACATCCATCATCTTTGATGCTGTGTCAGTAGCGAGGGTGCTAACGGAGACGATAGTGAAATGGGGACTCAGGTTGTTGAGCAAGATCGACCTTATTATGTACCTAATCATTAGTGAACGACTAGGTTGAGGAGTGTGGCTATTGCCAATTATAAAATTATCCATGTTTATTAAAGCACCTATTCAAGTTTGTTTTGATTTGTCGCGCAGCATTGATATTCATATGGAATCGACTGCTTATACAAACGAAAGAGCAGTTAAAGGTCGTACAAGCGGGTTGATCGAACTAGGAGAAACCGTGACTTGGGAGGCTACACATTTTGGTATTCGCCAGCAGTTAACATCAATTATTACTGAGTTTGATCCGCCTAATAGTTTCGTAGACGAGATGGTTAGCGGTGCTTTTAAAAGGTTTAGGCATGAACATACATTTGAATTAGTAGACGATGGGACGTTGATGACGGATAAATTCGATTATACCTCACCTTTTGGACCACTTGGCAGGTTGGCAGACTTGATGTTTTTACGATCATATATGGAACGTTTACTTTTGCGAAGGAATGAATATATAAAAAGGAATGCCGAAAAATGAAAAGTGATACCGAATATAGGGTATTACGCTCCACTGGAAGAACGATTAATGGACTGATATTCCGTATACAGGCGCTTTTCTTTAGTAAGTAGGCGTCTTTTTGATATGCCCTACACATATGAATAGATTTGTGAAGGTAAATAAGATTGTGAAGATTTTCACTTAAACTAACGGGTGCGTTAGTTTACCAATATTATAAAAATGGAACTTCCATTTTTAATATCAACATTAAAATTTAACAGAGCCATAAAATAAAAAACCGCATTCAGCCTCGAATGCAGTTACAAGCCAATTGTTATAGACAATTGGCTTTTTCTATTGTGGTGCCTCCAGCCACTGCTGGGACCATTTTTCAATTTCCTTCATGAGGGGGGCGAATGAAGTGCCTTTTTCTGTGAGAGAATATTCTATGCGGACCGGTGTTTCCGGGTACACGTCTCTTTTGACAATCCCTTCATTTTCAAGCTCCTTCAGTCTTTCAGAAAGGACTCTCCCGCTTACTCCGATGGCTGCTTCTATCGTCCCGAATCTCTGGGGCCCGGAGAGCAGCTGATATATGATCAATCCTGTCCAGCGCTGGCTGAGGATGCTGATGGCTTTTTCAAATCTTGGGCAGATGGACTTATCCATGGTGACAACTCCTTTTTTTCATTATATAACGTTGCGTAAAAAATAACCAGTTTGTTAAAACAAACAAAGTTACTTGACGTTAACTGATAACTAAAATATAATTACTTACATAAAGTAAGTAAGACTTATCACATGGAGGGAATACAATGAGCTTTCATGCAAAGCCTAATATATATCCTGGGGAAATAAAGTTGAAAGTCGCAGATTTATATCGCGCAATCAGGTTTTATGAAGAAGTAATAGGGTTTATAGTAATAGACCGCTCAGACAGCAGTGCCGTACTTTCGGCCGACGGGAAAACACCGCTCCTGTCCCTGGAGCGTCCGGAACAAGTGACACCGAGGGAACGGAATACGACAGGCCTGTACCATTTTGCCCTGCTCCTGCCGCAGCGTTCAGATCTTGCCGATATTGTGAATCATTTCATCAAAATCGGGCTGCCGATCGGATCATCCGACCATTTAGTAAGCGAGGCGCTTTATTTTTCCGATCCTGACGGAAATGGAATCGAAATCTATGCAGACCGGCCGCCAAGCGAATGGACATGGCAGGGGACTGAGGTGCAGATGACGGTGGATCCCCTCGATTTCAAGGATCTTCTTTCTGAATCAAGGGGAGAGTGGAAGGGGCTTCCTGCCGGTACCGTGATGGGGCATGTCCATCTACATGTCGCGGAGCTTCGGGAAACAGAAGAATTCTATACAAACGGTCTCGGCTTCGAGGCGGTCAGTCATCTGGGAAGCCAGGCGCTGTTTGTTTCCACAGGGAAATATCATCACCATCTCGGCCTGAATACTTGGGCGGGAGAGGGTGCGCCCCCGCCGGCAGAATCCAGTACAGGGCTGAATTGGTATACGCTGATCTTCCCGGGCACTGAAGCTTTGGAGCAGGCCGTGGAGCGCATAAGGCAACTGGGTGCTTCTGTAGAAAAGAAAGAGCAGATGTATATCACTTATGATCCATCCGGCAACAAAATCCATTTAATCGTTTAATCTTAAGGAGGAAATGAACATGGAAAACAAAACCGATTTTTATTCCGCTATTGAAAACAGGCGTTCTATTTACAGCATCAGCAGCGAGGCGCCGGTCTCAGATGAAAGAATTCAGGAGATCGTCAACCACGCTGTAAAATATACTCCATCCGCCTTTAACTCACAAAGCGCGCGTGTGGTTGTCCTGCTGAGTGAAAACCATGCCAGGCTATGGGACATTACGAAGGAAACGCTAAGAAAGATCGTTCCTGCAGAAAACTTCGGTTCAACTGAGGATAAGATGAAATCCTTTGCCAGCGGCTATGGCACCGTCCTTTTCTTTGAAGACCAGAATGTCGTAGAAGGATTCCAGAAACAGTTTGAGCTGTATGCTGACAATTTCCCTGTCTGGTCACAGCAGTCAAGCGGGATGCTGCAGTATAACATCTGGACATCACTTGAACTCGAAGGCTTCGGTGCATCGCTTCAGCATTACAATCCGCTGATTGATGAAGAAGTCAGGCAGGAATGGAACCTGCCTGAAAACTGGAGGCTGATTGCCCAGATGCCGTTCGGAAAGCCGACCGCTCCTGCCGGCGAGAAGGAATTCCAGCCGCTTGAAGAGCGTGTAAAATTTTTTAAATAAAAGGAGAGAGGCTGCTCATAGAGGGCAGCAGGTTTTTTCCGGAATTCGTATTTTAAAATGAGACAAAAAGAGCAGGCAGCCCTGCTCTTTTAATTTTTCATGAGAATATCTATAAGTTTCTTGGAATCTTCTTTGTTTAATTTTCCTAAAGAGTTCTTTTCTCTATTAACGATCGTCACTGAAGTGTCAAACCATATAAAATATTCAACTAATTTTTCTGGCATATCCTTATTTAACGTGAAGAATAAAGTGGCTTTCATATCTTCTTTTCGATCCATTTGCGCCTTTACATTATATTCCCACTCTATTTTAGCAAATAAATCTCTTAACGCTTTCATCTTTTCTTCATCCATAATTATTTTTTCTTTTTCAGTGTTTTCACCTGTAAATATTTGAACATCAACTCTATTAAGCTGCTTTAAATCATACTCTTTTTCATTTGAACATCCAATAAGAGTTATGATAAAGACAGTAAACACAAATATAAGGATTTTTTTCATTTTGGACCCCCATTATTTAATCTTCCATTCCCATTTAAAACTGGGTGGCTTTCGATAAGAGGAGATTGAGGATATCCATTTCTCCACCCATATATTAATAATAATTCAGATCTTTTGAGATAATCCATACTTTTCCAGAATTTTTATGTTGGATGGTTTATTCTCATTAATCTGAAGGAACTCTAAACATTACATAAACCCATTCATTCATTGAGCAGTATGTTTTCACCCCCAACTCCAATACATCAATCGTTCTTGAAACAGGGGGTTTGTTTAGTTAAAGTCTGTTAGAAGACTAAGCGGAGTTCAGTTAATAGATTTTTTTATCCTATTAGTACTGTCTTAATCGTGGCCGATAACGATCAGTGGACGCGGTGTATTTGTTCGTGAATGTAATATCCAATATAAATCATATGGCTTTTGTTCCGCGTTGACGATATACTCGTTGCGGGGAATTTCTTATATTTAAGATTCTTTTTTAGCAATTTTTATTTGATGTAATTGTCTTTATAGTCATGGACGTGCAAATTGGTGGATTAAGGTTGTTGTTCCGCGGATTAAAACGAGTGATCTTCAGAAGTGAACTACATAAAAATATTTCATACAAGGAAACAAAAAATGAACTTTTTAACGGCAGGCTTATTATTATTTATTTTTGGATTAACCCTTTTCCTATTAATCTTGTTTACATATACGGAAGATGCACATCAGAAGGAAATTAAAAAGTATAAATGGGTAAGGAATGATTTGTATGCTTCGTGGGCTGAACAGGATGTCATTCTTTTTCACAAAATAGCTAGTAAATCTTTCGTACCTGCTAAAGTCATTATTTTAATATTAGCTTTTTTTCCATTAGCTTTTGGTGTTTTTGCTTTATGGATTTATTTTCGTACGTGAGGAGGAAGCCCAGATGCACATTGAAGTTGGTTATTTTAGAAGGCACTCTTAGAACCTGATGCTGGTGGTCATTTTCCGTTTGCCATTGAGGGGGATCCGCAATACGTATTCTCTATTGATGGTATTTATTTACCTGAAATGAACGAGAATTTTTTACCTTTATGGATGGAACAGATAGAAGCATTTCCAATATATTTTTGTGCTGAAATTCCTTCGTTTAGGAAAGAAGACTATGAGAAATTGTGTAAAAAACAGGATATTGTATATAAATATCTTAAATCTAATGCGGTAATGGCAATATCTGTTACAGACATTAAAAACATGAATCAACTTCGAAAATTAATGGATGTTTTTATTTCAATTGGCAGTAGTAATGACCTCGTAGTCTGGTCGACAAAAAGGGATTCTTTTCGTGTAGAAGAACGACGATGGCAAGGCAATTGGGAAGGGAAAATTCGAGACGCAATAGTTGTAACAGTGGATGAGGATACAAATGTCTTCTGGATAGGACATGACGGAGATAGTATCGTTGTCATTTCGAATAGTAAGAAGTTCTCTTCCTATGAAAATATCGGTAAAACCTTCCCATCTTTTGTTAGACCAACAGTAATTGAATATGAATAATCACTTTCGGCGTATTGAAAACGGAGACTAAAAATGAAGAACAAATTAGCATACCTCATATATACCAGTATTTTCATTGGAACTATTATCATGTTGTTTATTGTCTATAAGGATATTAATAATGATTTTGCGTTTTCTTATATAATTGTATTTCTGATTCTCCTTCTTTTTTCTTTTATTTATTTCATTGTTGTCGTTTTATCTAACATGAGGAAAATGAAATGGCGAGAAATTAGAAAAAGATTAATTAAATTTTTCATATATTTTATTCTAATTAGTGCCTGCACCTATATATTTAGATATTTTTTTCAGCCTTCAAAAATGGATCTATACGATTTTGGAACGCCGCTGGGAGTGTCACTAAGTTTAGCTTTTTTCGACTTGATTTTCTCCGAAGAGGAAAAGGACTATTATTCAAATTAGGATAGAGAGGGATGAATATTACGAAAATACCCAAATTGGGGAAGCCGAAATAGATGTCCTGAACTAAGGAGAGACAAAATGAAGGATATTGTTTTTTATTTGATGTCATTTTTAGGAATTTTAATAATCTTTGTTGGTGTAATAAATATGTTTATTATTGACATGAAAAATAAGAAGAATAGTCAACAGAAAACTAAAACAAAGCTATTAAAATATGTGTTTTGTGGAATCATTATCTTCATGCTATCACGCATTTTTCATGGACAATTTTTTTAACAACTCCTTTGAGGCAGACATATTTGGGGGATTTTGTAATGGCAGGAGTGAGAAGGTCGGTTAAATTAATTTTAATTGCTATTCTATGGTTTTTCCAATTCGGAATACGACTAACCGGCTGCTCTTCAGCTATAAGTGAATGAGGACTACGTGCCAGGGAAAGTGGGACGAAGGGTCTGTACCTATGCCATGGACATCTGCAGCGGAGAGGTCCCGTTATGGGACGAAATCAAATCGGGCCATTCCATCGCCAGCCATTTGTATGACGAGAAGCCTGGGGATCGGGCGGAAGTAAAGACTTATTATGTGAAGATGGAATCAGTGGAGATTTAGGTTGATGAGAGCATCCTTTTTGTGGGTATGCTTTTTTTGTTGGATGTAGCTGGTGATTATTTTATGGGAGAGCGATGGTTTTGGGACTGATGCCACTACGAAAAATGTCTTCATCCACTGGTCCCGACATTCGCTATAGCTTTAACTCTGGATGCATGCGCATGCTTTTCCACAAAGACCATAATGCATGGGCAGCCAGCCAAAAAAGGATAAATGATTTAAAATAATAAACCTATGTTACTATGAATATATACATAATTTTCCTAAGTGGAAATCATCATTAAACAAAGGGGAATGAAGCTGACCTGGAGGCTGTTGTCCGGTCAATGATTGAACATATTGGTTCGGTTGACAGCGAGCTCAGGGATAAGTTGATTTACAGCTCTTTTTTCGAGCTGATCATCGAGCGGAATTCGCTGGGTCAGGATGTATTAACCGGGCTGATGGAATATTCCCTGGACCATCTGTTGATGAAGGGACTCGGGGAGAACGGTACGGATACAGTCTTTACCAGAGCCTTCACGACACTGCTGATGGCGCTGATCCTATATCGGGATGGTGAGGAGCCGTTCCTTTCAGATGATCTTTTCGCGAGGGCAAGTAAGGACCTTATGAATTATTTCATGGACGAAAAAGACTTGCGCGGTTATGTGCCGGAGAAGGGATGGGCGCACAGCGTTGCCCATGCTTCGGATGCTATTGATGAAATGGTAAAGCACCCGAAGTTTGATAGAAAGCTTTATCCGGAAATCTTAAAGCTTCTTCTGGATAAAGTGCTCATCTCGGAAAGTGTGTATATCCATAAAGAAGATGAGCGCATCCTCCATCCGATTTTGCGGATGCTGGCAGAAGGGCTGGACGCAGGTGAGGTGGAAACCCTGCTGCAGAGCCTGCCTGAGAGACTCCGGGAGCAGAAGCAGGAGCTCTTGCCCGAGCATTACTACTTCCTGGAATTTAACTGTGCCGCATTCCTTAAAACCTTTTATTTAAAATTGGAGGATCGGAGTGAAACCGGTTCCCTTCAGGAAACAATCAGGGAACTCTGGGAAATAATCGGGAAATAGGGGAATGTCCCCCATTTTCCGCAAATGGGGCAGTCCTCCTTGTTTATTGAAATTTTATTTCAAAAAATCATTATTAGTTGTTGAATTATTCTAAATATTATATATAATTAGGAGTAACCGAATATCAGGGGAGAGACCAAGAGAGGAAACCCAAATGTAAGCCTTTACATTCTTGTATGGCTTGTGATTTGTGCTGTCCTTTCTTTTTCTTTGCTGTTTTTTGGGTGTAAACGAAATAGGGGGTTGGATGATGAGGAAGAATAAATGGCTTCAGGCGTCTTTGGCATTGACTTTGGGTGCGGGACTGCTGGCTGGATGTGCGGGGGAAGAAACGGGGTCATCAGCTGAAGGGGGAAAAGGGGCAGGCAAGATTGCTTTTTATTCACCTGAGACACCGGATATGACGAAGGAGCTTGCGGCAAAATTTGAGAAGCTCAACAAGGGAAGCAGTGTGGATGTGCAGTATGCGGGCACAAACATCCTGGTGAACCGGATGATGGCGGAAAAGGATAATCCGCAAGGGGATATCTGGTATGGCGGCGGAGGTATCCTTCCGTTTGAAGCGAATGCTGATAAAGGAATCATCGGCAGCTATACACCGGAAATGGCGAAGGACTGGAAAACAGTTGAAGACGGCATCAAGGTGAAGCATGAGGATGGGAAATATGTGGGTGTCGAAGTGTTTGTGCTTGGATTCTCTTATAATACGGATCTTGTAAAAAAAGAAGATGCACCAAAAACTTGGGATGATCTGCTCGATCCGAAGTGGAAGGGCAAAATACAATTCTCCAACCCGGCAGCATCCGGCACGGCAACACTTATGGTGCTGAATCAGATGATGCAGCGCGGTGAGAAGGAAGGCTGGGATTATTTCCAGAAGCTTGTGAAGCAGGCCAATTCCATGCCGGATTCAGGCTCTGCTCCAACTAAGGCAGTGGCTATGGGAGAAGCCCATATCGGGATAGGGTTTGACTTTATGGCGTATGAAGCTAAAGCGAAAGGCGAAACAGTGGATTTCATTGTGCCGGATAAGACACCGATCCTGACAAACCCGGTATCGATCGTCAAGGACGGCCCGAATCCGAAGGGTGCCAAGAAATTTGTTGATTTCCTTCTCTCTAAGGATGGACAGCAGATTCTTGCTGACTGGTATCATATTCCGATCAATCCGGATGTGAAGTCAAAGACGCCGCTGACTCTTGAGAGTGTAAAGGGCAATGCAGTCGATCTTGACATTGACTGGGTCAACAAAAACTATGACCGTGTAAGGAATGAGTGGAAAGAGAAATTTCAGTAATTAAAGGGTGGTTCATCATATGGGTTCTGTAACTGTAAAAGATTTGAATAAAGAGTTTTCAGGAGTGAAAGCGCTGAGCAATGTGAACCTGGAGATCCAGGAGAGCGAGTTTTTTGCCCTTCTTGGCCCTTCCGGCTGCGGCAAGACGACGACGATGCGCTGCATTGCCGGATTTGAACAGCCGACGTCAGGCACGGTGAGCATTGGCAGCCGTGTTGTGAACCAGATACCGCCAAACAGGCGCAATTGCGGGATGGTCTTTCAGAGCTATGCGCTGTTTCCGCATATGAATGTATTCGAAAATGTAGCATACAGCCTGAACATCAAGCAGCTGAATAACAGCAATCTGTTCTCACAATTCGGGGTGTATGCCCGCCTGCTGAACCGCAGGCTGTCAAAGACTCCAAAGGAAATGGAAAGAAAGGTAATGGAAATCCTTGAGTATGTGGAGCTGGATCAGTACGCCACAAGGCTTACGAGCGAGCTTTCAGGGGGCCAGCAGCAGCGTGTGGCATTAGCCCGGGCGCTGGTGATGGAGCCGGCGGTGCTTCTGATGGATGAACCGCTTTCGAATCTGGACCAGAAGCTGCGCCACTCGATGAGGAATACCATCCGCCGGATCCAGCAGGACCTCGGAATCACCACGATATTTGTTACACATGACCAGGAAGAAGCGATGAGCATGGCGGACAGAGTGGCGGTCATGAGCGGCGGGGAAGTGATGCAGATCGGAACGCCAACCGATTTATACAGCAACCCAAAAACTCCGTTTATTGCCAATTTCGTCGGCACGTCAAACATTCTGAAAGGAACGGTCACGGGCGAATCCGGAGGCTATACGCAGATCAAGGGGAACGGTTTCGAGCTCAGATCTTCCCACAAGACCAGCAAGAAGGAAGCGGATATCATCATCCGTCCGGAATGTGTCGAAATCTATAAGGAAACAGATTCGGCAGCTTACGCGTCTCATAATCTTATCGATGGAGAAATCCTGATATCAACATACTTAGGCTCGATTGTACGCTATGACGTGAAGGTCGGCAGCTATCAGCTTACCGTGGATACCACATATCTGTCTGGAGAGGCTATCCTGCGCGCGGGCGAAAAAGTAAAGATGGCGATAGAACCTGAAAGGGTGCTCCTGATATGAAGAAGCGCCTCTCTTCCTTCAATGGGATGTCACTTGTTAAAATCCTTATCTATCTGTTTTTCGGGCTGTTTTTGATTCTGCCGCTCGTTTCAGTTTTCCTTGTGAGCTTCACTGGACAGCCGGTGAATCTGCTTGGATCACTTACAAACGGAAAAATACTATCGTCGACCATAAAGAAGTTCAAGAACTCCTCCTTCGATACATACCAGGCGATTTTCACGAACAAAGGGTATTTCAATGCGCTGATGAACAGCCTGGAGCTCGCCCTGCTGGTCGCAGTCATCGTGGTCTTGATCTGCATCCCGATTGCCTATGGCATTGCCCGCACCACCATGCCGTTTAAAAAAACCATATCAGCGCTCTGTACCATTCCGCTGATTGTCCCTACCTTCATCTCCGCTTATGCATTCATCCTCATGTTCGGGCGCTCAGGCTGGGTCACCCAGGCCTATCAGGCCCTTGGGGGAGAAGGGATGTTCATCGACCCATATTCCATGACCGGCATCGTCATTGTGCAGGTGTTCTTTTTCTTTCCTTATGCTCTATGGCCGATGGTGGCGGCCTTTAAGGTGGGGGATGTGACGCTTGAGGAAGCTTCGCTGAATCTTGGCGCGAAGAATTGGTTCACATTTGTATTCGTCACATTTCCGCTGGCGGTACCGGGTGTGATATCCAGTGCACTACTTATTTTCACCGTCAGCTTTTCCGACTTTGGAACGCCGATCATCATGGCCCCGAAAGATCTCAATCTTTTGGTCGTTGAAGCGTATCGTGAGATTTCCGGCTTCTTTAACTGGGGCGGTGCCGCCATTTTGACCGTTATCATGATGCTTGTTGCTGCCTTCTTCTTCTGGCTTCAGCATCTGTTCACGAAAGGGAAAAATTTTGGTTCCGTTTCCGGAAAGCCGAAATTACAGAAGCTGAATGGCCATAAAGGGCTGACGCGGACGCTTGCCGTCTATTCCGGCATCGTTGTCTTGATCCCGCTCCTTGCAATGTTATCAATCGTCATGCAGTCGTTCGCCACCACATGGGGGAAAGACCTGCTTCCGTCAGGTTATACAATCAAGCATTACCAGACCATTTTCACAAGCTCGATGGGCAATATCCAGAATAGTATCATCCTTGCCATCGGGGCGCTGGTGCTCAGTGTGATCATCGCCGTATTTGTCAGTTATTTCGTGGTCAGGCAGAATTCGACGAAAATGGATTTCATGACAAGCATCCCGCTTGTTGTGCCGGGCATCGCGTTTGGGATTGCCCTTATCCAGACCTTCAATACGGCTCCGCTCCAGCTGACGGGAACAGCGCTGCTTTTGATCGTCGCTTATACCATCAGACGACTGCCGTACATGGTGCGGTCGACAATGGGTACCATGCGTGCGATCAAGCAGGATATTGAAGAAGCCGCCATTAATCTCGGGGCCACGCCTCTTACTGCAGCCATAACGGTAATCGGGCCGCTCATGCTTCCCGGCATTGCAGCCGGATCGGTGCTTGTGTTCATCACAGTCATAAAAGAAACGAGTATTTCGGTGCTGATCGCACCGGCTGAATGGGCTCCAATGAGCCTTGCCATTTTCCAGAATATCCTCCGCGGGGAATATTATACGGCAGCAGCCATGTCGGTGGTGCTTGTGGTGCTTGTGCTTATCCTGCAGGCTATCGCAAACCGCCTCTCCAGGAATTAGATTAGGGGGATAAGGATGAAGGGGTTTATTTTTGATTTAGATGGAACGGTGTATCTTGATAATGAAATGATCGAGGGGGCGGCAGAGGCGATCCGGGCCCTGCAGGAGCGGGGAGACAAGGTTGTGTTTTTGACCAATAAATCGATTGCGACCCGCCGGGAATATGTTGATAAGCTGAACAAACTTGGCATACAAACAGAGCTTAGCCAGGTGATCAATTCGAATTATATTACAGCCAAATACCTGAAGGATCAGCTGAAGGACGGGGAAGCGGTCCTTGTGATCGGGGAACGGCCGCTGATTGATGAGCTTCTGGAAATGGGGATTCCCATTACGGAGGATGAAAAACTGGCTAAGTTTGTGGTTCTCGGGTGGGATCGGGAATTCAATTATGAAAAGATCAATAAGGCGTTTCAGGCGTGGCTGAATGAAGCAAGAATCATCGCCACCAATCCGGACCGCACCTGCCCGGTGAGCGGCGGCGAGATTCCGGATTGCGGCGCCATGATCGGGGCGCTTGAAGGAGTGACCGGGCAGCCGATTGAAGCGGTGACCGGAAAGCCTTCTAAGCTGATGGCAGAATATGTGGTTCGGAATGTTCTCAATCTTCAGCCTGAACAATGCTATATGATCGGGGACCGGCTGGAGACGGATATCAGGATGGGAAATGAAAACGGCCTGAATTCAGTGCTTGTGCTGACGGGCATCACGACTCGTGAAATGCTTGCGGATACCCTCTATCATCCTTCTTATGTACTGCCGAGCATTAAGGAAGTTCCGGGCTTATAAATCGAATTTCCACATATCCGGATTTCCAGAAGAAACAGCGAGTGCACCTGCCTCGAGGGCTGCCAGGATTTCCGACTTCTCGCTGATCAGACCGCCGGCAATCAGGGGAAGATTCGTCTTTCTCGAGAGCTCGTCAATAATCCTTGGCATGAGTCCCGGCAGCACCTCGACTGCATGAGGCTTGCAGGATTTGATATTTTCGATGCCTTTTTGCAGGGCGCTCCTGTCAATGAGGAAGATCCGCTGAATGGTCAGGAGGCCTTCCTCCTTCGCAAATTTGACCATATTGCTCTTGGTTGTGATGATGCCGGTGGGCTTCCAGTCCTGCGCGATATAGCTTAAAGCGCTTTTCGTATTGGAAAGGCCGTCGATAAAATCGAGATGAATGAATATGAACATGCCGGCAGACTTAAGTTTTTCTATATGGCCTTTGATGGTCATCAGATTTCCTGTCAGCAGAAATGCGATATTCGCCCGGCTCTTAATGGCAAGGTCAATGTCCTTCTCGTCTTTTATGCTTGCGATGAGCTGAGATTCTACCATATCAACTATGTTCATAGAAAAGTACCCCCGGGTTGTTTTTTGAATCTTCTCATTTTATACTAACATATCAATTTAGTAAATATTGACTAAAATTGAATTTCCGGTCAGAGACTTTAAGAGAATGCGGCCAGACAAGCGGCTCTGCACATTTGCAGGGCGGCTTGTTATGGCTTTTTTTATGGAATCAGAAAGGGGAACGGATTCATGCACAAATTTTCGGCAGCCAAACGGAATGCCCTGGCGGACAGCCTCAGCCAGGAAACATATGACGTATTGATCATCGGAGGGGGAATCACCGGCTGCGGCCTTGCACTTGATGCGGTGACCCGCGGACTCCGGACGGCGCTTATTGAGATGCAGGATTTTGCCAGCGGGACCTCCAGCCGGTCCACCAAGCTTGTCCATGGGGGCCTGCGATACCTGAAGCAGTTTGAAGTCGCCATGGTGGCTGAAGTCGGGAAGGAGCGGGCCATTGTCTATGAAAATGCTCCCCATGTTACTGAGCCGGAATGGATGCTTCTGCCTATTTATAAGGGCGGCACCTTCGGGAAACTTTCCACTTCTTTCGGACTCCGGGTCTATGATTTTCTGGCAAGCGTGAATAAGAAGGAAAGAAGGAAGATCCTGAAGCGTGAAGACACACTCCAAAGGGAACCGCTCCTGAAAAAGGAGGATCTGCTTGGGAGCGGCTATTATGTAGAATATCGTACTGACGATGCAAGATTGACAATCGAGACTGCAAAAAAGGCAGTTGAGCTTGGTGCCCATTTGGTCAATTACACCAGGGCTGAGGGGTTTCTGTATGAGAACGGGAAGATAGCGGGTGCTGCCGCACGGGATCTGGCGGATGGCAGGGCCTATGAAATCAGGGCAAAAAAAGTGATCAATGCTGCCGGGCCATGGGTCGACCAGCTAAGGGAAAAGGACGGTTCCAAGGAGGGAAAACGGCTGCAGCACACGAAAGGCGTCCACATCGTCATTGACGGGGGCATCTTCCCGCTGAGGCAGGCTGTCTATTTTGACACCCCGGACGGCAGGATGGTCTTTGCCATTCCACGTGACGGCAAAACCTATGTCGGTACCACGGACACTGTCTATATGGATGACTTAGCCTCTCCCGGCGTCCTCCCGGAGGATGAAGACTATCTTCTTTCATGTATCCGGTTTATGTTCCCGGAAGTGACGGTGGAGCCCGAAAATATTGAATCCAGCTGGGCGGGAGTCAGACCGCTCATTTACGAAGAAGGCAAGGGGCCGTCCGAAATTTCCAGGAAGGATGAGATATGGACATCTGAGTCAGGCTTGATCACGATTGCCGGCGGCAAGCTGACAGGCTACCGGAAAATGGCCGAAACCGTCATGGACCTTGCGGCTGCAAAGCTCGCCGAGGAAACAGGATGGGAATATAAGGAAAGCGGAACAAAGCACCTCCGGCTCTCCGGCGGATACAAAACTCTTGAGGAATTCCGTTCCGAGACCAAAAGATACAGCAAGGCCCTTGAAGAGGAAGGATTATCCCCGGCCGATGCGGCAAGGCTATCCAGATTCTACGGAGCCAACACAGAAATCCTGCTTCGAATCGCGGGGGAAGAGAAGAGGGCAGAATCCCGGCTTCCCCTGGCACTCCGGCTGCAGCTTATCTATGCCATGGACGCAGAATGCGCTCTGCGCCCTTCAGACTTCTTCGTCAGGCGGACCGGGGCCCTGTATTTCAATATCAGCATGGTCAGAAAGTGGAAGGATGACGTGATTCTCTTTATGAACGATTATCTTGGATGGAGTGCGGAACAATGTGAGGATTATAAGAGGGAGCTTGAGGAGCTGATTGCCGGAACGAGGAGCAAACGGACTGAAGAGCAAATATTTTAATGGAATGAGATGAAGCAGTAGGCATCCCTGTGCGGGGATGCCTTACTTGATTTAGTAAAGAAATTTATCTAGAATCCCATTTCAGATGGTGATATGCTTAAAAAAATAAAGAAGAGGGTCCAAAGTTTAATATGGAAAGATAAAATGAAAGGGTTTTCTTTATATTTATAGGAGGATTAAATGTTTTTTTCGCTGCGCAATCGGCTCTTTATCATTTTCACCTGCCTGCTTACGATTCCATTTATTCTACTATCTCTCATTATCCCCCGTTGGTTCACTTCCATTATTGAAGAACAGGCGGTTAATTTAACCGTTGAGGCGATGGATCAGTATATGCTTTACACAGATGCAATCATCACTCAGGCAGAAGATCTTGGAAAGCAGGTACTCGTCAATCAGACTACACAAGACTGGCTCAAAATTGAAAAAGAATATGCGTCTGTTCCTGAAGGGAAGCGGAGGGTGATGACCAATGAACTTAAAATGCTGCTTTCCTCCATGATGATCAATAACTCCAACGGAATATCTATTTCTATATTTCTTAACGATGGAACTGGTACTTGGGGAAGAGATCCACATTTGAAAAACAGGGAGTGGTTTACCAATTTTAAGGAGTATAAAAATCCTCTTGTAACTTCTCATATAGATACTTTTCAGCAGTCCCTGGCAATGAGCGAAAGAAAGGTAAACAGTTATATCCTGCCGTTGTTTGATACAAATACGTTTAAGCTGTACGGAGTCATTAAAGTAAACTTTCCTTCAAGCCTTCTGGAGGAGGGCTTGAAGAATATTACTATAGGAAAACATGGAAGGACCAATTTAGTCGATGGCAGAGGCCGGAATGTTCTTCCAGGAAAGCAGCATACACCTGAAAATGTTTTAAAAAATAGTATGGCGAAAATCAAAGCAAAAGAAAGGCCAAAAGGGTATATCAGGACTGCATATAGAGGTGAGGATTATTTAATTTTCTATCAAAAACTTGGTGTGGGTGACTGGACCCTGATTAGCGAGGTTACGGAATCTGACTTATTCTCAAAGGTACAAAAACTGCAGAATAACCTTCTGGCACTAAGCGGGATTGTCTTCCTTTTGACGATTGTATCATCATTTCTTTTGTCTTCAACTATTGCAGGACCGCTCGGGAGGCTGGCTGATGCCATGAAATTTATTGAGCGGGGTGACTTTGCAGGAGCAAAGCGGATGATGCCTGCAATCAAGAGCTTCAATAATGAGACTGGTTACTTAGTGAGAGTGGTCAGCCATACCATAGATCGGTTGAGAAGCCTGATTGAAACTGAATATGAAACCAACCTGCGGCGTAAGGATGCTGAATATAAAGCATTATTGCTGCAAATCAATCCTCATTTTCTGAATAACACACTAGAAATGATCGGAGGGCTTGCCGTACAAGGGAAAAATAAGGAAGTCATGGATACAACAGTATATCTTGGGCGCATGATGCGCTATTCATTGGACACCCGGAAAATAACGGTAACCCTTGGTGAAGAAATGGACTATATCAAGAGCTATACTAATCTATTAAGTGTACGGTATGCTGGCACACTCTCTATTACCATTCAGGAAGACAAAGAAGCAAGGGGGCTCTCCATTATCAAGTTCATCCTGCAGCCTCTCGTTGAGAATGCAGTGAAATACAGCTTTACGGAAAGTAAGCATGCGGAAGTCATTATCAAAACGTTTAAAACCAGTCATTCTGTACAGATCACCATAGAAGACAAGGGGTCTGGCATGCCACAAGATGTGATTGATCATTTGCTTAGAGAAGAAATTGAAGATAAGCCGCATCATGTGTTAACAAGCAGGGGCAGCAGCATTGGCCTGCGGAATGTTTTAGGAAGATTGAAGCTGTTTTACGGCTCCAGGTTTTCTTATGATATAGTTTCTGAAATTAGGAAAGGCACGAGAATTACATTATGTATACATTTAGAGGAGGGTGATATACATGATGAACGTATTAATTACGGATGATGAAGTACATATCCGGAGCGGACTCCGATTTAAAGTAGATTGGGAGAAAGAGGGCTTTATAATTGCCGGTGAGGCGTCAAATGGCATAGAAGCCCTTGAAATTCTGAAAAAGAAAGAAATTGATATAGTACTGACAGATGTCCGTATGCCAATCATGGACGGGATTGAGCTTGCTCGACGCTGCAGCATTGAATACCCTGGCATAAAGGTAATCGTCTTGTCAGGCTACTCTGATTATGAGTATGTAAGAGGAACCATGAAGGAAGGAGTAAGAGACTACCTGCTCAAACCGGTGGCTCCTGACGAATTGGTAGATTCCTTGAGAAAAATCCGGATAGAGGTGGAACAGGAAAGGCGTAAAACGGCAGAGTCAGCACGCATAAAGAGGATGATGCTTAATCAGCTGGAAGAAATCCAGAATCAGTTCCTTCTATATTTGGTTAAGGAGGGGGCGGCAGCACAGCCCTTTGTCTCAGAGCGATTAAGACAGCTTAAGCTTGATGGGCTGGCGGATTCAGGTTACTCTGCACAATTTGTAACAGTAGAAATAAGGGGCAGGGACAGGGAAAGGGTAAAAGAGCTCAGGCATTCATTCCAGCTCATCTGCCGGGAAATTTCAGGCAAATATGAAGGAACCTATGCCTTTTATGACCCTGCCTACTTTAACATGATTCATTATATACATATCATTGATCCGAATGAAAGCGGGGTGCCATTGAAGCTTGCTAAGAGAACACAGCGGGCCGTCCGGGAATGGCTCAAGCTGGAAACAGTGATCGGAATCGGTAATATTATTTCAGGCATTGAGGGCTTGAAGGATGGCTATATATCAGCTCTTCTTTCCTGGAGCAGGAGCACATTGGGTGAACAATCTCAAATTTTAGAAAGTGAGCACCCTTCTGAGGGAGGCATTGAATATTCACCTGATTTGGAAAGGAAGCTTACTGAAGCGATTGAGCAGGCGAACATCCATATGTTCCATGATAGGCTAAGCGGCATACTCCTTTCATGCAAAAGTGTTCAAACCTTCTCTTTTACTGCACACCGTGTCCTTTTTCTGCTGAGTACGATTGGGAAAACATATTCCGTAAAATCCAGAGAATTCCTGGATAGTACATGGGAGTGCCAGCAAGGCATCTGGTCACTTGCTCCCCAAAAGAAAGTGGAATCACAGCTTGTACAGACTGCAAGCCTCCTTATTGATAAAGTGAAGCATGTCCGCTATTCAAGCGGCAAAACGATTGTTGATAGTGTGCGAGAGTACCTCGATCTACATTATGCCAATGAAATATCTCTTAGTATGCTCTCTGAACTATTTCATATTAACAGTGCCTATCTTTCAGAAACCTTCAAGAATCAAATCGGCCAGAATTTCAGCGACTATCTTGTAAAACTTCGAATGGAAAAAGCCTGCAGCCTCCTTAAAGATCAACATATCAAAATCATAGATATTGCGAATATGACGGGGTATTCAAATGCAGGCTATTTTAGCACGGTGTTTAAAAAGCATTTTGGTATTACTCCTGTTGAATATAGAAATAAAATCCAGTGATAAACTGGCAAATTGAAGGAGCGGTGTATCATGAAGAAACGGTTCATGTTTATGCTTGCCGCAGCTGCATTGATAGCCGTCGCTGCTGTATATACTGCAACCTTTTTCCTTCCTTTCAATGAAAGAGACGGAGAACAAGAGGCGGTAAAAATGCACTCTGGAAAAATCGAGCTCAGTTTTTGGAGGAATTATGGAAATGCGGCAGAAAACAAGGCGTATAATAAACTAATAGAGAATTTTGAAAAGGATCATCCTAATATTTCTGTGAAGAAACAATACATCTCTTATGATGACTATGAATTACGGTTGAGAACAGAGTTTGCTACAGGAACCCCACCTGATGTCATGGCCATTGACAGCCCGAATCTGGGCCTGTATGCCAATAATGGATCTTTAATGCCAATCGGCTCTTTTATGGAAAAAGAAGGCGACATAGGGGACATACCCCCGGCCACCCTGAAGGGGCTAAGCTATAAAGGAGAATTATACCTGGCACCTATGGTCGAATCAGGGGTCGCCCTTTATTATAATAAGCATTTATTCAAGGCGGCTGGACTATCGTATCCTTCCTCCAATCCAGACCACCCCTTGACGTGGGATGAGGTTTTAAACATAGCCAGGAAGCTGACAGACACAAAGAAAGGAGTGTATGGAATTGACCCGGCACAGGGGTTTGCCGGGGGAGAAGCGCCTGCTTACTTTAAGATGCCGCTTTTATGGCAGTTCGGCGGCAGAGTACTAAGCCCGGATGGCAGTACAGCCAGCGGTTATTTAGATTCTGAGGAGTCGCTTGCCGCTCTCCAGTTTTATCAGGATTTATATAAGAAATATAAAGTTTCCAAAGTGGAGCTTCCACCAAGGGCTTTTGAAACCAATAAACTTGCCATGTGTCTGCTGGGATCCTGGGCCCTTGCAGATTTAAAAAACAACCCTGACTTCAAGCTGGGCAAGGATTTCGGGGTAGCTCCAGTTCCGAAAGCCAAGTACCAGGCGGTTCCTAATGGAGGCTGGGCAATCGGGATTTCTTCTAAAACTCAGCATCCTGAAGAAGCGAGGAAATTCCTGAAGTATTTGACAGGATATGAAGGAATGAAAACATATGTAGAGCTGACTGGAGATATACCGGCCAGATACTCTGTTGCCAGGGACTTTCCGGAATTTGAACAATATCCTAAAAATATCTTTGTACGCCAGGTACAAAAATACTCAGCCAACCGGCCGGTGACTCCAGCATACCCCGTAGTGAGCGAAGCCATTAAAATCCTCTTTGAGGAAACAGGTATAGAAGGGAGAAATGTAAAAGATGCAGCAAAAGAGGCTGCTGAGAAAATTAATAGAGGAATCAACGCGGTCCAGGAGCCATGATATCCTGTCAGGCTTAGGGGAAATAGCCATAAGAAAAAGACATTTGTACACGATTCTGTACAAATGTCTTTTTCTTGTTTACAGGGCATGCTTGCTGCTTCCGTCAAAATCTTATTTTCCTGCAAAAATAGTCATTTATTCCTTATTTGATTCCTATCCATACTCCAATAACAGGATCCCAACCCGCCTGTGTGACGCCTCCTAATTAAGCTTCAAGGATCTTTAAATGTTGATTTTAGGTAATGCCTATTTAGAGGATTTTTTTAATGAGCTCGTTTTAACACGAATAAATGGCAGCGTTTTCATAACCCGAAAATTTTAAACCCCACTATCCAAAGATTTTAAAATAAAGAACTCCTTGGCGCTGATATAGTAAAAACAAGCCGGTGAGGATGAAAACAACTTGATGTGATGTAGTAAAAATGAGAACCATTAAGCAGACAGGGGGGCTATCGGATTGACAGAATTAGCTAAAGCAGAATTGGAATCAGCGGTAAGAGCAAAAATGGGAAAACAGGCTGCAGTTAAAAAAAATAACAGCCTCGCCTACTTCAAGAAGAACTATTTCCTCTATCTTCTGCTTGCGCCGGCAGTGATTTTGACCATTATCTTCAAATATATCCCTATGTACGGAGCCATCATAGCTTTTAAGGATTTCAGCACAATTAAAGGTATTTTGGGGAGCGATTGGGTGGGAATGGCCAACTTCACCAAGTTCCTATCTTCACCCAACTTCATACAGATTCTCTGGAACACTCTAAAGCTCAGTCTTTTTGGATTGATAATAGGTTTTCCGGTCCCCATCATTCTGGCCCTTATGCTTAATCAACTAAAAAGGGCGGCTGTAAAGAAGAATATCCAGCTTGTGCTGTATGCCCCAAACTTCATTTCTGTAGTGGTTATAGTAGGTATGCTCTTCATCTTTTTATCACCTACCGGCCCTATCAATCAGCTTGCAGGCTTTATAACAGGAAAACCTCTAATGTTCATGTCCAACCCTGATTATTTCCGGTCTATTTATATCTTATCAGGAATTTGGCAGGCGGCCGGCTGGTCATCCATCATTTATGTAGCGGCCCTGTCAAATGTAGATCCAGAGCTTCATCAAGCAGCGACCATTGATGGAGCAAATATCCTGCAGCGCATGATACACATCGACCTGCCGACTATAAGACCACTGATGGCCATAACCTTCATTTTGGCTGCAGGCGGCATTATGTCGATTGGCTTTGAGAAAGCCTACTTGATGCAGACTGCAATGAATCTGCCATCCTCAGAAATATTGCCTACTTATGTTTATAAGGTGGGGCTCCAGGCAGGTAACTATGCTTACTCAACTGCAGTCGGTCTGTTCAACTCAGTGATAAACGTAATCCTTCTAATAGTGGTGAATGGTATTGTGAAAAAATTAAACGATGGAGAAGGCTTGTATTAATCAGAAAGGAGTCTGGATATGAAAATAAATTACACACGAATGGACCGGTTTATATTAGGTGCCAACAATATTCTCCTATGTATCGCCGTTTTGATTGTCCTGGTTCCACTGGTATATGTAGTGCTGGCCTCTTTCATGGATCCGACCGTCCTGTTGAATCGGGGAATCACCTTCAATTTTTCTGAATGGAGCTTTAAAGGCTACGAACTGATCCTGACTAATGATGCAATGCTCAGAGGCTTTATAAATTCAGTATTATACTCCGCCGGCTTTGCCATAATCACAGTGGTGGTATCGCTGTTTGCTGCTTATCCTTTATCAGTCAGGGGTTTTGTGGGCAAGAATTTCTTCATGACACTCTTTATAATC
Source organism: Paraperibacillus marinus (assembly GCF_046237605.1). Taxonomy (GTDB): domain Bacteria; phylum Bacillota; class Bacilli; order Bacillales; family DSM-1321; genus Paraperibacillus; species Paraperibacillus marinus. The sequence goes on along the minus strand of NZ_CP143542.1, from coordinate 2,373,969 downwards.
ACCATGTTTTTCAGCGGCGGGCTGATACCCACTTATCTGGTTGTCAAGGATCTTGGCATGCTTGATACGATATGGGCAATCCTGCTGCCCGGAGCAGTAAATGTCTGGAATATTATCCTTGCGAGAACTTATTTTAAAGGTATTCCCTATGAATTGCATGAAGCTGCAAAGGTGGACGGCGCCTCAGATTTCTTAATTTTTTTCAAGCTGGTGCTGCCGCTTTCAAAACCGATCATTTTTGTTTTGGCTCTTTATGCTTTTGTCGGCCAGTGGAATTCTTACTTTGATGCCATGATTTATTTGGAAAATTCCAATTTACATCCGCTGCAGCTGGTACTCCGTTCCATTCTAATTCAGAACCAGGCGGACCCAGGTATGATCAGTGATCAGCAGGCAATGGCTGAATTAAAGAAGCTTTCAGAAATGATCAAGTATTCATCTATTGTCATTTCAAGCCTTCCGCTGATCATTATGTATCCATTTTTCCAAAAGTACTTTGAGAAAGGAGTTATGGTCGGTTCTTTGAAATAAGTCTGCAAGATTATAAATCTATTTTTTAGGAGGATATTATGAAAAAATTAAACAAAGCCGCAGCAGCATCTCTTGCTGTCCTGCTTTTAGCTTCAGGCTGCAGTAAAAACGGGGGAAGTGAGGCGGCATCTGCTGATTATAAACTGGAAAATGTTAAATTTCCCTTAAAGGAAAAAGTAACCCTTAAATTCATGACCCAAAGCTCGCCGCTTGCTCCTAAAGATCCAAACAACAAGTTAATTTATAAACGCCTCGAAAAAGAAACGGGAGTTCATATTAAATGGAAAAACTACACCTCGGATTCATTCGTTGAAAAAAGAAACCTCGCTATGGCAAGCGGTGATCTGCCAGATGCAATCATGGATGCAGGATACGGGGACTATGATCTTTTAAAACTTGCTAAAGATGGAGCAATCATTCCTGTCGAAGATCTGATTGATAAGCATATGCCCAATTTAAGTAAAGTGCTCGAGCAGGCCCCGGAATATAAAAAAATGATGACTGCGCCGGACGGTCATATCTATTCATTCCCATGGATTGAGGAGCTGGGGTCTGGCAAGGAGAGTATCCATTCGGTTGATGATTTTCCTTGGATTAATGTTGAATGGCTGAAAAAATTAGGCTTAAAGATGCCTAAGACTACAGAAGAATTAAAGCAGGTACTGATTGCATTCAAGACTAAGGATCCGAACGGAAACGGAAAGGCGGATGAAATACCGATGAGCTTCATCAATAAAGCAGGCGGTGAAGACCTCGCTTTCTTATTCGGCTCGTTCGGTCTTGGCGAAAACTGGGATCATACCGTGGTGACCAATGAAGGGAAAGTGACCTTTACGGCATCAGATGAAGGCTATAAAGAAGGAATAAAATATCTCGCAGATCTCCACAAAGAAGGGCTCATTGATGTAGAATCTTTTGATCAGGACTGGAACACGTATATAGCCAAAGGCAAGGATAATCGTTATGGGCTCTATTTCACTTGGGACAAAGCCAATATTACAGGTATGAATGATAAATATGACCTCATGCGTCCGCTTGCCGGCCCGGATGGTCATGTAAATGTGGCCCGCACAAATGGCATGGGCTTTGACCGCGGAAGGATGGTCATCACGAGTGCAAATAAAAATGTGGAACTTACGGCCAAGTGGATTGACGAGCTGTATGAACCCCAGCAATCAGTTCAGAATAACTGGGGTACATATGGAGATAAAAAACAGCAGAATATCTTTGAAAAGGATGCATCAGGAAAGTTGAAGCATCTGCCCCTGGATGGCGCTGCTCCGGTAGAATTGAGACAAAAAACGAACACAGGAGGACCACTGGCTATCCTGGATGAGTATTATGGGACAGTCACAACGAAGCCAGATGATGCTGCATGGAGGCTTGGCCTTTTGAAGGATGTTATGGTGCCATCCATGACAGCAGAAAATATTTACCCCAGGGTATTCTTCTCCCTTAAGGAACTGGACCGGTTGTCAGCAATCGAAACCGATATGTTTGCTTATGTAATGAGAAAAAGGGCAGAGTGGATCCAAAACGGAAAAGTCGAGAAGGAATGGGAGAAATATAAAAAGGAATTAAACCGGCTGGGTCTGCAGGAGTGGCTTGATATAAAGCAAAAAGGCTATGATAGAAATACAAATTAAGCGACGTTTATATCCGGTCCTCAGGCTATGGTTTACAGCCTGAGCCGGGTATAAAGAATCGGGAAGGAAGCTTGCTATGACAAAGCTTTATCAAGAAAAACACAGACCGCAGTTTCATTTTTCACCGAAAGAAAAGTGGATGAATGACCCTAATGGAATGGTGTTCTATAATGGGGAATACCATTTGTTTTACCAATATCACCCTCATGGGACCACCTGGGGACCCATGCACTGGGGCCATGCTGTAAGCGGGGACTTAATACATTGGGAGCAGCTTCCTGTAGCTTTATATCCAGACGAGCATGGAGCGATTTTTTCAGGCAGTGCTGTGGTAGACTGGAATGATTCATCGGGTTTTTTTAACGGTGAATCAGGATTGGTCGCCATATATACAAGTGCAGATTCTTACCCGGATTCTGAGAGACCGAGACAGCGTCAAAGCCTGGCATATAGCAGGGACAACGGGAGGACCTGGACTAAATATAAGGGGAATCCTGTTCTATCGAACGAGGAAATTACAGACTACCGTGACCCTAAAGTATTCTGGTTCGAGTCTAGCAGGAAATGGGTGATGGTACTTGCCGCTGGGCAGTCAATCAGGATTTATACTTCAACCAACCTAAGAGAATGGGAATTCGCCAGCGAATTTGGCAATGGGGAAGGGTCACATGATGGGGTATGGGAATGCCCCGATCTTTTCCAGCTGCCGGTGGATGGGGACGAAAAAGATCAAAGATGGATCATGATCGTAAGCATCGGGGACCATCCAGCTTTTGAGGAAGGTTCTAGAACACAATATTTTATTGGGGATTTTGATGGAAAGCACTTTATCAGTGAGTGTCCTCAAAAAAAGGCCCTATGGCTGGATAATGGACGCGATAATTATGCAGGCGTCAGTTGGTCCGATATACCAGTTGAAAACGGACGACGAATTTATATCGGATGGATGAGCAACTGGAGATATGCAAATCAGGTGCCTACCAGGGAGTGGAGGAGTGCCATGACCCTGCCGCGTGAACTCTTCTTGACCCGGGAATCAGATGGGTTATGTTTACGGCAGCTGCCAGTCTCTGAAATAAGTACAATCCGAAAAAATGAAGCAGTTTTTAAAGATTTAATAATTGAAGAGGGCGGCCCAATCGATATTAGGCTTAACAGCCGATTACTGGAAATCAAGATGTGCTTTGAACCGATGGATGCTTTTCTATTCGGCATGAGATGTATCCACTCTACAGGGGAGAGCCTGGTTACCACCTATGATGTAAAAGATAAAAAGTTTTCTTTGGACCGGACACAGGCAGGGGACAGCAGTTTTTCAGAATCTTTTGCAGCGGTTCAAAATGCTCAAGTAGATCTGGTAAATGGTAAATTGATTCTTCATCTATTTATCGATACTTCTTCAATAGAGGTGTTCATCAATGAAGGGAAGTCAGCATTCACAAGTTTATATTTCCCTGAAGGACCGCCCCTTGGGATAGAATTGTTTGCGGAAGGCGGAAATGCTGTGGTTCATGAATTGAGTATTTGTGAATTAAAATCCATATGGGAATAGGAAGAAGCAGCGGAGTAAATCCCGCTGCTTCTTCCTATTCCGTAACCGTCACCTCAAACGGCTCACTCACAAGATTCCATTCCTTCCCGAGCATGTTAAAGCTGTGCTTCAGGAAGACCTGGACTTTGCCTGGTGAAATGGCGGTTATATTATTGCCGCTGATCCGTATTTTTTGTTCTCCCGGTTTTACATAGAGCTGGGCCGTTATGCTTTCGCTCTGGCCATTCCGGTAGCTAAGACGCGCCGGCACATTTATGGCAGCTGACTTCCCTTGCTTGAGGGTGAGCGGTTTCGCCGATGTTTCCAGGCGGATCGGTGCCCCGGTCAGCCATTGGGTATAATCGGTTATTGGGACAAGGAGCCCCTGGCTGAGCTTTTCGCTGAAAGCTTCTTCTGCACGGAAGGTCCAGTGCATGCTGAGCATGCCGCGCTGCCGCATATATTGGATGAACTCTGGATAAAGGCTTCCGTAGCTTGCGTTCAGTGTGACATGGAAGGTGGAGCTGTAATCGATCATTTTTTTTGCAAACTTTAATTTGTCTGTAGAAGTCTTGGGAATGGCAGATGTGTACAACATACCGGCAGGCGTTTCCGGACTCAGACGGTTAATGGCAGTCAAACTTTCCGGACTGAAGCTCTGCACGATAACCTGATCACGCATGTTTTCATCGGCAATTTCCTGCAGAAGCTGTTCCTCCATGCCCGTCTGTTTGATTTCAAGCAGCAGCATGACCTGCTTCCCCTTGAATTCCCTAAGGAATTCGCTCAGGGTCGGCACTCTTTCTCCTGCATAATCGGTGTTGTATCTGATTCCGGCGTCAAGCTCCCTGATTTCCTTCAGGGTCATGTCTTTCACATTTCCAGTGCCTGTGGTGGTGCGGTTCACGGTATCGTCATGGATGAGGACCAGCTCGCCGTCTTTTGTCTTTTGTACGTCTGTTTCAATCATATCAGCGCCAAGTTCATAGGCAAGACGGTAGCCTGCCATCGTATTCTCAGGAGCCCTGGACGGCACGCCGCGGTGGGCTGCGACGATCGGGCGCTGGACCATCGTATTTTCCGGGTATGCATCCATGGCTTCCGCGGAAACTTCCGGTTTTTCTGTAATGATGCCGTCCACTCCTGTGTGGATGAGGGAGTGGGCTTCCGCTTCAGTATTTGCGCCGCGGCCCCAGACTGTCACTGATTTTGTGTGCAGGCTGTAAACCACGTCCGGGGTAATCAATTCCTGCGGAACGACTGCGACTGTCGCCGCACTGGCATGCACGGTTCTTGCAAGCTCGGCTGCAGCCCATGCATTCATCGTGCTGCGGCTGTAGAGGATCCCTCCGCGGGCAGAAGGGAACTTCGCAGAGAAGTCTTTAATGATATCAGGATTGCTTGATAGAATATGTACATCCCTCGTACCGGATGCCAGTAGTTCTTCAATGACTTTATCTTCCAGCTCTTTTTGCTCAAGCTGGATGACAGGGATTCTTTTGTTCTTTAATTGAGCGAGCACCTCCTGAAGCGGACGGCCATTCGCTGATGCCCTGCCGCCGGCAAGCTCTGCCCGCAGCAGGGCGGAGGAAGCCTGATCCCTGCTCAGCCGGCCGGCTGTGTCAGCTATGAGTGTCGGCGGGCTGATCAAATGGGTTGATGGCTCCTGTGGTAGGAAGGCCCGTGACTCTTCAAGGGAGGGAAGGCTGCCTGTAAACTTGGATATCCGTACAGAATCAAAATCAACCGTTGCACCCGCCGCCTGGAAGCCTGCATCTCCCGTGGATAAGGCAGATCCGGCATCGGTATCGATGACAAGCTGATCATTGATGAATTGCTGGACCCTGTTTTTCCTTGCTATGATTTTCAGCCGGTAAGGGCGGCCTGGTTCAACGTTTTCCTTATAAAAGGCAGTATCAGGAACACTCCATTTATTCTTGTTGTTCCGCATGGAAAATTCGGTCCCGTTCAGGGCGGAAGTCCCTTTTCGGACCGCAAATTGATAGTACGGATAATTCCCGCCTTGAATGCGGTACATAAGTGATGCCCATCTTGTCTGATCTGCCGCTGACCTGAATGTCATTTCGGCTTCGAATACAAAGTCTCCTCCGTCCGCCCCAAGGGGCATCAGCACCCTTGCTGGCTGCGAGCTTTTTTCAGATATCAGCCTTAATTTCCCATCCGCAGTATAGGCCCTGCCCTGGAGAACCTTCCAGCCTTTAGGGAGCGTACCTTCTTTCAGTGAATTAAAATCCTCCTGAAGAATAAGAGAAGGGGCGCTTTCTGCAGATGCCAGTTGAAAGCTGCCGGGAGAGGATGGCATGGCCAGGAACAAGGATAATGCAAGCAGCATTGGCGCCATCCTGCTCAATTTCTTGTGTGTGAACATAAATACCTCCAGATGAAAACCTTATATTTACAAAAATAACTTTCGTTTCCATTTTATACTAATTTTATAGTTTAATATAGCCATAATTACATCTGAGTGTCTGATTATTAGTTTGATAAGAAGGTATGAATACGCTACTATAAATGATGTGTGATGGTAAAAAAATTTAATAGCTGCCAAATAAGACGCCGCAAGGCTTAATAGGGAATTTCGTAAAAACCGGAAGCTGCCCCCGCAACTGTAAGTGTGGACGAAGCAGGCTGACCACTGTGTGAAAATGCACGGGAAGGGCCTGATCAGGATGAAGCACCAGCCAGGAGACCTGTCTTACATGGGTGAATGGTTTTTCTTCGGGGATGGAGAAAATGAATCGGTATATGCGAAAAGTGCTAGATTTGAGGCACAGCCCGTCTTTTCATGACTGCTCTCCTTGTTTAAGGGGGCGGTTTTTTTGTGGGCAGCCGCTGAAAAATATGAACTTATAGATAGGAGTGGAAACGATGCCAAAAGCCCTTCCGCTGATGTTCCAGGGAACAAGTTCAGATGTTGGTAAAAGTGTGATCACTGCGGCTTTCTGCCGGATTTTTGCCCAGGATGGGTACCGGACGGCGCCTTTTAAATCTCAGAATATGGCGCTGAATTCTTATATTACGGCAGATGGTAAGGAAATCGGAAGGGCCCAGGGAGTGCAGGCGGAGGCGGCGGGGACTGCTGCAAATACATTCATGAATCCCATTCTGATTAAGCCGAACAGGGAGTATGAATCACAGATTGTGGTGCATGGGAAGCCTTTTAAAAATATGAAGGCTGGCGCCTACAGGCAGGAGTTCTTTGACAGGGGGCTGTCCCTGATCCGGGAATCGCTGGATGAGCTGTCGGGGAGCTTTGACCGGCTGGTGATTGAGGGAGCCGGAAGTCCTGCTGAAATCAATTTGAATGACAGGGAGCTTGTGAATATGCGGGTAGCCCGGATGGCAGACGCCCCTGTGATCCTGATAGGAGATATCGACAGGGGCGGCGTATTCGCAAGCCTGGTTGGGACGCTTCAGCTCATGGAGGAAAAAGATCGTGATAGAGTCATCGGTGTTATCATCAATAAGTTCCGGGGAGATGTTTCCCTCCTTCAGGATGGGCTGGATTGGTTTGAAGAATATACGGGGAAAAAGGTGTTCGGCGTGATTCCGTATATGGAGGATCTCCATATAGATGCAGAGGACTCACTGGCTCTAAACCAGTATAAAGGGAGGAATGAAAGGGGCAGGGAACTGGATATCGCGGTCCTGCAGTACCCGAGAATCTCTAATTTCACAGACATTGACCCGCTGATGGCGGAGGGGGACTGCAGTGTGAGGTATGTGGATTCAGCTGCGGCGCTTGGCCGTCCTGATTTAATCGTGCTCCCCGGCAGCAAGAATACGATCGAGGATCTGCGATATATGAAAGAAAGAGGCCTGGCGGAAGCGGTCACCTCCCTTTATAAAGCTGGCACTTCCATGGTGTTTGGGATCTGCGGCGGATATCAGATGCTGGGCCGGGAAATAGCGGATGAGCATGCGGTGGAATCACCTTTTTCATACGAAAGAGGTCTGGGGATTTTACCCATCGGGACTTCTCTTGCTAGAGAGAAAAAGACCGTACTCAGTGAGGGGACTTTGTCATTTAGAGGCAGCAGCCACCTGGTAAAGGGCTATGAAATCCATATGGGTGTGACCGAACATGAAATGGACGGCGAATCCCTGATCATAATGAAAGACGGTTTAGACGGGTTCATAACCAATAACGGGATGGCTGCGGGTACCTATTTCCATGGCATCTTCCATAATGACTCCTTTCGCTGGGATCTGCTAAATTCAATGCGGGAAAGGAAAGGTCTAGAGCCTGTAATCAACAGGATTTCATACAAAGTACTTCAGGAAGAATCCTTTGACCGCCTGGCCGCCCATGTGAGGGAATTTACGGATATTAACGGAATCGAACAGGCAATGAAGGATTTCTCCGGGAAAGGGGCTGCGCTGCATGAATGAGAGAATGCTTGAGCAATACGGACATGGCGGGGATCTTGAAACCGCACGCGATTTGTTCGGGATCAAGGACCCCATCGATTTCAGCGCGAATATCAATCCGCTCGGACCGCCGCCCCGTCTGATGAAAATCCTGAAAGATCGGCTTCCGGATATCATTCATTACCCTGATCCCGCCAAAAGGAAGCTTAATGGAAAGCTTGCACGGAGGCTTGGTGTTTCTCCCGCGCAGATTGTGACCGGGAATGGCGCAGCCGAATGCATGGCCCTGGTTCTTCAGGCCCTAAAGCCGGCCAGGGTGGGGGTCGTTTATCCATGCTTTTCGGAATATGAAAAGCTGGCTGTCATGTTCGGCGCAAAAGTAGCTGCCTGCTATGGCAGGAGCAGCCGTTCCTACAAGCCGGACCTTGAAGATCTGCTGAAGCTGATGATGATTACCGATCTTGTTTTTATCGGGCAGCCCAATAACCCGACCGGTGTTCTTTATTTAAAGGATGAACTTCGGATACTGGCAGCCGAGGCAGAAATGGCGCATACCTATCTGGTCATTGATGAAGCGTTCATTGATTTTCTTCCCGGCATGGAAAGTTATACGCTGCTGAGTGAGCTGGACCGCTGCCCCCATGTAATCCTGATCCGTTCGATGACGAAATTCTATGCCATTCCGGGACTCCGCTTAGGCTATGCAGTGGCCGGGGCGGATCTTGCAGCGAAAATCAGCGCCATGCAGGTTACCTGGAGTGTCAATGCCCTGGCGCTTGCTGCGGGAGAAGTCTGCCTGGATGAAGAGGAATATGAAAATAGGACGCTGTCCTTAATCGAGAGGGAGCGCAGAAAACTATCCCGGTCCATAAGAGAGAATCTTGGCTGGACTGTTTACCCCGGAGAAGCTAATTTCCTCCTTGTCAGGATCGAAGGGGAGATGACTTCCGCGGCATTGCAGCAGGAGCTAGGGGGCAGGGGAATCCTTATCCGCTCATGTGCCATGTATCCAGGCCTGTCAGACCGCCATTTCCGAATTGCTGTCCGCACCCGGGAGGAAAATGAAGTACTGCTGGCGGCGTTAAAAGAACGTTCAGATTATAAGAGTAAGGAGTAAAAATGTGCAGCCATTCAAGAAAGAAAGCCGCTATTTATCAAAGGTCTGGCCGGAACTGACACTGATGAAAAAGGAGGATCATCTCCTGTTCCACTCAGAGCAAACGCTAGAAACAGTCAGTTCCGCCTTATACGGAGGAGGATTCCGGAAACTGAATTATTTTGTAAACTGGCAGGTGCCGAAACACTTTGATTGCAATGATCCATTCCTTGCCATGGAGCAGCAGCTCGACAGCTGGGGGTATCCGCTGGAAGAGTCAGCCGGGCTGCAGACGGCAGCCTGGATTCATTGGGCATCCATTCAGGAAGAAGCTGGGGACCAATTCAAAGCAGTCTGCTGTGTCACAGCGGGAGTCGGCAACAGGGAAAGAGCCGGCATCAGGAGGCCAACTTATCCTGCCTATCAGCCGGGAACGATTAACACCTTCCTGTTCATTGATGGCCGTCTTACACAACCGGCGATGGTGAATGCCATCATGACAGCAGCCGAGGCGAAGGCGGCTGCGATGCAGGATGTGAATATCCTGATTGATACCGATGCCGCGGCGACTGGAACCACGACTGATTCCGTTGTCATAGCGGCTTCCCAGGCTGAGATCTGGCCCCTCCACCTTTATGCCGGGACAGCAACTTCGATCGGCAACAGCATCGGCTGCCTTGTGTACGATGCTGTATGTGAGGCAGTGAGGAATGGAGGGTGAGCGCTGTTATGCTTCAAGGTTCTATATTGGTTTTTGCTGCTTTTCTCACCGATTTGATGGTAGGTGATCCAAGAGCGCTGCCGCATCCTGTTGTTTTAATCGGAAAATGCATCACCTGGCTGGAACAGGGGATCCGGCGTCTTTTTTCTGAGAAGTACCTGAAGATTGGCGGAGTTTTTTTGCCGCTCGTAATAGCAGGGGGCAGCTATGCGGCCGTATATGGATTGCTTCAGGTACTGGGAGCCTTCTATTACTGGGCTGCGGTTTTCGCTGAAATCTGGATCATTTCGACGACAATCGCGGTCAAGGGTCTGGGTGATGCAGGCATGGAAGTATATCGCCCGCTCATAAGGGGTGATATCCGGGCCGCAAGGAAAAATCTCGGCATGATTGTCGGACGGGATACCGGCCATCTGGATGAAGCAGAAATCTCCAGGGGCGCGGTCGAGACGGTGGCGGAAAATATCGTCGATGCCATCATTTCTCCGCTTTTTTTCGCCTTTATCGGCGGAGCGCCGCTTGCCATGTTTTACAGGGCTGTCAATACCCTGGATTCCATGGTCGGCTATAAAAATGACAGATACATAAAGCTTGGCTGGGCATCTGCAAGGCTCGATGATGTGCTTAATTATATTCCAGCCAGACTGACAGCCATCATCATGCTGGCAGTGTTCCGCCTTAAAAAGCTGGATGCTAAAAACGCAGCCAGGATCATGAAGCGTGATGCCCGCCTTCATCCAAGTCCGAACAGCGGCTTTCCTGAAAGTGCCGTCGCCGGTGCCCTTCATATCCAGCTCGGCGGCACCAACCATTATTTCGGCAAACCGTCTCACCGGTCCCGGCTGGGAGATCCGAAACGGTTCATTGAAGCTGTGGACATATTGACAACGATAGCGGTCATGAAGTGGACAGCATTCCTATTCGCCGCTGTCCTGCCCATCCTATTCCTTCTTTTCTGTTTATTATAGAGGGCAGCTGGAGAAGTATTTGTCATAAACATTTTTTATCAAACAGTATTAGTTATGCTGTTTTATGGAGCCAATTTTTTTTTGACCCTTAAATCAGCAAGCCTTTCTCATGGGCAGTCTTCATCGTCAGCATAGTGGCATTATTTGTTTTTTCTAATTTTTCTTATCATGCAAAAATGGTACAAGGCTTTTAAGAGTATGCCTATACAGACTAAATTTCCTTTCCTGCATGGTTTTTAGCACTGGCAGTTCTTGGTTTCCTGAATCAATGATTGGATTAAAATGTGTTTACCATTTTTGACCAAAATCTGCTTGAGTACTGCCAGCCCTGAACTTATAATAAATATAGGTCTAAAGACAGTGTTGGCTGGGAGTGGGGATTATGGTGAAAGAACGGTTATATTTTCTGGATAATCTGAAGGTTATGCTGACTCTTTTGGTGGTTGTCCATCATGTGGGGCAGCCTTATGGCGGATCAAATGGTTTTTGGTATTTCATTTCAGAGAAGCAGACGGATCTAGGGAGATTTTTTTCAATCAATGCAGGCTTTTTCATGAGCCTGTTTTTCCTCATTTCTGCTTACTTCCTGCCTGGCTCGTTCAGGAAAAAAGGGGTCAAACCCTTTCTGCGTGACCGGTTTATAAGGCTTGGTATTCCTCTGTTGTTTGGTTTTCTGGTCATCATGCCCTTATTGATGTACTTCTACTATTTAAACTTTAGAGACTATGAATCAATCTCATTTTTGCACTATTATTCCTCCGTGTATTTCGGTCTGGGAGGACAGCCTGAGAAGTGGAGCGGACCGGTATTTCCCGATATGCAGTTCGGCCACCTCTGGTTCGTTGAGCATCTTTTGGTGTATGCGATTCTTTATGCCCTGATCAGCAAGCTTACGAAGAGGGAATCAGAGGTGAAATATCTCAGCAGATTAACCAATGGCAAGCTGGTCCTTATTGCCCTTATGATTTCGGCCATCACATACACCGTAAGAATTCAGTATGGGATCGACCACTGGGAAGGGCTGCTGGGTTTTATCCAGGTTGAATACGCCCATCTTCCGCAATACGCCTCTTTCTTTTTACTGGGGATCCTCGCTTTCAAATATAACTGGTTTGAACGATTGGATAAAAAGGCCGGGGCTGTCTGGCTCACAATTGGAATCTGCCTTGCAGCCCTCCGCTATTTTACAAATGCGGTTCCATGGTCGCCAGGGGGCACTGGTGTCAGCAGCGCAGTCTACAGCCTGTATGAAACTTTCCTATGCTTTGGACTGGGTTTTGGCCTCATTTATTTATTCAAACGTGTTTGGAACAAAACCAATTCATTCCTAAAGCTGCTCGCAGACAATAGTTTTGGGGTCTATATATTCCATCTGCCCATTGCTGTCATCATTCAATATAGTTTTGCCAGGACGGCGATCACGCCTTTCCTGAAGTTCCTCGCTGTATCGGTTCTCACCATTGCCGCCGCTTATCTGTTTAGTATGCTGATCAGGAAGATACCGGTGGTGAGAGGGATTATTTAAATAAAGTGTTTCAAAAACAAAAGTTTTTTTCTGAGAGATGTTGTTTATAAGTTGTAAAGACGACTACATATAATAGGTTGATTGGAGCGGAAGGTGCGAGACTCCTGATGGCTGCAAGGCTTTCGACACTTGAGTCATAAGACGAGCCAGCCTGGGGAAGAAAGGGCACTTCCCCTGGCTGACTCGTCTTATGTTTGGCTTTCGCATAAGTGCGACTAGGCTCACCGCCCGCCCCGCTCCAAGAGAGTGCCTGGAGAGTAAACCAACCTCCTTGTCCACAATGGTTTTAAAATCAACAAACACAAAATGTATTAGGAGAGAAGACATGTTTATAGTGAATGTAGAAGGCGCGATAAATAAAGATGGCAAGTGGCTGATCATTGAACGAGGTGCAGAGGAGGACCATGCTGCCGGAACGCTCTCTTTGGTGGGGGGAAAAGTCGAAGATGCAGGAACTTCCTATGAAATCCTTGAGGAAACTGTAAAGCGGGAAATACATGAAGAAGTCGGAATTCAAATTAAGGATGAACTAAAGTATGTGTACAGCTCATCATTTGCTGCTGATGATGGAAGCATGGTGATAAATACTGTATTCCTTTGTGAGTATTATAGCGGAGAGGCTTTCAGGAAAAGTCCCCAGGAAGTTGGCGCGATTTACTGGATGAGCACAAAAGATGTGCTGGAAAATGGTAATGCTCCAGGATGGACGAAGGAAAGCATCAGGCGTGCGGGGGCAATGCTGCCGGGATTGACTTAATCGAAAATACTCTGCAGGAGCGATTTGAAAAAATGGATTATGAATATTTTTTCCACCACTCAATTTCTGACGCTAATATAAAGATAATAGAGGATTTATTGAGACTCCATAGTGATGTATTTGGAACTTCCGATGATTTAATCAACAAAATGTTAAGCAAACCTGGTTTGGTTGTTTTAACTGCAATGGAAGGGAAGAAAGTTATTGGTTACAAAATTGGCTATGCTATAGATAATAATATGTTTTATAGCTGGTTAGGCGGAGTGGATCCGAGCTATAGGACACAAGGAATAGCATCAAGATTAATGGAGAAGCAGCATCACTATTTAAGGGAACAGGGGTATAGTATTGTTCAAACAAAAACCATGAATAAATGGCGTGGTATGTTAATTTTAAATATAAAAAGCGGGTTTAACATTATTAGTACATATACAAATGAAAAAGGATTACATAAAATTGTTCTTGAAAAAAACCTCTTTGAATAAAGGCTCTGCGGAACTTTGTCCATAATATAGGGTTTTAGTAGTGTATGAAACTATTACAATATCTGCTAAAGTAGGAGTTAGAGGTACCAAGCAATCATTTTGCAGGGAGGGATTTTCGTGGAAGTTAATCTTGTCGAAATCTTGATCCTATTTGCTGTCGTATATGTACTTTTTGAGGTCATAAAAATGAATGGCCGGGTCATGAGGCTGAAATATGCGATAGACCAAAGTTCTAAAGAAAATGATATGCCGGAAAGCCCGGTCGATCACACATTAAAACAGCTGCTGATTGATGAGAAAGATGTTAAAGCTGTAAAAAGAGTGAGAGAAACACTAGGACTGTCCTTGCTGGATGCCAAAAAGTATGTGGATAACATGAAATTGGAAGGCAAATAAGCTTAAACGAACTCTGTGTGAGTTCGTTTTTTTAGTGATAGAAAAGTTGTTTTTTAATACAGCAGTTAATGCAGGATGCCAAACAACATTTTATTTAATTTCCATATTAAAAAATCCTATTATCCCCGTTATTGGCACACTTAAAAAGGCAGTTTTTAAGTTGATTCTGTGAGTATATTGTTTCTGTTCTTGAAAAAGCTTAATAGGCTCATAATGATAAATAAGGACATCCATATAATTAACATTGTAATAAAGCTTGTCATATCACTCATTTAATCCCTCCAGAAATATCCAACCCCTTATTGTGCAAGGGACATAAAAAGACGCCTTCTTACTAAAGAAATGCGCCCGCTTGTGGAACAAGAATTTTAAGTTGTCTTACTTTCTAACTATATATTAGGTTTCCAGCCTTTTTGTAATTGTTTTCGGATGTAAACAATTTGTCCTATATGGTAAGCGTTATGCGTGGATATATTCCCGAGTATCTCCCACCACTTTGCAGGCTCCGGGAAACCATTCACTTCACTTGCTGCCTTTTCTTCAGTCAGCAGGTCTTGCCACCTAAGCAGAACCTCTAGCAAACACTCTTTTAAGTCACCAAAACTTTTATTTTCTGGAACAATAAAGCTTTTATTATTATCACCAATTGGCGCAACAGCATTCACATGTGATTTTTCAAATCTCTTTTGCCATGTCTCATTCCAATGGAGCAGATGCTGCACAATTTCAGCGATACTGTTACTTTCATCGTTGGGCTTCCAAAACGCTTCTTCCTCTGACAAGTTTGCTGCTGATTCCGAAAACGGAAGGTAAAAGCTAGGGTCGTTCGCATTTGCTAAAAATTGATCCGCCAATACATTTTTAGCATGGGACATATCAACCACACTCCTTTCCTTCTATTTCGGTGCTCTTTTGAATTCTCCTCCTTTATTTCGTTAAGTTGCCCGATTGTTAAAAAACTTAATGACGATTGTTCAACTAAGCTGCCCGGTTTTTTAAAGAAAAATCAACATTGTTGGACAGAGCCTTTTAATGATGTAGAAACTTCCGGCCTTCCGGCACGCGCAGCGTTCAAGAACCAGCTGCGCCCTTATATCAGGGTGCAGCCAGCTCCACTTTAATCCGGTCTGGATCTTCAAAATAAACCGCGTAATGTTCTTCTCCTCCCGCAAAGGGGTGTTTATCTTCATAAAGAATAGGAACATTCATTTCTCTTAGCTTTCTTGTCATATCGTCGACTTGCCGGCGTGACTCTGCATGGAACGCCAAATGATTCAGGCCGGTCCGGGACCGATGGTAGGGGATGTCCATAAATCTGTCCTCCGTTTGAACGAAGACCATATATGTATCACCGATTTTCCAGCTTTGACCGCTTTCCCATTCCTGAAACAACTTATATCCCAATTCTTCTAAAAACCAGCCCCAGAAGGCAGTTGAAATCCTCAAATTTGAAACATTTAATTCTATATGATGGATAAGTCCCTTTGACATTAGATAGCCTCCTATTCGCTCACAATAATTTTAGCAGATACCTAGAGACAAATATATATATCTTGGGCGGATTTCACCCTATATTCCATAAAAACCACCTTTAAGTAAATTAGCCCAAATTTTTATAATAATTCAGATAAGAGGAAGGCCCGAAATCATACACCAGACCTATATGGGTTTTACAAAATTAGTAACTATTTCTCAATTATGGAATTTCCGAATTGTGTGAGTAGGTTCGTTGAAATTAACTGTTATATACTTATTTTGTAAGCGTTACCAAAATGAAAGAGGGAGGTTTTGGCGTTTTTCACGTTTCTCGAAAAAAGGCTGATTAAAAAAGAATATGGGAGGAATCAGGTTGATAAAGAAGAGTTTGAAGCGTTCTTTTATCACTGGAATGACACTGCTGGTAATGGCCGGATCTGCCTTGGGAGGACAGTCATACAGCGTAGAGGCAAAGGAATCTGGGGTTTCTTATAAAAACGCTAAACTTCCGGTTGAAACAAGAGTGAACGATCTTTTAGCGAGAATGACGCTCGATGAAAAGATCGGCCAGATGGTCCAGCCGGAACGAAATGCGGTCACGGCCGCTGACATTAAGTCTTACGGAATCGGCTCTGTCCTGAGCGGCGGCGGTTCACTTCCGGCGACTGGGAATACACCGGCAGACTGGGCGGATATGATTGATAACTTCCAGGAAGGAGCGATGTCAACACGCCTTGGGATTCCCATCATTTACGGAGTGGATGCCGTCCATGGACATAACAATGTTTATGGAGCTACTATTTTTCCGCATAATATCGGCCTTGGTGCGGCCAATGATCTCCGCCTCATGAAACGGATAGGAGAGGCAACGGCTGAAGAAGTACGGGCTACCGGCATTTCTTATACGTTTGCACCTGTCCTTGCCGCACCTCAGAATATCCGCTGGGGACGTACGTATGAAGGTTATAGTGAGGATCCGCGCGACACCGGCAGGCTGGGTTCGGCCTTAGTGGAAGGACTGCAGGGGGATAAGAGGGACCGCGACTTCCTTAAAGGAAAGCATGTGGTTTCGTCCATCAAGCATTTTGTCGGTGATGGACTGACTGAAGGCGGAGATGATCAGGGCAATGTGACCGAATACACCGAGCAGGAAATCCGGAAGCATATTAAGCCCTATAAAGAAGCCATCCGGGCGGGAGCAAGGACTGTCATGGTCACTTACTCCAGCATCAACGGCCTGAAAACTCATGGAGATTATCATATGATCACAGAGGTCTTAAAGGGAGAACTGGGCTTCACTGGATTTGTAATCTCAGATTATAACGGACCTCAGCAAATTAATCCGGCTGATTTCCGGGATTCCATAAAACGCAGTGTGAATGCCGGAATTGATCTGTTCATGATTCCTAATGACTGGAAGCAATTCCTTTCTGTGACGAAAGAGCTGGTTGGTTCAGGCGAAGTGTCCAAGAAACGAATTGACGATGCCGTAAGACGGATTTTAAGGGTAAAATTTGAAAACGGGCTTTTTGAAAAGCCATACTCCGACCAAAGCTTAACAGCTAAAGGAATCGGCGGTAAGGAAAACCGGGCCATCGCGCGTGAAGCGGTCAGGAAATCGCAGGTTCTGTTAAAAAATGAAAACCACCTGCTGCCGCTCAAAAAGAATAACAATAAAATTTTCGTTGCCGGAAAAAAAGCCGACAATATGGGCTATCAGGCAGGCGGCTGGACCATCAGCTGGCAGGGAGGTTCCCCGCAGTGGATGGGGCAGCCTGAAAAAGATCTGATTCCGGGCACCACTATCCTTGAAGGAATCCGGCAGGGAGCAGGCAAGAATACAAAAGTCGATTATAGCGCAGACGGAACCGGGGCCAAGGGACATGATGTGGCCGTAGTGGTCATCGGTGAACCTCCTTATGCCGAAATGTTCGGAGACCGTGACGACCTTGGACTTCTGCAGGAAGATATCGACCTGTTGAAAAAAGTAAAAGCTTCCGGTGTTCCTATGGTCGTCCTGCTGCAATCCGGCCGGCCAATGATTCTGACCGAACAGCTGAAAGACATGGATGCACTTGTTGCCTCCTGGCTGCCTGGCAGTGAAGGCGGGGGAGTGGCTGACGTACTCTTCGGAGACTATCCGTTCACTGGAAAGCTGTCCTTCACATGGCCGAGAAATATGGAACAAATCAACAGCCATGATAAACGGCACCCTCTTTTCAAAAAGGGATATGGCTTGAGAACGTATCAGGGCCATAAAAAGCATTAATCTTGAATGTAGCAAAAGCTGGCTGAGTTAGCCGGCTTTTGCTATTTTATAAAAAGGTTCCCCAAGGTTCTCAGCAGCTGGAATAAATTAAAAGGTTTATTATAGGAACATTTGTTCTATAAATAACATATAATAGCTGTTGAGGAGGAAGAAAGATGAATATCAGGGACAGAGGGAAGATTAAATGGCAGGGTGCGTTCTTTATGCCGGAGCATGTGAAGATGCTTAAGGAAATGAAGAGGGATGAGAACAGAGTGGAGAAGCCGCTGCTCGATGAATACCAAATAGAGGAGTTTGAAAACAAAATTTGTTTTGCGATGGAATTTAAGCTGCAGATCATGGCGGTCGTCTGGGAAGAGGGCTTTGAAAAAACGCGCATTGGGATGGTGCACCGGCTTGATGAAATTTATAAGCTGATTTATCTGGAAACGGACGGTCCGGCGAATGAGCTGTTCAGGATTTTCTTCGATGACATTGTTCGTATAGAAGTGCTGGAATGAGTATATTATGATTGAAGAAACGGCAGGAATGGAATAGGAATACACATGCGGCAATGTTCCCATTCACCCATACATACCCCGCATGAACTAAAGCAGACAGGAACCTATGGCTCCTGTCTGCTTCGTTTTTAACTCTTAAGAAAGGATATCAGCGCTTCATTAAATTGCTGCGGATGTGTGGCATTAATTCCATGCGGTCCGCCTGAGATAATTTTAAGCTCGCTGTTTTGAACTGCACCCCAATTGTTAGACATGATCTAATAATTGGAGGTGCAGTTTTTATATATGACTAAATATACAAGTGATGTAAAACTAAATATCATTCAAGGCTATAACGAGGAAATAGTATCTCAAAGCGAATATGCAAAAGAAATGGGTGTTCCCAGAGCCCAATTTCAATATTGGTTGAAGTTATATGAATTACATGGGGAAGATGGGCTGAAGAACACCTATACAAACGGTCCTGCTAGTTTTAAACTAGATGTACTAAACTACATGGTTCAAACTGGTGCGACATTAATGGAGACTGCAGCCCTCTTTAAAATCTCTAGTTATACAATGGTGTATGATTGGCAGAAAAAGATGGAGGCCGGTGGTCTAGAAGCCCTTGAACCGAGTCCAAAGGGGCGTCCATCTATGAAAGGTAAGTCTAATAAACAACCTAAGCGATTACCAGTTGAAGGATCTGTAGAAGCACTCGAATCGCGCATTAAACAACTAGAAATGGAAAATGAGTATTTAAAAAAGTTGAATGCCTTAGTTCAAAACAAGGAAAAATCACCAAAAAAGACAAAGCGCAAGTAGTCTATGAATTAAGGCATGAATACCCGGTGAAAGAACTCGTCAAGCTCGCTGATATTCCACGCAGCACCTATTATGACTTAGTGAAAAAAATGAACCGGCCAGATCCAGATCGCGACTTGAAAGCTGGGATCAAGGCCATTTATGTGGAACATGACGGCCGTTATGGTTACCGTCGAATACGTGATGAACTAGCGAATCGCGGACAAAAGGTAAACCATAAAAAGGTCCAGCGTATTATGAAAGAACTTGGGATAAAATGTTTGGTTCGAATGAAAAAATATAAATCGTATAAGGGAACGGTAGGGAAAATCGCGCCAAATCATTTAGATCGTCAATTTAAGGCGGACTCCCCAAACGAGAAGTGGGTCACGGATATTACAGAGTTTAAGTTGTTTGGTGAGAAGCTTTATTTATCGCCTGTATTGGATTTATTTAATGGGGAAATCATTACATATACAATCGGCTCTAGACCCACCTACTCCCTTGTTTCGGAGATGCTAGGGAAAGCTCTAGAACGCTTGCCGGAAGATCATAAACTAATGATGCATTCGGATCAAGGCTGGCATTATCAGATGAAACCATATCGTCATGCCCTCCAGGAAAGAGGAATTAAGCAAAGCATGTCCCGTAAGGGAAACTGTTATGATAATTCAGTTATGGAGAATTTCTTTGGAATCATGAAATCAGAATTTCTTTACTTTAAGGAATTTAAAAGTATAGAGCATTTTAAAAAAGAACTACAAAAATACATACAGTATTATAATACGAAACGGATGAAGGCAAAATTCAAAATGAGTCCGGTACAATACCGGACTCATTTTGAGCAAGCTGCCTGATGTAATAACCGTGTCTAACTTTTAGGGGTCACTTCATTTTGTATGCTTTCATGGGATCGTTTACCGCTTACTTCAAAAGGGACGATGCTGTCTGAATCGCCATGGATGATGAGGGCAGGCACATCGATTTTTTCGAGGTCGCCCCGGAAATCCGTGCGCGAAAAGGCGCTGATGCAGTCAAGTGTTGCCTTTGGCGAG
This sequence comes from Paraperibacillus marinus, assembly GCF_046237605.1. Lineage (GTDB taxonomy): Bacteria > Bacillota > Bacilli > Bacillales > DSM-1321 > Paraperibacillus > Paraperibacillus marinus. Next base: position 2,353,838 of record NZ_CP143542.1, on the reverse strand, counting down.
GCATTTGCAGCAATCTGCCAATTGTACTTCCTCAGCGGTTCGCTTACGAGAATCTGGTCGCCGTTTGGAGAGAAGAATTTGTTCGTGAAATCATCCAGGAAGGTAAGTCTGTCTGTCTTAACTCCATTCTCAAACTCACTGATCATTTTATCATCGAGCCCGCCTTCCGGGTTGTCATCCGATTTATATAGATAAGGGGGGACAGCTGCAGCGAGTACTGCTTTACTGATCCGGCCCGTTCCATAGTTCCCGATATACCGCACCACTTCGCCGCCTCCCATAGAGAATCCGACAAGCACTGCATCCTTAAGGTCCAGGTGTTCAATCAATTCATTCAAATCTTCGGCAAGGGTGTCATAATCATACCCATCATATGACTTATAAGATGAGCCGAAGCCTCTTTCGGTCATAGGTGATCACCCTGAATCCTTCTTCAACCAGGGCTGGCACCTGGTATTCCCAGGAACGTCCGCTGAGCGGCCAGCCGTGGATCAGGATAACCGGCTGGCCTGCTCCGTGATCCTCATAATAAATTTCAATCGGTGCTTTATTTTCCGTTCCAACTTTTAATTTCGCCACTCGTGATCTCCACCTTTTTATTTCAAATACACTAAAGATATTTTTTACCCAAAGAATGGAAATACAAACAGCCGCAAGAATTATTTCTCGGGAAAGCGCAGAAAATGACAAAGTCTTCATCCTTTGTCGAATGAATTCACTCAGTCTGATAATGCTCCTTGATGAATGCTTCTTCCTCCTGCAGGCTCATTATGCCGGTGGCTTCTCCAACGGTGCCGCCTTGAAGCTTCCAGATGGAGTTATGATCCTTGTCCACCTGCGAAAAGTTGTGTTCTTCCCACCGCTTTAACATTTCCATGTAAACCGGATCCTGTTCATAATTCACTTCATTCCTCTTCACCACAAGCAGCAGGCGTTTCACGCGTTCATCGGTCATCGGCAGAAATCCCCACTTATCCTCGGCGGTAATTTTTTGATGTGTCATGCCGTGGAGTGCATCCTGCACCTCAACTTCTGACATGCTGAAGGGAAATTCCTTTGCAACTGACTGGGTCCGCTTTTCCTTCACTTCTATGAAAGCCTGTCTGCCTTCAGTATCTGACTTTTTCAGGGAGAGTGTTGATTTGCCCCCGGCAGGTGTGTTTTTGGCTTCAAGATAAAAATAAGTGCCGATGCCGGCTGCAGCCATGACCAGGAGCAGGACCAATACTCCCGCTAGGACTTTCATGGTTTTTTTCAATTCTCCAACCTCATTTATAAAAGATTAATACTATATTCGGTTCAGCACTATCGAAACCCTTTTTTAACTATCCATTTCATTAAACTCTCAAATTATTATATAATTTAGAAAACGCTTGCAGATGAAAGGAGCCTGTTCATGGCAAACGATTATTTCCAGGCAGAAGCTGAAGCATACATAGCCTTCGATGTAGGAGGAACGCATATTAAACACGGGCTGCTTACGGGGGAAGGCAGCTTTATAACGAAAGGCAGCTATCCAACTGCCTGTGACACTCTCGAACAATTTGTCGGCGGCATGGAAAAGGTCATCGGGGAATATAGCGCTGAACATAAGGCGGCTGGCATTGCAATCAGCATGCCGGGCTTCATAGATGTGAACACAGGGTATTCGGAACGTGCAGGATCCATCCGGGTTCTAGACCAAAAAAACCTTAAGGAAATCCTCGAGGAGCGGACAGGGCTTCCCGTCGAGATGGAAAACGACGGCAACTGCGCCGCGCTGGCAGAAAAGCTCAATGGGAATGCGGTAGACTGCCGTAACTTTATCTGTGTCACCCTTGGTACCGGTGTAGGGGGCGGCATCTTCATCAACGGCGAGATTGTCCATGGGGCAAGCTTCCGCGGCGCTGAATTCGGCTTTATGTACACACCTGCCTATCATCCGGACCGGCCGCATATGCACGGAAATGCATCAACCGGAGGACTTATCAAGATGTATAAGGAACTTAAGGGCTTAGCTGTGGATGAGAAAGTCGATGGTGAAACGGTCTTTGAGGATGCAGAACATGATAGCGCAGTGAAAAGTCTGGTGGAAGAATGGATGAAAAATATCAGCTATGGTCTCTATAACCTGGCTGTAACCCTTAATCCCGAAAAGATCCTCATCGGCGGAGGCATCAGCGGCAGGGAGGGACTTATAGAAGACATCATCCAGCACGCCCGCCAATACCCATACTGGGACTCCTTTGCCGTCTCAGTCGAACCATGCCGCCATAAAAATGATGCAGGCATGCTTGGAGCCCTGTATCACTTTATAAACAGGGCAAGGAAAGTGGAGCAGCCTCAGTGATCAAGAATATGGAACCTATTTGGTTGGCGGAGAAGGACCGGGTGTAACTGGTCTTGTAGATTCCTTTAGAACTAAAATGGCTGAGGAATTGGGTTAAATGGGTCGTAAAGCTTTCTTTAGAACCAAAGTGGCCGAAGAATTGGGTAAAATGAGTTGTAAAGCTTTCTTTAGAACCAAAACGGCTGAAGAATTGGGTTGAATTGGTTGTAAAGCTTTCTTTAGAACCAAAATGGCTGAAGAATTGGGTTGAATTGGTTGTAAGGCTTTCTTTAGAACCAAAATGGCTGAAGAATTGGGTTAAATGGGTCGTAAAGCTTTCTTTAGAACCAAAATGGCTGAGGAATTGGGTTAAATGGGTTGGAAAGCTTTCTTTAGAACCAAAATGGCTGAAGAATTGGGTTAAATGGGTCGTAAAGCTTTCTTTAGAACCAAAAATGGCTGAGGAATTGGGTTGAATTGGTTGTAAAGCTTTCTTTAGAACCAAAATGGCTGAAGAATCGGGTTAAATGAGTCGTAAAGCTTCCTTTAGAACCAAAATGGCTGAGGAATTAAGCCAAATCGGTTATAAAGCTTTCTTTAGAACCAAAATGGCTGAAGAATTGAGTTAAATTGGTTGTAAGGCTTTCTTTAGAACCAAAATGGCTGAAGAATTTAGTTGAATTGGTTGTAAAGCTTTCTTTAGAACCAAAATCGTTGAGGAATCAGGTAAAACTGGTCATGAAAAATATCTTTAAGATTAAAATCGCTTAAGGATTAGATGAAACACGTCAAAAAATTTACCACAGAACTAAATCAAACGAAAAAGCCGGTTAAAAAGGACCCGCCAACCCATGACAGCAGGGATCAACCGGGAGCTATTTCAACCGGATTTCCTGCTGATTTACCTCCTGTTGAAATTAAATTTGAAGGCTCCCTTGCTTTTTAGTGGGATGGTTGTTATAATAAAGAAGAATTATTTTTGTTCGAACAAAAGGATAGCTTAAGTTTTTGACTTTTCGTCTAGATGAGTACTTCGGCAAGGATAGTAATAAATTGTGCAATCTGCACTAGGAGGCAACACAAATGGAAACAGGTACAGTAAAATGGTTTAACGCAGAAAAAGGATTCGGTTTCATCGAGCGCGAAGGTGGAGACGACGTATTCGTACATTTCTCCGCTATCCAATCTGAAGGATTCAAATCTTTAGACGAAGGCCAAAAAGTAACTTTTGACGTTGAGCAAGGAGCTCGTGGACCACAAGCTGCTAACGTTCAAAAAGCATAATTTTTGACTAATCCAAGCAGGCTCTCTTTTGAGGGCCTGCTTTTTTGATGCAAAAAATGAATAATACTCCCGGAGATGGCTATCCTGATGAGATACTGAAATTATGGGAGGGTGCGGAATGCTTGTTCACAAGAGTTTTCTAAAACTTCTGCGGGAGAAGGATATTAAACTAACCGAGAAATTCGAATACGATGTCAAAGGGGAAACTATCAAGCTAAGCATGGTGGAGATCCTTGACAGCTTTACGAGCCGATTCGAGGAGGATACAGCAGAGCTTGCCAGGATGTATGAAGAGTGGCCGAAAGAAGATATTATGGATTCGATCAGACGGCTGGGGTTCCGGAAATGGTTTGATGATATGGTAGGAAAAGAAAATGGATCTCAGCTGAACAAAATTTTGTTCCTGGCGGTCACCCAAAAAGAGTGCAGACTGAGGATCAAGACTTCTGAGGGCGATGAAGAATGGGTGCTTTCCTATGATGAAGAGGGAATGAAGCTTACTTCCCCGCATACTACGGTTAAGACTCATGACCTGACGGAAATCATGCTGGAATTTGCCGCAGTTATGGATTCCATTTCAGGACCTGATGAACCGGGTGAATACGAGAGAAATCCTTTTTGGAAAAGCTCTTAAACGCAAATAACCTGCCCAAAAGAGGGCAGGTCAGCCTGGTACAGGTAAAGTATTGCAGATTGGTTTAACTCAGTATAGCACAAGACAGGTAAAAAGTCCTAAAAGATTTTTGGAAATAAACGAAAAACCACATCCAGAAAGGATGTGGTTCTTTGTTTATACGATGGACACGCAATGACCAATAAACTTCTGATGAGTTACCGCTGATGGAATACTGTGGAAAAGAAGTCACGCTGGCCATTGGCTGCATTTATCTTTAAATACAAAATGAAATAAACGGCATATACAAGTATCAGTTGAGGTTTTGTACACTTCTCCTATAGGAAGAAGTGTGCGTAATGAATGAAGTTGTTTAAAGAGGGATGGATTTGGAGGATTGAAAGAGCGGTGGGGTGTGGTGCTTGGGGGGGAGATGCCAGGTTTATACCTGCATCTCCAATAAATCAGCAGCCTGAGTTTTGGAAAGACCCGATATCAGCTGTATTTCGCCTAACAGGATCTTTTCGGCACTCAGAAGCATATTTTTTTCGTTGGGGCTCAGTGATTTTTCGTTCTGGAGCCGTTTCAGGTCACGTACGACTTCGGCGCCTTCAACAAGTGAGCCGGATCTGATTTTCTCCTGATTCTGCTTGAGGCGCTGCTTCCAGGTTAGTGCCGGGTCGGAGCTTCCATCATGAAAAACCTTGAGGGCTTCTTCCAATGCCGTTTTGTCACCGATCATCCGGATTCCTGCAGCCTGGATCCGGTTGGATGGCACCATGAGCTGCATATTGTTATTGGAGATGGTGATAACACAATATGTCTGGGTTAATCCATGGATTTCTTTTTCTTCAAAATTTTCTATGATTCCAAGACCTTGTGTGGGATATATGATATGATCGCCTATTTCAAACAAACCCTTCACCTCCGCTTAATCTATTTATAGTATAACACGAATAGCGAAATAGGCAAAATAATATATACTATCATTTTTTATTAGGATAAGTCAATAATAAAAGATAAAAAAATGAAAGCATTTTCATGAGAATTTTCAGTTAGGCCATCAATGAGGAGTGTTTTTAAAAAATGAATTGACAAAAATTAACTTTGGTTCTATAAATATTTTAAATACATAACTGTGAGAGACTGGGTGACCTATGCGTTTTATAATGAATTATAAGGACCAAGAGGGGCTGCGGAAAAGCTTTAATGAGCTGGCATTATCTACGTTCGGCATCAGTTTTGAAAATTGGTATCAAAAGGGTTACTGGGGCGGCAAGTATATTCCTTACTCTTTTGAAGCGGACGGAAGGATTGTATCCAATATTAGTGTTAACATTTCGAAGCTTTGCATCAATGGGGAACAAAAGCGGGCGGTTCAGATTGGAACCGTGATGACACATCCGGGTTTCAGGGGCCGGGGACTGTCAAGGAAACTTATGGAGAAAGTAATGGCCGATTTCAATACATATGAATTATTTTATCTTTTTGCCAATTCATCGGTTCTTGGTTATTATCCGAAATTTGGATTTCTTCCCGTGGAAGAAACTCTCTTTCACATGGACTGCCCAGCTGCAGTCGGAGGTAAAGGGGAGCTCCGGAAGCTGAATGGTGCAAATCCGTATGATCTGGATTTCATCTATCGTAAGGCGCTGAATCGGATTCCGGTTTCAGAGTGCTTTGGTACCCTTGATACAGCGGAAATTCTCATGTATCACTGCATGAATGGGTTTAGCGGAGATCTTTATTATGCAGCGGAGGTGGATGCTTTAGTAATTGCACGGCATGAGGGAGACTGCCTTCACCTGTTTGATGTGATCAGCGGCCGGAATGTACCCCTAAGTTTCATCCTGCCGCTGCTTGCAGCGATTGAAACCAAAACGGTTATCTTCCATTATACGCCCGACCTCAAGGAGAACCCTATGGAAGGCAGAAAATTCTGTGGCAGCGAAGTGCTGTTAGTTAAAAACCTGAGCGGCACGGCCATGCCTCCCGCTTTCAAGCATCCGATTACTTCTCAGGCTTGAAGGGGAGGAGGAAACTTCTTTTATTGCTGGAAGGGTTATGGGGCTCGGGCATCGAATAAAGGAGAATGGATTTCTCATTATAAAAATAATGGACGGAAAAATTATAGTATCCTAAATTAAGACCTAAATGAGGGGAACAAGAATGATAGATAAAAGCAGCCTGATCCACCACTCACTGGAGATGCTGGACCGTATCCAAAATACTATAGCCCGGCAGTATCAAGCGATGATGCTGTTCGATTTGACACCAAAGCAGCTGCAGGTGCTGAAGGCCGTGAAGAATGAAGAACACCTGACAGTCAATGTGCTGTCAAAAAAACTCTCTCTTTCTCCAAGCTCACTGAGTCAGATGGTCAAGAGGCTGGAAAAGCACGATCTGTTAAAAAGAGCGTGGGGGGAAGAGAACCGGCGGGTGGTTTATGTTACACTTGGGACAAAGGGCGAAGAACTGTTTCAGGAAATGGAGAGAACCGGTGAATTAATCCGGGATAAATATTATTCCCATTTTACCCTCGAAGAAATACAGTCCTTCCAGGTGCTTGTGGAAAAGCTTCATGCGGCTGTGCAGCCAGAAGAGGCCCTATAGGGTTACATATTAGGAGAATGAAATGGATAATTTTCAATCACTTGCAGAACACATAGCGGGAGCTTATGCCAGGAACGATTCGGTCGTTGCCGTGATGCTTGCCGGTTCGGTGGCAAGGGGCATGCAGGACCATCATTCGGACATTGAAATATATGTTCTTTGGTTAGAAGCACCTTCAGACCGGGAACGAAAAGATGTGATTGAGGCATTAAATGGTGAAATTATTACCTTTTTCGATTATGAAGACGAAGAATGGTCGGATGCTTACCGGGTAAAGGGAATCAAAATAGAAGTCAGCAGCTTTTTGACATCTTCCGTTTCTGCTTTTATCTCAAAGAATGTGGACCAGGGAAGGGTGGACCTGGATGCCCAGGCGGTGACTGCATCCATTGTGGACGGCATTCCGCTTTATGGGGCAGAAGTCATTATTGGACTAAAGAAAAAGGCAGGAGCCTATCCGGAGATTTTAAGGAAAAATATGATCGAAAGCCAGCTTGAATTCAGCAGCCGCTGGGGTGCAAGGAACGCCTTTGTGGAGAGGGGAGACTTCTTTATCTACCAGAGGCTTGCATGGGATACAGCTTCCCGCATCCTGATGATGCTTCATGGATTGAACAAAATGTATGTGATTCATCCCGGTTTTAAGTGGATTCATGAGACAATCCGGAAGATGGAAATCAAGCCCCGGAATCTGGAAGAACGGATTCGGACTGCCGTCAGCGGGCAGACTCGGGAAAGCGTCATGGAGCTTGAGAGCCTGCTGGCTGAAACAGGGGCTCTGGTCGAGAGGCATCTGCCTGGGATCAGTATCGGCGAATTTTTAAAAGAGATAACAGGAACGAGGGTTTCAGACAAAGAAAAAAGCTGATAGGCTTAGGCTCAATCAGCTTTTTTCTTCCATATGCTCTTTTGGTGCTGCATTTTCAAATAGTACGGATATGTAGTTGTTTAATTCAAATCCGTCTTCTTTAGTAAATTCAGTTAATGATATATGGTTGTTTTCTCTCATTTTAAATGACCTCCAAGTTTTTATTTTCGTTATATGCTGTTGGTTCTTATATTCCCGGTCTCAGAAATTTGTAACCTTAAATTCTATAAAAATATTTTCCAATTGCGGCTATAAAAAATGGAACAGCCCTGCATCAAGGATGCAGGGCTGTTTTCTCACTTCTCAAATATGGCATTTGATAACAGGCGGAACAGGTAATCCGTATGATCACGGAATCCGGGTTCAAGGCCGATTAATGTAACATCCCGGCCTTTTTCCTGGACAATGACTGGCTGGCCCTTGGCCGCTTGATTGTTTGCCCAGTGCCCTGCCATAAAGAAATCGCTGGAATCTCCATAAGAGGCAGAAATTTTGTCGTTTTCAACTCCAGGGCCGGAGTACCATGCAGGGCGGTACACAAATCCTAAGTCTTCTTTTTTGTAGCCGGCAGTAATGCTGTCTCCGGCATTTTTCACCTTCACGATTCCATTCGAGTTGGAGCCGCCGGTATTGATTACATCATCCGTAAGTCCGAGGTTCTTGGACGCCCTAGAAGCTCCGGAACCAACTGCGATATATTTGCCTCCATGATCCAGGAAGGAAGATAAATTCTTCTTGAATGAATCGAGGGCTCCTGCAGTCTGGAATCCAAATTCCTTATTGGCCTCGGATAAAGTGGTAGAAATCAGATTTTCCGTACCGCTGTAGACGAAAACGTCGAATCCGTTAAGGCTGGAGGAAGCCGCCTGCTGCGGTGTAACTTCTGTCACCTGGAACCCGAGCCTCTCGAGCGCGAGCTTTGTCCCTGAATGGGATTGCTGCTTGTTCATGCCGCCATCCTTTAAGATCGCCACCTTCATATGAGAAACCGGCGATACAGCGTCTGGGATGGTGGAGGTATCGATGTTCAGCCCTGATGCTTTAACAAGCGGTGAAATGACCTTTGAATCGGCTTCCGTATAGTAATCGCCATTTTCATCCCGAACGACTGACACTCCCTGCTGCAGGAGGGCATTCACAAGATGAACGGCTTTAACAGAACTGTTAGGAATCATATAGGGGCCTTTTCCTGTTAGAGAACCTTTAAATTCAGCCTGCTTGACCCCTGAAGCTGGCACATTGACAGGAGAATGAACCGGGTTGGCTTCAAAGCCCCATAATTCAGGCAGGCTCCAGGCTGAGATATCATACATGGCCGGCGTTTCATCCGTAATGTCCTCTCCGTCCCAGAGCATCGTATTGGCAAGGCCCGCTTTTGCCTGGTCCATCTTTACAAGATACGTTCCTTTAGGATAGGAAGCACCTTCTGCTTCAAAGTCTTTATTGGCGCGGACTACCTCGATGTCATTGTTGATCAGGTGATTCACTGCCTTTTCTGTGACAGTTGGGTCCTTTGGATTTACCGGAAGGATATAAGCATCCGGGAAGAAGCCTTCCTTATGGAAAGGATGGTCGAAGTTGATTCCCCGCTTGAACATTTCAATTTGATCCGTGATCATGCCCTGTTTATTTTTGGTCGCATACTTAAGTGCTCCCATGATGGCGTCATACTGCCAGCGCACGCCGTCCAGATCATTGGTCGGCGCTTCAAGGGTATGGCCGTATGCGCCGTGGTACATGGCATACATCGGGGTGAATATCGGCGGATAATCATCCCAGCCTGCTGTATCATTGCGCTGCGGGATATAAGAGCCTTCCATGCTTTGGTAGAGGCTTCCCGTGTACTTGTCCTTATTGCCCATAATCTCTGCTTCCATGGCTTTCGCCTGAGGCAGGGCCCATTTATTATACAAATCATATTCATAGTTCGGGTTATGGGGCGGGGTGCACGGCTCAATCAACCCTTGCAGCTTTGGTGCGTAATTTTTCACATAGCCATGTGTATCAAGGAATACCATGGGATTCCATTCCTTGATCAGTTCGACTGTTTCCCTTGTTTCTGGCTGGGATTGAGTGATGAAATCCCGGTTCAAGTCAATTCCTTCCCCGTTAAAGCGGGTCGCATCAATCCGTCCGTCCGGGTTTTGAACGACGTTGAATATCAGGATATTATGGTTCAGGATGTTCTTGGTTTCGGCATCGCTTGCGGTTGCGAATCGCTCAATCAACTGCATGACGGCGTCTGTGCCCACAAATTCAGTTCCATGGATGGAGCCATTGATCATGATTGGCACTTTGAAGTCAGGATTCTCGGCAGCCCATTTCTGGGCTTTGTCGGAGTTCTTGAACATCTGCTTGCGGAGTGCTTTGTTTTTACCGAATTTCCCTTTAGTCTCGGGATCGGAAATCGTTACGGCATAAAGCGGCTGGCCCTTGGCCGATGTTCCGCGCACCTCCACTTTAATCCGGTTGGATTTCTTTTCAATTTCAGCAAGTTTGGCACGAACTTCTGAGAACTTCATAAAGTCATAGTGTTCACTATTGAACTTGCTTCCATCCTGTTCTTCGAATACATTGACATTCACCCAGTTTTTAGTCGCTGCATTACCAGGCGTAAGGGGTACTGCAGCCAGTATGCTCACTGCGAGTGCTCCAGATAATATCTTTTTCTTGCTCATATTCTGTCTCCTGTCTGTATAAGTATTAGTCTAGTTTTATATTAATTCATCATTTTCTTGGGAACAATAGATAAAAATGACTAGAATTTCCTGCTGGAGGTGACAAAAAATACAACCAATTCAGGAGTTTAAACACGATGACAACTGACCATTATATACAACCGCACCAGAATGTGATAATGTCAATATATAATCCATAGTAATAAAGTAAGGTAAGTCGGTTATAGAAATGGAGGCATTCTATGGGTATTCCAAAACCATTGGTACAGCTCAATCAATCCTTTATTGTGGCCAGCGTTCTCGCTGCCCTTGTATTTCATCATTTAATATTACTAATTCCGTTTGCAATTGGCGTGTTCACGCTTATATTCAAAAAGAATCCCATTATCCTGGCAGGGAAGACACTGCTGAAAAAACCCCTGTCACAATATGTGATGGAGGATAAGGAACAGCAGCTCTTTAATCAGTGGATTGCAACGGTCTGTCTCGGGCTGTCCCTGCTATTCTTTCAATTTGGCTGGAACGTCCTCGGCTATAGCTTCAGTGTAATGGTCGTGCTTGCAGCGGGAATAGCTCTTCTTGGGTTCTGCATCGGCTGTTTCATCCGGTACCGGTTTATCATGTGGAAACATAAAAGAAGACAGGTGCACTGAGAACTGTCAAGATCAGAAACAGCCCCTGTTATGTTTGAAAAGGACATAGGAGGGGCTCTTTTCTTCCGAAAAAGGACTCGATTATGGAGCGGCTAGGTGTTAATTAAGCACTAATTCCTTTTGTATCAGCCCAAAATGGGTTATAATTATCAGATATTGGCAGATGTTTTAATGTTTGAATCATTTTGACAAAAATATGATAGAGTTATAATTAAAGCGGTTGCTGGAAGGCGCCTTTATGATTATTGGGCCGCCTATTCTTTTCGCAAATATATATGGGATAAGGAAGGATATAATGAGCAGCTTACAGAACAAGTCAGACATAATATTAATTGGTGCCGGTGTCATGAGTGCGACATTGGGAGCCATTTTGACAGAGCTCGCACCAGAATGGAAAATCAAGGTTTTTGAAAAACTATCAGACGCAGGCGAAGAAAGCTCCAATGAATGGAATAATGCAGGAACCGGGCATTCTGCACTGTGCGAACTTAACTATACGACCGTAAAACCCGATGGATCCATAGATATCAGCAAGGCTGTAAGCATCAATGAGCAATTCCAGCTTTCCAGGCAGTTCTGGTCTTATCTTGTGGAGAAAAAACTGATCCGCAATCCCAAGGAATTCATCATGCCGATCCCGCATATGAGTATGGTGCAGGGAGAAGATAATGTAACCTTTTTGAAAAAGAGATTTAAAGCGCTCTCACACAATCCTTTATTTCAGGGAATGGAATATACCGAGGATCCGGCAAAACTTGCGGAATGGTTCCCGCTCATCATGGAAGGACGCAAAGCTGGTGAGCCGTTGGCTGCTACAAAGATTGATTCAGGGACGGATGTTAACTTCGGTGCCCTTACACGGATGCTCTTTGAATATCTAAAGAAGCAGGGCGTGGAAATGAACTATAAGCACAGCGTAAAGGACATCAAACGGACAGCGGACGGCTCCTGGGAAGTAAAGGTCCGTGACATCGATGGAGGCAAAACCGAAATCCACAAAGCTAAATTTGTCTTTATCGGCGGGGGAGGCGGAAGCCTGCCGCTTCTGCAGAAGACGGGCATTCCAGAGTCCAGGCATATCGGAGGCTTCCCGGTAAGCGGGCTGTTTTTGGCATGCAATAATCCAAAAGTCGTTGAAAAGCATCACGCCAAGGTCTACGGCAAAGCGAAGCTCGGGGCTCCGCCGATGAGTGTGCCGCATCTTGATACAAGATATATTGGCGGCAAGAAAACCCTGCTGTTCGGCCCTTTTGCCGGTTTCTCGCCAAAGTTCCTGAAGACTGGCTCGAATCTCGATCTCATCGGTTCCGTCAAGCCAAACAATGTATTGACGATGCTTGCAGCAGGCGTGAAAGAGATGGCATTGACCAAGTATCTGATCGAGCAGGTAATGCTCTCAAACGAAAAACGAATGGAAGAATTGCGTGAATTCATCCCGAACGCAAAAACGGAGGATTGGTATGTAGTCACAGCCGGACAGCGTGTGCAGGTCATCAAGGATACCGCCGCCGGCAAAGGCACCCTCCAATTCGGCACAGAAGTCGTAAGTGCTTCTGACGGTTCAATCGCCGCTCTGCTCGGAGCGTCACCAGGCGCTTCCACAGCGGTACATGTCATGCTTGAAGTGCTCGAAAAATGCTTCCCATCACATATGAAGGATTGGGCACCGAAGATCAAAGAAATGGTGCCATCCTACGGAGTGTCACTGGCCAGTAGACCTGAAGTATTCCAGCAGATCTTTGCGTCCACTGCAAAAACGCTGGAACTGAATAAGAATGAGCCGGTTAAGGTAGGCGGGCAGAGCGTATCGTAAATAGAAATTGAAAGCAAAAAAGGACTTTTCTGTCATAACGGGGAAGTCCTTTTGTTTTGGCTCTTTTCGCCTTATAAGAGATGATAAAATATCTTTCAGGAGGCGGTTTCTCAATGATTAAAGACATCTATGCCACGTTTTCGGTTTCATCTAAAGACGAGCAAATTCAACTATTCAATCTTTTAAAAGAAGACTTTATCGATAATGAAGATTGATATGAAAGATGCAACAATTAGAGAAACCCGTTTTAAAGAGGGATTAGGTTGCATTCATTGTAGAAGTGTGAAGGTAAAGCGAAATGGCAAGTACAGAGAGAGGGAAAAATATCTTTGTCGTGACTGCAGAAAATCATTTAACGACCTTTCAAATTCTCCGATTGAGGGAACACGTTATCTTGGAAAGTGGGCGAAGTATTTTCATATGATGGTGGAAGGCTATACGTTGCCCAAGATTGCTAAACGCTTAAAAATCCACATCTTTACTGCATTTTATTGGAGACATAAAATTCTTTTTGCTCTACGATCAATGGGATATCAAATGTTGAAAGGGATTATCGAAAGTGACGAGACCTTCTTTAAAGAGTCTTTAAAAGGACGGAAAACTCTGGATAGAAAACCAAAGAAACGCGGCGGCAGATAAATTTAGAGGGATTAGCCATCTTAAAATTGCTGTCGTTGTTGCCCAGGACCGAAATGGTCAAGTCATTGCTCAAAAGGCTGGAAATGGTCGTGTAAAAGCAGAAGAAATTGACGCAGTTATCGGAAGCTATATTGACCTGTTTTCTTTGATGTGCACAGATACAGCCACGAACTACAAAAAATTCGCCCAAATCAAGTCACTCAAACACGAGTCAATAAGCAAAACGTCATTAACTATCATAAACGTCTAAATGGCTGGATGGATAGGTTCCAAGGAATGTACAAAGTATTTGGATAATTATCTTTACTGGTTCAGCTTCCTTCAGCAAAGTAAGAAGTTAGCTGAAAAGGAGCAGATAAACCAAATGCTCCTTTATGCTTGCCAAATAGCGTTACCGTCCATTTCTTACGTGAGGTATAAAAAAACAGCCATCCTATGTTGGAACGACTGTATTTCTTTTTCCGTTAAAGCCCCTTTAACGGAATAGACGTTAACAATTATTATATTTATAAATTGCTGATTAACTCAAATTTTTCAGGATTTAAAGCGTAAAGTTCTATGAATCCACAGTTAGAACAAACATAACAAGGAGAGACCTCACTCATAGTATTCGAGTTTGCCTTCTCAGTTGATTTATAAACCCGAATAGGGTAGCTGTCCAACTTGGCTTCAACCATTGCCGATTCACATTTACTACAAATTTTTCTCATAATACTCAACCTCCTATTATATACTCACTTATTCCATTTAACTGCCCGTTAGCTTAATAAGCCTCTCTATATAAAATACCATAAAAAGAAAATTATTCCTTGTTATAATTAAAAACAACAATCTCTACGAAAAGAGCCTTTGTTTTCTAACGCTAAGAATATAAAAGCAGTCAACAAAAAAGGAGAAACAGATCAGATGATCTGTTTCTCCTTTTTAATAATGCGGCTGAGAGGACTTGAACCTCCACGATATTGCTATCACTAGAACCTGAATCTAGCGCGTCTGCCGATTCCGCCACAACCGCGTGTTGAAGTACTGCAATAAAAAATATAACATACTTTTGTGCTTCAGACAAGCATATTTTCTTAATTTTTTTCCGGACTAATCGGTCACAAATCAATTTCCTTATTCGTCTTATGAGCAGCTAGAAAAAAAGGAGACGATAAAAAATGGAGAAAGTGATGACCATCGTGGTCATAGGCGGCGGGTATGCCGGAATCAACCATATCCAGGCACTTAAGAAAGAGTTTCGGGATGAGTTAACCAGAAGGATTCGGATTATCCTGGTTGATAAAAATGCGTTCCATCTTAAAAAGGTGACATTATTTAAGGGAATCGTTGGGGAGGATGTGTCACATCTAAAGGTTCCTTTGAAACAGTACTGCGGCCCTGATGTAGAATTTATTCCGGGAGAATTATCATCAGTTCTTCCTAAAGAACAAATCGTTCATATTACGGGGGAAGATGGGACAGCAAAGCCTCTGCATTTTGACCGATTGGTTCTTGCCCTGGGCAGTGTAGTGCAAGAAGTGAATGAAGAGTGTGGAGGAATAACGCTCAGTAATCTGCATAATGCGCAGCTGATCAGGGAGGAGTTATTGGAATTGACAGCTTCGCCAAAGGGCACGCTGCGGGTTGCCATTATTGGTGGTGGAATTACAGGAATTGAAACGGCAGGCGAGGTGTGTTCGTGGCTGAAAAATGATATTGAAGAAGAAGGAATGGGTGGGAAGAGCATTGAAATAGTACTTATTAACAACAAACAGAGAGTATTAGAGGAAGTTCCTGAGAAAATTAGTGTGCGTCTTGAACAGAGGCTGAGGAGACAGGGAGTGATCGTTCTCCATAATAAAAGGGCAGAACGGTTTTCAAATGGAAAGATTACCTTCACAGACAAAACAGAGTTGGAGGCGGATGCCTGCGTATGGACAGTCGGTGTAACGCCACATCCCAGTCTCCAATCTTTAGGTCTCACTGTGACAGAACAAGGAAAAGTCATGGTGGATCCATTCTACCGTACCAAAGAAAGTGATTCTATTTATGCCATTGGGGACTGTATCCATGTGGTGGATCCCGTAAGTGGAAAAGCAGCAGCCATGAGCTGCAAGGAAGCCATTTCCCATGGGAAGCGGCTTGCTAAAATCATAAAGGCCGGGATACAGGGCACAAAAGCAGTCTCCCATCGTACTTTCCCTGATTTTCTTTGTATTGGCCTCGGGCCGAACGATGCGTTTGTATGGGCGAATAAATGGGGTGCAGATTTCGTACTTACAGGTAAATTGGCATTGAAAATAAGGGAGTATACATGGAATGCTGCGAGTATAATTCACTGAAGGAAGGAGGCGGGGCCATGGAACTGCAGAACCTTTATTCACAATTCCAGCCGCTTTTGTTTTCAATCGCTTACCGGATGCTCGGCAAAGTCTCGGATGCAGAAGATATCGTTCATGATGTATATGTGCAGGCAGGAGAAAAAAACATTGGAAATGTGGAAAATGTGAAGGCGTATCTTTGTAAAATGGTTACAAACAAATGTATAGATCATTTAAAATCAGCTGCACATAAACGGGAGGTATATCCTGGCCCCTGGCTTCCGGAACCATTGATCCAGGATGATAACAACCCCATTGTGCAGGTGATGAAAGGGGAAGCTATATCATTTGCCATCCTGATGCTTCTGGAAAACCTGAAACCAGTCGAGAGGGCCGTTTTCATCCTCAGGGAAGTACTCCAGTACGATTATCCGGAGATTTCTCAAATGTTAAACCGGAGCGAAGTGAATTGCAGAAAAATATTCAGCCGGGTAAAGGAAAAATTCCCAATGATTCAAGAAGATATGAAAGCACCGAATGATCCCGAAACAGATAAAATTATTCAGAACTTCGTATGGGCATTGAATGAGGGGGACATGAAGAAGATTGAAGAATTAGTATGTCAGGATATTATCCTGTATGCCGATGGCGGCGGAAAAGTATTTGCTGCCTTAAAGCCAGTGAGCAAAAGGGCAATGGTTGTCCGGTTCATTAAAAACCTGCTGTCACAAAACGATAAGCAGCAGGTTATTGTTCAGGTTGTAAAGGTAAATGGGCAGACCGGATTATTGGTTAAGGGTGATGACGATGTCAAAACAGTCATCTGTTTTCATGTGAAAAACGAACAAATTTCTAAGATTTATATAGTGAGGAATCCGGATAAATTACAGCATGTGAAGCTATATGATTAATGAAAGTGACTTATGGATGGGGGAACTCATGAGTGAGAACGTATATGGTGAAAAAGGTGCCTATCCCGGAAAAATCGATAGCCAGCAGATACTTGCCCCAGGTACACTTTTACGATGCCTATCGGGTTTTACTGCCTGATAAAGGGGATGCTGACGTTAAGCATATAGCCATCGAGTTTTTATCGGCTGCTCCTTCCTGGGTAGATACCCTAATGAATGTGCGGAATCAAATCGTAAGCTTAATAGGGTTAAAGACTTCCAGCCGGAATAAAGAAAATTTAATAATTGAAGAGGGAGGCAAGATAGGGATATTCCGAGTGTTGCAGTGCAGTCCAAATGAGATTGTACTGGGCGAGGATGACCGGCATTTGGATTTTCGTGTGTCTATTTTTGTGGAGAAAGTGAATGATTCGAACTACCTAACCGTTTCGACTCTTGTTTATTATAATAATTGGGTTGGGAAATCGTACTTTTTCATCGTAAAAAGATTTCATAAACTGATCGTGCCTGCGATGCTGAAGAACATGAAATATATCTGGTAAGCTCTTGCTATACGCGTATAAAAAACCCGCTGATACTTTTAACAGCGGGTTAAGGAACAGAAGTTTTAGATTATATCAAGCTGAGAAAGACTTTCTTGATTGAGCTGGATTTAATGCGCCGGAGGAACAGGAGGTAAGCTAAAATAAAAGTGGAATTCAATATTCCAAGACAAAATAAGAAATAACCTACGGGTGTTCCTCGGAAGATTGCTTGAGAATTTTTATCAACGGAGGGGAGTTCTTATGCTTCTGATCATTTTCGGGCCCCATTTACACAACTACTTTGGTTGGGAGAGATTATGCACGTTAAAAAATGTGATATCATTCAAAAGTTTCTCGTCTTATTATCTTCTGAAAACAATAATGTTCAAGTACATACTTTAACCTTGTCTTCGGGCAAGGTCTTTTTTTGAAAAAACCTGGGAAAACACTTTAAGCTCTTTTAAAAAAAATATTGCATTTATATTTTTAAACAGATGGATGTCGGGCGTTTTCAAGGTAGTTTGATATAATTCCTCATTGAGGCGGCAGTGAATGTATAAGTGATGTAAAATGAAACGCAGCTGGGTAGACAATTTTTTCTTTACAGAAAACATTTTCTGATTGGCTAGAGAAGGTAACGTCCTTTTCAGGATCTGAAACCCGGGCATTATGTTTCGTCTTTTCAATTAACTAATCAGGTTAGAAAAAATGGCGCATAATTTAAAAGGTCAATTATTCAGATAATGTATCGGTCAAAAAGAATAATAAAGACTCAGCTTTTGTTATACTGATTCTATCTTTTATTAAACATGAAATAGGTGACTAGATGAACCCAGCAGGAATTACAATCAGTGATTTGCTACGCCTTCCTGTATTGAAGGATGCAAAGGTCATTAGCGGAGAAAAGGGATTAGATCGTATTGTTCGGTATATAGATATTATGGAAGTACCAGATGTGAAGGGCTGGCTGAGGGAAGGAGAGTTGTTATTAACAACGGCCTATGCCATTCGTGATGATCCTGCATTGCTTCCAAAACTGGTACAGCTATTGGCTAATACCGGCGCCGCAGCCTTAGCGATCAAACCTGAAAAATACATACAGGATATGCCCGTTGAAATGATACAGATCAGCAATGACTTTAATTTGCCTATTATCCAGCTTCCCAGCGGCGCTGCATACATAGATATCATTCAAGCGGTCATGGAACAAATTATCGATAAGCAGGCTTCCCTGTTGAGAAGATCCGAGGAAATTTATAAAAAATTAACGACATTGGTACTGGAGAACAGCGGGATTCAAGCAGTCTCAGATAATATAGGCTTATTGTTGGAATCAAAGATTTGGCTCCTCGACCAAACCGGTGAAACCATTGTTTCCTTCCCTCAGGGCGATGCTTATATCCCATCACCCGATATTCGTTTTTGGGATATTACCGTGGATAAACAAACGGTAGGGAAACTCATAATTGAAAAAGAATTATTAGATGAGATGGATATGGTTTGTGTCGAACAGGCACGACTTGTGTTTTCTTTAGAATTAATGAGAAGAAAAACGGCCTTGGATACGGAAAGAAATTTAAGAGGTGACTTTATTGAGGAGCTTTTGACCGGCTTGCCTCTTTCCCAGCAGGAGGTTGTCAATAAAGGCAGACAATTAGGCCTGACTCCTGAAAGTGCATGGGAAATTGTGATCATTGAGGGCGAAGATATCATGGATGAGGATTTTCCCATGCGCCGCCAATTAGGGGGGATATTGAAGCAAGAGTTTCAGCAGCATGCCAATAATTCGCATATCCATAAACAAGGAAGCCGATTAGTACTTATGCTCTCATCACCTTACCAGCTGCATTTGCCTCGAGCGAATAGGAAAACATGGAATGAAATCCTGACCCCATTGTTTAGACAGTTCAAAGGACTGCGAGTTGGCTTTGGAGATAAATATCTGTTATGGGAAGTTCAGCGAAGCTATTTAGAAGCCAAGAAAGCAATCATGATTGGTTCTAGCCTGGATAAGACCCAGCAAGTATTCATGTTTGAAGAAATAGAGCTGTTTAATTTATTGTTGGAAGCTTCGGAGAGCGTCAATATGGACAAGGCAATAGAAAGGAAAATTGGGAAGCTGTGGCAATATGATAGAGATAATGAGACAGATTTTGTAAAAACGTTATTTTATTATCTATCATCGGACGGGAGTTTAGTTGAAACAGCCAAACATCTGTTCATACACCGTAATTCGGTCAAGTATCGAATGGATAGGATCGAGGAGATTGCAGACATAAAAATCGATAGCTTCCGTCAAAAGTTTGTCTATTTCTTATGCATTTTTTATCATTTGTTTAAAACAACCACCTAAAACAGAGCCTGTTGTGCTGGATGCACAACAGGCTCTGTTTTTTTTTGGTTGCAGGGGACATTGTTGATCGCCTATTAAATATTTAGAATAATAAACAACATTCAAAACTTTCTTTCAATTCGGAAATTAGAATGCTGACAGTTTAAGGAAGGGGCGTTCCGTATGATTGGCGTAATTCGCGTATTTACAACAGACGATCAAGAAGTACTTCAACAGCATGGAAAAGTGATCACAAATTGTTATGACCTGCCAACAGTAAACAGATGCATACCAGATCAGCCATTAGGCATTTTTAATGATGAGACTGAGGAGAAAGCTGTGCCAAAAATCGTTGAGCTAGGAAAAACATTGGAAAAAGAAGGCTCAAAAGTTTTGGTGATCAGCTGTGCTGCAGATCCAGCCATTGAGGAGCTTCGAAAGGAAGTATCCATTCCTGTCATCGGGGCGGGAAGTGCTGCTGCACTTACAGCTTTGGCTTTAGGACAGCCAGTAGGTGTACTTGGCATCACAGACACACCTCCAGCAGTCATCAGAAATCTGCTTGGAGACTTGCTTGTTGGCTATGCAAGCCCAGAGGGAGTGGGCAATACGACAGATTTAATGACACCTTCTGGCCGTGAAAATGGACTCAAGGCTGTTCAATCCCTTTTGGACCAGGGGGCAAAAGTCATTGTCTTTGCCTGCACGGGTTTCTCAACAATTGGTCTTGCGGATGTCCTGCGCCAAGAAGTAGATGTTCCGATCATTGACGCTGTAGAGGCAGAAGGGTTATTTGCATCACTGCTGCTCCGTCAGTCACTTCAAACCATTTAATAGCTGGCCGGCTTCCCTTCAGAACGGTGAGCCTGCCTTAAGCTTATGTTTTGAAAGAAGGTTTTCCTTTGGCAAGGTCTTATACAATTCTTTTGTTTTGCGTCCTGATATGGGCCGGTAATTATCTGGCCCGGCAGTTTTTGCTTTCTGAGTTTCCGCCATTATTTCTCTCAGCCTTCAGTCTGACCGTTATATCCGTTTTCTTTTTCATTATGGCTTTCGTCACTAAATCATTTGTTCGACTGCAGCGGAAGGAAATCGTTATTCTGTGTTTGGCCGGTTTGATTGGTCTGGTGGCAAACCAAATCTTTCTCTTTAGCGGCTTGAAATATTCTACAGCCACTAATGCTTCCTTGATTTTCAGCCTTGCTCCCCTTATTACAGCGCTGCTGGCTGGCGCCTTACTAAAAGAGAAAATTACAGGAAGAATGATTATCGGAAGCTTAATCGCCATGGCAGGCATTTATCTTGTTTTATCAGTTAAAGGAAAAATCATTTTTAACTTTGGCGATTTACTGCTGCTGGGGGGGACGGCAACATTTGCCTGCAACCTGATTTTTGTACGAATGCTGGCCAAGCGTTTGCCTGCAATGATCATTACCACTTATAGCTTTTTCATCGGTGCTCTCATGTTTGCTCCGTTTGTGATTGGCATGGATATCGAATGGTCACATTCGGTGCAATTCTGGGTATTTGCTTTATTGTCTGTCATCATCGGTCAAGGAGTGACCACAATGATGTGGAATCATGCAATGAGCACGGTTGGTGCTGCCAAATCGGCAATTGTTCTGAATTTTCAGCCGCTGATGACCATGCTGCTCGACTATTGGATCTATCACAACATCGTAACGGTTGTGCAAATGATTGGTGCCGCACTTGTCTTCGCTGGTGTTCTGTTAAGCACCATCCAAATAGGGTTTTACAAGAAAAAACAAACGGGATCCATGCTGACAGCCGATGAACAAGCAGCGAAGAGATAAACGGACTTGTTATTATGTACCAAATGGATATAAAAGTTATTCAAAGAGGGCAAGCATCCTTAGGATGACTATAGCTTTATAGGAGCTATTTGATTTAGGGGAAAAACAATTGGGGGGTATTTAAATGAATCACGATCAAAAAGAAAAAGGTCATCCGCGTATTTTTGAGCCGGTTGCTTTTATTTTGACGTCCGTAACAGCCGTGTTTGGTGCGATTATAGGAATGCAAATAATCACGACCCTAGGTGTCACACCGAACACCTCGATCATCGGTGCTCTTATTGCCATGCTAATTGCCAGAATCCCGATTACGATTTTTAAAAAGTATAAATCGATCCACCGGCAGAATCTGGTGCAAACCTCGATATCCTCAGCAACATTCGGCGCAGCAAACAGCTTATTAATTCCAATTGGTATCCCTTTTCTAATGGGGACTCCGGAACTGATTATTCCAATGCTGATCGGTGCTGCTTTAGCCATGTTTGTAGATGCAGCCGTCCTTTACAAATTATTTGATTCTAAGCTTTTTCCGGCTGCCGGGACATGGGCGCCTGGAGCCGCAACGGCTGAAGCCATTCTTGCAGGGGACAAAGGTGGAAAGCGGGCAGGACTTCTCGGTATTGGTACAGGAATCGGTATTTTGGGTGCATTCCTTCATATTCCGATGTCTGCATTTGGGGTAGCATTCATTGGGAATATATGGGCCCTTTCCATGTTTGGTATTGGACTTTTATTCCGTCAATACTCCATTCCATTCTTTGGCGTAGATGTCAATGCTCTTTACATTCCACATGGCATCATGATTGGTGCGGGAATTGTCGCTTTAGTACAGGTTTCCATCCTGATTTTTGGCAAAGAAAAACGTTCAGCAGCGCCTGATACCAAGGAAGTCGCAGCGACGCTTGAAGCTGCGGCAGATGCTGAATTAACATTCACACGACCAATCAAAGAGGCAAAAAGAGCGTTATTACTAGGTTTCGCCGCTTATCTCGTCGTAGCGATTGTTATTGCTCTGACAGGAGGTATTATAACCGATATGTCTCCTGGAATGCTGATTGGATTCTTATTCTTCGCTGCGTTCGCTGCGTTTGTCCATGAATTAATCGTAGGGATCGCTGCGATGCATTCCGGCTGGTTTCCAGCATTCGCGGTTGCTTTTATTACCCTTCTGATTGGGATGATGATTGGTTTTCCTCCACTGGCACTTGCTTTACTTGCTGGATTTAGCGCAGCAACCGGTCCGGCATTCGCGGACATGGGTTATGACTTCAAAGCGGGTCATATTTTGAGAGGAAACGGGAAAGACAGAGATTATGAGAAGGAAGGCAGAAAACAGCAGTATATTACTGCCATGATTGCATTTGGTATTGCCCTTCTGACTGTTCTTGTGACTTTTAAAGGTTATTTCGCTCAAAACCTGGTACCGCCAATTGATGCAGTGTATGTTTCTACTATTAAGGCTGGAGCATCATCAGAAGTTGCCAGACAATTATTGCTATGGGCCATCCCAGGAGCGATTCTCCAATTGATTGGCGGTCCAAGCCGTCAGCTAGGTGTACTGTTTGCAACAGGTCTCCTTATTTTAACTCCTTATGCCGGCTTTGCTGTGTTAACAGGGATCTTGATCCGTTTGATCTGGAAGAAAGCAAAAGGGAAAGAAGCTGATACACCAATGAGTATTCTTGCAGCAGGATTTATTGCTGGTGATGCATTATTCAGTTTCTTTAATTCAGTATTTAAGATTGGGAAATGAGGCGAGTAAATTTGGCAAAAATTAGACTAGACGAAAAAGCAGTAGAGTATGCAGTTTACGGTGGAGCAGTCCTCGGCGGAGGAGGCGGAGGCTGGATTGAAGATGGTCTCCAAATCGGCAAGCTTGCTTTTGAAATTGGCCAGCCTGAGCTTATTACAGTGGATGAACTGCAAGATGAGGATTTACTTGTAACCGTGTCTCTGGTTGGTGCACCTGCTGCGAAAGATAAGTATGTGAAGCCGATTCATTATGCGAAAGCATTGGATATTCTTTCTCAAAAGATCGGAAGTCCAATCCAAGGCATCATTACAAACGAAAACGGTGCGGGTACTTCAGTGAATGGCTGGTTTCAATCGGCCGTCACAGGCATTCCAGTAATCGATATTCCATGTAATGGGCGGGCACATCCAACAGGCTCGATGGGATCGATGAATTTATCCGAGCTGCCGGATTATGTATCCCATCAGGCAGCAGTCGGTGGAAAAGGTTCTAACTATATGGAATTAAGTATCTCAAGTTCCCTTGACAAGGCATCAACTGTCATTCGTAAAGCATCGATCGAAGCAGGTGGTCTGTTAGCAGTTGCAAGAAATCCTGTTTCGGCGGCATATGCAAAGGCAAATGGTGCTGCTGGAGCCATTCAGCAGGCGATTGAGGTAGGGGAAGCACTGTTAAGCCATAAGGGTGAGGCAGCCATTCAAGCTGTCGTAAGCAAGCTGGGCGGTAAAGTGGTTGCAGAAGGAGACGTTACAGATTTCATCATTGAAACGACTGGCGGCTTTGACGTAGGAACAGTGACAATTAATAACTCCTATGAAATGACCTTTTGGAATGAATATATGACCATTGAAAAAAATGGCGATCGATTTGGAACATTCCCAGACTTGATTATGACGCTGGATGCGAAAACGGGAAAACCAATCGTATCCGCTGCGATTGAAAAAGGCCAGCAAATTGCTGTCATTTCGGTTCCAAAGGAGAATCTGATCCTGAGCAGTACGATGAGAAATGAAAAGTTAATGAAACCTGTTGAAGAGATTATCAAAAAATCTATCATTCCTTATATCTTTTAAACTTACTAGAGAGGAGCTTATTTATGGTACTTAAGCAAACGTTAACAGTGCTGGAAACATTAGATAGTGGGTATGTAACAGGAGAAAATGTTAAAGAATTATTCAATCAGTTTTCGGATGTCGAGGTAACCGTTACGACGGTCACTGGTAAAAAAGGGAGCACGGATTTTATAAAGATCGTAATTCCAGGTACAAACGGTAAAACAAAGGGTGGCAGCATACCTACTTTTGGAATTATCGGACGGCTTGGCGGCATCGGTGCCCGCCCAAGCCGTATCGGTCTGGTATCCGATGCTGACGGTGCTGTTGCAGCCGTTGCATCAGCGTTAAAGCTGGCTGAAATGCAAACGAAAGGGGATAGCCTGAAGGGTGACGTGATTGTTACAACACATATATGCCCTGATGCTCCCACTCTTCCACATGAACCCGTAGACTTTATGGATTCTCCAGTAGATATCCTGACGATGAATAAATACGAAGTAACGGCTGAAATGGATGCCATTCTTTCAATTGATACAACCAAAGGGAACCGGGTAATCAACCATAAAGGGATCGCCATATCTCCTACCGTAAAAGAAGGATACATCCTTCGTGTCAGCGATGATCTACTCCGTATCATGGAAATGACAACAGGACAATTTGCGGTTACATTCCCAATTACTATGCAGGATATTACCCCTTATGGGAACGATCTCTACCATATTAACTCGATTCTCCAGCCTGCGGTAGCGACAGATGCTCCTGTAGTAGGAGTAGCGATAACGGCTCAAACGATCGTTCCTGGATGTGGAACAGGTGCCAGCCATGAGACGGATATTGCGGATGCTGTCCGTTTCGCCGTTGAAGTTGCTAAAGAAACGACTAATGGCACTTGCGAGCTCCATAGCAGCAATGAATTTAATAGGATCACAGAGCTCTATGGTTCTATGAAAATGCTGCAGACGATGGGCAAAAAGGCTTCTCATCAGTGAGGTGATGGAGGGAGGAAACCCTCCCTCTTTCTGTATTTGAAAAACAGGGGCGTGAAAACATGGAAAAACTAGGGATGATTACAATCGGCCAGGCGCCGCGCAGTGATATAGCTCCAATTTTAGAGAAATATCTCGACGGCCGTGCCGAACTGGTCCAAGTTGGTGCATTGGACGGACTAACTAAGGAATATATCGAGCAGAACTTATATCCAGAAATGAATGAATATGTACTCACTTCAAGGCTGGTCACTGATGAATCCGTTATCATGTCCCGTGAGAAAATTAAACCTCTTTTACAGCAGAAAATTGATTTTCTTGAGGAAATGGGCATAACTAAAATTCTTTTACTTTGTACAGGAGTTTTTCCGGGTCTCAAAACAAAGAGCTCCTATCTGATTGAACCAGATCATATTATTCCTCCAACTGTAAAGGCACTGGTCGGGAATCGTCGATTTGGGGTGATCGTACCTCTCGAAGAGCAAAAGGACCTTCTGCAGCCGAAGTATTCCCCATTCGGTTTAGATCCTGCTTTTGGGGTTGCCTCACCTTATAAAAATGATATGGAAAGCTTTGAACAAGCTGCAAATGAGCTAAAAGACGAGGTTGACATTATCTTGCTGGATTGCATGGGCTACACAGAGAAGGCAAGAGACATGGTGGCCAAATCAACTGGTCTGCCGGTCATCCTGTCTAATGCCATGATGGCAAAATTAGTATCAGAAATGGTTTGAAAAGGGTGGTAAAGATGCATGAGCAAATGATTGAAATTAGTCGGAATGTACTGGAAAAATGCCTTGGATTACAGGAAAAGGAAGCTTTTGTAGTGGTAACAGATGATGTGAAGAAGGAACTTGCCGAATCTCTGTATGAAGCAGGAAAGCGGCTGGGCGCAGAAGCGGTGCTTATGGTCATGCCGGAGAGAGAACGATCGGGCCAGGAACCGCCGGCTCCCATTGCCTCTGCCATGATGCAGGCGGATGTTGTCATTTGTATAACCGAACACTCATTGACTCATACACAGGCGCGCAAGAACGCTGCCGCTGCAGGGGCAAGAATAGCCACAATGCCGGGGATTACAGAAGATATGTTTCTAGAAGGGGCCATTTCAGCCGATTATTCAAAAGTTAAAGATTTAACAGAAAGGGTTACAGAACTACTCACTGCCGGCAAGACAGTCCGTATTGAAAAAGACGGTTATGTTCTGTCTTTTTCCATTGCAGGCCGTAATGGAATACCGAGCACAGGATTGTATTTAATTCCCGGTGAATCCGGAAATCTTCCTTCTGGGGAAGCGTATATTGCCCCTGTTGAAGGAACCGCATCCGGCCGCATTCTGATTGACGGCTCTGTTGCGGGAATAGGGCGATTAGATTCTCCTTTACTGTTAACCATTGAGAATGGGCGGATTGTTGAAGCTGAAGGAGAGGCAGGCGGCAAACTCCTTGAGATCTTAGGGGATGGCGATGGCAGGCTCCTTGGAGAATTCGGAATTGGCACGAATGATAAAGCCAGAATTACCGGAGTTGTCCTGGAAGATGAGAAAGTCTATGGCACCATTCATGTGGCTTTTGGCAGCAATGACACGTTTGGTGGCACAATATCAGCAGGTGTGCATATTGATGGAGTCGTTAAAAAGCCAAATATCTATATTGATGATCAATTGAACATGGAAAACGGTGAATTAAAATAGATTTTGTGCATACCAAGGGGGATGTTCTTTTGAGTAAGACACTTAATAGTGCTACACGATTGGATCTGGAAGGGGTTACCCTGCCGGAGAATATTTTGAACCAGACGATTGAGCTCCTTACCGCCCATGAGTCGGTTCGGGGATTTCTGCCAAAACCCCTTTCCACCGGAATGCTGGAAGCCATCACGACATCAGCAAGAAGTGCTCCTACATCATCCAACTTGCAAGCTTATAGCATCATCATCATTCAGGATGAACAACGCAAAGGTAAATTGGCAGCGTTATCAGGCAGCCAACATTTCATTAGTGAAGCACCCGCATTTCTTGTTTTTTGTGCAGACATCTATAGGTTAAAGCATGTAACGGCATCACAGGGATATAAGTTTGCTGCGAATACGCTCGAAATGTTTCTTCTCTCTGCTGTCGATGCAGCACTGGCCCTGCAAAATTCCATAGTCGCCGCTGAATCGCTAGGCCTCGGCAGTGTTCCTGTCGGGTCGATCAGAAACGATCCTGAAGCAGTGGCCGAGGAGCTTGGTCTTCCTGAGGGAGTTTTTGCGATTTCAGGATTAGCAATTGGCTTTGAACGGGAGGGAGTTAGAAGAGGGGTAAAACCACGGCTTCCCGAACAAGTAACCGTCCATCATGAGACTTACTCAACTACAAATCTTGAAGAAAACTTGGCAGAGTATGACCAGATTATGATTTCACGAAGAACGTATGGTGGGCGGAGGGTTTCTCTCGCAGGAGAGCCTGAAAAACACGGGGTTGAATATGGATGGCGAGAGCATACTGCACGGAGATGCACTCGCCCTGAAACGATAGCTGCTTCTGCAAGTTTAAGAGAAAATCTAAGGGAAGTCCTGGAAGAGCGGGGTTTTTCATTTCAGTAGAACGGGGTGAGAAAAATGGAAGTTTTAGATGCGGTTAAATCAAGGCGCAGTGCCCGGTCATTCGATCAGCGTGCACTTCCGTCAGAAATTATCGAGGGAATCGAACAAGCTATCCTAAGTAGTCCTTCAGGGAGCAATGCACAGGAATCCCATTTTGTTATTGTGCAAGAACAAGACCAAATCAAGCGGCTTAAACGGTTTGCACCCGGGTTATCAGGAGAGCCGGCTGCAATCGTCGTGTTATGCTCCAACGGGACAGAGGCGCACATCCGGGGCGGGGCTGATACAGCTGAGGTTCTTCGGTTTGTGAATCTTGGAATTGCAGCAGCATATATACTATTGGCCACACATTCACTTGGAGTCGCTAATTGTCCTGTAAGATCCTTTCATCCGAAGGCTGTCAAACAGATATTGGGACTGCCGGAAGAAGTTGAACCGGAACTTCTGATCAGCCTGGGGTATACGGACGAGCCGCCGCGGCCTAAAACGAGCAAACCTGCACAGGAGGTAATCTCATATGACCAATATGGAAGCTGCAAAGACTAAAGAAGAATTGATTGAACATCTACGTGACTATGTCGCCTATACCTTGACTAGCGCCAAAGGTCTCTATAGGGAGCCTCAGAGCTACGGTGCGATGAGAATGGTAGATGCAATGGAAAGGGCACTCCGCCTGCTGAAAGAAGTGGGAATAGAAGATGAAGTCCTTGACGACGCACTTTCTGCAGTCAGAAAAAACAGATGGCGTGCCATGACAGATAAAGAGGGATTTGGAAAGGCCATTGATGATTCCATACTGAATTTGGTTAACATCAAATAGGCGCAGCCGCACTCTGCGTGTTCAGTTTTATACTGAAAACCTGACCATTAAGGTAGAATTTAATATACCGAAGGCCACAAAACAGTTAGTAGAAGAATCTTTACAGAAAACGGTCAATTAAGTAAAGACAGCCATCCCCGTACATTTTTTTATCGTACTGAGGGCTACTAAGTTTAATATTTTTTTGATTTTTCTCTCAATGTGTAATGAATTTGAACACCAAATGATTGTTACTCGGAATGGCTTTTAAGAAAGCAATAAAGGAAATGGAGAAATGGCGTGCTTACGGGTAACGGGTGTGCAGTATTTTTTTCCTTTTGATACTTAACTATTTTAGTATAATTTGATTTCTATATTATTAAAAAACTACTAAGGGGCATCCTTAGTAGTTTTTTCTATAAGTGAATGCACCTAAATATATTAGGGGGTTGTAGAAAAAGCTGTGTATACATATTGGTAAAAATTACACATGCTTTTAAGCTCTTTTAATATATTAAAATAATTACACAAATGTTACAATTATTTTCGCTTCAAGATATAAACTTACATAAAGGGGATATAAGTTATGACAAAAGTAAAAGTAAAGAAGCCTTTCTATAAACGCTGGTGGGTTTGGGTGCTAGCTGTGATTATCATAGTTTCTATTGCAAATGGTTCAGGTGGATCTTCTGACACTTCTGATACTGCTGCCACAAAACAAGCTGAGAAAAAGACTGACCCTGTTAAGGAATTAAAGAAAGTTGATGAAGCGCAGAAGGTCGTTGACAAACTTGAAAAGCAAGTTAAGGAAGCTGCTAAGGAAGAACCAGTTCAAGCAGAAGAACCAGCTGCACCCGCACAACCTGAAATGACGGTATCTCAGGAAAACGCACTTGATAAAGCTAATGATTACCTTGACTATACTGCTTTTTCTAAAACTGGACTTGTTAAGCAATTAGAGTTCGATAAGTTTTCTAATGCTGACGCAACGTTTGCTGTAGAACATGTTACTGCTGATTGGAAAGAACAGGCTGGACAGAAAGCAAAAGATTATATGGACTATTCTTCATTCTCACGTCAAAGCCTCATTGATCAATTAAAGTTTGATGGGTTCACAACAGAAGAAGCTACTTATGGTGCTGATCAGGTAGGGCTTTAATTTGAAGTTAGTTCCTTCAATAACAAGCTGTACACTGCCCTTAAGGAATATGAGAATGGCATATGTAAAACTGCTGAACAGCTTACCTGGTCAAAAATAGAAAGTTAAGACCTATATAAAAGAAAGACAACAGACACTCCTAACGAGTGTCTTTTTTGTCCTTTCTAGCATGCTAACTTGCGAATTTTTTATACGTGGTTTTAAAAATATTATGAACAGCGTGAGGCCTAATCCAAAGACATTTCCCCTCCCAAAAAGCAGCGTTTTGTCCTGGGAACCTAAAATCAAGCATATTTCCAATCCCACCATGAACAAACACTTTGTCCTTGAAATACCACAAAAGATATAGGGAATATATGGGAACCCTTTTTCTGTAATACAATCTATATTTTTAAACGGTTATCACATACTATAAAAATAGGAAAATATTATCTGAAAAGGAGTTTTGTGTGAATGGTTAAAAAGGGTTTGGTTCTCTTGTTTGCGCTGGTTTTAAGCCTGGCTGGAGTGGTGCCTGCAAATGCGGATACCGATACAACACCGCTTATTCTAAAATCCACTTCAATCAGCGGGGATGAATTCCAGATTGGGGATGCCATCACCATGCAGTTTACGGTTGAAGACGATTTTGAGTCGGGACCTGCGCCTGATGCCGATATTAAACTAATGCACAGTTCCGGCCAGAATTTTTCCAGCACGATGCGGTATATCGGGAATAATACGTATGAATTTTCGTATCGCGCCGACAGTCGTCTAATCCAGGGGGAATGGCATGTATCGGTTTTAACGCTGTATGACAATGCACGCAATGCAAAAATCTATGACACCAGTTCGCCTTTGATATCAAAATTGCGCTTTAAATCGCTCGGCGGAGATGCCGATACCACTGCACCAGAGCTTACCTCGGTAAAGCTTAGCAGTACGTCTGCCCAGCCTGGTGACAAAGTGATCGTCACCATCGGCTATAAAGAAGAAGGAAGAGGTTTGTCGCATGGTTCTTTAACTCTTAGGCATATTGAAACGAATAGATTTGATCTTTCCAGTGATATTTACCTTAACAGTGCAACTGGTGAGTATGAGGCGGAAATAACCATTCCAAAGTTTACACGGAACGGTGTTTACGATATCGGAAAGCTGTTCCTGACCGATAAAGCTGGCAATGAAAATAGGTATTGGGCCGAATGGTTCCCTATACTAGCTCAAGCACAGTTGACAATTTCAGGTGCAATTACAGATACTACCCGCCCTGTATTCCAATCTATTACTGTAGACAAGAAGGAGCTCTATCCCGGCGATTCCTTAAATGTTGTTGTGAATGGGTTGGATACTGGTTCTGGCCTTGCGCAAGTCCAGGTACAATTCACAGGAAAGGAAGCTTATAACTATGATGATACTTTTTGGGATAACTTGACTGTCACCAGCTCAAATAATCAATGGAAAGGAAAATTGCAGGTTCCCAAATTTTTGAAAGATGGAGTTTATTATATCGAACAAATTTACCTGAGGGACCAGGTCGGGAATACAACCCATGTTGAAGTTACTGACCACTTGCCGACGGTAAAAGTGTTACCGGTGTTCGCTGGAGTCACTTCAGGGGCCATCAAAAAAGGCAGCATGTTTGACCCGATGGCAGGAGTCAGGTTCTTCTCCAATCTGGAAGGGGATAGGACAAAGGACATCGTCGTGAAGGGTTCGGTCGATACCAATATCAACGGAATTTACTTGCTGACATACTCAATGGATAAGTACAATTCTTACAGGTGGATGACAGTAAATGACCCGCAGGCTATTGACCCGGTTTATTTTAACGGAAATGTGAAAATCGGTGTTCCATCAAACAGCTCGGTCACCCTGTCCGACGGCAGTACAATCAAGACCATTTCGGCGGAAACAACCGTGACCAAGGATGGAACGTATCAACTAACTAACAACACAGGTGTAACGCCGAATTCATCCAAACTCTCGTCCGCCTACCAAACAAACGCATTCACTCCAATTCCAGCCAGGCAGACGATGAAGTTCATAATTGACCGGGTAAAACCGGCAGCACCTGTCCAGAATACAGTTTACAGTCAATCTGTATCGGTCAGCGGAAAAGCTGAAGCCTACTCAACTGTGAAGGTCCTGAAGAATGGTGTGTATCTTGCCCAAGGCAAAGCGGACGCAGCCGGAAAGTTCGCGGTCCGCATCCCGAAACAAAGTTACGGGACAAAGATCTCAGTCCAGGCAATCGACAGGGCGGGCAATGCTGGCAGTGCTTCTGTAAAAACAGTGCTGTATGTACCTGGCCTTGATGCAGTCAGTAACCGCTCAACCTATGTGACTGGGAAATCTTTTTCAAAAAGCAAGATAAAAGTCTACTCCAACGGGGTGCTCATCAAGACGGGGTACGCAGATTCCTACGGAAATTACAAAATCGCCATTCCAAGGCAAACTGCCGGAAAAGTAATGAAGGTAATCGAAACATCTGTCAGTGGAAAGAGCTTTTCCAGCCTGCCGGTCACGGTTTCGGATAAGATCGCACCAGCCGCTCCAGTCCTCCATAACGTGTACAGTCAATCCGTGGCAGTCACCGGAAAAGCCGAGGGCAGATCGAGTGTGAAGGTTTTGAAAAATGGTGCATATCTCGCCCAAGGCAAGGCGGACGCAGCTGGAAAGTTTTCAGTACACATCCCGAAGCAGCGCTATGGAACGAAAATCTCCGTTCAAGCAATTGACCGTGCGGGTAATGCTGGCAGTGCTTCTGTGAAAACAGTGCTGTATGTGCCTGGCCTGGACCCAGTCAGCACTCTTTCAACCTATGTGACCGGAAAATCATTTTCAAAAAGCAAGATAAAAGTCTACTCCAACGGGGTTCTCCTCAAGACGGGGTTCGCAGATTCTTCTGGAAACTACAAAATTACGATCCCGAGGCAGGCAGTGGGAAAAGTAATGAAGGCAGTAGAGACAACCGTCAGCGGAAAGAGCTTTACAAGCCTGCCGGTCACGGTGTCGAATTAAAAAGGCCATTCGAAAGCAAAAACCAGGCACTTTACGCGGTACGCTCGTCAAGACAGTTACTACTTTTTAATTGTTATCATGACCAGTAATTAAACGGAGGATCTTAATTCTCTTTAATAGTAAGGAGATTGAAAGACTGGAGGAGTCGAAAGATACCCGAGGTTAATGTAACTAATATAAAGTATCTTTGGGTTGATTGTATGAATCCGAAGAAGGTAATTACAGAATGCCAATAGTGGGTGAACCAGTATTGGCATTCTGTAAGTTTCAATAAATTATTCTTCGGGGTGCTTTTTTTAATTGCTCTTAATGGTCGTGGAAAGAATGAAAAAATACATGGTTAACCCTTAGATATTTGGTAGAAGTGATGAATAAGAACATGAATTCAGTTATTACATGCAGTAAAATATCAATTTGAACAACTTAGAAAACAATCAAAGTCTTATTAACGAGCAAAAATATAAGTTACGTAATTTGTCCAACCATCAAATAAAATAAAAGTCATTAATGTTTTAACCTATCTCAAGAGATCATTGTAAAAATTTAAATATTAGGTTATAAGCTCTTAATTATTCTCGCGCATAACAGAATCAATAAAATAAAAACCAGCAAGAATAAGCCTAATGGGTTTATTTCCGAGGTGCAAACAAAAGCTTTGCGGAATTTTTTTAAGAATGAAAAACAAAATAAATAAAAAAAGTCGTTTCTTGAAATGGAAACCGACTTTTTTTGGGTTGAAACTCCCTTTCATTGTAAACCCACATTTTTCGGACTTATCCTTAAGTTGAAAACTCTACCGCACTACAATATATTTAACAGCAGCAGATACAGAAGGTAACATTTATGTTGGCTTCTGCGGTACACATACTGGAAGGGTTTCCAATACATCTAATAGCTACACTTTGAACGTCCTCCACCTGTAAGTTTATACTTCCACTAAAGAAGTCAGGATTAGCAGGAAATGGAGACACTTCGATTTCTCTTTCAATTGGAGTATTATTACCTCGTGTTTGTATAATAACAGTCATAGGACAAGGTCTTTCTCCAGCAATCTCATTAAATTGGCTAACGATAATCTGTACTTTATTGTGATTCTGAGTTAAATCCTCAAATATAATCCTTTTTTTTCTATCACAGACTTGTCGTATGGAGATGGGGTAATCATTTCTGCCAACGAAGCATTGCGACATAGATTTCACCCCCTTTTTTAATATATTTATAGATATTCAAAGAGTAGTTTTTCTGAAATAGGACAAAAGTTGATTTTTTATGAAATAGATTTATTATACATTTTCATCATTTCAGAAAGAAAACAGCTTTTTCTAGATTCCAAGGAATTGTTGAATATCCTTTACTTCTAATACTTTAGGTCATTCAGTATTTGGTTCATATTTGTTTCCTCCGATTGTGCAATAGTTCAACCTCTTATAAACATAAAAGATAAGGCTCCATACATTGCAATGGACCCTTAAAACTCTTGCATTTATTTTTCAGGTTCCGGTTCAGACTTATTCTGTATTAATCTCTCTAAAGGCTTTCAGAATAATCAAAATCATAAAAATGAGGTCCAAACCGGATAATCCGGATATTCTTCACTGATTCACTCAGTAGGCCTTCCTCAAAGGTCACCCTGCAGCACTCTTTGCCGAGGATCTCGCCAAAAATCTATTTGACGGTCTTTTCTTCTCCGGGCAGGTAATACAGTACAATCTGAACCTTGTGGTTCGTGTACTCTCTTAATTTTTTAAAATGCTCCGCATAGTATTTCAGCTCCTGTTTCCTCGCTATTGAAGGGCAACGTTCCAACATTTTCTCTAAATTCATACTTTTGCTCAGGGAAAATCGGGCTTGATTTTCGAGCAGCCGGATTCATCTATGATTATACTTCTCTTACAAAGTCAAAAATACAGAGGACAAGTATTTGTAAGATTATGTAACACGGTATGGGACAAATTTATCTATATTCGGTATTCTCTTTACAAGAGGTGTCCAACAAACACCAAAAATGTAGAAAGGAGGGAGAATAATGGATTATGTGTCCCCCGGTGATGTTGTCGAAAATATGATAAAAGCGGGCCAAGCCAAAGCGAAACTTTCGCCGAAAGACTTAATCGTTCGCGGAGCGATGGCTGGTGTATTCCTAGGATATGCTACCACGCTCGCTTTCACGGCATCTATACAAACACAAATGCCGATAATAGGGGCGATTTTGTTCCCCGTTGGATTCGTGATGGTCATTCTGCTCGGCTTGGAGCTGGTTACGGGTAATTTCGCCCTCATCCCGGCCGCCCTATTGGATAAGAAAGCAAGGATGAGCGAGATGCTCGCGAACTGGTTTTGGGTATTGGCCGGGCACTTGGGCGGAAGCCTGTTGTACGCATGGCTGTTTGTAGTTGCGACCACCAGCTTTGGTCATACCCCTGAAAGTCCCATGATTGAGCAGTTGATCAAAGTGGCTGAATCCAAAACCCTGGCCTATAAAAGCCAAGGTGTGGATGGACTCCTCACCGCTTTCATTAAAGCCATTCTATGTAACTGGATGGTGGCATTAGGTGCCATCATGGCGATGACCTCTAAATCGACCGTCGGCAAGATTGTTGCCATGTGGCTTCCGATCCTGATCTTCTTCGGTCAGGGCTTTGAGCACGCCGTGGTGAACATGTTTGTAATTCCGGCTGGAATCATGGCCGGAGCCCAGGTTTCATTGTCTGACTGGTGGTTATGGAACCAAATCCCTGTCCTTTTGGGGAATTTGTCCAGTGGTGTTTTGATGGCAGGCTTAGCCTTTTATTATACCCACAAGGTCAAAGGGCCATTTGAATCAGAACCACATGTAACATCTACCGAATTAAAAATTAAAAATGGATAACGAAAGGGAGTATATGATATGAGCAAAGTAATCGAAAAGCTAAACGTTTTAGACCGTAAAGAGGCGACCCAGATCCTTTTGGCAGCAAAAAAGCAAAAAGGGTTAACCTATCAAGAACTAAGTGAAGTAATTGGCCGGGACAAGACCTGGGTGGCCGCGGCAATCTTAGGCCAAGCAACGATGAGTGAAGAAGAAGCTTTAACGCTCGTCAAGATTTTAGATGTTGACCCTACCGTTGCATCTGTCCTTCAGCAGTATCCAATGAAAGGCTCCTTGGACTCGGCTGTGCCCGTCGACCCGTTGATTTACAGATTCCACGAAATCAACCAGGTGTACGGAACTACGTTCAAAGAAGTCATCCAGGAAATGTTTGGGGAAGGCATCATGAGTGCAATCGACTTCCGGATGGACATCCAAAAGAAGGAGGATCCGAACGGTGACCGTGTAATTGTGACATTTGATGGGAAATTCCTACCTTATAAAAAATGGTGAAAATCGTTCTTTGAAAAGCAGTTTAGTCGGAACCCGCTTTGTGCGGGTTTTTTTATTTTGCAACAAAATGCCTTCGGTTAAGATAGAATGTAAGGGATAATGATAGAGGAATGTTTCGATGAACGCAACGACCAAGTATTTTAAGGTAGAGTCAAACGAGCAGAGTGAAGGGGCTGAAGTTGTATCAAATAAATGAATAGACCGGAGCAAATGAAGTATCGGAAAGAGTGTTTTTTAATTTTTGTGCAGCACAAAGTAAATATAATTTAGAAAATGGATGTGATATTCTAACAATATGTATTTATTTAAAAAAAAAGGATATATCGAAATGAAAGAAAGGATGGGGGAGAATTATGAAATCATTTTCAGTGGTTGCTGATTATCTAACTGAACATGCTGATTCATTAGCGGTTAAAGTCGTTGATGATATTGTCCAAAGACTTGGGATCGTACTTTCTCAAGAAGACTTAGAGTATTACTATAGTGTTTACACTGAGTTCATCACATTATCGGCTGAAGGCATAACTTTAAATGAATATGAGGTACCAGAAGGTTTTTTAAAAATGAGTCGAAAAAGTGCAGAACGTTCAGCGGCGCTCAGGGGCAGAATTTCAGGAATAATCGGGCGTTATCCTCAAATTAGATTGGGTCTTATAGACCAAATCACAAAGGTTTCTTTAGAGCATGGACTTACCTTTGAAGAATCTGCTGAAATAAATAAACGTGTTAACTATATGCTCGATATAACCGTTACTGAGACCATACTTGCTTTTGAGCGACAGACCGATAGTGTCATTGATGAAAGAGGAAAAGAGTTAATTAAAAAACAAAAAGCAATTGATGCATTATCGGCTCCAATTGTACCTATCCATGATGGTATTGCTATTCTTCCTTTAATAGGAAACGTTGAATCTGGAAGAGTTGAACATATTTTTAATTGGGTTGTACCCGAAATTTCTCGATTAAAGCTTGCATACCTTATCATGGATTTTTCCGGAATTGTTACTATTGATACATATGTTGCAAGTCAGTTATTTAAAATAAATGATGTTCTTCAGTTGTTAGGAGTAAAAATGGTTTTTACTGGTATTCGTCCCGATTTAGCAAAAAAATCTATTAGTGCCGGAATCGACTTTTCATCGATTAAGACGTATGGATCTGTTTTAAAAGCGATAGAAGTTATAAAATAATCACATATACTTCTAATCAATAATAAAAAGGCTCATTCATTATAAAAATTGACTGGTCATTTTATTTATTTTAAGAGATCCATTTGTTCATTTTGAATTATGAGCAATTTTGTTCAGCGTTTTAATTAAAAATGTTCCGTTAAAAACCTCCACAATCATTTCTTGAGGAGGTTTTGTTTTTCACACCTTTAGTCTTCTTTTATGGATGCTTAGCACCAATTTTGTAAGCAATAGTGAAACGACTAGAAAGACCATAAGCCTTAAAATGTCTTGGAGGAGAATTTCATAATCCCCTGTGGAAATGAGAGTTCGAAATCCTTGTAGGGTATAAGTCATTGGCAATACATAGTTAAGCCTCTGAAGGGTAGTAGGCAAAAGTTCCACAGGAAAGGTGCCTGCGCTCGGTGTGAATTGAAAAACGAGCAGGATGATACAAATAAATCTTCCTGCATTATCACCAGCTGTGACCAGGATTTAAATGGTAGCTATAAACACTAAACTCGTAAAAATAGAAAAGAGATATAAATGAACCAGGTGCAGCGGTTTCAGTCCGACCAATTGAACCAATAAGAAATTGGTAATCAGGCTATGAAAAATCGAGATGACAAATAAACCAGCAAATTTTTAAACAAACCAGCTAAAGGCAGATTGGGGCGGTGCGATTGTAACCCGAAAAGGAACTACAGTTGATAGGTTCGTAAAGGCACGGCGAATTGTCTATAAAAAGGCGGTGGAGATCGTTGAGCAAGCGGTTAGAGGACATACTGCAGCACGTAAATAAATTGCCGGAAGAGACTGCGCGGTTATACCTTGCGGAGGTATTGGGTAGGTATTCAGACGGCGGGTTCCGAAAGGAAAGCGTTAAATCACCTGCGGAAAGTGCATAGCGAAATAGTGCGTCCGGAAATAATAAAAATAAGTTATAAAAAATAAGGGCTGGCCTTATGGCTGGCGTTTTTATATTGAAGGCGATCATATGGAAGGAAAGAAACGGTATTCAAAAACGTATAAATACGGCAATTCGACCGTTATTGTTCATTCTGATTTGCTGAAGCTTTCGGAGGATGAGAGCAGGCAATGGTTCAAAAGGGAAATGGCGGAAGGCAATCCGGTATTAGAAGATATTACCCGCGCAGTAAACGCATGTTATCGCGATAATGGAGAGGATAGGAATGGAAAAACGAAGTAAAGCCGGACGGCCGTCGGAACCAGGCAGCCGTTCGATCACCGCCACTAGGAAGCGATATTCCTCCAGGTATTTGATTCGTGTAACAAGACGGAGGTCTGCCGTGAATTGAATATATCGCGGATGGCATTATGGAAATGGGAGCAACGTGAGGATTATCGGGAGCTTTACGAGAAGGAATACCGAGAGTTCCAAACGTTATGTCGCCGGGGACTGCGAAGGAAATATCGTTAATTACGGTTTACATTATTTTATATCCTGCGATATTTTAACGTGATAAAGCGTTGGTGTTACGCCATTGTTGCGGGTAGAATAGCGCGATACAAAACGTTACATTTCAC
The DNA here is from genome assembly GCF_046237605.1 of Paraperibacillus marinus. GTDB lineage: Bacteria > Bacillota > Bacilli > Bacillales > DSM-1321 > Paraperibacillus > Paraperibacillus marinus. The sequence continues at coordinate 2,315,069 of NZ_CP143542.1, read as the reverse complement.
TCGCTGCGGCCCTCGGACGAATGACCCCTCGAATTTTTTCAGCCCTGCGCAGGATCGTCGCTATATTTTCGTATGCAAGATGTTAGCGGACTAAAGCGCAGGTGGAGCGCCAGAAACCACATTCATAACGGATAAAAACGGTGCAGTCCACAGCCCTTGCGCCCCATGCGATTCACAATCCGCTAACTTCCTATAGTTTTGATTATGTAAACTAACGATGCATACGTCATACAGAAATATGCACGGAGTAACACCGCTGCTCATTCCGGAAGGGGCCCCACCCCGGGGGCCACCCCCTCTATTTTTCTTCTATTAGTGCCTCTTAAATCCGCGCACCAAAAAAATCATTTCAGTTTTTAAACGATAGTTTGACGAAGCTCAAACGCAAGCCTGGCAAGGGTTTGTCGTATTTTCGCTATATCTTTTTCGTGTGTCTATCGTATACAATTAATGGAAAAGGGGGCGGTAGAATCGTGAAAGTTTTACGAGCTGTGGGTGCGATTGTATTTGCGTTTGCGATTGTCGGAATTGTTACGATGATAATTGACATATCGACAGATCCGCCAGATAAGCCGGAGCCAACGGTAGAAGCCAAGGCGCCAGCAAAGGAGGAAACTCCAAAGAAAGAGGAGCTAGCGAAAGTTCAGGTGAAGGATGAAGAGAAGCCGGCGCCAAAGCCGGCCGCACCTCAAAAGACGGAAATTACATTTGCGGAGTTTGATACGAAATTCGAGCGGGATCCCGATATGGAATCCTATCCAAAAGGGGTCTTTCAGTTAAGCGACGGATCAAAGGTTAATGCGGACTATATTCAGTATAGGGAGGGCGGTTACTTCGATTATGCCTCAGCTATATTTTTCGAAGGAAAACTCGCCAGCCTGCAACTTGAAACGGAGGCAACCTTAGGCGATGTAAAGGCGGGCTTAGGAGTAGACTTAACAAACGCTGTCGTGGAGGAAAGACCAATCGGATATGAAATAACGTTCGATGATCGGTTTGCTGAAAGTAATATTGCGATATATCCCAATGAATGGGAATGAAAAGAGCCTCGGTATTATGGAGGCCACTGAAAATCTTCCAATTTTTTAGATTTTCTAAAGAATCCAAACGAAAAAAACCGATTCACTTCCATGTTTTTGGAAGTGAATCGGTTCTTTTTCTGTTTTTTTCTCTTTTTGCTTTTATTTTTGTACCATCAGTTTTAGAATTCTTTTTAAATTGACTGTAAATATGGCCATGGCACCTTGCATTTCCATGCCAATCAGACCCGAGGATGTGGCTACATCATACCCGTGCCTGTGTTTCAATTCGCTATTCTTCGCCTCTATTTTATACCGTTCTTTTGATTTCTCTTTGAAGTACTCACTTTCCTGAAACACTGCCTGATCAGAGTGTTCAGGTGACTTCAACGAAACAGAATACGTCTTGCTTTTCGCTCCTTCTTTATAACAACCTTCCCTTAACGGGCAACGCTTGCATTTTTCAATATCAAAATAATAGGTATCTACCTGGTTCCTGCCGTTACTGTCCGTATGTTTCTTCCCTTGTCGAGCCTTCCTGATTGCGAGGTGTCCTCCTTTACATACATACATCCCAGCGTCCTTATTGAATTCAAATTCATTTTCCTTACTACGAGTGCCTTGGGTAATATTTGGATTCAATTTGGCAATCAATTCAATTTCGTTTGTCTTGCTATAGATAATATTCTCTTTTTCTGAATATGCCGTATCGCCAATCACCGTTTCAATCTTCATACCAGCTTCTTTGCTTTTCTCAATAAGAGTATGAAGTTGCTTGCCATCATTTTTGTCGCCTGTCGTAATCACAGCTGCCGTGATAATTCGTTCCTCGCTCATCGCCAGGTGGGTCTTATATCCAAAGAATGAAGTATCTGCTGTCTTGTGTCCCACCTTCGCATCCTGATCCTTTGAACATTGGAGCTGTTCCAAGTCATCTGAGACTGTCTCTTTCAATAGGTTCAGCTGTTCCTTAACGGCCGGATAATGGACTATTGTCTCTTCCTTTTCGATCACTTCAATAAGTTTTTGTGAATAAGTAATTTCATCCTCCAACACATCCGTTTTTTTCTTGGGAGGGAATTTGGACTTCATGGATTCATCGATTTGGTAAATCGCCTTCCTCAGCTTCTTGGAGCGCTCCATCAGAACTTCCTTCGGTTTCATCTGATTATAACGGGCTTTTGTATGAGTGGCATCGACGATAATGGAATTGCTTTTGATAATCTCTTTTTCTAAGGCAATCTCTACCGTTTTATTAATAAGCAAATCCAGGAGGTTGCTATCCTTTAACCTCAATTTACGGAATTTGGTCAGGGAGCTCGGGTTTATAACTTCCTCTTCTGGAGTCATGTCCAGGAAATATTTGAAGGACATATCGTATTTGGAACGCTCAATAATATCCATGTCCGAAAGGTCATGGATGGTTTTTAATAATAGGTATTTGAACATTCGGATCGGGTCGATTGCGTTCCGGCCATTATCAAGGCAATACTTATCCTGGAGCTCTTCGTAAACAAAGGTAAAGTCGACCAGATCATTAATCTGGCGCAACATATTATCCTTTGGCACGATAAGGTCATAGAGACCCATATAAGGACTTAGTTTGATTGATTGTTGCATTGGCATCATTGGAACCACCCATTTCGAATAGATTACCTTTATTATAAAATAAAAACCGCCCGAATCCCTTAAAAAAGTCAGGAATTTGGACGGCTTATAGTTTGTCTAAAATATAGGTTCAGTAGCACTAGGTTGATTGGAACGGAAGGTGCGGAGACTCCTGCGGGATTAGCGGGACAGGTGAGACCCCGCAGGCGCTATAGCGCTGAGGAGGCTCACCGCACGCCCCGCGGAAAGCGTAGCATCCTGGAGTGGAAATCAACCGTCCAATTTAACAAAGCTATCCTTTAAGGACTTTTTCAGTGCCCTCGTATTATGCCGGGGCTTTTTTTGTGTTTACATATCGAAGAAATCTTCGCTCTTTGCCTTTAGATCCACCTTGCGTATTACCTGCAGCTTGAAACAAGTCAACCCATTGATGACGCTGAAAATAAGTGTCAATTTAGCAATTGAAACAGTTGAAGAAATACCTCTCGAATATGAAATAACGATCAATGACGGTTTTGTAGAAGGACATATTATAATATACACCGATGATTGAAGAGAGCCACTGGGGGGAGAAAGGTCATCCATAAATTACCTGTTAAAATGAAAAACCCCACCAGAAGGTGAGATTGGTATTTTAAAACATAAGCATACTTCCACTAAATATTACAAGTAAATATAAAATATAAAAAAGCCAATCGTTCATCTGTTTCGACCCATATTTACCAGTAATTTTGCCAAGTAAAGCTTGGATTTTATGAAAAAACAAAATAATAATGGCTAGTAAACTGGCTATAGTAATAATTATTTGTATGAAAGTATGTGATAAGGAGCCTAAAAACATTGAAATTATGGTTAAAGCACTAATTAAGATAAAAAAGTTCACAGTATGTTGCTTTTTTATATTTTCCACATCTAGCACCTTCCTTTACTTATCATTTTAGCACATTTTCCTTTTTAGTAAATAGGTAAATTACATTTATGTTAATATTTGGAAAAGAGTTCTTTTGTCCTATTGTTAGACTATTACAAAATTTGTAATAATAAGGTTGAACAAAATGTAAAAAAATGGAGGGATATTGATGAATTTAATGAAAAAAATTGCTTTGTCGCTCATGTCCATGTCACTTGTCTTGCCTGTTTCAGCCGCATTTGCCAAAGAAGGATCCACCTCAGAACCAATCAAAAAACAAGAGTATAACTTTTATGTTAAATCTAACAAGGAACTTTCAAAAGATGAATTGAAAATATTAAGAAATAAGATGAAATACAAAGTAAAAAATTATGACGGTATAAAAGTTTCTACAACGGAAGTTGAAATCAATGGAGTTATTGCTGAAATTATAATGGATAATTCTGTTTATGAAATAACAGATGAAATGCTCCAAAAAGCAAATTTACATATTTTAGAACAACAAGAGTTATTAGAAAAACAGATTAATACCCAATCCGTAGTTGTGCTGGATAAAGGGTCTTCTAACTTATCCGTGAGTGGTCCAGGATATGTTGAAGAAAATCCAGGAGGGGGTACAGTAGTTGCAGAATTTAGGGATCCATTCAATAAAACAGCTCAATCAGCGTTTATAAGAACTGCAGTCATCTCTACAGTTGGTGTGCTTGCTAGTAGATTAAGCATGAATATGGGTCAAAGAGGGAAAGAAGTTGCAACTGCAGGAGCTACAACAATTGCAGCAACTTTGAGTGCTGCTACGGTTCCTAAATATGCTATTACCAAGCTAGTTAAATCATACTCAGACCGCTATAAATATTACATGGTTGATCAATATATAAGCGCATATACAGATGAAACTCAAGACAAGCTACTTAGAACTTCGATTTATTATGATGTTAAATCATCAGCGTCAATGTACGGTATTTAAATAATAATGTGGCTTGCAAGTCATAAGTTCAATAACATATTGAACTTATGTTTTTTTTAGAAAAATGTAAAAAACGTGTAAAAGTGAACTTAGAACTAGAAGGGTTAGAACTTAAATATACCAAAAGAGTAGTTATACAGATACAAAGTTTGTACGGTATTGATAAAGCTATAGCACTGGAAATGCTTGTGGAAAAAACAGCATATTTGGACCTAATGGAAACTGATGCTGATTTAGTAATGCATTACCCTCCAAAGTATTGGATTGATAAGTTACTTCAGCCCAGGCCAGTTTTAGCTTAATTTATTTGAAACAAGAGGCAACCTTTAAAGTTGCCTCTTCTATTTGTTTAAATTTTATTTATATACGTAATTTAACGGCGAGAAAACATGATGCTGTGTTTTAATATATATATTGCTCATCTGTATATATCGCCTGACCATGTTCATATGCGAATGGCCGAGTATTTTTTGCAAGCTAAACGGATCTCCGCCGTTAAGTATATAAAAGAGCGCAGCAGTATGCCGGAAAGTATAAGGCGATACCCGTTTATCCTTTATTCCGGCCACCTTGCCGTATAAAGCTAAGTTATCGCGGCCCGTGGCGGGAGTTATCGGCTTGCCTTCGTATGATAAAAAGAGGTACTCGCTGTCAAAGTCGGCCGTCTCCGCCAGGTACTCATTAAGTATTCGCAATGTCTTAGGAGAAAGAGGCACCGTCCTGGTGATACGTGTCTTGGTTTCGGTTGCTTCGACGAGCATTATAGTGCCGGCTTTCATATCGAGGTTGGTGCGCTTCATTTCGACCAGCTCGGCGACCCGGACCATCGTATCCAATAGTACAAAGGCGATAACCTTCGTTCGGAAGCCGGTATAGGTATCATCGTCAATGCTTGCGAACAAATTCTTAACTTCATCCGGCGTAAATGCCTCAACGTTGTCAATCGGGGCATTGACCGGCTTAAACCGCTTATGAACCGGCTCAGCAATCCACCCTTTGTCCTCGTAAGCATACCGGAGGAATGCCCGGACGGTCCTAACTCGAATATTTACGGTTGCGGGCGCCAGCTCCATATCTTCTAGCATGAACGCAATCCAACCGCAGAAAAGTTCCGTTGTCATTTCTTCCGCAGGTATATCACCGCCCAGGTATCGCAATAGATATTCGTGGGAACGTAGTATTCTTTAATGGTGCGGCGCGATAGTCCGTCCGCCTTCTTTAATAGCATAAACTGCTCGAACATTTCGCTCATTGAGAGAGTTTCGAACGGTGCGACCGGCGCTGCCTCGCGTTTGTACTTCCTAACTGTTTTCCGCGTAATAAAAAACCGCCCTTCGAATAATTCGTAACGGACGGTTTTGCGATAAGTCTAATTCGGTTTTATATCGCAGTCTTGTACGGTCTTTCATTAGACCGCTCGGAGACCGAGCAAGTAATTCGCCAAAATCAGCGTTCAAATCACCGGCAAAAATCACCGATAAAATGAACGTCAACCCTGCGAGAATAAGAACAAATTTGGCGGGACCGTGTGGGAATCGAACCCACCAGAGACGACACGCGCCTCTCACACGGTTTTGAAGACCGGGGAGCGCACCAGCTGCCCTTCCGGCCCCGTATAGACGCACCTATATCAACGTTTCAAGCATATAACTCAACGTATTTTAACTACCTTTTAAACGAATTCAATATAGTAGGGCACATATCATAATAGCGGAAATATTGCTTTTAATCAAGTATTGTTTCATCAAAACAAAGATTGGTTTTCAAAGCACCTTGTAAATCTTATTAAAGGAACAGGATTGTTATGGGGCCCTCTTATACGTCATCTTGGAATGAAATGATGGCACATCTAACAGTTTTATACGCTAGCTTAGGTATAAAGGCTATTTTGAAGTTAAATGAATGTGAAATAAGCAGAATATTATTTGCTTATTCGGACTTATTCGCATCTGACGTGATGTTAAAAGCTAAAACAAAATATATTAACCAACTGAGATGGCCTATGGCTGTCTTTTTTATTTAAATAAAAAGCAAAGCATTGCCTTCATTTCCTGTCTCATCATTCGTTTGAAGCAGGTCCTGCTTGCTAGTAAGCAGAGTCTTCTAATCAATGGAAGGTTTTTCTGCCATGAACAGGAGACCCTTATCATTTGCATTAAGGCGATTTAATTCTATATACTTGAAAACATGCATTTTAGGGTATTGGAATTCCTGGAAGGAAGCAGAATAAGAAATACCTGAAAAATAATTGCTGACAGGCTAGAAAATTAAGAGGTGGTAGGATGAAACCGAAAGTTGAATTAAAAAATGTAACAAAAGTGTTCGGGAAATCCCCAAAGAATGCTATTCAATTATTAGAAAAAGGATATTCCAAAAAGGAAATCCTGAAAGAGACTGGCTTAACTGTAGGTGTCAATAAGGCCAATCTGGAGGTGTATCCTGGCGAAATCTTCGTGGTTATGGGATTATCCGGCAGCGGAAAATCAACGCTCATCAGGATGCTCAACCGGCTGATTGATCCAACCATGGGACAGATTCTCATAGATGGCAGGGACATTGTAAAAATGACTGTTCCTCAGCTAAGAGAAGTCAGAAGAAACAAAATCAGCATGGTTTTCCAGAACTTCGCACTATTTCCCCATAAAACAGTACTTGAAAATACTGAATACGGACTTGCCTTAAAAAACGTCCCAGCAGAAGAAAGAAGAGAAAAGGCAATGGAGTCACTTTCAGTTGTTGGCTTGAAGGGGTATGAGCACCAGTTCCCTTCACAGCTTAGCGGCGGCATGCAGCAAAGGGTCGGACTCGCCAGGGCGCTGGCAAGCGATACCGATATTTTGTTAATGGATGAGGCATTCAGTGCTCTTGATCCCCTTATCCGTAAAGACATGCAGGATGAATTGCTTGAGCTTCAGGAAACATTGAAGAAAACGATCATTTTCATTACACATGATCTTGATGAAGCTCTCCGTATAGGTGACCGGATTGCACTCATGAAGGACGGCAATGTAATACAAGTGGGCTCTCCGGAAGAAATCATGATGAACCCGGCGAATAGTTATGTAGAAAGATTCGTGGAAGATGTGGATTTATCAAAAGTACTTCAGGCATCTCATGTTCTTAAGCGTGCTGAAAGAATGACTCCTGACCGCGGGCCGCGGGTTGCGCTTCAAATCATGAAAGCTCAAGGGTACTCCAGTATATTTATTGTAGACCGCAAACAAAAACTGTTAGGCGCCATCAGCGCTGAAAACGCGTCAAAGGCAATGACCGAAAATAAAACTGTAGAGGATGTTATGGACAGAGATATAGTAACTGTCTCTGAGGACACACTTTTATTTGATGTGATCGAGGCCCTTTCTCAGTCCATATACCCCGTCGCAGTCACCGATAAGGAAAACCGCTTAAAGGGTGTAATTGTCCGCGGTGCTGTTATAGGAGCACTTGCAGGAAACAAAGAAGATATAAATATTAGGGAGGCTGAATAAAATGGGTCTTCCTCAATTGCCGCTCGCTCATTGGGTAGATATAGCCATCAGCTGGATCATTACTCACTTCGAGGGACTATTCAGCGGTATATCTGCCATTACAGAAGGTTTTATTGATAATTTGGTGAAAGTATTGGAACTTGGACCTCCGCTGGCATTAATTATCATCATTTCATTGCTGGCATTTTACACCAGCCGCTGGACTGTCGGCATCGTTACATTAGTTGGTTTACTATTGATAGAAAATCTGGGACTTTGGGATGCAGCTGTAAATACGCTTGCCCTTGTTCTTTCATCAGTGATTATTACGGTTGTGATCGGTATTCCGATTGGAGTATGGGCTTCACAAAATGACAGGGTCCGGCGTGCCATAACACCGATCCTTGACTTTATGCAGACAATGCCTGGGTTCGTATACCTGATTCCAGCAATCCTGTTCTTCGGTATAGGAGTGGTACCGGGTATTATTGCTTCAGTCATTTTTGCTGTTCCGCCGACAATCCGGCTTACTAACCTGGGCATTCGAGAAGTGCCGGGCGATTTAATAGAAGCTGCTGATGCTTTTGGTTCTACTACTTCACAAAGGCTGTTTTCACTTCAGCTCCCACTGGCGACCCCCACCATTTTAGCAGGTGTGAACCAGAGCATCATGCTCGCATTATCCATGGTGGTTATCGCCTCCCTGGTTGGAGCTCCCGGACTGGGTGCAGAGGTTTACAGGGCTGTCACTCAAGTACAAGTTGGCGGAGGATTTGTGGCAGGGCTCGCTATCGTTATCATTGCCATTATTTTAGACCGAATTTCCCAAAATCTCCGGAAACCGGCATACAGCCGCATTGTACCGAAGAAATATGCGTATGGAACATTGATCATTCTCCTTATAGGTTCCATGTTTACTGTATCGGTCAGGGGTGAAGGTGCCGATAAAGGTGCTGCAAACTCAATTGGGGGACAGGTTGATTATAAAATTGTCGGCATCGACCCTGGTGCAGGGTTGATGAAGTCAGCTAAACAAGCTTTGAAGGATTACGGCCTGCAGGAGGATTGGACACTGGTCGAAGGATCTTCCGCTGCTATGACAGCAGAACTGAAGAAGGCTTATGACCAGAAAGAACCAATCATAGTCACTGGATGGACCCCCCACTGGATGTTCTCCAAATATAAGCTGAAATATTTAAAAGACCCAAAAGGCTCTTTTGGTAAAGATGAAAACATCCATACTGTGGTCAGAAAAGGATTTAAAGAGGACAATCCTGGCGCTTTCAAGATCCTGGATCAATTCTTCTGGCAGGCAAAGGATATGGAAGAAGTGATGAGTGATATCCAGGAAGGCATGAAGCCTGCTGATGCTGCCGGCAAATGGATGGACCGCCATAAAGATGAAGTGAAAAAATGGACGGCTGGCTCAGTGAAAGGTAATGGCGAGAAAGTAAGCCTGGTTTATGTTTCATGGGAATCTGAAGTGGCAAGCACAAACGTCATCGGCGCCGTCCTGGAAAGCCAGGGTTATGATGTAACGCTTAAGCAGGTAGAAGCGGGACCTATGTTCACTGGAGTGGCCAATGGAAGTGCGGATGGTCTGGTAGCCGCATGGCTTCCAACTACACATCAGGATTACATGAAGAAATATGGCAATCAATTTGTCGACCTGGGGCCAAATTTAAAAGGCACCAAATTAGGAATCGTGGTTCCGGAATATATGGAGATTGATTCTATAGAAGACCTGAAGAAATAAACTGCCAGGGACTTTCGAAAAAGATAATCATATGCAGACTGTCAGTTCAAGCCGATTTTATGGCGGGCTGACAGTCTTTTTTTTTTGATAAAAAGTTATGGATTTCACAAGGGTGCCTGACTCGGTATAATAGTACTTTGTTCAGAAACTTTTCATTTTAATTCTATAAAAATACAAATTAATTAAAAAAGTGAATATTCGAAGCATTATCATGGAGAAGGGGATATGGTTCTAATTGTCGAATTCACCCTCTAAATGGGGGAGTTTTCAGTCAGTGTAATGCTGATTGTAATCGTATTCTAATACGTAGTTTCGTTGAGCGGTTTTGAGGACCGGGCAGCGCACCTGCTGCCCATCCACCCCATAATAAAATAGTAAAGCAGGGGGAGAAAAAGCTTTTCAAATATAGTTTCTTTCTTCTGTTAGAGACCTTGGTTTTTACTCCATTCATCAACAGCCCATTAACTTTATTACTCTTGTAATTGTCATATAGAGCTCGCTATAATAGAAGTATAATTTTATGAAAAACTGGGGTGGACTTTTTGCTGCAAGGTTGGTTTTTATGGTTTATCCTGTTTTGGGTCGTTTTATTGGTCGGGCTGTTTTCGATCGGCGGCTTCTTTATGTTCCGGAAGTTTTTAAAGCGCCTTCCCAAGGAAGATGGACGTTCCATTCTTGATTGGGAAGAGCATTATGTAAGAGAGACGAGAAGCCTCTGGAAACAGAAGGAAAAGGATCTGCTGGAAGATCTCGTGAGCCCGGTGCCTGAGCTGTTCCGTGATGTTGCGCGCCAAAAGATTGCCGGTAAGATCGGGGAGCTTGCAATACAGGAGAAAGCAAAGCGCATTACGGAAGACTTGATTATCCGTGGATATATCATGGCGACTCCAAAGCGTGATCATAAGTTTCTATTGAAAAAATTGAATCAGAGACAAGTGGATGTGGCGCCATATCAGCATTTGTTTCAGTGATCACCCGGGAAGCCTGCAGGCAGTAAGATGCTCTGCGGGCTTTTTTTTCTGCGTCCTTATAAGAGTTAATGAAAAAAATCTGCCTATATATATAAGACAGATTCGATCCAGGAGGGGCGTTTATGCTGTTTCCAGCCGGAAAACCTGAAGCAGCAGTATCGGTTCCTGATCCCCATTGCCGGGCATAGCTGAAGTAATTGCCCAGGATCTGTTTTTGGCCTGGAGCTGGAATGGTGATGTTATGCCTATAAAGGTGTAGTCGATGTATACAGCCAGTCAGCTTGATGAATCAGAATGTTATCTTGAATCTGTATTTCATTTAATTTAGCAAAGTTGATGACGTCTTCCTCTATGAGAAAGATGATCCGATTACCAGGCCAGCCCAAGGCTCGTCCATCTCCAAAATGACATGAAAGAATTACATCCGCTGTATCCAAATGGATGCGGTCACATAAGCCTCTATTCCGCAGGAAAAAGCTTCGAGATTCACCTGTTCGCCCAAAGTATGGTTGCTCTGTGTAAAAGTATCACCTAAAGTAGTTGAAATAATCGGCAAAAGCGGTGTTTTGATGGGTAGTAATGCTTGAACCATAGGTGGTTCCCGGGTAGACGCTGCTATTTAGGTAAATGATATAAGCAGGTGCATTTATGAAATTCTGCCTGCTGTTGTATAAGTGTGGATCAAGCCGTTACAGAAGAGCCATACTTACAAAAAAGAATCGAGGGAGCTGCAGTTGCTCCGTCTATCCTTTATTATGCCAGGCAGTAATGGCCGAACGGGTGCCGGCTTGCTAATGCGGCCATGGATTTGCAGGTTCGGTACAGCTGCTGATTTAGATGTTCTTCATGCTGCCTTTTATAATTCAGCAATTGTTCAAGCTGCAATTCTTCATGATTTATAGAGTGAAGGATTACTTCAAGAATTTCTTTTCTATTCACAAGACCTTTCATGCTTTCACATGCTTTGTACTGACCTTTTAAGTCGGCAATTCTTTCAGTATACGTATACTCGTCCCTTTGGATGTGCCTAATCTGGTCCTCTAGACCGTTCCTCAGCTTCAGCAGCATGGCCAATTTTTCGTCTGCCATTCCATCAGCTCCCTTCAGCTTTAAGGTAACTTATCTTTTTAAAGGAAAATGGATGATTTTGTAAAAGTAATGTAAAAAGCAATGAAATGAGCAAATTAGTACCAAGTCATAATAGTAGTTGATATAATACACCCATTAGTTTTTTGATTATTAACCATTTAAAAGAATAGAGGTAGAGTTTCTTGGAAAGTAAAACATTGACAGCACCAGAATACTACAATATTGCAGATGAAATTGAACGTCACAAGTCAGATAAGAATGCGCTGATCTGGCTAAATGAAGCGGGTAAAAGAAAAACGATAAGCTATTCGGGACTGATCAGTAAAGCAAATCAATTGGCGAACGCTCTGCAGCAGCTCGGCCTCCAAAAAGGGGATAGAGTCATTGTCATGACTCCACGGCTCATCGAAGCTTATATCATTTATCTGGGGTGCCTGAAAGCGGGCATAGTGATAAGTCCAGCATCAGAGCTCCTGCGTGCAAAGGATCTTGCCCATCGTATCATTCATTCGGAGGCAGCAGCGGTCATCAGTTATGGTCCATTCACAACGGAATTCGATTCAATTGTGGGGGAGCTTCCTTCACTTCGATTTCGTCTTGCGTTTGGCGGAGACAAACCCGGCTGGGACTCTCTTGAACAAATCATGGAACAGCAGGAGGAGTCCTTTACAGCTCCTGCCATACATAGAGATGATTATGCATTCCTCGCGTATACCTCGGGTACCTCCGGAATGCCGAAAGGAGTGGTCCACAGCCATGGATGGGGGTTTGCCCATCTAAGGACTGCCGCTTCCAAATGGCTGAATATCGGGGAGAACGACATGGTCTGGGCAACGGCTGCGCCTGGCTGGCAGAAATGGGTGTGGAGCCCGTTTTTATCCATCCTTGGTTCAGGGGCGACAGGCTTTGTGTATAACGGCCGTTTCCAGCCTCACCGGTATCTAGAGCTGCTTGAAGAAAACTCTATCAATGTTTTATGCTGCACGCCGACTGAGTACAGAATGATGGCAAAACTTGATACCATCGGGGAATTTTCACTTTCAAACTTGCATACAGCTGTATCCGCCGGAGAAGCTCTGAACCGCGAAGTGATCGATGTATTCAAGCGCCAGTTCCAGATCAGGATCCGCGACGGCTACGGCCAGACAGAAAGCACGCTCCTGATCGCAGGCCTTGAGGATGATGAAAGCAAAATAGGCTCAATGGGCAAGCCGCTGATGCAGGATTATATTGAAATCGTCGATGAAAGCGGGCAGCCGCTGCCCCCGAATACAGCAGGAACGATCGCGATCCGAAAGGATTTTCCTGCTCTTTTCAAAGGCTATTACAAGGATCAGGAGAAAACAGAGGCAGCAATTGCAGGAAATTACTTCCTGACAGGAGATCAGGCTACGAAGGATGAAGATCATTACTTCTGGTTCCAGGGAAGGAACGATGATGTGATCATCAGCTCCGGCTATACCATCGGCCCCTTTGAAGTAGAAGACGCGCTCATGAAGCATGACGCTGTAAAAGAATGTGCCGTTGTCGCCTTTCCGGATGAAGTGCGCGGGAATATAGTGAAAGCCTTCGTCGTCACAAAAGAGGGAGTGGAGGGTACTGAGGATTTAATAAAAGAACTCCAGCAGTTTGTCAAAAATCTGACGGCACCGTATAAGTATCCACGGAAGATCGAATTTGCCGAGCACTTGCCAAAAACGGACTCCGGGAAAATCCGCCGTAATATTCTGCGTAATAGATAAGAGAGGGAGGGCTGAAATCAGGCCCTCTTTTTTTGTTAATTGTTTCTTGAATATTTAGAACATTTGTTCTAGTATATAAACTATAAATCAAAAATGTTTTATGCACCTACTTGCAAAGCAATGGTTAATGCCAATACTCCCTATCATGCTAAAGAATGAATATAGGGGAGAAAAGGTGTTCTCAAAAACAGGGGGAGTACGATGGATCAAACATCTTTAAATATAGAAAAGCGAATGAACCATCATAATGTAATGGGGCTTAGCGTTTCTTTAATCAATAATGGTAACATCAGCTCTATTGAAAATTATGGGCTGATAAAGGCAGGAACTCACTTAAAAGTGGACCATACCACGATTTTTAATGCTTGTTCAATCAGTAAGTTTTTAACCTCCATGGTTGTACTGATATTAACAGAGCAGGGAGTTCTCGATTTGGATGAGGATGTAAACAAAAGACTGACCACATGGAGAGTCCCCCATGCCGATTTATCAAAAGATAAATTCATAACCCTGCGAAACCTGCTGAGCCATCAATCTGGGATTATAGATCCTGAAGGAAGCTTTATGGAACTAATCCCAGGCAAAGGCTTCCCTTCCATGGCAGAAATATTAACCGGAGCAACACCATATTGCAAAGAACCAATTAAGATGAAATACGAACCAGAAAGCAGCTTTCACTACTCAGACGGGGGATATTGTATCATTCAGCAGGTAATAGAGGATGTGACCAAGAAACCCTTTGAAGAAATTGCAAGTGAGCTGATATTCCAGCCATTACATATGAAAAACAGCTTGTTTTTACGTCATATATCTGAAGGGCTGCAAGAGGATGTTGCTGCCGGTCACAACAGAAATGGCGGGGCAGTAGAAGGGGATTATCCCATATATCCTTATCCCGCGGCATCCGGACTGTGGACTGCTGCTTCTGACCTCTCACTTCTAGTGCTTGAAGTCATGGATGCCCTACAGAACAAAAGTAAGCTCGGAATCTCTGCCCGCATGATACAAGAAATGATAAGTCCGCAGGGCTGTAGGCCCTGGACTGGTCTGGGGGTATTCCTGGATGGTCCAGACAGAGAAGTAGAAGTATCCTCTCTTGGCTGGGGACTGGGATTTCAATGTTTGATGGCAGCCTGCCCTTCTACAGGGAGGGGGATTGTTGTCATGACAAATACTGATTTAGGGGTACACCAGCTGGAGGGTATAATAGGCGACATTTATAACTATTACAATCTTTAATATTGTTAAATGATAAGCCGATGCAATGGTGGTATAATCTTCCTGAATGCAAATCGTAGGAGGAAAAAAATTGGCTCTACTGGAAAAAGAGTTTTCTGCCAGCATTGAAACAGAACGTTTAGTCATCAGACCGCTCCAGGATAAGGATTATTGGAACTGGCTGGAGTCATTCTCAAGCCGGCAGCCCTCACTGAACAGACATGACCCTGGAAGGCTGGATATGAGCATCTGTACACAGGAATGGTTCAGCAGCCTGGTGCAGAAACACCAGGAGCTGGGAGTGCAAGATACCGCCCATGTTTTTGGCATATTCAGCAAAGATGGAGGGGTCCATCTCGGCATGGTCGACTTCTCGACACTTGCGAGAGGAACTTTCCAATGGGCGCGAATCGGCTATACCATACATAATCAATTCTGGCAGCGGGGCTACGGCAAAGAAGCAGTAACAGCGGCCATCGCCCTTGCGTTCCGGGAGCTGGACTTCCACCGGATTGAAGCTCATATCAACCTGGATAACGAACCCTCCATTGCGCTTGCCCTCGGTGCCGGTATTGAGTTTGAGTGTGTAAGGAAGAATTTCATCCATGAACATGGAGAATGGACGGATCATATCGTTTATTCCATTACCCGGAACTATTGACCGGATTACGGGATAGCTCGGTCCCGTCTTCTGGCCATTTATTGTGCAGGGCTTTTATAAACGCCTGGACATTTTTCTTTTCTTCCATAATAGGGGAATATAAATAGGAAAGAGTCCGGGTAAAGCGCTGATTCCGCAGGTTGATGACGGACAAATTATTTTGCAGCACATCACGCCTGATCACGCTGTGCGACAATAGGGAAAGCCCCATTCCCTGGATGACGGATTCTTTGATTCCCTGGTTGCTGCTGATGGTCAGAAGGGACTTTACCTTCAGGCCGTTGGAACGGAAAACATGATCCAGATATTCACGTGTTCCCGACCCCAGTTCCCTTGTGATCCAGGCTTGATTTTGAAGGTCGGTAATCAAAACTTCACTCTTCTCCGCTAAAACATGATCGTTAGAGGTGACCAAAAAGAGCTCATCCTGCATGAATGGATGCACGGAAAGACTTTTCTCGTTGGTCTGTCCTTCTATCAGGCCGATATCCACCTGATAGGAATTGACGGATGCGACAATTTCCTCCGTATTGCCGATCGTCAGCTGCAATTCGAGCTCGGGATAGAGTTTTTGCAGATCAATCAGCAGGGAGGGAAGGATATATTCTCCGATAGTGAAGCTGGCCCCGATTTTAAGCTGCCCTTTGATAATGTTCTGGCTTTCCATGATATCGACACGGGTTTGATCATAGAGAGCAATCATTCGTTTGGCCCGCTCATAGAGGATTTCCCCGGTTGGCGTTATTTTTAGATACTTGGGCGACCTCTGGAACAGCTGGGTCTGGAATTCCTTCTCCAGGTTCTTAATATGAAGGGAGACGCTTGGCTGCGACATAAGGAGAAGTTCCCCTGTTTTCGTGAAGTTTTTCACTTCGGCCAGTGTCACAAAGGTTTTGAGTTCGTCATAATTCATCTTGCGCCCTCCAATGATCAGCAATCTTAATAGTAATGATAATTAAAATTTATTTTACTAATGAACTCATATTCGGTAAAGTGATACATGATAAACTTTTTGATTTTTTATATAATTAAAACCAACTTATTTGATAGGTAAAATAGAAATGCGGTTCTGCATTTGTTTAACCCATGATAAGAATTCTTTTGTGAGGTGGATATTGTTGCAACTTCAGGTATTTAACAGCCCGTTTAATGAGGAGCAGGCAGAGCTCCTTAACCGCCTTCTGCCGAGCTTGACTGAAACACAGAAAATCTGGCTGAGCGGCTATCTGACAGCTTCCCAGTCAGGTACGGGCACCGGGGCCGCGCAGACGGCTAAGGCTGAAGCGCCTGCACCGGCAGTCTCCAGGGAAGTGACCATCCTATTTGGCTCCCAGACAGGCAACGCACAGCGCCTTGCAGAAAAATCCAAGCATCAGCTAGAAGCGGAAGGCTTTAAGGTTACCGTTTCTTCCATGAATGATTTTAAGCCTAACACACTGAAAAAACTCAATAACCTGCTGATTGTTGTGAGTACGCATGGGGAAGGGGATCCGCCTGATAACGCCATCTCTTTCCATGAATTCCTGCATGGAAAGCGGGCGCCGAAGCTTGAGGAGCTGAAATATTCGGTCCTCGCACTCGGTGACAGTTCCTATGAACTATTCTGTCAGACCGGTAAGGAATTTGATCAAAAGCTTGAGGAGCTAGGTGCACAGCGCCTGTATGACCGGGTGGATTGTGACCTTGATTTTGATGAGCCGGCACAGGAATGGCTTGATGGCGTGAAGAAAAGTCTTAAAGGCAGCTCTGCAGCAGAAACAGCCGTACAGCCCCACGCGCCACTTGGTGTTCCGGCAGAATCAGAGTATTCCCGGACAAATCCGTTCAGGGCAGAAGTGCTTGAAAATCTGAATTTGAATGGCCGCGGTTCCAATAAAGAAACACGCCACCTGGAGCTCTCGCTTGAAGGTTCAGGACTGACGTATTCACCGGGAGATGCGCTTGGTATTTATCCTGAAAACGACCCGGTGCTGGTTGATTTGATCCTCAGCGAAATGGGCTGGAACCCCGATGAAGAAGTGGTAATCAACAAGCAGGGTGAAAAAGCGGCACTGAAAAAAGCCCTGACTATCCATTTCGAAATCACGGCGCTTACAAAGCCTGTGCTTGAAAAGGCTGGAGCGCTTTCTTCCGGTGAAACACTGAAAGCCCTGCTATCTTCAGGAAATGATGAAATAAGATCTTATATGGAAGGCCGTGATTTACTAGATTTGCTGCGGCAACATGGCCCATGGGACGTTTCTCCACAGGAACTGATAGATATACTGCGTAAGATGCCGGCCCGCCTCTATTCCATCGCGAGCAGTCTGGAGGCGAATCCTGAGGAAGTCCACCTGACTATTGGTGCTGTGCGATATGATACTCACGGACGAAGCCGCAGCGGAGTATGCTCAATTTTATGTGCCGAGCGGCTTCAGCATGGCGACACGCTTCCTGTTTTCATACAGGAAAACCAGAACTTCAAGCTTCCGTCCGATGATACACCGATTATCATGGTGGGTCCGGGTACAGGCATCGCTCCATTCCGTTCCTTTATGCAGGAGCGTGAGGAGCGCGGTGCTGAAGGAAAGTCATGGCTTTTCTTCGGAGATCAGCATTTTGTGACAGATTTTCTGTATCAGACAGAATGGCAGAAGTGGCTGAAGGAAGGCATTCTAACGAGAATGGACGTGGCTTTCTCGCGTGATACAGAGGAAAAAGTGTACGTCCAGCACAGAATGCAGGAAGCTGGCAGTGAACTGTTTAATTGGCTTGAAGAGGGGGCAGTTGTATATGTGTGCGGCGATGAGAAGAATATGGCCCATGATGTACACCAGACTCTCATTGATATAATTGCAAAAGAAGGCAGGATGAGCCCCGAAAAAGCGGAGAGCTATCTTGCAAATATGCAGCAGGAGAAGCGTTATCAGCGCGATGTGTATTGATTTTTACACAGAAAGGAGCATCTCAACATGGTGAACCCGATACTGAAAGCGCCAGAAGGAGCGCCAAGTGACGTAGAAGGAATTAAAGAACGAAGTGATTTTTTACGCGGGACATTGAAGGAAGTGATGCTGGATCAAATCAGCGCAGGCATCCCCGAGGATGATAACCGACTGATGAAGCATCACGGCAGCTATCTTCAGGATGACCGGGACTTAAGGAACGAGCGGCAAAAGCAGAAGCTTGAGCCTGCTTACCAATTCATGCTCCGCGTCCGGCTGCCGGGCGGAGTGGCTTCGCCAGATCAATGGCTGGTCATGGATGACCTGGCCGAAAAGTATGGCAACGGAACCCTAAAACTAACCACCCGTGAAACCTTCCAGATGCATGGCATCTTGAAATGGAATATGAAAAAGACCATTCAGGGAATTCATGCTTCTCTGATGGATACCATCGCTGCCTGCGGCGATGTGAACAGGAACGTGATGTGCACATCCAATCCGTATCAATCGGAGATTCACGCAGAAGTTTATGAATGGTCAAAAAAACTGAGCGACTATCTTCTCCCGCGAACACGTGCCTACCATGAAATCTGGCTCGATGAGGAAAAAGTTGCGGGAACACCGGAGAGTGAAGATATTGAGCCAATGTACGGACCTCTCTATCTGCCCCGGAAATTCAAAATAGGAATTGCCGTGCCTCCATCAAATGATATCGATGTTTTCTCCCAGGACCTCGGCTTCATCGCCATCGTTGAGGACGGAAAACTGATCGGCTTCAACATTGCAATCGGCGGCGGTATGGGTATGAGCCATGGAGATAAGGCAACTTATCCTCAGGTGGCAAAGGTTATTGGATTCTGTACGCCGGATTCTATCCTTGAAGTGGCCGAAAAGATCATCACCATTCAGAGGGATTATGGCAACCGGTCTGTCCGTAAGAATGCCCGTTTTAAATATACGGTCGACCGCCTGGGCCTGGAAAATATCACAGCAGAGATCGAGAACCGTCTCGGCTGGAGCCTGATGGAAGCACGCCCCTATGCATTTGAAAGCAATGGCGACCGGTATGGCTGGGTTAAAGGGATCAACGGAAAATGGCATTTCACTATGTTCATTGAAGGCGGAAGAGTGGCTGATTATGAGCAATATAAGCTGAAGACCGGCCTTCGTGAGATTGCGAAAGTCCATAGTGGGGACTTCCGCCTTACTTCCAACCAAAACCTGATTATCGGCAATGTATCAAGTCAGAAGAAAAAACAAATTACGGCTCTTCTTGAGGCATTCGGCCTGACAGATGGCAGCAAGTTTTCCGCGCTTCGCCGAAGCTCCATTGCCTGTGTGGCCCTTCCTACCTGCGGACTCGCCATGGCAGAAGCTGAGCGCTATCTTCCATCCCTGGTTGATAAAATTGATGACATTGTTGACCGTGCAGGGCTGCGTGATAAAGAAATCACGATCCGCATGACAGGCTGCCCGAATGGCTGTGCCCGCCATGCGCTTGCTGAGATTGGATTCATCGGGAAAGCACCGGGCAAATACAATATGTATCTTGGCGCAGCCTTTGACGGCAGCCGTCTCAGCAAGATGCACAGAGAAAACATTGGGGAAGAAGAAATTCTAAAAGAATTGGACATCCTGCTTCCTCGCTATGCAAAGGAACGCAATGAAGGCGAGCACTTCGGCGACTTCGTCATACGCGCCGGCATTATCAAGGCGACAACGGATGGCACGAATTTTCATGACTGATAACTGAGAAAGACAGGGAAGCCTGTCTTTCTTTACCTGTATATGGAAAGAGGGGATTCATATGGTTCAAAATGGACAGCTTGATCCAGAAGTAAAGGAAAGCCGCAAAGCGGAATATGGGGTGGATGCGCTCTTTTTAAATAGATGGTCACCGCGTGCGTTTACCGAACAAAAGATAACGGATGAAGACTTATATAAAATTCTGGAAGCCGGACACTGGGCGGCTTCATCGTATAATGACCAGCCATGGCGGTTTGTTGTGGCTAAATCGGAAGAGCAGCTGAAGGCATTTCACCAATTCTTGAGCCCATTCAATCTAAGCTGGGCAGAAAAGGCGCCGGTCCTCATCATGCTTGCTTCGGATACGAAACGGGAAAATGGAGACGCTAATGGAGCTCATGCTTTTGATGCGGGAGCTGCCTGGGGGTATCTTTCCCTTCAGGCCGGATTGCTCGGCATAAGCACCCATGCAATCGGCGGCTTTGACCGGGAAGCTGCCCGCAAGGCACTCAATGTACCCGAACATATAGAGCTTCATGCTGTCATTGCCCTCGGTTATCGCGGAGAGAAAGAATCCTTAAGCGAGGCCCTTCAGGCAAGGGAAGTGCCAAGCGGCAGGAAACCGCTTAGCGAAGTCGTGCTGGAAGGCACATTCTAATATTGCATAACGAGCCTGGATCGGTCTTGGATCCAGGTTTTTTGCTTTTTATTGAAACTGATCATTCATGTTAAACTGGTTAGAGAATTTTAGCTGATGGAGGGTTTTTATGAAGAGAATCGCAGTCATCACAGCAGGAAAAACACATAGCGGGAAGACCACATTTGCAAGAAAATTAGAACAGAAATTAGACCATTCCATTGTGATCGACCAGGACAATCACGCAGCATTCATTAATACTTATTATAGAAAATTATTGCCCTTGGATGGTCCTAATACCATTAAATATGCCATCACCCAGACCATTGCCGACTATGCAGTGAAGGAGACAGATCTCCATCTCATCATCTGCAGCTCTAACCTCAGCCGAAAGGGGCGTCTTGCTTTACTAAGATATTACCAGAATCAAGGATTTACAACCGTTCTTGCTTCTTTTCAAATAAGTGAAGACATCCTCAGTGCAAGAGTAAGGAACAGCAGCCGCAGCACTAATATTTTCAGAAGTGCTGCGAGTTTCCAGGAAGTGCTTGCCAGGCAGTCGGCCGAATCCCTGCAGATGGATAAGGGAGCACCTTCGAAGGATGAAGCGGATTATTTTTTTGAAATAAAAAGCAGCGGCGAAGTTCAGGACGTCATCAGTAAGATAACGAAAATCAATTACGACCAAAAACAGCACGCGGAGAAGGAGAAATGGTTGTAATGGAATGATTAGAACCAAAAAGACCCTGCGGAGTAGAAAAAATGGTTGTAATGGAATGATTAGAACCAAAAAGAGCCTGCGGAGACGAAAAAATGGTTGTAAAGGAATGATTAGAACCAAAAAGACCCTGCGGAGTAGAAAAAATGGTTGTAAAGGAATGATTAGAACCAGAAATGGCCTGCGGAGAAGGAAAAATGGTTGTAAAGGGATGATTAGAACCAAAAAGACCCTGCGGATAACGAAAAATGGTTGTAAAGGAATGATTAGAACCAAAAATGGCCTGCGGAGTAGGAAAAATGGTTGTAAAGGAATGATTAGAACCAAAAATGGCCTGCGGAGTAGGAAAAATGATTGTAAAGGAATGATTAGAACCAAAAATGGCCTGCGGAGTAGGAAAAATGGTTGTAAAGGAATGATTAGAACCAAAAATGGCCTGCGGAGTAGGAAAAATGATTGTAAAAGGATGATTAGAACCAAAAAGACCCTGCGGATAACGAAAAATGGTTGTAAAGGAATGATTAGAACCAAAAAGGGCCTGCGGAGAAGGAGAAATGGTTGTAAAGGAATGATTAGAACCAAAAAGGCTCTGCGGATAACGAAAAATAGTTGTAAAGGAGAGATTAAAACCAAAAAGACCCTACGGATAACGAAAAATGGTTGTAAAGGAATGATTAGAACCAAAAAGACCCTACGGAGTAGAAAAAATGGTTGTAAAGGAATGATTAGAACTAAAAAGAGTCCTTGGAGAAGGCAAAAAGGTTGTAAAGGAATGATTAGAACCAAAAAGAGCCCGTGGGGACGAAAAAATGATCGTAAAAGATAATTTACGACCGAGCGGGGCGCTGCTTTCTGTATGTACATATCACTCTACTTCAGTAAGTATGGGTAATCGCTGTTCTGCAAGATTTCCTTTGGGTTCAGGACGGTCCACTCATTGGTTTTCACCTGTGGATTTTTTTGCAGATAACTCTGCATGATTTTGTAGCCGATTGTATAATTTGAAAATGGCGGAATGTGTTTGGATTCACTTCCATTCATAAAATCAGCGTAGACTTGCATGTCATAGGAATCTTTTTCATGGTGAAAGCATCTTCTAAGAAAGTATCACCTATAGTTCTGGTAAATTGAACTCCTGTTTCAGGGTACAGCATATTTGCGAAGGCTTCGCCTCTGCCTTCAAAGAGGACTCCATCGAGCACTGCACTGCCTACCGCGTTTTTCTCCATCATCATCGTGTGATGATATTCGTGTGCCACGGTATATTTTATATATTTTTAGTAACGGAAGGCTGAACTTGAAGTAAAATGAAATTTTTACTTACCGTAAAGGCTGCGATTCCATTTGTTTCTTCCAGTGGCCATTCGGGGTTGGCCGGCATCACGATGACGTTTTTTTCTCCGCCGGGCAGGGCCTTAGAGGATTGGATCAGAGCTTCTTTAATGGCTTTCATAATATCCTTCCGGTTAAGGAGTTTGGCAGTGTCATCTTTGAGTTTTTGTAAGTCAAGGGAAGGTGTTAAATAGGAAGAATAATTGTAAGTCTGCTCCAAATTGAATTTGATTATTGTGTTTCGAAATGATTTTAGAATTTTATTTTCATATAATTCCTGCTCACTTGATTGAGATTCCTTGCCTGCTGCTTCCGTATACTGCATGAATGGGTTGAAGAAAGGGATGATCTTGAACTGCTGGTTTTCATGTGAAAAACGTGTGACCTTTAGGGCTGGCTTTTCCTCTTGGCTTTTAACTTCATTAGAGTCCTGGTATGAACAGCCGCCTGCAGCAAAGCAGAAAACAGATAACAGTATAACTAAAATTTTCCTTAATACTATTTCCCCCCTACTATTTTATTTTAATAGTCATATATTAAATTATACCATAATATGGTATTTTTGGATATTGTACGATAGTTAGCCCCTGATAAAAGTCCGCACACAAAAACGGCACCGCCATCTTGGCGGTGCCGTTTATATTTTGTTGAGTTCAATGTTGTGATAGGAAGGAGAAAGGGCAGGCAGGATCACTTCAATGGTGGTGCCCTGATTGACGACGCTGTCTATTTTTAGTTCGCCGTTATGGGCTTCAATGATCTTGAAGCATGTCATGAGACCGAGGCCTGTTCCTTTTTCCTTGGTGGTATAAAAGGGTTCGCCGAGTGTGGCGATGCGCTCCTGCGGAATACCGATTCCCTGATCGATGATCTTGATGGAAATAAAATCGCCATCCGGCTTTGTGACTTTTACATCGATATTTCCTCCTGTAGGCATCGCTTCGATCGAGTTCTTCAGCAGATTGAGAAACACCTGTTTCAGCTGCTTTTCTTCACAGCTGATTTTGGGAAGCTCGCTTTCAAGCTCCACGAATATCTGGACATTATTAAGGATGGATTGGGTGTTAATGAGTGTTACCACATCTTTTACGAGCAATTTCACATCCTGTTCCGCAAGAACAGCCGCAGTCGGTTTGGCGAGCACCAGGAATTCACCGACGATCGAGTTGATCCGTTCGAGTTCAGAAAGGACAATATCCACATACTCTTCCTTGAGATGGTTATTCTTGAAGAGCTGGATAAAGCCTTTGATGGATGTCAGCGGATTCCGGATTTCGTGGGCAATTCCCGCTGCCATTTGGCCAAGCAGGGCAAGTTTCTCTGATTTTTGTAGAAGGCGGTCGGTCTCTTCCTTACGCTCCGTCACGTCTTTCCCGATGGTCAAAATGGCATTCTTTGAAGCGAAGGTGATGCTAATGGAGGAAGCTTCAAAATAAAACATCGTGCCGTCCTGCCGCTTCAATTTATATTCATAAGTATCCAGGCATTTATTTTCCTTATGTATCTGCTTGATCCTGAGAGCGAGTTTTTCCTTTGCTTCCGGCATGATCCAGTCCATCAGGCTTGATGCAATTAAATCATCCCTGCTTTTGGCACCGATTAGCCTGGCTGCAGCCTGATTGGCATATAAAATCTTTCCGTTATGGTGGATGACTACGGATCTTGGCAGGAAATCGAGCAGTCTTTTGTAGCCTTCTTCATTTTCCTGAGCTTTTTTGTAGTGAAGCCGGGAACGATCATACTGCCAGCCGGCAATCCAGGCAATCACTGTGAATGCAAAAAAGTCCAAGGTAAAAAAAGGTTTCTGATGAACGATTGTCTGATATAGGGTGAATCCTACCGAAATAAGAATTAAAACCAGCTGACCCATAAAATTCATATATAGACCTCGTAGTTTCATTGATTTTCTATATCATAGCATAAAACCAGCTTCCGAAAATGAAAAAAATACCCTCTTGTCCCAACATTTTAAGGCTCTATGGTACAGGCATATTATCAACCTCGTAAAGGCATGGATATGCATGCTCCATTTGTCTCTTCATGATTTTAATCCTATAGTCAATCTTATAAGCAAGTTGAAGAAATGCCCGGTAAAAGTAAAATTAACCGAACAGGGGATTGAACTATGATGGGCAAAAAGGAAAAACTATTATGACCGAGGGAAGATCCGTGAGCCTGAGAAGGAACGGCTTAAGCCGTCTGAAAAAGCCGAATAATAAAGTCGATCTTCTTCCAAGTAGTTCTCAGAGCTGGTTCCGAACATTTATAAAACCTAGTAAATCAATTATGAAAGCATGTAAAAGCTATTTCGGGCAGCACGACAGACTGTACAGAAAGTTTTGAAGTTGGCTGACCACCTATTAAAGGAAGAAATGCAGCTGTAACATAATAAACTGGAGTCGTCTCCCAATAAGGTAATCTTCCAAAAATCTGCGGTTAAGCGGTTATATTTTGGTTAGTATAAGATCCAGCTGATGATGTATTGTTCTGTTTTCGACATGGGAGAGAAGTTTTTTTCTTATCGTAAATAAGTCCCTGTAGCTCAAGAAGGTAAAATTCCACTTATTACTTTTTTTCAAAAATTATTTATAAAGGAATTGAATGAAGAACGAACGTTCGTATATAATGAATATAAGTATAAAATAACAATGGCTGAGCCAGAAGGAGAATAGAAATGATTAAGCCTTATTTAATGTTTAATAGAGAGTGTGAAGAGGCATTTACACTTTACCAGACGGCTTTTGATGGAGAAATACTCTCTCTGCAAAAATATGGAGATATGCCTCCGAATCCGGATTTTCCAATAAATGAAGATGACCGGAACCTTGTATTGCATTCCGAATTAAAACTGACTGAAACAGGCCTGATCATGGGTTCAGATTCTAAAAGAGACCCAGGGAACGGCGGGAAGGTAAGTATCAGTGTCGAGCTTGATTCAGAAGATCAGGCTAAAAAAGCTTGGAACGCCCTAAAAGACGGGGGCAAAGTCCAAATGGACCTTCAGCCGGCATTCTTTGCTAAACTGCATGGATCTGTCCAGGATAAGTTTGGAGTTACTTGGATGTTTACCGTTAGTTAAAGATATGAAAAAACAGGCGTGGTGGTTTATTCAGCCATGCCTGTTTTCAGATAACACCCTTTTCTTTATTATTACAGAGAGTCAAAGAAGAAAAAACTAGATAAGTCTGATTGTTTGTTGATCAAGTCAATACATTCAGGCGGGATTTCACGGCTTAAATAAATATTGATCCGACCGCCTAATCCTTATTCCGATTTCGGGTCATTGGCTGTAACACCTGATTCCTATTGCTGTTCATAACATGGTGAGTAAGTATAAACAAGGAAGCCGCCTGGATTGACAAACATAGGTGCAGACAGGAAGGTTACATTCGTTGTATGTCCTTTTGTATCAAAGATTTTTGCAAGTTGTCCTTTAAGACAGCTGCCGGCGCCATAAATGAATACATACGGATCATCTTTTCAATTCAAGGATTTTATTTATGATCACGCTGCAGATTCTTTGCGCCAGCTGTACACGCCTGTTTACGATTTCTGCTTTAGCTCACTGTGGCGAGGGTGTCCCGGATCAAAATTTTCATTAAATCCAGCCATGCTATCAATGGATTTACGAGGGTGGTCCCGATCCCAGCGTTTAAAAGATCTCAAGAATTGTTTGCTTAACCCCAAAATTAACCTCTCTGAAAGCTTCGGATTAAATTTTATCCCTTCCGTTACAACGATTTCCGTTCTGCCAGCTCCAATTTCAAAAGGAAGCAATGTTGGAAGTTTACTTTCATGATTTTGTCGGCTGCTTCAATTTTCTGTTCAATGATTTTTCCGTTTTCATCGAACACGACCCCCAAGCAGCTGCTGGCACCTTCAGAAAGGCATTTGCAGTATTCAATTTTAATGTGACCATTACATTCCTTCCGGATGGATGATGGAAAATGACTTTTGAGTGCTCATATAACGATTTGCATGGGCCATTACGTTGGCTTGAGTCATCGTGCTTACCGGCAAGGCAGCTGAAGGATCGTATGATATGCCAATCTTATCTTTCTTATCTTTTGCATGACTCCGATCGCAAGGCCTGCCAGGTAACAATAACAGGATCTTGTCTTTTGATTTCACTGGTTGTTTTTCGAGTTCAATCGCCTGAAGATTATCATTTAAAACCTTTCCACCGATCACGTGGCGTTGGCAGTTAAAAAAGAGTGCTTTTGAATATAGGGTTACTCAATATTATTAATGAGTTCGTCAGCTGGAATATCGTCCATGTCCTTAAGGTCGGTTGTTTCACTAAAAAGAGCATAATTGAATTGCAATCGGAGAGGAATCTTTCACCCCCATTTTTTTAAACCGTTATTTCCTGCATCTGCAACAGCTTTTAAAGTTGCATTTATTTGATGCATTTATTTGTCGTTTTTGTGTTTCTATTATGTTTCAACTTCACATATAAAAGGCACACTTGGTGCGCATAATTACACGGCAAAAGAAGCCCCTTTTTGCGTAATTTGGAAACGTGCGTTCGTCCCGCTGCTGTGTTTCCCCAGGATTTTTGCTATAATAGAAGGCAAATAGAATGAGTGCCGCTTCGGAACTTATTGTTGAAACACTATGAGGTGAAATAATGAAATTTATACATACTGCCGATTGGCATTTAGGAAAAATAGTCCACGGGATTCATATGACTGAGGAACAGCGCAGGATGCTGCTGCAATTCATCCAGCTTGTTGAAGAAGAACAGCCCGATGCGGTGGTGATTGCAGGCGACCTGTATGACCGTTCCGTGCCGCCGACAGAAGCGGTCGAGCTGCTTGATGAAATCCTATATAAAATCAATGTTGAAATGAAAATACCGATTGTGGCCATTGCGGGCAATCATGACAGTGCGGAAAGGCTTTCCTTTGGGACAAGCTGGTATAGAGAAAGCCGGTTATTCATCCAGGGAAAGCTTTCGCGGAATTTTGACCCTGTTCAGATTGGCGGAGTGAACTTTTACAGCATTCCTTATGCCGAGCCGGGAATGGTCCGGCATCTGCTTGAGGATGACAGCATCCAGAGCCACCAGGATGCAATGAAGGCGCTCATTGGCAGGATTGAGGAAAAACTCAATGCCCGCGAACCGAATGTACTGGTCGGCCATGCTTTTGTGCTCGGCGGCAAGGTTTCGGATTCAGAGCGCAATCTGTCGGTTGGCGGTTCTGGCTGTGTTTCTTCCGGCCTCTTTGAATGCTTTGATTATACTGCACTGGGTCATCTTCACTCTCCGGATGCCATCGCACATCCGAAGGTCTTTTATTCGGGCTCGCTGATGAAGTACTCTTTTTCAGAGGCAAAACAGAAGAAGGCTGTATCGGTTGTGACTATGTCAGGGGACGGCAGCTTTGATATGGAGAGCCGTTCGCTCCTGCCGCAAAGGGATATGAGGGAAATTGAAGGTCATCTGGACGAGCTGCTGGATATTTCTTTCTATCAGTCTCAAAAACTGGATGATTACATAAAGGTCACTCTTTTAGACGAAGGGTCAATCCTTGATCCGATGGGGAAGCTGAGACAGGTGTATCCGAATATCCTTCACCTGGAGCGGAAGTGGGATCTTACCGATCAGCGCCGCAAACAGTCATTCTCCGTGCAGAGGGACGAAAAGAAGTCGGAGCTTGATCTGTTTCAGACGTTCTATGCGAGCATGACGGACCGGGAATTCGATGATTCCAAGCTCGCAGTGATGACAGCGCTCATTGAGAAGACAAAAAGGGAGGGAGATTTCTGATGAAGCCTTTGAAGCTTACGATGCAGGCTTTTGGGCCTTATGCAAAAAAAGAAGAAATCGACTTCGCAGAACTTGGCAGCCGGACGATGTTTGTGATTTCCGGAAAGACAGGGGCTGGCAAAACCACGATTTTTGACGGACTCAGTTTCGCCATATATGGCAAGGCAAGCGGGGAAGACCGGAGCGGGAATGAACTGAGGAGCCAGTTTGCCGAGGATGATGTCCTGACAGAAGTTGCCCTCGAATTCTCCCTGCGTGGAAAATTCTATTACATCAGCCGTTCCCCCCAGCAGGAGCGGAAGAAAAAGTCGGGGGAAGGAACCACAACGGCGGGGGCCAAGGCAGAGCTTTACGAAATCAAGGACAACGGGGAGCGGGAGCTGCTCGGCGCAAACGTCAGGGATGTGGATGAAAAAATTAAGATCATCATGGGACTGGATGCCAATCAGTTCAGGCAGATCCTCATGATTCCCCAGGGAGAATTCAGGAAGCTGCTGACTTCTGAAAGCAAGGATAAAGAAGTGATTCTCCAGCGCCTTTTTCATACAGAAATTTATAAGCAGATTGAGGAAAAGCTGCGGGAAGAAGCAACTTCTCTAAAAAAGCAGGCGGAAGCGAACCAAAATGAGCGAAAAGGGCTCATCCGGGATATCCGGCCGTCCCTGGCTGAAAATCTTCAGCAGGAAATGAACAGTGAAGAACCGAATGAATTGCGGATATTAAGTCTGCTTGCAGAGGAAATCACCCTTTCAGGCAATGCACTCGCAACTCTCGCAAAAAAGGAACAGGACAAGCAATCAGAAAGAGATAAAATCCAAAAGAACATCCACCAGGCTGAAGAATTGCTTCTGAAAATGAAGGAACGGGACAGCCTTATCAAAAAGAAGGAAGAGCTCGAGGGGAAGAAACCTGAAGCGGACAAAATCAGAAAAACCATCTTGCTTGCCGGAAAAGCCGCACAGCTGGAAAAGCAGGAGGAGTATTATCTGAAAGCCGGCCGCAGTGTTAAACACACCGAAGAAGAAGCGGAACGGCTGAAAAGTCAGAAGCAGAAGCTGGCTCTCGCCTTGAAGGAAGCAGAATCCCTTCATGAGGCTGAGCTATCCAAGGGTGCGGAACGGGAAGCGGCCTCTGCAAGGGTTCATGAACTTCAGCGGCTCCAGGCATCTGTGGCTGCATTTTCCGGTCTTCTCCAGGAAACCGAAAAGCTCAAGAACAAGCTCATGCTCGTTAAGGATCATAAGCAAAAAACTGAGCAGAGGGCAGAGGAGCTGGAAAGAGAAGAAGAGGCCTTTTATAAACAAAAAGAAGAAAGTGACAAGGCCGCGCTGCTCTTTTCTGAAAAGGAACGTGCTTTTGAAAAACATAAGCATGTTCTGACCGAGCTCGATAAAATCAAAAGAAGCACCGCGGACGCCAAAGCCGCAGAACAAAAGCTTGCACAGTCCGAGCAGATCTTAAAGCAGCAATCAGAAGAGCTGCGTCAGGCTAAGGAACGCCTTGAACACCTGGAAGAGCTGTGGAGAAAGTCGCATGCGGGGATCCTGGCTGCCACCCTTGAGGACGGTACGCCTTGTGCGGTATGCGGCTCCACCCACCATCCGGCGCCGGCAGCCGCCCTTGAAGGACTGCCGAAAGAAGAGGAAATAACTGCGGCAAAAGAGCTGTTTACAGCGGCTGAACTAAAGAAATCCCAGGGTGAGGGCGCTTTTTATGGAGCAAGTTCTGCCTATGAAGCAGCAGCTAAGATCCTGGAAGAACGAATTGCCACATTGAAGGAAAGCATTCCACATTTTGAAGGGGAGGGGCTTCAGGACCTTCAGCAACAATTGATGATGGAAGCGGCGGAGCTTACAAAAATACTGACGGGGCTTGAACATCAAAAAGGAATGCTGCCGACTATCATAGCGAATATCGCCCGGGTCAAAGAGGAAAGAAACGCTGTCAGGGAAAAATTGAAGAGTTATTCTTCAGAAGAAGAAAGGTCCCGCAAAGATTTCATGGATACGGAGGCTAAGCTCCAAAACATGAAAGCATCCGTTCCGGAGAGCATCCGCACAGAGAAAGCATTCCAGGCAGAACTATCCTCTGCATCACATCAGCTGAAGAAGCTGCAGATTGCGCTGGAGAAATCGGCTGAACGACTGCAGGCAGCCAGGCAGGAGCATTCTACCGTGGAGGCCCTGCTTGCCTCTACAACTCAGCGGCACCAGGAATTAAAAACAGAGCTTGAAGAAGAACGAAGCCGGTTCCAGGAAGACATGAAAACACAGGGCTTCATGAAATATGGTGACTATACTTCAGCAAAAAAAACAGCAGACGAACTGAAAAGACTGGAAGATGCACTCGCAGCATATGAACAGCAGTATAATCAGGTGACCGGGCTTCTGGATGATTTGAATATGAAGCTGGCCGGTATGGAAGTGCCGGACATTGATTCGTTGAAAGAAACCTTCAGGGCTGTCAGCCTGGAGCTTGATGAGCTGCGTAATGAAAGCCGGCAGATATTGATGGGGCTTGAGGAAAACAGGAGGATTGAGCAGAAGCTTTCAAACATGCTCTCCCAACAGAAGGAACTCGATGAAAAGTATAAAGTAATCGGCCATCTTTATGAAGTATCGCGCGGACAAAATCCATTCAGAATCACTTTTGAAAGATATGTGCTGGCGGCTTTCCTCGATGATATCCTCGCCCAGGCAAATGGCAGGCTGGGCAAGATGACAGGGGGAAGATATCAGCTGATCCGGAAGGTTGATCCAACACGAAGGAACATCCAGAGCGGTCTCGAGCTTTCTGTCTATGATCAATATACAGGCCAGGAGCGACATGTAAAAACACTCTCAGGCGGCGAGAGCTTCAAGGCGGCGCTGGCGCTCGCCCTTGGTCTTGCCGATGTGGTCCAGCAGTACTCAGGCGGCGTTTCCCTGGAAACCATGTTCATTGATGAAGGATTTGGGACACTCGATCCCGAATCATTAGATAACGCCGTGGAAGCACTGGTCGATATCCAGAGCAGCGGCCGGCTGGTAGGTGTCATCTCGCATGTGCCTGAGCTGAAAGAGCGGATCGACGTCTGTCTGGAAGTGTCGTCCACACAGGCAGGAAGCTATACAGAATTCAAGTTCACCAACTAATATATGGGGGGCGGGAACATGGGAACAACCATTGTGGGAATGGATGCCGGCGGAACTCTCTTGAAGGCAGCCTACTATGAAAGAGGACACCTTCATGTAAAAAAGTACCCTTACTCTGAGCTTCATTCCCTGTTGGAATGGATCAGCTTCCTGGCACCCGGGGCAGAGTTCAAATTGACAGGCGGAAGGGCTGCATTCATACAGGATCAACTCGGGGGCGCAAGGGTTCAGATGATCGACGAATTCGCGGCTGTCACTCAAGGGGTGAAGCATCTGCTCGGAGCCTCCAGCCCTTTGATGAAAAAAGGCTTCATCCTTGCCAATATCGGGACTGGGACAAGCATCCACTATATTTCGGCCGATGAATCCGAGAGGCTCGCCGGCTCTGGCATGGGAGGGGGCACATTTATGGGACTCGCTTCAATCCTGGCTGGCAGCCAGGATTTCAAGGAAATCATGAGTCTCGCTGAAAACGGTCACCGGGGCACAGTAGATCTCCAGGTGAAAGATATTTACGCTCCAGCCGAGCCGCCCATACCCGGACATTTTACCGCCAGCAACTTTGGCAAGGCCTCGGGTCAGGATGGGAGTAAAAAGGAAGACCTAATGGCAGCACTGACCGGAATGATCGCTGAGACCGTGGTGCTGCTATCCACAGGAACAGCCAGACTAAAAGATGTTCAGGATATTCTATACATTGGTAATACCATAACCGGCAGCCCTCATTTCAAAGAAAGCCTGAAGGCAGTAACGGAAATCTTCGGCTTCCGGTATCATGAACTGGAACGCGGGGAATACAGCGGGGCAATCGGTGCTCTGCTCTCTTAAACTATTGGAGCAATGAAGGGGCTTTATTATGAATTTTGAAGCGAAACATTTAATAAGGTGGGGCATACCTGGATGGCTGTATCTGACCATCATTGCTGCCTATTTCCTCATTGATGACCGGGCAGCTCTGACTGGATACCTGAAAAGCCTTGCTATAACGGATCTTGGCCTGGCCGCTTTGCTCACAGGACTTGGGATCATTCTCGGCAATATCATCCATCAAATCAGCATGCTATTCGGCTTCATCATCTGGAATAAGCGGGAAGTTTATTTCCACCGCGAATACAGTGTCGACCGCATCATCATTGACGGCAGGCCAGAGGTGCAAAGAATATATAGTTACCGGCTCGGTCAGGTTCATGCACTGAGGGCTTTGACTACAAGCTGCATTCTTTCCTGCATCACCCTGATTACTTTATTTTACTTTCACTCATGGTCTAGAGGATCGCTCATTTTATTCTGCTTAACTGCTATCCTGATAATTATCGTCTTCGTCAATCAGCGGTATTTCAGGCAAAACCTCGATTACTTCATAAACAAAATCAAAGTGGACAACAGATCCGATTTTTATTAAAAACTCCAGCCGGATTCATGGCTGGTTTTTTTGTTGAAGGGGAGCGGCTGGGGTGCTGTTCTCTGGAGGAAGGGGTCTCTGGATGGAATTGCTGGAGTGGGAAAGTGATAGGAAGGTCTTTTGGACAAAGAAACGGGAGTGAAAAGGTCTTCATAGGGGTGAAGGCCTTTTGGATGAAATAGTGGGAATAAAAAGGCCTTCATCGCTGACAGAAGCAGTTGATTACGAAACTATAATAAAAAAACGTCTTATCTATATTTTCTGCTTGTTATCAGCAAACCGTTGAAGACCCGGCCAATCCAAAGGTAGATACAAAGGGAGAATAGTAAAAGCTGATGCAGATAAAGCTCAACTGTTAATAAAGGGAAGCGGGTTTGGGTTGAATGATAAGGGTGAGGGAATGATCCAGTTGAAAACAAAGTATTATTCATCTGCTAACTTTGCAAAAGTACAACGAGTGGAGATATGGATGAGCAGATAAGAGTGGCAGAAGAACCTGACATTTCGGTTATTAGTAATGCTGCAAAAATTGATTTTATCTCTAAATAGGAAGAGTAAGATTATTTTTATAATAATATTATTATGTAAACTATTATATTACCATCAAAAAATGCCAGCCCAAATTCCTTCGCTAGAGTCTTCCTTCATACTCGGCTATACTGGGAATATGGAAATCAGAAAAGGAAGATTGCGATGAAAAAGTTTTTTACGGTTGGTATGGCCGGTCATATCGATCATGGGAAGACTTCATTGACGAAGGCATTGACGAATGTGGATACGGACCGTCTGAAAGAAGAAAAGGAGCGGCAGATATCGATTGAATTAGGCTTCGCGCGGCTGGTAGATAATGAGCAGATGGAAGCATCGATAGTGGATATGCCTGGACATGAGCGGTTCATCAGGCAGATGATCGCGGGATCTGCGGGCCTTAATCTTGCCGTGCTTGTTGTGGCTGCGGATGAAGGGGTTATGCCGCAGACAAGGGAACATCTTGAAATCCTTGAGTTTTTGGGTATTTCTCATGGCATTGTCGCTCTTACCAAATCAGATGCGGTTGAAGCGGACTTTTTGGAACTGGCAAGGGAAGAGGTCAGTTTGGAGCTGGAGGGGACAGTGTTTGAACAAAGTCCGATTGTGGCGGTGAGCAGTCTAACGGGCATGGGAGTTCCTGAGTTAAAGTCGCTCATCATAAATCAGCTCCAGAAAATTGGACCTCTTGATGCAAGGGGAAGCTTCCGGATGCCGATTGATCAGGTTTTCACGGTCAAGGGGCATGGAACGGTAGCCCGCGGCACGGTTTATAACGGAAG
This sequence comes from Paraperibacillus marinus, assembly GCF_046237605.1. Lineage (GTDB taxonomy): Bacteria > Bacillota > Bacilli > Bacillales > DSM-1321 > Paraperibacillus > Paraperibacillus marinus. The sequence continues at coordinate 2,280,685 of NZ_CP143542.1, read as the reverse complement.
CCTTCAAGAAGGTAAGGAGCTGTACCTCATGCCGCAGGGGAAGAAAACGCGGGCGAGGCAGGTTCAGGTCCATGGAGAACATGCAGCTATAATCAGGGCGGGGCAGCGGGCGGCGATCAATTTAGGGGGAATATCCCAGGATGAGGCAGAGCGTGGAAATGTTCTGACCGATTCTCCCCATGCGGAGGTGACCTCTGTTATTGATGTTTCGTTTAAGGCTGTAAAGGCTCTGGAGCATGTGATAAAACAGCGCATGCCGGTGAAATGTTATATCGGTACGGCAGAGGTTATGGGAAAAATCGTTTTTTTTGACCGGAATTCATTGGATGGCACGGAAGAGGTGCTATGCCAGGTGCGTTTGGAGGAAAACATCATCTCATCGAGAGGAGATCGTATGATCCTCCGCAGGCCGAGTCCGGCCGAAACTATTGGCGGAGGATGGGTGATCGATCCTGCCGGAAAAAAATATAAATTTGGTCCGCAAACCATCGAGATGCTTACCTTGAAGGAGAAGGGAACGCCTTCTGAACGGCTTCTGAATTTGATACATAAAGAAAAAGCATTGACAGCCGGCCGCGCATCCAATGAGCTGTCGGTTTCAATGGAAGAAATCAGCGGTATTCTCGGGGAAGATGGCTGGATTCAATATAAAAGCGGATCTATTTCTCATAGATCGGTGATTGATGACGCAATAAAAATAATAGAAACCGAGTTATCCCAATTTCATGAAAAGTCTCCCTTAAAGGACGGAATGAATAAAGCTGAGCTACTAGCAAGAAGCCAGATTCCCGGTGATTTATTTGAATTCGTGCTATCAGCAGGCGAACAGCACGGAAAATGGCAGCGGTCGGGAAGCTTTTTAAAGGCAGCTGATTTTCAGCCGCATGTGCCGAGGGAATGGGAAAAGCGTACAGGATCCATGATGGATAAAATAAGGAACGGAGGCCTGAAGGCAGGGAATATTGAAGAATATTATAAAGCAGCGGGCCTGCCAATGGCTCTCCAAATCGATATTCTTCAGTATTATACAAACAGAGGGATGCTGATCCAGCTGGACAATCAAAGGCTCGTCCACAAGAAGGCCTTTAATGAAGGAACAGCTATGCTGAAGGAGAAGGTGCCAGCCGGGTTTGAAGTGGGGGAGGCTAAGGAAATCCTGGGACTTTCCAGGAAGCATATTATCCCTTTTCTTGAAGCGCTGGATCAGCAAGGATTAACAAAGCGGGAAGGGAATCATAGAGTCTGGATGGGCTGATAAAAAGTTTGATTTTCGTTGAGTATTTCATTGCGAACATTCGTTCTTTTGGCTATACTTTTAATAACACCATGATATATAGCAGAAATATCTAATCATGGGAGAGTGGAAAGTATGAAAGTTCGGATGAATCCTTATTTGGTGATGGAAGGAAATGCCGCAGAAGCTATCCGTTTTTATGAGGAGGCACTCCAGGCAAAGGTAGTGGCTAAACAGACATTTGGTGATATGCCGGAGGACCCAGCTCACCCTCTGCCCCAGGAGGCAAAAAACCGGGTGCTTCACGCCACGCTAAGAGTAGGGGAAACCGATTTTATGTTTTCGGATGTGTTTCCAGGACAGAAAACTCATCCGGGCGACCGGGTCACCATCTGCCTGACATCGGACTCCAAGGAACTTTCGCAGCGTTTTTTTGCCGCTTTGAGTGAAGGCGGCACTGTGCAGACAGAGCTGCAGGAAACGTTCTTCAGCCCAGCATATGGGATGTTGACCGACAAATTTGGCATTAGTTTTCAGATTGTTACAGAATGAACTTTTACGGCTTCTGCTGAGCAGAGCCGTTTTTAAATGAGAAAAAATCGCACGATCAGCTAAAAATCTGAAAATCTTATTATTATTTCGAATATTTAAGGGTAAAAATTAATAACCCGAGTAAAGGAATCCGAAATCAATAGAGAAGGTGGATGTACATGGGCAGGAACACTTTTGTACTCCTTTTCACGCTTTGCATCACTTTTGGGATTTTATATATGTTCTCCGAAAGGATCTTATTTGACAGTGAGATACTGGCCATAGGACTATTTGCCGCTTTTGCCGTTTTTGCGCTCTTGACAGCGTATGCCAATAAGAAAAAATAAGCAGCAGGAGAATGAGTTCCTGCTGCTTATTTGTCTGCATTGAAATTTTAATTTATTTTGATAATGTTATATCATAACGATAGCAAACCACTGATTCTTCCTTTTTAAATCCTTCTTTCAGATATAGGCGGACTGCTCGTTCATTATCCCCATTAGCACTTAATACAGCCTTGGGATAACCACTTCTTTTTCCAAATTCCAGAGCTTTTCTTAACAATTGACGCCCTAAGCCTTTACCTTGGTATTCAGGGATAAGTGCTAAAGGACCAATGTTCAGCACGGCTTCGTTATTGTAGACATCCCTGGATGAACGTACGACCCCAATCGGCTTTTCCTGATGATAAAGAAGAAAAATCCCACCTTCTAAATACTCTTCTTTTTCTTTCATGTTTAAAACTTCTTCTGCTGTGAGAGGTGTCTCAGAGCCTTTAAGTGCTGCAAAACTCTTGTTTCGAACATGAAGATAATCATCCTCATCTTTGTTGAATTCAAAGACTTTAAACCGGTACTCATCCTTTAAGTCCGGTTGTGCGGCATCTATAGCATCTCTTGTCAGAAAATAGGCGTAACGCTCAATATTAAATTGCATGGATTGAAAGATGTCCCGGACTATTTGTTTGTCTTCTTGAATAAAGAGAAAGACTTGATTTATCTCTGTTGTATGGGGTGTTATACTCTCTAGCATCATTTTGTAAATATTCAGGTCTGGTTCTGCAGAATGAAAAATACGAAAGCGTCCCTTTTTTCCTCTTTTTAAGTAGGAATTCATGATGAGAGAAATCCCTGCAATAATGTCTGATTTATTATTTGTAACTATGTATGTTGGGTTATCTGTATGGGGCTGGAAATTTTTCAGGTCTTCCTCATATAGAAACGAATCGTCTACTTCATATCTGTGTTTTTTGCAGAATTCGATAAAATCGGGAACTCTGGCTTGGGATAAATATTCAATCTTCATAAATAGCACCCCCTGCACTTATTCTGATTCTTATGTTATTCGATTCTGTAAGGGGAATTACCTGCAGGCGTGGCTTTAAAATCACAGCACGCTGAATGATCATTCACCAGTCCGCATGCCTGCATGAATGCATAGCAGATGGTGCTTCCGACAAATTTAAAGCCTCGTTTTTTCAAGTCGCGGCTCATTTTATCGCTGATTTCTGTGGAAGCCGGTACGGATGCTCCTGGTTCGTAGTGGTTGATGATGGGGGAGCCGCCGACGAATGACCATATATAGGCACTGAACGAGCCCCATTCTTCCTGCACTTTTTCATAGGCGGCTGCATTGCCAATGACTGCACGGATTTTAAGTTTATTCCGGACAATCCCTGCATTATTTAGCAGTTCACTGATTTTATTTTCATCATACGTTTTGATTATGGAAGCGTCGAAGTTGTCAAAGGCCTCCCGGTAATTTTCCCTCTTTTTTAATATGGTGTACCAGCTCAACCCTGCCTGGGCACCTTCAAGATTCAGATATTCAAAAAGCAGTCTGTCATCCCTGACAGGAACTCCCCACTCTTTATCATGATATTCCTGGTAGAGGGGATCTTCATTTACCCAGCTGCATCTGTTCATTTTACCATTCTCCTGACTTGTAAAATATGATCTCTTCCGATCATACCACACATTTGTTCGCATAGTAATCCAAGCCTTCCTATTAGACAAAAACCTGCCGGGATGGATAAACTAAGAGAGTTGATAGATTTCAGAAAATTCAGGGTAAAACAAGGAGGACATCTGCATGAAATATAGACGTTTAGGGAGAACCGGCCTGAAAGTTAGTGAAATAAGCCTTGGCAGCTGGCTAACTTACGGGAATTCAACCGAGAAGAATACAGCTGAGTCCGTTATAGATACGGCTTATAATCTTGGCATCAATTCATTTGATACGGCCAATGTCTATGCCCGCGGCGAGGCAGAGAAAATCGTTGGTGAGGCTCTCCGGAAGTATCCCCGTGAAAGCTATGTGCTGGCAACAAAGGTCTTTGGGCCGATGGGCGATGGACCGAATGATAAAGGCTTATCCCGGAAGCATGTATTTGAACAGCTTCATGCGAGCCTCGCACGTCTTGGGCTTGAGTATGTGGATATTTACTACTGCCACCGTTTTGATCCGGACACTCCTGTTGATGAAACCCTGAGAACAATAGATGATCTGGTAAGGCAGGGAAAGGTGATGTACGTTGGTGTGAGTGAATGGACAGCAGAACAGATCCGGGCTGCTCTCGGCACGTCAGAGAAATTCCTGCTTGACCGGATTGTGGTGAATCAGCCCAATTACAGCATGCTGCACCGCCATATAGAAAAGGAAATCATCCCGCTCGGGGAACACAGCGGGATTAGCCAGATCGTCTTCTCACCGCTTGCCCAGGGTGTGCTGACGGGAAAATATAAGCGCGGAGGAGAGCTGCCACAGGGAAGCAGGGCAGCTGACGATAAATCAAACATGTTCATGGATAAGCTGCTTCAGGAAGATGTACTCCTGAAGGTGGAACAGCTGGAGAAGGTAGCAGCGGAAATGGATATAACCCTTTCCCAGCTTGCACTAGCATGGGTGCTCCGACAGCCGAATGTCGCCTCTGCGCTCATTGGTGCAAGCAGGCCGGAACAGGTTCATGAGAATATTGGCGCAGTGAACGTTGAACTGGATGTAGAAACAGTGCGGAAGATCGATTCCATCCTGGCTTAATATGTGAATTTGCAGCCTCCATTAACTTCGGTTGATGGAGGTCTTTTCATTGCTCTCGGCCATGTTTGTCAGCCAGCCAGAAGGGAAGAGATAAATAGGATGTAAAGAGGGAGGTTATGTAAAGTGGAAAAGAAGGAAGATCATAAAAATCAGCCGCAAAAAGAAAAGGCGCTTAAGGAAGAGAGAAATTCATTAAGCGTAGATAAAGATTTCTATGAGCAAATCGAAAAGGGAGGAGAAACCGGTACTGGTTCTCTTGAACAGGATTTAAATAGAGATCACTGAATAGTGAATGGCGGCGGACTGGAAAGGGTAAATTGATTTCAGGTAACCTCAATCAGAGGATGTCAATATCCAGCCATGTTTTTTTGTTATTAGCGCCAGAGGCTCTTATGGGCTGGAATACAAAAAAAATTAATAAAGAAGATACCTGTGTTAAAGCGCACAGGGTTTTCCGTCGGTTTTTTCTACTTTTTAAAATATTCTCCATGCGGATTGAAGCGGCTTCTCCACAGTTTAAGTAAAATGTCTTTTGGGCTCCGCTTCCAGACATTTGTTGGGTTTATTAGGCATGAATTCCGTACCCTCTATAAATTTCGGACATTTTTTTCTTCCAAATTGGTAGAATCCTCCCTTACCTGCTTTTATACCTAATTATTACTAATATAATCAGCGGTAAGAGTCAAAGCATAATGTCCAGGGACTTCTTCTTTCTGAAAAGGAGTCTCACTAAAATAAGCAGGCTCACAGCAGAGCCTGCTTAATCCATTTGGATAGGAACTCTATGGTGTCGATGAAAGCGATGGACGCGGTCAACAGGATACCAATCGACATAGCGGTAATGTAAAGGATTTTTTTTATCATGATGTTAGTCTGGCTGGGAATGGCAGTGTATATACACGGAGGAGGTATCAGCAGAAGGCAGGTTCTAAAAGCTTGGATTCTATAGCATGGATGGCGGCGTTGGTATCAACACATTGAAAGATTTCGCGGGTTGTGAGGTCTGTGATCTGATAGTGGTCTTGAAGATAGCATACATTGACGAGCGGGCATTTGTCTGCGTCAGAGTAAATCAAGAGGATATCGGTGTACCGGTACTGTTTGATGAGCTTCATCATGGTTTCGAAATGGGTTCGGTCCTTTGCCATTTCATACATCTCCTCTCATATAGGGAAGTGACTAAGAAAAGTCTATTAGGACCCATATTTTATATAGTGTTTATTATAGCATATACTGCTAATATTTGATATAATTTCACAGAATTTTGAGACTTTATTACGAGAGAAAATCTTTTATTAGCAAAAAACAAGGTAAAAGCCATTATGTCGACGAATTTATTATAGTCATAATTATCCATAAAGGAGAAGAGCCCATGTCGCCACTTGCCTTGACCACGTTATTTCTTTATATCGCTCCTATTGCTGCTGCTGTTATTCTGTCCATTTTCTTTAAGAAGGCAAAAGCCGGACTTTTATACGCTGCTCTCTTGATCTCTGTTGCAGAATCAGCTTATCTCATCTGGGAGAAGGAAAATGAAATTATAAAGGAAGAAGCTCAAAGAGATAAAGTTCATGATTATCTGAAAAGCAAATATCCCGGGGAGAAATTTGTATTGAGTAACAACAGAGGTGTTTTCTCTAATGGCATCAGAATTGAAGCAGTTTTTATGAATGAACCGGACTATGTGTATGGGTATCGGGTAAACAAGGATGGCAGAGTGACGCAGAACAGCTACAGTGGAGAAAACGTCCATAAGGATGGAAGGCATGTGGAATAGGGATTGAATCTCAATTGTGAAATTACAGCAAGTGAAAGGTGCAGAGTGGCTGAATGAGACGAAATTTAACGGGGAGAATTCTTTTCATTGGTGTATATAATCTCCTTCTTCTTTATATAGGCTGGCATGGCTGGCTTTGGCTGGATAAAGCCTATGGTGTGCATAATCCCTTTATTCCCATTATCTTAACAGGGATCATGGGCTATTCTTATTTTTTTCGAAAGAAGTCGGATTTCTTCAGGTCGCTGGGATCCATCTGGTTTGGCATCCTTCAATACAGCATTTTAATCCTGCCGATTGCCGACCTGATTCTGCTTTCCATGAGACTTGCCGGAAAGCTGGATGATACCGCAGCGGCCATGACTGGCTGGATTGTCTTGACGGTTTTCCTGGCCCTATTTGGATACGGGATATTCAATGCCTATAGTCCAGTGATTCGTAAATATACCATCACGGTGGATAAGAGGATCGGGGAGAGGAAGTTTCTAAGACTTGCCGCAGCATCAGATATGCACTTCGGACGCCTTTCGGGTGTGAGGCATGCGAGAAGACTTTCGGCCAGACTTGCTGAAATTGAGCCGGATCTCATCCTTCTGCCAGGTGATATCATCGACGATGATCCCGGGCCTTTCCAGAAAAAGAAGATCGATAAAATCATGGGTGAATTGGAAGCTCCGCTTGGTGTTTATGGCGTGCTCGGAAATCATGAGTATTACGGGAGAGGAGTCGCAGAATACCTGAAAATCATGGAGAACATAGGCATCGACATTTTGCTGGATGAAACCATCGAAATTGCTGATGGATTGGTTCTCGCAGGGAGGAAGGACCGCACTGATCGGGACAGGAAGGATTTTGCAGCCTTGACCCGGTCTGTCGATTCTAACCTGGTCATCATCGCCATGGATCATCAGCCATATGAATTAAAAGAGGCCGAGCAGGCCGGCGTGGATGTATTGCTTTCCGGCCATACACACAGGGGGCAGATGGCACCCAATCATCTGATTACAAGAAGGATGTATGAACTCGACTGGGGTTATATGAGGAAGAATAAAATGCATGCCTTTGTTTCCTCCGGCTACGGCTTCTGGGGACCGCCTCTCAGAATTGGCACCCGCTCGGAAATCCTGCAGATTGATATTGAATTTACCGGAGAAAAGAGGGGGGAAATGGATTGATAGGGGGATTTATAGTGTGCGGTCTGGCTGGGCTGCTGATGTTTATATTCGCCTATTTTATCTGGGCGAAAAAGAAGCTTTCTTTGATAGCGGGCTTCAATGAAGAAGAGTTCGCCGGCGACAAGAACAAATTGGCGAAAGTCTACGGCCTTTTCTCCGCTTTTATCGGGGTCTTATGCATAGTACTGCCGTTTGGACTGGAATTTGTTGGCGGCTTCACCGGAATCCTATTTGCGGTAATTGTCGTGGCATCGACGGTACTGGTCATGATCTATTCCAATAAGCTAAATGTGAAATGAAGATCCTCTTTCAACGGCTGCTGCTGCATAAATTGAGGCTGTTGAATGCAAAAAGTTGCTTTCCGCTGCATGCATTGTAATAAAGCGGATGCAATAACCTTGTTAAACATGGGCATTGACACGAAATCCAGCATATCTAATCAAGATTCATTATGTAAAAACAGCCAAAATAAAAGGAATCGGATCTTAATCCGATTCCTTGTTATTTACCCTGTTGTTTTATGATGCCTTCCTGATTTTTTCTTTCTTCGCCTGACGGAAGAAGAACAGCTCATATAACACTGGAATGATGATGAGTGTTAATAGAGTGGATGACGTCAAGCCGCCGATTACTGTAATGGCCAGGCCCTTGGAAATCAATGTTCCGGATGACGTGGTGAGTGCCAGCGGAATAAGGGCTGCGATGGTTGCAAAAGCAGTCATCAGAATCGGGCGAAGTCTGGTTTTGCCTGCTTCGATCAAGGATTTCCTGATGGACATTTCTTTTTCCTCGCGATTCTGATTGATCCGGTCTACAAGGACGATGGCATTGGTGGTGACAATACCAATCAGCATCAGGAACCCGATCATTACGGACACAGACAGAGGTTCATCTGCGAGCACCAGTCCGAACAATGAACCGATCGGAACGAAGATCAATGATGACAGGATGATCAATGGGATCCTCGCTTTTCCAAAGGTGATGAGCATCGTCAGATATACAAGACCGATTGCAACCACCATCGCGAGTCCTAGCTGCTGGAAGGTTTCTACGGTATCATCGCTTCCTCCGCCGCCCTCGAAGTCTACGCCTTCAGGGAGGTCAACATCCTTCTTGACGCCGTCAATCACTTCTTTGGATACTTGCTGGATATTGTCTCCTTTAATTTGTGCCTCGATCCGGGCAAATACTTTACCGTCCAGCTTCTGGATGGAAGTGAAGGCATCAAGGTCCTGAACATTTGCGAGTTCGCTCACAGGCACAGGTCCTCTTTGTGTGAAGACAGGCAGTTCTTTAATTTCATCAATCGATGTAACTTCGTCATTATAGGAAAGCTGGACAGATCGTGTCTGGTCATCAAGCTTCAGGTTTCCTACAGATACAGGCTGTGTCTGATCAGAAATGGTTCCGAGGATCTGGGCACCTGAGACTCCGAGAGTGCCTGCCTTTTCCTGATCCACATCGATGACCAGCTGTTTTTGTTTTTCAGAGAAATTATTGGATACATATTTAAGATTGTCATAGGATTTAAGATATTTTTCTACTTCTTTTGAAGCACTTTGCAGTTCTTCCAGGTTATTGGAGAACAAATCGATTACAACATTGTTGTTAGATGGCGGCCCGCCGGTGTTTTGTTCCTGGACACCAAGCTTTGTTCCAGGCTCCACGAGGTCAGCGATGGCTTTCATCTTCTTTTCAATTTTCGGGATAAACGTATTGATATCTGTGTTTTCCTTCAGATTGATAAAGTAGCTTGCCTGGTTTTTCTTTTTCAGGCCGGTCTGGAAGTCACGTGATCCGACACCTGTTGTTACTTCCTTGATTTCATCCTGATCCTTAAACATTTCTTCCAGCTTCAAAGAAACATCATTGGTTTTGCCGAGCGCCGTTGAAGAAGGAAGCTGGACACTTGCCACAAGGGTTTTTGACTGCTCGTTCGGCAGGAATGTGAACCCGAGTTTCGGCACAAGGGCGAAAGATCCGCCTAAAAGAAGGAGAGACAGAATCAAAATAACGGCTTTATGATTCAGTGACCAGCCAATTACTTTTTCATAGGTGCGCTGCAAACCGCCTTCCTTTTCTTTCGCCGGAACCTTCTTAAATGAGAACTGAGCAAGGATTGGCACGATCGTTATGGAAACGAGCAGGGAAGCCAGCAATGAAAAGATGACTGTCAGGGCAAATGGAAGGAAAAATTTCCCCGTGATACCGCCGACAAAGCCTATCGGCAGAAACACCACAACCGTTGTAAGGGTGGAGGAAGTGATCGCCTTCAGGATTTCCTTAGTGGAAGACTGAATGAGTGCGTTTGACATTCCTTCCTTGCTTCTGCGAACACGGCGGAATATATTTTCGATAACTACGATACTATCATCAACCACACGGCCTACTGCGACAGCCATGCCGCCGAGCGTCATGATATTAAGAGAAATATCCAGGGCATTCAGAAAAATGGCCGAAATCAAGAGTGATAGTGGAATGGATATGATTGAGATTAGAGTTGCCCGGACATTCCGCAGGAACAGCAAAACAGCAATGGATGCAAACAAGGCCCCAAGCAATCCTTCTTTAACAAGTGTTGTTACAGATTCTTCTATACCGGCCGCTGAATCAAAGCCGATCGCATAATCAACATCTTTTTTATACTTGTTTAATATTTTGATTACTTCATCAGCTACAGCGACTGTATTGGCGTCCTGCTTTTTCGTGACGGCCATGGAAAGTGATTCTTTCATATTATAACGGGTATATTCAGCCTGCTCGGATACCGGCTCGACTTTGGCTATATCCCCAAGCTTCACGCTATTTTTATTGCCCGGTATTGAGGAAGTGATGTTCAGGTTTTTCAGCTCACTCAATTTCTCGATTTTGTCTTCGACACGTACGGGAACCTGAATATCTTCAGAAGTAAGCGTGCCGGCAGGGAAGGAGAAGAGCTTTTGGTTGATTTGTTCTTTGATGCCAGAAAGGAAAATCCCATTGGCCTGGGCTTTTTTCTTATCGACCGTTATCTGTAGGAGATCTTCTTTCAACCCACCGACTGTAACAGAATTAATGCCTTCGATTTTTTTGATTTCAGGAATGATCTTGTCATTCAGAATTTTATCGGCACTGCTGTCTCCTTTAGAGAAGATGGAGATATTATAGATCGGGAATGAGCCGAAGGAGAAGCGGCTGACATCGACTTTGGCACTGTCAGGCAGATTTTCTTCCTTTATTATGGCATTTACCTGCTGTTCAATATCATCCATATCGGTGTTGAACGGGAATTCCATATTAATGATCCCGACACTTTCAAAGTTCGTGCTTTGGACACTCTTGACCCCGTCAAGGCCGGTGAGGCGTTTTTCAAGCTTTGAAGTGACCTGCTCATCCACATCAGATGGAGAGGCGCCGGGATAGACGGCTTCAATGGAAAGCTGGGGGAATTCGATATCCGGAAGCAGGTCGACTTTCAGTTTGGTGAACGAGTATAATCCTCCAAGTATGAGTAAAAATGAAATAATGAATATGGCTGCTGCGTTTTTCAAGCTGAACCGAGTTAAAAAATTCATAAAGGCCTCCGATTTCAATTTTATATGTATTATACTGACCCATGGGTACCCTTAGTACGAAGAAAGTGCATATTTCATAATATCTACACATTTCAAAAACTGACCCGCGGGTATCCATAGGCCAGGTAGATACCTACCCTGATTAGTCTGTCCTCCTGCAGCCGCCAACAAAAAGGTCGACAACGAAGACAGCTGCTCCCAGGAGTGCGGAGTAATCAAAAGACGGGTCAAAAAATATGTCCCGCTGATAATTGTTTATCATGCCGATGAATGCTTTCGCATGGACTGCCGGGTCCCGGATTCCTTCTTCTTCCATAAGCCGGGTCACATACTTATGGTAGTTGTCAAAGAAAGTATGAAGAGACTTAATCATATTTGGATCATTCGTATAAGCCTGAAGATACTTATTGGGCTTGTCGCGGTCCCTGTAAAACACCATCAAATTCTCCTCGGCAATGCATACAAGCTTCTCCTTGAAGGTGGAAAAGCCATTGACCTTCTGCTCGAGCTGAGATAAGTAATGATTGAAGCTGCGGTCGTGCACCTCGATATATAAGCTTTCCTTTGAAGGGAAATAGAGATAAAGAGTACCTTTAGAGACCCCAGCGAGACCGGCGATATCCAGCATTTTGGTATCATAGTACCCATTTTTGCCAAATACCTCCAATGCAGCATCCAGTATCTTTTCCTTCTGGTCATGCCCTCTTGCCAAGAGTGAGCCTCCTTTAATTGCGGTGTTTTCTAAGTAAATATATTGGATGCAGTACCCGCAAGTCAAATGAAAATTTTAAAGTCACGAAAAAATTTATTAAACGTGTTTTTAAAATTTATTTTTCACCTGCAGCGGGTAAATGACAGTAGCATACTACACAAAAAAAGGGGAGTGTCCGTAATGAAGGAACAAGGCAAAAAGACTGTAGGGGAGTTCTTATTGGAATGCCTGCGCAAGGAATCCGTCACAGAAATTTTTGGTGTGCCGGGGGACTTTAATTTTCCCCTGCTCGATACCATAGAGGTATTTGAGGGTGTCAGCTTTATTACCAGCCGCAATGAATTAAATGGGGGATATGCCGCTGACGGATATGCGAGGCTAAAGGGAATGGGGGCGCTCATCACTACATTCGGTGTCGGCGAGATGAGTGCATGTAATTCGATTGCAGGTTCCTACAGCGAACATGTGCCTGTTGTGCATATTGTCGGGTCCCCTGAAAGCTCTCAGCAGAAGGAGGGGAAACTCCTTCATCACAGCTTGATGGATGGGGATTTCGGAGTCTTCCATCGTGCCTATCAGAACATTACCGCCTATTCGGCAGTAGTGACACCCGAAAATGCGGCAAAGGTAATTCCCGAAGCGCTTGCCGCAGCAAAGAATCAAAAAAAACCGGTCTATCTTCAAATTGCGATTGATGTGGTCACTCAGCCCCTTGGATCTGAAGTACAGCTTCCAGCCCAAACAAAAAAGAGCGATGAGAACCTGGGTCTGGCTGTGGAAAAAGCAGCAGAGCTGCTGAAATCAGCCAGGAGTCCCATCCTTCTCATGGACATCAAAGGCTATCGATGGCATCTGGAAGGCCAGATGGAGAAGCTGGCTGAGGTGCTGAATTCGCCGGTTGTCTCCCTTATGCAGGGTAAAGGCGGATTTAATGAACAGCACAAACTATATTTAGGAATGCTGGGGGGGCAGTTCGGAAGCAGCGAGGTGGCCCAGGCTGTCGCGGAGGCTGATTGTATTGTGGCGGCCGGGCTTCAGCGGTCTGATATGAATATGGCTAAATTCACCATTGAGCTGGATCAGGAGAAGCTGATCGATATCCAGCCGCACAGTATCAGGATAGGAAATAAAGAATTCGATAATGTGGGAGCCGAGGACTTCATCACTGAACTGCTTGAGAGGAATCTGCCCAAAAAGAATGCAGTGGTGGAGCACGCATTTCCTTATGACAGAAAAAGCGGGACAGGGGATGACAAGCTGGAAGCATCCGCTTATTATCCGCGGATTCAGGAAATGCTGAAGCCACAGGATGTGATTGTGGTCGAAACTGGCACGCTTTTCTACGGAATGTCCCAGGTCAGGCTTCCCGAGGGTGCATCCTACATTGCCCAGGGCGGCTGGCAGAGTATCGGCTACAGCTGCCCGGCAGCATTTGGGGCCGCCATGGCAGACCGCGACAGGAGGGTAATCCTGTTCACAGGCGATGGTTCGCTTCAGCTGACAGTCCAGGAAATCAGCTCCATGCTCGAACATGGCTGCCGGCCGATCATTTTCGTACTAAATAATCATGGCTATACGATTGAGAAATATCTGAACATCGAAACCGAGCATCAGCCTTATAACAATATCCCGCAGTGGGAATATGCAAAACTGCCGGCCGTATTTGGACATGATGCATTCACTTTGCAGGTCAGAACAAACAGAGAGCTGGATGAAGCCATATCGCAGGCTGAAAAAGAACAGGAGCAGAAGCTTTGTCTGATTGAAATGATCGTCGGGGATCCGATGGATGCACCACAGTATTTGAAGAAAATCAATGAATATATGGAAAAACAGCAATCCTGATATTCTTAGGCAGCGGCCTCCGCCGGATAACGGAACAAGGCGGGGGCTTTCCTATGGAAGCTAAAAGAGCGGGATAAAATGGTTATTAGAATATTCATATTATGCTATATTTATAGGGTATGGGATATAAGACATAGGAGGCAATAGAATGAATAAAGATTTTTACATACAAAACCGCAGTGATTTATATGAAAAGATAGAAGAAAACTCAATCCTTATACTCTTTGCCGGCAAGGCACCGCACAAAACGGCAGATGAGGCTTATAAATATATACCGAACCGAAACTTTTACTATTTGACCGGAATTGATGAACCGAACATCATCTATCTGGCATATAAACAGAAAGACAGGACAGACGAATATTTGTTCATCGAAAAATCCGATCCAGTGATGGAGAAATGGGTGGGCAAAACCATTTCAAGAGAAGAGTCAAAGGAAGTCTCGGGCATTGAAAACATTCAGTTTCTGGATCAATTTGAAGGATTCCTTTCAAGGATGCTGTTTTCTTCAAATCCAAACGGGCTGTATCTGGATCTTGAGAGAAGGGAATTGGATTCGCCGGCTACGAAGTCTCAAGCCTTTGCGGCCAGGATGCGTTCGAATTATCCTTCCCTCTCAATCAGGAATGTCTATCATGATATCTGCATTCTAAGAGTCTATAAAAAACCTGGGGAAGTTGAAAAAATCAAGCGGGCGATCGAGATTACCTATCAAGGCATTCAGGGTGTGATGAAGGCGGCCAAGCCTGGCATGAAGGAATACCAGCTCGAGGCACATTTTGACTTTGCCCTGAAATCAAATGGCGTGAAGCATCATGCCTTCAATACGATTGTTGCAAGCGGAGAAAACGGAACCATTCTTCACTATGAGCAAAATGATGCTGCTGTTGAAGAGGGAAGCCTCGTGCTTTTGGACCTCGGTGCACAGTTTGAATATTACAATGCCGATATCAGCTATACATACCCAGCCGGCGGAAAATTCACTGACAAACAGAAAACCTATTACAATCTGGTATTGAAGGCATTAAGGGAAACCACGGCACTGATTAAGCCGGGCACTCCTTTCGCAGAGCTTAACGAACACACGAAATCAGTCCTTGCTGAGGGCTGCATCGATGCGGGATTAATCAAGGATAAAAGTGAAATAAGCAATTATTATTATCATGGTGTCAGCCACTTCCTCGGCCTGGATACCCATGATGTTGGCGATTATAAAAACCTGATCCTCGAGCCCGGCATGGTACTCACAGTGGAGCCAGGACTTTATATCGCCGAAGAAGGAATCGGCATCAGGATTGAGGATGATGTACTCGTGACCGAAGATGGGCATGAAGTGCTGTCACAACAGATTTTCCGTTCGGTGGAAGAAATAGAAAGTTTTATGAAATAAAACGGGACCTCCCTTTTGAAGAGACCCACGTATATGAGACAAGGAAAAAACACCCCCTGAATCGTATTTATTAAATATGATTCCTAGGAGGGTGTTTTTCTTTGGGCACAAGAGTTCATTATCCAGAAGAAATAAAATGGAAAGCAATCAAAATGAAGCAAGAAGGGAAGAGCAACAGTGAAATAATGAGTCACCTTAATATTAAAAATAAATCACAGATTAAAACGTGGATGAAATGGTACAGGACAGGTCAAACCTATCGGTTTTCCCAAGAAGTAGGAAAGCAATACAGTTATGGGAAGGGGCTTGAGGAACTAAGTGAGGTTGAACAACTGAAAAGAAAGGTCAAACATCTTGAAGTACAAGTAGATATTTTAAAAAAGTACCAGGAACTCGAAAGGAGTTGGAGCCCCAAATCATTATTCAAGTAGTCGAAAGTCTATCCTCTGTTTATCAAATTATTGATATTCTTAAGGTATTAGGAATACCTAAGTCTACCTTTTATAGATGGAAGAAGAAATACAAGGTTATTGTCCTGACTCCATTAGAGGAGTTAGTTATCAAATTGTGCGAGGAAAACCACTATCACTATGGCCATCGTAAGATTAGATCTATACTGGATAGGAAATACAGGATTAAAGTAAATCGAAAAACAGTTCAAAAAATCATGCAAAAGTTCGATATTCAATGCCAAATTAAGAAAAAACGGCAAAAGCACATAAGTGGTGAGAGTAACATTGTCGTAGGGAATATCCTAAACCGGAATTTTATATCAAGCCGACCAGACGAGAAATGGGTAACAGACATCACGTACCTGCCGTATGGTACAACGATGTTGTATTTATCGACTATCATGGATTTATACAATAATGAGATTATTTCTTACACAATAAGTACATCCCAGGATATCAGCTTGGTGATGGAAAACTTAAAGGAAGCTGTGGAGCTGCGTAAGCCCGAAAACTTAATTCTTCACAGCGACCAGGGGTCTGTATATACTTCTTATGCCTATCAGAATTTCGCCAAAGAAAAAGGCATTACCACAAGCATGTCCCGAAAGGGAAACTGCCATGACAATGCCGTAATCGAATCCTTTCACTCCTCGCTAAAGTCGGAAGGATTCAACGCTCAAGCAAGAGCATCTATGTCCAATTCTAAAGTAGTATATTTGGTAAATCAATATATGTATCGTTACAACCATATACGGATTCAGGAAAAATTAAACTACCTGTCCCCTCTTGAATATAGGGAACAGGTAGCATAGGTGTTTTTTCCAAGTCTCATATTGAAGGGTCAGTTCACTTTACAGGGGGGTGTTTTTTTGGGCTGGCTTTGAGAACTCTGCATGATACTGGCCACAAACATTCAGCCAAAAATCTCTATTGGAAAAAGGATAGATCCAATTTTTGTCGAATTTTATAGTATTAAGAAAGAATTTAGAGGTGTCGTTTTGAAATTTACTATATCCAGTACACATCTTCAATCTGCCCTGGGAGATGTAGTGAGGGCCGTATCGGCAAGGACTGCTTTTCCCATCCTGTCGGGAGTCAAAATAGCTGCAGGGAGATCGGGGCTTTCCCTGACTGCAGGCAATTCGGATTTTATCATCGAAAGATTTATTAGCGCCGCCTGGGATGAAGGAGCAGCACAAATAGAGCATGAGGGAACGGCGGTCCTGCCAGCACAGCTATTCCATAATATTGTGAGGAAACTGCCGGGTGACATCACCATTTATTTTAGTGGAAATCATAGAGCCGAAGTAAGTTCCAAAGGAATTCATACAGTGATAAGCGGTATGGATCCGGAGGAGTATCCGGCTCTTCCATCTGTTGAGGAAACTTTCCAGGCTGAGATGGAGGCAGCTCAGCTTCTCGAACTAATCAAGGGAACCGCTTTTGCTGTTTCAAAAAATCAGTCCCGTCCGGTTCTTACCGGTGTTTTTATGAAGTTCCAGGAAAACTTCATAGATTGTGCGGCCACTGATTCACATCGTCTGGCCAGGAAGAAGCTCAAACTTTCTGGATCTCTGGAGACGTCAGTCATCATTCCTAGCATCAGCCTGAATGAGCTGGCGAGGCTGCTGAACAATGGAAGCGGTACTGTCCAGATCACCATCAGCGAGGCTTATGCTATTTTCAATTTCAACGGAACATCTCTTTATTCCCGTCTCATCGAAGGAAACTATCCTAATATCTCGGGTCTTGCTTCCGGACAGTTCAAATCGGCTGTCACTCTCGATCGCAGGAAGCTGCTTGAAGGAATTGAGCGGGCCGGACTTTTTACAAGCCATTGGAAAAACCATAATATCCACCTGAACCTGGAAAACAGGAACTCCCTCAGGATTGCCACCACCTCAAACGAAACGGGTAAAATAGAAGAGTTTCAAAAAGTCGCGGAGTTACAAGGTGATGGCGAGTTTTCAGTCATGCTCGACGGACATTTTTTATCAGATGCGCTAAAGTCCATGACCGATGAGGAAGTGGTGTTGAAATTCGATGGCACCATGCGTCCCGTTCTGGTGCATCCCGCTCGAGGCGGAGAGCATCTGCACTTGATTTCGCCTGTGCGTTCATTCTGATTAAAAAAAGGGGATGTTCTAATGAAACAGCTTCATCTTATTGTAAAAGGAAGGGTACAGGGAGTCGGTTTCCGCTATTTCACCCAAATGGAAGCGATGGAGCATGGAATCAAAGGCTGGGTAAAGAATAATGATGATGGCTCTGTTGAAATTATGGCACAGGGGAAGCAAGAGGATCTTTCAGCTTTTCTGTCACGAATAGAAAAAGGAAGTCCTTTCTCAAAAGTGGATTCTGTAATATCGGAAGAAACACCAGCAGCAGAGTCTTTGACAAAATTCACTATAAAAGGCTGAAAAGAAGTAAGAGGCTGCATCATATGCAGTCTGCATATTTTTTTTGTGGAATAGGGGGCGGAGCTGCATGACTTCCTGCAGCTAGTTGTGAACATCAAATCTTGGCGGCATTGCTGCCTGCGCCTTACACCGATCCACAAGCCTTACTGTGTTTGTTCTTGCTCATGTCTAGGTTCCTTTCCATGCATGGGCTGCGAGTAGAAAACCATGTTTGTTTTATGCCTGTCTTCAGATTCGTTTCAAACAGCAGGTCAATCAGGAGCATAAGGGTGGATCTTGCTGTGATATCATAGCCGCCATATTGGACGCGTCCGACTTTCATGCTGAGGTTCGTTTAACCATCCGGCTCAGCGGGGAAAATCGGAGGCATTGGTGACTGGTGACGAGTTGACGAATGGGAAGGAGACTCACTATGTTAGGGCTCCCTCTTTATTTTTCTCTGGGAAAATTTGAAAAACTTCTTCCTCTCAAACTCTCGCGAACAT
This sequence comes from Paraperibacillus marinus, assembly GCF_046237605.1. Taxonomy (GTDB): domain Bacteria; phylum Bacillota; class Bacilli; order Bacillales; family DSM-1321; genus Paraperibacillus; species Paraperibacillus marinus. Next base: position 2,262,071 of record NZ_CP143542.1, on the reverse strand, counting down.
GCATTAAAAAGAAAAGTTGTTCAAATAGGAAAAAATGGATGTTTTGCTTCATTCAACTTCTAAAAATGGAGGGGTGCTTCATGAATTATCATATTCGTGTCCGAGCCGGAGCATTGATCATAAAGGATGAAAAAATACTTTTAATAGAATTCCGGGATGAAAGAGGACTTCATTATAATCTTCCTGCAGGCGGAGCAGAGCCGGGCGAGTCCATCCGCGAGGCTGTGCGCAGGGAAGCATTTGAGGAGGCTTCTGTTGATGTGGCTGTTGGGGAACTGGCGTTTATTTATGAATATGCTCCTCATGAATGCGGCCATCGATTCGGCAATACCCATTCACTTGGCTTAATGTTCGAATGTGAACTCGCGCCAGGTTCTGAAGCCAGGCTGCCGAAACAGCCGGATGCCAATCAGACAGGGGTAAAGTGGGTGGCGATATCCGATCTTGCAGGAATCGTCTTATATCCGAATATTGCAGACCGAATCCGGACTTTTGCGAAGAAACGGAAAACACTTCCAATCATCGAGGAAAAGGCACTGGTAGAATACAGATAAATAACAGATAGGGGGAAGCGAACATGGAATGCTTTGGCTGCAAACTTGCAAATGGCAAAGAACATGTATTTTCTATATATGAAGATGACTGGGTGAGCTGCATTTTGGATCATGATCCATGGAATGAGGGGCATGTACTGATCTTGCCGAAAAAACACGCACGGTACATAGAGGATATGGATGAAGAAGCACAAACAGCAGTGATGAAGGCAGCCTCTATCCTATCAAAGGCGGTGAAGCAGATGTCCCGTCCTGACGGAATCACCATCTGCCAGAATGGCGGTACATTTGATGAGCTGACTCATTTTCATATGCATATTGTGCCCCGTTATAATGGAGAGTGCTTTGCTTCCTTTTATTCTGAATCAGAGTGGGAAAATGATCATTTAAAAGATAGACTTTCTCTCACCCAGAAGAAATTAAAGAATATCATATCTGATTTAGCAGGGTAAAAGACATAGAAAACGCCCCCTTATACCAGGGAGCGGAAATATCAAATACTATTCGAATGACACATACTGCCTCAGCGTCTGCTGAAGGGTCCCTTTTGTTTCAGCCATATTTTCAAAGCTGACACCGCTATGGATCATCCTGCGGACAAGCTCCGCCCGAAGCCCTGAAATGACAGCATCACAGCCCATCATCTGGATTCCGGTTATGATTTTCTGAAGATGAACAATCTCATTCTGATCCATGGTTGCGATGCCTGACAAATCAAGGATCAGCTTTTGAAGTTTCAGGTTCGATATCTCGGTCAGGACTTTTTCTTCGATAATATTCATCCGGTAAGAATCCATCATGCCAATCAAGGGAAGGACAGCAACAGAAGAGCTGATGGGAATGATGGGAACAGAAAGGCGTTCCACGAGCTTTCTTTGAGAGTTCAGCAATTCGTCCCTGTAATTGGAATAATTGATCATAAACGTATTCAGGAATTGATCTATACTATCATTGACACTCTTCTCCAGAGCGAAGAAGTCCTCTATTTTCATATTCCTTGAAATGCTTTTTTCATATTGATGCAGGAAATGCCATAGGGTCCGCCGGATCGCCTGAACCCATTCGAGCTTGAATGCCAAAGTCAGGGAATGCTCCGCCCAGGCGGCACCTTCCTGTTCTGCAAATCGGACCAGCTCTTCGTCATTTTGTTCGACAATGTAAATGACAAGCCTTTGCGCATTCTTCAATAAGTCGATATTACCTTTATTAAGTATATCCCTTATTTTTGTCGCAACATTGACAGCCTCTGTCAGTAATTTTTTTTCGAAATCAGCATTGTTTTCGCGGATGAACTTTGTTAAATCCTCCTGCTCGTTCAAAACAATACTCATAGGAAAGTCTCCCCTTTCAATTTTATGCGAATAATAATATTCGACATAAAAGGAGAAATTCCTTCATACTAAACTCCTGTTTTTAAAGAAACTTCCATTTTATCGTTAGACTTTTCGTTCCGGCAGGATCGGCAAACATATACTCTCCTCAAAAAAAATTCTGAAGAGTACACCTTCATGCACTTTACACAGCGGATATATGATGAAGTTGAAACGGCCATCTGCAAGCCTCCTCATTCATTTTCCCCATCATCATATTGTGCCGGCTTGGCAAATGTGCCCCGGGAAACAAAAAAAGGGACCGGGTTGATTCCCGGTCCCCAAACTATTATTTATCATTATTTGGGAATGCTGCTTGATCGATGGTTCCCTCGAAATAATCATCCCCGACCTGTTCATGTGTCTAAGCAAACCCCTGTTCAAGCTGGGTTTTGGCTTTATAATCATCTGTCCTGAAATATCTGCCTGCAATATCCTGTGTATTTACGTCTTTTCCTTTTTGGCTGTTATTTTTCATAGAATAATCTCCCTTCACCAGTATTTTTGCTGAAAGAGGAAATATTCTAACCGAAAAATAAAAGTTTCGCCGACTCAGGAGATTTTGTAAAATAATGAATCAGGATATTCTAAAAGCTTTCGGGCTGTGATACAATGAAACAGATAATTGAATAAACGGAACACAAGGGGAGCGTTTAAGCTGAGAGTGAATAGCCTGCTATTCTGACCCTTCGAACCTGTTAGATAATTCTAGCGCAGGGATGTGTATGAACACGTGAAGAAGACCTTTCTGATTACAGGTCTCCCTTTTGTTTCGTTGTGGAATGAAAAGGGGGATTTTTTTATGGGGAAAAAATTAAGGTTAAACACCATGATCGAGGCTGCATTCTTTGCCGCATTTGCTTTTGTGCTGGATATGCTGCCATCCATCAAACTTGGTCCATGGATTTCGATTGCAATCGCCATGGTTCCGATATTCATTGTGGCATTCCGCTGGGGCTTTAAAGCAAGCTTCGCTGCCGGCTTTTTATGGGGGCTGCTGCAGATTGTCCTGGGCGATGCCGACGACATTCTTTCACCGCTGCAGGGCTTTATTGAATACTTTATCGCTTTTTCTTTCATAGGATTCGCCGGTCTGTTTTACGGACCGATCCAAAAGGCGCTCCATGGCGGCAGAAAAAAAAGAGCTCTGCTGTTAATCTCACTGGCTGTCCTGGCCGGCAGCCTGGCAAGGTATTTCTGGCATTTCCTCGCCGGCATCATATTCTGGGGTATCTATGCACCTGATGGACTGTCACCCGTCTTGTATTCACTTATCGTTAACGGTGGAACCATGATCGGATCCGCCGTACTCTGCGCGATTGTCTTGAACCTGCTCATTGGCAGCGCACCGCGTATCATCAAGCAAAAACAGACAGATTCCAATACAGTAAGCAGAAAAGCTATTTAATGCATTGAAAAGGAGGGGGGATATCCCTCCTTTTTTTTGTGGAAAAGGGCGGAGCTGCATGGATTAAAAGGCTTCCTGCAGCTGGGTGAGCCACCATGCATCTTCCTGGCATTCCTGATGATGTCTTGTTCCGCTCCACCGCCTTATTGTGTTTGTTTCTGCTCTTCTCTAAGTTCTATTTCATGCATGGGTTGTGATGAAAAAATTCATGTGGCTTTTATGTGGAAAATATCTGACTTATGTTCCGGGATACAGAACAGGCACCTATACAGGGCTTTTTTCATAGTTTAGAGGGAGTTGATGAAGAAAGGACTGTATGCTTAATGTATTATGAACCTTATTACGATTATTATGATGATTATTATAATTATGACTATGACGGATACGACTATTATGATGAGACAATAAGACAGCAGATTCCCGGCAGCTTTCCCGGTGGTTTTCCCGGCGGGACGCCAGGGGGCTTCCCGGGCGGATCGCAGGGCGGCTATCCCGGCGGGCAGCCCGGCGGTTTCCCCGGATACCCTGGGGGAGGCGGCCAGCAGCAGACGGCACAATTGCCGCCGCCGCCTGCATTCACCCCTCAGCAGCCAACAGCACAGACCTTTGCAGTAGATCCAGGCGGCATCAGAAGATGTCTCTACCGCAACACCTATGTCTGGCTGAATAACGGCAGAAGTTTTTGGTTTTATCCTACTTTTGTAGGAAGAACATCCATTGCCGGCTTCCGCTGGAGAGGATTTGGATGGGTATACTACGGCACTAACCTGAGACGAATCCGTTCTTTCCAATGTTTCTGAGATAAAGAAGGGAAGATCGGATTTGCATATGGAACGAAAAGTCCTTCATATTCCTTATGAAGGACTTTTCGTCATCCCGAGCTTAGCAAAAAGTCCTTCATCCATCTATAAACTCAATACCGCCTGCTAAATAACCTTTCTGAAATACCCGGGCTCAGACACAGTGCAAGATCGTCCACTTCACCAGCCAGCCTATAAATCTCAATGATATTCCATAAACATTATTACTCCGGTAAGGATGAAGCTGTGCTATAACAAAAAATATAGAATTATTTACATAAATGACTAGACATTTAGTTTAAAAGAATTATAATTATGGTTACAGAGGTTTTGAAAACGCTTTTACAAAATGGAGGAGTTTATTCATATGAAAAAGATATTGCTTGCGTGTAGTTCTGGTATGTCAACGAGCTTGCTGGTTACAAAGATGGAGCAGCATGCTGCATCGGTCGGTGATGAGGTTAAGATCTGGGCTGTAGGCCAGGATCAGGCGAAAAAGGAAATGGCGGATGCGGATGTAGTATTGATTGGGCCTCAGATGAGCTTTTTGAAAGGCGAGCTTCAAAAGGAAGCGGAGCAATATAGAATCAATGTTGAGGTCATCGATATGATGGCTTATGGAATGGCTGATGGAAAGAAAGCTTACGAGCAGGCACTTACATTAATGGTGGAGTAAATCATGGATAACGCAGCACTCGAGAGTTTTACGGAGGAACAGATCAATTTCATGTTGATTCTCCATAGCGGCAATGCCAGAGGAAAAATCATTGGAGCCCTGAGGGAATACAGGACGGGTAACTTAGAAGGATCGGAGCGGCTGATGAATGAGGCGGAAGGGGATCTGCGTTCTGCCCATGAAATTCATTTTAAGCTTGTCCAAAGAGAGGCATCCGGAAATAAAGTGGATTTTGCCCTGCTGCTGATGCATGCGGAGGATCATTTGATGTCCACACTGACCATGAAAGAGCTGGTGAAGGAATTCCTTGAGATATTCAAACAGAAGAATATTTAATTTTTCGGTCATATAAGGGGGAAATTGTGTGTTAGATAAGCTGAGTCAATATCTTGTCCCGATTGCGGGGAAGCTGAATAATAACCGTTATCTTTCTGTTCTGCGGGATGCCTTTATGCTGTCATTTCCGCTCACCATCTTTGGTTCGATTTTCGTGGTTCTGACTAACCTGCCCTTTTTAAATAAAATCATGAGTGAAGGGTCACTCGGTACGTTCCGGGAAATGTTCGGCAATGCTTCTTCCGTGACGATGGGAATTATGTCCATATTTGTTGTATTCGGCATAGGCTATTATTTGTCCAAGAGCTATGAAGTGGAGGCGGTATTTGGAGGGGCCATCGCGCTTGTATCCTTTTTGCTGCTGACACCGCTCACTGTACAGACTGAAAATGGAGAAGCCATCCAGGGTGTGCTCGCACTTGACCGATTAGGTGCAAAAGGGATGTTCCTTGGAATGATCACAGCCTTCCTTTCAGCAGAAATTTACAGAAAGGTCGTACAAAAGAACATCACCATCAAGATGCCTCCCGGTGTCCCGCCGGCTATAGCCAAATCGTTTGCTGCCTTGATACCAGCCCTCATTACTCTTACAGTTTTTTTGGCAGTGAATGTGATTGTCACCCAGTTGTTCAATACAAATATGCATGATGTAATTTATAAAGCCATCCAGGCGCCGCTTGTCGGGCTGGGAAGCGGAATCGTCCCGACGATGATCGCTATCTTCTTCATCCAAATCCTTTGGTTTTTCGGGCTTCATGGGCAGATCATCATCAACTCTGTGATGGATCCTATCTGGAATACACTGCAGGTTGAAAACTTGAATGCTTATACGAATGGAGAAGAAATCCCGCATATCATTTCAAAACCGTTCATGGAAATCTATACAGTTGGAATGGGCGGTACAGGCAGAACCCTCGCTGTAATCATTGCAATCCTGGTATTCATGAAGAGCAAGCAGATGAAACAGGTAGGGAAGCTCGGCCTTGGACCCGGAATCTTTAATGTAAATGAACCGATCATCTTCGGTCTGCCTATCGTAATGAATCCGATGGTCCTTGTGCCATGGTTCCTTGCGCCTATGATCGTGACACTGGTTTCATATTTCGCCATGGCTTCAGGCATCGTTCCGCCTCCTACAGGTGTAACCGTGCCATGGACGGTTCCTGTGTTCATTAATGGAATGATGGCGACCAATTCTATTGCGGGCGGACTGCTGCAGCTTGTGAACATGGCCATCGTCTTTGTCATCTGGTTCCCTTTCCTAAAGATCATCGATCGTGTAAATATGAAAAAAGAGCAGGAAGAATTGGACAAGGCTTCTTGATAAAAAAACAGGGATAGAGGAGGGGGATTTCAAGTGGGCCCGCCTCCTTTCCCTGTTTTTTTAGGTTGTTTTTGCAAATATTGTGACTTTGGAACAAGAAAGTTTATTTCCGCTGCAGGCACTCCATTGGAGCGGGTCTGGCGGTGATCCTCCTCGTCTTCGCCTGTGGTGTGTCCACTGTCCCGCATATCCCGCAGGAGTCTCGCGCCTGAAGCGTAAGTCCACTTGCATAATAATTAAATCTCCTCACAGGACACATTATAAAACGAAAATTTTTTTAGAAAAGAACCTTCATTAATTTAAATATGATTTAGGGAAAGACATGCTTTTTTCTATTTAATTTGAATTTTTACAGTCTCACTGTATCTTTAAGTCAATATTCTATTATAATTTAGGTAGTACTTTTTAAGGTGGTTCTTTTATGAACAAGTATGAAGCGATCTCCATTGAAGTCAGGAAAAGAATAAAAGAAGGGTATTATTCCATTAACCAGCCGATTCCGGATGAAAAGTCGCTGGCCACGGAATTTGGCTGCAGCCGGATGACCATGAAAAGGGCGCTCGATGTCCTTGTTATGGAGGGGCTTCTGTACCGCAAGAGGGGACACGGCACCTTCATCGTCAAGTCGGCTTTTAAGGACAGCCGTGTAAATGTTGTGAGCAATGAAGTGCTGGGGCTTTCCAGGCTTATAAATGATAAAGAAATCACAAGCAAGGTCATCCGGTTTGAGGTCCAGTTTCCATCAGAAGAGGTTGCAGCACACCTGGCGGTTGATATTACTACACCAGTATATTATCTGATCCGCCTCAGGCTGGTCGATGGAGAGCCTTATGTTCTGGAAAAAACCTATATGCCAACAACACTCATTCCAGGGATTAATGATGAAATTCTCCATAGTTCAATTTATGACTATATTATCAATAAACTGGAGCTTACAATAGCAGGCTCACACCGGAAAATCCGGGCTAGCAAGTCTGAGAAGCTTGATCAAGAACATTTGGAATGCCAGAGCGACGACCCTATCCTTGAGGTGGAGCATGTCGGCTTCTTGAACAATGGTGTTCCGTTTGAATATTCGTTTTCCCGGCACCGGTATGATAAGTTTGAGGTAACGACCGTAAATCTCAGATAATAGGGGGAGTCTTATATGTTAGGAGCAATAGAGGCAGGCGGAACAAAATTTGTCTGTGCGGTAGGAGATGAATCTGGAAAAGTACTGGATAAAATCCAGATCCCGACCACCGTCCCAGAGGAAACGATGCCGGGTGTGATCCAGTTTTTCAAAGAGCATCAGGTTGAGGCAATCGGGATCGGCTCTTTCGGACCGATCGATATCAACACGGGGAGTGCGTCATACGGGAATATAACCTCCACTCCAAAAGAGGGATGGAGAGACTATCCGCTTCTTGGTGCGGTCAAAGATACGTTTTCGGTACCTGTGGGATTTAATACGGATGTAAATGCAGCTGCGCTTGGGGAAGCGGTTTATGGTGCGGCCAAGGGACTGGACAGCTGCCTTTATATTACGGTCGGGACAGGAATCGGAGCCGGGGCAGTGGTCCAGGGGAAGCTGGTCCAGGGACTGAGCCACCCGGAAATGGGGCATATCCTTGTCCGCCGCCACCCACAGGATACATTTTCAGGAAAATGTCCTTTCCATCAAGACTGCCTGGAGGGACTGGCTGCAGGACCGGCCATTGAAGCCAGGTGGGGCTCGAAGGGCTATGATCTCGTGGAACGTGCAGAGGTATGGGAGATGGAAGGCTTTTATCTGGCTCAGGCACTGATGCAGTACATTTTGATTCTCTCGCCAAAACGAATCATAATGGGCGGCGGTGTCATGAAACAACAGCAGATTTTCAGCTCAATCTATAAAAATCTGCAGGAACTGATTAATGATTATGTCGAGCTTCCTGAGCTTTCAAAGTATATCGTAAGCCCGGGACTGTCAGATCTCGCAGGAATAACAGGTTCCTTGCTTCTTGCTAAAGAAGCGCTCATGAATGAAAAACCGTAAGCAGGAGGATATATTGTGCAGCCATTATTTTTAAAGCCGGTTTTCCAGGAAAGAATTTGGGGCGGAACAGCACTGAGAGACGAATTTGGTTATTCCATCCCTTCAGAAAAAACAGGGGAATGCTGGGCCATTTCTGCCCATCCGAATGGGCCATCCGTTGTTGAAAATGGTCCGCATGCAGGGATGACCCTAAGCGGACTTTGGAAGGCGGAGCCCGGTCTTTTTGGGAATCCAATCGAAAAAGTATTCCCGCTGCTCACCAAGATCCTGGATGCCTCCATGGATCTCTCGGTACAGGTTCATCCAGATGATACATATGCAGCCCGGCATGAAAACGGAGAATTAGGCAAGACAGAGTGCTGGTATATTGTGGACTGCAAAGAAGGTGCAAACATGATTTACGGCCACACGGCCTCCACCAGGGGAGAGCTTGAGGAAAAAATTGCGGAGGGAAAGTGGGACGAATTGCTCCGCAGAGTAAAAATCAAGCCAGGAGACTTCTTTTATGTTCCAAGCGGTACCATTCATGCCCTGTGCGAAGGAACCCTTGTGCTTGAAACCCAGCAGAGCTCTGATACCACATACCGTGTGTATGATTACAACCGGAGGGACGACAAAGGAAATCTCCGGGAATTGCATTTAGACAAAGCGATTGATGTAACAACCGTACCCCACGAAGATGGCAGGAATGATGTTAAATCTGAATCAGTGACGGGCGCGGAAATCACTTCCTTTATCCAATCAGAATTTTTCTCCGTATCTAAATGGGATGTAAAAGGAAAAGCTTCTTTTTTTTATCCTGAAACCTATTTGCTTGCAAGCGTCATCGAAGGTTCCGGCACCTTGGGCGCTGATGGCGAAGTGTACGAACTAAAGAAAGGCCGGCACTTCATCGTTCCAGTCGGCATGGAAGAACTGACGATAGAAGGCGATTGCCGGCTGATTGTATCACATCCTTAAATAGGACAGGAAAAGTGCAGGCTGAGTGCCTGTGCTTTTTTTGATTTTATGCATTGCAGGTACCAAACTGAAAATTTTGCCTGGCTTTTTTGCGACTATTCTATAAAATTCAATTAAATGTCTATACTTTTAGTTTAAAAGAATAGACATTATATTGATATGATATATAATAAAAATGTAAGCGTTTCATGAAAACGAAGGGAATTTCGGTATAGAGGGTTTTACTTACAACCTGTTGAATCTTTCGAAAATGGAGAGGGGAATACAATATGGAGAAAACGAATATTATTCCAAAGAACTTCCTGTGGGGAGGAGCTGTCACTTCATTTCAGACGGAAGGTGCATGGAATGAAGGCGGAAAAGGGCCATCGATCGTTGATGCCCGCCCGGTGAAGGAAGGACAGTCGGACTGGAAAACAGCGGTGGATTTTTACCACCGATATAAGGAGGATATCGCTTTATTCAAAGAGATGGGATTCAATGCATACCGTACAAGCATTTCATGGTCCCGCATTTTCCCGGACGGAGAAGGGGAGGCAAACGAAGAGGGGCTGCAGTTTTATGATGATTTATTTGATGAAATGCTGGCTAATGGCATTCAGCCTGTCATCACGCTGTATCATTTTGACCTGCCGCTTGCCCTGGCAGACAAATATAACGGCTTTGCTTCACGTGAGGTCGTCGATCTATTTGACCGTTATGCAAGAACTGCGTTCAAGCGCTATGGGGAAAAGGTAAAATACTGGCTGACATTCAATGAACAAAATCTGGTGCTGACGAACCCGGATTATTGGGGAGTATCCCTGGAGGGTGCCGAAAATGAGGAAGCACTTCGCTATCAGGTGACACATAATGCCTTTATCGCCCACGCGAAGGCAGTTAAATCCCTGCATGACCTGGTCCCGGGCGGGCAGATGGCAGGAATGGTTACGTATATGACCACTTATCCGCATACCTGCAAACCAGAAGATGCCATTGCGAATATCCATGCGAAGGAACTGCTTGTCGACTTCTACTTTGATGTGTTTGCGCATGGCGAATATCCTTCCTATGTCACAAGCCGCTTGAAGCGGAAAAATATCATGCCGAAATTTGAAGAAGGCGACGAGGAACTCTTAAAAGAAAATACCGTTGATTATCTAAGCATCAGCTATTATCAGAGCCAGACAACAAGTGCTGAAAAGGCAGATCCTTCTGCCCTGATTTCCGGGATCACACCTAATCCAAACCTTAAGACGAATGAGTGGGGCTGGGCCATTGATCCAATTGGTCTGAGAGTTTGCCTGAAAGATATGTATGCCCGTTACCGTCTGCCTATTTTCATAACGGAAAACGGAATTGGTGTACGTGAAGAGCTGAACGGAGATAACACAGTGGAGGATGATTACCGCATCCAATATATCGGTTCCCATATCAAGGAAATGAAGCTTGCTATGGAAGAAGGAGTAGAAGTGTTCGGCTATCTGACATGGGGTTCCACAGATTTGATCAGTTCCGGCGGGCAATTTGAAAAACGTTACGGCTTCATCTATGTGAACCGCGGGGAATCCGATCTTAGGGACTTGAAGAGATATAAGAAAAAAAGCTTCGACTGGTATAAGCAGGTGATTGAATCTAACGGAACCGAGCTTGACATGAAAAGCAGCGTTAAATAATGAAGAGGTTATTGGAGATTAGACCATCTAATCTCCTTTCATCATGCAGCAGGCAGAACATTATACAAAATTTTCTGAAAGTATATAATTAATCAAGAGGATGACATCTTTTGCATTCTATGGAAAAGGAGATTAAACCATGATCCATTTTAAATTAAAGCCATTCCCACAACATTTTTTGTGGGGAGCAGCTTCTGCAGCTTATCAGGTTGAGGGGGCTTGGGATAAAGATGGCAAGGGCGTCTCGAATTGGGATGAATTTGTCAGGATCCCCGGCAAGACTTTCAAAGGCACCACAGGCGATATAGCTGTGGACCACTATCACCGATATAAGGAAGACGTCCGGCTCATGGCTGAAATGGGGATGAAGGCATATCGTTTTTCTGTTGCCTGGACCCGCATATTCCCTAAAGGAAAAGGCGAGCTGAACCAAAAAGGCATAGAATTCTACAGCCATTTGATTGACGAACTGAAGGCAAATGACATCGAGCCGATCCTGACGCTGTATCACTGGGATCTGCCTCAGGCCCTGCAGGATGAATACGGCGGCTGGGAATCGAGGAAGATTGTTGAGGATTTCACCAGCTACAGTGTGGAATTATTCAAGCAATTCGGGGATCGTATCAAATATTGGGTCAGTTTGAATGAACAGAATATATTCACCATGCTGGGGTACCGGATGGCTGCCCACCCGCCCGGGGTTAAGGATGATAAACTGTTTTACCAGGTGAATCATCATGCCAATCTGGCAAATGCAAGTGTCATCAAAGCGTTCAGGAAGCATGTGCCGCAAGGGAAAATAGGTCCGAGCTTTGCCTATTCACCCGCCTATGCGCTCACTTCCGAGCCGCAGGATATCCTGGCCGCAGAAAATGCTGAAGAACTGAACAGCCACTGGTGGATGGATATTTATGCCTGGGGCAGATATCCGCAGGCTGCCTGGTCCTATCTTGAAATGAATGGCCTCGCTCCCGAAATCCAGGATGGCGACTTTGCACTCCTGAAAGAGGGGAAGCCGGATTTCATGGGGTTGAATTATTACCAATCAACCACCTTTGAAAAAAATCCCCTGGAAGGCGGAGTCGGTGCCGGTGAAATGAATACCACCGGTAAAAAAGGGACCTCCAGTGAGAGCGGGATTCCCGGTGTGTTTAAAACGGTATCCAATCCGAATCTGCAAAAGACCAACTGGGATTGGAACATTGATCCGGATGGCCTGAGAATCGCGCTGCGGAGAATTACAGACCGCTATGCCCTCCCGATCCTTATCAGCGAAAATGGCCTCGGGGAATATGACAAGGTCGAAGAAAACGGCGAAATTCATGATGATTACAGAATTGAGTTTATCAGGTCCCATATCAAGGCCATGCATGCAGCTGTATCTGACGGGGTGGAGCTCATGGGATATTGTGTCTGGTCCTTTACAGATCTCCTCAGCTGGCTCAATGGATTCCAAAAGCGATATGGATTTGTATATGTGAATCAGCATGAAGAAGGAGACCATGACCTCCGCCGGATCAAGAAGAAAAGCTACTATTGGTATAAGCAGGTCATCGAATCGAATGGGGAGTCCCTATAAGGTTGAAGATTTTACAGGTTAGGACTGATGCATGATGAAAAACCGCCCGATTTCCATACTTTTAGAACGAGTCGTTTTTGTATGGAAAATTCCTTCTTTCCCAGTCCTTTTTTTACTTAACACGATATTTGGCCTGGCGATGTCTTTCTTTTTACCCTTCTCTTCCATATTCGGAATCGATGAGGCAGGCATGAGCAATGGAGCATTCGGTATCTTCATGACCATCACGGCAATCGGAGGCGTGCTCATCAGCAGCTTCATTGCCAAAAAGTCAGACACGAACCTAAGCAGGAAAAAGATCTTAATTCTATCAGCGGCAGCCGGGATCCTCGGTTATATTTTATACGCCTATTTAAGGAATTATTGGGCATTGACCCTGGCAGGCTTTTTTGTGCTTGGAACTTCAAGTGCAGCCGTGCCGCAGCTATGGGCCTATGCGCGCGACGTGCTGCGAAAGAACGATATCAGACAGGAAGATACACCGCTTGTCATGAACATATTCCGTATGTTCTTTGCATTAGCCTGGACAGTCGGTCCTGCTTTCGGAGCCTGGCTCCTGCATATTTCAGGATTTCAGGGGCTGTTTCTGTCTGTTGCCGGCGGCTACGTCCTGGCACTGGCGGCCATCATTTTTTTGCTGAAGGATATCGACAGCACTGGCAAGGTGGAACAGGGACCGCTCGAAGTGAAAAAATTCCTTGTAAAGCCGCATATTTTCGGCAATCTGGCAGCCGCTTTCCTGCTGTCGACAGCCTTTTCCATTCACATGCTGAATGTGCCCCAGTTTGTCACAAAGGTGTTGGACGGCACGGAAATGCAGGTTGGGATCATATTCAGCGTGGCTCCAATATTTGAAGTGCCCATGATGATCATTGTAGGGATGCTTGCCACGAAGATGGATGTGGCCATTTTAATCAGAATCGGCTTTACCCTGGCGTTTGTCTATTTTTTCTTATTTGCCTTTGTAACCGAGCCGTGGCATATTTATCCGCTTCAAATCATCAGTGCGGCTCAGGTTTCAATCACCGCCGGCATAGCCATCTCCTATTTCCAGGATTTCATGCCGGAGGCGCCCGGTACAGCTACGACTCTGTACATGAATACGACCCAGATTGGTTCAACTGCCGGATATCTTCTTTTTGGGTTCATCTCAGAGGTCATCAGTTATGGCCAGCTTATCATCATCTATACCATCCTTGCGGCAGCCGGTGTCCTCTTCCTGTTCCTATTCGGCAGGCAGAAGGTACTGGACGCAGGGCGTAACCTGCCGATGTAAGGCAGACTAAATAAAGAAAGAAGGTATAAGCAATGGAATATGGGGCGGAAAACACGCGCTATGAGACAATGAAATACAACCGTACAGGAAAATCAGGACTAAAGCTCCCGGCTATTTCTCTAGGACTCTGGCATAATTTCGGCGGGGTAGATTCCTATGAAAATGGACGTGCCATGCTCCGGAAGGCATTCGACCTCGGAATCACCCATTTTGATCTGGCCAATAACTATGGACCGCCTGCCGGTTCAGCTGAAGAAATGTTTGGGAAGATGCTGAAAACAGATTTCTCCGCCTACCGGGATGAAATGATCATTTCATCCAAGGCCGGCTACTATATGTGGCCGGGTCCTTATGGGGAGTGGGGATCCAAGAAATACCTGACCGCAAGCCTGGATCAGAGCCTGAAACGGATGGGCCTTGATTATGTAGATATCTTTTACTCACACCGCCCTGATCCCGATACACCGATGGAAGAGACCATGGCAGCCCTCGACTCAATCGTCCGCCAGGGAAAAGCTTTATACATCGGCATATCGAGCTATACGGCTGAGCAGACAGAGGAAGCCGTCAAGATCTTGAACTCATTAGGTACACCGCTTTTGATTCATCAGCCGATCTACTCCATGCTGAACAGATGGATCGAAGACGGCCTGCAGGATGTGCTGGAGGAAAATGGGGTCGGATCCATTGCCTTCTGTCCTCTCGAGCAGGGATTATTGACCCCGAAATATCTCTCCGGAATCCCGGAAGACTCCAGAGCGGCTAAATCCACGGGAGCTCTTTCCGAAGAAAGAGTCACCCAGGAAGTCATCGGCCGGGTGCGAAAGCTTGGTGATCTGGCGGCGGAGCGAGGGCAAAGCCTGCCCCAAATGGCGCTCGCCTGGGTCCTCAGGGGCGGCCGGGTAACATCTGCACTTATTGGTGCCAGCAAAGTCAGCCAGATTGAAGATAATGTCGGAGCCTTGAATAACCTTGATTTTACCGATGAAGAATTGAAGATGATAGATGACATCTTGAAATAAATTGATTGGACCGGCCGGGCAGATTGCTTTACCCCGCTGGTTTTTTTATGATTTTTTTAAGAGCCGGTTACATATACTTTAGAAATTGCCCGACATTTCACTGCTGATCTAGCTGTTTGCATCCAGCCTAAAGGAGGCCGGCTCCATTGAAATTCACCCTTCTCCTTCATCGCAAATCGTTCATCGAAGTCTACTTCGCCGTCCAGGAACCAGGCACCATCACATGCGGCACCAAACTCTGGAAAGGAAAAAAACTGGCCGTCAGTATCGGCGAAGACAAAGAAACCGTCCTCAACAAAAGTTTGAATCGGCTGTTCAGGGAGGAAGAGATTAAGGAATGAATGAGTGATTGATTGATGTCATCGGATGGCTGCCGGGTGGGGCGGCTTTTTTCATTTGTGGTAATGAGGGCAAGGTGTTGAGGGAGGGTCTTGGGGACTTTATTGACGAAATGTGCTGGGATCATGTGAAAAATGATGGTAATGGTACACTTAGAACCAAAAAGGGCTCGGGCGAAGGGAGAAATGGTGGTAAAGGAACAATTAGAACCAAAATGGGCTCGGATGAAGGGAGAAATGGTTGTAAAGGAACACTTAGAACCAAAAAGGGCTCGGATATAGGGAGAAATGGTTGTAAAGGAACACTTAGAACCAAAAAGGGCATGGATATAGGGAGAAATGGTTGTAAAGGAACAATTAGAACCCAAAAGGGCTGGGATATAGGGAGAAATGGTTGTAAAGGAACAATTAGAACCCAAAAGGGCTCGGATGAAGGGAGAAATGGTTGTAAAGGAACACTTAGAACCAGAACGGGCTGGGATATAGGGAGAAATGGTTGTAAAGGAACAATTAGAACCAAAAAGGGCTCGGATATAGGGAGAAATGGTTATAAAGGAACAATTAGAACCCAAAAGGGCTAGGATGAAGGGAGAAATGGTTGTAAAGGAACAATTAGAACCAAAAAGGGCTCGGATGAAGGGAGAAATGGTTGTAAAGGAACACTTAGAACCAAAAAGAACTGGGATATAGGGAGAAATGGTTATAAAGGAACAATTTGAACCAAAAAGAACTGGGATATAGGGAGAAATGGTTATAAAGGAACAATTTGAACCAAAAAGAACTGGGATATAGGGAGAAATGGTTGTAAAGGAACAATTAGAACCAAAATCGGCTCGGATGAAGGGAGAAATGGTTGTAAAAGAATACTTGGTATGAGAATGAGCTCGGATGCAGGGGAAAATGGCTGTGAAGAAGCTCACATCATTGTTTTTCGTAATACGTACCTCTGCCTACGCCAGTCTTCTTATAATTTAATTCTAGAATCTTTTGTATTTTCCTGATTGGCAGCTGTTCCCTACACCACTGACTAACCAGAATAGTGGTAATCCTCTTTTCCGGAAACAGAAGGATAATTTCTCTTGTCATACGCAAAACCGATTCTTCCACTGTTTCTTTATATCGGCAAGTCTCACAAATCACTTCCTTTGTATTTGAATGAGTCACGAATGATTTGCAGGCTGCACAAGGGATTCCTTTCCGGAGTTCTTCAAATTTGTAAGGGGGCAATGTTTTATGGGGATAGTCCTGAATATGCATGGCTGTTAATTGCTTGGCTAACAGTCTATGTTTTTCTTGAATCCTGGAGGGAGTATTGTTCAGGGTGCCAAAAAACCGGTTAATGCTTGTGGGGAGGACGATTGGTTTGTTCGTGGGAGCTTGAAACAGGGTGAATTCTGGATGGGTGAAGATGACGGATGAGGATATGGGGGTGGTGCAGCCCAGCTTTTGCAGCAGCTGCCGCAGGAGGGTTTCAGTTCTGTTTAGTTGATGAAGAGGATTTGCGACTTCATAGCGGGGATTTTTGTATAGCTTTCCTGCTTCGTAATAATAATCTCCCTCATAATTTTTGACTTCCAGAAGGTAGATGCTCCCTGAAGCGATGATTAAAGAGTCAATTTGAAAGAAAGTGCCGGTATACATGAGCCTCAGGTCATTTAGCACAAGACATTCCATGGACAGCTTTTCTAACAGGGAATCAAGATACATTTCTCCTTCATGTCCTTTTTGCAGATAAAGTATCTGCTGCATATCCTCCTGGGATAATTCTCTACGGGAAAAAAGAGATTTTAATATGGATAGTTCAGGCGGCTCTGTCCGCGATTTATAGATCATGGTCCACATCCTTATTTTTAATAGGTCAAATTAACTAGTAATCTATAGAAAATAAATTAGCAAAAAATACTTATTAACCCATTAATATTGAAATATGTAATATAATGTAGAGAAGTGATTACTAGGAGGATGGTTATGGGATGTGAGGTGTGCCTCCCCACGCTGCGGGGCTATACGATTTATTTTGCAGGGGAAGAACGGGCAGATTTGCTGAATGGCTATTTCGATAAATTTGAAGAAAATAAGTGGAAGCATGTGAATGAGAGAATGGTGTGGGCTGAGGAAAGTGTATTTTATGATTTGATGGATTATCTTGAGGCCCATTATGAATCGGATCAGATTTTTGCAGTGTTGTCGAAGACAAAAGAACCATTAGGGGAACTACATAACCTTAGAAAGCTGGAATCATTTAAAGAAGAGCGGGAAGCTGCCTGGATTGACCGTGTGATTGAAGAAAGTTCACTTTGTACATATTATCAGCCTATTGTTAAAGTAGATTCCGGCAAGCCGGAGGTCATGGGATATGAGCTTCTCTCCAGAGGTCTTGATGAAGATGGGGGTGTCATCCCGCCGTATAAATTGTTTGAAGCCGCACGTGTCAGAAACCGTGTGTTTTCTTTAGACCGAGCCTGCAGAATGACTGCTGTGAGAAATGCCCGGGCCGTCGAAGACAAATTGGTTTTCATCAATTTCATCCCGACTGCAATTTACGTTCCGGAGCACTGCCTTCAAGCTACCTTCAAGCTGATTCAGGAGATGAACATTAAGCCGGAGCAGGTGGTTTTTGAAGTGGTGGAGACGGATGAAGTAAAAGACCTGGATCATTTGAAAAGGATTTTGAACTACTACCGGTCACATGGCTTTAAATATGCGCTGGATGATGTGGGTACAGGCTTCAATCAGCTGGAACTGCTTCAGCAGATGGAGCCGGATGTCGTAAAGCTTGCTATCGAATTCACGAACGGGATTGCGGCAGATCCATTGAAACAGGATGTTGCCAGGTCTGTACTGAATCTCGCCCACGGGATGAATGCAAAGGCGCTTGCCGAGGGTGTTGAGACGGAAGAAGACCTTAATTTTCTTACGGATATGGGATATGACTTATTCCAGGGCTATTATTTTTCAAAGCCGATGGATCATCCTGTCACACTATAAATTTTATTCACTAAAAAGGGATTTCCAGCTAAAGGGAAATCCCTTTCTCTTTTTCCTAAAAAATCTATCTGTCTATCTCATTATACCAGATTAAAATTGGAAATTTTAGGCTTATATTTTCTTTATGGGCTGGTAAAGTAATATCTGAGGGGGAGATGGAATGATTCAATATACATTGGGAAATAAATCCCCGTTAAAAGGCCGAATCGGGGAGCTTTTCTGGATGCTCGAGCATGTCAGGGAGTCCATGCTGCAGGAGCTGAGCGGCCTTCAGCCGGAAGAGCTTGACTATGCACCAGAATCTGGCGGAAATAGTATCGGTTCACTGCTTTTCCACATTGCGGCCATAGAGAAAGTGCATCAGCACATCTCATTCGAGGGCAGAGATATGAATGAAGGGGAATTGAAGCGGTGGCAGCATGGACTTTATTTAAGCGATAAGAGCAGGGAAGAAGTGAAAAATAACCCTTTGTCTTATTATACTGAACAGCTGCGGGAAGTAAGGGAAGGGACGCTGGCTGGATTTTGTGAGAGAGATGATGCCTGGCTTTATGAAGAGAAGTCTTGGTCAAATGGCATTCCCTATAACCATTATTACCTATGGTTTCATGTGCTGGAGGACGAAATCAGCCACCGGGGGCAGATAAGGATGCTGATCCGCATGCTCCGTTCAAATGAAAGGGGTGCTGCTGCTTGCGGTATTCAGATCGATTAATCCGGGTTATCAGAATTGCGGAGCGTGAAGCGAATTCAAGGGAATCAGCAGTGGACAGCATACATATTTGGCTTGGGCTGCTGCTCGAAAATTCAGGCCCGCTCGCAGAAGTGAATCAACAATACAGTGATCTTCTCCCATTTATGCTTATACAAGCTGAGAAGCAGCCGCCTGGGAGGGGAGAGAGTAACATCAGGCCTTTTATGGAGAAGGTGACACATGAAATCAGTATACTGATGGGCAGGGCACTGGATGAGATGAAGAGGTATAACCAGGTTGTCATGAATGAAGGACATGTGATCAGGGGACTGTGCGGACTGACGCATAGTCTCTCTGAAAAGAAAAAGGAGGAAATTCTCAAAATTGCAGCAATGCCAAGGGATATGTTTGTTCACCTTGAGAACTATCAGTTTCCTGACAATTTTCTTTATAAAGGGGAAATCAGGCGTGCCCAAACTGAAGATCTGGATGAGGTGATGGCATTTATCAGGGAGGAGTTTGGCGAGCGCTGGGTAAGTACTGCGATTGAAGGCTTTCACCATGAAGAAATACCAATCCGCCTGTCCTATTCAGGCGGCATTCTTACTGGGTTTGCCTGCTATGATATTACCGGGAAAGGTGTCTTCGGGCCGATGGGCACTTCCATTAAATTTAGACAGCAGGGTACAGGTTCAGCGCTTCTTCATCACTGCTTAAAGGATATGAAGAGAAGGGGCTGTGATTCTATAAAAATTCAGCAGGCAGGCCCCATTGAATTTTATGAAAAAGCCTGTGGCGCGCGATTAAGTAAATCTACGTTTTCCTAAATACATGAAATCAACCGCAATACAAAAAAAGGACGACGGAAATGGCCGATTCAGCCTTTCCATCACCCTCGCCTGCGCTCCTGGAATTTAGGACGTTTAGCCAGCGCATATATGGATATTCCAAAGCCAATTCCCAATACGGCGGGAATCGTCCAAATTAAGTCTGCAGCATTCAATGGCAGCCCTCCTTTTGTCATAATCTGGTTGATAGTTACCTATTACCCCCATTTATCTGTCATAAACGAATTATATGCAAAAAGCCGGCTCTTAAGACTCCGGCTTTTCTCAAGTATTAATTCTGCTCCATTTTACGATGTATTCGGTAGGAATATAGGATGGGAAGAAGGGCAATAAGCAGAATAACAGGCAGTACTAAGAATTCAATGGAGTCTGGCAAAAGGGTTGAAAGCATTAACAGCAGTCCACCGGCAATAAAGACCCGCCCGCCAAAGCGGTGCGTCCTTTTCCAGACATCCTCATTGTTCAATGTCCAGGGTGTCTTTATGCCGACGAAATAATTGGGCTTGAACTGCGGCATATAATTCCCTATTACCAAAAGGAGGAGGCCGACGGAAAGGGGTACCAGGTTATCCATATCAAAATCAAAGCCCAGGCCGGCCCCGATTGTCAGCATATTGATGAAAAAGAATAAGATAAGAATGGCTATATTCGTGTTTTTATAGCCTTTAGAGAACAATTGATAATTCTTCCTCTTTGGATCCACCCGCGGAATAAATTGCAGGATAAGGTAAATGATGATCAGCATGCCGATTGATGTCAGCATCGCACTAAGCTTGCTTGAATAGCCGTCCACTTCTCCGCTGGAATTCCAGTGAGTGGGAATCTCCGCCGGAAGGTCCGGATATGCGGAGAGCCAGACAATAATGACTGCTGCTACGATGAGCAGCGGCAAAAAATGCTTTTTCATAAAATAGTTCCCCCAATACTAATTTTCTTTGGTTTCAGTGAAACCGAGGGCCCATCCAATCAGGTCCTGAAATACTGTTGTGTTCAATGAGTACAGAACATACTGCCCTTTTTTCTCATCCTGCACGAGCCCTGCATGCTTCAGGATTTTCAGATGCTGTGAAATGCTTGGCTTGCTCATGTTAAAGTGATCCGAAATTTCGCCTGCAGCCAGATCTTTTTCTTTAAGCAAATCAAGTATCTTTCTTCTTGTTGGATCGGATAGCGCTTTGAAAGCTTCATTCATTTTTAACACCCTATTTAGTTATTTAAGTATTTAACTAAATAATACAACAAAATCCATTCTTTGTAAACCCTCTGCAAATAAAGTACAAGTAACGGTGTATGAACGAGTTTACGATTTTCCACAACTGGCAATAAACAAGTATGAGAGAGGAGAGGGTAAGTATGACACAGGACGTACTAGGGGTTTTTGACAGCACCAAGGAGGCAAAGGAAGAAATTCGAAGGCTTCAGGAAAGGGGATATGAGGAGTATTTATTCACGTTCATTGCGAAGAACCAGGATGTTCTTGATTTCGAAGGCGAGGAGCAATTTGACTATACGGTGATAACCACCCAGGAGAAGGAAGATGAATCCTTTTTTGATAGAGCGATGAGGTTCTTTATGGATGTCGATGATCATCTTGACGAGCATCTTGAAAACAACGGGGTGCCGGAAGATCATACACCGAAATATATGGATGAAATTGAAAAGGGAAGAATTGTAGTCATGATCCGGAACGATGAAAAAAAATAAAGGTTAAAATGGGCTTCCTGGATAGGAAGCCATTTATTTTTTCGGGACTTAAAAAAGGGAAGGAACTCTTGCTCCTGAAATAGAAAATAAGTAAAAATGAACATTATTTTTAAGTTCAGGAGGAGGAGCGGGATGAGGGCTGCGGTTTGTCTGGTCACATTGTTGCTGATGGGAGGGGTGAATTTTGGAGTCACCCTGATGGGGTTTACTTTTTTGGACGCTTCATTCTTTATTGGTCTGGCTTTTGCTGTACTCATATATTTTTTTACTTCAACAGGAGGGTTTACTTCAAATAATGCGAGGCTGAGTGTCCAGGGGCTGACAGGGCTGAAGGTGGAGGAAGAAAAAACAGGCTTTTCCCCGTCATACGCTTTTTATACCGCCGTCTTATATACCGTGGTTTCTTTGATTGCTTCTTTCATCTACTATAAAGATTATTTCATATAACAAACATGAGTCTTCAGCCTCTGCATGGAAAGGAACCTGGACAGGAGCAGGACCAAACAATAAGGCGGTGGAGCGGAATAAGGCGAAATAGGTTTACCGGCAAGATAAATGATAGTACATCAAGCTGCAGGAAGCCTTTGTAATCTCCGCCCCTTTTCCACAGAAAAAGAACCGGCCGCACCTGTAATGAATTCAGGAAGCGAGCCGGTTTTTTTTTATCATTTGTAAACGGTGATGAGCTTCTCTCCGCGTTTGTGGACTTTTCCTACGACAGCAGAATCCATGATGCCTGCTTGATGCAGGTCTTCCACGTACTGGGCCGCTTCCTTCTCATCCATGCTGACAAGGAGGCCGCCAGAGGTGATGGAGTCACAAAGAATCAGCTGTTCAGCTTCGTTTAATGAATCAGAATAGGCAATATCATCGGCAAGCCATTTGAAATTGGAACGTGTTCCTCCAGGTACGACGCCGGCAGCGGCCAGGCTGTAGGTCCCTTTTAAAAGAGGAACACTGCGGTAAAAGATATCAAAGCTCACATTGCTTGAGCGTGCGATTTCGCTTGCATGTCCCAAAAGGCCGAAACCTGTTACATCCGTTACGGCGTGTGGCTGGTAGGCAGTCAGCTTTTCAGCTGCTGTCTTATTCAATTGGGCCATGACAGCCGTAACCTCGGCAGCCTGTTCGTCGGTAACAGCATCTCTTTTGATGCCTGTTGTCATGATCCCGACTCCGAGGGGCTTGGTCAATACAAGTGCATCACCTGGCTGGGCGCCGACATTTTTCCATATTTTATCCGGATGGATAAGACCTGTGACGGACAGGCCGAATTTCGGCTCCTGATCATCTATGGAATGTCCGCCGATCGTCACAGCCCCAGCTTCCTGAACCTTATCCGATGCCCCGCGCAGGATGTCTGCAAGGATCTCGGTGCCTAGCTTCTTGATCGGATAGCCGACAATGTTCAGGACCGTCTTCGGCTCGCCTCCCATTGCATACACATCGCTTAAGGAATTGGCGGCCGCGATCTGGCCGAACATATAAGGATCATCAACGACAGGTGTGAAGTAATCGACCGTCTGGATTAATGCCAGCTCGTCTGTTAATTTATAAACTCCTGCATCATCGGAAGTTTCGTTCCCGACAAGCACTTCTGGCATACTTTCCTGCTTTGGCAAAAGACGCAAAACTTGCGCCAGGTCCTCTGGACCAATTTTACAGCCTCAGCCAGCTTTGGTGGAAAGGGCTGTAAGCCTTAATTTTTCATGCTCTGACATCCGCCTGCACCTCCCATTTAACTATTACTTATAGATTGTACTATGAACGGTGGAAATCACCAAAAATATATGCTTGAAGGAACACCGGGCTGTTCCGGGATATTCATGATCAGGATTTTTTCTTTGTCAACTCCCCGAAAAATTGGGTATGATAATAAAACAGAAATGAATGAAATGGAGGTGTGCAGGGATGGCATTTGAAGTAAAAGTAGAATTTTGCATGATGTGAAATTACTCACCTAAAGCTGCGAGTTTCGCAGAAGACCTTTTCAGCCACTTTCGGGGAAATGTGGTAAAGCTTGAATTAGTGCCGGCATCCGGCGGCATTTTTGAAGTGACCGTAAATGATCAGCTGCTATATTCCAAAAAGGAAACCGGACGTTTCCCTAAATCAGTGGATATCATTCAGCAGATGGAAGCATTGAAGCAATAAGAAGAAGCAGAGCAGCTGTGAACTGCACCCCAATTGTTAGACATGATCTAATAATTGGAGGTGCAGTTTTTATTTATGACTAAATATACAAGTGATGTAAAAATAAATATCATTCAAGGCTATAACCAGAAAATAATATCTCAAAGCGAATATGCAAAACAAATGGGTGTTCCCAGAGCCCAATTTCAATATTGGTTGAAATTATATGAATTACATGGGGAAGATGGGCTGAAAAACTCCTATACAAACGGTCCTGCTAGTTTTAAACTTGATGTACTAAACTACATGGTTCAAACTGGTGCGACATTTATGGAGACTGCAGCCCTCTTTAAAATCTCTAGTTATACAATGGTGTATGATTGGCAGAGAAAGATGGAGGCCGGTGGTCTAGAAGCCCTTGAACCGATTCAAAAGGGGCGTCCATCTATGAAAGGTAAGTCTAATAAACAACCTAAACAATTACCAGTTGAAGGATCTGTAGAGGCACTCGAATTGCGCATTAAACAACTAGAAATGGAAAATGAGTATTTAAAAAAGTTGAATGCCTTAGTTCAAAACAAGGAAAAATCACCAAAAAAGACAAAGCGCAAGTAGTCTATGAATTAAGGCATGAATACCCGGTGAAAGAACTCGTCAAGCTCGCTGATATTCCACGCAGCACCTATTATGACTTAGTGAAGAAAATGAATCGGCCAGATCCAGATCGCGACTTGAAAGCTGAAATCAAGGCTATTTATGGGGAACATGACGGCCGTTATGGTTACCGTCGAATACGTGATGAATTAGCGAACCGTGGACAAAAGGTAAACCATAAAAAGGTCCAGCGTATTATGAAAGAACTTGGGATAAAATGTTTGGTTCGGATGAAAAAATATAAATCGTATAAGGGAACGGTAGGAAAAATCGCACCAAATCATTTAGATCGTCAATTTAAAGCGGATTCCCCAAACCAGAAGTGGGTCACGGATATTACAGAGTTTAAGTTGTTTGGTAAGAAGCTTTATTTATCGCCTGTATTGGATTTATTTAACGGGGAAGTCATTACATATACGATCGGCTCTAGACCCACCTACTCCCTTGTTTCGGAGATGCTAGGGAAAGCTCTAGAACGCTTGCCGGAAGATCATAAACTAATGATGCATTCGGATCAAGGCTGGCATTATCAGATGAAACCATATCGTCATGCCCTCCAGGAAAGAGGAATTAAGCAAAGCATGTCCCGTAAGGGAAACTGTTATGATAATTCAGTTATGGAGAATTTCTTTGGAATCATGAAATCAGAATTTCTTTACTTTAAGGAATTTAAAAGTATAGAGCATTTTAAAAAAGAACTACAAAAATACATACAGTATTATAATACGAAACGGATGAAGGCAAAATTCAAAATGAGTCCGGTACAATACCGGACTCATTTTGAGCAAGCTGCCTGATGTAATAACCGTGTCTAACTTTTAGGGGTCACTTCACTGAGCTCTGCTTTTTTCTGTGGAAAAGGGGCGCAACCGCTTGAATCATAAGGATCCGGGCAGTCTGTGAACATCATGGATATTGCCGGTATTTCTTCATGCCTTACTCCGCTCCACCGCCTTATTGTGTTTGTTCCTGCTCTTGTATAGATTCCTTTCCATGCTTCGGTTGCGAGTAGAAAACTCATGTTGATTTTCTGCTTTAAAGACAGCCGGGCAGCGGCATTATTTGAGAATCGTGATTTCTAAATAATTATTGGTCAGTCTCGTCTGGATGATCCTGTTTTGGATAGGGAAGTGAAAGTATATTTTGCGTTCTTTTAAATTATCGGGGAATGTGAATTGTACAGACAATTCAGCTTCGTTTACTCCAATGGCATATTGAGTCAGTCCATCTCCCTCAATTGAAGCCTCCACTTGGTAGAAGAGCGGGGCATCATAGACATCCACCCTGAATTCTGCCCAATCGAGGTAGCCGGTGAAGGGGTCATCAAGTGACAGCAGCATCCATTCTTCATAATTCATCCTGTTCCTCCTTATTCAGCCTTGTTTTAAACCTATTCGTGAAAAGTGTTATAATGAAAAAAATGATACAGGTGTGGAGGTTATTTCTTGAGCAGGCTAGTCAGAATGATACCAGCCGTCCATGAGTTCCAGAAGCGGAAAGAGTTTCAGGACCTCATGAGGGATGCAGGAGTGGATGAAAATTTATTAACCTCCGGGATTAAACAGCAGCTGGCCTTTGTCCGTAAGCAGGTGCTGAAGGATACATGGAAGGGAGCTGTGCCAGGTTCAGAAGCTTTCTTTAATACCATCATACAGGCGGCGGCAGCAGAATTGCAAAAGAGTTTCACATACAAACTGAAGCGGGTCATTAACGCAACAGGAATCGTGCTTCATACAAACCTTGGCAGAGCAAGGCTCAGTGAGGAAGTGCTGAAGCATGTTACCGACATTGCCGGCAATTATTCCAATCTTGAATACCGTCTTGAAGAAGGGGCGAGGGGTTCAAGGCACGATCATATTGAGGAGTGGATCTGCGAGATTACGGGTGCAGAGGCAGCGATGGCAGTCAACAATAATGCGGCAGCCGTTTTTCTTATACTGCGTGCATTCGGCAGGGATCAGGAGGTCATTGTATCGAGGGGGCAGCTTGTTGAGATCGGCGGCTCTTTCAGGATTTCCTCTATTATGGAGGAAAGCGGCGCGATTTTAAAGGAAGTGGGAACCACCAATAAAACGCGGTTAGCGGATTACCGGGATGCAGTCACGGAAAATACGGCCATGCTCCTTAAGGTACATACATCCAACTTCAAAGTCGTGGGCTTCACTGAGACAGTCTCAACGGAAGAGCTTGCTATGCTCGTCCGGGAGCAGGAAGGTCTTGTCTTTTATGAAGACCTGGGGAGCGGGATGCTCCACGATCTCCCTTCAGCGGGAATCGGCCATGAGCCCTTGATCAAAGAAGTTCTAAATGCTGGTGCCGATCTTGTTTCCTTCAGCGGTGACAAGCTGCTGGGAGGTCCCCAGGCCGGCATTATAGCCGGGAGAAAAAAATACATAGACGTACTGAAAAAGCATCAGCTGGCAAGGGTGCTCCGTGTTGATAAAATGACACTGGCCGCTTTGGAGGCTTCTCTCTTTGAATATCGGAAAGGCAATGCCGCGGTGAGACAGAATCCTGCACTGAGGGATATCTTGACAGAGCCGGCAGTATTGGAAAAAAGAGCAGAAGCGTTCTGTGGGCAGCTGGAAGACTCTGCTGAATTGTATGCAAGAGTTATCCAAAGCACAAGCATGATTGGCGGCGGGACACTGCCAGGTGAAGAAATTTCTACGTGGGGAGTCTCTGTAAGCCATACAGCCTTATCGGCCGAAGCACTTCACAGGGCCCTGCGTTCAAATGATGTTCCGGTCATCACCAGGATCGCCAAAGATGAAATATTCTTTGATGTCCGGACCATGACAGACAGAGAAACGGCTGAGGCTGCCGCGATACTTATGAAAATAGCACGGGAAATGGGGACTGTCCCCCCAAGTTATGGCTTATAAAGCTTGCGGTATCAGCTTTTTTAGGTTTGGGAAATAGGGGACTGTCCCCGGAATTGGAAGGGGTTTTTGGGTTATGATTTCGTTTATTGTGGCAATGGACCGGGAACGGGTGATTGGGAGGGATAATAATCTGCCGTGGAGTATTCCGGCGGATTTGCGGTTTTTTAAAGAGACGACGATGGGCCATGGAATTGTGATGGGCAGGAAAACGTTTGAGTCTATCGGGAGAGCGCTGCCGGGCCGTAAGAATATCATCATGACGAGAAGCGGCGATTTCTCGGCTGAAGGATGCTCTGTCATTCACAGTATCGAGGAATTAAAGGCACTTGAAAAAGAGACAGAGGAAGAGCTTTTTGTAATCGGCGGCTCCGAAATATTCAAGCTGACACTGCCGATTGCTGACAGGCTTTATATCACCTATATTGACGAGACCTTTGAGGGAGATACGTTTTTCCCAGCTATTGATCAAAATGAATGGATACTGGTTTCCAATGAAAAGGGACCAAAGGATGAAAGAAATCCATATGATTACTATTTCCGTGTTTATGATAAAAAAGGACCCAAGCAGGAGGATTTATAAATGAAAAATCTGATCATCTCCAGGGATGAAAGCCTGGAGGCGGGGCAATTCATCAACAGGAAGATGTATGAATTCAATGCGGCACACTTTGATGAAAGCCTTCATGGGAGATACCAGGAAGTAAATTTGTTCGTGAAGGATGAAGAAGGCAGAATCCATGGCGGAATCCTTTGTGAAATCTGCTGGGACTGGATGGAAGTCAAGTATTTATTCATTGAGGAAGAAAAGAGAAAGAGCGGACTTGGCAGAAGACTCTTATCAGAAGCGGAAAATGTGGCCGAGAAGAATGGATGCACTTTTATTAAGCTTGACACCCTCAGCTTCCAGGCCTTTGATTTTTATAAGAAGATGGGTTATCAGGAATATGGGCGTATTGAAAATGCAGGGGGCGCTTTTGTCCATCACTATTTAAAGAAGGATTTATAATTCAAAAACTGCCCAATCTGTACATACTTTTCCTAAAGCTGTGAATCCTAAGCAGGATCAGACTGTTAGGAGGGTTAGCATGGCTGTAAATATTAGGGAAGCCGTCAAGAAAAACGTGATTGGAAATTCCCCGGAAGAGCTCGAGGATACAATTGTCGATGCTGTTTCTAGCGGCGAGGAATTAATGCTTCCTGGCCTTGGTGTATTATTTGAAGTGATCTGGCAGAACGCCCCGGAACAGGCAAAGCAGGGAATGCTCCAGACCATCGCCGGCGGACTGCCGAAGTAAGATTTTTAAAGCGGTTCTCCGTACATGGGGGGACTGCTTTTTAGTGTGTCTTTCGCATATATATTTGTAGTTTAAATAGGGAAGGGTTAAGATAAATAGAAGGAATTTTGACTTTTTTGGGGTGGATGATGTGCTGGTCTTTTTCAAAGGGATTATGGATGAGATCATAACAGCTGTTGAAATGCTGCTGATCCTTTCCTTTCCGTACCTGATTTATTTTTACAAGCACCGAAGTGAATTGTTCAAAAAGAAAGACTAAAGCTTAGCCCCCATTAAAGACAAGGGATGCCGTCCATTGGCGGCATCCCTTGTCTTGTGCCTTTATTAAATTTTCTCCTGGAACATGTCCTTTTTATAAGCATAAAAATAGGCCATGGCCACAAAAATACTTCCGCCTATCGCATTGCCGATATAGACCGGAATGAAGTTATAAACGAAATCATCCCATCCTGCCTGGCCTGCAAAGATAGCTGCGGGAATTACAAACATATTGGCTACAACGTGCTGAAAACCGATCGCGACGAAACCCATGATGGGAAACCAAATCCCGAGGATCTTGCCGCTCATCTGCTCAGATCCATAGGCAAGCCATACTGCGAGACCGACAAGCCAGTTGCACCCGATCGCTGACACCAGCGCCTGCAGGAAGGTATCATCAATTTTATGCTGTGCGATGGATGCGGTTTTTTCTAAAAAGGCACCTTCTTCCGTCAGACCAGCCACATGGCCAAAAAAATAAGCAACAAAAAGTGCACCAGCAAGATTTGCAATGGTAATGATGCCCCAATTCTTCAAAAGCTGTCCAAGCGTAATCCTATTCATAAAGTAGGCGAGCGGAACCGACATCATATTACCAGTCAGAAGCTCACCTCCTGCCAGGACAATCAAAATTAGTCCCAGCGGGAAAACTGCTGCCCCAAGGAAGCTGCCAAACGTTCCCCAGTCCTTCGGCAGGTCGGCTGAAACCCTGATATCAAGAAGGAAGCCGATGGATATAAAAGCCCCTCCAAGAAACCCCAGGATCAGCATGCTCCTCAGATTCATGCCAGCCTTTTTTACTCCTGCCTCAACTGAAATCTCTGCAATTTGCTTTGGCTGATGAAATGACATATCTAACCTCCTAATAGTCCAGCTATTTATTATTTTCCAGTTAAAACGGATATTTAAACATTTTACTTGGATAATTACCCGCCTTACCGCTGAAAATCTGATTCTTCACAGGGACGAGTGTATGCTGACAGATTGTATTTAAAGAAGGGGTAAGGAAAGCTATCCATCAGTAAATATCATAAAAATAGTCGAAATATGAAAAAAACTAATGTTATTTGTTGAAAATCGTTCTGTCCATGATCATTTTTCTATCCGGTGCATCATTAAATAGTATGGTTTATAATGTAGATATTAATAGCCTCAGGAGGTGATGTAAGGTGAACAAATATTTGCCAGATACTGCATCGGCTCATGCAAAGCCTGAGTGTGGGCGATCCTTTGCATGGGACAGAAAAAATTGATATCGCCTCCATAAACCATATTCAGGCTTTGCCCTTATTTTAAATTTTAATAAATAAGGAGCGGGCCGAGATGAAATATGTAAGAGCGGCAGCAGTCCTGCCGCAAAGCTTGATTAGTGAAATACAGAAGTATGTTCAAGGGGAAACCATTTACATCCCAAAACCTGAAACCGCACATGAAAAATGGGGGACCCAGTCTGGCAGCAAGAGAATTCTTGAAGAGCGGAATCAGCAAATGAAGATGAAGTTCAATGATGGAATTCCAATTTCCGAACTGGCTGCACATTATCATCTATCTCAGGAAACAATTAAGAAGATTGTTTACAAAAGATAGCGGGGGAGATGGCAGATCTGTCTACTTCTTCAGTATTTTAAAAATCGCAGAAGTTCATGATTCATCGAACTTATCTTTCGGTTTCGGCACTTCACTGCGAATGAAGTGCTTTTTTCAGTACCGGCATATTTGATTAGGAATTAAACTCGGTATATACGGTCAGCTATAATGGATGTAAATTGATATGGGAGTGCTGTTTACTTCATAACATGAATTGATTTGTGTAGAATAAGCTTAACCGGGGGTATCAAATTATGACTGAACAATTCATATTGAATCATCAATATAATTCCATAAAAAAGCAGGCCGCCATCATCAAGGGTTCTTCTAAAAAGGGAATCGATGGTTCAGTGGCAAAAGCGGTAAAGGATAGTGCCTATGCCAAGATCATGGCCCTCTTTCCGGAAGCAGACAGGGAACAGGCGGATCTTTTGGACATTACGAGGGCGCGGGATGATGCAGAACTTGATTCTTTCGTTGAGCAGCTGCAAGCCTATTTGCTGCCTTTCCCAGAGATATCAGAACAAAAGATCAAAAAGCTATTTCCCAAGAGCAAGAAGCTAAAGATACCGGATTTATCCAAACTTGGTTCTGAACCTATCACGTACCTGGGCTGGACAGATATCGGCACGAATAAAAAATATATCATCGCTGAAGTGGATGGCAGACTTGCCGGGGTTGAATTCAGGTTTACCATGTCCAGCAAGCACAATGTGTGCTCTTTCTGCAGCACCCATGGACAGTCAGTATTCATATCCGCTGTCACCAAAGCTAGGAAATCGAATAATCCTGACTATTATAAGGCAGTCGGGAATTATGTATGCTTTGACAGTGAAGAATGCAATAAAAAAATAACAGATACTCAGTATCTGAATGATTTTATCATGGAAATACTGAAGGATAAGTGAGAGTCCATCCTTAACTCAGGTGGTTTCAAGGAAATAAACGATAAGGCAGGATATGCATAATGATAGCTAAAACAGAAGAAGATTTTACAGGGTTAAAGGAAATAGGCAGAATCGTGGCCAAAATCCGGAATGAACTGGTGAAGCGAACAGTGCCCGGCATCACTACATTGGAATTAGACCAGATTGCCGGTCAAATGTTTGAAGAAGAAGGCGCGCAATCTGCACCAAAGGGACAATACAGCTTTCCAGGCTATTCCTGCATTAGTGTGAATGAAGAGGTAGCGCACGGAATTCCAGGCGGGAGGGTAGTTGGGGAAGGCGATCTTGTCAACATAGATGTATCCGGCTCCAAGAATGGGTATTTCGCGGATACAGGTGTATCGTTTGTTGCGGGTAAAGGCGATCCAAAGCTTGAGAAAATTTGTGAAGTGGCCAAAGAAGCGTTTGAGGCTGGCCTTCTTAAAGCGAAGCCGGGTTCAAAAAAGAGCGGGCTTGGCAAGGCGGTCATGAACACAGCCAGGAAAAACGGCCTTACTGTGATTAAAAATTTGACTGGTCATGGCATTGGCCGGAAAATTCATGAAGCCCCTGATCATATCTATAATTACAATGAGCCTTCCGATGATGAGCTGTTGAAGGATGGGATGGTCATTGCATTTGAACCATTCATATCAACAAAGGATGAAGAGGTGTATCAGCTGGATGACGGCTGGACGTATGTAACGGATGATAGCTTTGTTGCCCAGTACGAGCATACCCTGATCATCACGAAAAATGGGCCGGTTATATTGACCTTATAATGTACAGCGGCATCCATAATGGATGCCGCATTTTTTCATATTACATATCGTGTTTCGCATGATGCTTGGCACGTGTGTGATTATGATTTTTTACTTTATGTGATCCGCTGGCTGGCTCCGGCTGAGTCGAATGGATGTGGGCTGGAGCATTTCTTCTCGCACTTGATTTACTCATTATACATTCCCCCCCTGCTATATATTTTTGCATTTCCGTGCGTCCATTATCCCTGAAGTTTTTGGCTGCCACCTGCATAATTTCTTCCTTCCGGCACATCATAACTTGAAGAAGACGAGATCAAGGAGGGAAGGTTATGCAGCAATATCCTTACCATAAAGACAAGCAGCAGGCATTCCAGGCTGCACAGCAGAGCTACGAACAGGCCCGGGTCGAAGCCGGCGGGCTTGACAGGGGCGGGCCGGCTATCGGCTCACAGGTCAAGAGATTGAAGGAAGAAGTAAACGAGGCATTCCAGCAGATTGAAAATGCCCTGGAGAATGCTTCAGAGCATCAGCGGGTTCAGCTGAGAGAGTTCCAGGGTGATCTTCACAGTATCATGAAGGAAATCGAGGAAATGGAATAAAAGCGGGCTGGGGCATACAGATGCTCCAGTTTTTTACTATTTTTGGCTAAAATTATTTTGTGGAAATAATGATTAAAAAAACTTTCTAAAACCAATGCTTTTTCTCGGATGAGATAAAACAGGCAGATAATCCACTGTCATAAGATATACTTATGCCATTCAATAACATACTTGTAATTTACTTATTGCCAATAAAGGAATAATATAATATTGTTAGGTAGCTGGGAAAAGCGCGTTCGAATTTTTCGACATTTTTCTAGATATCCAGTATTATTAAAGAGACTTGGTTTATTTTCTTAGAGGATTGCCAGGCCTCACATATATCTATTAAACTATGAATTTTTTTCTGAAAAAAAGGGGTGTTTGTTGATGGCAAAGAACGATATTTTCAAATCCCGCAGTTCTTTTGAACTAAATGGAAAGCGCTACAATTATTATCGTTTAAATGCATTGGAAGAAGCTGGCGTGGCTGAGGTTTCAAAACTGCCTTACTCAATCAAGGTTCTTCTTGAATCCGTACTCCGCCAGGAAGACGGCTTCGTAATTAAAAAAGAACATGTAGAAAATCTTGCAAAATGGGGAACAGACGGTGTCCAGGAAGTGGATGTACCATTCAAGCCGACACGTGTCATCCTTCAGGATTTCACTGGTGTGCCAGTGGTAGTTGACCTTGCATCCATGAGGAAGGCAATGTCTGACCTGGGCGGAAATCCGGATGAAATCAACCCGGAAAAAACGGTTGACCTAGTTATTGACCACTCTGTACAGGTTGACAGGGCAGGTTCTGCAGATTCCCTGCAATTCAATATGGATCTTGAGTTCGAACGGAATGCCGAGCGCTATCAGTTCCTGAATTGGGCACAGAAAGCATTTGACAACTACCGCGCAGTTCCTCCTGCAACAGGGATCGTCCACCAGGTTAACCTTGAGTTCCTGGCCGATGTAGTCCACGCTGCAAAAGGTGAAGACGGTGAAGTTGAATTGTATCCGGATACACTCGTAGGGACAGATTCTCATACTACCATGATCAACGGACTTGGAGTCCTTGGCTGGGGAGTGGGCGGAATTGAAGCCGAAGCAGGCATGCTTGGACAGCCTTCCTATTTCCCGGTTCCAGAAGTAGTGGGTGTCCGTTTTGTAGGCGAAATGCCTAATAGTGCAACAGCCACTGACCTGGCACTTAAAGTGACCCAGGAGCTTCGTAAAAAAGGCGTTGTAGGGAAATTCGTCGAGTTCTTCGGGCCTGGCGTTTCTGCACTTCCTCTTGCAGATCGTGCGACGATTGCCAATATGGCCCCTGAATATGGCGCTACATGCGGATTCTTCCCGGTTGACCAGGAAGCGATTGCGTATATGCACCTGACCGGCCGTGACCCTGAACACATTCAGGTTGTTGAAGAATACTGCAAGCAAAACGGTTTATGGCTGACTCCTGACATCGAACCTGTTTATACAGACGTAGTGGAAATCGACCTTTCCCTTATTGAGGCTAACCTTTCAGGTCCAAAGCGTCCTCAGGATTTGATCCCGCTCTCCCAGATGCAGCAGTCGTTTGTTGACGCTGTGAGCGCACCGGCCGGCAACCAGGGCTTTGGCCTTCAGGCTGCTGACCTTGACCGCGAAATTACGTTCCAATTGAATAGTGAAGAAGTGACAATGAAGACAGGCGCCGTGGCGATAGCTGCCATTACGAGCTGTACAAACACTTCTAATCCATATGTACTCGTTGCTGCCGGCCTTCTTGCCAAAAAAGCAATCGAAAAAGGCCTTGAAGTACCTAGCTTTGTAAAAACATCTCTTGCACCAGGTTCTAAGGTGGTTACTGGATATCTGCGTGATTCAGGGCTCCAGCCTTACCTTGATAAGCTAGGCTTCAACATTGTAGGCTATGGCTGCACAACCTGTATCGGAAACTCCGGCCCGCTTGAGCTCGATGTTGAAAAAGCGGTTGCGGATTCTGACCTGCTCGTCACATCTGTGCTTTCAGGAAACCGAAACTTTGAAGGCCGCATCCATCCGCTTGTGAAGGGGAACTACCTTGCATCACCACCGCTGGTTGTTGCTTATGCGCTTGCCGGTAATGTGAATGTAGATCTTGAAAATGATGTCCTGGGCAAGGATTCTGTCGGAAATGACGTATTCCTGAAGGATATCTGGCCGACTAAGGAAGAAATTGCTGAAGTGGTAGGACGCACGGTAACTCCAGAATTGTTCCGCAGAGAATATAACAATGTATTCAGGGACAACCAGCGCTGGAATGAAATTGAAACAAACGATGATTCCATCTATCAGTTCGATGACCAGTCCACTTATATCCAAAACCCTCCATTCTTTGAAGGATTATCACCTGATCCTGAAGAAGTGAAGCCGTTAAATGGATTGAAAGTGGTTGCGAAATTCGGCGACTCAGTAACAACAGACCATATCTCGCCTGCCGGTGCAATCGGGAAAGATACCCCTGCAGGGCTCTATCTCCGTGCAAATGGCGTAAAACCGCGTGATTTCAACTCTTACGGTTCACGACGCGGCAACCATGAAGTAATGATGCGCGGTACTTTCGCAAACATCCGCATCAAGAACCAGGTTGCTCCAGGAACAGAAGGTGGGTATACCACATACTGGCCAACTAACGAAGTGATGAGCATCTATGATGCCTGCATGAAATATCAGCAGGATGGCACAGGCCTTGTGGTTATCGCAGGAAAAGATTATGGAATGGGAAGCTCCCGTGACTGGGCTGCAAAAGGAACAAACCTTCTAGGCATCAAAACCGTCCTTGCTGAGAGCTTTGAGCGGATCCATCGTTCAAATCTTGTATTGATGGGCGTACTGCCGCTTCAATTCAAGGCTGGCGAAAATGCAGAAACCCACGGATTGACCGGAAAAGAAACCATCAGCGTCCAGCTGGATGAAAAGGTTAAACCGCGTGATATCCTGAAAGTGACTGCGACGGATGAAGCCGGAAATACCAAACGATTTGAAGTGCTTGTGCGCTTTGACAGTGAAGTTGAAATTGAATACTACCGTCATGGCGGAATCCTGCAAATGGTCCTTCGTCAAAAATTGAGTAAAGCGAAAGCTGAAGCTTAAGATAGACGGACCCTTAACAGGGTAAAAAAAGGCCTCTTTCGTAGAGGCCTTTTTTTGTATCCACCAGTCTATACAGACAGTTTAGTTCGCAGAGCAGATTTTTCTTTTTAAGATTGTGGAAATTGACTATAATGATGATAGCACCTAACAGGAGGCACGTTATGCTGAAAAAAATATTAACAGGTATGATCCTGATGCTTTTGCTATCTGTAGCCATCGTACAAGCAATGGAAAATCATAGAGAGAAAAAAGCCGAGGGAGTAGAGGATGGCAATCTTGCACCTGATTTTACCCTTTCAACATTAGACGGCAAAACCGTGATACTTTCAGATTACAAAGGAAAGAAAGTGCTTCTCAATTTTTGGGCAACCTGGTGTCCGCCCTGCAAAAAAGAAATACCTGAAATGAAAGAGTATGCTGAAACGATGCCTGACAATGAAGTGATACTGGCTGTTAATATGGATCCAGGGGCAGATGTGAAAGGCTTTGCGGCCAAAATGGGCATGAACTTCCCGGTTCTGCTCGATAAAGAAGATAAAGTGAATTCCGCTTATAAGGTGATATCCATCCCCACAACATACTTTATAGACAGCAACGGACATATCAGCCATAAAATCATCGGGCAAATGAAAGCTGAAGATCTTACCGAACAAATGAAAAAGATGGAGTAAAGAGCCTTTCCTAGGGCTCTTTTTTATAGGCTGTTTTCGCATATATTGTGGCTGTTGAATTTACAAAAGTGGCTTTCCGCTGCAGGCACTCGCGGACCTTAGGTGCGGACAGGTGAGTCTCCTCGGCTTTGCCTGCGGGGTCTCACTTGTCCCGCTGCTCCCGCATTATAAAGCGGAAAGCGGTGCCTGCCAAATAACACTTATTTATAATACAATGTTCAGATAACTTGTTTAAAGCTGCGAATATTACGGCAGGCAGAGACCCGTCAAGCATAAGATGAGCCGGCTATGGGAAGTGCTCTTTCTTCCCATAGCCGGCTTGGCTTATGACTCGAGGGTCTCAGCTTGAAGCTGGATTAAGGGAGTCTCGCGCCTTCCGCTCCAATCCACTTGCTTAATAATTATATCTCCTTATAGAACACATCCCAAAACAACGATCTCTTAGAAAAGAACCTTTTTATATGAATGCAGACAGATCACGAGCTTACTTTCAAAGAGCAGAGCTTTGAACATGAAAATGATTTTGAGACTTACCGTCCACCGTGCATATATCGATCCCTGGGTGTTCGAAAGTACCATTTACAACTTATATATCTTAAAATTCAAGCGGCTATATGGTACAATAATCCAGATCAATCTTTCGACAGGCTTTTTTCTAAAAAACCTTGTTTTTTATTCGGGCTGACGAGATTTAATTATGTAACAAGTTGACTTCCGCTTCAGGTCAGGTCTTCAGCCTGACAGGTCAGTCCCCGAAGGCGAAAAAGAGAGGCTCACCGCCCGCCCCGCTTAAAAGCACTGGCTGCAGCGGAGATAAACTTTTTTATCCAATAGCACAACGTTCGCAAAAACAGTACTAAAGAAGTGGGGAATTGCAATGGAATTAAGGGGTTCAAAAGCCTATGACCAAAAAGAGTTCTTTTCGTCATACATAAAAAGGAGAACACGGAAAGACAGTCCTAATAATGCAATTGAAGCACCGATCATAAGAGAACTCATTGGAAGTGCATCAGGGGAAGCTGTGCTTGATCTTGGCTGTGGTGATGCAGACTTCGGACGCGAATTATTGCTCCAGGGAGCAGAATCCTACACAGGTGTGGAAGGCTCGGCCCAAATGGCTGAGGCAGCCCGTACCAATCTTTTGGGGCTGAATGGCAGCGTCAAATATACTTCCATGGAGTCCTTTTCTTTCCCTCCAGATACCTATGACCTCGCAGCCTCACGTTTTGCCCTGCATTATATATCAGATCTTTCAGGATTATTTAAAAAGATCCATCATTCACTGAAGGATAAGGGCCGCTTTGTTTTCAGTGTCCAGCACCCGCTGACCACCTCATCATTTCTCAGCAAAGAAAAGGAAGAGAGGCGCGGCAGCTGGATCGTGGATGATTATTTTATCCAGGGAGAAAGAAAAGAACCTTGGATGGGAGAGATTGTTATCAAGCATCACAGGACTATAGAGGAATATTACAGGTGTTTGACACGTGCTGGTTTCCAGATTAATGATCTGCGTGAGGGCATGCCCTACCGGAAGTATTTCAGCAGTGACGAGGAATATGAGCGCAGGCTCCGGATCCCTGTCGTTCTCCTATTTTCGTGCAAAAAAATATAAAAAATTGAAAGCCTTATCATAATTTTTAGTTAATTTGGAAAGAATGATTAAAAATGAATGAAAAGGTGATACATATGAAAAGAAGAAAAAAACTTTCCTTTGAAGAGCTGGTCCAAGAAAACAAGCGTGAATTATTAAAGGATGCCAAAGAAATGGAACGAATTGAACAAATTCTTG
Organism: Paraperibacillus marinus; assembly: GCF_046237605.1. Classification (GTDB taxonomy): domain Bacteria; phylum Bacillota; class Bacilli; order Bacillales; family DSM-1321; genus Paraperibacillus; species Paraperibacillus marinus. The sequence continues at coordinate 2,223,871 of NZ_CP143542.1, read as the reverse complement.
AAAAAAGGCATCTTGAAAAAGCGGAATAACCATATATTCTCACCGTCGTCAGGTTATGAAACGTTAAAGGCTCTGGCATGCTAAAGGCAGGAGGGATGCACAATGAGTAATCCAAAAAGAGATTCAAAACATTATGTACCCAGCCACCTTGGTACACAGCCTCGCGGATTCAGCGGAAATAACGGCAAAAAAATGCAGGATAAATCCGGTAAGCATGCGCAGGTCATCCAGACCAAGGGCGAATAAAGAAGAGGATGTCCCGAATTTAAGGGACGTCCTTTTCTTTATTTAGCTCTAACAGGGAAAATGAAAGGATGAAGGGAAGGTGGAAGATGGCTCAAAAGATTACATAATTTTAATAGAGACTGGAAAAGAACCTGGAAGCCAAAAAGGTTACACAGTGATAGTTAACATAATAATATTACGAACACAAAAACCATCTGATTATTTTTTAGTTCTTGTTAAATAATAATCCATAAGAAAGGAGGGGTTTCATGAATAAAGCGACTAACCCGGATGACCGCCGGGATAATGTTGAAAAGCTCCAGGAAATGATTGAAAATACGATAGTTAATATGGACGAGGCAGAAGCAAGCAAAGCTTTTTCGAATGGAGAAGAGCAGCAGAACATCGATAATAAAAATCGCAAAAGGCAGGATTCTATCGATGCCATGAGGAAAGAAGTGAAAGAAGAAGCGGCAGCAAGAAGGAACTCTTATTCATGATGCTTATTCCTCTTATTACTGGATAAAATATGCTAAGATAAAAAAGTGACTCCTGCAGGGAGTTGCTTTTTTATTGATGAAGCATTTTCATATTTGATTATGAAACTGGAAGAAGTGAAGGATAATGACAAAAGAAAATTCTTTGAACGATATAAAGGAACAGACGGAACTCCTTAAGGAAGAAGCAGAGCTGAACGGTTACAATGTGAACAAATCTGCTGTGCTGAATCTCCTTCATGCTTTAGTGCAGCTGGATTCGGGGGACGGAGATACCAGAAATATGCTGATAAGCGAACTCTACAGCCTTCTTGCCCTGAACCGTAAAACTCAGTATGGCGAGGACAAGCTTTTTAATGAATGGATCAAGGAAGCTTTGAAGGCAAACCGGGCTAATGCCCGTGCCAATGCGTTATTGGCAGAAACAAAGTGGAAGCAATATCAAAACATTTTTGATGGTTATTCATTCCCTTTAATCAGAGAGACTGATAATCGGACTACTAAAAAGAAGCAGGCTGATCAATATATTGAAATCTGCAGAAAGATGCTTGATTCCATCGGTGAGGCGGTTGATGATTTAAAGACTGCAAAGCTTCATCTGGACAGAGAGGCGGACAGCTCCCTGGCAGTGCATTACCGTAAGCTGATTGATCTCTCCATTGAAATTGAAACGGCAGTGACAAGCCTCCTGCAGGCATCCATTGAATATGAAGCATCGATAACCGGTGTTTTTCATACTGCGGTACATTTCAATGATGTGAAAAAATGCCTCGATGAATTTATCGAATTAAAGGCTGGCTGGGATGCGTTATTTGAACATGACCTGGCAGCAAAGGTACCAGACAGTGCCATGAAAGAGCTTAATGAATTAGTAGGACTGAAAGAAATTAAAAGAAGGATAAATGATTTTTACAAATTCCTTCATTATCAAAAGAACAGGAAGGAAATGGGGTTTCTTTCAAAGGATGAGCTTAGTCTCAATATGGTGCTCACTGGAAATCCGGGAACCGGAAAAACAACCCTCGCCCGTTTGTTTGCCAAGATTTTTAATGAACTTGGCGTGCTGCCAAGAGAAGAAGTGATCGAAACGGACCGCTCCCAGCTGGTGGGCGCTTTTGTCGGCCAGACAGAGGAAAATGTGAGGCAGGCGGTGGAAAGAGCACTGGGAGGAGTTCTTTTCATTGATGAAGCATACTCTCTGAAACGGGCGGACTCTTCCGGCAATGACTATGGACAGACAGCTATTGACACACTGGTTTCCTTGATGACGAGCGGCGATTATGCCGGCAGGTTCTCGGTCATCCTGGCCGGATATCCTGAAGAAATGAGGCAGTTCTTGAATGCAAATCCCGGGCTCAGAAGCAGATTTCCCTCCTCCAGTCATTTCGATCTGCCTGATTACTCCTTGGACGAACTGTTGAAAATCGCACATGAAACCGCAGAAGACAATGATTATATCATTGCTCCTGATGCAGAGGCGGAGCTCGCAGGAAGGATCGAGAAGGAAAAGGTGGACGAAACGTTCGGCAATGCAAGGACTGTCCGAGCTCTTGTAATGGATGCCATTTTTAAGAAGGGATCCAGGCTCGATAAGGGAAGCGGAAATCTCCTTCAATTCACTACTCTTGATAAACAGGATTTTGCAGCTGCCGAACATGATCAAAACAGGGATCCGAAGGGAGAACTGGATCATTTGATCGGTCTTGCTTCCATCAAGGACGAAATCAGTGCGATTGAATCTTTCGTGAAGCTCCAGCAGCTGCGAAGGGAACGCGGAATGCCGGTGGTGCCCGTGCAGCTTCATGCCGTTTTCACTGGAAATCCTGGAACAGGGAAGACCACGGTCGCAAAGCTTTATTCTGAAATACTGAAAGAATGCGGAATGCTGAAAAGAGGCCATTTAATTACAGCCAGCCGGGCAGACTTTGTAGCTGGATATGTAGGCCAGACTGCCATCAAGACCAAAAAGAAAATAAGGGAAGCGCTTGGAGGCGTCCTGTTCATTGATGAAGCTTATTCCCTTTTGAGCAGTACAGAGGGTGACTTTGGAAAAGAAGTGATTGACACCCTGGTTGATGAGATGACTAAACACAATGAAAATCTGGTGGTTGTATTGGCAGGGTACCCTGATGAAATGGATCGCCTCCTGAACATTAACCCTGGACTGAAATCCCGTTTTAAAAAATTCATTCATTTTCAGGATTACTCACCAGATGAATTGATGGAAATCATTGAATCCTATGCAGGCTCGTTTCAGTATGAATTGGGAGAGGATGCAAAAGAGTTTTTGAGGGATTATTTAAATCATCATATTGTGGAAGGCAACGGCCGGTATGCTGCCAACCTGATTGATGATACCATTCAGCAGCATGCCTACCGGATCATGACGGGGCCTGAACCGGAAGGACTCACTCCCGACATCCTGCAGCTGAAAAAAGAAGATTTTATTAAAACACTGGAAAAGAGAGAAAGAGGGAATAGACAGTGAAGGTCACAGAAACGAAAATTGAAGTCCGCTATGCGGAGACCGACCAAATGGGAGTGGTATATCACGCCAACTACATCATATGGATGGAGATTGGCAGGACAAAGCTTATAGAGGAATTGGGCTTTAAATATGCCGATATGGAGAAAGCGGGCATTCTATCCCCAGTTACAGAAATAAATGCTTCATACAAAAAACCATTAAGATATCCGGAAACGGCAACGATCAAAACGTGGATCGAAAAATATGATGGAATCAGAGTATCATACGGATATGAAGTCCTGAATGAAGAAGGGGAGCTCGCCCTTACTGGATATTCCTCACATGTCTGCGTTAAGGCGGACAGCTTCCGCCCGGTTTCAGTACGAAGAACATTCCCTGATTGGCATGAAGCTTATGAAATGCATAAGAAAAAAGAAATGTAATACTTTTTCTTTACCCGAAGGAAGGACACCAGCATGGCATTTGGAATAAAACGCAGAGATCTTGAAGAGTGGAAACGAAAAATCGACACCGGGGAGATTGCCTTTTTAACCCACTACTGGCTCGATGAAAGGTTCCCTGACTGTTTTACCGTCACGAAGGCAGGGTGCAGTGATATCGATAAGCTGGCAGCCTGGGGTGAGCAATATGGGTTAAAAAAAGAATGGATTCATATTCGAAAAGAAGGATATCCTCACTTTGATCTGCTTGGTGATCGGCAGCGCCGCATTCTCGAAGCAGAGGGAATAAATGAGCCGCTTCTTAATAAGAAAAGAGATTAGGGAAAACATCCTGCACTAAAAACTTCAACCTGTGCAGCAGCCTTTTTTGAGTCTGCTGCACAGGTTTTTTTTATCCGCTTTTTACAGGGGGATTTGCTGAATATGGACACTGAATTAGACCATAAGCTTTACTGCTTTTACTGTATTTCATTTCCATAACAGTGAAATAATAGGCCTTTTTGCAAGAATCAAAAATAGCAGGCAGATGGCTGAGACCTGAAGCATAGGAATAAATATCCTAGAATGTCAAGGGAAATAAGAGTATGAATGGAAGAAAAACACATTTAAGCCGCTTATTTTGCATTTAAACCTTGTAATGTAAATGTAACATTTTTATAAAATGGTTGGGAAAACCCTGTTGATATCGGATTTCTCCATTTGGCAGGCAGTAATATTCTGAAATAATGCTAGATAAAGCATGAAATGGTTACTATTGCCTCGTTTGTGTTTCCTCAGTGAAGGTATATAAAAACTAAAGCCAAGAGCTGACGAAAAAGGCAACTCCCCCACTTAATACAATTAATAGAATAGAGAGGAGACTTAAAACATGAGTGTTCAAAAAAGTACAGACAGTTCAAGCCTGGCAGAAGTCATTGATAGAATTCTGGATAAAGGTATTGTAATTGATGCATTTGTTAGAGTATCGCTTGTTGGAATCGAGATCCTCACAGTGGAAGCGCGTGTTGTCATTGCTTCTGTAGATACATGGCTCCGGTATGCAGAAGCTGTTGGTCTGCTTAGGGATGAAGTCCAGGAGGAAGGTCTCGGCAATAGAGGACAAGCATCGAACGCACAGTTAAGCTTTTAAACAAGGATCCTTACTAAAGAGTGATGTTTTACTGAGTTCTAAAAGATTACTAAATTATTAAGCAAGTGGATTCGAGCGCAGGCGCGAGACTTTCACGCAGGTGAAGTGCCTGCAGCGGAAATCCACTTCCTTATTCAAAAGCTGCCATGTAATGCGAAGACAACCTTAACAAAGGACAATAGATATAGTAGATATATTTAATTAGGAAAGGGATGGATTGAGGAAATGAAGAACGAAGAAATGAAGAACGAAGAAGTAAAGAATCAAAACAAAACAAACGAAAGCACAAATGAGAACCAGGAATCAGGAGCTTCAGGTGCGGACCAAAACACAGAGTCACAAGAAACCGGTAATAAGCAGGGTGAACAGAAAAAAGAAGGATCAAATTTTTCTATGAATTTTGCGCTTATCGGTGGAGTGATTGGAGCTGGAATCGGACTGCTGGCTAATCCGAAAACAAGCAAGAAAGTAATCAAAAATCTGGGAGAATCTGAATTCATGAAGATTGCAAGTGATGAATTTAGAAAAACGGCCCAGGAGCTTTTGGCTGATCAGGCACAGAACAGTGTAAAACAGCTGGCATCCGGTTATTTAAGCAAAATTGAAGAAAACCTTCTTTCTCCCAAGAAGCAGAAGGACGGCGGCAATGCCAGCCAGGACAGCGAAAAATATGAAGAAATTAAAGAAGAAAACAAACATCTGAATGACCGTTTAGAAAGAATAGAAAAAATGCTCAGTGACCTTGCTGGCTCTAAATAATAGGAAGTCCTTTTTTCATGTTGCCGAAAGGGGGATCTTGAGTGGACAAATTTAAGAAAACTGCTGCAAAGGCAGCGAAGAAAGTCATTGAACATGCCCCTGAACCTGTAAAGGACAAAGCCAAGGACTTCATCGTCGAAAAGGCAAAAGAGAAAGTTGTCGGAAGTATCCAGGATAAAGCTCATGAGTTCACCGAAAATATGACAGAAGCGCGGGACAAGTTCGCGGATAAACTGCATGATAAAGCCGGTGAAGCAGAAGAAAAGACTCAGGACGCCCTGCTTACGGTCCGGGATAAACTCGGAAAAGTTAAAGAGGCAGGGGAGAACTTCCAGGATAAGATTTCCGGCGATAAAAAGGATGACAAACAAGTCAAGGGTATAAAGCATATTAAAGGAATCAGCAATGTTAAATCGTCCAAGGACATTAAAGGGGCAACAAATATTAAAAGCTATGAAAACATCAAAAAGGATAGTTAAGAAAGGAGAATGCAATTATGGCAGTTCAGAAAAGTACTGACAGTTCAAGCCTTGCTGAAGTAATCGACAGGATTCTGGATAAAGGGATCGTAATTGATGCATTTGTAAGGGTTTCTGTAGTGGGAATCGAAATATTGACAGTGGAAGCACGGGTTGTTATTGCAAGCGTAGATACCTGGCTCCGATATGCTGAGGCAGTCGGACTGCTCCGGGATGAAGTGGAGCAGGAGGGACTTCCGGCTCAAACAAATGAAAGAAGTGCAGCCCGGTTTAGTATCTAGAAGCAGAATGCAAAGCCAGGGTTTACCCCTGGCCTGCATTCATTAGCAGGAGGCCAATATGGAAATCAAAAAAATAATTGGAAATGTTATGGAGTTCTTTAATGAATTCGTGGCTCCGGTCCATAAAATCACTTCTGTGGAAGCAGATGATAACAATGGCTGGAAGCTGACAGTCGAAGTCATTGAAGAAAAAGAGTATATGAAAAAGTATGCAAAAGATGAAATGCTTGGTGTTTATGATGTTCATCTGAACCAGGATAAAGAAGTCATCTCCTATAAAAGACGGGATATCCGTTATAGAAGCTCCATTAAATATGAAGCATAGGACTTGAATCGGGAGGAAAAAGTGTGACTGTTTTAAAAAAAGTAGCTACCAGAAATTCGCATGCTATTTCCAAGGATGAGCAGACAGAAGATTTGCTTTCCCGCTCACTGCTGTATTTAAAGGCTGGCTACCCGGTACATTTTACGGGTCCATCTGGAGCAGGAAAGACATCACTGGCTCTGGCCTTAGCCAAAAAAAGAAAAAGGCAGGTCATGCTGATACACGGAAACCATGAATTGAACAACAAGGATTTAATAGGCGATTTTACCGGATATACAAGTAAGAAAGTCGTGGATAACTATATTCGTTCTGTTTATAAAAAAGATGAAAGTGTAACTGAGACCTGGAGGGACGGGCGCCTGCTCGAGGCTGTGAAAAATGGCTACACACTCATTTATGATGAGTTTACCCGTTCGCAGCCAACCACAAATAATATCTTTTTATCCATATTAGAGGAAGGAATTCTTCCTCTGTACGGTACCAAGATGACAGAACCTTTTGTGCGTGTTCATCCCGAGTTTTCTGTCATCTTCACGAGCAACCCTGAAGAGTATGCAGGTGTTTACCAGACACAGGATGCTCTGCTGGATAGGCTTATTACCATCTATATCAATCATAAAGACCAGGACCGTGAGGCAGCTATCGTAACAGACAAGGTCGATATTCCCGTAAATCAGGCCAAAGCGATCACTGCACTCGTTGCCGAACTTCGAAGCAATTGTAAAGGAGACAACGGTCCGAGTCTCCGGGCATCACTGATGATTGCCAGATTGGCAGCTGAAGGAGATGTTGAGGTAGACGGCCGGAACAAAACCTTTCAGCGCTTATGCATCGATGTGCTGGGCCACCAGGTGAGCAGGTGTTTAGAGGTAGATGAACCACTTGCAAAAGCAGAAGAGTTAATCCTGGAGGCTTGTCAAAACGTTAAGGTCAATGAGAACTAAAAGGAGAGTTTTGCAATGAGTCAAGAAGAGTCAATGGGCATTTATATATTCTGTGGAATACAGACTGACAAAGATGAGGAATTTGGAGAAATAGAATTGGATGGAGAAAAAAAGGAGCTTTTCACCATAAGGTATAAAGATTCTGCCATGGTTGCCGCCGAGTTTCCTATGAAAATTTATCATCCCAATAAGAACAATCTGATGATGCACCAAAATGCTGTTTCAAATGTTATGAAAAAGAATGACACAGTCATCCCGGTAAGCTTCGGCAATATCTTCAAATCGAAGGCAGATGTAAACGTGCTGCTCGAAAATTTATATCCACAATTTAAAAAACTTTTCCCAGAAATAAAAGGCAAGGTTGAGCTTGGACTGAAAGTCATTGGCAAAAAGGAATGGCTTGAATCACTCGTGGCCCAAGACTCAAAAATTGATAAGATGGCTAAGGCGGTACAAGGTAAATCCGAAGCAGCCAGTTATTATGAACGAATAGAAATAGGCGGGGCAGCCCAGAAGCTGATCACTTCATTACAGCAAGAAATACAGCGGGAAGTATTTAATCCGTTATCTGAATTAGCTGAAGCGTCAAAGGCGAATGATCCGATCAGCGAGAAAATGCTCCTGAATTCCGCTTTCCTGGTAGATAAAAACAAAGAAGCTGAATTTGATAAGAAAATTAATGATCTTTATGAGAACTGGAAGGATAAGGCCGAGTTTAATTACAGCGGGCCATGGCCGGCCTATAATTTCATCAATATCCGGCTGAAGGTAGAGGATGATTAATGATTCATAAACTGGTATCGGCTCCTATTAACCTTGTCATAAAGATTGGACAAAAGGTAAAAGAAGAAGCAGATAAAGAGCTGTATGACCTTCCTACAATCCAGCAGAAGCTGATTCAGCTCCAGATGATGTTTGAGCTTGAAGAAATACCGGAAGAGGCTTATCTCGCAAAAGAGGAAGAGCTTCTCTTGCGCTATGAAGTCGCCAAACGCTTGGAAATGGAACAATGGGAAGAGATGACCAAGAAGAAAGGACAATAGTCATGGAACGTCTCATTTATTTATACGGACTCGTTCCGGCAGGTGAAATAGAGCAGCAGCCGCTGCCGGCATTAAAGGGATTTGATGGAAATGAAGAGATATATTCCATCCCGGCAGGCAGTATTACAGCAGTTGTCTCCAGCCTCGATCCGGTCGAGTATTCGGAAGAAAATATCAAGGACAAAACAAATAATGACATGGAATGGCTTCAGGAGAAAGCATTCCACCATCATGAAACAGTTTTAAAGCTGTCAAAGGAGTACACCATCATTCCCCTGAAGTTCTGTACGCTGTATAAAAACCAGGGAAGCTTGGTACAGGCTGTACAGACCAATGAGTCTAAAATGGTGGATACTCTGGAACTGCTAACAGGGAATGAAGAGTGGAATCTCAAAATCTACAGCGATGACAAACTCTTAAAAGAAGAAGTAAGTAAAAATAATACAACGATAGAAACCAAAAGGGAAGAAATTAATCAGCTGCCTAAGGGAAAGCAATTTTTCGAAAAGAAAAAGCTTGATAAGCTGATTGAAGCTGAACTGGAAGAAGAAAAAAATAAAGTCAGCGAAAAGATTCATGAACATCTCCAAACATTCACTCTTAAAGGGAATATCAAAAGAACCTGGAACAAGGACGTGACTGGCCGGAAAGAGAATATGACCTGGAATAGCGTCTATCTTATTCCGGTATCCGGGGTAGAAGAGTTCCTGCATCAAATTCAGGAGTATGAAAAGGACATGAAGGAAAAAGGCTGGCACTTTGAAGCGTCAGGCCCTTGGCCGGCCTACCATTTTTCCAGTTTTTCATAAAGCGCCTTTCATACTGAAAAGTGAGGAATAAATGATATGTCTTCCATAAGAGAAACCATAGAAAACAAGGATATCGGTTTAATTGATATATTGGATGTCATTCTGGATAAGGGTGTCGCCTTAAAAGCAGATTTAGTGATTTCCATTGCGGGTGTCGATCTGGTGTATTTAGATTTGAGACTTTTGATTGCTTCCGTAGAATCACTGGTCCAAGCCCAGAATGGAACTCGCAAAACGATATCATCCGAACAATTCGATAGACAGAGGGAGGAGTTGATCGATGCAACCGGCCAGCCAAGCAAATGGTAAAATCAATCTCGATCCGGACAATGCAGAACATGGACTGGCGCAGCTGGTTTTAACGGTTATAGAGCTGCTCAGACAGATTGTGGAAAGGCACGCCATCAGGCGGGTCGAGGGCGGGACCCTGACAGATGAACAAATTGAGGACTTAGGGGTAGCCCTTATGAATCTGGAAGAAAAAATGGAAGAATTAAAAGAAATTTTCGGTCTTGATGCTGAAGACTTAAACATTGATCTTGGTCCTTTGGGAAGTTTGCTGTAACTAAAACAAAGAAGGTGGAATCAAAAATGGCAGTTGAACATAATGTACAATCCAGCTCGATTGTAGATGTCCTGGAAAAGATTCTGGACAAAGGTGTGGTCATTGCCGGTGACATCACTGTAGGCATTGCGGACGTTGAACTATTGACGATAAAAATACGCCTTATTGTCGCCTCTATAGATAAGGCTAAGGAAATAGGCATGGATTGGTGGGAAACAGATCCATACCTATCTTCCAAGGCTGCCGACAGCAACAATAATGAACTTATACAAGAAAACAAAAGGCTTCAGGAAAGACTGGAGGCCCTGGAAAAAAACATGGCTTCAAACCGATTAAAATCGCCAGAAATTAATTATTGATAGGAGTTTTAATTTTGGAAAAGACAAATAAAGAAAACCAAGAAAAGAAAACGAACGAAAAGAACGAAGAAGGAAATGCTTTAAAACGAACTCTTGCCGGAGGAGTGATTGGAGCAGCTGTCGGCTATTTGGCTACTCCAGAGAATGCCAAAAAACTGATGGAAATCAAGAGTGGAGAAAAACTAAAGAGTTCAGGTGCCGGTCTTGGCAAAGCGGTGAAGGACAAGTCAAAAAAAGCGGCAGCTTCAGTTATGAACTCAACCGCCAAGCTGTTTCATAAAAAAGAAAATGTTCCTATCGACGGATATTCAAACCAACAGGAAGACAGTTCTGATAATGAAACAAGCCTGCAATCCGGTATGAAGGATCACACTAATCCAAATTCCGAACAATCATCAAAGAAAGAAAATGATAAGACCAATGATCACAGCAATGATAAGGCCAATGCAAAGACCAATGATCAAAGCAATGATAAGATAAATGACCGTCTGGACCGCCTGGAAAAGATGCTCGCGCAGCTTTCTGAAGGCTGATAGATTCATTAATTTATTGAATGAGGCAAAAAAACATAAATGATGTATATCTACTATTTGGAGGGATTTTTAACATGGCAGAAGAAACAAAGAATAACCAGACAGAAGAATTAATGAATGAAGAAAATCAGACAGAAGAAACAAAGAATAATCAAAATCAGACAGATGAAGCAAAAAATGACAAGCAGACTGAGGATACAAAAAAGCAGGGCTCAAATAACAGCCAGCTAATTCGTTCGCTGGCAGGCGGCTTGATCGGGGCTGCAGTCGGCTATGCGGCATCTCCGGAAACCGGGAAAAAGCTTAAAGAAGTGTTTGATGGCGAGAAGCTATCCAGCAAAGGATCTGATATAGGACAGGCTGTGAAGGAAACATCGAAAAAAGGCTTAGAATCTGTGAAAAACTCGGCCTCTAAACTGTTCCATAAAGGCAGTGGAGAATCCAGGAAAGAAGAAGCTGAAGATGGAGCCGCTAAGGGGCAATCGAATGATTCAGCAAGTGCAGCCAATGAGACAAGTAAGGAAGACGTAAATAAGCGGCTTGATTCGTTAGAAGAAATGCTTTCCAAGCTCCTTCAACAGAAATTGGGGCAAAAGAATAATGAATCTTCAAACGATAGTGAACAGCCTTCAAATACCTCAGATCAAGAAAAGAGTGCACAAGAAGGCAAAGAAGACAGTCCTATTCCTCAGGGGAATAATGAGCAGGATTCAGAGGAACAAGACTCTGGATCATACCTTAAATCCTCACTTGGCAACAGCGGATCTGAATCCCAGGACAGCAGTGAGAATTCACAATCCAAACCAGAGGGATCCGAGGGTTCAAAATCTCAGCCTGTAGGAAACGATAAAGACGGTTCACAATCCAAGGACGATCAGTCAGTAACTGGAAAAGACCGAGAAAGTGAAGAATCTCAGCCCCAGGAAGATGAGAATAACCCAAATAATGAAGCATCAACGCCTGAAGGACAAAATGACGATTTCAATCAGGGAGAAACTTCAGAAGAAGATACTGAAAGCAGTGAGGATCAATCTGAATCAAAAAGTCCAGAAAGCGGGAAAAGTTCCGAAACGAAATCATCACAGGAGCAAAGCGAAAACAGCGCGGATTCTGACAGCAATCAAGACGGACAGTCAGACGTCGCCGATAATTCCCAGCAGTCAGGCAATCAAGAGTACGAGTCACTAAAAGAAGAAAATAAAAATCTCCAAGACCGTTTAGGCAAGATAGAAGGACTTCTTTCCGCCATGCTGGAAAAAAAGGGCCAGGGTCAGGAAGAAACATCTGATACGGATCAAAATGAAGATTCACAGGAATCTCAAAAAAAAAATTTAACAGCTGATGAAGACAAGTCAGAAGATCAAAATAAAGAAGGATCTGATAGTGACGAAAATTCAGAGGAACAGAAACAAAGCGAATCATCAAATGGTTTAGCAGACAGCGAACAAACAGAAGATAATGAGCAAACAGATGGCAGCGAACAATCAGCAGACAGAGAACAACCAGAAGACAATGAACAAACAGGTGACAGTGAACAGACAGAAGGCAATAAACAAACTGATGACAGCGAACAAACAGAAGACAATGAACAAACAAATGACAGCGAAAATCAAAACCAGACTGCATTGACAGACTTTGGCAATGGTAAAGAACAGCATGACAGCGAACCAAATACAGATACTGAACAAGGCCAGGACCAGGATGAAAACTCATCCAGTGAAAAAAAGGAAGACAAAGGCATTGATGAAAATAAGCAAGGCAGCCAAAATAATGACAGCACAAGTGAATCAGAGGGCAGTAAAACAGAAGATGCAGGTGTAAGAACTGAAATCTCTGGAGACAGCGGTCAGATCAGTCAAGACGACAGCGGGAATCAAGACTCAGAAGATAGTGAAGAAACATCAGAAAACACAGATAAAGAGCAAGAAGAGGGTTCAGACAGCGATAAACCAAAAAGCGAAGAAAACACGGATAGCTCTAAGAACAAAGTCGAAGAAAAAGAACAAGAAGATGGTACAGACAGTGAAAAAACTGAAAGTGACGTAAAAAACAAAGATCAAAATCAATATTCAAGTGAAGAAAGCTCAGATGACTCAGAAGATAAGAAGGAAAGTAAAGAGCAGGAAGACGGTACTGACAGTGAATCAACAGAAAGCGATGTAAAAAACGAGGATCAAAATAAAGATTCCAGTGATGAAAAACCTGATGAAACTGAAGAAACAGATGAAGGTAAAAAGCAAGAAAACGGCACAGACAATCAAGATAATAATAATGAGAATAAAGAAGCTGACAATCAAAATGCCGATGCTGGAGATTCTACAAAAGGCTCTAACAAAGGCGGAGAGTCTGTAACCAATCAGGATATGAATAATCAGGATGAAAACACTGAAACTGATCAAGATGAAGATGAAAAAGAGTCGGCAGATTCTGAAGATGAGAATCAAGGTAATTCGGATGGAGCAAGTAAAAATCAAGAAAAAAAAAACTCAAAAAAAAATAACAATGTAAAAAATCAAAATAAGTCCAGTAAGAAAAAAAGTAAAGCTGGTAAGAGCAAAAATGAACCTTATAATGTGGAAGCGACACCCAAACTCATGGACATGAATGAAAATGACCATTCCGTAGTCTCTGCCGATGAAGAAACTTATCTTCTTCTAAATAAGTTACGAAAGGAGACTTGACGATGAGCAGTACAAAGGACAGTATTCTGGAATTTTTAGTCCAGGCCGCAAATAAGCATGATTTTGAACTGGATATAACCTTAAATGTCAAAGGTGCAGTAATTACTGGCACAATGATTTCAGCTAAGGAGTATTTCAGTTCGCTGAGCGAAACGTTTGAAGATGGAAATGAAATCGCCCAGGCGATCAGCGAGCAGATGGCACAGGCCGGTGAATCATCCCAGAATGACAATTCTGAGGCGAACTTTATCCATATGAAGGAATCAAAAGTTTACTGTGGCGACAGCAAACCAACTCCTTCCAAAGGAAAAATACTCTGGCGTGGTAAATTAGCTGAAATCGACGGATTCTTTTTAGGGAAAATTTATGATAGCAGTGAAAAAGATTCATAGTACAAAAAACAGCAAATAAAAGCAATTGTCAGTGGGGGAGCTGGCAATTGCTTTTATTTCAGTCTGTCGCCAAACAGAGAGTCTTCTTTCGCTACCGCATAAATGGAACTGGGCTACTTTATCGGGTCTCTGCATGCAAAGTAATTTTATTTTATTTAAAGCTGTTTTCGACTAACAGGCCCGGTAACAAAATTTGTAAAGTTTTCCATTATAAAAGAATTATATACTTCAGTAAATTGTTCAGCTTCTTCTAAGAAAGGGTAATGATTACTTTTCTCAAAGATCACTAATTTAGAATTAGGTATTCCCTCCTCCATTTCAATAGAGTATATTACGGGGCACTGAACATCATTTCTACCGCAAATGATTAAAGTAGGGGTTGATATACACTCCAGCTTTTTTGTTACATCAAAAATCTGCAATTCCCGGTTAAAAAAATTCATACGAATCGCAGACATCCCTTTACTAATGTTTTTATTAAAAAGCTCGTCATATTTTTCAGGATTGAATAAAGATAGTTTTGTTCTTTCAGCTATTAGCTCTTGTCTTTTTTGGGGTGATATATCTGAACGTTTCAAGGTTTCAATTAGTTCTTGCATTCTGTTAAATTTAGAGTGTTTAGGATTAAAAATACAATCTTTTGAGAACGTCATATATTCTCTTGAGGCAGCTCCGACAATCACAGTAAATTTTAGTGATTTTGAAAAGTATATTGCATAGATAATACCTAACATACCTCCAGTTGAATGCCCGGCAAATCCCCATTTATCTAAACCCAATTCTTCTCGAATAGCTTCTATGTCAAATATGGTCTCCAAGAAGCTTAGTTGATATGGTTCTACGGCTTTCTCTGAATTACCTGCTTCTCTTAAATTTATCAAATATACTTTGTTTGTTTTTGTAAATGTCTCCGCAAAATAGTCGCCTGTCAGATTAAATACTGAATAATGATGGGTAACACAAAGTGGGTCTCCTTCACCTTTAATAAATATTTCAAATACACCACGTGATGTTTGAAGTAAGTTTCGTACCCAATTACCCATTAAAATCTTCCTTTCTTGTAAAAGCAAAGCTACCCCTGTTAGTTGTCCAGATTATTTCATGCATAATTCAAATATACTCTAGTAAATGACTGCCTAACAATTATTTTCTTCCTGATATAAGACAGTCGATAAACACTTTTTTAATAGTAATTTCAGTAATCCTTCTTAGTTAACTTCCCTGCAAGTCTTTTAAGGAGAGAAGTGCGGTGCTGCTGTTTCCTGAAAAAAATTATGAGTGTAATCCTATTCTCCCAGGGAAGGTCGTCATCCAGCTCATGATTCAGCTTATATCGGTGCCTCTATCTCAGAAGGTAAGGTCCGTTAGTATTTTTGGACCAGTAGGGGATGGGGATCTGGAGAATCTAAAGTAATTTGAGGCCCAGAAGGAATGAGCTTTTGAAAGTCTTCCCATTGAAAAAAAGATCTCTTCCAAAAGAGTGTAGCTACTGATAAATCTTGTAAGAAGATTAAATCATTAGGAAGTGTACTTCCGCTTCAGGCGCTAGACTCCTGATTCAGCTCCAGCTCCAAGGCTTCCGACTCTCGAGTCATAAGCCAAGCCGGCTAAGAAAGATTATCTTCATCACTTTTAGTAAAAAAACTCATTTCCAGGCTGAAACATAGAAAACTTGCTCATTGGCGAGCGACTGGTGCGAAAGTGAACTTAACACCAATAAATTCAGCAGGCAACATTCTCCACTTTTCTTGGAGAGCCGGACAGGGGAGACCCTGCAGTAAAAATCCTGGAGGCACATTGAGGTGTAAGGTGGGGGACTTATGAAAATGAGGAATGCATTTTAAGATTTTTATATACACACTAGCATGATTATCTCTCAACTTTACATGGATTCTTTGATAAGATAGCTATATATGATTCCGATGTAGTTGTGGATAACTATTATCAACAAGTATATCTGAACCCGATGTAGCTGTGGATAGGAGGAATTTATGAGGAAAACAGAACTGGTTAAAGGGATAACAGAAATGATCGTTCTCACGTTTCTGGATGTGAAGGACATGTATGGATACGAATTGAGCTCCAAGGTAAACAGGGCCAGTGAAGGCTATATTACGTTAAAGGAGGGTACTTTGTATCCGTTATTGAAGAAGCTCGAGGAAAAAGGATTTATAGAAAGTTATTCGGCTGTTTCCAAGGAGGGGCCGCAGCGGAAATATTATAAGTTATCCACAGCAGGAAAAGCTGAGCTTAACAGACAGAAAAAAGAATGGAGCGTATTTCAGAGCGAGCTGATAAAACTGCTGTTTTATACAGAATAGATTTTTAAAAACAGCAAAACAAAAATTCCTTAAAATGCACTTTTCGTAGTTGTTATTGCAGGATACCAGCAAAAGCTGCGATATCCAAATGCTGCAACAGCATAAAGTTTGCTGTTTTTTCATTCTTTACATAAAAAAACAGGCAGCGATTTGCTGCCTGTTAAACAATCAATTATTGTAAAGAAGTTCCGGCTCCTCAAACTTTTCATTATAAGTAACTTCAAGGTCATGATTGTCAAAATACCACAAATCACTTTCTTCTATAAAGAAAGTAATATCATTTTTCTGGACGGAAGCTCCCGGATTGATCGGATCATCCTTGGAGATCCCTAGGGAGAATCCGCTCTGAACCGTACTGCAGCCTCCATATCGGGCTAGAAAACGGACAAAGTCGCCTTTTTTCAGATCCATTTCTTCTGTGTACCATTTTAAAGCTTCATCGCTGATTTTAATTTGCATGAAATGTACTCCTTCCCGCAAGTATAACACTATAGTCAGTATAGATGAAAAGGGGTGGAAAATCGAATATCAAGCCTTATGTTAACCAGAAGGGCGCCCCTTGAACACTTTATTTTTATTTAACCCAGCGTGACATATGCGCCATCGTTTCTGTATAGCTCTCCTTTTTTCTCAACAGTCCCATTTCCCCTGCTTCCATTAGAGGAATAATTCGAAACCCTTTCCTGTTGCTGCTCATGGTAAAGGTAGGGGTAAACTGGTATGAATCTATCGAGACCCGGGCACCTTCAGCTGTGGTCTCTTTACCAACTGTGACTGCAAGTACTCCTCCAATATCCTTAAAGTCCCTCATTTGCCCGGATAAAAAATTGCCTAATGAGTAAACCACAAGGCTGCGCCGATCTCCATGTTCAATCCATTCTATCGGCTGCAAAACATGCGGGTGATGGCCGATTATGATATCAGCACCAGCCTCAGCCATCATTTTGGCCCATTTCTTCTGATCATCCGTCGGAAGTCTTTCATACTCGCTGCCCCAGTGCGTACTGACAACAACTGCATCCACTTTAGTCCTTGCCTTGCGTATATCCGTCAATACCTGATCAATAGAAAAGAGATTTACCATATATGGTTTTCCAGGGGGCAGGGGATTCCCATTTAAGCCATAGGTGTATGAAAGGAATCCGAAGGAAATCCCTTTTTTTGTGTTGATTCTCAGTTTTTCGCTGTCTTTTTTATCCTTATAGGCGCCTGTATAGGGCATGTTGATGTCTTCATAATGGGCAATGGCCCTTTGCAGCGCTTTTTCGCCATGATCCATCGAGTGGTTATTAGATATCGTGACCAGGTCCACTCCCATCCTTTTCAGTGTATCCGCTATTTCATAAGGACTGTTGAACGAAGGGTAAGAGGACAGGCCAAGTTCTTTGCCTCCGATCATGGATTCCTGGTTTGCAATCAGCAAATCTGGATTCTGCATGTAAGATTTGACGCCTGAGAACATCTGGTCAAACTGGCACCGGTTTTGGCGGCATGCATCCTCATACACCACATCATGGAGGAGAATATCCCCGACAGCACCGATAACTGCCAGGGTCTTAGTCTTCTTGTCTGTAAGGTGGCTTGCCCTCAAGTGCATGGAAGCGGGATCTCTCTTGACTTCCATGGGTTGTGTGCGGCGTCCTGTTGTATATAAGGCGGCAGTGAGGATCAGGGTAAGGGCAGCGCAGACTGCAGTTCCTTTAACATATATCTTTTTCATCGTGGTTCTCCTGTTTTTCACAGAATGTATTTTTATTATTATATGAAAAAACAAAGCAAATATATAGATGGCATCTTATAATTTTCGTTTCAGCCAATGAGCAAATAAAACATGAGTTTTCTACTCGCAACCTCGGTCAAGAGCAGGAACAAACACAATGGGGTGGTGGAGCGGATTAAAACGCAGGCGGGAATGCCATCCAAATAAATGATGGACACTCCAAGCTGCCAGAAGCCTTATGATACATGGAGCCCCGCCCCTTTTTCACAGAAAAAAACATGGATTCCCATATTCGGGAACCCATGTTTTATTGACTCTTTGTCAGCCATTTCACTTTTGGCTCTGTACCATTTTTGATCCTGACAAGATTCGCCCTATGACGGTATAGGATGAAAATCGTGAGAACCGATATGACGATGATGAGGGGAATGTCCCAGATGACCAGGGTATAAATGAGAGCGCCGACTGCTGTTAATATAGAAGAAAGTGATACATATTTGGTTATGTAAAGGCAGATTAAAAATATCGCCAGCACAAGTACGAACATAATTGGAACATATCCGAGGATCAACCCGCCGGAAGTTGCTACAGCTTTGCCGCCCTTAAAGCCTGCAAACAATGGATACATATGGCCGATTACGGCAAATACGCCGGCTATTAAGGGGTGGATGTCCACGCCCAATAAATGGGGAAGGACCACAGCAAGCGTTCCTTTGAGTATATCCATCAGGGTCACAATGATGCCCGCTTTCTTACCGAGGATCCTGAAGGTATTGGTGCCTCCGAGATTGCCGCTGCCATGCTGCCTGATATCCGTTTTATAAAAAAGCTTTCCTATGATCAAGCCTGAAGGGATCGATCCTATAAGGTAAGCCAATGCCAAAACTACAATCGTCATTTCAGATAACCCTTTCTGCTATTTGTGTAATTTATTTTACCATGAGTTCAGTAAAAATCCATGATTTGTTTCACAATAAATTTTAGGAGGAAGTCATGAGATTAGGCCGGGGGATTTCAGGGAATTACATATTGTTAGATAGACCAGCAATTATAAGGAGTGAATGAGCATGGAAAATCCTTCGAGGGAAGAAATCAGGAACATTTTAAAAAAAGCAAAGAGGATTGCTGTGATCGGGCTGTCGGAGAATCCGAATAAAACTTCGTATATGGTCTCAGAAGCCATGCAGAATGCAGGCTATGAAATCATACCAGTCAATCCGGAAGCGAAGTCGCCGATCCTCGGTGTCCACCCTGTACGGTCCTTGAGTGAGATTGACGGGCATATAGATATTGTGAATGTATTCAGGCGCTCGGAATTCCTGCTGGATGCAGCCAAAGAATTTGCCGAGGCCAATGCGGACGTATTCTGGGCTCAGCTGGGGCTCTATAATGAAGAAGCTTACCAATTTTTAAAGGAAAAAGGGGCAGTTGTCATAATGGACAGATGCATCAAAGTAGAGCATGCGATGACCAGATAGTCCGCTGGCACCGCTTTTTACTTGCTGACCGCGGCGGGATGCCCCGTCCGGCGGATGTATTCATATCAAGCAGAAAAGGGAGCATCTCTGATGCTCCCTTTGTATTGGAAAGAAAAAATGATATACTTACCGGGGTTAAGTTCAAGGAGAATAAACACGAGCAGGACAGCAGGCAGGATCATTACATAAATAATTTTCTTTATCCTTAAATATTTTAGGGATATTTGCTAATCAGCGGATAACAGCTAAAATAAAAGGGACAGGCTTTTTTAAAAAGCCGTGAATTCAAGATCGCCCAATTAAAAGAGAACGTTTGTTCTTTCTTTATGAATGGGCTATAATTAAGGTACCTGCTTAGGCAGAAGCTTTTAAATAAAGATATAAGCTTCTTGCCCGTGAGAACGGCTTTCGCACGTATAGAAAGGGGATTTTAAGTGTCAAAGAATGTAAAACCAATAGAATACAACGATGATGCCATCCAGGTGCTGGAAGGCCTGGAAGCTGTAAGGAAGCGCCCCGGTATGTATATTGGCAGCACTGACTACAGAGGGCTTCATCACCTGGTTTATGAAATAGTCGATAATTCTGTGGATGAGGCGCTGGCTGGCTATGGCAGCCACATTATTGTCAAAATCCACAAGGATAATTCCATATCGGTCGAAGATAAAGGACGAGGCATGCCGGTTGGCATGCACAAGCTTGGTAAGCCGACTCCTGAGATCATCCTTACCGTGCTGCATGCAGGCGGAAAATTTGGACAGGGCGGCTATAAGACGAGCGGAGGGCTGCATGGTGTTGGAGCTTCTGTGGTTAATGCCCTCTCTGAATGGCTTACTGTCACGATTAAAAGGGATGGATTTGTTTATCAGCAGCGCTTCGTTAACGGCGGCAAGCCGGAGACGACTCTTGAGAAAATTGGGAAGACCAACCAGACCGGAACAACCATCTTCTTCAAGCCCGATTCCTCCATATTCTCGACAACCGTTTTCAATTATGAAACATTATGCGAAAGACTCAGGGAATCCGCTTTCCTTCTTAAAGGAATGAAAATTGAAATAGTTGATGAACGGGACCGCCTGCGGGAAGTGTTCCAGTTTGAAACAGGAATAGAGGCATTTGTCGAATATATTAATGAGGAAAAGGATCCGCTTCACAAAGTAGTGAGCTTTGAAGGGGAACAGAACAGCATAGAGGTGGATTTTGCCTTCCAATTCAATGACGGGTATTCCGAATCCATCCTGAGTTTTGTCAACAATGTAAGAACGAAGGATGGCGGCACCCATGAAATAGGTGCAAAAACTGCAATGACGCGGGTGTTCAATGAATATGCCAGAAAATCCGGCCTCTTAAAGGAAAAGGACAAAAACCTGGAAGGCTCAGACATTCGGGAAGGCTTGTCTGCCATTGTATCTGTGAGGATCCCGGAAGAACTGCTACAGTTCGAAGGACAGACCAAGAGTAAGCTTGGTACAAGTGAAGCCCGGTCAAGCGTGGATGCCATGGTTTCTGAGCATCTTGCTTATTTCCTTGCGGAGAATCCGGATATCAGTTCCCTGCTCATCAAAAAGTCAATCAAGGCTTATCAGGCAAGGGAAGCTGCAAGAAAGGCCAGGGAGGAAGCACGCAGCGGGAAAAAACGGAAAAAGTCCGATGCAATGCTGTCTGGGAAGCTGACTCCCGCTCAGTCCAGGAATCCGGCCAGAAACGAAATTTATCTGGTTGAGGGGGATTCGGCGGGAGGTTCCGCCAAGCAGGGACGAGACCGTAAATTTCAGGCAGTCCTGCCGCTTCGGGGCAAGGTAATCAACACCGAAAAGGCTAAGCTTGCAGATATATTCAAAAATGAGGAAATCAATACGATCATCCACGCCATTGGTGGTGGAGTCGGACCAGAATTCAGCGTCGAAGACATCAACTATGACAAAGTGGTAATCATGACAGATGCAGATACGGACGGTGCGCATATCCAGGTACTTCTGCTAACCTTCTTCTACCGCTATATGAAGCAGCTGATTGAGCATGGGAAGGTCTATATCGCACTGCCTCCGCTCTATAAGGTATCAAAAGGATCCGGAAAGAAGGAAGTCGTGGAATACGCCTGGAGCGATGAGGAATTGCAGGGTGCCATGAAAAAGGTAGGCAGGGGCTATATCATCCAGCGCTATAAAGGGCTAGGCGAGATGAATGCCGATCAGCTGTGGGAGACAACCATGAATCCGGAAACACGGACACTCATCAGGGTCAAAATCGATGATATCGCACGCGCTGAGCGCAGGGTGACTACCCTGATGGGCGATAAGGTCGAGCCCCGCAGGAAATGGATTGAATCCAACGTAGCCTTCAGCCTTGAAGATGAGACGAATATACTTGAAAACGAAAATATCCACGTGGAAGAGGAGGTCCAATAAAAATGTCATCAGTAGAAAAATTTCGTGACCTCCCGCTCGAAGATGTAATTGGAGACCGGTTTGGACGCTATAGTAAATATATCATCCAGGACCGGGCTCTCCCTGATGCCAGGGATGGATTGAAGCCGGTACAGCGGAGGATCCTGTTCGCCATGCATGAGGAAGGCAATACCCATGATAAAGGCTTCAGGAAATCAGCCAAGACGGTGGGGAATGTTATCGGTAATTATCATCCCCACGGTGACAGCTCCGTTTATGAAGCCATGGTAAGGATGAGCCAGGACTGGAAACTCAGGAAGCTGCTCATTGAAATGCACGGAAACAACGGGAGCCTGGACGGCGATCCTCCGGCTGCCATGCGTTATACCGAGGCAAGAATCTCGGCCATTGCCGGGGAACTGCTCCGAGATATAGACAAAAAGACAGTCGATTTTATTCCGAACTTTGATGATACGGCAAAGGAACCGGTGGTTCTGCCGGCAACCTATCCCAATCTGCTGGTAAATGGATCTACCGGTATCTCTGCAGGCTATGCCACAGAAATCCCTCCTCATCAGCTGGGGGAAGTGATTGACGCAGCCATCATGCGGATCGATCACCCCGAGAGCACCGTCGATGAATTAATGACGGTCATAAAAGGACCGGATTTCCCTACAGGGGGAATCATCCAGGGAAAAGACGGCATTAAAAAAGCATATGAAACCGGAAAAGGGAAAATCATCATCCGCGGCCAGGCTGAAATTGAAAGTGTCCGCGGGGGCAAGCAGCAGATTGTTGTGACTGAGATTCCATTTGAAGTGAACAAGGCGAATCTTGTCCGCAAGATCGATGAATTCAGGCTTGACCGGAAAGTGGAAGGCATTTCCGAGGTGCGGGACGAAACAGACAGGACCGGACTCCGGATTGTCATAGAGCTGAAAAAGGAAGCGGATGCAGACGGAGTTCTAAAGTATCTTTATAAGAACTCGGACCTTCAGGTCACCTACAACCTGAATATGGTCGCCATCCATAAAAAGAGGCCGACCTTGATGAGTCTGCCTCAGCTTCTTGATGCGTATATCGATCACCGGAAGGAAGTGATCGTGAACCGCTCTAGATTTGAGCTTGCCAAGGCACAGGACCGGGAGCATATCGTACAGGGTCTGATGAGGGCACTGTCCATCCTGGACGAAGTCATCGCCGCTATCCGCGCATCCAAAGATAAGAAAGATGCCAAGGAGAACCTGATGGCAGCTTTCGGCTTCACGGAGCCCCAGGCAGAAGCCATCGTCTCCCTCCAGCTTTACCGGTTGACCAATACAGACATCACAGCCCTCCAGCAGGAAGCTGATGAGCTTGAAAAGAAGATCAAGGAATTAAGGGCCATCCTTGAGAACGAGAAAAAGCTTTTCTCTGTCATGAAAAAGGAACTGAAGGAAGTTCATAAGAAATATAATGATACTAGAAGAAGCAGAATCGAAGATGAAATCGAAGAAATCAAGATCAATCTAGAAGTCCTTGTCGCAAGCGAGGATGTCATGGTTACGATAACCAAAGAAGGCTATATCAAAAGGACCAGCCTGCGCTCTTATTCTGCGTCAGGCGGCCAGGATTACGGCATGAAGGATGCGGACAGGCTGCTGTGCCAATTTGAAATGAATACGACGGATGTACTTCTGGTATTCACCAACAAAGGAAGTTATCTATATTGTCCTGTCCACCAGCTTCCGGATATCCGCTGGAAGGATGTCGGCCAGCATATTGCCAGCCTGGTTCCGATCAGCCGCGAAGAACACATTGTGAAGGCCATTCCGATCAAGGACTTTGACCAGCCGCAGCATCTCTTGTTCTTTACGAAAAATGGGATGGCCAAGAAAACAGAACTTGCCTTATATAAAGCCCAGCGCTATTCCAAGCCTCTTGTAGCCATCAATCTTAAGGGCGATGATGAAGTCGTCGATATTCACCTGACAGCTGGGCATAGTGATGTGTTCCTTGCCACCCATTACGGATATGCTCTCTGGTTCGGGGAAGATGAAGTCAGTCCGGTGGGTGCCCGTGCCGCAGGTGTGAAGGGAATCAGCCTGAAGGAAGGAGATTTCGTCACATCAGCCATCCTGTTAAGCGGGGATAGCACGGAGAGTATCGTCATCGCGACCCAGCGGGGAGCTGTTAAGCGGATGAAACTCAAGGAGTTTGAAAGATCCTCCCGGGCAAAGCGGGGCCTTGTCATGCTCAGGGAGCTGAAATCCCATCCTCACCGGGTCATCGGAGCCATACCGGCTGTCAATCAAACGGTTCTTGTTCTGCTGACACAAAAGGGGCAGATTGAAAAAACGCCTGTTTCCTCCATTCGATTCAGTGACCGCTATACCAATGGATCATTTTTAGTAGATGAAGCTGAAAATGGAAAAGTCATTGAAATATGGTCAGAAGCTGCAGCCGAAAATCCAGAATCTTAAAAGTAAAACCCGGCGGCTGCCGGGTTTTTTCTTGTGAGGGCTATTCAGCTGAAAATGTAAGAAAAATACTTTTACAGGGTTGGTATAGAAGGAAGGCCTGGAGCAGACAGAAAACTAAATCCACTTAGCAAACCATGCCACATAGTATGCAGCAGGGATAAATAGAAGCTGGGCAACAATGGTGCCGACAAATTTTGAACTGATCATTGTCAGGGAGTAACTTTTTAAATAAATGTATTGTGTTTGTTTTTTCATTACATCCGCTAATACCGAAGCTTTGGGATCAATAAACAGGGTCAATAATATAGTCGCTATCCCATTGATTATTCCCGATGACATTAATGCGGCCTGGGCATAATCTTCAGGAACAATCATGGATGCATAAATGGAAGCAAGCACACCTATTGTAAAGACAGCTGATATGATCACATTTAAGACAAACAGTCTCTTAGGTATGGTTTGTAATGTAATTCCCTTCAAATAGGAGAATCTCGGCATCCGGAAACACTTCAGTATTTTACTTATACTCCTATAATTAAGCTGATGAACAAAAAGGGAAATGACCGATCCTCTGTGGTCTGAAAGCTGAATGATGGCTCTCGAAAATAGATGAATGAAAGTGGGAAAAAGAAAAATCCCAAGTAACACACCTACAGAGGTTACGCCGATTAAGATTCTGTATTGCTCCTCAATATATTCCAGTCTGTGCAGGCGAGGAGCCTCTGCGATTAGTTTTGCAGTCAGCGGCTGCTGAATCATTGTGGAAAATCTTGAAACAATCACCAGGGTACTAAACAAAGATAAGGCTGTTGCAATCAATTTAACTCTTGCTCCTGAAATCCTTGTTGAATATGCCAGTGTCTCAATCATTGTGATAATCATTAAAAAGAGTGATATGATGATGACCTTTCCTGTGATTAGTTCCATATGAAAACTCCTTAAATGCATGATGATATTATTATAACCAGTAAATATGCTTATGGCAGTATTTAGAAGATTCCATATTTAACTTTAGCTTTTCACATAAG
Organism: Paraperibacillus marinus; assembly: GCF_046237605.1. Taxonomy (GTDB): domain Bacteria; phylum Bacillota; class Bacilli; order Bacillales; family DSM-1321; genus Paraperibacillus; species Paraperibacillus marinus. The sequence continues at coordinate 2,198,526 of NZ_CP143542.1, read as the reverse complement.
TTCTGTCTATTGATCAAGAAAGTTGATTTCCGCTGCAGGCACTCTCTTTCCGCTTCAGTCAATTAGGTTTAATAATTAAATCTCCTGGAAGTACTATTATCTTTTAATAAAGAACCTAATTTTATAAATTGCTTTTAAGCTAAAAAGTCGATTTGTTCAACATGAAGATCTACAATAACCATTAACAAGCCTGTTAGTCAGTCAGCATACAATGAAATACATATAGACAAGAATGTTTAGGAGAGATGAACATGCATTCAGCAAATGAACTGCTCCATTTTCAGAATCATATAGGGGCAGGAAAACCAAACAGCATGAGAGACCGGACGGCCGCCTGTCCGTTTTGTGACCGGAAGTCACTGACCGGCATCCTGGATGAGTGCGGTCCTATCCTTCATATTAAGAATAAATATCCCACACTCCTGGATACAACCCAGACACTCATTATTGAAACAGATGACTGTGAAGGGAACCTTTCCAATTACAACGAGGATCATCTGTATTCCCTTATTGATTTTACTTTGAGAAAGTGGGAAGAGATGATGGCTGGCGGAGAGCATGAGTCGGTCATTCTTTATAAAAATCATGGGCCTCTTTCCGGGGGTACCATCCATCATTCTCATATGCAGATTGTGGGTCTTAAGAAGGCGGATTATATGAATAAAATCGTTCCTGAGTATTTTGCCGGCCCTTACGCTGCTAAGGGTGAAGATGTGGATTTCACAATATCCGACCATCCGATCATGGGGTTTACGGAGCTTAATGTCATTCTCAAGGACCGGGTTGCAGTAAAGAAATTTTCAAAATATATCCAAATCGCGGCCCATTTTATCTTGAACCATTTTCATAGAGGCTGCAGCAGCTTCAATCTATTTTTTTACAAGCTGGATGGGAATATAATCTGCAAGGCAGTTCCCAGGTTTGTGGATTCCCCGCTGTTCATCGGGTACTCCCTGTCCCAGGTTTCAAACAATCTTGAGGATACTGCGAAGAGACTTCAAAGTCTTTATTCCTTTTGATTCAAGTAGAAATTAAGCCTGTCCCTGGTCACCGGGGATAGGCTTTTATCATATGATGAAAGAAAAAGGATCCTGAAGAGAAAGGACAACTGCGATGTTTAAAAATAAGCCTGAAAAGATCATCACAACATTCATGCCGATGGCCTCTGAGTTTACTCCTGTGGACAAAAGAAAATATACGATGGTCCATTCTGGCCGGAACCAGAACATTATAATTACGATCGGGTCTCAGTACGATGAAAGCATCGTCAATCATCGGCTCAGGGATGAAGTGAGAGCAGAATGGATTCCTCAATTGGGACAATATGTACTTGCCGGGAGGGTATATGCTGGGGGGCATGAATTCAGTGAAGAAGAGGCGGGGCAGCGATTCAAAATGTTTGAAGAGGAAATGGAGCATTCCCTTAAAGCCCTCGTCAGCTCGGACCGCTCTTTCCTCTCAAACTTCCCGTGGCTGTTGGACTGCCCGATCTATATGCAGTTTGAATCCGCCTATGCAGCGTACAATAAGATGTTTTATTTTGGGACGCCCAGGCAGTATCTGCCGGGAATTCCGGTTTCGAAAGCCTGAATCTGTTTAAACATAAAGGGGCAGCTCATGGGCGGGAGACTGCCTTTTTATTTCGAAATTGACAGATAAGACGAAATTATCTAAAATTTAAGAGTGGTTCCTAAACAGAAAGGAGCTGAAGGCCACGGAATTGAAGGACAGGATTATAGAGACATCCCTGCGGCTCTTTGAGGAATACGGCTTTCACGGTGTATCTGTCAGCCAGATAGTGGCTGAGAGCGGAACATCAAAAGGCGGTTTTTATCACCATTTTCAATCCAAGGATGAACTGCTCTATATGATCCATGATTATTTTATTACCTATGTCCTGGATAAAGCCAGGGAAGCTCATGCATCCAGTCACAGCCCCGCTCAAAAAATGCAGAAGATCATCCAATCTTTTGCCAAAGTCTTTCATCTTTACAAACCTCACATCTCAGTATTCTATCAAGAGAGCACCTATCTAAGACCCGAATATACGGAAGAAATCAAAAAAAAGCGCGATTCATACAAACAGCTCATTTTCCAAGTCATCGAGGAAGGCAGGGAAGCAGGAGAGTTCCGGAGGGAAATATCCGTTGAAATTACCGGGATGACAATCCTCGGGATGGTCAACTGGACCTATAAGTGGTATCAGCCTGAGGGAGAAAGAACGATTGAAGAAATCGCCGATATGTTTGTCGATTTCGTCCTGAACAGCCTGCTGACTGAAAAAGCCAAATCAAATCCCGAATATCAGAAATACCTGCTCGCTTATTCTACATAAAAAGTTAAGCGCTTTCATTTTGTCAAGGACAGACCAACCAGTCGGTTCTATCATAACCACATACAGGGAGGCAGAATTATGGAGTTTTCATTATCGAAGGAACAGCAGATGATCAAGGAAATGGTGCGGGATTTCGCTGAAAGGGAAATCAAACCAATCGCATTTGAATTGGACCGGGATTCCAAATTCCCGGAAGAAGTGTTCAAAAAGATTGGGGAACTGGGCTTGCTGGGCATCCCCTTCCCCGAAGAATATGGAGGTTCTGGCGGAGATACGATTTCTTACGCCATCGCCGTGGAGGAAATCGGGAAAGCTTGCGGCGGCACCGGACTCAGCTATGCAGCGGCTGTTTCCCTTGGATCAAGCCCTATCTATTATTTCGGAACTGAAGAGCAGAAGCAAAAATTTCTTGTACCCCTTGTTAAGGGTGAAGCACTCGCTTCCTTCGGCCTGACCGAACCGAATGCCGGCTCAGATGCCGGCGGAACGAGAACCCGTGCCGTACTCGACGGAGACGAATATGTGATCAATGGTGAAAAATGCTGGATCACAAATGCCGGGTATGCAGAAACCATCACTGTGACTGCTGTGTCCGGCAAGGATGCCAATGGAAAGAATATCATCTCGGCATTCCTGGTGCCTGCAGATACGAAAGGCCTGACCATCACCAGTGACTACGACAAAATGGGGGTCCGGGCTTCCAACACCTCCCAAATCGTGCTTGAGGACGTCAGGGTTCCTAAAGAAAATATACTGGGAGATCCGGAAAAAGGATTCAAGCAATTCCTGTATACCCTTGATGGCGGCAGGATCTCGATTGCAGCATTGGCAGTCGGCCTTGCACAGGCAGCATTTGAAAAGGCCCTTCAATATTCCAAGGAACGGATGCAGTTCGGGAAGCCGATATCCAGCTTCCAGGCAATAGGCTTTAAGCTTGCTGATATGGCCATGGAAATTGAACTGGCGAGGAATATGGTCTATAAAGCTGCCTGGCTGAAGGACAATAAAAAGCCATTTACGAAGGAATCCGCTTATGCCAAGCTGTTTGCCACTGAAATGGCATTCCGGACATGCAACCAGGCCATCCAGATTCATGGAGGCTATGGATATATGAAGGAATATGAAGTAGAACGCTATTTAAGGGACGCCAAGCTGCTTGAGATTGGGGAAGGAACTTCCGAGATCCAGAGATTGGTCATTTCAAGACAGCTGGGCTGCTGATTTTCTAAAGGCATCTTACATCATTGATCCCTGCACACTGAATGGAATCCTGTCTTAAAAAGAAGGGAGATAGTCGTGTGGCCGAATCATTGAAATTGTCTGTAGGGAAATTATTGGAGGAAACGGCATCAAGGTATCCTGACAGTGATGCTGTCGTATACCGGGACCGGGGCCTTAGGTATACCTATTCAGAATTTGACCAGGTTTGCCGGGATACAGCAAGAGGGCTTATGGGACTGGGGATTGATAAGGGAGACCATATTGCGATTTGGGCCTCTAATACCCCAGAATGGCTGATCACCCAGTTTGCAACAGGTAAAATGGGCGGCGTGCTGGTAACAGTGAACACCAATTACCAGGCTCATGAACTGGAGTATCTGCTGCGGCAGTCAAACTCAAGCACCATCATCCTGATGGAGAACTTCAAGGGACATTCTTATATCGATACTCTATATGAAATCGTACCGGAGCTTAAAACCTCGGAGCCTGGGAAGCTAGAGTCAAAAAAGCTGCCATTGCTTAAAAATGTCATCGTGATGGGAAACCATTCTTACCCGGGAACCTTCAGCTGGGATGAATGTGTGGCAGCGAAGGAGAAGGTGTCTGAGGAACTGCTTGATGAAAAAATGGATTCCCTTCACTGGGATGATGTCATCAATATGCAATATACCTCTGGCACAACCGGATTCCCGAAGGGTGTAATGCTCACACATTCGAATGTGGTCAATAATGGCTACAACATTGCAAAGTGCATGGAGCTTGGCAGCGAAGACAGACTGTGCATACCTGTCCCGTTCTTCCACTGCTTTGGCTGTGTCCTTGGAACGATGGCATGCGTCTCTGTCGGTGCAGCCATGATTCCGGTGCAGGAATTCAATCCGCGCACTGTCCTCGAGACAGTGGAAGCGGAAAAGTGCACTGCCCTCCACGGCGTTCCTACGATGTTTATCACAGAGCTCAGTCTCGAGGATTTTGACTCCTACGATCTTTCTACACTGAGGACCGGCATCATGGCAGGTTCCAACTGCCCGATGGAAGTGATGAAGGCCGTAGTGGAAAGGATGGGAGCAAAAGAAATTACGATAGCCTATGGACAGACCGAGTCATCACCCGTCATCACACAGACCAGGACAGATGATCCCATTGAACTCAGGGTGTCTTCGACAGGCAGGGCTCTTCCCGATGTGGAAGTAAAAATCGTGGAACCGGGTACAAGCGAAGAACTTCCAAGGGGAATCCAGGGAGAGCTCTGCACGCGCGGATATCATGTAATGAAGGGGTATTACAAAGATCCCGATGCTACAAGGGATGCGATTGATGACGAAGGCTGGCTGCATACCGGGGATCTCGCCGTCATGGACGAAAATGGCTACTGCCGCATTACCGGGAGGCTTAAGGACATGATCATCCGCGGCGGCGAGAACATCTACCCGCGGGAAATTGAAGAATTTCTCTATACGCACCCGAAAGTCCTGGATGTCCAGGTCATCGGCGTCCCCGATGAAACATACGGGGAAGAAGTCATGGCCTGGGTCATCCCGAGAGAAGGGGAAGCCCTGGATGCAGCAGAAATCAAAGCCTTCTGCCAAGGGAAAATTTCCAGGCATAAAATACCCAGATATGTTGAATTCACAAGTGAATATCCGATGACGGCGTCAGGGAAAATCCAAAAGTTCAAGCTGAAGGAACTGTCGCTCGATGTTATCAATGTCAGCTCATGAGGGAGGCGTTATATTTTGTTCAAAAAAATATTAGTGGCCAATAGAGGGGAAATTGCATCGAGGGTTATACGGACCTGCAAAAAGATGAATATCAGGACAGTGGCTGTATATTCGGAGGCTGACAAGGAAGCCCCGTTTGTGACAGAAGCCGATGAAGCAGTGCTGCTTGGCGGACCGCGGGTTCAGGAAAGCTACCTGAATACAGGCAAAATCCTTGAAATTGCACGGGAAACCAACGCAGAGGCTGTCCACCCCGGTTATGGATTTGTGAGTGAAAATGCCGATTTTTCCCGAAAATGCGAGGAAGCGGGATTGACTTTTATCGGACCGGATCCTGAAATCATTTCACTTATGGGCAATAAGGTCGAGTCGAGAATCGCGATGGAGGCTGCCGGCCTGCCGCTTGTTCCTGGCATCTCAAGGCCGCTTATCGACGTGGAGGAAGCCGCAGAGCTTGCCGGTCAATTCGGATATCCGGTCATGCTAAAAGCCTCCGCGGGTGGCGGAGGCATCGGCATGCATGCCTGTTATAGCGAAGCTGAATTGCGCAAGGCCTATGAAGGGAATCAAAAAAGGGCGCAGATGTTCTTTGGCAACGGAGACATGTTCCTTGAGAAGCTGATTGACAAGCCGCGCCATATCGAGGTCCAGATCCTCGCTGACCAATATGGCAGCACCGTGTATTTATGGGAGCGGGAATGCTCCATTCAGCGGAGACATCAAAAGGTCATCGAGGAGGCTCCTTCTGCCTTCCTGAATCAGGCAGACAGGGAGGCAATGGGATTGGCAGCAAGCACAGCCGCCAAATCTATCGGGTATAAAAATGCCGGGACAATTGAATTTTTGGTCGATGAACATAAAAATTACTATTTCCTTGAAATGAATACAAGGCTCCAGGTAGAGCATCCCGTCACAGAGGAGATTACCGGCCTTGATCTTGTTGAGGAACAAATCAGGATCGCTTACGGAGAGAAGCTCCGCTTTGCACAGGAGGATATTACTTTGTCCGGTCATTCGATTGAGGCAAGGATATATGCGGAAGACCCAAAAACCATGTACCCGTCACCAGGGAAGATCACATCTCTTGAGCTTCCGGAAGGAGTAGGAATCCGGCATGAACTGGGGGTTTCCGGCACTTCCACCGTATCGCCTTTCTATGATCCGATGATCGCAAAGCTCATCGTGAGCGGCAGTACGAGAGAAGAGGCAGCCAGCCGGCTGAAGGAGGCACTTGCGGCTTATAAAGTGGAAGGAATCAAGACCAACATTCCGCTGCTTTCTGAAATTGCTGCACATGAAGCATACCTGGCCGGTGACACAACAACAGATTTTATCCCGGTCCATATTTTAAACAACAAAGTATCATCCTAGGAGGAAAACAAAATGGCGGAAATCAGATCAAATATGGCAGGAAGCGTATGGAAAATACTAGTTTCAGAGGGAGAGACCGTAACAGAAGGACAGGATATCATCATCCTTGAATCCATGAAAATGGAAATCCCCATTTCTGCAGAGCAGTCCGGAACCATTTCCGGCCTGAAAGTGAGCGAAGGCGACTTCGTCAATGACGGGGACCTGCTGGCAACACTGGAATAAAAGAGGGGGCGTTACTGATGAAATGGCCGGATAAGGTCCTCATTAAGGAGGTCGGCCCGAGGGACGGACTTCAAAACGAAAAAACAATAATCGATTCAGAGACAAAAATCCAGTGGATTGACGCTCTCTCTGAAAGCGGTCTTTCTTATATTGAAGTCACATCCTTTGTCAACCCGAAATGGGTGCCCCAGCTCTCAGATGCCCTTGAAGTAGCAAAGGGCATCAAACGAGTGCCGGGTGTGACTTATTCAGCCCTGGTCCCTAACCTGAAGGGGCTTGAAGGGGCGGTTGAAGCGCGGCTGGACGAAGCGGCGGTTTTCATGTCTGCCTCAGAAACTCATAATCTGAAAAACATCAATAAATCCATCGGGGATACATACAAAAGCCTGGGGGAAACAGCAAAAGAAGCATTGGCCGCAGGACTGAAGGTCAGGGGCTACCTCTCGACGGTATTCGGCTGTCCTTATGAAGGTGCCGTATCCATCGATCAAGTTCTTCGTACATCAGGAAGGCTCTTTGAGATGGGAGTTTACGAGCTGTCTCTCGGAGACACGATTGGTGTGGCGAACCCGAAGCAGGTTGAACATGTACTCCAGAGACTTATAGATGAATTCGGGAGGGAGAGGCTCGCCCTTCATTTCCATGATACAAGAGGAATGGCGCTGGCAAATGTCCTGAAGGCACTTGAAATGGGTTTTACCTCATTCGATTCTTCGCTCGGCGGACTGGGCGGCTGTCCGTATGCACCCGGTGCTTCCGGCAATGTAGCAACAGATGATCTCGTTCATATGCTTGAAAAGATGGGCATTGGAACAGGAATCAGGGAGGATAAGCTGCTGGAAGCAGCCCGCATGCTCCAGGAAAAGCTTAGCGTTCCCCTCCCCAGCCATGGAATGGCAGTATTCAACGCTGCCCAAAAATGAAGCATCTTACAAGTGGAGGTGAAAGCATGGAAACCATCAAGCTGGAAATCCAGAATCATATAGCTGTCATCCTGCTAAACAGGCCGGATGCGGCAAACGCCCTGTCCACTCGGTTGCTGAACGAACTGGTTGAAATTCTAGATGAAGTGGGGAACCGGAGTGATATAAGAGCAGTCATCCTGACCGGCGCCGGCGGGAAGGCGTTTTGTGCAGGTGCGGACTTGAAGGAGCGGGCCCGCATGTCTCTTTCTGAAGTACAGAAGACGGTAGCCCTTATTGGCAGCACTGTCACAAAACTTGCCAGCCTTCCGCAGCCGGTAATTGCTGCCGTGAATGGCGCCTGCTTTGGCGGCGGTCTTGAGCTTGCGCTTGCCTGTGATATCCGGATCGCTTCGAAGACAGCAAAGCTTGGGCTGACTGAAACATCACTCGGCATCATTCCGGGAGCCGGCGGGACCCAGCGCCTGCCCCGTCTGATCGGCATCAGCATGGCGAAGGAAATGATTTATACAGCCAGGAGATTGAATGCAGAGGAAGCCCTTTCTGCCGGAATTCTTTCAAAGATTGTAGATGGAGCTGGCTTAATAGATCATGCCATGGACATCGCTGGGGAAATAGCAGCCAATGCGCCCATCGCCGTCAGGGCCGCCAAGGCGGCAATCGACCAGGGAAGCGGAGTCAGCCTTCATTCGGGACTTCAAATTGAAGAACTCTGCTACAGCAGGACACTGGCAACCAAAGACCGCCTGGAAGGACTTGCTGCTTTCAAGGAAAAGAGACGGCCCCAATATAAAGGGGAATAATCGTTACGGAGGTATCTATGACTATTCAGGAAAAGCTATTAGAAACAGTAGAGAAAATCGGGAAAGGCGGAGCTGAGAAATATCACCAGGCTAATGCCGGCAAAGGCAAGCTTTTTGTACGCGACCGCCTTAAACTCCTTTTTGATGAAGGTCTTCAATTTGAGGATGCCTTCTTTGCGAATTGCGCGGCAGAAGGACTGCCGGCTGACGGTGTGGTCACCGGAATAGGCAGGATCAACGGCCAGAAAGTATGTGTTATGGCCAACGACTCCACAGTTAAAGCCGGGTCTTGGGGGGCAAGGACGGTTGAAAAAATCATCCGAATCCAGGAAACGGCAGAAAAGCTGAATATCCCTATGCTGTATCTGGTTGATTCCGCAGGGGCACGGATTACGGATCAGGTGGAGATGTTCCCGGGGAGAAGAGGAGCCGGCAGGATTTTTTATAATCAGGTCAAGTTATCCGGAAGGGTACCGCAGATCTGCCTCCTTTTCGGTCCTTCTGCAGCCGGAGGAGCCTATATCCCTGCATTTTGCGATATCGTGGTGATGGTGGAAGGAAATGCTTCCATGTATCTGGGGTCTCCAAGGATGGCTGAGATGGTGATCGGGGAGAAAGTGACAGAAGAGCAGATGGGCGGAGCCCGTATGCACTGCTCCCAGTCAGGATGCGGGGATGTATTGGCCCATTCAGAGGAAGAAGCCATCCAATTTGCCCGGGCCTATCTTTCCTATTTTCCGGCAAACTACACGCTTAAAACGGCAGAGCTTGAGGCGAAGGCGCCAAGGGGGGATGTGAAAAGCATTTCCGAGCTTCTTCCGCAAAATCAGAACGCCCCTTTCCAGATGTATGATCTGATTGATAATCTGATCGACGAGGGATCTTTCTGTGAAATCAAGAAGCTGTTTGCTCCTGAGCTAATTACCGGTCTTGGCAGAATGGAAGGAAAGCCTGTCGGCATCATTGCCAATCAGCCAAGAGTGAAAGGCGGGGTCTTGTTCCCGGATTCAGCTGACAAGGCTGCCAAGTTTATCAATTTATGCGACTCATTCAACATACCCCTGCTCTTTTTGGCAGACATCCCCGGCTTCATGATCGGCACCAAAGTCGAACAGGCAGGGATCATCCGCCATGGAGCCAAAATGATTTCTGCCATGTGTGAAGCTACCGTACCTAAAATTTCGGTTGTAGTCAGGAAGGCATATGGAGCCGGGTTATACGCCATGGCCGGTCCTGCATTCGAGCCGGACTGCTGCCTGGCCCTTCCGACCGCGTCCATCGCGGTAATGGGTCCGGAAGCTGCGGTCAATGCTGTTTATGCAAAAAAAATCAAGGAACTTCCGCCGGAAGAGCGGGCATCCTTCATTGAATTAAAGCGTGAAGAATACAAGCAGGACATCGACATTTACCGGCTTGCATCCGAAATGGTCATCGACGATATCGTCCAGCCGGACAGCCTGCGCGGCGAACTGATCAAACGCTTTGAAGCCTACTCCACAAAAGAACTTGCTTTCACCAGGAGAAAACATGGAGTTTATCCAGTATAAGAAGAATGAGGGATGTCCCGGGAGTTGGGGCATCCTTCTTTCTGTTTGATCCAAACCTATTAAAGCTGGAATAGTATAGACCAATAAGGCAGGGAGTAACATGATTAGATTTCTTGTCTTTTTACAGGTTTTCTGATATTTTTAGCTTTTTTTACTATGGCTCTGTTAAACGGCAAGAAAGGTTATCATTACCATTCAGTATGATAATATGAATGTAATCTTTTAGAAGAGGTGAGTTTAGTTGAGTAAAGTTGAGCAGAGCACAAAGTTAAATTTAGAACGGATTATTTTTATTAGGAGAACCTTTGAAGAGTATTTGGATATGTTCTTGCTTTCAGAGGAAGAAATACAAGGAAAGAAAATTCTGGATTGTCCAGCAGGAGCTTGTTCCTTTACTGCTGTTGGTAACAAATCAGGTTTGGATGTAACAGCTTGCGACATTGCTTATTATCATTCAGGTGAAGACCTAGAGAATAAAGGTCTTCAGGATATTGAACATGCGATGGAACAAATACAAAAAGCCCGAAAAAATTATAAATGGGATTATTTTAATGATATAGAAGGTCTTAGGACACATCGTTTAAGTGCCTTGCAAGATTGTGTCAACGATATTAGGGATTCTAACGAAAGATACATTCCCGTCACTTTACCTTCGCTGCCATTTAAGAATGCAGAATTTGATATTCTTCTCTCGGCACATTTCTTATTTATGTATGCGGATACATTAGATTATCAATTTCATATAAAAACCCTAAATGAGTTATTAAGGGTCACGAAAGAAGAAGTTCGTATTTTTCCTTTAGTTGATTTAGAGGGAAAAAGATTTGAGCATTTAGATAAAATAGTAAGTTATCTTACTGATAACGAATGTACAGTTGAAGAAGTGAAACCATATGAATTTCAGACCAATGCTAACTCGATGTTAAAAATTAAAAAAAGTTAGTAAAGATAAGGGCACCGTTGAGGCGTTGCCCTATTTATTGAATTAGGGGGTTTTAGTTAAAGAACAGAATGACAGCAGGAAGGGACCTTTATAAAGTCCTTTTTCATTTGGTAAAAAATCAACAGAGTTGTTTAACAGAGCGTTTACTATTAGGGAGCAGCTACACCTTGGTGGAACGTCCTTTACCAGCCGAACTGTCAGCTTTACTATCCGAAATTCCATCTTACTCTCGGAACAGAAACGAGTCTATCCCAAAAAAGAATTCACTAGTGGAACAGACAGATTTACTCGCCGATCTGAGTCAATTATTAGAGAAGCCGGCTCATTTACTCGCCGTATTTAATAAGCAGCTCAGCAAAGCCCGGATATCCCCGGGCTCTATTTTAGTATTTCTAAGGCGGCTCCTCTTCAATATGTGACTAGCCCCATTTCCCCCATTAAGAGCTGCCGCACGAAGAACCGCAGGAACTTGATGAACAGCTTGATCCTGAACAGGAGTGGCCGTTAGAGCTGCAGGAGCTTCCGCCGTCATGGTGGTCTTTATGGTCATGGCTTCCTTCTCCAGCATATCCACCGGAGCAGGAAGACCAGCCGGAACAGGAAGATTTTTCGTCCTTGACCTTTTTTTGATACTGGAGGCCATAATAAGAGGCGAATAAAGCAGGCGCCGGGCCATCAAGCGATTTTGACAGGTCAATGGCTGATGTACCGCTTCTCCTGATGGCCCTCACATCATCCTTGATTTTGGCTGACAGGCGTTTCGCCGAAAGCTTCGCTTCCTCGCTTACAGGATTGAAGTGTCTCGCCATTATGGCTCTTGAGGGAGATTGCTCGATTTCCTCCAGTTTTTCACGGCTGATACTGCGTCTGAAAAAAGGGCCGAGAATGATGGAAGAACTCGGCAGGACTTCAAACATGCAGGAATATATCAAGTCAAACCATGCCCTGTTGTTCATATGCTCTTCCTGGACGGCTTCGGTCCACTCTTGTTCCGGGTTCGGTTCATGATGGAGATATTCTCCCAGGTATGCAAGGGAAAATTCCTGGTAATCCCTGGTGAACATCAGCATTTCATGCCAAATCTCATCCACTTTATTACTATACATCGGTACATTTCTCAGAACCGCAGCCATCACAAAGAACCGCTTCAATTCAAATTCATGCCAAGGGTATTCATCTTCAGAGAGTCTGCCTTCCTTTATGACCCGGAACTTGACTGCCTCGGCGTAATGGGGATTCCAGGCTTCCTCAAGCTTCCTGATCAGCCCCTCAAGCTCAAGTCCCGGCCTTGCCCCAAGCATATCCGGCAGGTCATTACGAAATCTGATAGATCTGCCGGGGAAAGGTTCCCCTTTCAGCAGCCTTGAGAAAAAATTAGAAAACATAATCCGCTCCCCCTCGCTTCCTTTTCTCTTTCTTACAAAATTCTACAAATCCCTCACGAAAATCCTTCTTTCTGGAATAAATTTTTCCATAATGAAGAAATTAAAGAAAAACTGGTAGAGGAATTGGTGATCACGTGAATGATTTAATTATTGCAAGAGCCATGTTTGGCACCACCATGGCTTTTCATATCATTTTTGCAACACTGGGTATCGGCATTCCTTTCATGATTCTGGTATCCGAGCTGATGTTCATGAAAACAAAGGACCAGGACTATTCCATCATGGCGAGGAGATGGACGAAAGCAAAAGGGATTCTGCTTGGAATTGCCATTCCATCAGGCACCATTGCCGGTGTATCTCTATCCCTGCTTTGGCCGGGCTTCATGGAGGTAGTGGGGAGGGTAATGGCACTTCCATTCCAGATTGAAATTTATGCTTTTTTCATTGAGGCGCTTTTCCTCTCGATCTATGTGTACGCCTATGACCGCATTTCAGCCAAGGCCAGGGTGTTTGCTCTTGTGCTTGTTACGCTCGGTGCACTTGCGTCTGCTGTGCTTATTTCCAATGTACATGCATTTGAAGGGACACCTGCAGGCTTCCGTGTAGTGGATGGCAAAATCGTGGATGTCGATCCCTGGGCAGCCTTTTTTAATCCGAGCTTTTATGTAACGGCGGGGCATGTTGCCATCACTGCCTTAATGACGGGTGCTTTCGTCATCGCGGCAACGGCAGCTTATAAGCTGCTGCGCAATTCGGCTGGGAGCCGGTCGTATGTCTTCCACAAGAAAGCTCTCGTCATGGGGCTGACGGCGGGCTTGGTCATTGCCTTTCTCAGTTCCTTGAACGGCCATGCGTCTGCTCAGCATCTCCACAAATATCAGCCGGAAAAGCTGGCAGCCGCTGAAGGCCTGTTCGAAACCCGGTCCCATGCGCCGCTCCTAATCGGCGGTTCGGTGAACGGGGATACCGAGACGGTTAAATGGGGGATTGAAATTCCCTGGGCGCTGAGCTTTCTTGCAGGAAACAGCTTTGATACTGTGGTGAAGGGGCTCAATGAATTTCCCCGGGAACACTGGCCGCCCTTGTTCATTCATACGATGTTCAACGGGATGGTGGGGATTGGCGTCTATTCCATTATGGCTTCTCTTTTAGGCATCTATTGGCTGAAAATCAGGAAAAAAGAAACTCTGCCAAAGTGGATGCTGTGGGTCTTTTTCCTGTCCGGGCCTTTATCCATACTCGCCATAGAGTTTGGCTGGATCCTTGCCTGTACCGGGAGGCAGCCATGGACCATTTATCATATTCTGAGCACAGCTGATTCAGTCACAAGCCAGCAGAATCTGGGGATCCTGTATCTCATGTTCGTTCTGGTTTACATCCTGCTTGGTGTGGTGGTCGTTGCGGTTCTTTATTACTATTTCAAAAGGCATCCACTTCGGAATGAATTGTCCAGCCAGCAGGAAGACGATGACAATAACTATACCATCCATTAAGGGGGGACATTATGCACGGATTTACTTTTACAGACGAAATTTTGGCGATATCGCTCATTTGGGGCTTCGTATTCATCTATGCTGTCATGGGAGCCATGGATTTCGGTGCCGGGTTCTGGTCCATGATCTATATCAACCGGGATAAAACCAATGCAACGAACATTGCCAACCGGTACCTTTCGCCGACCTGGGAAGTGACAAACGTATTCATCGTGGCACTGGTAGTAGCGATCTACAGCATGTTTCCTGGAGCTGCCTATTCCCTGGGGACAATCCTTTTGATTCCAGGCTCCCTGATCCTGCTGCTCCTGACCATCCGGAGTGCGTTTCTCGTTTTTTCCCATACTGCCGAAAAATATAAAAGGCTTCTGATCTATATTTCGGGAATCACCGGGATTCTCATTCCCGGGCTGCTGATGGCTGTCCTCCCCATTTCCCAGGGCGGCTATGTAGTACCGATAGACGGAAATGACAGCCTGTCTCTTGTCAGGCTGTTTACCAGTCCTAATGTGTATGCGTTTATTTCTTTTGCCATAACCAGCTCTCTGTTTCTTTCTTCACTTCTCCTTGCTGATTATTCCAGGACAGCCGGAGATACCAGGGCATATGACGTGTACAGGCGGGATGCCCTGATCACCGGCCCGCTGTCCCTTGCGAGCGCGTTCCTGATCATGCTGACTCTGAGAAGCGAGGCCGGATGGCTCTATAGCCGGATGATGGAATATTCCGGGCTTCTGGCAGCTTCAGCTGTATGCTTCCTTCTTTCAGGCGCCGCCCTGATGCTGCCTGGTAAAAACGGACGGCGGGGCATGCCTCGTGTTGCTGTCGTAATTACGATCCTGCAATATCTATCTGCAAGCTACGTATATGGCGTGTCCCATCTGCCTTATATTGTATATCCGAATGTGACCATACAGTCCGGTTTCACCGATCCCAGTTCCTTTCACGCTGTGTTCATTGTTTACATCGTTGGATTTGCCATCCTTTTTCCTGGATTTTTTTACTTCTGGACGCTGTTCATGAAAGATAAAAGCCTTCGGCAAAGACAGGAATAGCACCGCTTTATGCGGTGTTTTTTCATGTTTACAGATTCATTGCCTGCAAACTTCTTCACCACAAAGTCCCGAGTCCCATTTCCTTGTCTATCCATACTCCTTTCTATAAAATGGATATATTCTGATTGCGAAAAAAATGAGTGGGAGGGGAACCGTTGGCACAGCATGACTTTACAAAAGGCAGCATTTTCAGGCAGCTGTACAGCTTTTCAGGGCCAATCCTTTTGGCCAGCCTTCTTCAGACTTCCTATCAATTTATCGACAGTCTTTGGGTGGGCAATTTAATAGGCGCACGTGCGCTTGGTGCTGTTTCCGTTTCAAGTACAGTCATTTTCACTGTATTGTCCATTATACTGGGAATCAATAATGCCTCCTTGACGATTCTTTCCCAGCAGAGGGGAAAGGGGGACAGGGAGGCCCTGAAGAAGTATATTAATGGTTTTGTTGTCATTCTCACGGTGCTTGCGCTCATCCTCGGGACCGCAGGCTTCTTCTTTTCTGAAGCAATTCTGCGCCTGCTCGGCACCCCGGAAGAAATGGTACCTGAAGCTGCCGGTTACCTGCAGATCAATTTTCTCGGCATTTTATTTTTATTCGGCTATAACTTTATCGGTACACTTCTCAGGGCAATGGGAAACAGTAAAGCGCCGCTCCGGTTCGTATTTGCGGCAGTGGTGCTCAATGCAGTCCTCGATCCTATTTTTATTTCAGTCATGGATCTCGGAGTGGACGGGGCTGCTATTGCAACTGTGATTTCACAGGGAGTTTCGTTTTTATATGGACTTCTTTTTATTATCAAAAGAAAACTGGCTCCCCTGACTCTGCCTTATCTCCCAAACAGGGAGGTGACAGGTTTGATTCTGAGACTGGGGATTCCGAGTGCCATGCAGATGGGTGTCATTTCGGCAGGCGTGATGGCCATCATGAGTGTGGTCACTTCCTTTGGAAGCGAAGTCACGGCAGGCTTCGGAGCTGCCCAGAGGCTCGACAGCCTGCTTATGCTTCCGGCCCACGCGCTCGGTACGGCCGTTAACGCCATGGCCGGACAGAATATCGGGGCAGGCAGATGGGACAGAGTCCATAAAATAACGGTTTATGCCGTTCTTTACAATTTAGGGATCATGCTTACAGTGGGGGTGCTGATTTTTACTCTTGCTGACTTTGGGATCGATTTATTCATTGATGATCCCGAAGCTGCCAGCTTTGGGGCGGATTATATGCGGGGCATCGCCTTCTTTTATCCGCTTCTCGGGATCAATTTTGTATTGAATGGAGCGGTGAGGGCATCAGGTGCTATGGTCGCGGTCCTGGTTCTCAACATCATCTCGTTCTGGGTGCTGAGATATCCGCTGACCTATGCGTTTGCAAACAGATTCGGTGCAGACGGAATTCCATACGGAATGGGCACAAGCTTCTTTATCAGCGCCATTTTCGCTGTTTTATATTACAAGCTTGGTGATTGGAAAAAGAAAAAACTGCGCGGGTGATCTCTTTGCCGAGAGAGCTGCTTCCACATTGGGGGCAGCTTTTTTTATATGCAGACCTCTATTTCCCGAGGAGCCGCCAGGCATTTGCATTTTCCCCTTTCTTTTTTTCGAATATACTACGGCTATTCAACGAGAAAGTGGATTTCCGCTGCAGGTACTCCAGTGGAGCGGGGCGGGCGCTGAGCCTCCTCGGCTATGCCTGCGGGGTCTCACCTGTCCCGCATATCCCGCACAGAAAAGCGGAGAACGGTGCTTTTCAAACTAAATAAATGTGTGCAGAATGAAGATGAAATCTTATAAAAATCTTAAATTTTTGAAAAGCAGCGACCTGACAAGCATAAGGCGAGCAGGCCGGGGGAAGCGGTGTTCTTCCCATAGACTGCTTGAATTATGACTCGAAGGTCGCAGTTCGGAGCTGGATCAGGAGTCTCGCACCTGAAGCGAGAGTCCACTTGCTTAATAATTAAATCTCCTCATAGAACTCGTCTAAAAACAACAATCTTTTAGAAAAGAGCCTTCGAATAAAACAACCCTTACACAAGATTTGGCCACTAATTAAATTTCAGTCCAAAGTCGTAGATCATTTCAATCCTTCTCCTGACGAATGGAAATCGCATTCTTAATAGAATGGAAGTAACAAAAGAGAGAAGGAGAGAGAAACATGACAGAATTTAAAGATATGACCATAATGATCACCGGTGCCTCAAAAGGACTGGGAAAGGCGCTGGCAATGGAATTTGCAAGGAAGGGTGCGGATCTTGCCATCTGCGCCAGGAATGAAGAGCAGCTGCTCGGCGTTAAAAAGGAAGCAGAGCGCCATGGTGTCAGGGTGCTGGCGGTAAGTGCCGATATTTCACTCCCAGCCGGAGCAGAAAGATTCACGGCCCTTGCTCAGGCCGAATTCAAAAAAATTGATGTACTGATCAACAATGCTTCCATACTGGGGCCAAGCCCCATACCTCAGCTGCTGGATTTTCCGGAAGATGATTTTTATGAAGTGATCAGAGTCAATGCATCAAGTGCTTTTTTGATAACAAAAAGAGTGCTGCCAGGTATGCTTGAAAGAAACTCAGGCTCTGTGATTAATGTGACATCAGAGGCGGGAAACACTGGCTATGCAGGCTGGGGAGCATATGGCATTTCCAAGTTTGCTGTGGAAGGGCTCACTGAAACATGGGCGGATGAACTGTCAGGTACAGGAGTGAGGATGAATATGGTAGATCCGGGTGAAATGAATACAGACATGCATGACAGGGCAGTGCCGGGCTGTGACTATGATCTTGCAGAACCGGAGCAGGTGCTGGATGTTTTCTTATATCTTGCTTCAGGCAGGTCCAGGTCAAAAAACGGCATCCGTTATGCGGCGCAGGAATTTAAGGAGGAGGAAGCATGATGCCTCTAACATCCACCCGCTTTTATCTGCCGGATGACTTGAATGCCTCTGTACCGGCGGAAAAAAGGGGAATCAGACGGGACTTTGTAAAGTTGATGGCTCTTGATAGAAGGACCGGTGAAGTTAAAGATGATACGTTTCATAATCTCGGTCAGTACCTGAATAAGGGAGATGTTTTGGTCTTGAATAACAGCAGGACACTCCCTGCGGTTTTAAACGCGGAAATCAAGAGGCTGTTCCATACAGTAAAGGAACAGGCAGAGGTAAGACTGGCCCGCCGGTTGTCAGATAATACATGGGAAGTGCTGATTGCAGGCACTAAAGTAAAAGCAGGAGATATGATTTATTTTTCAGAAACGCTGCAGGCGGAAGTCAAAATAAGCCATGACAACAAACCGCTTCAGACAGTGGTTTTTACAGAAAGCGGGTCAAAGCTTTTGGATTCAATTTACCGCCTGGGCGAGCCGGTCCGATATGAATATATAAAAGAACCGTGGGGACTTGAGTATTATCAGACTGTATTCGCCTCACATCCCGGATCCATCGAGATGCCCTCAGCAGGAAGGGCCTTTACCTGGGAGCTGTTATTTAAGCTGCAGCAGAAAGGGATTAAAATCGTCTTTTTGCAGCTTCATACGGGACTCAGCTATTTTATGGATGACAAATGGAAAATGGAGCCCGGGGAACACAGTGAAGAATTTTTTATACCAGAAGCGGCCATGCAGGCCGTGAAGGAAGCACACATCCGAGGAAACCGCGTCATCGCAGCAGGAACGACAGTTGTCCGTGCGCTCGAAACAGCAGCCAAGAATAATAAGCTGTCCGGCTGGACTAATCTTTATATTCACTCCAGGCACCGCCTTCAGCTGGTTGACGGGATATTGACCGGCCTGCATGAGCCGGAAGCAAGTCATCTTGATATGCTTTCTGCATTCATTGACATGCGTTACCTGATGGCTGCTTACCGGGACGCTGTCAAAAAAGGCTACTTATGGCATGAATTTGGTGACATGAACTTAATCATTTAAAGGAGAACACGATGGAATTCCACCATATTGGCATTGAAACACCCCGCCTGGATGAGTCGCTTTCCTTTTACAAGGATATCCTGAAATTCACGGAAAAACAGAGATTAAACCTGGACGGGGAGGAACTGGTTTTCATCTCAGATGGCCGTCTGATGATAGAGCTTATTAAGGTGAGGGAAATACGCAGGAAAAAAGCCGGCTGCCTCCATCTCTGCTTTAGGCTTAATAGTCTCAAAGAATTAATGGAACGTCTGAAGAGCCGGGGAATGAAAGATTCGTATGAAATCAATGTTTATGATAACGGCTGGAAGTCCCTTTTCATGGAGGGGCCAAGCGGGGAAGAGATTGAATTTTTAACTCATAATGAAGAAAGCCGGAGCTGAAGGTTAGCTCCGGCTTTCTGCCGCTTCTTTCTTTCCGAGTCTTGCAAAAAGGCTTTTAAGTAGAGGCGGGACTACAAAGTAAATAAAAAAGATGCGGAATAACTGGAAAGCTGTTACAACAGTAAGATCGGCTTTTACTTCATGTGCGATGATCCCCATCTGGTCCATTCCACCTGGAGCTGTGCTTAAATAGCTTGTAACCGGACTGAATGAATAAAAACGGCTGAGAGCAAGGCTGATTAGGAAAGAACCTCCGATTAAAAAGAGGCCGTTCAGCAGGCTCAATACCGAGAACTGGACTTTTTTCTGGATGAGACCGGGCTTTACTAATAAACCTACATATCCGCCAATCATAAACTGTGAAAGATTCATGACAGAGCCTGGGAGGCTGACGCCATCAGTCCCTAATAAGACCAGGATGGCAGCTGCGGCCATCGGCCCAAGCAGGAAGGGCGTCGGCAGTTTCCATTTCTTCGCAAGCAGCGCCCCGGCGATACAGGCTGCGGAGAATAAAAGCAATAACAGGACCGAAGATCTTTCAAAAGGAACACCCTCAAGGGGGGCTCCTCTATGTCCTCCGAAGAAAGGGCTGTAGATCAAAAGAGGAATCAGGCTCACTATCATGATGAGACGTGAGACTTGCAGGAAAGCAACCACCGAAATATTGATCCCTTTGATTTCCTCAGCGAGAGCGACAATCTGTGACAGTCCTCCGGGAATGCTGCCGAGGAGGACGGTAGGATAATCCAGCCCCGTCACCCGGGAGGTGATGAAAGCCATCCCGGCGCATAAAAGGATGAGAAGGACTGCAGAGGCGAACATGGCCGGCAGATGCCAGCCGATACCGATGACAGCTTCCTTTGTAAATGAAAGTCCAAGTGAGTAGCCGACAATGATCAAGCCGGCATCCCGTAGCTGGACCGGCCAGCAGGCCCCTGCTTTAGGGAAGCGTGACAAAAAAATGCCTGCCGCCATAGGGCCTAGAAGCCAGGGAAGGGGCAGGCCAACCGCCCTAAAAAGAATGCCCCCTGCCCATGCAGCTATTATGGTAAATAAAAAGCCTTTCTTGTTTCTATTGTGGTGAAAAATAGAAAGTTTCAATGAGTTCCCTTCAATCCAGCAAGTTTTATTTCTCTTTTAACTTAGTATGGATTGATTAAAATTACAATAAATTAGGTTTTTGCCATCCACATTTCTTTGTGGAGGGACACCTCTGTGATAAAATGAGTAATATGAATTTAGAATATTAAAAAAACTATTGCCCGGATGATACTTCCCTGACATGCCGACATACTTTACGGGTGATTTGCCATGGAACCGAGTACGTTATGATTCAATTCAAGATCATCTGCTGTCATTATCCCTCGGGCGGCAGGAAGGGGAAGGAAAATGAATACATCCACCGCTGTTATCATTCGGGAAACAGCACTTAAGCATTTCGCCATTAAAGGATTTGACGCTACATGCCCGGTAGAAATCGCAAAGGAAATCGGTATATCGCGTTCTATGATCAGAACGTATTTCACAAGTAAGGAAGAAATATATTTGGCTGTCACGGATTTTCTGGGAACTTATTATACTTCCTTCATAGAAGAATTGATTACAAGGACTAAAGGGCTCGCCCTAAGGGACAGGATCTATGAAATCTTGATGGAGGTCGCAAGGCAGGCGAGGAATAACAGACTGCCATGCCTTCTTTGGATCCAGATTATTTATTTTCCGCCCGTTTCTTTAAAACAGGAGATCCTTCACAGAATTGAGCGGACGAGTGAGGGGATCAGCCAAAAGCTGTCTCTTCTATTTACAGAAGGAAAGACTGCTGAGAGACAGGAAGGAGTTTTTCTCGGTTCAGCTTTGTATGTAGTCATAAAAGGGATGAAAACCAAGGTAAATAACACCGAGGAAGAGGACGAAAGACAAGCTCAGTTCTTCTCTGGCGTTTTTTCCACACAATGAGGTAAGCATTTCCAAGAAAAATCTCAGAAGTTATCACATTGGGTATGTCTTATCCAGCAGTGGATCCTGCATGTTCTTTTAAATGTTAAAAAAGAGGTTGAAATAATGAGTTTACTGACAAAAAACCAAATGGACTGGATAAAAACGTCTCTGGGCGCTGATTCCATCCAATCTGTCTCGGTACTGCCCGGCGGGACTTCCGCAGAAATGTTTAAAATCGCGGTGCGTTCGGAAGGAAATATCTTGGAAGCAGTCCTGCGGCTCTACACTGATAAAGAATGGCTTGAAGCTGAACCTGATCTTGCATTTCATGAAGCTTGCGCCTTTGCAGCCGTTAAGGATCTGCCCTTTCATACGCCTGGGCTTATCGCCTTTGACCCGTCAGGAACTTTTTGCGGCTGTCCGGCCGTTTTGATGACCTGCCTTAAAGGGGGAGTCGAGCTCTTTCCAGCTGACCGAATCCGCTGGCTCCGCCAGCTGTCTGAAGTGCTGGCCGCTATTCATTCCCTGGACACGCCACCGGACTTCGGCTGGCGGTATTATCCTTATTATAAGTCCGAATTACTGTCTGCTCCAGAATGGAGCAGCTGTCCGGAATTATGGTCAAGAGGAATAGCCGCCGTCCGGAACGGACAGCAAAAAGGAACTACCGGTTTTATCCACCGAGATTTTCATCCGGTCAATGTGATGTGGGAGAATGGAGAAATCAGCGGGGTGGTTGACTGGGTAAATGCCTGCCTTGGCCCGAAGCAGATGGACCTTGCCCACTGCCGCCTGAACCTGTCCCTCCTGTATGGAGTGGAGGAAGCGGATGCCTTCCTGACCGGCTATCTGCAGCTGGCGCCTCTTCCTTATGAACCATTCTGGGATTTAAAAGGACTGATGGAAATCCTTCCAGAGCCGGCTGTCTATAAGGGGTGGACTGATCATGGTGTCAGCGGATTGACGGATGAACTGATCAGAGAGCGGGCTGACCTGTACATACAGCATATTTTCATGCGAATAGAGAAAATTTGAGGATAAAGGTATAGAAAACAAACATGAGTTTTCTCCTCGCAACCCAAGCATGGAAAAGAACCTATACAAGTGCAGAAACCAATACAATAAGGCGGTGGAGCGGAGTAAGGAACAACAGGCAGGAATGCCTGCAAGATAAATAATGTTCATACCTAGCGAAGCCTTATGAAACATGGAGCACCGCCCCTTTTCCACACAAAAAGCGCCTGCCAGCCAGACGCTTTTTGTGTTTTTTCTTATAAGTTAGAAAGATTCATATTTTTGATCGCTTCCAGGACCGCAGGGTTTTCCAGCGATGATATATCCCCTGTGTTCTGGTTCATGTAGGCGGCACGTATGACCCGCCGCATGACCTTCCCATTCCTTGTTTTAGGGAGTTCGTCCACAAAGAAAATCTCCTTTGGCAGCAGCGCTTTTCCCAGATGATTGCCTACAATCTGGAGCAATTCCTGCTTGAGTGCAGCTATTTCGGCAGGCTTTGATTTCAGGACTGCAAAACAGACTGCCGTTTCCCCTTTGACTGCGTCCGGCACACCGATGGCCGCTGCTTCAACCACCAGCGGATGCTCGACGAGAGCTGATTCCAGTTCTGCAGGTCCAAGACGCTTGCCGGCCACATTCAGGATATCATCCGACCGCCCGGTGATGGTCCAGAAGCCCTCTGAATCCTGAATCACCCAGTCGCCATGTACCCATGTATCTCCCCAGCGGCTCCAATATGCCTTTTCATACCGATCATTTTCTTTCCAAAATCCATTGGTCATGCCGACCCATGGCTGCAGGATGACCAGTTCGCCGACCTCGTTAAGTACCGGGTTCTGCTCTTGATCATAAACATGCACATCCATTCCCGGAATAGGGGAATTAAAAGTGATGGGAGATATAGGCTTCAGCAGGACGTTCCCAAGGATACCGCCGGAAATTTCCGTTCCGCCGGAATAATTGATAATCGGGACTTTCTTTTTACAGACATTTTCAAAAAGCCACATCCAGGGTTCCGGGTTCCACGGCTCCCCGGTTGAACCGATGGCCTTGAGTGACGACAGATCATGCTGATCGATCCAGTCTGTGCCGTGGCGCATCAAGCTTCGGATAAGAGTGGGGGAGATGCCCAAATGTGTTACTTTATGCTTTTCGGTTAAATCCCATATCCGGTCTGGATTTGGAAAATCAGGGGTGCCTTCGAACATGACGATGGCCGCTCCGTTGACGAGTCCGCCGAACACGAGAAACGGACCCATCATCCAGCCCATATCTGTTACCCAGAAGAGCGTATCCCCTTTTTTCACATCCATGCACAGCCCTGCATCAAAGGCGGCCTTTAGGGGGAAGCCAGCATGATTATGGACAGCGCCTTTTGGCTTTCCTGTTGTGCCTGATGTATAGATGAGCATTAAAGGGGCGGAGGCATCCATTTCTTTTGTCCTGATTTCCTGCCCTTCCTTTATAACCTCGGACCATTCCACGTCTTTACTTTTGTTCCAAGGGATATCCCCGTGTGTCCGCCTGACGACCAGGACCTTTTCAATTCCCGGAGAAAGCTCTACAGCCCTGTCCGCTTCCTTTTTCATCTGAATTGCCTTGCCCCTGCGGTAAAAACCGTCTGCAGTAATAAGGTATTTAGCTCCAGAGGCATTGATTCTCGCCGCAACCGCTTCAGCTCCGTAGCCGGAGAAAGCAGGGGAAAAGATCGCCCCAATTTTGGCGGCAGCAAGCATGGCGAAAACGGTTTCAGGAATCATCGGCATATAGATGGCTATAACATCGCCTTCTCTTACTCCCACATTCACCAGACCTGCGGCTGCTTTATCTATTTCCTCTTTTAATTCCCTGAAAGAATAGGTGGAGGCAAGGCCGTCATCTCCTTCCCAAATGAGGGCAGGCTTAGTGGCCATTTCGGGATCGCTTGTCCATTTTTCTACCGCATTATGGACAATATTCATTTTTCCTCCCTGGAACCACTTTGGATATTTGAGGCCGCTGCTTAAATCCAGGGTCTTTTTATAAGGCCGGTACCATGATATCCCCAGTTCCTTAACGGCTTCTTCCCAGAACCACGAAACATCATCAATGGATTGGAGAAAAAAAGAATCATAGTCATCGAAGCCCAGCTTTTCCATCCAATTGTACAAACGGGTTGACTTTTTGTACTCCTCACTAGGAAACCAAACAGGCGAATGCGTCATATTAACCTCCAGTTAGAAAATAGGTAAAATTCTGAATATACCATTTTATTATAAAGGACTCTCCATCCTTTTGGAAACTAAATCCTTAATTCAAGGGATGGCTAGATATAAATGGAAGATAAGAGTAAAATAAGAGGGCAGGAATTCTGCATGTGATTCAGCTTACTAAGATATAGGCGGAGAAAATATGAAATTTACAAAAACAAAGGCTTTCTCGGCAGTTAAATTCCTGCTGCCGCTCGCGATACTCATTATTGTCGGTTACGAGGGCGGGAGATTCATCGCAGGAATTGATGCCGGGCTGCTAAAAAAGCACGCCTCAGATGTAGGCTACCATAAAGCTCTTCTTATACTATCCTTCGGCCTGATTGCTGTTTTGCCCATGAGTTTCTTTGACGTGATACTCATGAAGCTCCTCGGCAGGAGACTTGCTGTTAAAAGGCTGCTGCAGTATTCTTTCATCGCAAATGCCTATTCGAACTTCCTGGGATTTGGCGGTCTGACCGGGGCTGCAATCAGGACTTATTTTTATAAAACCAGGGATCAAAGCCGGATGGAAATCATCAAGGCCATAGCGAAGATTTCCGTTTTCTATCTTTCAGGCCTGTCGCTGCTAAGCTGGCTGATCATATTAGGAATTCTCGATTCACCGGTCTTTAAAACATACAAATGGCTTTATGCCGGGATACTGGCAATCGCAGTCTACCTGCCGGTGCTTCTCATTACCCTTCATATAAAAGGGAATAGAGGGAAGAACCGCATGCTGCAGGCCAAATACGAGATAGGGCTGATCCTCGTCTCCTTCGCTGAGTGGTTCTGCGCATTGCTGACCATGTGGGGTGCAGCCAGAGTCATGGGACTGGACATCAATTTACTGGCCCTGGCACCTGTCTACCTGACCGCTGCCTGCGCAGGGGTCCTCAGCATGATTCCAAGCGGTCTCGGCTCGTTTGATTTAATCTTTATGCTGGGCATTGAATCCTATGGACTGCCTAAGGAAAAGGTGGTCCTGCTTCTGCTTATCTACAGGATCACATATAATTTTTTTCCATGGCTCGTTTCAAGCTTTCTCCTTGGAAGCCATTTTTGGAGCGTTCTCAACAAAAAATGGCGAAACCTCCCGTCCTATACAGCGGCAAATATCAGTCATGGGCTTTTAACATTCCTAGTCTTCCTGACCGGGATCATCCTCCTGCTGTCAGCAGCTTTTCCATCTGCGCTTGGCGGAATCAAGGCACTAAGCGAGGTTTTCCCATCCGGATTTGTAGGGATTTCGCATCAGCTTTCAGTCGCCTCGGGCTTTACCCTGCTGGCGCTTGCCAGGGGTATCGAACTTAGAGTCAGATGGGTGTATTATTTGACTCTTGGCATCCTGATTCTTGGTTCATTATTTACATTTGTAAAAGGTCTGGATGTCAAGGAAGCCCTGTTTTGCCTGATAGTGGCGCTCCTTCTTTATGCGGCAAGGAACCGGTTTTACCGAGTCCAATTTTCCTTTTCATGGGGAAGGGGGATTTTTGACGGTGTGATGTTCCTGCTGTTCATCGCCTTATATTTTACGGCAGGATACCTGAACCTCCCGCAGTCCGAGGGGAGGATACCGGCACGGTTCGAAGAGTATATTATCAAGGATTCAACAGAACTTTTCCTGAGCGGACTTGCCGGGCTTTTGATCTGCGGAGTTGTGATGGGGGCAGGCTGGGCACTCAGCCGGTCCTCGAAATTTCCGTTCCTAGCGGCAAGCACGAATCTTGGACGTATTAAAAATATTTTGACCGTTCACGGCGGCAACGGCTTTTCCAATCTTCTTTACATGCCGGATACGTATGTATATTTCAGCAGTTCCGGAACGGTCCTGTTTGCCTACAGGCGCTTTGTAGATAAACTGGTCATATTGGGCGGACCTTCCGGGAAAAGAGACGATTTTATTGATGCCATGGAAGAATTCCAGGATGAAGCCGACCGTTTCGGTCTTTCATTGGTCTATTACCAGGTCAGAAGTTCCATGCTTCCCTTTCTCAATGCCCACGGCTATGATTTTTATAAACTGGGCGAGGAGACACTCGTGAAATTAAAGGAATTGGACCGTGGACAAAAAAGGAAACTGGATATCATAAACAGCAAGTTTTCCAGACAGAACTATAAGTTTGAAGTAGTTCAGCCGCCCTACTCAGACAGTCTCCTGACAGAAGCGGAGAAGGTATCGGAGGAATGGCTGGACGGGAGGAAGGAAAAGGGCTTCTCTCACGCTTCTTTTCAAAAAAAGTACCTGAACCAATTTCCGCTGGCCATCCTCAAAGATCCGGGCGGCCGTATCATCGCCTTTGCGGTGGTGATTCCAGGATACGATTCAAGTTCTACGGTCAGGGCAGATTTATTGCGTCATACCCTGCAGGCACCCGGCGGCTCCATGAATTACTTACTAAGCTGTCTTTTAAAGTGGGCGGCAGACAAAGGCTATGATTCCTTCAACCTGGGAATCACACCGCTTGCGGGCGGCAGTACGGAAAAATATATGACATCTTCCGAGAAGGCGGCCTCGCTGATTTATATGTCCGGGTATTATCTATACCCATTTCATGGCATCAGCCGTTTCAACCTGAAATATGGAGATGAAAGAGAGCCCAACTATCTCGGTTACCGGAAGAAATCATCGCTGCCGATCCTGATGCTTCAGCTTTCATTCCTGATGGCCCGTACAAGAAGAAACAAGCCTGGGAGAGCCGTGAAGCTGTCCAGGGAAGAACGGAATTCTGATCAATAAAACAATTAAGGCAGGGAACATGATGAAAAAAAATATCTTGATACTGGACCTCATATTTTATGTGGCAGTACCGCTCCTGGTCTGGAATGGCGGCAGGGGAGTGCTCGGCGATTATTATGCCATGCTTCTCTCTTCTGTACCCGGGATCATTTACAGTTTATACCGCTTTTTTGAAGTCAAGAAAGTAAATTTCTTTGGCCTCTTCATCCTGATTAACCTCGTCATCGGCACATTGATTGATGTACTGGCAGGTTCAGCGATACAGCTTCTCTGGAATAATGCTTACTACCTGTTTGTGCTCGGCGGCGTTTTCTTGATTTCAATCTTCATCAATAAACCGATAGCCCTTCTTTTCACGCTGGATGTTGTGGAACTTCAGGGAAGTGACCGGGAGAAGACTAAGGAGCTGTTTTATCGTAAGAAGCCGCTTCTTGTTTTTAAATGGATTACCCTGGCGTTTGCGATGAGGGATATTGTACTTGGAGTGGTAAAGATTTACCTGATCAAGGAATATGGTGTCGACGCCTTTGATAAGGGCATTCTGCTGAGGCAGGCATTCAGCTGGGGAGTTACGCTGCTTACTGTGTTCGGATATTACTATATAACCAAAATCATGGCTGAGAACAGCACAGATAAAAAAGACGGAAGCAATCCGATTTTATAAAAACAGGAAGGGGCAGCACCGGTATATCCGGGCTGCCCTTTCCTGTTTTCCTGTTTATTCCGGAAGATGCTCCCTGCAATAATCAGCCAGCATCTTCTCTTCCTCTTCATCCAATTCGAAATCCAGAACCTTTTCCGTTTCATACTCATGGATCGTATAGCTTACAAGGGATGACTTCCCTTCATCCAGCAGGAAAACCGTCCGTATATAAATGCCTTGCTCCGTATACAGCTCATCATCCTCCGGAACTTCTGCCTGGATGAAAAACTCATACCTGCGCCCGCTCAAAATCCCGAATGGATCCTTAATCTCTCCAGCTTCATGATTCACTATAGTCAGCATCACAACATACCTCTCTCTTAAAAACTTAGATATTAAAATAGTATACCTGTAGTCGGGCGAATTATCAAAGAGGGAGAGGTGGGGGGCTGTCCCTCCGGGAAATAGGGGACAGTCCCCCATTTCCGGGTTATTTCCCGGACTTTGATTAGGCTGGTAATGGAAACGGGTATGGTAGAGAAAAGAATGTGTGGAGGGAAATGAAGTGAAAATAGTGGTTTTGTCGGACACCCATATGCCGAGGAAAGGAAGAGTACTGCCAGATCAACTTAAAACTGAGTTAGGGAATTGTGAATTGATCATTCACGGGGGTGACTGGAAGACGCTGGATGTTTATGAGGAACTTTCCGCGTATGGAGAAGTTAGGGGTGTACATGGAAATGTGGACGGAGAAGACATCAAGAAGCTTTTCCCTGAAAAGATCATCGTGGAATCAGGAGGCGTAAGAATTGGCGTCACACATGGGCACGGCAAAGGATTGACAACCGAAAGAAGGGCCAGGGCAGCGTTTGTTGACGAAGAGGTACATGCGGTTATATTCGGCCACTCACATATTCCCCTCCTGAAGAAGGAGGGAGGAATTCTAATATTCAATCCTGGTTCTCCGACTGACAAAAGGCGTCAGCCCCGTTATTCATTTGGAATTCTCACCATTGAGGAAGGCACTGTCAGCGCCCGGCATGTCTTTTTTGAGAAGCCTCGTTCATGAAGAATAACTATTTTTTATATCATGACTTATGACCAGCTGAAAGTATATGTATTCCTGCAATCGATCAATATTGAAATGCTATGGCAGGTGTTAACGCGGATATAGAAAACAGGCTCTACGAAGAAGCGATTGCATTTATAGAAAGAAGATACCCGATTCGCTGGGGCGGTGCGGCAGCCATGTATACGAGCGGCGGAAAAATTTTAACAAGTGTTTCTCCTGAAATTATTAATGCTTTAACAGAATTATGTATAGAAAAGGAGCCATTTTAAAGGCTCATAAGATTGATACGCGAATTACTCACTTTATATGTGTAGTAAGAGATGACGAAAAAGCTGACTATAAAATCCTGACGCCATGCGGAATTTGTCAAGAAAGGCTTTTTATTGAGGGCCGGACGTTAAGGTCGGTATTTATTCTCCTAATCGGGAGATTGTGTTTAAAACATTAGCGGAAGTTCAGCCTTTTCATTGGTAAAAAGCTTTTCATAAATAACGTGCAGGTAACATTCAAGCGCACCCGCATCTATGGGGTGCGCATTCTTTACAGCTGAGATCTCGAGGTTTTCTTCCGCTGTTCCTTCAAAAACATTAGTTGTTATCGTAAACTTTGCCTCATTCACTATTATTCTTTGTGCTTACTAGACCTGTACCCTTCACGATCATTCCAGTAATTAGATAAGCCATTCCATTAGCAATAATAATTATACCTATAAATGCAGCCCCATATGCGGCACCTTCTCCAGTGCCGCCGCTTTTATGGTCCAGATCAATAAAAAAAGAACCAGTCATGGAGGCTATTAAGGGGCCTAAAAGGCTGATGACTATACCAGCCAGCCATAGTGGCATTTTATTCTTCTTGTTTAAAAAAAGAGCCACGGTATTTAAGATTAAAAGGCATGATAATAACACAAGCCAAACTAAAGCATCTCCATCCATATAAACCCACCCGACTAGATAAAGAACTTAACTGTCATAACATTACCACAAAAACCCAATTGCAACTATCATTTTGAAAGGAGCCCAAACAAAAAGAGCAGCAAGCATAAAGCCGGCTGCTCTTTTGATTAAAACAAATACATTCCGATAATGCCGCTGATCGTACCGACGGCCGTAACAGAGGCCATCACGAAAAGAATGACTTTTTTCGGGAAAGACCGTGCAACCATCAGGATAGATGGCAGGCTGATGGCCGGCAGGGTGACTAGTAAGGCCGCTGCCGGACCGGCACCGAGTCCGAACGCCATCATGGACTGGACAATCGGAATTTCTGCTGCTGTCGGGATGACAAACAGCATGCCTGTTACAGCGAACAGGAGTATGATCAGGATTCCATCTGCTGCTGCCCCGCTGATATTAGGGAACAGCCAGACCCGGGCCGCCCCAAGCAGGAGGACACTTAGAAGATAAGCAGGTACTACGTACAATACCATGCTCCCCATGCTTTTCATCCATCTAGACAGGAAAGAGCCTTTTTCAGGTTCTGCATCCTCAAGGAGTCCTTCCATTTCTTCCCCTTCAGCTTCCTTTGCAAATCGGTTTGCAAAGTAGCTTACCCCAAATGTCAGGAGAAGGCCGGCTGCCAGGCGAAGAAGCGTGAACTTCCAGGAAAGCACAAAGGTCATGAAAATGAGCACAGCAGGATTGATTGCCGGATTTCCGATCCAGAAAGCGAGGCTTGCTCCGACAGAAGCTTTACGCTTTCTCATCCCGATGGCAATCGGCGCTGCACAGCAGCTGCACATCATTCCGGGAAGAGAGGCTGCCCCGCCTGCTGCGGTGCTGCCAAAGGATGTTTTTCCAAGAACCTTCAGGAGCCAAGCGGAAGGTATGAGAACCTGGATCAGCGACCCAAGGAGAATACCCAGGACGGCCGCCTTCCAGACAGCGGCAAAGTAGGCTGTAGCATAACTCCATGCACTTTCCCAGGATGGTGCAGGCAGATCTCCTTCACCTATAATCGAGGTGCCTATTGAGCTCGTGGTGAACGCAAGGATGACTTTATGATAATAAGGCCACCATTTTACATAAAAAAGGCCGGCTATCGCGACGAAAAGAAAGAGGCCGACTAAAAAAATCGTCTTTTTGCTATGTGCTTCAGGCTTGTGAACTGCAGCATGTATGGGTGACATCTCTCAAATCTCCTTTAAATAAATTATCAAAGAATCATTTTACCACACTATTACTTACATGGATATCAATGAGTTTCTTGATAGTACCAATGCTTATAACATCACTGTAAAATATGGTATAATTCATTAGTTGATGAAATTTCGGCATTTACAAAAGGAGGAGCTTTCATTGTTCCAGGATATAATGATAGATGATCTGCTTACTAAACGTGAAAAAAATCAGCTGGTGCTGGTCGATGTTCGTTCCCCTTCAGAATATATGGATTCTACTATTCCAGGCAGCATAAATATTCCCATATTTGATGACAGGGAACGAGAAGAAATCGGAACCATCTATAAACAGATAGGTGTTGCAGAAGCAAAAGAAAGAGGACTTGAAATTGTTTCTGCCAAACTTCCTTCTTTCATTAAAGAATTTCAGTCCATCCCTGGAGATAAGGCGGTCTTCTGCTGGAGGGGAGGTATGAGAAGCCGCACCTCGGCAACCGTCCTTGATCTCATGGGCATCAAGTCATTCCGGTTAAACGGCGGTTTCCGAGCCTACCGGAAATGGGTGGTGAGCCGGCTAGAGGACTTCCAGATTCACTCAGAAGCCTATGTTCTGAACGGTTACACAGGGACCGGGAAGACGCTGCTGCTTCAACAGCTGAAAAAGGAAGGGTACAGTGTCATTGATCTAGAGGGCCTGGCCGGGCACAGAGGGTCGATTTTTGGTCAGATCGGGACAAGACCCAATAATCAAAAAATGTTCGATGCGCTGCTTGTCGAGGAATTAACAGTGATGAAAGATTCCCCATTCATCCTTTTTGAAGCGGAAAGCAGGAGGATCGGGAAGGTGGTCCTTCCGGATTTTGTGGATCAGAAGAAGCTCACGGGAAAACAGATATTCATTGATATGCCTCTTGAAGAGAGGGTCAAGCATATTCTCGATGATTATCAGCCATGGCTTCATCAAGAGGAAAGCATCAAAGCGTTCAAAAAAATAGAACGGAGGATTCATACACCGATTGCAGCTGAAATCGGAAGCTCCCTTGAAAAAGGAGATTTCGAAACAGCGGTGGGCCTCCTGCTGAAACACTATTATGATCCCCGTTATGATTTTTCAAAAGGAAATTATCCGAAAGAAAATATCAAGACCATTAAAGCCAAAAACGCGGAAGAAGCGCTTCTTGCCTTAAAGAAATTCCTGCCGGATACCGCCAGGACTGTTAAATGAATTAGAGATGAAAAAGAGCGGATTATAATCACATCCGCTCTATTTTTTTCTAAACATTTAAGTGTCTTTTTTTGAGCTTTGTCGAAGCCTATAAGAGCCAGTTCTGATTTGGCAAGGCAAAATGATGTTCATAATCCTTCCATCGCTATAAAATATAAGTACTTTACTCGGAATAAAGGGGGAGAAGGAATGATTTTTTATAAAAATGAGCACCAAAAGAATTATATTGAAAAATTGGGAAAGCTCACTGAGCGTTTTTCTGAACGGGCCGAGGCTTTGGATGAAACCGGTGCTTTCCCTTTTGATAACATTCAGGAACTCAAGGACTTCGGATATACCCGCCTTACTCTTCCTGAAGAATATGGAGGTTTGGGAGGGGGTCTTTATGACTTCCTTCTCGGACAGGAGAAAATCGCAATGGCGTGCGGACCGACTTCCCTTGCAATCGGCTGGCATGTAGGAATCGTCCATCAGCTGGCAGAGAAGCGTCACTGGAAATCAGACGTACTGGACGAAGTGTTCCATCAGATTGCCGGTGGTGCCCTGATCAACAGCGCAGCAACAGAAGCACAGACGGGAAGTCCAACAAGGGGAGGCCGTCCGGGAACATCAGCAAAGCGGGAGGGAGTTCACTGGATTCTTTCAGGAAGGAAAACCTATACCACATTATCGCCAGTGCTTGACCTCATCCAGGTCAGCGCCTGGGTGGAGGAAGAGGACGGAATTGGCTGGTTCCTCATTCACCGTGATCAGGAGGGTGTAAGTTTTGAGGATACCTGGGATATGATCTCCATGCAGGGAACAGCAAGCAATGATCTGATCCTGGATGGGGTACAGGTGGAGGATAAGTACTTTGTCGAAAAGCCCGGGAAGCGTAAAACATTGGGAGAGGGGTGGCTTCTCCATATTCCGGCATGTTATATCGGCATAGCCGGCGCTGCAAGAAATTATGCCTTGAAATTCGCAAGGGAATATACCCCAAACAGCCTGAACGGGCCGATAAGGGACCTGCCCAATGTGCAGCGTCTTGTGGGAGAAATGGAACTGGAATACCTTCAAGCCAGACATTTATTATTTTCGGTTGCAGATAAGTGGGAAGAAGGCAGCAAAAGAGAAGAGCTTGCCAGGGAGCTGTTAGCTGTCAAAACGAGTGTAACCAACGCAAGCCTTTCAATTGTCGATAAGGCCATGAGGATTGTTGGAGCCAAAAGCCTTCAGCGGAAAAACCCGCTTCAGCGGTACTATAGGGATGTCCGTGCCGGCCTCCATAACCCGCCGATGGACGATACTTCATACTCCGTCCTCGCGAAAACCGTTTTATATGATTGATTTGAGAGAGGATGTCCCCGGGCAACCTCTCTTTTTTTTTCAATTTATGATTTTTGCTTCTGTATACCGGCTTTTTATAAAAAAGTACCCCTTTCTTTCTTCAAAAGAAGCAACAGACTAAAGCCAATTGCACTTTACTTGATGAAAAGCATTCCAAGGTTTAGGACTTACCAGATTCCGGCTAAAACTTAAAAGGGGCCTCCTTTTTACTTTAATTGACAGGCATAGAACCTCCCTCCCGGACAGAAATTAAAGACAATTGATTTTTAATGACGGGAGGCCGACTATGAAAAAGGCAGGCTGTAATACGGATTCGGAAAAAGGTTTAAAATGGTGGCAGCTTTCCATGATTGGCATTGGATGTATCATCGGGACGGGCTTTTTCCTTGGTTCGAGCATTGCCATAAAAATGACCGGCCCTTCAGTGCTGATTTCATTCATAATTGCTGCCACAGGCACATACCTGGTTTTTGATGCCCTTTCAAAACTTGCAGCGTCAGATCCGCAAAAGGGATCTTTCTGTGCTTATGCGAACCAGGCATTCGGCAGGTGGGCAAGATTTGGCTGCGGCTGGACCTATTGGTGCTCAGAGCTCCTGATCATGGGAAGCCAGCTGACCGCACTGTCCATATTTGCAAGGTTCTGGTTCCCAAGTGTCCCGATGTGGCTGTTTGCGGCGGGATTCGGGATTCTTGGGATCGTGGTCCTTCTCATTGGCACCAAGGGCTTTGATAAGCTGGAGAATGTATTCGCAGTAACAAAGGTGGCGGCCATTCTCATGTTTATCGTCATTGCCCTTTTAGCCTTGTTCGGCGTGATAGACAGCCACGGTTCGAAGACAAATTTCCCGGGCACCATGGAAGAAATCTTTCCGAATGGCTACAGGGGCCTTTGGTCTTCCTTGATTTATGCGTTTTATGCTTTCGGAGGCATTGAAATTATGGGAATTATGGCCATACGCTTGAAGGATAAAAAAGATGCTCCCAAATCCGGCAAGCTGATGCTCCTTCTCCTGACGGTGATTTATATGATATCAGTAGCTCTTGCGGTCATTCTGGTCAGCAGCAGCCGCATTAATACGAAGGAAAGTCCATTTGTCTCGGCGCTGGATAAATATCATCTTCCGCTCATTCCTGACATCTTTAATGCCGCCTTGATTGTGGCAGGATTTTCAACCATGGTTGCATCCTTATTCGCAGTGACCAGCATTCTCATGACGCTGTCAGAGGATGGTGACGCACCGAAGGTTTTTTCATTGCAGGGAAAGCTGAAGGTTCCGGTTCCTTCCCTGTTCCTGACTGTGTTCGTCCTGGCTCTTTCCATTCTTGCAGCCCTTTTGATGCCCGGCAGGCTATATGAATATGTTACAACCGGGGCAGGGTTGATGCTGCTGTATAACTGGACATTCATCCTGCTCTCATCTCAAAAGCTGTCAAAGCCCCAGGGTAAAGAGACGATTAAGAGATGGACCGGCATCGTCCTTATTGCCTTGGCAGTAAGCGGCACCCTGTTTGAAAAAGAAACAAGGCCCGGATTTTTTATCAGCCTCGCCTTTGTATTAGTCATTGGTGCTGTCGCCTTCCTCATGAAATCGTTCTGGGATAGGGAGACGCTAAAAAGCGAACTTGACTGACTATATGCCTCTATAATAATAACCGCCTGCCCATCAGGCGGTTATTATTATAGGAATATTTCCTTGAAGGCCTGATAACCAAAGTAAATTCCGAAGCCAATCAGCGATATTCCGGAAAGTATGGAGATGAGCGTCAGCAGCCCTGATCTTAAAATCCTTCGGAATCCACTGGATACAGCCGCCATGGTTACGTCCCAGAGCAATACTCCGCTAAAAATGGCAGAGCTGTAGAGGATGAGCTGCTCATTGCTATAGGATGAAGCAGTCTTGGCCAATACTGAACCGTAAATCCCAATCCAAAAAAGGATGGTAATGGGATTGGAAATGGACATCAAAAAACCGGAGATGAACGATTTAAGGGAGGACTCTTTTTCCCTTGAGTTCCTGATGGAAACTTTTCCGGCTGCTATAATGCTTTCTATGCCCGTATAAATGAGCACAAAGCTCCCAAAAGACCATAATAAAGTCTTAATGAACCCTATCTCGATAAACTGGGCCAGCCCAAAATAAACAAGCAGCATATAAATCATGTCCGCAGCAGTCGCCCCGAGCCCCACAAGCCATGCGTTCCAAAATCCATTCTTTATTCCTCTATCCATCTGTGCTGCATTTACCGGTCCAATCGGAGCGGCAAGGGACAGCCCGAGAAAAATATAACTGAGGATCAAGCTCAAATCATCTACCTCCCCTTCAGACGCCATAGGCTTATACATATGTATTCAGCCGGTGCAGCTTGTACAACAGAAGGGACGAACTTTTTTCCACGGTCTAAACAAATATCTGCATTTTTTCAGGAAGGCGTGGGACTGAAAGCCCTGCGCCTTATAAAAACGCCTGTTTGTGGAAGACTTAAGATACAGCTTATAGGAGTGGCTGCTTTATTGAACACATTGAATAAACATAAAGGACAGATGAATGTGAAGGCTGCAGAAAAGCTAATATGGAGTATTGCACTTCCAGGATTCGGACAATTGCTGAATGGCAAGTACATAAAAGGCATCATCTTCATCGTGCTTGAATTTATCATCAATATAAAAGCACATTTTAATCAAATTATCATGCTCAGCTTTAATGGGAAAATCCAGGAAGCCATAGCACTTGTGGATTACGGCTGGATTTTGTTTTATCCGTGTTTATATTTCTTTTCTATGTGGGATGCCTTTAAGGATGGCGGGGGAGGCAGCTCCCCGTATGCCTTTCTGCCTTTTGCAGGTGCGGCATTTTCGGCAACTGTGGGAATCTTTTATTCCGCTTCTTTCAGATGGAATGGATATCTGCTTGGAATCATCTGGCTGCCTATTCTCTGCCTCATTCCCGGGCTTTTGACAGGGTGGATCATTCAGTGGATTCTCACTAAAAAATATCAATCAGATCCAGCCTGATAACATATGCAAGGGCCGGAATCTTAATCTAAATGATGGTTTTTTTTGCTGATTGCCCTGTTATTTCATGTTAAGATTAGATCAGTTATCATTCCATTTCATTCAATATCTTTTAAAGGTGGCCTTAAGAATTGGATATTCAATTGGCAGAAGCAGTAAAGAACAGAAAAATGGACAGCGGGCACTGGCTTTATCTTTATGATAATCATGAGCGTTATATTGAGGATCTCCTGGCTTTCATAGAAACGGGAATCCAAGCGGGTTCTCATATTATACTTGTGGAGAATGACCGGAATTTTTTAAAGCTGAAATATATATTAAAGTGCGAAAATAAAGAAGGACTGCTTAAAAACATACATTTTAAGAATAACTTTGACTTTTATTTCCACAATGGGGATTTTCATATTCAATCCATCGTCCAGGACTTTGAACTAAGTGTACAATCCATAAAGGACGACAGTAAATATTCCATTCGTACCTGGGCACACGTAGAGTGGAGAGATGCAGAGGAGATTATGGATAAAATCGTCCTTTATGAAAAGATTTCAGACAAACTGGTCCAGGAAGAAGGGCTGCTGTCCATCTGTGCCTATCATTCCGGCAGGACTCCGGCAGCCATACAGGATAAGCTTGGGAACTGCCATGATGCCATCTTCTATTAGTAAATTAAAGACTGATGCTGATACATGCCGGGCCTTTGGGAAAAGTGGCATATTATTTTTTTTTGAAACCTCTGGCAGCTTGTATCGTAATACAGTTATGAAACATTGGAAGGAGAAATTTTTATGCAAGAAGCTATTTCGGTTGGAAGGAGATCCTTGTTCCAAAAGGTGATCTCCGTATTCATCATCACACTTATCATCGCAACAGCTGGCTTATATGCCGGCCAATTTGTCCCTCCGGCACTGATGCTGCCGCTGATCATTGCTGAGCTGATCATGCTCATATCAGCTTTCTGGCTGAGAAAAAGAAAAGCAGTGGGTTATGCATTCGTATATGCTTTCGCTTTAATTTCCGGCATCACCACATACCCCATCGTCAATTACTATGTTTCCCAGTCAGGCGCACAGATTGTGCTGTATGCCTTTGGAATGACGCTCGGTATATTCCTGGTCTTTGGCTTTGTGGGCACCAAAACAAAGAAAGACCTGGGATTCCTGGGCTCATTTTTACTGGTTGCCCTTCTGGCCCTGATCTTTGTAGGAATCTTCAGCCTGTTCAGCCCTTTGAATGATGGCGGACTCCTTGCTTTTTCAGGTATCGGCGCGCTTGTCTTTTCTCTTTACATCCTCTACGACTTCAACCAAATGAAACACAGGGGAATCAGCGAAGAGATGATACCGCTTCTCGCGCTTTCCTTATATCTCGACTTTTTAAATCTTTTCATCAACCTGCTTCGCTTTATTGGAATTCTGAGCAGGGATTAGTAATGAGGATGCATGCAGCACAGCTGTATGCATCTTTTTGTTGGCTCTTTTCGCCCAAATTTTGCGGCTATTGAACAAGAACGTTGATTTTCGATGCAGGCACCCGCGAACCTTAGGGGCGGGCGGTGAGCCTCCTCAGCTTGGAGCCGGATCAGGAGTCTCGCATCTTCTGCTGCAATCAACTCGATTAATAATAAAATTTCTTTATAGCACCTGTAAAAAATACTCTTTTAAAATAGAGCCTTTTTGTTTGATAGAAAGGGGAGGTATTCTTGGCTGAAATAATCCTTAAGAAAATTACTTGTCTTACCGAGGCGGATCTAACTGATTTATGGATGGAAAGCAGGAAGGAAGGGTTTCATTTCATCGGGAGGCTGATCAAGGAATATGAAGATGGATCAAATTGCTTCAGGCTTCCGGGAGAAGGCTTATTCGGTGTATATCGTGGACAGGATCTCATCGGAATTGGCGGAATCAATGTGGATCCTTTGGATGCTTCTAAAAAAACAGGAAGAGTGAGGAGATTTTATATATCACCCCTGCATCGGCGGACGGGTGCAGGCAGCATGCTCCTCAGAAGGCTGAAACAGGAGGCGGAGGGGCATTTTGATACTCTCGTACTCCATACTGACACAGAGCGGGGAGCCTTATTTTATGAAGCACACGGATTTATAAAGGCAAAAGGAACGTCCAAATCATCCCATTTTTTCTGTTGTGGAACACCGTAAGAATTCATAAATAACCGTTGATTAAAAAGGGCGCCCTTGTTACGCTTTAATAAAACAGATAGAGAGGGGCATGCAGCATGGATACTTTTTCTCCAGAATATGCAGCGGGATTGGACCAGGCTGATCCGCTTAAGGATTACATAAATGAATTTTATCTTTTGGAAGGGACCATTTATATGGATGGAAACTCTCTAGGACTTCTGTCTAAAAGAGCGGAAAAAGCCTTGATGGACTCGTTCTCGGACTGGAAGGAATTCGGAATTGACGGCTGGATGAAAGGAAGGGAGCCTTGGTTTTCCTTGTCGGAAAAAATCGGAAGCTTGATGGCTCCGCTTGTCGGCGCCGCTCCGGATGAAGTCGCATCTGCCGGTTCCACCACGGTCAATCTCCACCAGCTCGCGTCAACCTTTTATGAACCGTCCGGACAAAAAACTAAAATTCTTGCTGATGAGCTGAATTTCCCTTCTGACATCTATGCGCTGCAGAGTTTGCTTGCCTTGAAGGGATATGACCCAGATACCCATCTGGTAAGGGTGGAGAGCCGGGACGGGCGCTTTCTTGATGAGGAAGATATCATCTCGTCCATGACGGATGAGATTGCACTGATTGTCCTGCCTTCCGTTCTGTACCGAAGCGGCCAGGTGCTTGATATGGAGCTCCTGGCCCGTGAAGCAAAAAGCAGGGGAATTCCGATTGGTTTTGATGCCTGCCATTCCATCGGGGCTTTGCCCCACAGCTTCACCAGCTGGGGAGTGGACTTCGCCTTTTGGTGTACATACAAGCATCTGAACGGAGGACCGGGAAGCACAGGCGGCCTTTATGTAAACAAGAAGCATCATGGAAGACGGCCCGGACTTGCTGGATGGTTCGGATCGCATAAGGAAAAGCAATTTGACATGGAGCATACCTTCACACCTGCTGAAGGGGCCGGTGCCTATCAGATCGGCACCCCCCATGTCTTAAGCAGCGCACCTCTCCTGGGTTCCCTGGAAATCTTTGAACAGGCGGGAATCGAAAGGGTCAGGGAAAAATCGCTGAAACTTACTCAATATCTCATCTACCTGGCTGGACAGGAATTAGGTGAATGGAATTTCACCATTGGCAGCCCGCTTGATGAAAGTAAGAGAGGGGCTCATGTCAGCCTGGAACATAAAGAGGCTGCAAGAATCTGCAAGGCGCTGAAAGATAAGGGAATCATCCCGGACTTCCGCGCTCCAAATATCATCCGGCTTGCTCCGGCCGCCCTTTATTCAACCTTTGAGGACGTGAGACAGACTATAGCTGTTTTAAAATCTGTCATGGAAGGCAGATTATATGAACAGTATGCAATGGGGCGTGAAGTGGTGGCTTGAATCAGGGGAATCATCGGTGAAAGATGGTTCCTTTTCTGCCAAAAGTTTTCTAAATTTTCAGTAAAAAAATTGAAACTTCTATATTTAAGGTTATAATTAGGATAATACCGACTGGTCAGTATTCCTAAATGAAAGCGTATACAAGTTTAGGGTGATTCCTTAGAAAAGAGGTTTTTCGATATGCATGTAAAGCAGCTATTTGACTTGACTGGAAAGACCGCGATTGTCACCGGCGGCGGAAGA
The DNA here is from genome assembly GCF_046237605.1 of Paraperibacillus marinus. Lineage (GTDB taxonomy): Bacteria > Bacillota > Bacilli > Bacillales > DSM-1321 > Paraperibacillus > Paraperibacillus marinus. The sequence goes on along the minus strand of NZ_CP143542.1, from coordinate 2,158,137 downwards.
GGGCTTGGTGAGCAGATTGCAGAAGGGCTGGCAGAGGCAGGGGCAAATGTCGTGCTCTGCTCACGAAAGGCTGAAGCCTGCCATGAAACCGCAGAAAGGCTGAAGTCATTGGGAGTCGGGACACTCGCCATGAAATGTGATATCACGTCCCCCCATGATATTGAAAAGGTGGTGAATGAAACGAAGAAAACCTTCGGCAGAATTGACATCCTGGTCAATAACAGCGGAGCGACATGGGGCGCCCCCGCAGCAGATATGCCTCTTGAGGCATGGAGGAAGGTGATGGAGGTAAATGTCACCGGGACTTTCCTGATGAGTCAGGCAGCCGGACGAGTAATGATTGAGCAAAAATCAGGAAAGATCATCAATATAGCTTCTACAGCCGGTCTTGGAGGAGTGGACCCCCGGATTATGGATACCATTGGCTACAATACAAGCAAGGGGGCGGTCATCACCTTTACAAAGGATCTGGCCGTCAAGTGGGGGGAGCATAACATCAATGTGAACTGCATAGCTCCCGGCTTTTTCCCAACCAAGATGTCTAAAGCGCTCATAGAAAATGGCAGGGATTCCATACTCGGATCCACTCCGCTCAGGAGATTCGGCAGTGAGGACGATCTTAAGGGAGCTGCGCTTTTCCTGGCATCCGAAGCATCCAGCTTTGTGACAGGCAATGTGCTGATTGTTGATGGAGGGAGCCATGCGTGTTAATTGAAACAACCATGAGCAGCTTATAAAAAATGACTGGAGGAAATAACATGAAATCAAGTAAGCCCTGGCAATCGCTTTATCCTGATTCCATCTCCATAGAATTGAACATACCCGACTTATCCCTGCCCCAGCTGCTGCAGGAAACCGCAAAAAAATATCCTTCCCATCCAGCTGTCTCTTTCTATGGAAGAAAAACCAGCTATCTGGAGCTGCATCGTATGTCAGAAGCATTTGCTTCGGCCCTTCAGCAGAATGGGATTCAAAAAGGCGACCGGGTGGCGATCATGCTCCCAAACTGCCCGCACTATATCATCTCTTATTATGGCATTCTATCAGCAGGAGCTATCGTCACACAAATCAATCCAATGAGTGTAGAACGGGAGCTTCACCATCTTTTAAATGACTCAGGGGCAGAGACGATCATTGCCTTCGGGGATTTCCTTCCAAGAGTGGAAGCTGTCAGGAAAGAGACAAACCTTAAGAAAGTGATTGCCGTTGCATTTCAGACCCCGGCCGCTAAACCGGATGGTGCCGTACTGTTTGAGGATTTCCTGAAGAGCGGCAATGGCACTGCAGGCGGAATTACAGTGGATCCCAAAGAAGATACCGCTGTCCTCCAATATACCGGTGGAACGACGGGAAGATCAAAGGGTGCCATGCTGACCCACCGCAATCTGGTGGCCAATGTTCTTCAATCCTATGAATTTTTTAAATTCGATCTCAGCTTCGGCAAGGAACGATGTTTGACTGTCATTCCATTATTCCATGTGTTTGCCATGACCTCCTGCATGAATCTGTCCATTTTCCTCGGCGCTGAAATGATCCTGCTGCCCCGGTTTGATCTGGAGGAAGTGCTCCGGACGATTAAAACGGAGCAGCCTACCCTTTTCCCGGGCGTCCCGACTATGTATGTGGCCCTGACGAATCATCCGAATGCCGAGGAATACGGAATAGACTCTATCGAAATATGCAATAGCGGAAGCGCACCGATGCCTGTGGAGCTACTGAGAGAATTTGAGCGGAAGACCGGCTCGAGGATTCTCGAAGGCTATGGATTATCTGAGGCAGCTCCGGTTACTCACTGTAATCCTAGTTTCGCAGAACGAAAGCCAGGTACCGTCGGGATTCCCTTTCCGTCCACCGATTATAAAATTGTGGATACAGCCACAGGGAACGATGAGCTTCCGCCAGGCGAGCTTGGCGAAGTGATTGTCCGCGGCCCTCAGGTTATGAAAGGATACTGGAACCTGCCTGAAGAAACGGCAAACGTCCTCAGAGACGGCTGGCTTTATACAGGAGATATCGGTTTGATGGACGTGGAAGGCTATCTTTCCGTCGTGGACCGCAAAAAGGATATGATCATCGCCAGCGGCTTCAACATCTATCCCCGGGATATCGAAGAAGTGCTCTATGAGCATCCTAGCGTACAGGAGGCGGTAGTCATCGGGGTGCCTCATGCCTACCGCGGTGAAACAATCAAGGCTGTTCTCGTCCTTAAAAACGGCAGGGAGGCAGATGAAGAGGAGATTCAAGCCTTCTGCCGCACCAACCTGGCTTCCTATAAGGTCCCGGAAATTATCGAGTTCCGTTCACAGCTGCCCAAGACCAGTGTAGGAAAGATTCTGAGACGGGCCTTAAGGGAAGAGATCACGGCCAAATGATCATACCTGATTTAGAAATGGTACAGCCTGCCATATGGTATAATTCTAGCTGAATTCAATTGAAATGGTGGGTCTTGCAGATGAAGGAAAAAATTACAGCAGCAGCAATAGAGCTATTTGATAGAAAAGGATTTGGAAGCACATCCATCCAGGATATCGTAGAGGCGCTCGGAGTAACTAAAGGGACCTTTTATTATTACTTTTCCAGTAAGGAAGAGCTCCTCAGGGGCATCCATCTTCATTATATCGACGATCTGGTCAGCCAGCAGGAGGAAATACTCTCAGATCATTCCCTGAACAGCAAGCAAAAGCTGTACAGAATCATTTATATGCTCATATCGGATATCAAAAAGCAGGGAGCAAGCGCCAAGGTTTTCACAAGGGAAATACGACACTTGAACGAAGAGCACTACCGGGAGATCACTTCAAAACGCGATCAGTTCCGCTTTAATATGGAACAGCTCCTCAGCGACGGAATCAATAACAAAGAGTTCCGTCAAAGTTTGAATCCTGAGCTGATTGCGTTCGGGATTCTCGGTGTGACCAACTGGAGCTACAATTGGTTCAATCCAGAAGGAAGTGTCTCTGATAAGGAATTGGCGATAATGTTTACGGATATGCTGCTAAAAGGAATTGAAATGGATTAGGAACGGAGGAAGGGCCTTAGAGCCGCTTCCTGCAGCTTCAACATACCGACTGGTTAGTATAAAAGGGAGGATAAAACATGAATGAAAAAGAAATTGCCGCCATATCTGTCATTGGCGCTGGGCAGATGGGACATCAGATAGCCATGCTGAGTGCACTGGGAGGCTATGAAACGGTACTGGTTGATATTGAGGAAAGTGCTCTTGAAAAAGCCCAGAGTACATTAAAAGGGATCATGTCCCGGTGGCTTGAAAAAGGGAAAATATCCGAAGATGCACTGGAAGCTGCCTTCCGCAGGCTGAGATTCACCACTAGCTTCCAGGAAGCTGCCCGTTCGGTTGATCTTATTATTGAAGCGGTGGTAGAGAAATTGGAGGTAAAAAAAGAGGTATTCGCAAAGCTTGAAGAACTGGCACCTCCCCATGTGATTTTTGCCACTAATAGTTCCACCATCGTCTCAAGCAGGCTGGCTCCAGCGACAAAGCGGCCGGATAAGGTGCTGAACATGCATTTCTTTTTTCCGCCTCTAGTCATGGATCTCGTGGAAGTGGTTAAGAACCCTGAAACCTCAGCCGATACGGCGCAAAAAGTCATGGCTGTATGCAAGAGGATGAACCGGACATCCGTGCTCCTCCAGAAGGAAATTTCCGGATTTGCAGCCAACCGCATACTGGGTGCCCTGCAGCGGGAAGCTGTTTATCTGTACGAGGAGGGAATCGCCGATTTCAAGGACATCGACCTGATCTGCCGCAAAGCCCTGAATCATCCGATCGGTCCCTTCGAACTCATGGACTTATCGGGCATTGATGTAGGATATTACGTGATGCAGCAGCGGTTCAATGAGACGGGCAATCCGGGAGATAAGCCTTTTGCCTGTATAGAAGAAAAGGTGAAAAAAGGCGAACTTGGACGGAAGACGGGGAAAGGCTGGTATACATACAGCAAAGAGGAGGTCAAATGAATGGGACGTTTTGTAACGTACGAAAAGAAAAATAACACGGCGGTTGTCGTTATAAATAATCCTCCGCTGAATGTTTTGGAGAGACAGGTTTTCGAGGAATTGCTCCATACCTTCCAGGAACTTGCATCAGACAGCGGGATCACAGCCGTCCTCCTGACCGGAAGCGGTTCAAAGGCCTTCGTTGCCGGAGCGGATATCAAAGAGTTTCCCGGGCTGATGGAAAATCCTGATATGCTGTCAGCTGTCATGGAGACACATGGGATCTTGAATTACATCGCCGGCTTCCCTAAACCGACCATCGGAGTATTGAACGGGCTGACTTTAGGGGGCGGCCTGGAGCTTGCACTAACCCTTGATATCAGAATCGCTGAGGAACAGGTGCTGATTGGGCTTCCCGAGGTTAAACTCGGTTTATTCCCGGGCGGCGGGGGCACTCAGCGCCTTTCCCGCCTGGTGGGAGCTTCAAAAGCCAAGGAAATGATGTTTACCGGCGACACGATATCAGCCTCGGAAGCGCTTGACATAGGGCTGGTCAATCAGGTCGCTCCCGAGGGGGAAGGCATAATTTCTGCTCTTAAGATTGCCGGCAGAATCACCCCGCATTCCCTCCAGGCTCTGTCCCGTATCAAATTCGCCGTGGATAAGGGCAGCCATCTGCCCCTCCAGGAAGGGATCGAGCTTGAAGCGCGTTTGTTTCAGGAGGTTTTTCAGACAGAAGATATCAAAGAGGGTGTCGGTGCCTTCCTCGAAAAAAGGAAGCCTATATTCAAGCACCGCTGAAGAGGAGGAGAACAGATGCATAAAACCCAAGTGAAAGTCCGCTTTTGTGAAACGGATGCTCTCGGGCATATCAATAATACAAGCTATTTCATCTACCTTGAAGAAGCCCGCATCAAGTTTTTTGAGACTCTGGGCTATGGAATGACTGTTGATGAATGGAGTTTTATCCTTGCTTCCACTGGGTGCGATTTTCAGGCACAGGGATACTTCAACCAGGTTCTTGACATACATACTATGGTTTCCCGCATTGGGACGAAGAGCTTTCAGCTCCAGCATAGTATCAGCTGTTCTGAGACCGGCGAACGGATAGCAAACGGCATGGCCGTCATTGTCTACTTTGATTTCCAAAAGCAGCAGAGTGAAGAAATTCCCGGACTGATGAGGGAAGCTCTGGGCCAATACACGGCTAATACTTAACAGGATAAGATGTAAGTCAGAAAGAGGAGGGGTTGGGCATGGAAAAAGATGCGGTAATGGCAGCGGGAGCTGAATTCATGTACAAAGGATGCAGCCCTGTGGATATATTTACTCCTGAGGATTTTACCGGGGAACATAAGATGATTGCAAACACCGCCAAGCGGTTCATCGAAAAGGAAGTGCTGCCGTGTAAGGAAGAAATCGAAAATCAGAACTTTGTGCTTCTCACCGGTAAATTGAGGGCAGCTGGAGATCTTGGGCTCCTTGCCCACAGTATACCCGAGGAATTTGGCGGACTCGCATTGGATAAGATCAGTAAGGGCATAGTCGGAGAAATGGTCGGCGGCTCAGGAAGTTATGGTGTGGCCCACTCCAATCACACCTGCATCGCCACCCTGCCCATCACTTATTTTGGGACTTCTGAACAAAAGGAAAAATACCTGCCAAAGCTTGCATCCGGCGAATATATCGGGGCTTATTGCCTGACAGAACCGGCTGCCGGCTCTGATGCCCTTTCATCGCAGACTACGGCAAGACTGAACACTGAAGGCACACATTATATCTTAAATGGAACGAAGATCTATATTACCAATGCTGCCTTTTCAGACACCTTTATCGTATATGCGAAAATTGACGGCACACAATTTTCTGCGTTCATAGTGGAAAAAGACTTTCCCGGTTTTCAAATCGGACCCGAGGAAAATAAAATGGGCATAAAGGGCTCATCCACCTGCTCGGTCATTCTGGAGGATTGCAGAGTCCCGGTGGAAAACCTGCTGGGGCGGCCCGGGGAAGGCCGCTATATTGCCCTGAACGTGCTTAACCTCGGACGATTCAATCTTGGTTCTGCCTGTGTAGGAGCGGCAAAGGCTGGGCTTAAGAAGGCCATCCAATTTACTGAAGAGCGGATTCAGTTCGGGAAGGCGATTGCTGAATTTGGCGCAACAAAAGAAAAGATTGCCAGAATGGCAGCGAGGATTTATGCCGCCGAATCCATTCAATACCGGACAGCTGGCCTCCTTGAAGGCGCGCTTGGCGGTCTGTATGGCGAAAAGGATAAAAGAAAGATTGCTGCTGCAATGAGCGAGTTTGCGGCAGAGTGTGCCATCTGCAAAGTATATGGATCGGAAACCCTCGACTTCATTGCGGACGAAACTCTTCAGCTGTTTGGCGGGGCCGGGTTCATCAAGGATTATGGCATAGAACAGATGTACAGGGATTCCAGGATCAACCGTATTTTTGAAGGCACAAACGAAATTAACAGGCTCCTGATTCCAGGCAATCTCTTTAAGAAGGTTCTGAAAAAAGAGCTGGACCTTGAAAGTCTATCCCGCGGGGCCATGAGGAATTTTGAAAGCTCTGAACAACGCTTTTCAGGAGAGCATAGCCGGGAGCTGGAAGCCGCAGCATCCATAAGGGATGTGTTCATCCTTATGTCCGGGGCGGCACTGAAAGCATTCGGTTCATCGGTGTTCGAGGAACAGGAGACGGCCATGAGGCTCGCGGATCTGTCCATTGAATTATATGCAGCGGAATCTCTGGTTTTAAGAACCTGTAAAGCGACAGCCGGAAACGGGTCCGGGATGGAAGAAAACCGGATCCATCTGATGAGAATCAGCATCGAGGAGGCATTATGGAATACCGAAAAAATTTCCCGCTCGCTCTGCAGTGAGCTTCTCTCCGGGCAGGAAGCCATGGAGCTTAAAAGAAAGATTTCAGCAAAGCTTTCAAACTTACAGCCTGCAGGGAAAAGCTTTGAACGGTACCGGGAAACTGCAGAAAACCAATACAAAAAAGGTGAGTTTGCCTGCTCATAGGAGGAACAAGCATGAGATTTCAAGGTAGCATTGCCCTGGTCACAGGAGGGGGAAGCGGCATCGGAAAGGCGGCAGCCAGGCTTTTTGCAGCAGAAGGGGCAAAAGTCATCCTGACTGGGAGGACCGAAGCAAGGCTGAAAACTGCAGTGGATGATATCAATGCGGCTGTTGGATTGGAGGCGGTTTCTTACTCTATTTGTGATGTCACGGATGAAGAATCGGTCAAGGCGCTTGCATCTTTTGTGAAAAATGAATATGGCAATCTGCATATTCTCGTAAATAATGCCGGATCTTCTGCACAATCCCGTATTCTCGATACCTCTCTTAAAACGTGGGATGAAGTGCAGGCCGTTAATTTAAAAAGCGTCTTTCTCGTATCGCGGGAGCTCGCAAAAATCATGATAGCCGGAATCGAACCTGATCCGGTAAACCGGGCCATTGTTAATGTGGCCTCCCTTTCCGGACATCAGGCAGGGGCACAGATTCCCCACTACAGCTCGGCGAAAGCGGGTGTTATCCATTTCACAAAATCACTTGCACTGGAGCTGGCATCCTACGGAATCCGGGTAAATTCAGTTTCTCCCGGCTTCATCGAAACACCGCTGACAGAAGGCAGCCTTCAGAATAAAAAATTTGCTGAGGCCATTAAAAAGAATACCGCTCTCGGCCGTATCGGAACGGCTGAAGAGATTGCAACTATCATTGCCTTCGCCGCATCAAAAGAAGCGTCCTATATGACAGGAACGGATATTCTGGCAGATGGCGGCTGGCTTCTTAAATAATTCATAGAGAAAGGGGTAATAAACATGCAACAGAATCATTTGCTGATTAACATCCAAAACAGGATCATGCATCTCACGCTTAACAGGCCAGAGAGCCTCAATTCGTTCAGTCCTGATATGATTGCCGGATTGACCAAAGCCTTCAGGGAAGCGGGAAGAAATCCGGAGGTGAGGGCCGTGATCCTCTCAGGATCCGGGCGCTCCTTCTCCGCGGGGGGAGATGTAAAAACGATGGGAACCGCTGGCCCTGGGGAGGTATATGATCATATCGGCCTCCTGAATGAGTGCATCCTCTCCATAAAAGGATGCGAAAAACCGGTCCTGGCTGCTGTACATGGATTCGCGGCCGGCGCCGGATTCAACCTGGCCCTTGCCTGCGATTTGATTATTGCTGCTGAAGACAGTCAGTTTGCCCTGAGTTTTTCAAAAGTCGGGCTGGTTTCCGACGGAGGCGGGTCTTATTTCCTCACCAGGCTTGTCGGACCTCATCTTGCTAAAGAATTGTTCTTCACGGGAAGGCCCTTCGATGCTCCAAGGCTGCATCAGCTTGGCATCGTGAATGCCGTCTTCCCAAAAGAATCACTGCAGGAAGAAGTTTTCAAAACGGCTGCCGAGCTTGCAGGCGGTCCGCGCAAAGCATTTGGGATGATCAAGAAACTGGTCGATATCAGCATGACGGCAAGTCTCGAAGAAGTGCTGGAGCAGGAACGGATTACCCAGACATTTATGGTATCGACTGATGACCATGAAGAAGGCGTCCAGGCTTTCAAAGAAAAACGGAAACCTGTATTCACAGGAAGATAAGAAGGGGGGAGCATCATGAAAGCCATTCAGTTTACCGAATACGGAACACCTGAAGTGATGAATGCCGTGGAGCTTCCTGTGCCCGAGCCGGGAAGCCGGGAAGTTCTGATCAAGGTGCATGCGGCAGGCGTTAATTACGCGGATACGGCAAGAAGGGAAGGCCAGTATGTGGTCCCGACTCCTCTGCCATTTGTGCCGGGAGCCGAAATAGCCGGAGTTATTGAAAAAATAGGGAGCGGCGTGACTTCCGTCAAAGAGGGGATGCGCGCCGCCTGTTTAATCGAATCAGGGGGCTATGCTGAATATGCACTGGCAGATGAGCGATCCATCATACCTCTTCCTGAGGGACTTACCTATATTCAGGCTGCTTCACTGCCGCTTCAGGGGCTCAGTGCCTATCATATCCTGAAAACGATGGGCAGGCTTGAAAAAGGGGAGTCGGTGCTGGTCCATGCCGCAGCAGGAGGTGTCGGTACCATAGCCGTCCAGCTTGCCCGCCTCTTTGGCGCCGGTACGGTCATAGCAACAGCGAGCACAAGGGATAAGCTTGAACTCGCCGGAGACTTGGGTGCGGATGTGCTGATAAACTATACAGAGGACGGATGGGAGCAGAAAGTACTTGAAGCAACAGGAGGCAAAGGAGTCGACGTTGCGCTTGAAATGGCAGGGGGGCGAATCTTCTATGAAACTCTTAAATGTCTGGCTCCCTTTGGCAGGCTGATCATTTACGGAGTGGCAAGCGGTGTGCAGAGTAAGTTCCATCCTTCCTCACTCATGGCTAAGAACCAGTCTGTCACCGGATTTTTCCTGCCGCAGATCATGAGAAAGCCGGAACTCCTGAAAGCCAGCCTTTCGGAATTGTTCAATTTATTCGGAGAGGGAAGCCTCAAGCTTCCTGAAGGACAGAGCTTTCCCCTGGAGGAAGCAGGAAAAGCACATTCCCTTCTCCAGGAGAGAAAAACAAAAGGAAAATTGATACTCGTACCATGATTTTCGAAAAGACAAGGTTTTTTCAAAAACCTTGTCTTTTTTTGTGTTTTTAGGAGAGTAAAAGAGGGATTGACGGAAAAGAGCGGGTGTCACACAATAGAAGTATCATAGGAGGGATGAAGGCATGAGTGAAGGCATGAAAAAGAATGAAGAAGTTTGGGAAAAGAACATACATACTGATTTCAAGAAGGATCTTTCATACGGTCAATATCTTAAGCTGGATTCCATTCTGGACAGCCAGCGGCTCCTGTCCGGGCATCACGATGAGATGCTCTTTGTTATCATCCATCAGGTCAGTGAGCTTTGGATGAAGCAGGTGCTTCATGAACTGGACGGTGCAAAGAAGTCGATAGCGGGACAGGATCTGGAATCTGCCTTCAAGATGCTTTCCAGGGTTTCTAGGATCCAGCAGCAGCTTATTCAGTCATGGAACGTTCTGGCAACGCTTACACCTGCCGAATATCTCGAATTCCGCGACAAGCTCGGAAGCTCTTCCGGTTTTCAATCATATCAGAATAGATTGATCGAGTTTACCCTCGGCTATAAAAACAGGAAAACCCTTCAGGTTTATCAGCATGATTCCAAACTCCATGCCTTGATGCTGGATGCCCTGTGCGAACCGAGCATCTATGATGTTTCCGTAGCCGCCCTTGCTTCACACGGTTTAAAGGTAGATGAAAATTGCCTGCAGAGGGACTGGTCTCTTCCTTATGAGCCGAATGAAAGTGTGGAGGCGGCCTGGATCGAGGTTTACCGGGATGTGGATACATACTGGGATTTATATGAACTGGCTGAAAAGCTCGTTGATATTGGCAGCCAGCAGCAAATCTGGCGGTTCAACCATATGACAACTGTGGAGCGGATCATCGGACATAAGACAGGTACTGGAGGCTCCTCTGGGGTCACGTACTTAAAAAGAGTCCTGGATCAGCAGTTTTTTCCTGAACTATGGACGCTCCGGACAAAGTTATAAGGAGGATTTTTTTATGAATAATTGGATAGACATCTCTCAGACGTTACGGGGTGGCATGCCAGTATGGCCGGGTGATACCCCGTTTTCCTATGAAGTCTCATGGCCATATGAAGAAAGCGGCTCCGTGAATGTCGGGAAACTTGTTCTGAGTACCCATACTGGCACCCATATTGACGCACCCTTTCATTTTGATAATGAAGGAAGGCGGGTGCATGAGCTGGATATAAACCTTTATATGGGTGTAGCTCAGGTTATTCACTTATCAGGAATTCAAAAGATAGGTATCAAGGAAATGGAAGGAAAGCACATAGAGGGCATAGTAAGGCTGATCATCCGCACAGACAGCTGGAAGGACAAGAGCACGTTCCCGCAATCAATTCCTCCATTCGACCCGGAGGCAGCTTCCTATTTAGCAGGGCGGGGAGTCCGTTTGATCGGACTTGATCTGCCATCCGTTGACGAGCTCGACAGCAAGGAACTTCCTGCACATCACGCATTGAATAAGGCAGGCATACATATCCTCGAGGGACTGCTGCTGGATGCAGTGGATGAAGGGCTGTATGATCTCGCTGCCCTTCCCCTGGCCATAGAAGGAAGTGATGGCAGTCCGGTAAGGGCGGTCATTAGAAGGCGTTAAAACTTACGAATGAAGGATTTGAATGAAATGCTGGAAGTGAAAATAGAGAGGATTCCATATGAGAGAAAGGTAACATTACGCAATCTCCTGGCACTGTATCAATATGATTTTAGTGAAATGACGGGGGATGACGTCAATGATGCGGGTTTTTTTGAATATAAGTACCTCGATCATTATTGGACAGATTCTGACCGATATCCCTACTTTGTTGTATGTTGCGGAAAGCTTGCAGGTTTTGCTATGGTACGAAGGATTTCTGAAGGTGGAAACGAATATTATTCCATGGCTGAATTCTTCATATTAAGAAAGTACCGAAGAAATTCCGCTGGAATGGCTGCCGCCGGTATGATTTTCAATCTTCATCCGGGAACCTGGCAGCTATCGGTGGTGAAACAGAACCATAAAGCCAAGGCATTTTGGGACAAGACGATCACTCGCTGCTGTAATGATAGTAAAAAGATAGTGAGAGAAAACGACGATGGAACAGTATTTTCGTTTAGTACTTAAGCCGAACGGTGTGAGTACATAACAGGAAAGCAAAGAGTGTAAAAATGGAATGCTTTGGGGCTGGTGTCGGCCAGAATAGTGTTTCCCCTCAAGGAGAATGCAGAAAAAAAAGACAGCCCCCCGGCTGTCTTTTCCATTTTATAGTGTTTTGGCTCCAAGATATCTTGGTCCCCAGTACGAGTTGTCCAGAGATGCAATGGAAACTCCCTTGGAAGATGCTGCACTGATGAATTCGTTATTTCCAATATAAATCCCAACATGGGAAACTCCGCTACCGGAAGTGTTGAAGAAGACCAGATCTCCCGGTTTAGGAGAAGAGACCTTCAGACCTACATTGGTATAAAGAGAAGATGACGTTCTTGGCAGGTAGATGCCCTGTTCTTTAAATACATAATAAATCAGCCCTGAACAATCAAATCCAGATGGAGAGGTTCCGCCCCAAACATAAGGGACTCCCATGAATTTTTTAGCATAATTGATGAGCCTTGTGTTGTCTACTTTGTAGACGCCAAGAGCTTTGAATGTGGTTGGACCTGCAACGCCATCAGCTGTCAGCCCTTTGGCACTCTGGAAATTCTTTACGGCGCTGGTTGTATAAGAACCATAGTAGGTAGTGAAGGAACCAGTATATCCGAAATAGTTTTTAACTTTAAGCAATGCTTGAAGCTGTTTAACATCAGCATGTGTTTGGGTTGGTTTCAGGGTTACATCCCCGATATTTGCGAAGGCTTGAAGAGGCGATAGCATAAGAGCAGAAGCAATAGCAGTTGTTGCAATAAACTTTTTCATTAGTTTCCCTTTTCCCCCTAGATATTCTTTGTATGTTTATTGCTATCATTCTACTAAATGAATGTTTCAAAAAACGACATATTCCTTTACAGTTAGATTACAAAATATAGGTAAAAAGACCAAGGAAAAATGTAGAAAAACCGCTTGATATCAGCGTTTATGGATTATTAAGGGTCAAATTCCAACATTATCCACATGGAAGCTGCCATTGAAAATCAAGCGGCAGATATGATGTATCGAACCTAATCCCGACTTGACTTATCAGAATACACAATATATACTGAATTCATTATAAATTCAATGGAGATTCTTAAGCTATGCAGTTAAATCTCCTCAAAGGAAATGCGGGGGTATTGTATGTCGTTTAGTGCGATCAGCCATCTTGTTTGTCCAAAGTGCGGCAGTGAATATGATGATAGAAAGCTGAATCAGCTTTGCAGCTGCGGCTCACCTCTTTTGGTTTCGTATGATATAGAATCCTTGAGAAGTAAAAGCAAGTATGAAGTGATAGACAGCAGCCGGTTTGATCTTTGGAGATATCATAAGCTGCTTCCTGTCCGTAATGAAGAAAATGTGGTGTCGCTCGGTGAAGGTATGACACCTATCGTGCCGATGAAGGTTATCGGGAAGAAAATGGGCATCGTGAACCTTTTCATGAAAGATGAGGGAATGGTCCCATCAGGATCTTTCAAGGCAAGGGGAGCAGCTGTAGGGGTTTCTAAAGCAAAGGAACTGGGAGTGGCGCAGCTTGCGATGCCGACCAACGGAAATGCAGGGGCCGCCTGGTCGTTATATGCCGCAAGGGCCGGCCTTGAATCTTACATCATCATGCCGCTGGATGCCCCGCCGATCACCCGTAAGGAAGTGGCAATATCAGGCGCCCATCTTTCCCTGATTGACGGACTGATCAGTGATGCCGGCAAAATCGTGGGTGAACTGGTGAAGGAACACGGCTTCTATGATGCATCCACATTAAAGGAGCCTTACAGGATCGAAGGGAAAAAGACCATGGGATATGAAATCCTCGAACAAGCCGGCGGTGATATTCCCGATGTTATCCTTTATCCTACCGGCGGCGGAGTCGGTTTGATTGGAATCTATAAAGCAATCCTGGAATGGAAAGATCTCGGCTGGCTGAGCGGGGATAAGATGCCAAGACTGGTAGCCGTACAGGCAGAAGGATGTGCTCCGATCGTCAAAGCCTGGCAGGAGGGACAAACTGAATCCCAATTCTGGGAAAATTCCGAGACGGCTGCTTTTGGTATTAATGTCCCAAAAGCAATCGGCGACTTCCTGGTACTTGAGGCCCTTTATAAAACAGAAGGCTGTGCGATGGCCGTTTCTGAAGAAAGCATCAAACAAACACATGAAGAAATCGCCCGGCTTGAAGGCAGCTTTGTCTGTCCCGAAGGAGCCGCCACTTTCGCTGCTGCAGCCATGCTAAGGGAAAGCGGCTGGATCAAAGAAGGAGAACGGGTCCTTTGCCTGAATACTGGCCAGGGGATAAAATACCCTGAATTAATCGATGTCGATGCACCGGTCCTTAAGCGGGGCGACACAGCAAAAGACGTAATCGTGAATGCCTGATAAAAAAAGCCTGGTTCTCCAGCCTCTTATGGCGGAAGTTCCAGGCTTTTTAAAATTTCCCTATACCTTAATCATAGCTAAAAATTCCTCAGCCGCCTTCGAGAGATATCGATTCTTTAGCCAGATAACAGCTGCGTCAGACCTAAGTTCTGTTTCTGCAAGCTCCGCTTCACGCACCTTTAAGCCCGGATGCACAGAAAGGACCGATCTTGGGACAATGGAAATTCCAAAACCTGCGGCAACCAGCTGCAGCAGCAAGGCAATGTCAGAACACTCCCCAATTAATTGAGGGGTAATACCGAGTCTTGTGAACTCCTCCATGATCATGGAATGAATCCCGAGGCCTTCTATGCTTGGAAGGATAAGAGGGAAGCTGGATATTTCCTTGATGTCAAAGCTGTCTCCTGATACCGCGAAGTCCTCAGGAAAGACCGCCACAAATGTATCTTCTTCAATGCTGATAAATTCAAAAATCTCCTCCTTGGCCGGAAGGCGGATAATCGCCAGGTCAAGGCTGCGGTTTTCAATCAATTCACTTAAATGAGGGGAATCACTCTGAACGATTTTATAATGAACATGGGGATACTTCCGCTGAAATTTTAATAAAAATTGCGATAACGGAAAGGATGAGAGGGTATTCACGCCGATATGGAGCACACCCTGGACTTCTGTGCCGATTTCTTTGATTTCTTTCATTCCTTCCTCCATAAGGGAAGTCATTTGGAGGGCATGCTTATAAAGAGCATTTCCGGCATCTGTAATCTCTGATTTTTTCCCCTGTCTTTCGAGCAAAATAACACCAAGCTCTTCTTCCATGAGCTTCAGCTGATGGCTGAGTGGCGGCTGTGCCAGATGAAGTCTTCTGGCGGCACCGGAAATGCTCCCTTCTTCCACGATGGCAATAAAATAGCGGAGCTGCCGTAAATCCATGCAAATCGCCTCCTATATGTATAAAGTATAGTAATGATATTATTTAGATATTTTAAGTATAGTCTTTATTATGCTAACATACTTTAGTGTTGAAAATATACAAATAGATGAGGTTTTGATTATGAACAAATTATTCAAACTGGAGGAGCATGGCACCAGCTTCTGGCGGGAAGTCACGGCCGGTCTTATTTCTTTTATCACAATAGTATATATAGTGGCTGTAAACTCGAGCATCATGGCTGATGCCGGCATTCCTTATGAACTAGCCATACTCGGTACCATTCTGACATGTACGGCGAGCTGCCTGCTGATGGGGCTGTGGAGCAATGCACCGCTGATTCTGGCTCCCGGTATGGGAATCAACGTCATGTTTACGTATACACTGGTCCAAAAAAGCGGATTAAGCTGGCAGGAAGCATTGTTGGTGGTTATTATAACCGGGCTGATCTTTATGCTCATCGCCTTTACGCCAATTGCGGCCTCGATTTCACAGGCTATCCCGCATTCCCTTAAAGAAGGGCTTACTGTGGGGATAGGAATCCTTTTAACAATGATTGGAT
The DNA here is from genome assembly GCF_046237605.1 of Paraperibacillus marinus. Classification (GTDB taxonomy): domain Bacteria; phylum Bacillota; class Bacilli; order Bacillales; family DSM-1321; genus Paraperibacillus; species Paraperibacillus marinus. The sequence continues at coordinate 2,142,586 of NZ_CP143542.1, read as the reverse complement.
TGAAAAACACAGGTGTTATCGTTGCAAATGAAGGTACATTGGTATCAATCGGAAGCTTCAGCGACCCGGCGGTTCTGGCAACACTGATAGGAATCATCATTACGGTCACACTCTTCATAAAGAATGTACCAGGCAATATCCTGATCAGCATTATCATCAACAGTATCATCGCGTTTCTATTCGGATTGATTGATTTGTCCAAGCTGCATTGGAGTGTTCCGTCATTCAATGAATATGGTGAATTATTCGGTGCCTTTTCATGGTCAGCCATCGGCAGCATGACCTTTTGGTTCGCAGCATTTTCGCTCGCTATGGTCGTCATTTTTGAAAACATCGGACTTGTCTACGGCCAGACACGGCTGGCAGGATCACCTCAGAAGTACAAAAAAGCACTTCAGGCTACTTCCTTGTCAGTGGTGCTGAGTGGTCTCTTCGGTTCAAGCCCGACCGTTTCAACCGTGGAAGGAACCTCAGGCATCACGGCAGGAGGAAGGACCGGCCTTACAAGTGTAACCACTGGCATCCTGTTCCTTCTGTCCCTGCTAATCATCCCGTTAATCAAGCTGATTCCGGACAGCGCCATTTCTCCGGTGCTTGTCCTGATTGGAGCGCTAATGCTTCAGAGCATCAAGGGAATCAATCTGGATGATCTCACAGAAGCCTTTCCTGCCTATGTGATCATCGTGTTCATTCCGCTCACCTACAGCATCGTAGACGGCCTGGCACTTGGATTCATCGCTTATCCTATCATCAAATTGCTGACAGGAAAGGGAAGAGAAGTCAGCATTACACTTTATATTATCGCGGCCCTATTCCTGCTCAATTATTTGATCAGCGCTATTCAGGGAGCTTAACGTATAGTATAGTAAAGATAATAACGGGTGAAAGGAGGGATGGTTTTATGTATTGCCAATCCAATAAGCAAAAGCCGCAGATCCCTCTTTTCTTACGATTGGGATAGGTGTGCCTTAACGGGTTTCATACAAAATAGCTTCAGTAAAAAAGCCAAATGGTATTTCATTTGGCTTTTTTTCATCCAGAGAAACCCTGCTTTGCTTTTGGAAAAACACATAGTAAAAGGGGAATAATCTAATGATGAAGCTAAGTACAATGAAGGTAGTGATGGAAACGTTAGATGAAAAATGGCAGAGCAGACTTGCCGAGGAAATACTATCACCCTGGAATTACGAACCAGGTACTGTTTATTTCGTCCGGGCAAGCGCCAACTTTATATTCAGGTTCACATATCAACGACGCCGTTACTTCTTGCGTTTCAATTCAGCAGAGGAAAAAGAGTTGTCCGGCATTCAATGTGAGCTGGAGATTTTGCAGCAGTTGTCCAGCAGTGAAGTAACTACTGTAAAGCCGGTAATGTCGAAAAATGGATATGCCGTTGAAAAATCAGTAAATTTACAAGGAACTTTTTACGCATCTGTGTTTGAAGAACTTCCTGGCGGTCATATAGATCTGGAAAATATGGATAAGGGCAATCTTTTTGAATGGGGCCGTGCACTTGGCTCGCTCCACAACGAGTTTTCCCAGCTGCCTGAAGGGTGCCTGGAATGCCGGGATAATCCTCAAAGCTTACTGGAAAAAGTTAAAGAATGGCTTCCCACCCGCAGTCCAAAAGTTGCAAGGGAATTAGACCAAATCGAGCATGAAATGTCCTTTTGGCCGAAAAGCAAGGAAACTTACGGATATATCCATTTTGATTGTGAGCCGGATAATGTGCTTTTTAATGAAGGAAGAGCAGGAATCATCGATTTTGATGACAGCATGAACAACTGGTATGGAGCAGATATTGTATATTCACTTCGTGATCTGGATGGAATTAATGAAAAATACGAGAAACTGCAGCCATTTCTCCAAGGTTATAGAAACAGGTTCAAATTGGAATCGGATTTTTATGAAAAAGCAGAATGGTATTTCCGTTTCCATCAATTATACATGTACGCCAGGATGTTAAGGAGCGTTGACATCAAGGAGCATTCCAGTGACCCTGAGTGGCTTCGAGTACTAAGGAACAAGCTGTTGAGTGAGATAGCTAAATATGAGATGGAACTGTAAGGACATAAAAAAGCTAAGAAATCTCTTAGCTTTTTTGTTTACAGAACATTTGTTCTTATGTGCTGAAAATGGCATTTAAACGCTGATCGGTTAATTCCACGAGCAGCCGGTTGCCAAGATGAGTTCCCATTTCCTTCGTTTTTTGCAGCAGAGAAAGAATACCTGAAAGGCCAGAATTCTCCAATGCCATCCGGTCACAGGCTATTTCAGCCTCTATATTGATGGTATCAACCAATACAGGGTGGGAGAGATGGCCGATTTCATGCCAAATGATTGCTTCCATCAATTCACCATCCATACAAAAATAATTATAATCATATACGACGATAAAGCCGCTATAATCATCAGATAGGGAAGTACAGAAGACAGATAAAAGCCTGGAATCAATGCCTAAAAGAATCATTTGGCTTTCATCAGCCAAACCGTGGGACTCTAAAATAAATTGTTTATCTTCCATAATTCCTATCGTTTTTGCAACACCATAAACGTCTGGATCCAGGACACCGCGAATGTCAGCCATAGAAAAAACCCTCCTGAAGAAGAATGACCGGGGCATGGACAAAAAATATAGCTGCTTAACACATGTATATGTAAATTAAGCAGCAAAATAGCATTTAATTTATGTGATATCAGTTTAGACAGAATATGGAAAATGCATACGAACATAAGAAGGTTAATTGAAAGAATTTTTGTTTTGACTGATTGAATAATTTGAGTTAACAAAACCGACGGCTGACAATAATGTCACTGTAGAATACGAACTTGGAAACTCAGGAAGCAGCCAGCAGCCATGTGTAAAATTGTGTACAATAAAAAAGAAAGATCAAAAAAAAAGAATGGATTCTATATAGGTAAAAATCTATAAAATTTCTCACTGTTTCAAGTAATCTTTTGTTTTGAGATAAAATAACGTTTCTAAATCAACTTCCTATAATATATATTATGTAAACTAGAATTATGAAAAAGGAATCCAGCGATTCCTCTGCATTAGAACCTGCTCTCCTCCATATTATGCTGACTGGAATTTTCTAAGGCACGGGGATCCACCGGCTGCATTTTACTAAATGAGTACGTAAAGAACTAAACGAAGTTCCGGTCCGTTCTTTAATTCTTCCATAACTAAAGAAGTATAAAGAACCATAAAAAAAAGCCGCCAAACATGGCCGCAGTATTTTAAAAAATCTTTTGTGTTTAACAAGAAAGAGATTTCTAGTTTTAAAGGTATATTTTAATTCAGGCACAAAACAACCCTCTTTTTGCAATGCTTATTCTGTATACTTACCTGAATTACGGAAATGTTCAGCAAGAAACGAATTAACTTCTTCCGGAGTTTCAAGTGCCAGAGAATGGCCCGCGTTGGCAATGACTTTACACACACCATTTCTTACTGTGACTGCAATTTTATTCGACTGTTCAACCGTATAGGCATGATCTTCAGCTCCCGCAATCGCCAACATCGGAACATCCACTCCATTTAGTTCACTCAGGATTCGTTTGCGATGAAACACCTGATATGCAACATCGCCAATTGTACGATCCAAACCCTCTATGTGATCCTTCCAGAAATTGAGTTCATTCGCAAAAGACGGATCTTCAAGTGATGTGTCTCCAAACATAATGTATATCAAAGTTTGGGACATGGGCTTGCCTCCATATTTCTGTAGATGCTCAACAATTGGCTGAAATTCATCTATTTTATATTCCTCTTCAGCGGATGTCCCCAGCACTGAACATGAAATAAGGAGTTCTGGATGCCTTGCAGCCAGACGCAAAGCAATGAAGCCCCCCATAGAGTTACCAACAAAATGACAGGGGCCTAAAACAAGCTCGTTAATAAGTGCTGCCGCATCCTCTGTCAATGTATCCAAATCAAGCATCTCCAGCGTATCTTTAGCACTTTTCCCTTGCCCCCGATGATCATAACAAATGACTCTGTATTCACCAGCAAACCGTTCCACTTGTTTATGAAACATTCGACTATTAAAGAATAATGAGTGACTGAAAACCAAGGCTGGTGCATCTTTTGGACCGGTATCCTGGTAGTAAAGCGTAGTTCCGTTTACATCAATGAACGGCATAAATGAACCTCCTTTAATAATATTTGTATTCACACTTTCCAGATCACTTCTTCATGGGATTTTTATATTAAGATAGTGGAATAGCTAAAATCCTGTTCAACAATTCGCGTTGATCGATCGTATTTCGTTATAAAATTGTTGGAATTAAGGCAAGCGCGAACTCTTTCGTGTACTTATGGATGGTTAACTAAATCAGTGCCTTGATTGATGTAAGGCTTATGACCGAAAACCGTAAATCACATCTTCGCCGTCGCATTTGATCTTTCCTCTTTTTAAGACCATTATTTTGATGAACAGGATGATCTTATCCATATGCCCCTTGTCAGCCTATTCCCCATCCACATTTAGCGATGTCTCATCCACCACGATTTCTTCCTTCTCCTATAAAACCCGCGGGAGGGTTTCCTGTAAAGCGGCGTGAAGATTTAAGTCTAAATTCTTTATAATATCGGTAGCAATGTAGCCTGAAGCCCATTTTTCACCAGTAGGGTATTTATATTGAAAATCACTATTATGGGACATCAACCCGATCTCCCTTTGTTTCACATTCCTGCCCCGTTAGTTAAACAAGTTTGTTTCGATTATTCTAATTTTAACATAAGTTCTTAAAGCGGTTTCAAATTTTTGCACACCAAATATAACATCAAAAACGGAATTTTTAAGCTGTTCTTAATATCTCCACTGTAGTGGTTGGAATTCCGGCAAGAATCTTAGAGGAGTTGTTTTCAAAGACCCTTTAAAAATAGTTTCGTTCATCAGAGGATGCTGCTAGTTACCTATGTGACTTGTCATTTAAACCAAGAACATTTTGATGTGGTTTTCTTAAATGTTAAAAGTGTTGTTATTGGCCGAATGGAGTGATCGAATTCATGGCAAAGAGGACTGCACTAATTACAAGCCGGAAAAGGTTACCCTTTTTATTTATGAGCATATATTACAAACAACAATTTCAACTCTGCTCCATACGCAAATTCCCGTCATAAAGGAGATGTTTCAATGATTTTAACGTTAGGAATGGCAAAAAAGTTACTAAAAGGCGCAGAAAGGAGAGCAAGGGAACTCGGTATTTCAGAAGTAATTGCAATTGTTGATGAAGGCGGGAATTTAATCGCCTGCCACCGCATGAATGATGCCTGGATCTCCAGTATTTCCCTTGCTCAAAAAAAGGCCTGGACTTCAGTTGCCATGAAAATGCCCACTTCCAATTTAGCGGGAATGGCTCGTCCAAATGGTGAATTGTATGGGGTAAACACCACTGATGAGCGTATTGTCATTTTTGGTGGCGGAATCCCGCTAGTAATGGATGGCCATATTGTGGGTGCTGTTGGAGCCAGCGGCAGCACGGTTGAAAATGATATGGAGGTTGCAGCGGCTGCTGTTCAAGTTTTTGACAGCTTGTATGGGCACGGTTATTCCCATGGCCCCAGGGAATAGTGTTTCGTCTGCTGGAAATCACTCCTTATAACAGCTATCCGCACACAAAACGGCAGAAAAATATAAGTAAATGAACGTTCATTTAATTTTTAGGCCTTAAACTGGCCCTTAAATGTAAAAATGGGTGCGATCCTTCTTACGGGAAAGCGCCCGAATGTAGAATATCGTCTATCTATTGAATAGTAACCTTGTACTACCAGCAATCTACTTCATAATTTGGTCACTGACTTAATCCGCTTATATCATCCAGCATTTATAACAGAACTTTTAGTAAGTGTAAATAAGATATTAGATGCTACTTTTTGGGCTGATCAAGTGCTTGGTAAGCTACCTGATACTTTCCTCCATCTGCAACTTCTGAATGATACAAGGCCTTGAGGGCATTGTTTTTTTCAAGACCATGCTCATCCTTTAGTTCTTTAAAGCGTATATGCAGTTCTTTATTTTCCTTAATGAGTTGTTGCATTTGCGATTTTAAATACTTCAAAATATTTAACTCCTTTCTAAATATCTGAGTTTAGCCTAATTTTTAACAGAAATAACCTGTTTAAAAAGATCCCTAAATTGCACCCGGTCTTCTGCTGTAAAAGGCTTTGGTCCCTTTGTTCGCTGTCCGCCTTTTCTAGCCATTGCACTTAAATAACGTGTTTGTAATAATTGGTCAATATTTTCATTTGTATATCTAAATCCTTTATGGTGGAGGACGGTAATTCCTTTTGCTAAACCTAGTGACGCAAGACCATAATCTTGCGTAACGATAATATCTCCTTTTTCCACTAACTTCACAATCCGATAATCTGCAGCATCTGCTCCAGAATCAACATAAATGGTTTTCACTCCTGATGGCTGTTCTGCATTAGAAAAATGAGAAAAGCTTGTAACAAGGATAACCGGAATTTCAAAATCGCTTGCTTCAGAAATAATAATATCTTTCACCGGACAAGCATCTGCATCCACATAAATTTTCATCTTTCCCCTCCTGTTAAGAAGTTCGAATTACTATTTAACTTGATCTTTTCCACTATAAAAGGGACTGGTTACTTTTGTTTAAAAATAATATAGAGTTCTTCCTTTAGCTGTATTTTTATATCCTCCTATTATACTTTATAGAATTGTGTTGGCAAATGGTCGTTCAATTGCCAACAAAAGATATCTTAGAATTAAATACATGATTTGAATGTCCACACATTTTATCGGTGTAAAAGAAAACGGATAAATGTACAGGATGATCACCTGTATACACTTCTTTATATATATGAATGAAGTCATTACTAAAGCAGTTTTTCTAAAGCAGCAAAAAACAGAAACCAATTGGCTTCTGTTTTTGGGTTATCTTTTATTTATCCTTGATCTTATGGTTGCTTTTAAGTAAATCAAAGATAATTTTTGCATTGTCCGTATTATCAATCAATCCGGCAAAACGCTGCTTTTCCGGTCCGTATGCATATAGTGGTACATCTTCGCCAGTGTGTCCGCTTGTAGTCCAGCCTGTATAAGACCTGGCATTAAAGATGGCTTCTATGGCCTCATCCACTTTTTTAGATGCCACAGCATCTTTAACGGATTTCACTTCCTCGGGAGTTAAAGGTAAATCAATGTATTTAGCAAGAGTTTGCTCGACATTGGCTCCGTTTAGGATCTCATTTGAAATAAAGTCAGGGGTTCTTTTTGCAGCTTTTATTGGCTCCGTATTCCAGTTATAAACTCCGCTGCTTCCAACGGTAAGACCACCAGTGCCGTGATCGGCAGTTGCTACAACGAGAGTATTTCCATCTTTCTTGGCAAAGTCGATAACTGCCTTAAATGCACGTTCGAAATCTTCCATTTCACTCATTGAAGCAACAATGTCATTATCATGGTTTGCCCAATCTATCTGGCTTCCTTCAACCATAAGGAAGAATCCATCTTTATCGGATTTCAATTTTTTTATAGCGGTTTTGGTCATATCTTCTAATGATGGCAGATCAGCTGTTCTGTCTATCATTTTTGGCATACCGCCGGGTGCAAATAATCCAAGAATTTTACTATTATTATTTCGCAGCAAGTCTTGTTTATTGGTCACAACACTATATCCGTCTTTTTTGAATTGTGCTGCCAGGTTCCGGTCCTTACGGATAAAATTAGACATCCCTCCACCCAGCAGCACATCCACTTTATGTTTTCCTTTAACTTTTTGATCGAAGTAGTCATCAGCAATCGCATCCATGTTTTTACGGTGTTCATCATGTGCTCCAAAAGCGGCCGGTGTGGCATGAGTCAATTCAGATGTTGCCACAAGGCCGGTTGCTTTCCCTTTTTCCTTGGCAGCTTCCAGTACTGTTTTGACTTCCGACTTATCATTATCCACGGCAATGGCAGCATTATATGTTTTCACCCCGCTTGACATGGCGGTTGCTGCTGAAGCAGAATCGGTAATATTTTGATCCTCATCTTCGGCAATCGTCATCTGGCTTCCTACTTTGTATTTGTCGAAGGTGGTTCTATCCAGTTCTTTTGTGTCAGGATTGTCTTTCATATAGCGATGTGCAGCGATATTGGATTCTCCCATGCCATCACCAATCATGAAAATGATATTCTTGGCTTTTGGCTGTTTATGCATTTTAGCCTCAGCATCCGGTTTCAGGCTAGTGTAACCGCTTCCAATTATCAGCGTAGAAATAACAGCAAAGGGAATAACTCGTTTTACCGTTTTTTTTAACACGTTTACTCCTCCTCAAATAAATTAACAGCTCACATGGACATTCGAAATATGTACAAATGGCAATATCATACACTTACCATGTACCCTTTTTCTTACCCGCCTCTTAAAGCTCAAAAACCCGGTAATGTAAAACACATCTTTAGTACCACGCCTGTGGTGGTTAACACAGGTAAAGCACTTAAAATAACCTGGGTCCCGATCGGATCTCATTTAGACTTGTAAGAATCCTATGTAACATAATGATTATTAGGATATGATTTATTATGTTAGTTTTGGATTATTTATCTAGAAAGGTCCATCGCGCTCCTAATTGCTTTTGCTAATTCTCCCTTTTGTATACTTTTACCTAAGTAGATACGATTTATTTGGCCAAAGCCTCCACTTCTTCCTCTTTCATGGTAACCCACACTATAACCTTCGTCCTTGTCATGTTGTACGTCAACCATCCTTATACCTTCGGTAGCCTTTTTATAACTTTTCTTTTTTTAAACTTTTTGTATAACTCTTGGACTTTCCATATCCGGTTCTTTAGTATAACATAACTCTAACGCTTTGTAAGTGATCTCTTCTAATTCCTCAGTGGAGACATTTTTATTAGTTTGCAAGTAACTGTCCATTTCAACTATTCCATAATCGGCATCGAAAACAGGCACTAAGTAAAGCATGCTGCTAGAGTCATCAATATAAATTTGAGCTATTCTGTATTCTATTTTCAAAGATTTTCACCTCATGGTTATGATTGCTGAGTTCTTTAGAATGACTATTTTCTAAAAGATTCTGATTCTTGATCAGTTCTGTGAGGAGATTTCATTATTAAACAAAGTTGATTGTAGCGGAAGGTACGAGACTCCTGCGGGAGAAGCGGGACAGGTGAGACCCCGCAGGCGAAGACGAGGAGGCTCACCGCCCGCCCCGCGGAAAGCGAGTGCCTGCAGTGGAAATCAACTTTCTTCTTTAACAACAACAATGTATGCGTAAGCAGCCACAGATTTAAATATATTCCTATAAATACACATCTCAAAAAAAAAACGACTGCCCCAGCAGCCGTTTCACCTTGATATCTATCTGTTTATCACTTTTTCAAGTGAATTGAATCGATAATATCGGCAATCGTAAAATCTTTTAAATAGTGCCCAAGATGTTCTTCCGCACCTAAAAAAATGGCAAAAAGCACGCGTTGTATATTGGCACCGACCAGACATTCTTCATTAGAATCGGGGCATTTGGGCTGAAGGGCACCTTCTGATGTTAATTTATAAATATCCCAGAGGCTGACTCCGCTAAATTCCCTGCTGAAGATGAATCCTCCGCCTGTGCCCTGCCTGGAATCAATGAAGCCGTGTTTCTTCAATAAACTAAGGACTTTGCGGATCCGGACCGGATGGACTCCTGCACTTTCTGAGATGGCTTCACTGGTCGACATGCGATCAGGCTGCAGTGCAAGGTATGTTAAACTGTGAACGGCAAGAGTGAAATCACTATTCATAGCCTGCCTCCTTCCTTAATACTGTAATCTTAAATGTTACAGTATGCCTGGTCAAGATTCTGGTTTGTTAATCAGCCGTTCTTTCTTAGTTCCTGCTGGGAAAACACCCTCAATTTGCGGGGAAGGAAGCTTCTAATTTCCTCCTCGTTATAACCTACCTGCAGTCTTTTTTCATCAAGGATGATAGGTCTGCGCAGCATTTGCGGGTTTTCTGCAATGATTTTATATAATTCCTGCAATGGAAGTGAATCAATATCTACATTTAATTCCTGATAGGCTCTGGATTTTGTAGAAATGATTTCTTCTGTACCACTCTCTGTCAGGCGCAGGATGCTTTTAATTTCATCTACTGTCAGCGGTTCATTGAGGATATTTCTTTCCACAAAATCAATTTCATGCTTTTCAAGCCAAGTTCTTGCTTTCCGGCAGGAACCGCAGCTGGGTGACAGATATAGATTTACCATTTGATCGGCACTCCTTTTCATAAGTCATTACAATCCCTATATAAAATCATTAAGATCTGAAATGGATTGTCTAATGTAATAATAATATTTACAGTTAGTTTAGTCAATAGTATTTTTTAATGACGAACCCTTGTACTGACACTTAAAGCTGCCATAAATGGCAGCTTGGTCTATAATGTTTGATTCTCAATTATTATGATTACTGGGAAGAAGGATAATAAATTCCGAACCTCTCCCTATTTCACTTTTCACCTTTATCTTGCCTTTAAATGATCGGATAATCTGGTAACTGACCATCATTCCCAGTCCTGTCCCTTTTTCTTTCAAGGAATAAAAGGGTGAACCAAGCCTATCCATCTGCTTTGGGGTCATACCGATTCCCTGGTCTTTAATCTGTATCTCTATCTGTTCTTTCCCGGAAGTCTTGCAGGTAACCCAAATGATACCGCCTTCGGGCATGGATTCCACTGCATTTTTTAATATGTTGATCAAGGATTGATTAAATTTTTGGGGATTGGCATAAATCCAGCAGTCTTCGTTTATATCTATCTTGATTTCAACATTATGATTCAAGCTATAGCTTTGTATAATATTAACTACCCGTTTTAACTGACGGCCTGCGTTTATCCTTTCATTAATTTCTGCCAAGGGCTTTCCAAAGGATAGGAATTCATGAATGATCTCATTCGCACGGTCTAATTCTTCAATTGAGATCTGGATATACTCTTTTTTCTCCTTAGGAAGGTCAGGTTCGTCAAGCAGCTGCAGGAATCCCCGGGTCACTTGCATGGGGTTCCTGATTTCATGGGCAAAAACACTCGACAACTCGCTAATTACACGTAATTTCTCTGAGTTTTGAAGCTCGAAACGGAGCTGATGGATTTCCCTTATTGTTTCGTATAATTCGGTGAAAAACCAAGTCACTGCTACAACGAATATAAGATGAATTACCTGTACCTCTATAGTGTCCCAGGAGAAATTCCTTAATAAACCGAAAAGAGTCAACCCGGCTGTACAATAGAAAAGGGATAAGCAGGCGGCAATTTTCACTCTGTCATTTTTGGGGGACATCATAAACTTCTTTTGATAATAAAAAAAGACAGGTAGTGAAATCAGGAGCACCAGGACTGTATTATAAAATCCTAAACTGACTCCTGAATAAAGGCGGCAGCATATGATTAGGCCGGCTAGAAAAACGCCATGGCTGATTCCGCCATACAAGATCCCGAATAACAGCGGAATGATCCTTAATTCCAAACGTGCACCTTCTCCATAGTCCACAGGAAAAGACATGCACAATATGATCGATATTCCCCACATCAAGGTCATGATCATTTTTCTCTTTTTTTCATTTTCTACCTTTTCGGTAATGAACGTAAAGTATATGAATATGGGCAGGATTAAACATGTAAGCTGGAGCAAAAAGTCTTTGATTATACTCATCTCATAACCCTTCTGCCAGTCAAGCATCCCCTGACCGGCCGAGTTCTTTGTATCTTTTAAGTTACACTATTATAACAATAGTTTACAAGATGAAATTAAGACTATGCCTAACAATTATATATCAGAGTAAATGCCCGGAGTATAAGTGATCCTTCCTGACCTTTTCCTATTCAATGGTCATCATAGGAAAGTCAGCAGGGACATCTTTTACTGCCGAATAAAAGCTGATAGGAGGCCGGGAATTCTTCGTTGACCCGCAGCACTTCAGCTGCAAATTCCTGGCTGACACGCGGGACTCTTCCAAGAGCATCAGCTTTTTCCTGTGGTCATTAGTTGCGGACGGAGGAACAAATCTATTGGGAAAAATTCGCCCTCCGTTTGTCACTACTGCATGATATGAAACTGAAGGAACCCCTCTCTACAATCGCATTATAGACAATTGCCTTGAATCCGAAAAACACTACCCGCCCGATAAAACAAGGACCATGAATAAGCGCTCCATGAGCTATGCTGACTTCTTTTTCGATATAGATGGAATGCTGTTTACCCCAGTAGGAGATTCCTTTATTAAATAACCCATGCAAAATTACGCGATCCTGCAACGGAGTTCCCTCATCTGCACGGATGCTGACATTTGGCGCTATAAACATCTGATTGCAACATCGCCTATTACACTTGAAAACGAGCTTTTGAATGATGTTTAGTTTATCCGAGGATAACGCTGAACCGGGTTGAAAGTTGTGATTGGGTTAGGACTGATGATTGGTTCGAAGCAGCAAGGGGATGCCTGGTTTAAGAGTGAGTACGGTTGATCTGATTTTTTCACAGAATCTTTTCCTTCACATTGGTTGTCCATCTATCCTATGCGGGAAGCAAACACATGTGATGGACGAAAGGTACTTGCTTTTATGAAGAAAACGCAAAATAGACCCGTCAGCGTCTAACGGGTCCCAATTCTTATATCCCTAAGGATGGCGTATCCCTTTCTAACCTTCACTTCAGCAATCAGGCTCCCCTTCAGAGAGGCCTGTTCCAGCTCCCTGCCCGTATTTTCCTGCAGGAAATAACGGTCCAGGCTATACTGGATGAATGCGGATTCCTGGCTGCTTTCACTTCCTGAGACATAACTCAGACGGCCCTTCAGATAAATCGTTTCTTTCGGCCTATGAAGGGTGACTGATACAGGTTGATGGACTCCATTTTTTTCCTTTAACACAACATATACAGTAAACTTGCCATCTCCCTCTCTCTCACGTTTTAAAACATCCTCTTTAACCAGTGAAACCGGTATTTCTTCAGCTTCATAGCTTAAGTTGACATAGTCACCGCGGAATAAATCAGTAGGATCGACAGGCTTGGTTTCCAGCAGGATGGTTTTGCCCGCATATATGGTGAGTAAAGGCTTGATCGTCATGAAAGAAAGGATAAGAATCGGCACAAGGATGGCTGCAAGATATTCTAATTTCCGCTTATTCATGATGACCGCCCCCTTGCCTGCGCTGTTTCTCAAAGTAAAAGCCAAATCCTAACAGTATGAACCCTCCCAGAATAAATACCAGTGATTTGGGCAGGAAATCAAACGAGATATCTATATAGAAACGGAGTATCAATACACATAGAATGAGGATATTCATTAAACTGCCCCGGTGAATGAAAAATAAGACAATCAGTACATAAAGCAGAGTGAAGACTAAATTAACTCCCTGTATTCCCCAAGTATCCTGGAATGTAAGAAAAAAAGCGGCTGCACCATGGACAAGGTGGCCGAGCACTGGATAAACGCCGCGCTCTTTTTTGAAAGGTCCCCAGACCATAAATAGGCCGATGACAAGAAAGAGGATGGCAAACAAGTATTCTCTGTTTTCTATTCCCGGTACAGTGTTGTACACAAGGACGGCAATCCATAAGATCATACCGGCTCCATTCAAGAAAGAAACCAATCTCGAAAACCCGGTGATATGATTGAACAGATAAACTGCGGCCAGTGGCAAAACAGCCAGAAAGACAGTGAAACTGCCATCCCAGATGCTGTTATTGCTTAAGAAAATCAAGATGAATAGCGATGAAGCGGCAAGGACCCACTTATCTCTAAGCATCCAGGCAAGCGGGATGATTCCCATTCCCCACCAAAGAAAGGCAGCTTGGAATTCACCGCCGAAATGGAACATCTGGCCTACCAGGAAGATGCCGGATCCAAAAATCAGTCCCCCCAGATAATAAAGGCTGCGTGAGGTTTTGGGATATCGGGTTTCGGATAAATATGCCCCAATATTGACTGACAAGAACAAAACGATAATAATTGCGAATTTATACGGCCTTGAAATATCCTCCCAGTTGCCAGCAACCACGCTGAGAATACCTGCTCCAATGAGGATAGACCCAAAATACAGAAGAGCCCTGGCAAAAGACCATGCTTCCTGCACCGCATACATGTCTTCGGCCTGATGCAGGGATTCATCAGAAATAACTCCTGAGTTATTCAGGAAAGACAATTCTTTTTTTAGAAATTCGTATTCCTTGGATGTGAGCTTCCGTTTTGCCATTGTCCCCCTCCTTTTGGTTTTGCGCGCTGAACAGTATTTCATTCTTATGCTGAAATGCGGCAGGCCTATTTAAGGCTATGTTCTAAAAACCGGCAGAATTCCAGCGAATGATCATTCTGCTTCCACTTATTGTATAGTTACTTGAATTATATCAGATAGAAAGCCTATTTCCTCTTTTCAAAAGGATTTCCTGGCAGTTTTAAGACGGTATGATCAAGGCAAAAAAAAACCCGCCGGTCTGCTATTTCAAGACCAGCGGGACTGCTGCTTACTTATTAATATGGATCAGATTCATGGCTCTTCTCTACGGCTTCTTCAGCAGCTTTTTTGGCAGCCGGAGTTCCTTCGCCAAATTTTGTTTTTCCGGCTTCACGCCCAGGAATTTTGTTCTCCATGTTCTGCTGTTCTTTCATTTTCATTTCGATGCCTTCTTGTACACGGCGGCCGTATTCTTCATCTGCCTGTGTAAAATGCTCAATCATGGCATCTTGTATCCGCTTATCACAAACCGCGAGAGCTGAGGAAAGGTTATTGATCAATTCATCCCGCTCCCAGTCCTCAAAGCTGCGATAAGTTTCCCCCGCCTGGCCATAATTATTTGGGCGGTCAATCGGCTCGGTCATGGAGGCAGCATTATACATCGGCCGGTGCTGCGGGCGCCCTTCCCTTGGAGCTTCCTGGAAACCGCCGGTCATGGATGGCTCATAATTGATATGAGGATTTTCGCCGGATTCCTTCGGGTCACGGATATCCATCTGCCCGCGCTGCTGGTTGGTACGTACAGGTACCTTAGGGGCATTCACCGGAACCTTAAGGTAGTTGGCTCCCACACGATAGCGCTGAGTATCGGAATAGGAAAAAGTCCGCCCCTGAAGCATTTTGTCGTCAGAGAAATCCATGCCGTCTACAAGGACCCCGGTACCGAAAGCAGCCTGCTCAATTTCAGCATGGAAATCGACCGGATTCCGGTCCAGCACCATTTTTCCTACAGGCAGCCAGGGGAATTTATCTTCCGGCCACAGCTTCGTATCATCGAGCGGATCAAAGTCCAGCTCAGGATGATAATCATCCTCCATGATTTGAACATACAGCTCCCATTCAGGATATTCGCCGCGTTCGATTGATTCATAGAGATCCTGGGTGGCATGCCCTACATTTTTAGCCTGGATGGCATCCGCTTCTTCCTGTGTCAAATTACGGATTCCCTGCTTGGGCTCCCAGTGGTACTTCACGAGCACCGCCTCGCCTTTTTCATTGACCCATTTATAGGTATTCACCCCAGACCCCTGCATATGGCGGTATGTAGCTGGAATTCCCCAAGGGGAGAATAAGAAGGTGATCATATGTGTTGCTTCCGGGGTCCGAGAGACAAAATCAAACATCCTTTGGGGATTAGGGACATTCGAAGCTGGATCAGCCTTGAAAGCATGAATCATATCAGGGAATTTCATGGCATCACGGATGAAGAATATTTTAAGATTGTTCCCGACAAGGTCCCAGTTTCCATCCTCTGTATACATTTTTACAGCGAATCCACGGGGGTCACGGGCTGTTTCAGGTGAATCCTTCGAACCGGCGACTGTAGAGAAACGGACCATAAGAGGCGTCCTCTTTCCTTCGCCCTGGAATACTTTAGCGCGTGTATACTTTTCTACAGGTTCTTCGCCGACTTTTCCATATGTCTCGAAATAGCCGAAAGCGCCTGAACCCCTGGCGTGGACCACACGTTCAGGAACCTCTTCCCTGTCAAAATGCGATATCTTTTCGATGAAGTGATAGTTCTCAAGTGTTGCAGGGCCGCGGTTGCCTACGGTGCGGATGTTTTGGTTATCCGTAACGGGATGGCCCTGCCTCGTAGTGAGCGTTTCACGCTCCTGATCCTGATTGTTTGAAGATTTGTTTTCTTTGTTATCTGCCAAAATAAACACCTCCAAAAATACTTTACCCTATCGCTTGGGAGATAAACCAATATCTCGCAAAAAATGTGGATAATGGAAATGCCTCCATATGCGATTAACCCTATGTTTCACGTAAGGACGTAAGGAAGAAAGAATAGAAGAGTCGATACATTTATTAACGTAAAAAAATGAATAGGAAGTCACACATTTAGGAACCTAAGAAAATTTTCTTAACGGTCTATACTAATAATGGGGTCAACTAGCTGGATTAAAGGTTTTTGACTCTAAATACGTTTACGAATGAGAATGGTCTTCTTTGTTATGTATAAAATTCATGGGGAGGTTATTTTTCTTGTTCATGGCAGTTTACGTTCAGGGCTTCACATTTTTTACACCTCCTAATCTTACTCCCTGGATGTGATGTTCATGAAGAATAAACTCCATCTTGTTAAAGAAAAACGCCACACTGATGATCGATGTAATAGAAATAAGTATCAACACGAGTTCTTATTTATTTTACTAATAACCCCTGTACATCCAGCCTTGGACAGTTGAATCACACTCCGCTCCAAGAGGATTGCAGCTTTCGCAGCAGAACAATCTGGCCGAGATGATAGGTATCGTGCATCATGACATTGCTGAGTAAACGCTCAATAGAATACCTGCCAGCTGCATACGGAACCTTTAACTTTTCATCGTCCAGAGCTGCAATAACCGTCTTTAATGTATTCATAACCTCATTTAGGCGCTGCACGGTTTGATCCCATCCTGCTTCGTCTTCTGGATCACCCGGTTTCCCAAAGGTTTCTTCATTGGTTTCTGGCTTAAGTGGATTTTTTGTACCATCAATTCGATGAATCACATCCTCATTCCAAAATATCAGGTGGTTGGCAATCTGCCAGATTGAATTGCTGCCCGAACTTGTCCATGCTGCCTCAGCTGCGCTGACTCCATTAAGCGCCTGATCCATGGATGCAAACCACTCATTCTCAATCCAATGCATATCCAGTTGTTCTAGAAACATTCCGACTGCTGCTTGCATAATAACAATCCCTTCTATGTATCGTGTAATCCTTCATATTTTTGAGAATATAATAAAACAAGTTCAATATGATTTATTCAACTCAACCAGTATTTAATCCTTCAAATTTTTAGAAGTAAATGCAGCTGAATTAACCTCCCTATACTACTATAGAAACGTTCTATGATTTCATTGGTTCTATGATCTCTATTGGTCAACTCTTCATTTTGTGTCTTTCAAATCGTTCACTTTATTAATGAATAAATACAAGTGTCAGTTAACTTGCTGCCATCTGCCGATAAATCATCATTTCTTAAAGTTCCTTCTAAATCAAAACCAAGTTTCTCTGGGATTGCACGACTTTTAAGGTTTGTCGATTCACACCTTATTTCTATCCTTTTAAATTTAAACTGCTGAAACCCAAATTGAGTTAACGCATTTACTGTTTCTGTCATATATCCATTGCCGCTGAATTGCGAGTTAATCCAGTATCCAATTTCACATTTGGAAATTTCCCAATTAATTCGGTGAAGGCTGGCAGTTCCAATAAAATGATTAGTACCCTTTTGAAAGATAAGATAGCGGAAGCTTTCTCTTCTCAAGAAATCAATATAGGCATTTCTTAGGAGGATTTCAGTTTCTTCAACAGCAGGAATGGTCTGGAATAAAAGCAGCCATTGCTTTAACTCATTAATTGAGTCCTTAATAGCCTGGTGAACTACATACCCATCACCAGCTTGAAGTGGTGCTCGAAGAATTAGTCTGTCAGTTTCCATTTGTATAGGAACATCTTTTAAAATGGGATTCATTTAATATCCCCTCTCGGTTTAAGTGCTATTAAGGTAATTCAATAAAAAAATACCTATTCCTGCAGAGAATCAATGTACTTAAGCACTTTTTCTAATTTGATAGTTGACTTGATTTCTCATATTTTAATGAATCCTTGAAGCTGCCATACTAAATCAGCAAGTTGATTTGAACGATTGCAGAAGATTTCTCCACCTTCCCGAACAGATCCAGCGTTTAATAGTTTCTTAATGCATTAAAAGTATATTTTTCATCAAAGAGGTTCAATAAAAAAGTACACCACCGGTATATATGTGATGTACTTTTTTATATTAGTGGTGATATTAAAGACAAAGTACTACTTTAATAATAAAAACAACATTCACTTATCTTTTAGTTTACAGCCGTTTCTTTTGTTTTTAATGATTGCCTCACGATTCAACCGCATTAGCTTTTACATCTTCAGGAATGGAGAAAGATTTGACGGAATTCATATTTTTATAGTCCGCATTAAGCTTCACCTTAACATCTCCCGATTGCCCGTCTTTTTCCATTTTTATGGAAGCGTCGGTCACAACTTTCTTGATGTTGTATTCCTTATCCAGTGTGAGAGTGTAATCAAACTTATTTATCTTAATGGAGTCTGGTTTTTCTTCTCCCATGTTTCCGTCAAGCATTTTTAAGACCAAATCTTTTTCTTTTTGGGATGATGTTTTATCCAGATTTACTTTAAGGTTATAACCGTCCTTTATTTCCTCAAGTTCAAACAGTTCCTCAAACTTTTTGATATTCTCAAGATCTTCTTTGACTGAATCATCGGAGGCGAGGTCTTTGAATTCAGGGACGCTGTCCGTTGGTGTTTTCATCCATGTTGAATCCCCGCTGTCAATATAGGCATATTCCTTATCAAGGTATAACTCCATCTCACCATCGATGGTGTCCATAACGAGATGTGTAATGAAAGGCTTGTCCAAGTACTTAATGTCCATGTCAATCGTTTGGTTGGATTTTTGTCCATTGGCGCTAATTTCGAATTCGGTTTTCATTTCAGCGTCAAAGCTGTTGATGGGCTTTTTGAAGGCTCCGTTAATGACGTCTTCTTTGGATGCCTTTGTCCCGCAGCCGCTGAGGAGCGCAAAGACGATTAACGCGGTGGTAAATAAAATTGTTTTTTTCATAGTCTCTCCTTTTCCTGTAACTTATTTAAATTAGACTATAATTCTCGTAAACCATGAGACTTATGTCCCAACCAGTATAGAATACTTTATCTTCCAATTTCAACCAATAACCCGGCAGCGCGAAAACATAAAAAAGCTGCGATCCATAGGGACAGCAGCATTCATATTTTTCTGTTATTCAAATTCGTACCAGGAGCAGATGAGGATATTCAGGCCATTTTTGTTCCGAGAATTTGTTTAAGATAATTAGAGGCAGAAATTTCTTCAATGCCAAGCTCATGAGCAATGACCTGGATTGGCGTTTTTTTCTTATAAAGATAGATCAGCAGAGCCCTCCGAATGGCAACAAGCGTCAATGGCTCCCTGCCTTCAGCCAGATATTCCCGTGAGATGGCCCTTAAATGGGAAAGGATAGACATGACCTGAATAGGACCTCCGTAGTCCATGCCATGAGTCTTTGTGCTGAAAACATATTCGCTTCCATTGAATACAGTCTCATAGAAGTACTCCTGGAAGTGGGAGGCTTCTGGTCCTTCCAGTGTTAAGATGCGGTTCTTGAGCATAATTTCTATCTTTTCTGTTTCTGTATGATCGGTAACATCATCTTTTTTAAAGCGAAATTGCGATGTTTTCAGGCCTTTAGAAGCAAGAATGAAGAGCGCCTTCCTTACTTTTGGATATTTGTCATTCTTAAGCACGCGCTCTAAAATATCCAGGATCTCCTCATACGTGATTTCAGCCTGAGGTGTGTGCGTTACCTTCAGCCGTTTGATTTTAACTGCAGGATCCACAGCTACTTTGTCATTTTCCCAGAAATAATGGAACAGCGTTTTGAGGATGGCCAGCTCTTTATTGATCGTCGAAACACTTTTTCCCCTGTTTCCCTGATTTGCAAGATACTTTTTTATATCCGAAGAAGTAATTTGAAACGGTTCTTTGCTATTTGGATATGTGGATTCTAGAAAGCTAAAGAATTGACGAATGACCTTCTCATAACTTTTAACAGTTTCAGGACTATAGCCTTTATCTTCAATATACTTAATAAATCCATAAGGCACCTTTTCAAATCCTCCTTTACTGAACTAGTGTTTCCCTTATCATTCATTCGATATTTATTTACTAATATCCTTTATTCTCCTTTTTCAACCCTTTCTTCACCTGCGGTTCATATAGTAACCTGGTAAAGTCGCCGCTATTGAATTTAAAGCAATGATTTCATAAAGCCGTTTTATTTCAATCCTTATATGATGATTTTTTGCATTTAAATGTTAAAAAGTTTTAGGGTACAAACGTACCCTAAAATACATTATAAAAATATAAACAAAGCAGCTAAGCAAAAACAGGCAGGAATTGGTTGAAGTAGAATTTCTGGAGTTAAATTCCTGTATAAACAGCTGTTTTTCTCCCCCATTACCTTCTTTCTGCATTTTGGTTTTTATTAAGTTTTTGAACAAGAAAGTGGATCTTCTCTCAAGCGCTCGCTTTCTGCGTGACGGCGGTTAGTATGAGTCTCGCACATTACCCTCCATTCCACTTGCTTCCCACAGACTTTTTAATAAACAATCTTTTACAGTTAAGACTAAATGTATGTGATAAAAGCCTGTTTAAAAAATCCAACAAAAAAACAGCCTCCATTTTGAAGGCTGCTTCCCTATAATAGTCCCAGTATTATGCTCTTTTCCTGAAAGGATCTTCCCGGTATACGGCTTTTCTCTTGTAGATGACCTCTCCAGCTTCTTCCTGGCCGGTCTTGGAGGTGATGACAGCTTTTTTACCGGAAACTGCATGGCCTAATTTATAGGAATCCCGCTTCAATGCAACTGTCTTTTTCATTTTTATGTCCCTCCGTATATCGAATTTATTGTATTTAGCAGATTATAATTGCTTAAGAAAATCTGGTCTATTTCTTTCCGGTCTAATTTTTCCTTTCCGGAAATAGCGATGGTAATGACTAGTTTCTTCCCTATAGGATAGCATAATACATAAGTGTTATCAAAGGCAGATGTATTTTTTTCAAGAACGAGTTCCTCGCTCTGCAGGAAGCTGTCCACAACGATGATTCTGTCTGATGGATCGCGGGTTTCATTGATATGAAATGGATAAAAGCTGCCCTGGCCTTCATTTCCCGCTATTTGCCTGAGCCCATCTGTTCCTTCTGCCTGCCAGACACCAATTGCTTCAACATAGTAATTCGGCGGTGCCTCATAGCCATTTCTCACCGCTTCCTGCAGATAATCATGCTTATGGACCGGATCGGACAAAAGACGCCTGCATAAGGTCCTTAAGACCCGGATCAGGGTGTAATCCCTCTCCTGGCTGACACGTGCCAGACTCAGTGCCTTCGCAGGATCCTGGAAGCATCCCAGCTCTTCGATTGCCTGCTTGATTCTGCGGCATGCAACATTGACAGCAGCATCATAGTTGGAGTCACTTCGTTTTTCATATCTCAGCACTGTGAGGCCGTCCAGGTCTGTAGGAATCCTGAACCCTTGTGCATGTTCGTCTTCCGGAAGTTCAGAAGGAATGATATAAAAGACCCTTCCCCTTCTTAATCTTCCCCAGAAGAGCCCCATTTCAAACAGCGTATTATCCCTTGCGGTAAAGGTAATTCTCCCCCTGATGCGGACCACATCATCAGGAGAAAATACAAAAACAGCAAAATCATTTAAATCAAGCTGCCTCTCCAGACTTTCCATATTATATTCAAGCGGACGGAATGCTCCCGCTGACCATGGTGTAACTTCCGCCATCCGGCTCAAGCCCTCATGGATGGCATCCACATAATGAATGGATTCGCTTGCGGAGCCGATGAATACTTTTGGATTTATGCGAGTCATATATACCTCCCTGCAATAAGTCCGAACTATCATGCTATCTGTCATATCAGGACTTACCGGCTGCTCTTCTATTTGACACCGGCCCTTTTCGTCTGCCTAGTATATTTCAACACTTCTGCGCTAAAATCCTTTTGCAAAGTTGTATAATGGGAAATAAGGATGATTCTTTGACTGGAGGGAATTTACTTGAAGCAGGTAGCTGTGGCGATTATACATGGAATGGGAAGCCAGCTTGAAGATTATGGAGAAGATCTGTCCGCTGAATTGCTTGAATTGTTTGCAGAAAAGGCAAGGGTTTATAATGTGATACCCGATGACATGCTCGCAATCCAGCCGGTTTTTTGGGCAGCCGTATTTCAAAAGGGAGAAGATGAACTGTTCACGAAATTAGTAAAAGAACAGGACTTGAACTACCAAAGCCTACGCCGTTTTATGATACATTATCTGGCAGATGCAATCGCTTATCAGCCAGTAGAGACCGCAAAGCATAATTATTATCGTGTCCACCGCCAGGCAGCTTCCTCCCTAGGCAAGCTGGCCGAAAAAACAGGCGGCGAAACCCCTTTATGTGTTATATCGCATAGCCTTGGTTCTGTTATAGCATCTAATTTTTTTTATGATCTTCAAGTAAACCAGGATGATCTCGAGATATCAGTAGAAGAACTGACACCGCTTGAGAGGGGCGATACTTTATCACTTTTTTATACCATGGGCACTACCCTTCCGCTTTGGAGTCTTCGGTACGACAGCTTTGACAGGCCAATTTCTATACCGTCTCCTTCAGCAGCACAATATAATGGCGGATTTTCTGGAGAATGGATCAATTTCTATGACAGAGATGATGTGCTGGCTTATCCGCTCAAGCCGGTAAGTCCGCAATACTTTGCCGCAGTCAGGGAAGATCGGGAAGTTAATGCAGGAAATATCCTTACAAGCTGGAATCCTTTCGCCCACTCCGCTTATCTTAAAGATAAAGATGTTCTGGAGCCAATCGCAGACGGTTTATTCCGGCTCTGGAAGCATATTAATGGACTGAAGTAAATGATAAAGAGGAATGGGGGCATATGAGATAAATGAATGTAATGATACGGCGTCCTCAAGCAGGTGATCAGACTGAGCTTCATTCCTTTTTCACGAGGGTTTTGACACATACCTTTGAAAAAGAAGGATTAATGCACCTGCGTGATGATCTGCTTCAAGAAATAGAGTTGAAGAAACAAATGCTGGCTGCTGATCTTATGAGCAGCGGAACTGATCGATATTTTCTGCTTGCTGTCCATCCCGCTGACGGTAATATTGTGGGAACCATCGAATACGGGGGGACAAACGATCTTATAGTGGCTGTCACGGATGGTCAAATGGCCGGTCTCATTGAAGCAGGGACCATTTTTGTGGCTCCCGAGTTTCAGGGCAAGGGCCTTGGGACCTTGCTCCTGAATGCCTTGATTCTTCATTTCACTGGAAAAGGGATAAAGGAGTTTTGTATGGACAGCGGGTATAAACGGGCCCAAAATATATGGAAGGCTAAATTTGGCGAGCCTAATTTTACTTCATACAATCATTGGGGAGAGAACAGCCATCATATGATCTGGAGAGTATCGGTTGATTCTTTTGCTATAAAATTCAGTTTCCCTCATGTGTAAAAAGCAGCCCTGAGTGAGCAGGACTGCTAGTAGTCATAACCTTATACGATCCAAAATTCGCTTTTCCCAGGGCATAAAAGATTCCATGCTTAAGCATCTGGAGGCACATGAATTGATCAAGTCCGACCATGCTGCCTGCCAATCCCTTCCGCAAGCTCTGCCGATATGCCGACAAGTATCGTTTATAATTCCCAAAAGCTTAGCGGCCGCCCCCAATTTCCCAACGAACCTTGCCGTGTCCTGGCTTTCTTTCTGGTTCAGGCCGGTCAGGTCGAGCAGCAGGAATTGGGCTTCATGCCTTGGCAGCTTCTCAAGCGTGCCCACTACGAGCTCCTCAAACTGTTCTTCATCATAATAATTCCCGTATTAATTCCTGTAAAGCCCCCGTTTTTTCTTCCACCAGGAATTCCAGCTGCTGAATATGGGCGGCTTTCTTAGTCCTTGTGTTATGGTCATTATCAGTAATCGTTTTTTCGCTTAAAATAACTCTTTTAATTCCTGCAGTGAACTGATTTTATAATCATAGCTC
Organism: Paraperibacillus marinus; assembly: GCF_046237605.1. GTDB lineage: Bacteria > Bacillota > Bacilli > Bacillales > DSM-1321 > Paraperibacillus > Paraperibacillus marinus. Next base: position 2,118,478 of record NZ_CP143542.1, on the reverse strand, counting down.
AGGGGTGTTCCGAATCCGTAATCTGCATAAACGAATGGAACGCCGGCAGTCTCAGCCGCTTTCCGGTCACTTTCCGTATCTCCGACATAAATGGCTTTCAGAAGGGAGTTCCTTTCCATGATCAGCTTAATATTCTCTCCCTTGGTGAGGCCTGTCCTCCCGGGATTCTCATAATCCTTAAAAAACCTTTCCAGACCATGAAATGTATAAAATGCCTCTATATAACCATCCTGGCAGTTGCTGACGATGAACAGTTTATATCTTTCAGAAAGATAAGACAGAACCTCCTCGAGGCCATCATAAAGGATGCCGCCCTGCTGACTTAGCCAGCGGCACTCGACAGCATTGCATTCAGCCAGGATACGCGTTCTTTCATCCTTTTCCAGGGAAGGGAATAAACGTTCTCCAATTTCCTTCATCTGAAGGCCGGTCACCGCCTGCAGTTCTTCCTTCTTAACTTCTAAGTTGTATTCCTTAAGTACTTTATTCCACGCGGTTATAATAGAATCCAGTGAATTCCATAATGTTCCGTCTAAATCGAAAATGATGCTGTCCATAAAGCATTCCTCCACGTTACAAAAGTAGTTCTTCTTATCATAACAAAAATTAAATAGGAGCTCCTCATAGATTTTGCTCCATCAATAATCTTCCACACTAAAATTTTTCAGATAGAATATTCCTCTTCCTTTAAATATAATGAAGGTTATAAACCAATCGGAGGAAATCATGTTTGTTACCAGAAAAACAACCAGCCTTTCCATTTTACTGTCCCAGGCACTATTCCTTTCACTGCTGCCCCTTTGGAAGGCACTGGGCCCTTATCTTCATCCCGTCTTTCTTTTAGTAATATGGGGGGAGGCATAACAGGTGGTGTTTTCTTCTTCATGCTCTTTATACGCAGGGAACAAATCCAGGTGCCTCCGATAGCGGCACTTGGCATGATGGCTCTTTATTCCATCCTGCTGCTGGTGCTGCTGTTTTTCAGGCCGCCCCAACAGGAATATGACCGTATCAATCTCATTCCGCTTTCGACTATTAAACTGTTTCTATCCGGCAGGAGTTTGTTTATTCCAGCCTTTTATAATCTTGCGGCAAATATACTCCTATTTGTTCCCTTTGGCGTATATGCCCTATGGGCCAAGCCCCTTTCCGGATTTAGTAATTGGAGTTTACTACTGGTTCCCGCAATGGTCATTAGCTTCATAGAAGGTGCCCAGCTTATAACGGGGCGGGGCAGCCTCGATATTGATGATCTGATTCTGAATTTGTCAGGAGTATTCCTTGGGTACCTCATCCATCCGCTGGCAGCAAGAGTGTTGGTAAAGGCGTGAATATCCCTATCCAAAGATCAAGGGTATTCATGCCTTTGTTAGTCTTCCAGCAGTATTCAGACCAAATTTTTCTTTTGCCAGTCTCCTGAATTCCGCATCCTCCACGTCCAGTTTGACCGTCTTGCCATCCTCACGTTCAGAAAAAGATTTATCTGTTAAAACAAGAGCCCCGGAAGGAGTCAGGCGTGTTATCAGTGGACTTTTATTAAAGGGGGAGGCCGGATGTTCGTGGATGACAGTCTGCATATCGTTCAGATTCTCTACATTGGGGGTCGTTTCATCCGGATTGAATGCGTACCCCTTTTTCCAGTCTCCATGTTTATGCTTTAACTTCATTTCAAGGATATAGTACCCATATTCTGTTTCTCTTCTAAGGATCCTGAATTCCCCGTTCAAAGAGGAAACGATTTCCCCGTCCATTGGGACTGCCTTAAGGGGAAGATTGACTCCAAAGCCTGTATCTGCGATATATGTTCTTCCTTCATGGCGGATCAGCACCGCAGCATGCGTTTTGCCTGTTCCGCTCCATCTTTCATGCTGTTGATCATAGATGATGCCGCGCACCAAAGCGGCATCAAAACCATTTTCAATAAGAAAAAGATAGAGAAGCCCGTTCAGTTCATAGCAGAGCCCGCCTTCATTTCTTACCAGTATTTTGTCAGACAGGCTATTTTTCGTCAGCTTCTCTCTTGTTCCGTCCAGAATGCGCAGATTCTCAAATGGAATCGACATGGCAGCTGCCAGCAGCACCCTGTCAAGCGTTTCAAAGCTGACTTTTTCGTCCGCGGACCAATTTATTCTTTTTTTGAATAAAGAATTCAATGTCACTGCACTTCGGCCTCCCCATTACTTCCCTTTGTAACCATATCGTTAATAAATTCCACATGATCCGTAAAAATGCGGTCCGGCAGATTTTTCAGCGAATAGAATTTATTTTCAATAGACTCTTCATTCTGCTCCAGAACTGAGCCGGTATAAGATCTTGATACAAACAAAATCTGCACCAGTGATACTTGATTCCCATTGGCGAAGGTTTTATTGAACCGGGGACCGGAATAAATCCCGAAAAGCTCCAGTCCATTCACCTTTAGGCCCGTCTCCTCAAATACCTCTCTTCTTGCAGCCGTCTGTAAGTCTTCATCCAGCTCCAGAAATCCGCCGGGAAGTCCCCATTGTCCATTATCAGACCTCTTCTGAAGCAGAAGCCTGTCCTTTTCATCAAAAACAAATACACCCGCAGTCACCATAATGACTCTTTCATGACCTACCATTGAACGAAGATACGTAATATAATCCATCGTAAACTCCTTTTTTTGCTGTTAAAGCTTTTCTTATCATGGTAACCCGGATGACCGGCAAGACCAAATAATCCTGCCTGGATGACTTTGAAGAAATAAAGAAATGCATGGAGAGACGCGCAGCTGCTGTCCGGTAATTAATACCTTTAATAGTGAAAAATCGTATGTTGCTCGAATTTAAATTAAAACAGTCAATTTATCACCTTATTCCAATTAAACTTTCACACTATAAGAGCCCCAGTGCCATTTAAATGCTGATAAGGTGGCATATGATACGATTCTTTTAAAGTGAACCAGCTGAACTCTGATTATACTTGCGGAGCCAGCCGCTTTACTTGCGAAAAATCCGATTTTACTTGTAAAACCTTTACGACCCCCTAATTCCTTTGGACACCTTAGAGCTTAAAACAGTACACTAAGGACAAGAAAATCCAGTAATTAGGGAGGGGCTCTTATGGGCAAGAAAAAAATTAAAGTGTTGGAGGACGTCAAAAAGAATTATGTCCGGTTAGCTTTAGAGTCAGGGAACTATTCTTCCATCGCTCGCAGAGCGGGAATTGATCGCAGTACCCTTTCGGGCTGGATTCAGGAATATGGGGATGAGATAAGGGAACGTATGGAAGACCCCGCCACTGTCATTCTTTCTACTGAGCCTACCAAGGAAGAATTAAAGGCAAAGTATGAACAGGCGGTGAAACTGCTTGGGGAGAAGGAACTCGAGGTGGCCATGCTTAGAAATCTATTAAAAAAAAGCCCTTACCAGCCCTAACGGTCATTGAGGAAATTAGGCTTTGGGCAGAGGAGGGGTTTGCCATTACCAAATTGACCGAAGCAGCCGGAGTAAATAGATCCCTCTATTACTATCACTCTGGAGAGGAAGAGGAAGTGAACCCAAAAGGAAAGCGCGGCCGGCCAGCACCAGGATTTTCAAAAACAAAGTCAGACAAAACAGTGCCTGATGAGCAGGTTGAGGAATTCCTTATGGAGGCCATAGAAGGGGAATGCGCCATTTATGGGGTGAAGAACCTGACCCAATTTTTGAGGGATCATCACGAACTGGTAATCAACCACAAGAAGGTCCACAGGCTATGCAGGGAGCTTGGCATCCTCCTTCCACAACGACCCGTTCAGGCAAAGTATCCAAGGAGACTGGTGAAGAACCATCGAATTACCGGTCCGAACCAGCTATGGCAGCTGGATATCAAGTATGGCCATATTGAAGGAAGCGGAAGGTTCTTCTTCGTGGCATGCGCCATTGATGTATTCGACAGGTGCGTCGTCGGCTTTTATACGGGACCCCGATGTAAGGCCGTGGATATTACAGCCATGCTTAAGGAAGCGATTGTGAGGCGGGCCCTCAAGCTTCCCGAGGAGGATGGGCATTGCATTATCATAAGGACCGACAATGGCCCTCAATTCGTAAGCAACCACTTTGGGGAATTCTGCGAGCAGAACAGGGTGTATCATGAACGGATCCCGCCCCGTTCCCCTAATTACAATGCCTATATCGAGTCGTTCTTCAGCCTTCTTGAACGCCACGTATTCCGGCGCTATACCTTCGAATATTTTGAAGAGGCGTACTATCGCGTTGGTGAGTACATGGAGTTCTACAACCATAGAAGGTATCATGGCTCCCTGGGGAGAATGGCTCCTGCCAAGTTCCATGATAAGTACAAGGAAATCGGGTTCCCGTCGGAAATGACAATCAGCCTGTGAACAGGCTGATTGACTCCTCTGAGAAATAAAAAAGTAAAAAACTAAGACAGAGAGAGAATGTAAAAGCAATTGTCAGGAATAAGGGGGTCAGACCGAAACCGGCGGCTTTACTTGCGGAAATCTTTATTTTACTTGCGAACCCGGCAGATTTACTTGCAGAAATTTGATTTTACTTGCGACCCGGCAGACTTACTTGCAAAAGGCTAATCATCAGCCTAAGAATCAAAAAAAGACAGGAAGCCCCTGTCTTCATAACTGGATATTGAACATTAAGGCCAGATAAGTGGATGCAATAAGGCCTAGACTGAACATAAATGCGATGAGGGGCTTGTCCCTTTTCAGGAAACTGATCAGAACCAGGGCGGCAAACAGGATGGCCATGGCACCGAGCAGTATACCGCTTAAGCTGAGATCCCGCGATACCGTCAGCGGGAATCCGGGTGTATCTCCGGTTACCCGGGTTATCCAGGGTGATACCGAATTGATTAAAGCTGATTCATGCGGCGGAGACAGAGTACCTAGTAGTCCTGTGAAGGAAAAAATGATAAGTAGTCCAAGGCCTTCCATCTTCAGCCACGGGAGCGGGTTAAAATCTGATCCGGCAAGCTTCCTGGCCAAGATGCCGTTCATGAAAGCAAACAGAAGCACCGGTATGATGATGATGTGCTTCAAGAGGAGCATCTGTCCATAAGGAAGCGCCCATGAATTGAGATACTGCCCTTCACTTATGACAAAGGTCATCAGCAGAAACCCGCTGAATCCTATAAGTATAAGACTGGCTGCCGCAAAGGGAGTGAACCACCTCAAGAAGCGCTGCCAGCTGCCGGGTTCACTTGAAAACCAGCCGGCAAGGATAACGATTCCTGTCCAGAGGATCACTGCCAAAAAGTGTACCGAATGAAGGGGGAAGCCCCAGTTAAAATCCAGTGAGGCCACATGGCTTGCCCAGCCGGTGGCACTCACTAGAATCAAAAGCCAGAACGCCTTAAGAAACCGATTGCCTTCCACATAGATCGTCATCCAGAAAAAGGTGGCTGCAAACCCAATGACCAGCCAGGATTTCCCGATTGTAAAAGTCGAAATGACAGTTAACAGAGTTTCCAGTAATCTTTCGTCAGAAAAATAGGAGGCAGCCCTCAAACTTGGGGCGAGCGAACAAAGAATGATACCAAGCGTTGATAATAGCAGTACAGGCTTTGGCACAGAAATTCCGGGCTTAAATGCCTGCGGTACGAAAAGCAATGCAGTGTGACCGGCAAGTATTGAAAAGAATACATAGTTCAATACTTCCGCGATTGGCACCAATATGTCCATTTACTTTTTCTTCCTGAATAGGAACAGAAATCCTGCTATAATGGCGACACCGAGCAGCACCATGATCAGGGTAGCTCCAGTATCTGAGGATGCGTCCTCTGTTTTTTCATTCTCTTTTACTGATTCTTCTTTTCCCTTTTCAGGTTTATCTTCTGCTTTTCCTTGCTGCTCTTTTTCATTATCTTCATTCGCTGGAACCTCAGTCTCTGGCCCAGCCATCACGAAATCATACTCCCCTTCAATCGTATGACCGTCTTCCCCGACGATTTTCCATTCCACTCGGTAATTCCCATTTTGAAGCGGCTGTTTCAATGCACCGCTCAACTTTGAACCGGCAGCTTTAACCTCACCCAGCCCAATTTCAGTTTGATCTTTAAACAGTTTCATAGTGCTCAGTTTTTCAATGGGAGTTTCAAAGTCCAGCCGGATCTCCGTCAACTCATTCTTCACGGTTTCCCCTTTTGCCGGAACCGAGGACTCGAGACCGGTATGGGCAAATGCTGCAGCCGGGAAAGATAATATCAGCATAAGACCTAGTATGATGAGTTTTTTCATTATGTAACCTCCAAATCAGTTTCAATATCCATATTACCATTTGTCCCTACAGAAAAAGGATGGCCAATGTGAACATTTTCTAAATATATAACGCCAAAAATGAAAAAAGTCTCCTGATACATGCTGCGAAGCCAACTCTGGCCATAAGCACGGTATGCAAAGGAGACCTTGACGCTTAACTGCGTTTGTTCCTCGTCTTGGTAATGAGGAAGTATAAAAATACGAGCAGCAGAACATTGAAGATGACCATGACTGAAGCAGCAGCTGCCGGAAAGGCCGTAAAGACATAGGCACCTTGAAGGACACCGATGATCACGAGTACAGCAGCGGGCAGTTTTGATTCCATAAATATCCCCCGGTTCTAATATGGACCCTATTATAACAGACCGGGGCATTCCATGCATAATTCCATTTAAGGAAGGGCTGTAAGGATGACACCAGCCGCTATCAGTACGATTCCGGCACCATTCACAAAGGAAATCCGTTCTCCGAGGAAGGCAACCGCGATCACGGCAGCAATGACCACACTGAGTTTATCAATCGGAGCAACCTGGGACACTCTGCCTGTTTTTAAAGCCAGGAAATAAAAGAGCCAGGAACCCGCCCCGGCGATTCCGCTCAAAACAATAAAAAGGAAGGCTTTTCTTTCACTCAGCAGTGCAGGTATTCTGCCTAAGTTTCCTTGAGCCGCCACAACAAAAAGTAAGAATATCGCCATGATTACGGACCGTACAGCTGTTGCGGTATTTGAGTCTATATTCTGCAGGCCGATTTTCCCTAATATGGCAACAAAGGCCGCTGAGACCGCTGAAAGAATTGCATAGATCAGCCAGGACATTACTATCTCTCCTTCACTTGGAAATCCTTCAAAACGAAACGATATCTCCTTTAGTGTGTGAAGATAGGCTGAATTCATACTGTCTAGACAGCGGCCCTTTTTTCCTGGACCAGGAAGATAAGATAAACTAAGATTGCTATCACGACAGACAGGGAGGCTGTCAGATAAATGCTTTGATAGCCGTACGCATGGCCAATCTGCCCAAAGACCATTGCACCCATTCCGACGCCGAGGTCAAAAAAGGAGAAAAAGGTCGCTGTAGCCATCCCCTTCCGGTTTGCCGGGGCTTTTTCCATCGCCCAGGCCTGGAGTGCCGGCTGGACGGTGCCAAACCCAAATCCGTATAAAAACGCTGCTGCATATAAAATCATGGTATTTGGCAGCCACGCAAGGAGCACCATGGCGACAACTATAAGCACGGCGCCTGGTATGAATACCGCTTTGTGCCCCTTTCGGTCATAGAGCTTTCCGGCAAAGGGCCTGGTCAGCATAAGGGCGATGGCATAAACCAAAAAGTACATTTGAATCCCGGATATCCCCTTATCATCCGTATATAAGGGAAGGAAAGATGCGATCCCGCCGAATGTTACGGTAATGAAAAACAGGAGGATAGACGGCTTCAATGCACTCTTTTCATAAATATCCCATTTAACGGTCACCGATTTTTCCGGAGACTGCTCCATTTTTTTATACCGGATGGTAGATGAAAGAATCAGTGCTGCAAGTCCGAGACCTGCGCAAATCAAAAACAGCCAGCTAAAGGGAAGGCTTGCAGACAGAATCAAACCAAGCGATGGACCGAAAGCAAGGGCGAGATTTCCGGATAACCCGTAATACCCCATGCCTTCCCCCCGTCTTTTTGGCGGGATCACATCAGTTGCAATCGTTCCGGAAGCGGTTGTCGAAAATCCCCAGCCGACTCCCTGGATGATCCTCATCACAAACAGCAGGGCAATGCTTCCCAGGAATCCAAAGGATCCCACAGCTAAGATGATAATAGCGAGACCCGTCAGGTACACATACTTTCGGCCCTTTGTCTCAAGCGCATGCCCGGCATAGGGCCTGATAAGTAAGGCAGAAAAAGTAAAGATCCCCACCACAAATCCTATTAATTGTTCGTTCCCTCCCAGTTCCTCGACAAACAGCGGTATGGTGGGAAGCGTCATTTGAAAGCTGAGGAAAACAAAGAAATTCGCCAGACATATTAAAATGAAATCCCTGGTCCAGATCCGCTCCTTCCCCGGCAGTGCCCGGGGGCTTTCATCGCTGTACTTTTCTTTCATTCAATCTACTCCTCTCTCCCCGCTTTCAATTCTTTACATCGAACAAATAGCCCGATGAGCTTTTATTTCGGGCTGCTAAATATTACTATTGATTTTTTTCTTTTATAAGTCAAATGATAGGCCCCCGAGTGAAGGCCGTCCTTTCCCAGGATCTGCAGCTCTCTCTGATAATATCTATACATTACCTCAAGTTACCGCCATACTCTTCAATTGGGTCATAGGCATGGGGTCATCCATGCAAAAAGAGAACAGGACATTACCCGTTCTCTCCGCACTTAATTATTCAAAACACTTTCTTCCAGCATTCCGGTTTTATCTCCATACACCTTGATGATATGATTCTCTCCCCAGGCACAGAGGGAATCGAGAATTTCCTTAAGGCTCCAGCCGTATTCACTTAACTCATATTCGACCTTCGGCGGGACCTGATTGTAGACAATCCGGTTGATGACTCCGTCATCCTCCAGCTCCCTCAGCTGCTGAGTCAGCATTTTTTGTGTGATTCCGGGCATCAGGCGCTTTAATTCACTTGTGCGTTTCTTTCCATGTGTGAGGTGGCAGAGAATGACGCATTTCCACTTCCCCCCAATAACCTCAAGCGTGGCTTCAACCGAAATATTGTATTTCTTTTTATTCATTTATATCCTCCCCTTTACAGGAACTAAAAAGTTCCTATATCACTTCTTGGTACCTATATCACTTAAAAGTGCGTACTTTCCCTCATCCGCTATATGTTTCATAATAACATCTGCGGGCAGAAAACATGATAGCTTTTATAAATATCTTTTGCTGCATGTTAGCGGTTCATGCAAACAACAAGATTTGGTGTTTGAATGGTAAACTCCAATATCCGGAGGAACTATAAGATAGATAACATCACATTTACTAATTAGGAGGATCAGCATGAATTTTACAAAAAAACAAAGCACTCTGGCCCTGCTTGCACTGGCACTGAGTGCATTTGCCATCGGTACGACTGAATTTATAAGTGTGGGGCTGCTGCCCCTGATAGCGGGTGACTTCGATATCCCTGTCACGACAGCCGGCCTTACCGTATCCTTATATGCCCTTGGAGTTACCTTCGGGGCGCCGATCCTGACTTCCCTTACTTCCGGGATATCACGGAAAACACTGCTTCTGTGGATCATGATTGTTTTCATACTCGGAAACAGTATGGCCGCCGCAGCTTCAAGCGTTGGCGTACTCCTGGCTGCCAGGATCATCTCAGCTCTGTCACACGGAGTATTCATGTCCATCGGATCCACGATTGCGGCAAATCTCGTCTCCGAAAATAAAAGGGCAAGCGCCATCTCGATCATGTTCACAGGTCTTACGGTCGCCACCGTGACAGGTGTCCCGATCGGGACCTTTATCGGCCAGCAGCTGGGCTGGCGGGCAGCCTTCATCGGCATTGTCGCGGCTGGACTGCTTGCCTTGATAGCTAACAGCACGTTAATTCCGTCATCCCTGCCAAAAGGAGCATCCTCTTCTTTCAGGGATCAAATAAAGCTGATATCCAATGGCCGCCTCCTGCTTGTCTTTTTAATCACAGCACTCGGCTATGGAGGAACTTTTGTCGTGTTCACCTATCTTTCTCCTATTCTGCAGGAGGTCACCGGTTTTAGTTCAGGTTCAGTCGCTGCCATTCTTCTTGTATATGGCGCAGCCATTGCAATTGGCAATATGATTGGCGGTAAGCTTGCCAACCATAATCCCGTCGGGGCATTGTTTTACATGTTCATTTTTCAGGCTGTCGTGTTATTTGTGCTTGCTTTCACGGCCCCTTTTAAAATCGCCGGCCTGATCACCATCATCCTGATGGGCCTGTTTGCTTTCATGAATGTGCCCGGATTGCAGGTATATGTCGTCATGCTTGCAGAAAGATATGTTCCCAGTGCAGTGGATGTTGCGTCAGCCCTGAACATTGCAGCCTTCAATGCTGGAATCGCCATCGGCTCATATGCAGGCGGATTAATCACGGATTCTGCCGGATTGATCCATACAGCCTGGGCCGGCGGACTGATGGTCACAGCCGCCGTCCTCCTTACAGGCTGGAGCCGGAAACTTGAGACTCAGTTTCGAAATAACAGTAAGGCAGTATAAGTGGAAAAAGCTCACCTCTATTTATGGTGAGCTTTTGCTTGTTAATGCCCAGATGCTTTTTTCAGTCCATGCTGGTCTGTATGGACTGATTCAGGCTGTTCAGGAAATCAATAACAGATGCAAAGAACAGCTGTCCGGACACACGATATACTTTCTTCATTTTATTCTTTTCATAGACAGAGGAAACCGAAACCTTCGAATTCTTGGCTGCAAAGAATACGGCATTCAGGATGATGCCAGCGAGAACTCCCTTCGATCAGTCAGGAGTCTCCATGACCACAAGAACAGTCACAATCATGACGATTGTATCGGTCAAAGGCATCCTGCGTAGGGTCAGTAGAGAATTCCAGTCAAAGGTTCCGGCCGAGACCATCACCATGACCCCTGCCAGGGCGGCCATCGGGATCTGGATGACAAAAATCCTTGTGGAGGACGATAAGGAACATAAGGAATCTCGTGTTGGAATTCCTGAATGGTGATGGATTATTTTGTTACAGATAGGATACGCCCGTCAATTCTTCGGAAACATCCCATAGCCTTTTTCCTGTGTTGTCTGAACAGGAAGGATGCTTCACGGTTTCAATGACAGGAAACCCCTTACGGCTGCCCCTGCCGTCAGGACCAATATACTCCCCGCCTTTAAGATTTTCATGTTCGGCTGCATAGATGACAGGAAGAGCACCCATTTCCGCTGTCTGCAAAAAAGGGGCTGCCGCCTTTTTCAGCCAGCGCGGCGCATCCTTCCTGCCGATCTTGAAAAGGTTCGTGACGGCGATGCCCGGATGACAGGCGATGCTTTTCGCCTGAATTCCATGCTTTTTAAAGCGTTCATCCAGCTCTAAAGCGAATAGAAGGTTTGCAAGCTTGCTCTGTCCATAAAACTTCATGGCACGATATCCTTTTTGCCCTTCCAGATTGTGGAAATCAATTTCTCCTTTCCTGTGAGCAAGGCTGCTTAACGTAATCACCCTCGATTCCCTCGTCTTTTCAATCAGCGGCAGGAGAAGCCCGGTCAGGGCAAAATGACCCAAATGGTTGGTGCCAAACTGAAGTTCAAAACCATTTTTTGTTTTTTGATAAGGAGGGACCATCACTCCGGCATTATTAATTAGAAGATCCAAGGTTCCGGCATTCCCGCTGAATGATTGGGCAAAGGATTGAATGCTTTCTAGATCGGCAAGGTCAAGAACTAAGGACTTGATGCTTGCCGAGGGGTTTGCGCCTTTGATTTCTTGTTCAGCCGCCCTGCCTTTATCGGGGTTGCGCACGGCCATATATACATGTACACCCCTCTGGCACAGGAAGCGGGCTGTTTCATATCCGATGCCGCTGCTGCCCCCTGTAATGATAGCCGTCTTATCCTTCAGATCCATCTTTTAGCACCCTCTGTTTCATAAAGTATTGACCGAGCCCCATGATCATGGCACCCATCCTTTCATGTTCGGGGACAAACAGTTTCTCGACTCCTTCATCCCTCAATGCCTCAGCCGTAACTTTTCCTACTGCGGCCGCAGTGACCATGGTGCTTTGGAAAGCTTGGACCAGCTTCCCATGAAAGCCTCGCTCGAGGGCAAATTCAAACAGGACTCTGACCTGGACAGCAGTTGTAAAACAAAAAACATCCAACTCACCAGTCAGGAGTTCTTCCGCAGTTCTCTCCAGCAGTTCTAAATCAGGAAGCACATGCCGGTAAGGAAGGATGGAGGAGGTTTCCGCTCCTTTTTCTTTCAGGAAATCCACCAACCCGGGGGCTTTTTCCCCGTGCAGCTGGATGGTTATTTTCTTCCCTGCCATATCAAATGCATCGAGAGCATCCAGGAGGCTCCGGGTGGTGCCGTCCAAATCCGTCACATCAGGTTTCACGCCAAGCTTTTTTAGGGCGGAAATCGTTTTATATCCCCTGGCGGCTATATGGGACTCCTGAAGCCGCTTTAAAAATTCCTCTTTCAGCTCCATCCCGTCAGAGATCTCGACAAGGGATTCAAGACCGATCCCTGTCGTGAATATAAACCAGTCGCTTCCCGTTTGGATCAGTTCCCGAAGCGGGGGCCCAAGCTCATCACCTGCCAGGAAGAGAGTTCCCTGCAGCGGCCGGCTGACTGGCATTCCGCCTTGTTTTTCAATCAGACTGCCCATTTCCTCAAGTTTGCGGGATCCACCTATTCCCACTTTTTTGCCCATCAGTCCTTTTCCCATATCAGCTCTCCCTTTTAAAAATCAGTTTATAAGTATCATAGAGCTAATCCTCTTGTTTCTCAATAATTTTCATTCAGCGAAAAAGAGGCTGCCCCTTTGGACAGCCCCCTTGATTTAAATTTTATATTTCCTCCAGGATATTCTCCGGATTCTTTTTCTTGTCATAGGAAAGAACTTCATCGACAGACTCATACGATTTACCATAAAACGCCTTGTCTTTGTAAGTATGAATCAATTCGTATGTTGTCTTCATGGCCTCAAAGATTTCTTCTTCGCTCTCCTGTCCCGGTGCCCAGTAAAGGATTTCCATCTCATTGATTTCACTCGTAGCCAGTGACTTCCTGCGATAGCCGATTTTTTCAGCATGCTCAAAGCCTTCCCGTTTGTAAAAACGGAGCCTTCCTGCTGTATCAGAGTCCTCGTAATTCACAGGCTCGACTTCAAGGAGGATGGGCTTGCCTTTCTCCTTCAGTTTATCGAGCAATTTGTGCCCGAGTCCCTGTCCGCGGGAATTTTTTGAAACAAATAAATAATCGATGAACACAAATTTGTCCAGTTCCACATACATCAGAACATGATCCTTGCCTTCATCTTTATGATAGATGTCCCCTTTGTCATCCAGCAGGGCTTCTATATGTTCTCTAGATTTCATTTCCTCAATCGGGAAATACTGATTCAATTTCTCATACCAGTGCATATCTCGACTCCTTCTTACAGTATCTCGTTGTTGTATAACCTCTTTCTGAAATAATTAAACATGTAAATTATTTACGGTTCTATAAATAGGCACGCGAAAAAAGCTGTCCCGAGAGAGATAACGTGCCTTTCAAGGGACAGCCTCATCTTACTATTCTTTCATAACTTCTTCAAATGCAGCCGAGACTTTTTCAAACTCCTCGTCCGATTCGATCGCTGAGAAATCTCCTTCATCATCCACTTTCAGGAAGAACACATCGATTTCCTCTTCACCCTCACGCTGGATATCTTCCGAGAAGCTTACCGCTGCGTAGTCCGCACCGTCTATGGCCAGGGTGCCAAGCACCTCAACTTCCTGGTCCTCTCCATCTGAAGTTTCAATTATAAATTTTTCACCAGCTTCAATTTTTTCCATCTTTATACCTCCCGGCTATTTGACATTCTTTACTTTTCCACAATTAATCATCCTTAATGCCCCAAAGTGAAAATAAAATCCTATTTTTCACCGGGCAGGGTTATGGCTTTACTTTTACGAATTTGTTATTTAGTATGAAAGATATAACTATTAATAATGTTCGTTTAGGAGGAGCCTGTCACTGGGGCTCCTTTCTGTCTATTTTTAGATCAGGGGCCTAATAGGCCCCTTTTTCTATGGGCTTTGCAGCCGAATGATTGTACGGCAAACGGAGAAAACTATTCATCATGGCATCAGTTGATGTGCGTAATTATTTTTACATACTCCCTTGGCTCAAAGAAGAGGCTATTGCTTCCATTATACTTACGATTCTGTGAGGAGATTGAAATGCCGCTGTTCTGGTCGTGATCCATTTTCCGGGTCAGTCCGGCCTCCAATATCCAGCATGCTGCTGTTAGCAGCAAAAAGACCAAAATGCAGATTGTCGACTTTGCAGCCATATTTATCACCGCCTAAACCCAGTATGAAACAGTAAAAGGCTAAATATTCACAGGCGGCCAAGCTAAATCGAGTCGTTATTAATATGTTTTTTTCCCTGAGGAGGTTATCAAATTGTCTATTCTTCATCTGGCGGTACTTGCGCCTCTTGTACTGGCTGTATTTACTCCTTTTCTATGGAAAAAGGTGCCGAGAGTACATACCGGCTGGTTTGTTCTGCCAATCCCGGTCATATTGTTCTGCTATTTTTTGAGCCTGATACCAGCCGGACCATCGAATGGGGATTCAATCTTAACCATTCCATGGATTCCGTCACTCGGGGTTGATTTTTCCGTCCGGGCAGACGGACTCGGCCTGCTGTTTTCCCTGTTGATTACAGGGATTGGAATGCTTGTTGTGCTCTACTCAGTCTATTACCTGGATAAATTCAAGGAAAAATTGGGCCACTTTTATCTTTATCTCCTGATTTTTATGTCAGCGATGCTTGGAATTGTATTGTCTGACAATCTCATTGTGCTCTATACCTTCTGGGAGCTCACAAGCTTCTCTTCTTTTCTATTGATAGGCTATTGGAATCATAGGGAAAGAAGCCGATATGGAGCACAGAAGTCCATGATTATCACCGTTTTGGGCGGTCTTGCCATCCTCGCGGGCATCCTCCTCCTCTACGTGATGACAGGGACTTTCAGTATAGCGGAAATCATTGGAATGGCTGACACCATTCAGGAACACAGTCTGTTTGTGCCGGCATTATTATGTTTCCTGTTGGGAGCCTTTACTAAATCCGCCCAGTTCCCTTTTCATATCTGGCTGCCGGATGCCATGGAAGCACCGACACCTGTAAGTGCCTATCTTCATTCCGCTACAATGGTTAAAGCGGGAATTTATCTGGTTGCCCGCATGACACCGGTTTTCGCAGAGTCCGGATTATGGATGTGGCTGGTAGCAGGTTTTGGAATGGCCACCCTATTATGGGGCTCATTTTTTGCAGTGAAGCAAAATGACTTAAAAGGGATCCTGGCTTATTCCACCATCAGCCAGCTTGGCTTGATCATGAGCCTTCTCGGTGTTGGGGCCGCAGCTCTGAATGAGCCGTATATCGGAGAAAGCTATTATGTGGCAGCCTTGACTGCAGCGGTTTTTCATTTAATCAACCATGCCACATTTAAAGGCAGCCTTTTTATGGCCGCCGGCATCATTGACCATGAAACCGGAACAAGAGACATAAGGAAACTCGGCGGATTGATCAATTTAATGCCCATCACCTTTACCATTTCACTTGTTGGAAGCTTTTCCATGGCCGGTCTTCCGCCCTTCAACGGCTTTCTGAGCAAGGAAATGTTTTTTACGGGAATGCTGCGTGCCGCAGAGCTGTCGATATTCAGCTTTGAAAAATGGGGCATCCTGCTGCCGGTATTTGCCTGGATCGCGAGTGTCTTCACCTTTGTCTACAGCATGAGGCTCCTCTTCAAGACTTTCACCGGGAAGCTGCAGGAAGAAAAACTGCCCAAGAAGCCGCATGAGGCCCCGCTCGGACTGCTCCTTCCGCCGGTAGTTCTTGCTTCCATGGCGCTGATTCTGGGATTGTTTCCGAATATCCTGTCACAGACCATCATTGCCCCTGCACTCCATTCCATCATGCCTGAAGCGTCCGGCAGAGGAGAAACATTTGCGGTCCATATCTCGTTCTGGCACGGCTTTAAACCTGAGCTTTTCATGACAATAGGTGTCGCCGTTATCGGGACGATCCTGGTCATTACACTAAGGAGATGGGAGAACATTTATTCCGCTTTTGGCGGAAAACTCTCAAGATTGTATGACAGCGGGCTTGCCCATACTGAATCGGGGGCACACCGCCTGACAAGAGGATATATGGATAGATCGACCAGGTCACATCTTGTGTATATCTTTTCATTTTTCATCCTGATCCTTGCGCTCACTTTTTATATCAAGGAAGCCTGGTTTTTGGATACCGAGTTCTTTGCGCCGGTCCGGCTGTATGAGGTCATCCTGGTAGTCATAATATCCCTTACTTCCCTGACCATTCTTTTCGTCCGATCCAGGCTGACATCCATCATCCTGCTTGGCACGGTAGGCTATACGATGGCATTATTTTTTGTCCTGTTCCGGGCACCGGATCTCGCCCTGACGCAGCTTGTGATCGAGACGGTTTCCGTTTCACTGTTCCTGCTTTGCTTTTATCATCTGCCGAAAATCAAGCAAACTGAAGAACGCATGCGGTTCAGGATAAGAAAGGCCATTATCTCGGCAGGTGTCGGGATCCTGGTTACCCTGATGGCCATTTCAGCCTACAGTTACCGTCATTTTGAGCCGATATCCCGTTACTATATAGAAAATACCTATAAAAAAGCTGGCGGGGAAAATATGGTCAATGTCATTCTGGTGGATTTCCGGGGATTTGATACCCTGTTTGAAATCTGTGTCTTGGGAATCGCGTCACTTGGCATCTTCGCCATGATTAAATTAAGGCTTGCAAAAGGAAGTGAAAAAGGATGAAAACCAATGACATAATTCTTCAGACAGTCACAAAAATCATCCTGTTTTTAATCGTCCTGTTTTCCATCCATTTGTTTTTCGAGGGACATTACCGTCCAGGCGGCGGATTTGTCGGGGGGCTGATGACATCTGGGGCGATTGTGCTGCTGCTCCTGGCATTTGACATTAAGACAGTATCCTCCATCCTGCCGGTAGATTATAAAAAAATGACCGCAGCCGGCCTGCTTCTCTCTACAGCAACCGGCGCCGGGGGACTTCTTTTCAACAAGCCGTTCCTGACACACGCTTATACCTATATCCATCTGCCGATCATGGGGAAAACGTCCCTTCATACGGCGCTCTTGTTTGATACAGGCGTTTACTTAGTTGTGATCGGCGTCACGCTGACCATCATCCAGACGATAGGAGTGAGTGAATAATGGAACTGATCATGGCCATCACCATTGGAGTCCTGTTCATGACAGCTACCTACCTCATGCTCTCAAGGAGCCTGCTTCGGATTATCATCGGCACCGGACTGTTAAGCCATGGTGCTCATTTGCTGATCATCACCATGGGAGGGCTGAAGCAGGGGGCTCCTCCCCTGCTCGGGGAAAAAGCCGCGGCCTATGCAGATCCGCTGCCGCAGGCTCTCATACTTACAGCTATCGTCATCAGCTTTGGAGTCACGTCCTTTTTCCTTGTACTGGCCTATCGTGCCTATCAGGAGCTTGGGACCGATAATCTTGACTCCCTGAAAGGAAATGATTCATGAGTAACCTAGTTATACTGCCCATATTAATACCCTTATTCATAAGCATCATCCTGATTTTCTTCCCGAAGAATATCCCGTGGCAGCGGGGGGTCTCCCTTGCCGGGTCAATCATGACGGTGATTGCTGCTATACTCCTTACATATAAGGTATACAGGACCGGGATTCAGACTATGGACTTAAGCAGCTGGGAAGCGCCATTCGGGATCACGCTTGTTTCCGATATGCTGTCCGCACTCCTTGTGCTCACCACAAGCATCATCGGCCTTGCATGCCTGGTGTATTCCTTTAAAACGATAGGTGAAGAAAGGGAAAAATTTTATTATTACCCGATCTTCAGCTTTTTGATCGTCGGTGTGAATGGTGCGTTTTCAACCGGTGATATTTTTAACCTTTTTGTCTTCTTTGAAGTGATGCTGATGAGTTCCTATGTTCTTTTGGTACTCGGGGGAAGCAGGATCCAGCTGCGCGAATCCATCAAATATATCCTTGTGAATATCATCTCTTCAGCATTTTTCGTCATCGCCGTGGCTTTTCTCTATTCAGTGGTGGGTACATTGAATATGGCTCATATTTCCGAGAGGATTTCCGAAATCGGCCAGCCAGGCATCCTCACGGTGATAGGCGTTCTATTCCTGATTGTATTTGGGATTAAGGGTGGGATATTCCCGCTGTATGTATGGATTCCAGGTTCCTATTCTGCCCCTCCTTCTGCTGTACTTGCCCTGTTTGGGGCACTCTTGACAAAGGTAGGAGTCTACTCCATTCTCCGGACTTACAGTCTTTTCTTTTCCCATGATGGAGGATTCACCAGCACCCTCCTTCAGGTACTGGCTTTGCTGACACTGGCAGGCGGGGCAATCGGAGCCATTGCCTATTCAGACCTTAAGAAAATCATCATTTATAATATAATCGCCGCAGTCGGGCTGATTTTGTTCGGAGCCTCAATCGGCACTGGGGCTGGCTATGAAGGGGCCATTTTTTACCTGGTGCATGATATGATCATAAAAGCCGCCCTTTTCCTGCAGATTGGGCTGATGATCAAAATAACCGGCACCAGCGATCTGGGAAAAATCCGCGGTTTGATCCACAAATACCCTTTTCTCGGCTGGAGCTTCTTTATTGCGGCGCTTGCGCTTGCCGGCATTCCTCCGTTGAGCGGTTTTCCAGGCAAGGCCATGATTGTAGGGGCTGGTTTTGCGGAGGGTCATTATATAGGATCAGCCCTTGTATTGTTTACAAGCCTTCTCGTCTTGTATTCTGTGATGAAGATCTTCATACGCGGTTTTTGGGGCGAGGAAAAAGACTATTCCAGCAGCAAGCCGCCTCTATGGCTATATACTGCCCCTGCCCTGCTGACGGCACTGGCCGTTCTTTATGGAATCGGAGCTGAACCTGTTTATCAGCTGATTTCAAAGGCAGCTGGTCCGCTTGCAGATCCTTCGGTATATATCAATGCTGTTTTGAAAGGAGAGTAGAGCGGTGGCATTTCAAATATTATTAAACTTTTTCATGGCCCTTATCTGGATGTTCCTGCAAAGCTCCTATACAGCTTCCACATTTTTTGTAGGCTATTTAATCGGGATCCTGATTCTTTTCGCCTATCGCAGGTTTTTCAGCACCAGGTTTTATCTTCACAGGGTAAATGCGGTCATCTACTTAATTTTTATATTTGCCAGAGAATTATATCTGTCCAACCTGTCAGTCCTAAGAGTCATCCTGAAGCCAAAGCTCGATATCAAGCCCGGTATATTCGCTTATCCTACTGGACTTACTCAAGACTGGGAAATCACGATGCTGGCCAATTTAATTACACTGACGCCGGGAACCCTGGTTATAGATGTCTCACATGACAACAAAATTCTGTATGTGCATGCCATGAATATAGATGAAACAGAAGAATCCATCAGGAGCATACGGAATACTTTTGAACGTGCAATCATGGAGGTGAGCAGATAGTGTTTGAGATCATCATCAGACTGGCACTGCTTGGTATTTCTCTTGCCATGCTCGGCCTTATTTACCGGGTGATCAAGGGGCCGACAACCGCTGACAGAGTGGTCGCCCTGGACGCAATCGGCATCAATCTGATCAGCATTGTCGCCCTGGTATCGATCCTATTAAAAACGAGTGCGTACCTGGATATCATCCTCCTGCTCGGCATTCTTGCCTTCATCGGGACTGTAGCTTTTTCTAAATATCTTGAAAAGGGGGCTATCATCGAGCATGAACGAAATCTTTAATTTTCTAGCCGGTCTGTTTATCACTATCGGAGCCTTACTAAGTCTGGTCACGGCCTTCGGACTTCTCCGGCTGCCTGATGTATATACCCGGAACCATGCAGCATCCAAAAGCGCGACTATGGGCGTCATGCTCGTACTGGTCGGGACATTTATCTACTTTTTCAGAGTAGAAGGAACCGCAGACTCCCGGATCCTGCTCGGTATCATTTTTATCTTCCTTACCTCACCCGTCGCCGGCCACCTTATCAGCCGTGCCGCCTATAACAAAGGCGTCAAACTTTGGGGCAGCAGTGTGCAGGATGATTTAAAGCGGGACCGGGAAAAGGTAAAGAACGGACAATAGACAAATGATGGCCGCCATTCTGGGGTGTGGCGGCTTTTGTTTTGGAAGAATATGTTTACATAATATGATTATGAGTAGAAACTAATTCACTATGAAGTTTTATCCCTGGGTGATCTGCTTCATAAGGGTTTTGTAGATATCTTTATGACCCACTTCTTCTCGGATTCCGCATCATTTTGGTCTTAAGTACTTATTTACGACCATTTTCTTCATGATTCTGATTCATTATTGTCTTAAATACTATTTTAAGACCACTTTCTCTCCGACTCTGCCTAGTTTTGGTCTTAAGCACCTTTTTACGACCATTTCCGTCCTGATTCTGCCTCATTTTGGCCTTAAACGTTTTTTCTATGATCCTTCACTGCCGGTTAGGAATCAATACTGAATCTTTGACCTCACCCACCCCACCCGCATTATTCCCCGATATCCCCGGCCAGCTTTTATAAAACTGTTTTATGTAATTCTTTATATTGCGGGCTCAATTCGCTCCATACATCGAACTTATTTCCGTCCAAATCAAAAAAAACAAAGTTCTTTCCGGCATGTCCCCTGTCTTCTATTTCTCCCACACGAATTTTTTTGTCCATGAAGCCGCTGTGAATAGCTTTTAAGGCATGCAGCCCATCCACTTCAAAGGTTAAGGAAAAGCGCTCCTCACCATGACTGTCGTAAAAATTCGAGCTTTGGCCTTCTTGTGATTCCACAAGGAATACGCTGTGGCCGGCAAAATTAAGTATTGCCTTATCTTCATCTTTGTAACTCAGTTCAGCTCCCAGTTGTTCCACATACCAGCTGCTGGATTTTTCCACATCCAAAACTGGAATATAAATGGTCCCGATTCTTATTAATTCCCCGCTCATTCATTACTACCTCCAAATGTTTAAATATTCAGACACAACCATTTTATCAAAAACTATCAGCGCTGAGAACTGCAGCGCTATGGCATCCATACATGTTTCTCTGTATATAGGAAATAGTAATCCCAGAATTCAATTGATTGGAGGAGCATATGAAACGTATACTATTTTCCTGTCTTGCTGCAGTTGTACTGGCTGCCGCGGCAGCACCCTTGCAAATCATTGCGGCCAAAGAGCTGAAACCTGAAAATCCGCTCTATAAAACCCGGGCTGAAATTCCATCCCATTACCGCTGGAAAATGGAACATATCTATCCTGACCAGAAATCATGGGAGAAGGATCTATCAAAGGCTGTCACTTTATCGGCCCAATTTCAGAAAGACTATGAGGGGAGGCTTTCTGAATCACCCACAGTCATGAAGGATGCTATCCAGGATTATTCGGTGCTTTCCCGTCTTTCTGAAAAGGTGTATGTGTACGCTAAATTGCAGCTTGATGCAGACCCGGGGAAGCCGCAGCTGCAAACAGCCGTTTCAAAGGCTGAGGATATGTACCAGGCTGTTTCCAGTCATCTTTCCTGGTTCACTCCTGAAGCTGTCAGGCTTCCAAAAAAGAAGATGGAAACCTACATGGCAAGCAAAGAACTGAAACCCTATCAATTTTTTCTCAAAAATATCTTTAAAGATAAGGAACATACCCTCTCAGGCAGTCAGGAACTGCTTCTCTCCAAGCTTTCGCCTCTTGGCGGAACAGCGCCTTCTGTTTATGGGACACTGGAGAAGGATGTACCATTTGGCTATATCAAGACGAATGGGCGGAAGGTGAAGCTGACCCGGTCAAATTATTCCGGCTTTATGGAAAGCGGCAACCGGAAGGAACGAAGTCTGGCTTACCACAAGTTATATGACACACTTGGAAGATTTCAGGATACATATGCAAATATTCTAAGCGCTAAGGTGAAGGCAAGCAATATTAACGCAGAAATCAGGCATTACCCATCAGCCAGGGACGCCAGTCTTTCGTCAGACAGCATTCAGCCTGAAGTCTATGACAATCTCATAGCTACGGTCCATAAGGGGCTTCCGGACCTGCACAGGTTTATGGAGCTGAAAAAAGAACTGCTCGGGATCAGGGAACTGCATATGTATGACATGAATGCCCCGCTGCTTAAGGAGAATACAGGATATATCACTTATGAAAAAGCTAAGAAAATGGTAACAGAAGGCTTAAAGACAATGGGGCCGGATTATACGAACTTGCTCAAACAGGCTTTCAGGGAGGGCTGGATCGATGTGTATCCGACTGAAGATAAACGATCGGGAGCTTATCAGTGGGGAGCATATGATACCCATCCATATGTTCTGTTGAATTATCAGGGTACCAAAAATGACGTTTCGACCATTGCCCACGAGCTCGGCCATGCCCTGCACTCGGTTATGTCGAATAAAGCCCAGAATTACCTTTATGCAGGCTATGCCACGTTCACTGCAGAAACTGCCTCCACGCTAAATGAAAACCTTTTATGGGACAGTGAATATAAAAAAGCAAAATCGAAAGAAAAGAAGATGCAGCTGTTATATCAAAAACTCGAAGATTTCCGGACAACGCTTTTCAGACAGACACAGTTCGCCGAGTTTGAAAAAGAAGTACACCAAATGGATGCAGAAGGAACTCCCCTTACTGCAGAAAACCTGAAGAACCTTTACAGCCGCCTCAATCAGAAATACTATGGACCTGCAGTTAAGCAGGATGAAGAAATCGGTTTGGAGTGGGCCAGGATTCCCCATTTATACAACCATAATTTTTATGTGTATCAATATGCAACAAGCTTTGCTGCTTCCACAGCCCTCACTGCCCAGATCAAAAGAGAAGGAAAGCCGGCTGTGGACAGGATAAAAAGAGAGCTTCTCATGAAGGGCGGCTCGGATGATCCCATCTCTATCCTGAGGAATACCGGTGTGGATATGTCGGAAGCGAAGCCGATTGAAGAATGTCTCAAGGTATTCAGGGGAACACTGGACGAGCTTGAGGACCTGGTGGCTGATAAGGAAAAATGAGAAAAAGCAAACCCGGATTCTACTGCAGAATCCGGGTTTGGTTATTATACTCCCGGAAACCATCCGGGAGAGTTGATGATCGCCTGCCACAGCGGGCCGGGAACAGTCAATTCTTCCTGTTTGTCCTTATCGATCACTGTTGCTATCTCGTCTTCTTTTCCCTGCTCAATCTTTTGGACCCACTCTGGTTCAATGATCAATTCCCGTCCAAGCGCAATCAGGGGGACGCCGGTCTGGAGTGCAGCCACTGCATCCTCCGGCTTATAAATGGAGCCGACACCGATGACAGGAAGCTTCGCGCCTGCCCGGTCCTGAATGATTTCCAGACGTGTCCGCGGATCATCCACACCCCTCCTCGGAAGAGATTTGAAATCCATAAGGGAAATATGGAGATAATCAAGACCCCTGTCGGCCAAAGCATCGACGAGGACAAGTGTTTCTGCCATCGTGATGCCTGGTGTTTCCGGTTCTTCAGGTGAAAAGCGGTATCCGACAATGAAATCTTCTTTGCCGGCCGCTGCCTTTTTCACTTCATCCACGACTGCCAGAGGGAATGTCAGCCGTTTTTCCAGGCTTCCCCCAAACCGGTCTTCCCTACGGTTTGAATGAGGAGAGAAATATTGCTGAATGAGATAGCCATTGGCGCCATGTATCTCCACTCCATCAAAGCCTGCCTCGGCAGCACGCCTTGCAGCCGCTCCGAAGGCTGCTATCATTTCATCTGTTTCCTTCTCTGTTAATTGACGGGGAACAGGAGCCCCTTCCGCAGCCGCCGGCACAGCACTTGCACTGACCACCTCGCCGCCGGGAACCTGGTCAGGCGGGCACATTCTTCCTCCATGGAAAATCTGAAGAACCGCTTTGGCACCTTCAGCTTTAATGGCGTCTGCCAGTTTTCTCAAACCTGGTATCATTTCATCTGAGTGTACGCCAAATTCGCCAGGAAATCCTTTGCCGTCCGGTGTCACATAGGCACAGGCCGTGATGACCATGCCCGGTCCTTTCGAGCGGCGTGCATAGTATTTCATTTCAGCATCGCTGACTGTCCCATCATCATTGGAAGAGAAATTCGTCATGGGAGCCATGACAATCCGGTTCCTTAATGGTGTTCCCTTTCCAAGATCTACACTGTCAAATAGCATTCTGTATCTTTCATTCATCTGCTTTCCTCCTAATATCTTCAATCTACCCACGTAACAATCTGTTCCATGCTCCGCCTTGTTTTCTCCCTTGACGGATTCTCAGCTCTGTAACCAAAGGCAGCCATCACTGATATCCCAAGCTCCCCGTTTTCAAGGAGACCTTCATCTTCAAGGATCTTATTTACCCTGTCTGCATCAAAGCCTTCGATTGGACATGAATCAATTCCAATCATGGCCGCTGCCGTCATCATATTCGCCAGGGCTATGTAGGTTTGTTTGCTGGACCAATCAAACAGTGCCGTCTTATTCTCCAGGAGGCCAAAGTCATTTTGAAAATCCTTGTACCTCGATGTCAGGGCCGTGATGACTTCCTCTGGCATTTTCTTGGTCTCCCGCAGTTGTCTCTCAAAGTATTCCGAGTTATATGTTACATTTCTGCGGGCTAGAATCAGGATAAAAAGGCTGGCAGTAGGAAGCTGTCCCTGCGCTCCCCAGGAGACCTCCCTGATTTTCGAGCGCAGTTCAGGATTCTGGAGCACGACAAATTTCCAGGGTTCCAAGCCGATGGAGCTCGGGGACAATCTGCCTGTCTCGAGAATGAAGTGAAAATCGTCTTCGGAAATTGTTTTCCCTGGGTCAAATTCCTTTGTTGCATGCCTGAATTCAAAAGCATCAATAATGTTCTTTTTCAGCTCGCTGTTATTCATCTTTTGTGCTGACCACCTTATCTAAAACTTTTTTTCTATGCTCCTGTTGCATTGCATTCATCATCAGGACTTCCTTTCATTTCTGATAATGCTTTGCTTTACTGTAATATAATTTAGTACAGTACACTGTGTCAAAGAAACAGCTTGGTTTAACGGTATCGTTCCTCTTTATATGGATCAGCTGTCATGGAATAACCGAGCTCTTCCCAAAATCCAGGTTCATCCAGCTTCATAAACCGGATGCCGGAAACCCATTTCGTCCCTTTCCACAAGTAAAAGCTTGGCGGCGGGATAAACCTGAGTGGAAAGCCATGTTTTGGTGACAGCTCCTGCCAATCATTTTCTTCATCCTTCCATCTGTACACAAACAGGGCATCGTCCCCGAGCAGATCTGATAGCGGCAGGTTCGCAGAATAGCCGAAACGGTCACCGCCATAATAGCCGTAAACCTTGATATACTGGACTCCTTCTTTTATGTTCACAAGTTTCAACAGTTCCCTGAGAGGAATTCCTTCAAATGTGATCCCGAATTTGGACCAAGTTGTCACACAATGAATGTCAGTCGTCGCTGTTACTGATCGCAGCTTAAGCAGCTCCTGATAGGAAAGCTCGACTTCTTCCTCTACATTTCCAAACAGGCGGAAACTCCAGCTCTCTTCTTCAAACTCGTACACATCCCCTTGATGGAGAATCGGCCAGCTTTTGGTTTCAAACTGTCCTGGAGGCAATTTTCCATTCATCCTGTTCACCCTTTCCCTTTAATGATCTTATCTGATTATGTTACCCCAATGGAAGTGTTCTATCTCCTGTCGTTTTCCTTCACAGAAACATAATATTTTGAGGCACGAAAAACTGCTGATAGAATAGATCATACATGACCACTCCAATACAGCTTGTAAAGAAAGAAGATGATAGATTTGACTGAAAAAAAAGGGAAATCATTAAGAGATATAAAATACTCTGTTCTTGATCTCTCCCCAATAACTGCAGGAGGTACTGCTTCCGACTCATTCAGGAATACTCTCGATCTTGCAAGGCATGCAGAAAAATGGGGATATAACCGCTATTGGCTGGCCGAACATCATAATATGCCCGGCATCGCCAGTTCAGCAACTTCCCTGGTTATCGGCCATGTGGCAGCCGGAACATCGACGATACGGGTCGGTTCTGGCGGCATTATGCTCCCTAACCATTCACCGCTCATCATCGCAGAACAATTCGGGACGCTGGAATCCCTGTTCCCGGGTAGAATCGACCTTGGTCTCGGCAGGGCCCCCGGCACCGATCAGCTGACTGCTTATGCCCTCCGGCGCGGACCAAATAGCAATGGCCAGGATTTCCCGGAACAGCTTGAAGAATTGCGGGCATATTTCCAACCTGAAACCGGGAGTAAAAGGCATGTGCATGCCATACCTGGTGAAGGCCTGAATGTTCCTGTCTGGCTGCTTGGCTCGAGCGGCTTCAGTGCACAGCTTGCGGGGCGCCTTGGACTGCCATTTGCATTTGCCAGCCACTTTTCGCCGCAAAACACACTTAGTGCCCTGGATCTTTATAGGAAGAGCTTTACTCCATCAGATATACTGCAAGAGCCATATGCCATGGTCGGTGTGAATGTTATAGCAGCCGACACAGAAAAGGAAGCGAAACGGCTGGCAACAAGCATGCAGCAGCAATTTTTAAATCTTATCCGTAACAATCCTTCTCCGCTCCTTCCTCCAGTAGATACGATGGACGGCATCTGGAATGAATATGAAAAAGCTGCTCTGGAACAGCAGCTTGGCTCTTCCATCATTGGTGACAAGGAGACGGCTGCCGAAAAACTGCAAACTTTCCTTGATAGCACAGAGGCTGATGAAATGATCATTAATGCACAGATCTATGACCACAATTCCCGTCTCCGGTCCTTTGAGATAGCTGCCGAAGCTTTTAGATCATATTAAAGCATTGTTAAGCGGCCTGGGGTTTCCCGGCCGCTTCTTTTAATCCCAATCCACCGGCTCCCACGATCCCTGTCTCTTCCTGATGAGAATGATCTGGCCAAGATGATGGGCCGAATGGAGATTCATTGCCATAATCTTCTCCCACCACAATCTCTCCGGTGACTCACTTGTCAGCAGCATTTCCTCATCACATTCCTCTAAGGCCCTGATCCATTCTATATGTACCTGCTTCAGCTTCTGGACAGCACCCTCCCACAAGGCTTTATCCGGCTGAACAGCTGTATGATCCTTGAAGAAGGTGGATTCATTGCTGAACTCTCCTGCATCTTCCACCGGCAGACCCATGAACCGGGCCAGCCATCTGCTGTTCCAGAAAATTAAATGATGGACGATTTCACGGATTGAATTGTCTGTTCCATCATCCTTCCAGGCTGCCTGCCCGGCAGTCAGTCCCTCCAAGGCTCTATCCAGACCGGCAAACATATTGGATTCAGTGTTCCATTCCTCCATGCCCATTTTTAATATACTTTTGAGATCTGCCAAGAAAATTCCTCCTCATATAACCTGTAATAATCCGTATTTTTTACCCGCACTTTTTAACAGATAAACAAAAAAACAGACAACCCCAAAGTGGCTGTCTGCCTTCATGAACTTAAGCTTGTGCAGCCTGCAGCTGCAGTGAAATATTGATCTGGTCGCCTACCAGAACACCGCCGGTTTCAAGGGCAGTATTCCAAGTGAGTCCATAATCACTTCTATTGATTTTCCCTTCTACGTTGAATCCTGCCTTTATGTTCCCCCAAGGATCACTTCCGCTGCCTTCGTAAGTCACGAGGAAAGTTTCCTGGCGTGTGACACCATGAAGCGTCAGGTCACCTGTTATCGTGTAGGAGCTGCCCTGGGTGCGTGTGATGGTGCCTGATTTGAATGTCATGGTTCCAAATTGTTCCGTATCAAAGAAATCTGTTCCGCGAAGATGGGCATCACGGTCTTCGTTCCTTGTATCAATGCTTGTGGTATCAATTGTGAAGTCAATCTCTGCGGTTGTCAGGTCTTCAGGATCTGCCTCTATCACAGCATCAAATTTGTTAAAATTACCTTTAACCTTAGCAAACATCATATGTTTTACAGAAAAATCGATGCTGCTGTGCGCAGGATCCAGTGTCCACTTTGCTTTTGCCATTCTAATCACTCCCATAGTTTTTTATCTCTAATTAGAGATAATTTAATTTGAGATAATTATAAGCAAGAAAAAGATTTATGTCAAACAAGTATACTCATTTTTCTGACAAATATTTTTCCCGCAACAGTGAACCTTGTCCTGGACGGCTAATGTCCCCTTCATTGCCAAAGCCGATTATACCTCCGCATTATTACTCTATTTTGCCTCTTTTATAAAAGATTATTGTTTTTGGATTAGTTCAGTGAGGAAATCGAATGATTAAGCAAGTGGACTTTCGCTTCAGGTGCGAGACTCCTAAATCCAGCTGCAAGGCTTTCGCATAAGTGCGACTAAGCTTCTGTCGCAGCTAGCGCTCGCCAATCAGCAAGTCTTCTTTCGCTAGCGCATAAGTGCGACTAAGCTTCTGTCGCAGCAATCGCTCGCCAATCAGCAAGTCTTCTTTATCGGATCTCTGCCTGCCATAATATTCGCAGGCTTAGACAATTTACCTGAACATTGAGTTATAAATAAGTATTATTTGGCAGGCACCGCTTTCCGCTTTTTAATGCGGGAGCAGGCGGGACAGGTGAGACCCCGCAGGCAAAGCCGATGAGGCTCACCGCCTGCCCCGCTCAGGCTGAGCGCCTGCAGCGGAAATCCACTTTCTTGTTCAATAGCCGCAATAAATGCGAATACAGCCACTATTTTTGAATCATTCTCAGATTATTTGGAGAATCTGCACTAGTTTTCAAAGCTTTTGTCACCTGGCAGGAAAAAAGGAATGAAGGTGCAGAATATAGTGGCTATAACCTTGTAATTTAACGCTCTCCTATAATAAAAGAATGAAAGGAAGATTCAAAATGAACAAAAATCAACTCCTGAAAGCTTATTCCATTAAAGATGTTTCAAAAAAGATCAATGTTCCTACAGGCACGATCAGACAATGGGAAAAAGACTTAAACGGCCTGCTTGTAATTCCGCGGTCTCGCCAGGGAGCTAGATTTTATACAGATACAGAAATCATGCTTCTTGCAAAAATCAAGGAAATGAGAGAAAAAAATCTCAGTAAGGATATGATCCGGATTCTCATGACCAAACATATGGCAGGGAGTTCCGAAACAGATTCCGAATCACTCGCACTAAAGCCTGTCGATAATTCTCCTGCCGTGCAGTCTGTGGAACAGACCCCTGCACCGGCAGGGCCCAATTTGGACGAGCTGTTCTCTTCCCTTGAAACATATAAGCAGAATCTTCTTTCCGAGATTAAGACTGAAATAAAAAAGCAGAACAGACAGATGCTTGAGGAGGTCCAGAACGGAATTCATGAGAGCTCGCTCAGGACGGTACAAGGCCTTTCAAAATCCATCAGCCGTGCTAATGAAAGAAGGAAAACGGAGCTGACAGAAATAGCTGAGAGCATCACTGATGCCTCCATCAGGCATTCCGAAACTGTCGCAAGTCTCTCCGAAAGCATTGCGAAGAGTTCAAAAGGCACCTATGAGCAGCTATCAAAACGGATTTCCGAATCCTCCAAAACAGCGTCCAAAGATTATAAGAGCTTAATCACCTCTGCTTCAAGCAGCCTGGACAAAGCACAGAAAGACCTGATTAAGATGACTCGTTCCCTGCAGGAGGACCAGGAAACTCTTGTCGATTCCTTTAATAAAAATATGGAACAGTTCAACCGTAACATTCAGGAGCGGGAAGATGTTTTTCAGGATATGGTCACAAGCTTCCGGGAAGTCGCTGCTGCTAAAAACAATAAGAAATGGTGGAAGATTTTTTAAAAATAACGAAAGGCTGGCGCATATACGCCAGCCTTGTTACAATTCTTCTTCTTCGATCTGGATTCCATTCC
This sequence comes from Paraperibacillus marinus, assembly GCF_046237605.1. Lineage (GTDB taxonomy): Bacteria > Bacillota > Bacilli > Bacillales > DSM-1321 > Paraperibacillus > Paraperibacillus marinus. The sequence continues at coordinate 2,088,658 of NZ_CP143542.1, read as the reverse complement.
GTATATTTTTGCCATAGAAGATTTCATCCATTTCCTTTTGCAGCCTTTTGGATATGGTTTTCTGCTCCTCTTCCGGAAGGGTATCTTTGGTATATCCAAACAGATAATTATCTAAATCAAAATCCTTCAGCTTACATTTTGTATGGAAAATATTTTCCTGATAAACATTCACATCAATCATGTCATACAGCTTTTGGATGCTGACCGGGATATAGTTCTGGATCGAATCGATATCATGGTCGATGAACAGTTTATGCCCCTGGATATCGCGGGTAAAACCGCGGACTCTATAATCCATGGTCATAATATCGGTGTCGAATGAATGAATAAGATAATTCAGTGCCTTGAGTGGTGAGATTTCCCCGCAGGTCGACACATCAATATCCGCTCTGAATGTGCTGATTCCTTCATCCGGATGAAATTCAGGATACGTATGTACCGTGATATGACTTTTATCAAGCTGCAGGACCACATTATCCGGCAGCGGTCCTGGTGATTCATCATACGACTCTTCCGGCACTTCCACAACTGGCCCCTCTGATACAAGGACAGTAACGCTCGCACCCTGCGGGACATAATCCTGCTTGGCCACATTCAGAACATGCGCCCCGATGATATCGGCCACTGTTTTCAATATATGAGTCAGGCGATCTGCATTATATTGTTCATCAATATATTCCAAATAGGCCTCTCGTTCTTCTCTCGTCTTCGTAAAGCAGATATCATACATGTTGAAACTCAACGATTTCGTCAAGTTATTAAAACCATGCAATTCAATCCGCTGCTCCGGTGTCAAAGCCATATGTCATTTCCCCTTATGCATTTATTTATCGTGAATGGCTCCAATACATTTCCAAAGTAATATCTGCATACCGATTAAAAAATATACCTGTCCACTCTTACCTTTGATATATACCCTTTTTGTATGCTGAAAAAACAGTTTCAGCCATCCATGGGATAAATACGGTACTATGGACACAAGTGCTAAGGAAAGTGCCATTTGTTCTATTTCCATAAAACAAACAGGAGTCTATTCGCAGCTCATCGATAAATAGGAACCTGGACTAGACCAGGAATAAATACAATAAGGCGTGGAGCGGACTAAGGCGCAGGCAGGAATGCCGGCAAGATAAATGATGGTCATACCCGGCTGCAGGAAGCCTTATGATACATGCAGCTCCGCCCCTTTCCACAGAAAAAACCTGATGGCAGCAATTCCATCAGGTTTTTTCCTAGTTGCTATTATGCCCACCACATAGAACCAGGCTTTTCTTTGATTAACACGGATTGAAGATTTTGCACAGCCCTAGTGAACCCTTCTTCAATGGACATGATCGGATCTTCGTGTTCGATGCTTACCACATAATCGTAGCCGAATGTCCTGAGGGCACTCATCATATCAGACCATTCCTGGACACTGTGACCGCAGCCGACAGAACGGAACGACCATGCCCTGGTCTGAATGCTTCCGTAAGACTGCATATCGGTCAGTCCATACATGTTCACGTTTTCCTGGTCGATATACGTATCCTTCGCATGGAAATGATGGATGGCATTTTCCTTGCCGAGGATCTTAATGGCTGCGACTGGATCGATTCCCTGCCACCAGAGATGGCTCGGATCAAGATTGGCGCCAATGGCTGGACTGGTCAGTTCGCGTAGCTTCAGAAGGGTATAAGGAGTATGGACAAGGAAGCCTCCGTGCAGCTCCAGGCCAATTTTCACACCTTTCTTCTCAGCATACGTTCCCCATTCTTTCCAGTAAGGAACCAGCTTTTCTTCCCACTGCCATCTCAGCACATCACCGAACTCATTTGGCCATGGAGCGACCGGCCAGTTCGGATACTTTGCCCCCTCGTGGTCACCGGGTATTCCAGAGAAACAGTTTACGACCGGTATTTCGAGCAATTCTGCAAGCTGGACGGTTTTCACAAAAGTATCATGTGATGCCTTCGCGAATTCTTTATCCGGAGATAATGGATTGCCATGACAGCTGAATGCACTTATGATTAGGCCTCTGTCATCCACCTGCTTCTTATAGGCAAGCCGCTTTTCTTCGCTTTCGAGCAGTTCATCAAGCGGACAGTGATCATTGCCTGGATAGCTCCCGGTCCCGATCTCAACTGCATCAAGCCCTGCTTCCTTTACATGGTCAAGCATTTCCTCGAAGGATTTTTGAGCGAATAATACGGTGAATACTCCCAGTTTCATAGTGCTGCTTCACCCTTCCTGTTTTCTAAAAAAAAATTGATGGATTTGCCTGTTTCGCTGCTCTCATAAAGTGATTCAATAATCCGTGTCACCTGAAGGGCTTCTTCCGGCTTCACGATCTGCTCAGCGAGTCCCAGGCAGGCATCTATGAAATTCTGGGCCTGCGGCAGGCTCGGGTCATCTTCCCCGGGAATCCATGCAGCCTCACTGTTGAACAGCATGCCGTTCTTGGCATAATTCAGGCTGAACGGAAATACTTCCAGACCGCCCATATCCCCGGAAATGCTTACTTCTTCGACAACATTTTCCTTAATATTGTTAGACCAAGAAGTTTCAAGAAGGAGGGAAACTCCGTTTTCGAATTTCACATAACCAGTCACATGATCGTCGACGTTGAATGTACTCGGATCGAAATTCCCCCACTGATTTACCTGTCCGGGAATCTTGCTCAGTGTGTTATAGGCAGTGCCGGTAACTTCAGAAACTTCCGGATTGCCAATCAGCCAAACGGCGAGATCCAATAAGTGGCAGCCGTAGTCGATCAGGCTGCCGCCTCCCTGCAGGTCTTTATTTGTAAATACGCCCCAGCCCGGGACTCTTCTGCGCCTGAGGGCCTTGATGCGGACCACAAGCGGATTACCGACATCTCCTGCCAGCATGGCTTTCTTTGCGGCGATAGCTTCCTTCATGAACCTGTAATGGAAACCGATGGACAGGACTTTTCCGGCACGTTCGGCTGCCTCCATCATCGCTTCGCCTTCTTCAGCAGATAATGCCATCGGCTTTTCACAGAGAACATGCACCCCGGCATTCAGGGCGGCGATGGCTATTTCTGCATGATATTTATTCGGCGTCGCAATGACTACTGCATCCACATGGGGGAAAACTTCCTGATATGTTTCAGCGATGACCGGGATGCCGAATTTCCCTGCGGCTTCTGCCGAGGTTACAGGATTCAGGTCATACAGCGCTTCAATGGAAACCTGGTCGTGCAGCTTAATGAGTGTCGGGATATGCCTTCCTTGTGCTATTCCTCCGGCACCGATGATTCCTATGCGGAGCTTTGTCATTATTATCACCTATCTTTTAAATCAATTGTTTTTCCTTCAAGCTAATCACTTGCTTAGTTTCTGAAGATTCCAGGGCAGCCAGGATAATTCCGAGGGATCTTTTTCCTTCTTCCCCGCTTACTGGCACCTCTTTATCTTCTATTATACTCTCAACGAATTTATTGATGACCTGGGAACTGCTCTGGCCGCCTTCTTCGTTTGACTGGATCCGCCCGAGCTCATATTTTACCGTTTCACCATTATTATATTGGACGATCAGCGAGTGTTCTGGATCATCCTCCAGGCGCAGGACTGCTTTTTCCCCAAAGATAATTGTGGAGTTGTCCTCCCTGCCATAAGACCAGCTGGCAGCAAGCGTCCCGACTATCCCGCTTTCTGACTTCAAGATGCAGACCGCATTGTCGTCAACTGTACTGTTTTCCTTTGAGCTGTGTTCGACGAAAGCCGCTGCCTCGACGATTTCCTCCCCAAGAAGGTAACGGATCAGGTCAGATTTATGGACACCAAGGTCTCCCATGGCTCCAATAAAAGCTTCTTCTTTTTTAAAGAACCAGCTGTTCTTTCCATCCATACTCCAGCCTTCGGGACCAGGATGGCCAAATGCAGTCCTGAAGCTGTAGATCCTGCCGGCCTCACCATCGCTGATGAGTTTCCTGGCTCTTTGATGAGAAGCGACAAAGCGCTGGTTATGCGCAATCATCAGCTTTTTGTCATTTTGCTGTGCAGCCTCAATCATCGCATCTGCTTCTTCTTTTGAAGTTGCCATCGGCTTTTCACATAATACGTGCTTTCCAGCTTTCAGTGCAGCAATCGATACCGGGGCATGGAGATAATTTGGTGTGCAGACCGAAATTGCATCGATTCCAGGATCGTTAAGCATTTCTTCATAGTTTTTATAAGCCTTGGCTCCATATAAATCGGCCATCTCCTCGGCCCTTTCTAACACTATATCGCAAACAGCGGCAATGTCCACTTGTTTGTTTGCCGCATATTCCGGAAGATGCCTGTGCCTCGCTATGCTTCCGCATCCGACTACACCGATTTTTAAGACAGTCATTTTAAGTTCCTCCTTATTTAGCCGTAATAGTTTCGAGCGGGTGGGCATTTCCGTATACAGGCCGGCTTCTTTTTACAGGTGCAGCCCATTTAACCGCATTTTTAATCACTTTTTGTACTGCTTCATTATGGTAGGTTGGATAGGTTTCATGACCCGGACGGAAGTAGAACACACGGCCGTTTCCTCTCTTATACGTACAGCCGCTGCGGAACACCTCGCCGCCTTCAAACCAGCTGACCATCACCAATTCATCAGGGGCAGGAATATCGAAGTGTTCTCCGTACATTTCTTCTTTCTCAAGCTCGATATATTCCCCTACGCCTTCCGTGATTGGATGAGCGGGGTCTACGATCCAGATACGTTCCTTCTCATCCGCTTCTCTCCATTTAAGATCACAGGAAGTTCCCATAAGTTTTTTGAAGACTTTAGAGAAATGGCCTGAGTGAAGGACGATCAGGCCCATTCCATCAAGCACCCTCTGGCATACTCTCTCCACGACTGTTTCTTCAACCTCTTCATGGGCAATATGGCCCCACCATAATAAGACATCGGTGGAATCGAGGACTTCTCTTGTCAGCCCATGCTCCTCATCGTCCAGTGTAGCTGTCCTGACTTCATAATCTTCCTGCAGGAAGTCCGCCAGAGCCCCGTGAATGCCTTCAGGATAAATGTCCCGTACTGCCGGATTTTTCTTTTCATGTTGATTTTCATTCCATACTGTTACTTTAATCATATTTAATAAACTCCTATTCTTTAACTGAGCCTGAAGTTAAACCTGATACAATCCGTCTTTGGAAGATCAGGACCATGATGACAAGAGGGACGGTCACGACGACAGTCGCAGCTGCGATTTCACCCCAGGGAATGGTGAACTGACCCTGAAACATGGCTATCCCGACTGGCACAGTTTTGTATTTTTCTTCTGTATTGATAGTGAGTGCAAATAAAAATTCATTCCAGGAGGCTATGAAAACCAGGATGGCTGTGGTGAACATACCCGGCACAGCCAGCGGCATGATGACCCTCCAAAAAGTCTGCATCAGGGAAGCACCATCCATTTTAGCCGCTTCTTCCAAATCAGACGGAATCTTCCTGAAAAACGTAACCAGGAGCCAGATTGACAGTGGAAGTGTGAAGGTTGTATAGGGAATGATCAATCCAAGATAGGAATTGGTCAGCCCAAGATTCTTCAGGAAAATGTAAATAGGCGAAATGGTCGCGATCTGTGGAAACATGGTTACCGACAGCACAATTCCAAGAATGAATGTCTTCCCTCTGAATTGAAGCCTTGCAATCGCATAGGCAGCAAATGCGGCGACGATGACGGTATAAACCGTCGTAATGGTCGAGACCACGAGACTGTTCCATAAGTACCTTAGGAACGGATAGTCTACAAAGACAGATATATAGTTCTGGAATGTAGGATTGGAAGAAAAAGGAGTAAAGGCTTTTTCTCCAAATAATTCACTCAGCGGCTTAACAGAGCTGATGAGCATCCATAAAAAAGGGAACATCACAAAGAATACAAAAATAACTAGAAAAAGATAGAAAAAGGGACCAGGCTTCTTTTGCATTTTCTCACTCCTTAAGGGAATTTGTATTTCTACAAGTCTATGATAAAACGCTGATTGCTTTAATTGCCCCTTCCATCATTAAGAAGATCTTTTCCTAAGAACTTAATGTAAAGCATCGAGATGATCGCCACACAGATAAAGACAATTACGGCAAGTGCAGATCCTTCCCCAAAATTCGTCTGCGAGAACATAATTTTATAAGAAAGGATTGAAATGGTTTCTGTAGAATTTGCCGGTCCTCCGCCCGTCAGCACCCAGATCAGGTCGAATACCCGGAAGGCATCAAGCGTCCTGAACAGGAGGGCAACGAGTATGCTCGATTTCAGGAGCGGCAGTGTAATGTTGACAAACTGCTTCCATTTGTTCGCTCCATCGATGGAGGCTGCTTCATATAGAGATGACGGTATAGTCTGCAGCCCTGCCAGGAGCAGGAGTGACATATATGGCGTTGTTTTCCATACATCCGTAAAGATAACAGAGAACATCGCCCCGGTATCTGTTACCAGCAGGCTGCTCATTTTGTCAATGAGCCCGACATCTTCAAAAATCTTGGCAATGACACCATTCTGTCCATCGTACAGGAATTTCCACATTACAGCGGATACGGCTGTTGGTATGGCCCAGGGTATGAGTATACTCGCCCGGATCAGCCCGCGTCCGAAGAATGCTTTGTTGATCAATAATGCAATCGCAAGTCCGATCACAAGTTCAAAGGCAACGGATATCACCGTGAACGTCATGGTATTTCCGAGTGCCTTCCACATCCTCGAATCTGAAAGATTTTCCTTGTAATGCTCTAAACCGATAAAGTTTGGCTTTATAATGGAGTCTTTAATGTTGGACGCGAGCCCGACCAGCTTTTTTTCCTGGGTAAATTCGGTTTCCCTTGCTGTTTCCCTCAGTATATCAGCCACAGAACTGGTGGTTTTCAAGTATTTTTCGGCCACATCTTTATCAAGCTCCGCCATTCTGATATCCTCGCCCGGCTGTTCAAATGCGAGAAGTTTATCATTCACCTGATCATATTTGACTTTGATTTCCTTATCCTTCTGCAGCTCGGCATCAAGGTCCTCAAGCTGTGTTTTAGCCTTTTGCAGTGCATCAGCAGCATGGTTTTCATCGATCTCATCGTCAATCGTGCTGATCAGGAATGGATAACTATCCAGATATTTGACCAGATTCACACTATAGTTCAAATGAACCTCCGATTTGACCGGAGAGTTAAGGCGCAGATCGAAAAGACTGAAGTAAAAAGATTGCAGTACCGGCCATACAGCCACCAGAAATATGAGAAGCATGGCCGGGGCAACAAGTATGTATCCAGCCCTGCTTTCGCTGAGGCGTTTCTTATTTTTAGCTGCTTTCAGAGGCTCAAGGGCAGGCTGGCTGTTATTTTTGGCAAGATCATCATGTCCCGGATTTTTCATCATTTCACCCACCTTAAAGAAAATAAATTAAGGCTGCACCGGCTTTCCTTCCCCTTTTTTAGGAGATGGCGGCAGCCGGGCAGTCCTAATCAGTTGGAAACTAAGATCTTAGGATTCTAGTTTATCTTTCATTTCTTTTTCCATATTCTTCACTGCCTCTTCGACCGTTTCCTGGCCAGCGATGGCTTTTGATACATGGATCTGGATGATTTCAGATATTTCCGGGTAGTTTGGTGCAACCGGACGTGAAACAGCTGCAGCAAGACCATCCTGGAAACCTTTGTCTGCAAAAGTCGGATTTGCTTTCAAGATTTCCTGGTCATCATATAGCTTAGTGATGGTAGGAGCGTGTCCTCCGTAGATGGCATCGATTTTCTGTCCTTCTGCTCCTGCCATGAATTTAAGGAATTCCCATGCTTCTTTAGGGTGCTTGGAGTTTTTGTTGATTCCTGCCATCCATCCGCCAAGTGCTGCTGCTGAACCTTTATCTCCTGCTGGAAGCGGTGCAACACCGACATTTCCGGCAATCTTTGATTTTTCCTTGTCATTGGCACTTGCATATTCATATGGCCAGTTGCGGAGGAATGCTGTCTGGCCCTCAATGAATGCCTGGTCGGTTTCGATCTCAGTGAAGGTCGTCACATTTCCAGGGACCACATCTGATTTAGCAATCTCTACAAGCTTCTTAAGGCCTTTGATTGTTTCCGGGCTGTTTACAGCCACTTCATTCTTTTCATTGATGAACTTACCGCCATATGCCGCCACGAATTCAACTGCATTACAGACCAGTCCCTCATATTGCTTGGCCTGCATAACATACCCAAACTTCGTGCCGCCCTGGCCTTTTTTGGCTTTAGCCTGTGTCAGCAGGTCATCCCATGTTTTAGGAACCTCGGAATCTTTCACTAGATCTTTACGGTAGAATAATAGTCCGGCATCTACAAACTTAGGAAGAGCCCATTGCTTGCCGTTGAACTGGGCTGCCTTCAAGGCACCCTGGTTATATTCCTTAAGGTCTACGCCGTCCTGCTCAATGAAGCGGTCGAGCGGAAGAACATAATCAGCCTGGGCAAATTCTGCCGGCCAGATAACATCCATGTCAATTACGTCGATCTCGGAGGATTTAGCGTTGAAGGCGGTCACATAAGCATCGTGCTGCTGTCCGGTATCAGCAGGCATTTCCCTGAATTTTACATCAATGTTCTTGTGCTTCTTCTCGAACGCTTCAACCATTTTTTCTGTACCTTTGGTTACATCCTTGCCTCGTGCATAGATGATGGTGACTTTCTCGCCTTTTTTGCTGCCGGAAGCTTTTTCTTTTTCACCTTCCGAACTGCTTTGGTCGCTGCTGCAGGCCGAAAGCGCTAGAGATAATGTTGCAAAAACTGCTAAAAGTTTAGTCTTTTTGGTCTTTTTCATACAGATTTTTACCTCCTAGATAATTGAATTCCGCTGGGTGGAACCTCTGACGATCAATTCAAAAGGCAATAATATCTCTTGGTATGACAGTTCTTGTTTATGCAGGATTACCTCTATCATCGTCTCCATAGCCTTAGTCCCCATCTGCTTGATAGGCTGTGCCACAGTTGTAAGGGGGGGATCGATAACGCTTGCTATGGGCTGGTTGTCAAAGCCAGCCACTGCCAGGTCGCCTGGTATGCATATGCCTTGTTTTTTTGCTTCCATGATAAACCCGGTTGCCACCTGGTCACTTCCGGTGAAAATTCCGTCCGGCCTATCTTTCAGTCCGGCCAGATACCTGAGGGCACGTCTTCCATCTTCAATGTCATACACATTGTTGATAAACCATCTTTCATTGATGGGAAGGCCGTTCTCCTCCAGCGCCTGTTTAAAACCGGTTTCCCTCTCAAGCGCTACACTGCTTTTCTTCTCGCCGTATGAATAAGCAATTTTTCTGCAGCCCTGCTCGATCATATGCCGGGTCGCCAGGTACGCAGCCTCCGTATTATCCATCCGCACTGCCGGAACACCGGCTTCACTACTCTGTTCATTGCAGAGGACAATCGGTCCGAACTTCGAGTAATCCGAGATAATGTCCCAGTCATTTTCACAGGAAGTCAGGATAAGCCCATCCACTTGCTTTTTTTTTAAAAGATCAAGGAAATTAAGCTCTTTTTCCCTATCGTAGCGCGTCTGACAGACAAGGAGCTGAAAATCGTTCCGGGTCGCCACCGTATCCATGGCTTCAAGAAGATAAGCGAAAAACGGATTGGTTAAAACAGGAACCAGGATGGCGATCGTATCTGTTTTCTGGTTGCGCAGCCTCTGTGCCGTAGTATTTGGCACATAATTCAATTGTTCCATTGCATTCAGCACAAGCTTTTTTTTCTCTTCGCTCACATTGGGATGATTATTGATCACCCGTGAAACTGTTGCCCTGGAAAGTCCCGCTAAATTGGCCACATCTGAAATAGTGGACAACGCTATCCCCCTTTTCCCTCCTTTTGCATCGCATGCAAGTTATTGTAGTAACCGTTTACAATTTTAATGTACTTCACATTGAAATCGATTTCAAGCGTTTTATGCAAGATTTAAATAAATTTGTCTATACAGGTTTTGACAGTTGTAGATGCAGGTAGTTGCAGGCTGTGTGAAAAGCGGGAACCGGTACGGGTAATTGAAGGGAAAAAACATAGTAACGCCGGGGGTTCCAGCCTTTTTGATAGGTTAGCGTTTCATACGACTTATGAATGGCTTTTTCGATTATTCTCTGCTCAAAGAGGCCATCACACTCACGATGAAGGACTTTTCAATTCGATTTCCTGCTCAAAAGGTCCTTCATACCCACAATGAAGGACATTTTAATCCAATCTCCTGCTCAAAAAGTCCTTCATACCCACAATGAAGGACATTTCAATCCAATCTCCTGCTCAAAAAGTCCTTCATACCCCCGACGAAGGACTTTTCAATTCGGATGCCTGCACTAAATGTCTTTCATATGATTTTGACCTCAATTTAACGAACCCAGTTCAATCTACTAAAAAAAACCGATTATCCTGTGTGCCCCAGTAAACCGGTCTGTAACAGACTGCTCTTTTTCCATAGTACTATTCCCTGCTTTTCTAATGCGGCAGCTGCTTTATCCCTTTCCAGTATGACGTGCACTGCTAAGATGAATTTTGTAAAGATCCTTCAGGATATAAATTGAAAAGACCGTCAGGAGGGCATGCAGGAAAGTGCATAATAAGAACAGCCAGTCCGGCGCACTATGTATGGAGAATGAAAAGTAGAGCGCTGTCCCTATAAGGAACCAGAGGACTCCTTCCAGACAGACAGCCAGGAGGAAAAAGAATATGTAAGGCAGGATAATGCTGCGCTGATCCACAAAACGCAAAGTGAGGCCTGACCATAAAAAGGATATTGTCCGCTGTCCATAAAACATATTATCCACTCCTAGTTAGCAATTTTGCATAAAACCAAAATTGTCAGAATAATAGTTCTTTTTAGTATTCATAATGATTTTTTAAAATATAGTTGGAAAGTGCCCACTATTCTTATATATTATTTTCATACCCAAAAAATTCCAACAGAAAGGACGGCAGGAAAAATGAATATCATGTCTTTTCATAGGACAATCCAGATCAGACTTTTAGAGTCCTTTTTAGGCTCCATGATCGGAAGCATGATCTTTCCTTTTATGGCGATATATCTGTCTCATTATTTCGGGACCAGAAATGCCGGCCTTCTACTGCTGATTAATGTTTTCATCGGCATTCTAATCAATTTCTTCGGCGGGTATTTTTCTGATCAATTCGGCCGCAAGAAAATCATCGTGTTTGCAGAAAGCCTTCGCTTTTTAGCTTTTTTCTCCATGATGCTGGCAAATTCACCATGGTTCCACTCACCTGCGCTTACGTTTGCCATGATGACCGTCAATAGCATCTGCTGGGGCCTTTCCGGACCTGCCGGACAGGCGATGCTGATGGATGTCAGCAGGCCAGAGGAAAGGAAATCCATGTACTCCATCCTCTACTGGGCAAACAATCTATCCATTGCTATTGGAGGAATACTTGGCGGATTTTTGTTCAAGAATTACCTATTTGAGCTGCTGACCGCTTTGACGCTGACATCCCTCCTGACCTGGGTGCTGATCACGTTCTTTATAAGTGAAAGTTATACACCTGTAAAGGCAGGAACCATAAACCTAAGAGGCCAGGCAGCCAAAATGCTTTCTGCCTATCAGGAAGTATTCCGGGACCGTGTGTTTGTCATCTTTGTCCTGGCCGGCCTCCTGGTCATTTCCATGGAATTTCAGCTCACCAGCTATATCAGCATCAGGCTTGCTGCCGAGCTTCCGCAGCAGCACCTTTTCGGATGGTCGTTTGACGGGTTGGAGATGACCGGTTTTTTAAGAACAGAAAATACGATCCTTGTTGTTTTAATGGCTCTGTTTGCGGCACGCCTTGCAGGGAAATGGGAGGATCGGAAAGTCCTCCTGAACAGCTGCATTATATTTGTTGCCGGATATGCCGTCATTTCCTATTCAAACAATATCTGGCTGCTTTTTGGAGCGATGCTCGCGGCGACGGCAGCAGAAATCGTCCGTGTACCCGTGCAGCAAAATTATATGGCCTCCCTTCCACCCGAACACGCGAGAAGTTCCTATATGGCGGTTTCAGGACTGACCTTTAACCTGGCCATGCTGATCTGCTCCTTAACGGTCACAATCAGTTCGTTCCTATCAAGCTTTGCCATTACCATTTTCATAACAGCAATGGGGATCTTCGGGACCCTGTTATATGCCCTGATCTGCCCGGAGCTTGACCAAAGGGCTGCCGGTGTACAGCAGAAGACAGCAAGCGAGGCTTGAATTTCATAATAAGCTGGACCCAGAAGGTCCAGCTTACTATGCCTTTACGTACACAATTTTTCTTTTGTCATTCACTGTAATAAGCCTTTCCGCCATTCCCACAAAAAGACCATTTTCTACGGCCCCTGGTATCAAATTGATTTCCTTTTCAAGTTCACCGGGATCGTTGATCTCATTGAACGAACAATCGATAATATGGTTGCCGTTATCCGTTACAAAGGAGCTGGCCCCCTTCATGCGGACCTCGGTTGCACATCCCAGTGCCTTCAGATGTTTTTCTGTCATTTCCATACCGAACGGGATCACCTCAACCGGGAGTTTTACACTGGCCAGATTCCTGACTAACTTGGAGCGGTCTGCAGCTACGATAAATCTCTTGGCTGCCCTTGCCACGATTTTTTCCCTGAGCAGTGCCCCTCCGCCTCCTTTAATCATATTGAGATGCTGATCCGAGGCATCTGTCCCATCAATGGCCAGATCTATGGATTCTGCTTCCTTGAATGCAAGGAGCGGAATCCCAAGCTCCCGGGCAAGTTTTTCTGTTTCCTTCGACGTAGGGATCCCCCTGATATTCAGGCCATGATTCCTGATTAAATCCGCCAGCTTCAGCAGGGTATAATAAATAGTGCTCCCTGTCCCAAGACCGACTATCATGTTATTTTCAACATATCCCGCTGCCTCTTCGCCTGCCAGCCGTTTGCTTTCCATGAAATCCCCCCTTCTTTTGATTCTCTTATTTATGTGGAAATGGGGCGGAGCTGCATGTACCTTGAGGCTTCCTCCAGCTGGTGTGTACATGCATTACTGCCCGCGCCTTGCTCCGCTCCACCGCCTAATTGAATTTGTTCCTGCACTTATTTCGTTCATTTCCATGCATGATCTGCGAGTAGAAAATTTATGTTTGTTTTTATTCCTCAGGCCTTGGCCCGGCATCCAGTCCACTGTTTTCAACCGTCTTGATCGGCCTGATGGTAATATCACCTGAAACAGCCATCTGGCATGATAACCGGAGCTGGTCATCGATTGTATGGTCCATCATCATCATTGCTTTCTTTTTCGAAATTTCCTGGTAATCCCCTTCCAATACCTCTACCCTGCATGTGGTGCATTTCGCTTTTCCTCCGCACCGGTGCAGGATGGCGACGCCGTTATCCTCAAGTGCAAGGACCAGCTTACGCCCGGCAGGAACGTCAAACTGCCCGAAGCCGACAGCAGTAACTATTGGCATGGTGTTCCTCCTCCCTGAATTTCAGAATGATGTATCTTTATTGTTCCCTTTTTTGGAGGGCGGTAAAATACTTTGGAAGAAGTTATTGCTAAAAGTCGGTTACAGCATTTCTTCAGCTATCAGGCGGTAGGACTCTATTCTTTCGCTGTAAGTCGGTGCCATCGTGATGATCATTAATTCTTCCAGAGAATGTTCCACTGCAAAAGAGAGCAGTTTTTCTTTTACTTCCATTGGATTTCCTGTGATGGTTTTAGAATCTTGAGCTTCCCGTTCTTCGTCCGCTGACCCCGTCGGTTCATGCATTTTCCTTACCCTCTGCATTTCATGCCTGATTTCATCGGCCCGCTGCCTGTCCGATGCACAGATCACGGAGACAGCTGCTATAACTTTCGGTTTATCATTGCTTTTCCGCGGCTGGTAATGTTCCCGGTATAGACGGATAACTTCGTTTGTATCCGCATCGCTCATGAATTGCCCAAACACATAGGGAGAACCGGTTTCTGCAGCGAGCAGGGCACTCTTTTTGCTGGTTCCTAGAAGCCAGGGCTCTGGCGTGATATCAGGCACGGGAGAAGCCTTTATTTTAGAGAACATGGAAGAGCCGGGAAAATCACGATCCAAAAAATGAAGAAGCTCCCTATATTTATCCGGCATCATCCGGACCTGTTCCAGGAAATTATCAGATAAAGCCATGGATGCCTCGGCAGATCCGCCCGGCGCTCTCCCGATTCCGAGATCTATTCTCCCAGGAAACAGGACAGCCAGCAGATTAAAGCTTTCAGCTATCTTGTAAGGTTTATAGTGCGGCAGCAGGACAGCGCCGGATCCGATTCGGATGGATTTTGTTTTTGTGCCAATATAGCTCAGCATCACTTCCGGCGCAGGACATGCAAGTCCGCCTATGTCATGGTGCTCCGCAATCCAATACCGGGAATAGCCAAGCACTTCCCCTGCAGCGGCGAGTCTTGCCGCTTCATTCAACGCAGTGTTTGCGTCTGATCCTTCAAGGATGGGTGCCTGATCTAAAATACTAAGTTTCATCCTGTCACCCTTCCTTAACAACTTTATTTATTATGATCTTTTGCCGCCGTTTAAATCTCCTTATTTCCCTGCCTGCCGTTTATCTCATAAGTGGCTGTAACACTCGCGTTCAAGGAGTTCGAAACAGAGCAGTACGTTTCCTTCGAGAGCTTGATTGCCCTGGCTACCTTTTCCTCAGGGAGCTCCCCTTCAAGGACATAGTGGATATGTATGGATGTAAAAACCTGAGGGTATTCCCTGGCCCTTTCACCATCAATAACAACCTGGAGTGAATCTGGATTCAGCCTCATTTTCTGCAGGATGCTTATAATATCAATGGCTGTACAGCCGGCAGCCGCATTCAGGAGGAGCTCGGTCGGCCTGGGTCCGGAGTTTGTTCCGCCCGATTCAGGCGCAGCATCCATTTTGATTTCATGCCCTGATGGTGTTATACCCGTAAAGGACATTTGTCCATTCCAGCTTATTCGATTTTCCATTACTCTTCCTCTTTTCTGATTGTTAGGTTGGTCTTTTGTATCATTAACAAATTATACATCTAAAATGTATATACGGCTTTCAATATGAAAAAACCTCCCGCGGCAGGAGGTTTTTTCGCTAATAGGCTTTTTTCAGTCCCTCAACAATTGCAGAAGCGGCTTTTTGATTATAAACTGGATCCTCAATGGCGTTCATATCTCCCATACTGGTAAGGAACCCAAGCTCAATCAGGACCCCTCGCTTATTGTTCTCTCTCAAAACATGGAAGTCGCCGAAATGAGTTCCTTTTCCGGGCAGGCCGGAATAGGCTGTGAGGCTCTCACCAATGACGGAAGCGAGCTGCCTGCTGTCGCTGCCATAATAATATGTACTAATGCCGCTGGCCAGATTGCTGCCGAACGCATCATAATGCAGGCTGATGAACGCATCTGCACTAGATCTTCTGCTGATGGCGGATCTCTCTTTAAGGGAGACATCACGATCGCCATTCCTGGTCAGGATAATTTCTGCTCCTTCTCTTTTTAACAGTTCTGCGAGTGCAAGGGAAGCTTTTAAGGTGAAATCTTTTTCGTGCCGTCCATTAAAGGCAATCGCTCCCGGATCCTGGCCACCATGTCCGGCATCTACAATGAAAGTCCTGCCTGCAAGGCCTGCTTTTTGTAAATGTCTCTTTTGCTCAGTTCCGGCATATTGACTGGACATCCAGGCACTTCGCCCAGAACCTAGATTAAGCTGAAGCCATCCTTTTGTTCTTGATATAACAGGATAGTTTTTTCCAGTCCCGGCTGTCCCAATGATCCTGTATTCCGTTCCAGGGCCGGTCCGGAGGCGCACATCGGTACCTCTAACAGTGATTTTCCCCGTTCCTTCTGCTGAATCTGCCAACGAATCATGCGCCGAAGGAGAATAGAGAAATTGAGAGGCTATCCATCCTTGTTTTCCATTAAACAGAATTCTTGCCCAGCCATTCTGGACGGTTTCGACTACCACATTCGTTTTGTCAGAAAGAGACCCTATGACCGGGGCTTCTGAATATGGTGCACTTCTGATATTCAGTGAGTCTGCCCCGACCCGGTAAACAGTTCCTTCAGCCTCCCCGGACATGACGGCCATTCCTGACAATACACTGGTC
The DNA here is from genome assembly GCF_046237605.1 of Paraperibacillus marinus. Taxonomy (GTDB): domain Bacteria; phylum Bacillota; class Bacilli; order Bacillales; family DSM-1321; genus Paraperibacillus; species Paraperibacillus marinus. The sequence goes on along the minus strand of NZ_CP143542.1, from coordinate 2,072,610 downwards.
AGCAAGAAAGCCGCTATCATCTTCTTAATCATTTCTTCCCTCTTTTCATTCTATTCTGCCGCTATTTAATGGTAGCAACTCTTTTAGGAAGGATGGTAGCAAGAAGAATAGGAATTGGAAAAATGAGTTTTACGGACTAGAATATGGTGTTGATAACCATATGTCCGGCATGACTTTCGCAGCCCTAATTGGGATATTCTTGAAGGTTTGAAAAAATGGTCCTTCTGGATATATATGAATTTTACGGCCTTAATTCGATGGATCCATAACGGGTTCTTCTTCAGGCATCATCTCAAGCTCCTCAATGGCAACTGCCCTGGTATGTTCCGTGTGGCTCCATTCCCTCTGGTTCTTTTTGATGAATCCAAGAATGGTCACGGGGATCCAGGAGAGGCCGAACAAGTAGGAAATGAGAAACCAGTGAAGCTTGTTCCCTTTCTTTTCAAGGATCATGGCCGTAATCGGCAGGGAGAGGTAGGCAGCCATAAAGACTCCATAAATCCACCCATCCAGCAGAATGGACCGGTCAATCATACTGCCAAGATATCCGTCTGGATGATATACGCCTGTATAAGAAAGAATTCCGGCAGCCATCAAAATTAAAGCCAGGATAGAACGGGAGGGCATAATCAAATAAATGGCAGAATCGATGAGCATGAAGCTCCTCTTTTTTACACCCTCGATCACTAAAGGAAGGGCATATCTGGTCATGCAGTCAAAATGGCCCTGCATCCAGCGGATCCGCTGTCTGAAAGACTGGGCAAACCCCAGGGGCTTTTCATCATAAAGCTTGGCATCATGCGCCCAGGCCACCCGGTTTCCGCTTTTCAAAATATATCTCTGGGTGAATTCCAGGTCTTCAGTGAGCGAGGTCGCACCCCAGCCGATTTCCTTTAAAACCTTGGTCGATACCGTCACTCCTGTTCCTCCGAGCTGCGCCGACAGGCCAAGGTGCTCCCTTACAAGCTGATATATACGGTTTGTTGACCAATAGGCAAATGAATAGGATTTGGTTACCCATGTGTCCTCCGGGTTCTTGGAGTCCAGATAGCCCTGTACGACATCGTGTCCTTCTAATAGCCTGGAATTAATGATCTGAAGAAAATCCCTGCTCACCAGGTTGTCTGCATCAAACATGACCACAGCATCGTAAACTTTCCCCTCTTCCTCCATGTCCCACAGCTTCTGGAACATCCATTCCAGGCCAAAGCCTTTCCCCCTTTTTTCAGGATCATGCCTTTCCATCGCAGCCGCACCAGTTTGCCTTACCTTTTCGGCAGTCCGGTCACTGCAATTGTCACAAATCACATATACATCATACAATTCTTTTGGATAATTCATGGTTTTCAGGTTGTCACATATCTGGCCAATCACATTTTCTTCATTATGAGCGGCCACCAATACGGCAAATTTGGTCCGGGGACTTCGGATTTCTGCTTTCTTGACTCTTCTTAATCCTGCATAGCTCATAATAGTCTGATAACCGACAAAAAATAAAGAAACCGCCTGGACGCCTAAAAGAAAGGTGTAGAGGCCTGCGTCAGCAGCTGCCATCCATCCGTGTGTGATGATTCCATAGACAGCGGTTACAAGCAAACAAAGAAACAGAAGGAAAATAATCATAGAAACACTCCTGATTTAATCTAGCTTTCTATGTAAGCCTGCCCACCAAAGAAGCATTTTAGTCTCTATCTTTGCCGTGGATTTTGTTATAGACAGCCATATTTAGAGGAATGATGTACATATGAAAAAGTTTAGGGGAGGTACCTTATGAAGGAAAGAAGAGGAATCTGGCTTTTTTGCATTCTTACTTTTACCGCTATGGCCGGAAAGTCCATTTATTCACAATCTAAAATATTAAATGGGTTCCACCTGGCTGGGACTGCGACGGAAATCGCTTTTATTTTCTTGATCGTGCTTCTCATCATGATATTTGGAGGAAGAGCCGCATTCCTGCTTTTAGTATCATTCAATGCCTTATTTACCCTTATTACCGTGGGCTCTTTACTTTATTTTGATTATTATGGTGCCATCCTTACGTATAAGTCGCTTTCCGAATTGAATCAGGCAGCAGCCATTTCTGACAGCATTTTCGCCCTGGTAAAGAAGGAATATATCTTTCTGGCAGCGGATTTTGCTTTGCTGCCATTCCTGCATCTTCTCATCCCGAAGGCAGGAATATTGGGATCGCAAAATAAAAAACTGCCGGTCCTATCGGCAGTTCTGGCCGTATTATTCATATCAGCTGGTATGCTGCAGGCAGCCGGCTCAATCAGTGAAATGGGAAGATACAGCCGTACTGGCCTGATTGGATATCAATTCATGGAAGCTGGCAGCGGTCTCATGGACCATTTCAGGGGAGAATACGTAATCAACGCCGAAACGCTCAAGGAGCGGAGGTCTGCAGAGAGCCTCAGTGAAAAGGCCTATGAGGGCGAAGCCAAGGGCAAAAATTTAATCATGATTCAGCTTGAATCGGTACAGAACTTTTTTGTGGGTTTAAAAGCATTTGGGCAGGAAGTAACTCCCAATCTGAATGAATTGGCAAAAAGCTCTATTTATTTCCCTCATATATACACCCAAGTGGGTAAAGGAAACACCTCAGATGCCGAATTCGTGGTCAATACCTCCATTTATGCACTTGGTGATGTTCCGATGTCTTCAGCGGCCGAAGGGATTAAAGTGCCTGGCCTTCCAAGGGAGCTCGGGAAAAGGAATTATCGGACGGCCACTTTCCATGCAAATTCTGTAAGCTTCTGGAATCGGGAGGAAATGTACAAGTCCCTTGGTTTTGATTCTTTTTATGATAAAAGGTATTTCGGAGAAAATGATGTGATTTCATATGGAAGTTCAGATGAGCAGATGTATTTCAAGACAGCTGAAAAGCTGTCACAGTTCAAAAAAGAAGGAAAGCCTTTTTACGCGCATATTATTGCTTTATCCAGCCATTTTCCTTATAAACTTCCAGCAGAAAAGCTGAAATACGGCTTCAGACTGCCTTCAAAATTCAAAAACACACTTTCAGGCTCATATTTGGAAGCTGTGAGTTATGCGGACTACGCATTGGGCGGGTTTTTCTCCGAACTAAAGGCAAGGGGTTTATATGATGACTCTGTAATCATTGTGTATGGAGACCACCAGGGACTCCAGATCAAAAATAATAAGGATAAAGAGCTGGGTGGGATTCTGTTTGACGGAGGATATGATGAAGTACTGGATCACTTGAACATTCCCCTCCTCATAAAGGTGCCCGGTATAGAAAAAGGAAAGAAAGTGACGCTTACCGGAGGGCTTGTGGATATTTACCCGACTGCAGCAAACCTGCTGGGCATCAGCCTTGAAAAAGAAATGGTCTTTGGCCGGGACCTGCTGAATTCTTCTGATAATGAAATCGGCATCCGGTTTTATGCACCAGAAGGCACTTACATCACCAATCAGCATGCCTTCACGCCGGGAATGAAGGCTTCGAGTGGAAGCATTACAAAAATCAGGGACAGAAGCTCACATCCCGCTTCTGCCCCTGATTTGAAAAAAATGAAATCAATTCAGCATTTTTTGAAACAATCCGATTCTTATATGAAGAGTCTTAAAGGCGGGAAATAATCGGGAAATGGGGGACTGTCCCCCTGTTACTGCCGGACTGCCAGACTTGCAATGGCTGCCTGGAAAACTTCCCTGATTTGCTGTGTGAATTCCCCCGGCTTGCCCCGTCCGATTTTTCTGCCGTTGATTTCAATGATTGGCACCACTTCAGCAGTTGTGGAAGTCATGAAAACTTCATCAGCACCCAGGAGTTCGGATTCGGTGAAAGGCTGTTCCCTGCATTCCCATCCATTGGAAGCATAAAGCTCCATTAGCTTGGTGCGGGTGATGCCATTTAAGATAAGATTGCCTGCCGGGTGGGTAAATATGGTGTTATCCTTGATCATAAATATATTGGATGACGTACCCTCGGTGACAATGCCTTCCCTGATCAGGATTCCTTCAAAGGCACCAGCTTCATGCGCCTTTTGTTTAATCATGATATTATAAAGCAGATTCAGGCTTTTTATATCGCATCGCAGCCAGCGCAGATCTTCTTCTGTAATCGCCTTCACACCCTCCTGCTGTTCCTTCACAGGGCGCTTTGAAGGTACCGGGTAAGCAACAAGGCGCGGCACAATACTGCTTTCATATTGATGCTTCCTTGGAGCTACCCCGCGCGTCAGCTGGACATACAATCCTCCGTCATCAAGATTGTTTGCCTGAATCAGATTCAATAGCTGCTGCTTCAGTTCCTCCAATGGAGTATGAGGAGTGATTCCGATTTCCCCTGAGCTCCGGTAAAAGCGGGCAAGGTGCTCATCCAGTGTATATGGAGTTCCTTCATAAACACGGATCACTTCATAAACTCCATCTCCAAACTGATAGCCTCTGTCTTCAATATCCACTTTTACAGTATCACGTTCCACAATTTCTTGATCAATCAGCACTTTCATCTGTATCCCTCATTTCTCATTACAATCATTCCAAAATGTCCAGGCAGTGGTATTCATCCTGAACAAATATGAATTCATTTTAACGCTTTTATATCCATCCTCCAACCAAAATGTTGAATATTCTAAAAATATATCCTCAGCATTTAAGAGGATTGGGTCTCTAAATGGATTTCTAATTCCACCGGACAATGGTCGCTTCCAAGGATCTCACAGTGAATATGGCTTTCTTCAATCAAACCGGCTATCCTTTCAGAAACGATAAAGTAATCAATCCGCCAGCCGATGTTCCGCTCCCTGACCTTATTCATATAAGACCACCAGGTATAGGCTCCTTCCCTGTAAGGGTACTTATATCGGAAGCTGTCCACAAAGCCGCCCGCCAGGAAGTCACTCATCTTCTGGCGCTCCTCGACTGTGAATCCGGAATTCCCCCGGTTAGATCTGGCATTCTTCAAATCTATTTCCTGGTGTGCGACATTAAGATCACCGCATAATATAACAGGTTTAAGTTTATCCAATTCCTGAACATGGGCAAGAATCTCTTCTTCCCACTGGAGCCTGTACGGCAGCCTGGCCAGATCCCGCTGTGAATTGGGCGTATACACATTCACAAGGTAGAATTCCCTGTACTCAAGGGTCAGAATCCTGCCCTCTCCTTCACGTTCCTTTCCGCTGAGACCGTACTGCACCGATAACGGCTCCATTCTGGTAAAGACCGCTGTCCCTGAGTATCCTTTTTTATCCGCATAATTCCAGTACTGTTGATACCCTTCCAGCTGAAGCTCGATTTGTCCTTCCTGGAGCTTCGTTTCCTGAATGCAGAAAATATCCGCATTGCTGTTATCAAAAAAGTCCAGGAAGCCTTTTTTAACACAGGCCCTAATGCCATTAACATTCCATGATATGAGTTTCATTTCAGCTCTCCAATAGATTCATAGTATTATCCACTTTTACGCTCATATAGATAATCAGCCAGTTCTTTATATACCGCCACTATATCCTCAAGCGGGATCCTCACCAAGCCGCTTGAGGAAGGGGCTGCGAAGTCCTTCACTCCCCTAACCATCTCCATATCCTGAAATCCCCAGCCTGCTTTTTTACTACGTGAGTACTCAAGATATACACCTTTTCCAACAAAACAGACACAGTGCGGCCGAAAGCGGGCAATCTTTTCTTTTAATTCTTCCCGCCCTCTTGCATATTCTTCTCTTGTGATCTCATCCGCTGCTTTTGTCGGACGGCTGACGATATTGGTAAATCCATAGCCGATATCGAGCAGCTTATAATCTTCTTCACATGAATATTTGCGGCCAGTGAGTCCGGATTGATGCAGGATTTTCCAGAAACGGTTATTGGGATTTGCATAATGATGGCCGGTTTCCCCGGAACGGAGGCTGGGATTGAATCCCACGAATATTACATCAAGACCTGGTTTGAGATGATCCAGTATCAATTCCATCCATGAAACCTCCCAGAAAGCGTCTAAAATGGATAAAGGGCTGCCGGACAGCCCTTTGTCATCTATATTATATATTTATAAAATCTTGTATCAACTTTTAACTTAGGAAAATTCTCAGGGAGATTCTTTTCGGCTATTCTAATGAATCCATTTTTCTCATAAAACTTATGTGCTGCCACAAATTCCGAGGTGGTTCCCAGCAGCACTTCTTTAATCGATTTCTCTTCGGCCCATTTCAAGGCTGTCTTCAAAAGGGCAGCTGAGACGCCGTATGTTTTCCCCCTGAATTCCTCATGCACGAAAACTTTCTTAAGCGCCGCCCTGTCATTTCCGATATCCTGAAGGGCCGTGGTCCCGATGATGGTTCCGTCCATATAAGCAGTCCAGAAATTCCCCTTTCCCGACTGATAAACTTCTTGAATGGCATAGAGGTCAGGCTGTTCGGACAGCTCTAGCGGAATTCCGTATTCCACCTGCTGTATATGGGATATTAATTCTAAAATCTGCGGCTGAAATGCCGGCTTATACTCCTGGATCATCATTTCCTGCTTCATAAAGAATATCCACCCTCTAAAGGATTTTGTTATTATCCTTCGTTACGGGCCGTTATTTTATGCAGTTGCGAGCGCCGGCTGGCAGGTTTTTCATAGTTTTTGTTCCCCGTTTTCACTAAGTGTATTTTCTCGAGTTCCATTCCTGGTCGATCATGCCATCAAGACGGATAATGCTTTCCCTCGCGCGTTCTTCACTGATCTTCCGGTAATGGTGCAAGCCGCCTTCTTCTTCATCCAGTTCATCGGCCTGTTTTACGATTTCCTGCATAGGAGTCCTGATGATATCATTTGATGGCAGGAAGGAATCTGTATGAAAAAGAATGGACAAGGCAATCGCTTTTGCCCGGATCGGATTTTCCCCGAGCCTGATCAGCAGCTTATGAGCGCGCTCGGCCCCTTTGATGGCATGGATATCATTCTTTTTGTACAAATCATAATCCCATTTTCCATTCTTATACCAAGTGAAATGGCCGATATCATGAAGCAGGCCTGCTTTAGCAGCAATATCCACATCAAGCTTCTGTTCTTTTGCAAGATTGAAAGCATGATAGGAGACGGCAATGGCATGGGCGATCCCGGAACGGTTTAAATATTTCTCTGCAATATGATGCTGAATAATACGCAGCAGTGTCACATCTCTCATATTTCCTCATCCTTATGGTAAAATAATATATTTCCTTTACCCCATCCTTTTTCTTTCAAGCCATTCTTTTCACAATTAGCCGGAATGTCAGCATTCGCTCCCAATGAATGAAAAAAAGGGTGCCAAAAAAAAGCAACCCAATCAGATATCTTCATTACCTCTCTCTCAGGACAGGCATGGTACAGCACCTGAAGGCACCGCCTGACTTAATGATTTCTGTGAGATCCACCTCAATCACTTCATATCCTCTGCTTCTTAGTTCCTGATTCACTTTTTTATTGACTGGAAGCGAAATAATTCTTTGATCTCCTACAGAGAGGACATTGGTTCCAAGGGTAAACTGTTCTTCCTCAGACACCTCGATCAGTTCGTATCTTGATTTAAGCACCTCGAGCTGGCCTGCATGAATCTCCCCCGGAAAAATCAGGGCTTCATGCGGAGAAATGATATTAAAAACACAATCAAGGTGAAGATATGTATCTGTAAAAGGAACTGGGATGACTTCAAACTCGGGCAGCATTTTTTTCAGTTTCTCTGCTGAATCCATATTTGTGCGGTTGCTGATGCCGGCAAAAATGGTGTCCCGGTCGATGATGACATCTCCGCCTTCTATCTTATCCCCAGTAAGATTTTTAAAAGGAATATCCTCTTTTTTCAGCCATTCCATCAGCACTTCCTCTTCACCTGAGCGGATATCGGTGCCCATTTCGGCCACATAAACTTCAGTTCCAAGCGTAAATCCGATATCACGGGTGAAAACCTGCTCAGGAAATCGTTCAAAGGAAGGAAGGAGTGTCACCTCAATGCCCAATTGCTCAAGGGTCCTGACAAACTCCTCATGCTGCCTAAGGGCAGTCTGGATATGGATGCCCTCATTCTCAAATACCTTTTGGGTTTCATTGATAACATCCTTAATCTTCATATACCTGGGTTCACACAAAACGACTCTCTTGAGCCGGTCAAATTCACTGTAACAGCCTGACTTCATATTATCCCTCCTGAAAAACTCCTACAGCCTTACTATTTCCCGTGCAGTCCTGCTTATGCACCGCATTGGCCCCGCCTGGCACAAAATCCAAACACCGGATCCAGTCATATCTATAAGGAAAGAACAGTTTCAAAAAGGAGACAATTGGACCATGATTACACTCGGGGGAAAGCCGTTCGAACCCAGCGTTCTTATTAGTAAGCTCTCCAGCGAAAAAGCCGGCATGGTTATGCTCATGAACAGTTATAAAAAAATATACCGTTTCAATACGCTGGCCGAGCTCGAATTCATACTTGAAGCAAAAATTTTGATTACGAAGGCAGCTAGACTTCTGGCAGACAGCGGAGCTGAATTTGAAACATTCAAGAACTCCCGCTGCAATCCAGATTATTGGGATCTCCATGAAAGCGGGGCGTTCTTCTTAAAAGAAGGCAGAGCCCCTCATCAGGCCATTGATGATATTTTTCAAAATGGAAAACTCTATGCCTTTGAATGTGCAACCGCCATGGTCATCGTTTTTTATAAGGCGGTAATGGGCCTGATAGGACCATTGAGATTTGACCGCCTTTTTACAGAAATGTATTTATTTGATTGGGAATATAATACGAAGCTTACATTGGAAACATTCCGGTCAACGGATTTTCTGCCGGGGGACTGTGTTTACTTCCGCAACCCTGATCATCATCCGGATACACCTGAGTGGCAGGGTGAAAATTGCATTGTCCTGGACGTGGACCTCTATTTCGCCCACGGCATCGGAATAGGGACCGGGGAAGAAATCATGGCTGTCCTGAACTCACTGCGAAAGCCCAATCCCGAAGAGCCGGCATACCTTGAGGATGTGCTTACAAGGCTGGATGCTTTAGCTTATTATACTGAGTTGTGAGGCACATTATAAAGTAATAAGGCAGATGTTCTGACGAAGAGGCCATGATTACTCAGTGAGGGATTCCACTTCTTAATTTCATCAGAAATTTACTATTCCTGTATTTTTATTCATTAACCAGGAGCATCAATGGCCCCCTGCAATACCAATGACCGGCAACCTTAGAAACATATAGTCCCCTCCCCGGCGGCCAGGACGAAAAAGCTAAAAAAATTTGACCCATAGTATTAAAAGCTCACCTTTTGGATAATGTGCATTCTAAAAATGTTTAAAATCAAAAATATATCATAATCATAAAGATTAAATGAACAATTGTATAAAGAACTGATCCATAAAATATGCCACCGACGTTAGCCTTTAATTCATTGTTATCTTTCTGTATTTGCCAGGCAGATTGACTTGCCTCAAGCGCAGCACCTTTTGAAAAGTACCCGTCAGAAAGAAAAGAATAATTGTAAAAGCAAGTCCGATGAAGAAACTCCATTCACTATAAGTGAAAGGTATGATTCTGCTTGCAGTCCAGACAACTATTCCAATAATAATAGCTGTAAAAATTGTCCAAAATACTATTTTTTCACATTAATCACTCCTTTATTATTAATGCGGTAGAAAATTCAGAAAGGTTTCATTTTTTAAAAACAACTTCTATATCGAATAATTCTATTTATGGCTATTAGTAACAAAGAATCCAACTCTGAAGAGTTGGATTCTTTAAAGGCCGGTGCTGCCGTAGAGGAAATAGTTGAAAAAACGCTGGCTGCGCCTGGTTTAGAAATTCCTGATTCCCGGTTTGAGGATTGGTTCCCTAAAATGCCGAAAGAACAACATGAAATTTTGCACAATATAACCATTGGGACACGAGCCTATTAACCTTAGTAAATAGGAATAGGTTAAAAAAGGCATCTATTGCCAAATGCCTGAGACAACTATCTTTATTTGTTTAACTTTCTTCAAAAATCAAGAAAATTGAAGAAAAAAAGCATTTTTAGGGGCTTTATTCTTGCTGCTGCCTTCACTGCTTCAACAGATACTTAAATAATCGCGATGTGTTTATCACCTGCAAAGCTTCCCTGTGATACGATACCACGGTCCGATGCAAAAATTCAAACTCTAGTTGGTCAGCTGCACAATCTGCAAAAGATCTCCAAGGCTGGGATTCACCGTTCTGGCCGGCAGCGCAGACTATGTATCCAACAGCTGGGCGGGGAATCTTTAACGACAGCATTACAAATTGGTGCAGATGCCTTCAAATCTTAAAATAACTATGGTAAGAAAACAATTTCCCATTAATTACTTATCTTTAATAAGATTTACTCTTGTAATTCGAGGGAATATTGCAATTAAGTTAATTTATAAAAATTATTTCATCATAAGGAATGAGACAAATATGAAAAAAAGCAAAAATCTAGCTGCCCTCTGCATAATGGCATTTACTATGTTTTTACTTGGGGGGTTATCCAGTACAAAGGGAATTGTGCTTGAAGAAGTAAAAAAAGACATAGGGCTCGATTTAAATGAGTTCGGGCTGGTTGTTTTTATATTTCAATGGGGCTTTACAATAGCAGGTGTAGTAAGCGGGTATTTAGTAGACAAGAAGGGTTTGAAAATCATGACAATAGCCGGTTCGATTGTCATGGCTGCTGGCCTGTTAGGAACTGGGATTGCACAGACCATCCTCTTTTTCCTCGGTTTTTACCTGATTGTCGGTTTTGGCCTCGGTGCGATGACAGTAGCATCTAATGCCATTGTACCGGCTGTCTATCCAAAGAAACAGGGAATGATGTTCAACATCACAATGGGCGTTTATGGAGTAGGAATGTTTACTACCCCGCTTATTCTGAGATGGATGTTTGCCGCAGGAATCTCTTGGAGGGTGTTCTACCTGGGTACCGCTGGACTTTTGGCTGCCTTTATCGCCTTGGTTGTACTGACAAAACTACCAGCAGGAAAAGCCGATAAAGCAAGCCTCTCTGCTTTTAAGATCATGCTCAAGAACGCACAATTTGTTTTTATTATGATATTCCTCATATTCTATGTAGCATCGGAAGTATCCTTCCTGAATTTTTTCCCAAGCTACCTTAAAACACAAGAATTAGATGGTGCCAGCCCTTCTGAAAAAGGAGCTATGATTGCAGCTGTCCTCTCAATCTTCTCTTTATTATTCACAATCGGCCGGCTTGGCGGTGGCTGGATAGCAAATAAAATCGGCGAGAAAAAGACTCTATTGATATTTTCTTTCCTTGCCGCGATAACCGTCACAATCAGTAAATATTTTGCTGACGAATGGGTTTACTTGTTTGCAGCCTCTGGTTTATTCTTTTCCGTACTATTCCCTACCGCCACAGCGGTTGGAACAAAACTTTCCGAAAACAGCGGATCAGCCCTGGGATTGGTCTACGTGGCCTCGGGAATAGGCGGAGCCTTCGCGGGATGGCTTGTTGGAGCAGTCTCCGAACGATTCGGTGCGGCAGACGGCTTCAATCTGCCCATAATATTCCTGATTGTGCTCGTCATCATGTCAGTCTTCATTAAAGACATCCCAGACCGGGTGAAGCCCCCTATTTCCCATAATGAAAAATTTTGACATAGCGGGATTTCAAAGGAGACAGCCCCCATTACAGGGGCTTTTCCCTTTACTAATCTATGTTCTTAAACTTCTTCTTGCCTCTTTCACTTTTTTTAACATAACTTCTATGTTTTTATATGTCACCGGTACTTTTTTTTCACTGACTAGCCATCTTTGTTTGTACATATTGAGCATATGGCCCGTTTAACAGAGCCAAAGAGAAAAGCCTAGTCTTGACTAGGCTTTTCTCTTTATTAATAAACTCTTTCAATGTTAAGGGGACGTCTTGGTGCCGTATCCACCAACGTAAACTTTCGCTTTGCTTCTATACCACCTGTCGATCATTGGGCCATCGTATCGGCCTCTTCCGTTAATAAGCTGTTGATCCCATTACCTTTGAACGCAAGTAATATTGCTGCCTTTCTTTACAATTTGACCATGTAACTTATAGTAGGTACCTGCAGGCTTCATTGCTGCCTCAACTTGTGTGGTTTGAGCAACAGCGGGGATCAAAGTCACAGCCATTGAAGTTGCCATTAAAGCAGCCATTACTTCTTAGACATAGAGGTTTTTTTACTCATGATTTGTTTCCTCCTACAATTTATTGTTGAGAATTACATCTCGTTCTTACATTGTAAAGAGGTTCTTAGATGTAAATTGTAGATTTTCACAGTAAAAAATTCGCGGTAACTTACTATTTCTTTGACTAACATGTGTTACTTAAGAATAGGTAAAATAAATAAGGCGGGCTAATGAAATCATTAGCCCGCCTTATTTAAACAGTCTTAATTTAGATTCTACTATGTAATGTAGAGCCGACCTAATATTGGAACGCTCTTTAATGTATTTTACTACATCATGCTATATTTCCGGTAATAATACTCGTAAATCTTTTTACCTTTCAATAGGTACAAAACGTCCCTTATTGCGCCGCACACTTGCCTGAACAGTGAACAGTTCCCCCATAAACCGCCTGGATTTTACCACCAGGGTAAGGATATTCACGTAATAATGTTAATGTTCCTTTATAGCCGTAAGCATCAGAATAACTGATCGTCGACAAAGGAACACCAGATACGATTCTTGTTACTTCCACATATCTGCTTACTGCCATTGTTCCGACAGCTTCTTTCGAAGAACTGGCGGAAACGGGATTTGACAAAGGTTCCGAGGACATTAGTAAAGCTAAAGTGGTAACTCCAATGAGACTTTTTACTACTTTCTTCATTTTAACCCTACTATAAATTTGTAATTTACTAACAATTCCAACTACACAAATGTTTTGAATATTCTTCAATTTGTGCCATCTATTAAAATCCTTATAACGAGGACTCATAAATTTCTCTACATCGCACCATAACGGTAAGCTTAACTACACATACTCTTTCATAGGGCTATCCTTTTATTAATATATACAATTGGAAAAGTTTAGCTCTTTTTCATGTATAATAATAATAAACACAATATTATTACAAAGGACGTTTTCGAAACATGAAAAAGAAACTAATTTACATTATAGGTGGTATCGTATTAACGGCTGCGTGTGTCTTTAGTTATGTTACATACAAAGAATAGACTGCAAAAACTGCTGTTAAAGAGTACCTCATTAATGAAAAAGACATTGACCCAGATAATATTGAAGCATTAGATCCTTTTATCGCAAACTTATCTGGTGATAAAAATTGGATGGTTTATGTTAAATTGAAAAATGATAAAAAGAAGTATACCTACTATTTAGATAGAAAGCGTAATAAGGTTATTCTAGAATCCTATGTTTTGGATGGTAAAGTCTATTAAAAATAAAGAGAGGAACCTAAACGGTCCTCTCTTTTTATTACGGTGTTCAAATTCCCTGCCTAAATATTTATATAGGATCACGACCGAGAAAATTTCACCAGCATGTTTAACCGAAAGACCGTATTTGGAATGATTAATTGAGGATTTAGCATCAATCAATACATCCTCGTAATCTGTAAATGTATACCCTTTATCTGTGAAATTATTAGAAATAACAAATGCCTTGCCCGCTTCTACAGTTTGGATCTTTGTTAACTCAGGCTTTTTCTCCCCATTTACACGTACATTTAATATGCGAATATCTTGGATCCCTTTGTTTCCTAACTTGATGACGACTGATTTTGTATCAGCTCCAGTACCTAACAGCACAGCTTCCAGTTTGGGTTGAGCCAGGACGAAATAGACCGCAATCCCCACAGCAATAACCAAGCCCAATAAGAACCCTATTTTTTTCATACTTACCTCCTTTTCTAAGAAGTTTGTCATGTAAATTATCCTTTGGTGCTGTAAATCTCATGTAATTCATTTTCACAATCTTCATCATCATAACCAATTTCTTTTAGTATTTCTCTAGTTGTTTTCACAAAAAACTCCTCCTTTATTTATTACATTTGTTTATGTGTTTTATTACTTCTTCATAAGTGTATCCTTTATTTTCGTCTTTTTCTTAATGGTGTTTTTATAATAATATTTATTAAGGGTTTCCCCGTTCTGTTGTAGACCTATCCGAAGTAAATTCCATAAGGTACCTTTAAACAGCATAACGAAAGCCCTGCTCTGGAAGTACGGGCTTTATATGTATTCTGTTCAATCAAAGGCTCCTTGAACCCGCTGTGCCTCCCCCTTAAACTTCCGCAGCTGCTTTTAATTAGCAGACTTCATACCCCGCCTGTTATATATTCTCTTCCCTCTTAAAAAGTTTTCAGTTTTCCAGTATGAAAAATTTACTTTACTTTTCAGTTTCCCTGACTGTTTATATGGAAATGGGGATAATAAGAAATCTTCACGGCGTGCTGCCGGCTCCGTCAAGCGGCATGTCAGGATGCTCAGTTTAAAGACCCGGCACTTTTATTTGTAACAAAAACAGATAATTCACAGACAGGAGGATTTACTTGTGATGCCTTTAATAAAGTCTATAAGGGAGGAATCGTACCCCCTTACTGGCAAAAATGATCTGGACGGTTTAATCGGCAGAATGGGCAGCCCTAAGTTTGTACTGCTTGGGGAAGCTTCTCATGGTACATCGGAATTTTATACAACGCGTGCCGAAATCACAAAGAAATTAATTCAGACAAAGGGTTTTTCTTTTATTGCAGTAGAGGGCGACTGGCCTGCGTGCCAGGCTGTCAACCGGTATGTTAAGGGCTATGATTCGGATTCAGGTTCAGCGCGCGAAGTTCTAAAAAGCTTCGACCGCTGGCCAGAATGGATGTGGGCAAACGAGGAAATCATTGATTTGATAGAATGGCTCAAGGAACACAACTCCTCCGGGGAAGTTTCCCCCAAGGTAGGTTTCTATGGAATTGATGTCTACAGTCTGTGGGAATCCATGGATGAAGTGATCCGTTATTTAACCGAGATTGATTCTCCGGAGCTTGAAGGCGCGAGAAAAGCATTCAGCTGCTTCGAGCCATTTAACCGGGAAAATGAAAAATATGCAGTGTCTGCAGGCATTTATTCAGAAACCTGCATGGAAGAGACGTCAAAGCTTCTGACGGATATCCAAAAGAAAAAAGGAAATTATCCGCATGAAGAAGAGCTCGACCTGAATCTCCAGGTGAATTCATTGGCCGTTTATAATGCAGAAAATTATTACCGGACGATGGCTGTCCATGATGAGAAGTCATGGAATATCCGGGATATGCATATGGTGGATGCGCTGAATGAAGTGATGTCCTATTATGGAGAAAAAGGCAGGTGCATCGTTTGGGAGCATAATACCCATGTTGGGGACGCCAGCGCTACAGACATGAAGGATTCCGGAATGATCAATGTCGGCCAGCTTATCCGGGAGCAAAATCTAAAAGAAGATGTATACATCATAGGATTCGGCACTTACCGGGGCACCGTGATTGCAGCTGATGAATGGGGAGCTGCTTTCGAGGTGAAAAATGTGCCTCCTGCGATGAGAGGAAGCTGGGAATATGCCATGAACGCTGCCGGCCAGTCCGATAAAATCCTTGAATTCACAGATTTAAACAGGCATCTTTTTCAAGAAAGAATCGGGCATCGTGCCATCGGTGTGGTCTATCAGCCGCAATATGAGCAGTTTGGCAACTATGTTCCTTCCGTCATGGCGGAACGGTATGATGCCTTTATTTTCATCCAGGAAACCAGGGCACTCAGACCACTGTCTTTCAAGAATGCAACAGTTATGTAAAGAAAAAGGCCGTCCCTTTATCGGAAAAGGGACGGCCTCATTGCTATGCACTCACTACTGTAATCTTGCCTTCTTGCAGTTCTGCACGCAGATTTTTCACATCTGGCTTTTCAAAGATGAAGTCTGCGATTCCATCTTCCAGCTGTTCCTGGATAACCCTGCGGAGCGGTCTTGCCCCAAATGCAGGATGATAGCCCAGTTCTGCAATTTTTCCTTTCACATCAGAAGTCACTTCGAGGGAAAGTCCCTGCTCTTCGATTGTCTGGTACAAGTCTGAAAGCATGATATCGACAATCTTCAGTATATCTTCCCTGTCCAGTTCCGAGAATTCTATGATGCTGTCAAAACGGTTCAGGAATTCCGGCTTGAAATAGCTGCCAAGCGTCTGCAGGATGGATGCCTGTTCGACTGCTGAATTGGCACCAAAGCCCATGACCTTGCGCTTTTCGCCCACACCGGCATTGCTTGTCATGATAATGACAGTATCCTTAAAGTTAACAGTCCTTCCCTGGCTGTCCGTTAAACGGCCGTCCTCAAGAATCTGGAGGAACATGTGAAGAACATCAGGATGCGCCTTTTCCACTTCATCAAGCAGGATGATGCTGTATGGCTTGCGCCGTACTTTTTCAGTCAGCTGCCCTGCTTCCTCATGACCAACATATCCCGGAGGGGAACCTATCAGCTTGGAGACGCTGTGTTTTTCCATATATTCACTCATATCAAGGCGAATCATGGATTCTTTTGAACCGAATAATTCTTCCGCAAGTGTACGGGTCAGTTCCGTTTTACCGACCCCTGTCGGACCGACAAACAGGAATGAACCAATCGGGCGGGTCTTGGCTTTCAAACCGGCCCTGCTGCGTCGGATTGCCTTAGCCACTTTCTTAACTGCTTCTTCCTGGCCGATTACCTTCCTGGATAATTCCTCTTGAAGGCGGTTCATGCGTATCTGCTCGTCTTCTTGCAATTTACCGACCGGAATGCCGGTTTTTTGTTCAATGATCTGCTGGATATGCTCAACAGTCACTACAGGCTTGCTGCCTGCGGTTCCGGCTGAAAGAATGTTCTCAAGCTGCTCTTCTTCATCACGAAGTTTGGCTGCTTCTTCATAGCTTTCTGTCTGAAGAGCTTTGTCTTTGTCCTTATGAATCTGTGCCAGGCGGGCTTTAATGTCTTCTTCCTGGCCGCCTTCTATGGTCAGATTCAGCTTGGATCCTGCTTCATCCATCAGGTCGATCGCTTTGTCCGGCAGGAAGCGGTCCTGGATGTAACGGTGTGAAAGCTCGACAGCTGCCTGAAGGGATTCGATGCTGAACGTTACGTCATGGTAGGCTTCGTAACGGTCCTTCAGCCCATTCAGGATCTCCAGGGCTTCCTGCACAGTCGGCTCGTCAACTTGTACGGGCTGGAATCGGCGCTCAAGCGCCGCGTCTTTTTCAATTTTCCGGTATTCAGCCAGGGTCGTTGCCCCCACAAGCTGCATTTCACCGCGTGCCAAAGCAGGCTTCAGGATATTGCCGGCATCCATGGAACCTTCTGCTGAACCGGCACCAACAATCTGATGAATTTCATCTATGAACAGAATCACATTTTTACGTTCTTGCAATTCCTGGATCAGCTGTTTCATTCTTTCCTCGAACTGCCCGCGGATTCCGGTGTTTGTCACTAGGGACGCAACATCCAGCATATATACCTCTTTGCCGCGGAGCTTCATAGGAACCTTTCCTTCAGCAATTTTCAGTGCGAGCCCTTCAGCAATCGCCGTTTTACCAACACCAGGTTCACCGATGAGGACTGGGTTGTTTTTGTTTCTTCTATTTAATATTTCAATCACACGGCTTACTTCGTCTTCACGGCCAATGACAGGATCGATCAATCCTGCATGTGCAGCATTTGTAAGGTTCCGGCCATATTGATCAAGAAGTCCGCCTCCTCCCTGCTTAGTCTTCAAGCTTTGACCCTCAGCTTTTTGGAAGTTCATGGCTTCGGGATTCATGCCGAAGGACTTAAATAGATCATCAAATGCCCCCATAGAAGAGAATTGGCCTCCGCCCATAGCAGCCCCTAATTTATTTCGTTCTTCTTTAAAGCAGCGGGAGCACAGATGGAAGTCCTGGTTTTTGCCATTAAACATTACTCTAAATTGAACACTTGCTTCGTTTGTTTGACATTTTTCACAATTCACAAAGTACTCCTCCTTATATATCCATTCATTATTATTAGTAAATTGACTTTGACTTTCTTTGACTTTCTGTTTTTATTATACATTGACCTATTTTGACTTTCAAGTGTTTTGATCAAAAATATCATGAATGTGAGATAAATAATTTTCTTCTTTCTATTCCTCTCCCTACCCAATACCACCATGTTGAAAAACTTGCATAGTAAGAAACATGAGCTGTGTAATGGTTATATACAGCTTAAAAGAGTGTCTGGACTGGGCGGTTGACTTCATAAAAAAGTTTTTACAGGAATGTTTAACTCAATAACCCACGGGTATTTAAATACTGTACAAGAGTTAAACAAATATTAAACAAGGAGATTAAAACATGAAAACTTTGAACACAATCGCTCTTATTCTGTTAATTGTAGGCGGACTTAACTGGCTTTTAGTCGGACTTTTCCAGTTCGATCTAGTAGCTGCTATCTTTGGAGGGCAAGATTCCATCCTAGCACGTATCGTTTATGTAATCGTTGGTCTTTGTGCCATCTACTCACTTAAGTTCTTACCGCTTGTTAACCATCGCGGCCGCACATATGCAGACTGATTCGCATAAGAAAAGCCATCCAGTTCATCTGGATGGCTTTTCTTATGGATTGAGCGATTGGCCTTCTTCTATAATATGGTGGAGTAGATGGCCGAGATGCTGAAGCGGCCCATATTCCTGTTCTTCGTCTTCCTCCGCTTCACTTTGTCCGCTTAGGAATAGCGCAGTGAATTCATAAAAATCTTCAAGTGTAAAAGAATAGTATGCTTTGGGTGTTTCGCTTTCACCCTCAAACTGGACGATCATGTAAGAAATATCTCCGTCGGCGTCTTCCGCATCCATAAACACAAAATACCCTATATTGGTATCCAGGTCGAAAAGATGGCGGGCCCCGCCTGCTGCTGATTCGTCGAATTCTTCACTATTGAGCTTTTGGATCTGCATCGTATCCACATTATCCTCCTGATGAAAACTGACGACAAATGACTTCATTCGATCATCCTCCTCTATTAATAATTTCATACGTTTTAATATACCCTTCACGGCCGTCAAAATATCCTCTGTATCACGATTAACATCATTCCAGACCCCCAGGATTTCCGAATCGGCACTTTAGCGGTATAATGATGGAAAGCAATTTAGTGGAGATGATTTGATGAAAAAAGAATTATTCTGTTCCGAATCTAAAGTGGTCCATACCGATCTGGTCCTGCCCAATGATACAAACAATCATAATACTCTTTTTGGCGGAGTTTTAATGAAAAAAATGGATGCGGTCGCCGCTATTGCTTCCAGGAGACATTCACGCAGCGATGTTGTAACTGCTTCTACTGATTCTGTTGATTTCCTGGCACCCGTCTATCCGGATGATTCACTCTGCCTTGAAGCCTATGTGACTTATACAGGACGAACCTCCATGGAGGTTTTCGTAAAAGCCATTGCAGAGGATCTTGCGACAGGAAAACGGAGAATTTCCGCAACTGCATTCTTGACATTTGTTGCCCTCGACGAGAATGGAAAGCCTTGTTCGGTACCTTCTGTAATCCCACAGACTCCTGAAGAAAAAAAGCTGCATGAAACAGGGGCAGACAGGGCTGAAATAAGAAAAATGAGACGCAAAAGCAGCAAGGAACTGGCAGATGTCATCAATATCGATAAACCCTGGACATAGGAAAGACTGTCAAGTTAGAAGAAATGGCACCGGGACACATATGAGGGATGAGAATCCACTCATGCGTTCCGGTGCCACTTCTTTATTGGACAGCCTTTTTTTTATTCTCCATATTCATTTTACCGGCCAGATCCGGGAAATCAATAAAGGGGTTACGATTTCCCTGCAACGCATGAATGGCCGCGTTCCGATGTTTTTCATATAGGGTGACAGGATTGCCCAAATGCCATTCAATCATTAAGTCCATGTCGGCCCTATCAAGAAAATCACTGCCATAGCGGATAAAGAAATAAAGGGTGGCACGGGCTGCCTGGCCCTTGCCATACTGCGGCTCAAAGAAATTGTTCTCTGCCTTCCCGCACCCTTCCCTCACTTCCAATGCAAGGGGAGGATAGCCGGGGAAATCATAGTAGGGCGAATTTCCGCGCCTGCTGTTGCAGGACGGCTCGCACGCAAATAAATGATGCAGATCCCCCCTCATGGGCTCTTTCTTCCTAAACCATGATTGAGGGACAACATGCTCGCAATTCAGCTTTACATCCCCGGCAAGAACACCTGCCTCACCAAACTGTTTCAGTGCCGCGATATCTGCCTCGATGGCAGAAACCGGATCGATCCCCGTACCGGAGTATATGCTTTTTAATGTCATATTCTCATGCAGGTCGACCCAAGGATATAAATGGCGGTAGGGTGCATAGGATAATGTCTGCCTGTGAGTATCGCTGACCAGTTTTGCAAGATTCTGCAGTACCCCGCTGCCGCCGCTGTCAAAGCCCGTATAGTATGCCAGTTTATTCTGTTCATCCTGCCTGGCATCATAGTAGGGCATCTGCGCAGAACTTTTAAGCAAATCCATCGCTTCTGCATACTGTTCCTTTTGTTTTTGATCCATCAGATGGCAGCCGGCTGGACAATGGAAGCCTTATTAACAGCTTCTTTCAGGATGTCAGGTGCTGTCAGGTATACCAGCCCATTTCCCTCAAATCTTGGAGAATTACCCAGCGGAATTGTCCTCTTGATCAGCTGGGCATATAATTCCGGCTCAGTGAGTGACCTTCCAAAGCTTTCATTTGCCAGGATTTTGACCAGGGCCAGGGCTCCAGCTACATGTGGAGCTGCCATGGATGTACCAGAGAGCCTAGCATATTTCCCACCAGGATATGTGGAGATGATCCCTTCGCCAGGGGCCACCAGATCCACTTCTTTGTTGGAGTTTGTAAAATCTGAGGAACGCCGTTCAAAATCAATCGCCCCTACACTGATTACTTCGTTATAACAGCCTGGGTACCCAAGCTCATCGGTATTTTCATCTCCGTCCCCTTCATTGCCAGCCGCGCATACCACCAGGATATTCTGTGCGACTGCTTTCTTGATCGCATCATGAAGTCCCGGATCATCGGCCGGCCCTCCCAGGGACATGGAAATAATATCTGCCTTTTGTTCAATGGCATACAGAATGCCGTTTTTGATCCATTCATATTTTCCGGATCCGTTCTTATCCAATACCTTGACAATCAATAGCTGTGCTTCAGGAGCTGCGCCCGATACACCAGTTTCGTCATAGGATGCAGCCATCGTTCCGGCTACGTGAGTCCCATGGCCGTTATAATCCATGAACTTATCAGGATCGCTGTTATCGTCGGCGGTGAAATTTCTTCCTCCCTTGATTCGTTCCTTAAGGTCTGGATGGGAAAAATCGCATCCTGTGTCAAGAACTGCGATGGTGATGCCCCTTCCTTTTGTCTGCTCCCAAACACTCGGAGCCTGAATGACTTTAATTCCCTCAGGTATTTCCGGCATTTCCTCGACCTGTTCTAAAAATTTGTACGGAATAACTCTGATTATTTGCTCCATCTCATTTCCTCCTCCAGAAAGCGTTTATTTACCTTGGTACTTATCTTTCGGAAACCTGCCCTGGCTAAGGCATGGCCAGTCAGGGAATAATGAGCTGATTCTAGGTGTCACTTCTAGTTTAACAAGCTATACTTTCCAATTAAAGGATATAAAGTATGATTTTTTCTACAAAAATCTCATGGCCCTCTCCGACGATAGCTCTGGATAAAGCAGGATTCTGTCGAAATGAACTTCCTTTTTCAAAACCATGTATGCAAAACGAAAACTGGCAAACGATATGAAGGGATGTTCCTGCATCCCATGCTTTCTCAATCTTCCAGATGAGGTGATAGTCTTGAGTTATCGAGATCAGCTGGATTCACATTCGAAGCTTTTCCATCATAATTGGACAAGGCCTAAACATTACAATTCACAGGTAAATGGACATACGGAGGTTTCCCGTTCAACAGCCATCCTGAGAAGCAATGCAAAGGCACACCGCTGGTAAGAGGGATAAAAGCAAAAAAAGGCGCGCGGCAGGCGCCTTTTTTTTATGGAACATTCACTGGCCCTTAAGAATCAAAAGGCTTTCGAAATATTGCAGAAGCTGGCTGCGCAGTTCCGGCCTGGAAAGCCCGACCTCAGCAATGGCCTTGATATAGCCGATTTTGTCCCCGATATCATATCTGGAACCCGCAAGCTCTACAGCGACAATCCTCTCTGCTTTGTTTTGTCTCCTGAGCGCATCCGTAAGCTGCACTTCATTGCCGGCACCCCTTTTAGTATGCTGAAGGACCTTGAATATTGAAGGCTTTAAAACATACCGCCCCATAACTGCCATAGTGGAAGGAGCCGTGTCCAGGGACGGCTTTTCAACAAGGTCATCAACTTCGCAGACTGAGTCGATCCGGCTGTGATAGCGGATGATCCCATACTTTGAAACCTCAGCCGGAGCCACTTGCTGCACACCGATGACCTGCCTGCCCATCACATCATAAATATCCAGCAGCTGCTTTAGCGCAGGTTTTTCAGATACCATTACATCATCGCCAAGCAGGACCGCGAACGGCTCATTGCCGATGAACTGTCTGGCGCAAAGTATCGCATGCCCAAGGCCTAATGGCTCCTTCTGCCGGATATAATGAATATGGGCAAGCGACGATATCTTCCGGACCTCTTCAAGAAGGTCATGCTTCCCTTTTTCATTCAGCATGTGTTCAAGCTCGAAGGAGCGGTCGAAATGATCCTCGATCGATTTCTTGCTCCGCCCTGTTACAAATATGATGCTTTCTATGCCCGACTCCACTGCTTCCTCCACAATATACTGCACAGCCGGTTTATCCACGATCGGCAGCATTTCCTTAGGCTGGGCCTTCGTTGCTGGAAGAAACCGGGTCCCAAGGCCCCCAACAGGGATGATTGCCTTTTTTACTTTCACCTTAACCCCCTGCTTTCCTTTTTGGATACCATTCAAAGACTCAGAATAGATTTATAGACATGTATATTCATTTGATAAAAAATCATTCAGGCTCTGTATTTAGGGCGCGGCCATTTTGGGAATTTGATGTGATTTGATACTGGTCAGCTGTTATGGATTTTAAACGCGCGGCCTGTTTCGCTTTTAAATATCGAATGTTTTAGTGGGGCCGGCGGGTATTGAAAGCTGGCTGTAGATTTAGCGGTTTGGTTCTCCAAGTCGTTTACGACCAAAACTAGCTTCATTCTGAGTAAAACTGTTCGTAAATGATTTTTTACAACCAAAATCATCCAATTCTAAGCAAAACTGGTCGTAATTGTTTCTTTACCACCCAATTCAGCTTCATTTTAAGAACAAATGGTCATAAAATTTTTTCACGACCGGGACTGTCTGAGCAATAGTAAACGGTCTTAAAAGCCTATCAAACCCAACACTCGCTAATCAGAGAGCCCTGATCAATTAGCTCTTATGGATTAACAATGCTGAATGTCGTCATCAATGCTTTAGAAAGAAAATTTCTAATATGTATTGTCCACCTGCCGGATTTCAGCATATCCTAATATATTCAAAAGCAGCTCTTGATACTCTCTCCCATAACCGCTATAATTTTATCAACTATAATGAAAATTGATGAGGAAGAAAGTAACATGGCAAAAGCAGAAAAAGCGAACCGGGGATGGTGGAAGCCCGGCATCTGCAGGCTTTGTGAAGCGCACTTCTGAAATGCAGCAGGCCGGGGGAAATGTCCCCGTTATCAAGCAGAGTGGTCCTTGTTTGGACAATTAGAGTGGCACCGCGGATAACTCCGTCTCTTTTTTAGAGACGGAGTTTTTGTATTTTCCAGCTGCCCTGCTCTGCCTGACATTTGGCAGAGGACGGCCGGTTACGGACCAGTCAGATGAAGGAGGATGGTTATGGTACATTATCAAAAAAAAGTGGCAGAAGAAATTGAAAAAATACTGGGAGGCTCATTGTCCCTCTCTGAGATCAGCCGGCTATTAGAAACTCCAAAACACACGGAGCATGGCGACCTTGCCTTCCCTTGCTTTCAGCTCGCAAAAAAGCTGAAAAAGTCCCCTGCATCCATAGCTGAGGAGCTTGCACCTGAACTCCAGGGAGAAATCATCGAGAAAGCAATAGCATCCGGCCCTTATATCAACTTTTTTCTGAACCAGGAAAGCGTAATGGATGAGGTTCTGGCTCTCATCCGCGAAAAGGGAGCACATTTTGGCGATTTATCTATCGGACAGAACAGCCATGTTCCTATTGATATGTCTTCACCCAATATTGCCAAACCGTTTTCAATGGGCCACCTCCGCTCTACAGTGATTGGGAATTCCATTGCAAACATTTTGGAAAAATGCGGCTTTGTCGCCGTCAGGATCAATCATCTTGGCGACTGGGGTACACAGTTTGGTAAATTGATCACAGCCTATAAGCTGTGGGGAGATGAGGATCAGGTCAGGAAAGATACTATCAGGGAGCTTCTGAAGCTTTATGTAAAATTCCATGATGAAGCTGAAAAGGATCCTTCCCTCGAGGAAAAGGGCCGGGAGTGGTTCAAGAAGCTTGAGGATGGCGACCCTGAAGCCGTTTCCCTCTGGCAGTGGTTCCGTGATGAATCGCTTCAAGAATTTAATAAAATTTATGAGCTTTTGAATGTAAAGTTTGATTCCAATCACGGAGAAGCGTTCTATAATGACAAAATGGCCGAGGCAGTCCAAATGATTGAGGAGCGGAATCTGCTTGTGGAAGATGATGGGGCCATGGTGGTAAAACTGGATGAAGAAGGCCTTCCGCCTTCACTTATAAAGAAATCGGATGGTGCGACTCTTTATGTGACGCGGGACCTGGCAGCCGCCATTTACCGCCAGAGCACCTATAAGTTTGAAAAGGCTGTCTATGTGGTCGGTAATGAACAATCCTTACATTTCAGGCAGCTCAAGCTTGTCCTGAAGAAGCTCGGCTTTGGCTGGGCAGATGGAATGGTACATGTGCCTTTTGGGATGATCCTGAAAGATGGCAAAAAGATGAGCACCCGGAAAGGGAAAGTCGTTCTGCTTGAAGAAGTGCTGGCTGAATCCATCCAGCTTGCCCAGCAAAATATCCAGGAGAAGAACCCGCATCTTGATAACAAACAGGAAATTGCCCGCCAGGTCGGCACCGGTGCAGTCATATTCCATGATCTGCGGAATGAACGGATGAACAATATTGAATTCTCCCTTGAAGATATGCTCAAATTTGAAGGAGAGACCGGACCGTATCTCCAATACACCCATGCGCGCGCGAAATCCATTTTAAGAAAGGCAGAGATTGAAAAGGATCAGGTATCAAGCCAGTGTACCGGGAGTCCCTTTGCCTGGGAGACGGTCAAAGAACTCGCAGCTTTCCCGGCCGTTATCGAACGTGCTTACACAAGGCTCGAACCTTCCGTGATTTCAAAATACCTGATTGATCTAGCCCAGGCGTTCAACAGTTATTATGGAAATACACGCATCCTAATTTCGGATGAAGGACTTGCATCAAGGCTCATGCTTGTAGAGGCAGTGACAATCGTGCTTAAAGAGGGACTGCGTCTACTCGGCATTGAGGCCCCGGACGAAATGTGACGTTTAAATCTGTATGGCTGCTGTCACCAGCATATATAGAGCAATCAGACCTCCAAGGAAGATGATGGCTGCTGCCACACCTTCCTTTTTTTTGAAATATGGCTGTCCAAATTCTTTTTGTGCCATAAGATAAACAAGAATACCCGGTAAAAACAGGATTAACGTCAGCAATAAATAGGTCAGGCCGGCCGCATATAAGAGCCAAAGGGAATAAAGCATGGCGATTACGCCTATGATAATATTCCTTGAACTGTCTTCTTTCCGATGGATGAATGAATGCTTCACCTGGTAGAGTGCAGCAAAAAAGTAAGGAAGCAGCACCGCAGAAGATGCCAGAGAATAAGCCAGTTGATATGGTTTTTCTGAGAACAGGAAGGTTAAAAGGAAGAGCTGGATAAGCAAATTGGAAAGAAACAGTGAAAAAATCGGAGCTGAGTTCTTATTTTTCAAGCTGAAAATGCTTGGAAACACCTTCTCCCTGCCGGCTATAAATGGAATTTCGGCAGCAAGCATGGTCCACCCCAGCCAGGCTCCCAAAACCGAAACGATCAGGCCGATATTGACAACGGCTGCTCCCCACTTACCTACGGCCTGTTCAAATACATAAGCGAGCGAGGGATTTTTGAGGGCAGCCAGTTCTTCATTGCTCATGATTCCGGCTGAAATGATAGTAATCAATACATAAACGAGAAGTGTGCTCACGAGCCCAATGACTGTCGCCCTGCCGACATCGCGCCGCTCCTTCGCCCTTCCCGACAGCACCACTGCACCTTCAAACCCGACAAATACCCAGAGAGTGATCAACATGGTATTTTTCACTTGCCCCATGATTTCTTTCATGCCTGCCTGCTTACTGCCCCAAAAATGAAATGAAAAGGTTTCTAATTTGAAGGCAGTCATTCCCAATATAATGAAAAGGAGGATGGGTATCAGCTTGGCTATTGTGGTGATCACATTGACAGACGCGGCCGAGTGGACGCCCTGAAGAACCAGAAAATGAACGAGCCATAAAATAACAGAAGCCCCGGCAATCGAAACCAGCTTATTTTCTGAGAATACTGGAAAAAAATAGCCCAGGGCATCCATGGTCAGAGTGGCAAAGGCAACATTGCCTAAAAAGGCCGAGCACCAATAACCCCAGGCACTCACAAACCCGGTGAATTGCCCAAACCCTGCCCTGGCAAAGGCAAATACACCCCCGTCAAGATGGGGCTCTTTATTCATCAGGTTCTGGAAGCTGAGTCCGAGTGCAATAATGCCTGTGCCAGTGATCAGCCATCCGAACAAAATGGCCCCGCTGTGGGCTCCTTGGGCGATATCACTCGGGAGGTTAAATGCCCCCCCGCCGATTACCGACCCGATTACCAATGCAATCAGCGGCCAAAGGCTTAACCCGGCTTTCCTGCTTTGCTGCTCTTCCATTTCTGCCATCTCCTCACGATTTCAGGTGACCATTATCTTCTCCCAGCCTCTTGTTTTTATGTATTACACCATAAAACCACATAAAACAAACAAGAGTTTTCTACTCTCGCAATGCATGAATGGAAAGGAACCTGGACCAGAGCAGGAACAAAGACAATGGGCGGTGGAGCGGAGTAAGGCGCACGAGGAATGCCAGCAAGATAAATGATGTTAACACCCAGCTGCTAAGGAGCTCTTTGAGACATTCAGCTCCGCCCCTTTTACAAAAAAAAAAGAGCTGAAAATCAGCTCCATTTTTCATCGATTATTGCTTCGCCAGAATCTCCGCAACTTTATCTTCTATTATCTTACCCTTTGACCCATCGGTGAGATTATTGAGAAGGATGGAGAAAACCATTCTTTTTCCGCTCTTGGTCTTCACATATCCTGATAATGAGCTTACCGTCGCTATTGAACCAGTCTTGGCATGGATATTGCCGAGTGCGGGCGGATTTTTAAGCCTGTTCCTTAGTGTACCGCCTGTCATCCTGTCACTGATGCCCGCAGCAGGAAGAGAGTGCAGATAGGCAGTAAACCATTCTTCGTCCTGCACAGAATAAAGGAGGTCCGTAAGTTCGTTGGCCGGTATAAGGTTTACATGCGAGATACCCGAGCCGTCACGGATCACCAGCTCATCTGTCTTCACCCCGAATTTCGGCAGTTCTGACTTTAAGACCTCTAATCCCTTTGTCCAGCTTCCCTCACCTTTTTTAACTCTGCCCATTTCCTTCACCAGATGCTCAGCATGCGTATTATTGCTCAGCTTCATGAAAGGAATGAACATATCGCTGAGCGTCATGGATTTATGTACAGCCATTACCTTCGCTTTCTTTGGGGCTGTTCCTTCCTGCAGCTTCCCCGTAATCCTGATTCCCTGTTCAGAGAGTGACTGCCTGAAGACGTTCAGTGTGTAGCCTTCCGGTTCCCACACGGCTATCCACTCTTTCACCGGGTCTGCCCCAATCGGCAAGGTCCCTTCTACTGTCAGCACATTGCTTCCATGCTCCCGTTTCATGGTGATTTTCTTCACTGCTCCCTTAGGGACGGTCTTGGTCTTATTCACGATTTTGAGATAACTGTTCCTTGGCTCCATCTCAATACGGGCAGCGGGTCCGGAGGACTTAGCCGGGTTTACATGGACCATCACTGTTCCGGCATCATAATCCTCATTAGGTGAAAGTGTCAGTGCAGAAACCTGGGCACCGTAGTACTCCATTTCGTCACTCCATGAAAGGTCCTGTGAATAGCGCTCAGAATCATACCATGTATCATCGCTGAGCAAATTGCCTGAGACGGTCTTTATTCCTTTTTTCTTCAGCCCGGCAGCAAATGCGTCCAGGTCTTTCTCAAGCAGGGTAGGGTCACCCTTCCCCTTCAGATAAAGATTCCC
Source organism: Paraperibacillus marinus (assembly GCF_046237605.1). Classification (GTDB taxonomy): domain Bacteria; phylum Bacillota; class Bacilli; order Bacillales; family DSM-1321; genus Paraperibacillus; species Paraperibacillus marinus. The sequence goes on along the minus strand of NZ_CP143542.1, from coordinate 2,044,210 downwards.
TTTAAGAACAGCACCTTTAACAGAGCCGTCCAAAAGCAGCTCTGTCGAAAACCGGTGATTCTCACTCAGGACATTAAGCGCCGCAGCACCGGTGAGAAGCTTCATATTGGATGCCGGTCTCAATCTGGTATTTCCAATATGATCATAAAGCAGCTTTCCGCTATCCGCTGATCGTACACTAACCCCCGCCAAAGCTCCCTTTAAAAGGGGATCATTGTTAAGCAGAGCATTAAGCTCCCTCGTCAATGCCTGCCCGGATTCGTCCGCGCTGGACTTCATTACACTGCCGTCCCAAAACATAAAAAGGGCAGCAAACACGAGCATTGCCGCCAGACTGGCTGCTCCCGCCTTCTTTTTCAAGTCATCCACCTCCAGATCCGTTTCCTTACTTCTTCTCTATTTCTACAAAAATCCCCTTTATTTATCCTATGAGGAAAAAGTAGGAACTTTACCCTGCTGGCAGTAATTTTAGTTAAGCGCATATATCCATAAATCCTGGGGGGGATATATATGTTTAGTTTCAAAAAAATACGCTGCCCATATTCGGGCAGCGGCGGATAAACTAAGGAGAAATCCCTTAGTGATAGTCCATTTCAGTCATGGAGTCCATGTTGCTTGCGATCATGGCAATAATAGTGCTCGCTTCTTCTTTGCTGAAGATGAAGTTGGTTTCATCTTTGATGAGGTCATCATCTTCAGTCCATATCCGGTTAATGCGGCGGAGGACACCATCACCGGTTTCAGGCACAATGCCGAACTGGTAGGTTACTTCTACTTCGTCTTCCTGCATGAATGCGGTGACTTCCGGGGTTTCCCACTCTACATTCACCTGTTCAAGGAGTGCATCTCCTTCACTTGCATATAGCTCGTCATCTCCGCCAGCATATTCTTCATCATCGGCATATTGATATTGAACCTCAAATTCATCTTCATCTGTATCGAAATCCGCCTCTTCATCCATGCTGTATTCGTCTCCATTCATATATTCATGAAAACCTTCATGGACAGCATCCACGATATCCTCAATATCAGACAGGATGATTTTAGCGGCAGAAAGCATTTCTGGTTCGAAGGAATCCATATAGAATTCTTCATTATTGGGATCGTAATTCAGAGTGAAAAAGTACTCCCTTCCATCGGGAGAATCTGTATCATCACTTTCGACATAAAACTCGATCCTTGGATGTTTGGATCCTCTTTCTAAAGTCATATACCCCATTTGATCGTACTTTTGGCAGATGGATTCCAGATGATCCTGGAGTTCCCCTGCAACCCGGTCAAACCATTCGAGTGACATGCTCATCCCTTCCTTTCGGCTAAAGCCTTAGGTCATATATCGGCAGCATCTTGATTGAGAAAGATAAGGTAAATCCACATGCAAAAGTACATGTTCTATCCGTTTAGATTTTCTTCTGAAAGGTGGGGATACTCATTCAAATGTGTATTGCTAGAAACAGCAAATCGGGCAGATTCCAGACTCTCATCAGGCAGCAGCCCGTATAAGGTCCTGGTTTCCCTTTCATGCTCCCCGTGCTTGTGTTTATCCATGATATGAACTCCCTGTCGTATTGCTTATATGCCTGAAGGTTCGAAGGTTTTGCAATCTGTTTCACGGCTGTTTGCTGCCTGTTCACCGCGATGGCTCACCACATAAATCTGAGTGGCTCTGCAGCGTTCGCCGCCTTCATTATGAACACAATTAGCTACTTCACAAAGTACATCTTTAGCCATTATCATTCACTCCCTTCTTTTCTAGGCTCACCAAAAGACGGAGTTCCATTCAAGACAACTTTTGCATATGAGTACAGATTTGGATCAATAATATTCGTTCAGCCATAATGTCGCCGCTGCTATAAATTTTTCAGCAGCCAGCGGCATGTTCTTCATGTTCTGGGCACTGATTCCGATGGAAGTAAATGCTGTTTTTGATGTGAAGGGAACTTTGGCTACCGAATCCGGCAAGGTCTGCAGGGATATCTCGGGGAGTATGGCGATGCCATGGGAGGCAGCCGCCATGGCAATCACCGCCTGATCATCAGTCAGGATAAAAGGAATATCCACAGTAACTTTTTCGCCTTTCAGGATTTTAGTGATTTTTTCTGCAGACGTGCTTTGCAGCAGCAGCTTATGACCTTTCAACTGCCCTGGACGAATGGAACTTTGGGTTAAGAGAGAATTCTCCTTTGGGATGATGCAGAAAAAATGCTCCTGCTTAAGGTGGAGAAAATCAAGTGAGGGAGAGGGCGGGTCCATTAGAAAACCGAAATCCACTGTACCCGCGGTAATCCAGGCCTGAATTTCCTCCTGGCGGCCTTCCGCTACCTCAACGACGATGTCTGGATACTGTTCCGAAAATTTATGCAGCATTCCAGGAAGCCATACAGCTGTGATGGGAGAGAATGCGGCTATCCGGATTTTACCGATTTCCTGGCCTTTCAGCTCGGCCGCCTCCTGACTCATTTTTTCCTGTAGATAGAGAATATCCCGTATGTATGAAAGCATCCTTTCGCCGTTAGGAGTCAGCCTGATGCCGCCTTTATTCCTGATGAGCATGGCAAAACCGAGTTCCTGTTCAAGAGACGTGATCGCATGGCTCACGCCCGATTGAGAAATGTTAAGAGCGGCGCTGGCCTTGGTGAGACTGCCCGCTTCTACTGTTGTATTAAATATTTCATACTTCGCAATCGACAAATTTCATCCCTCTTTATATTCTTTTTATTCATCATACAACAAAAAGAGTGAAAAAAATTCATATTCTCGAATTATGTATAAATTACAAAAGGAAGCAGCAAAGGCCGCTTCCTATTACTTATTTGACAGGGCTAATGATTTCATCAATAATGCCGTAGGCTTTGGCTTCTTCGGCACTCATGAAAAAGTCCCGGTCTGTATCCCGCGCTACCTTATCGAGCGGCTGCCCTGTCCGTTCTGATATAATCTGGTTCAAGTGCTGCTTCAGCTTCAGTATTCTCCTGGCTGAAATTTCAATTTCCGTAGCCTGGCCCCTTGCGCCGCCAAGCGGCTGATGAATCATGATTTCACTATTCGGCAGTGCGCAGCGTTTCCCCTTGGTCCCCGCCAAGAGCAGCATGGCACCAAAGGAAGCGGCCATCCCGGTACAAATGGTCTGGATCTGCGGCTTAATATACTGCATGGTATCGTAGATGGCAAAGCCGGCGGTTACCGAACCTCCCGGACTATTTATATAAAGCGAAATATCTTTATCCGGATTATCTGCTGCCAGGAACAGAAGCTGCGCTACGACACTGTTTGCAGTATGGTCATTGATTTCTTCTCCAATCATGATGATTCTGTCCTTCAACAGCCTGGAATAGATATCATACGATCTTTCTCCCCGGTCAGATTGCTCTATTACATATGGAATTGCACTCATATTGTCCACTCCCTGTTTACATAATTTTATTATGATGCCATTGAGAGAGCGGCTTTGGGAGCTGATATCCGGGCAGGAAGAGTCTGAAAAGTCTGCTGCCTTTTTAGCAGGTGGATGAGTCCAGCAGGGTCATTTTTGATCAATGCCAGGCGAAGCTGTTCCCTAAGCCTGATATTCTCCTCTTCATTCCACATGTTCTGTGTAAGTGGATTAGCCTCATCACTTCCACCCAGCCTTTTTCTGGCCCGGAGAATGGCGGCTTTCACTGCCGTATCGTTTGTTCCTGTGAGTTCAGCTATTTCCTTCGAAGTGTACAGAAACCCTTCTTTAAGGAGGAAGACTGCTGCCTGCTTGGGGGTCAGCCTGCCAAGGAATTCCTCTGTTATTTCTCTTGGGATAAAGTCTTGCCCCTCTTTATCCTCCAGCTGTCCAGGCAGACATTCACGGCTTCGCTTTCGTATAAGATCAATCCAGCAGTGATAGGCCATTTTATTGAGCAGCGCAGGTGTCATCAGTTCCATGTCCCCATAATGCTCCCAGGCCTTCAACAGTACCGATTGTGCAATATCCTCTCCATCCCAGGCATTCTGGGAAACAAAACAGCTGTATTTCAAGACAGCTCCGTAAAGCTCCTTCATTTTATCTTCCCATCCATTTTGCCTGCCCGGTTTATCCATTCTTCCTTCGCTAAGCAAACTCATCACTCCTTTTGGCACTCTCTCACATATATAACGAATCGAAACAGGGGAAAAGATATGGGCCTGAAAAATTTTTCATCTTTTACTGTGAAAAGGGGCGGAGCTCCATGTATCATAATGCTTCCTGCAAATAGGTGTAAACTTCATTTATCTTGCTGGCATTCCTTCCTGCGCCTTACTCCGCTCCACCGCCTTATTTTGTTGGTTCCTGCTCAAGTCCAGGTTCCTTTCCATGCATGGAACGCGAGTAGATAGCTAATGTAGGTTTCTTATATCTTACGCTCATTTCTCTGAAAATGAAATGCAGGGCTTCGTTGAATCATAAACAAAAAAGCAGCCTTTATTGATGCACGGGCTGCTCTGTACCTTAGATTGTACTCCTGACCTTGAAAACGATAAATTTCTGTCCAATATAATTCAGCATGGTATAGATGACTGCACCCATCCAAACTGCAGCATCCTCAGCATTTCCTGGGCTGCCGGGAGGGAGAATTCCAGCAGCCTGCACGGCAGCCATCCTGCCGAGAGAATATCCCGCCAATAGAGAAACAGATACAACAGCAAAGAATTTGAGGCCGCCATTGCCCAGTGTTGCATTGCTTCTGAAAGTAAAGGAACGGTTCAGGAGAAAACTTGCGGCCGCACCTGCACCGTTTCCAATCCATACAGAAGGCCAGTAGCCTAAAAGAAAGAGATTTTTACTGATAAAGATGAGTGAAAGACCAATACACGTATTGATCAGGCCTACAAGCAAAAATCTGAAAAGCTGGCTAGTTTGATTTTTGAGTGAGTTTCTTAAAAGCAGCGCCATACAATTCATCCTCTGAATCATTTTTGTCCAATAGACCGCCCTGCACCTGGAGGAAGGGGTTAAAATCAATGATGTATTTCGGACGGCGCTTGGCTTCTTTGTAAATTTTCCCGATATATTCGCCAATCACTCCCATTGCAATGAGCTGCAGGCCACCCAGCAGCCAGATGGAAGTAATCAGGGAAGTCCATCCTGCCGAGGTTTCCCCCATCAGCTTCAAATACAGGAAATAAAGGCCAAAGGCACAGCTGCCAAAAAAGGACAAAAAGCCGAGCAGCATGACAAGCCTTATTGGTGTGACTGAAAATGAAGTGATTCCGTCAAAAGCAAAGGCCAGCATTTTTTTCAAAGGATATTTGGTTTCTCCCGCCAGACGTTCTTTCCTTTTATAATAAACGGATGCCGTTTTAAAGCCGATCAGCGGGACTACTCCCCTCAGGAACATATTGGCTTCTTCAAACTTCCCCAGCTCCATGAGCGCCCTTTTGCTCATAAGCCTGAAATCGGCATGATTGTAAATAAGGTTCACACCCATTTTCAGCATGAGAGAATAAAACAACTCTGCAGTCTTTCTTTTGAAAAAGGTATCCGTTTCCCTTCCCTTCCTGACACCGTAAACGATATCGCAGCCTTCCCTGTATTTCATAATGAATTCCCGAATGACCCCGGTATCATCCTGCAGGTCGGCATCTATGGTGATGACGCAATCGGAAACATCCCGTGCTGCAGCCATCCCGGCAAGGAGGGCATTTTGATGTCCGGCATTTTTTGAAAGTTTCAGCCCCTTAATAAACATATTTTCCAAGCTTTCATTATAAATTAAGGACCACGTTTGATCTCTGCTTCCATCATCCACAAATAAAATCCGGCTTCTTCTGTCAATCAGCTTTTCGTTCATCAATCCCTTAAGGACACCGCTCAGCTCAGTTATGGCGGCCGGCAGCGCTTCCTCCTCATTAAAACAGGGAACTACGATGGTTAGCACCGGTTCAATCATCACAAGCCTCCAGCATGCATTTTTTTAAAGATCCACTTTGTACAAATATATTTTCCAGGCCGCATGGGCCCCTGTGAACGTCTTCTCCAGCACCAAATGATTATGTTCGGCGTTTGTGATGGGGAGCGCTGAGAATATATAATTGCCCCCAAGCTCCTTGAACGCCTGCATGTTCAGATCTAAATTTCTTAATTTTCTTTTAGAATCTTTTTTGATCATATATTTTTTTTCAAGCTGGTTTGTGAAAAGATAACACCTTCCTCCCCACTCATCAAAATACTGCCTGATGGTCTTATCCTTAGCCAATTCATTTTGAATGATTTTCCGGAACTGATGCTTGTAGCTTAGCGGGTAAAAGTTATTATAGGTATCCAGGGTGTAAAACCCATTATACTGGGCAATAGCTGGATGGAGTCCAATGCTTGCTACTCTGTATTCCTCCTGCGGCCTGCCTATATAATCCTTGATATCCCGGAACACTTCTTCCGCATAAAATTCCTTAACGGTGGGCTTAGACCTGTATATTACTTCATCATTAAAGATGCCGAGTACCGCTGTCTGGAGGATGATGAAGAGCGCGGCCGCCCTTTGGGTTGCCACTCTATGAACCCAGAGAATCCGGAGAGTCTCAGCAAAGATGATATATAAAATCATCGGCCGTAAAAAATGAAATCTGGCAAAGTTGAATGTATCCATAAAATGAAACTTTCGGGTCAGCGGCACCCAGCCCTTATAAAACCAGAAAGCGTACCATACAGACAGCAAAAGATTTAGGACCATCAGCCAGACGAATCTTTTTTCCTGGCTGAATGCCTTTCTGGACGCAATGGCAAAAAGCGCTAGGAATGAAAGCGGCATGATGATCAAGCCATGGACAGTCATAACATGGGTATGCCCCAGAACATAGTTTTTAAGTGCCAGCTTTGCCGCACCCAGCAGGGAGAGCCTTGCGTGAAAATATTCATCCCTGCTGTTCGGCTCACCAGACACGAAAAAGGATGATACAAGCCGGTATTCCACCGCCATATAACATAATGTCATGACGAGGATGCCTATAAGAAAATGGAAATTCCATTTTCTGAATCTGATCAAATCAGCCAGCCAGAGGATCCCCATTGCAGCAAGAAAGAAGAAAAAGCCCAGAACAAAGCTTGAATAAAGAGGCAGCAGGAGCAGAATCAGCCAGTCCGTCACATTGCGCTCTCCCTGCCGGATATTAAGGAATGCGAACAGGGCGAGAGGCATTCCGAGCGTACTGAGCATGCCTGATGGCCAGTACGGTGTGAGGGCAAAAGCCAATGCCGCTCCAACTCTGAGTATCGCCCACTCCTCCTTTTGTATGAAATGTTTCTTTAGTAGAAGATACATTCCAAAAAAGGCGGCAATACGTGTTATCGCTGCATTGACTGTATAAGCAGCCATTGTTGGCAGCCAGGCGTAAAACCAGACAATGCCGCTCCACTCTGTGCCAAAAGCATTCCGCGGGAGCCCATTGGCTATCTGGGAGATTAAAGCATCCAAACTCCCAAACATTTCGCCGCTCCTTGCCAGGACCCTGTACCAGGCTATATTGCTGTCTAAATTGTCGTGAACCCGGATATGGGCATCCTCCCCAAGAAAAATCAGCGGAGACAAATACACCAATATCACTGTCAACGCCAAAAATACAAGCTTTCTATCACCCCTGATGCAAGCATTCACCATACCTCACCATCCCGCACAAAAACTCTGGTCACCGCTACTAACATGTGTTAAAAAAGGAAAAATTATTCGAGAGACAGTCCCAATTTCCCGATTATTTCCCAGCAAAAAATATGTATTTTATTCCTAAACGGTGGTATTGGTAACGCCTTTGAGGTCTTATTTTATTAAAGTTTTTCGAAACGAATTCTTTCAAAAAAATACTATTGTTTTTTATAGATAATCACTCATTTTATGATTAAATAACCTCTGTTTAATCTTTAAAAATGGTACAGTAGGACTACCATTATTAGAAGCCTGGCTGTGTTTTTTTAAGGTTGGTAAGTATGAATATAAAAAGCACAAAGCATAGATTAAAGGTCGATTCACTTTTTATTAGATTGCTGCCTGTTGACTGACAAATGCTATACGAATGAATGATTTCATAGCAATAAGTCCAGGAGGCTCCCTGGTTTACTTGCGAGGAGGAATTGGGTGAAAGGTTCTTTTGTGGAACATACGGATAAATATAAAAAATTACTTAACATGATTAAAGGGATATTTAATACAGACAATGATCTGCCTGACAAGGTATTTAAAGAAACATACAATCATTTTCTTTTTGGAGATTGTGATTGGACAATGTATGAAGAATTCTGGGGAGTCTTAAAGCTCCTGATGACGGCATCAGGAGATAAATCGGTTCTAACTGCTGTAATGGACCCTGACCCAGTGGGGTACTATTACAAAGAGTTTGGTTATTTTAATTGGTTTACAATTCCCCTTGAGGCGTCAGATGATGAGTATTATACTCTGCTAGAAACTTCCCCGGAGGATAGTATAGCTGATGCCATATTATATAATTCTTACACGATACTCTGGCTGTCATCATCTGGTAAATGGGGCATTTGGGGTGATCGCAGCTCTGGTATATGTGTGTTGGGAATACAGAATTTAAGTGATTTCGATGAGGACATTACGCCTGGTTTGAAAAACTGGCGCTCTCTTGACGAGACAGTAAAGTCTTGGATAGAGTTAAATTTCCTAGACAACAATGAAATGTACAATAAATTTGTAAGTACTTTAGACAGTAATTATGCGATTTCTAAAAAATAGAAAAAGTTAAATTAGAGTTTTTAAGGATAGTAAAAGAATGGCCAATTTTTACGGGCGAAATCATTTATCCATTTATGACATTTAACCTCCATGGAGATTTAATTCCCAGACTAGTGACTGCAGCAAAGGGTACGGCACTCCAAACCCTGCCCGGGACTTTCAACCCTCCGAGTCATAAGTCTGGCACAAGTGCGACTAGGGTTCTGACTCGGCACGAGCTTGCCAAGCAGGGAAAAACACAAAAAAGCCGCACAAAGCGGCTATAGTTGGAAACTGCCTGGAATGGCAGCGAGAAAATGCTTTATGAATGAAGCGGAGTCTAGCCTGATGGAAAGGTAGGGAGGCTGCAGCCACTGTGATACATGCAGAGGCATCCCATACCAGAGAATCCGGCTGTCGATAATGATAAATGGAAAAGGGATATCCGCGTTTTCTTCCCTTCTCAACCGGGCCATTGCTTCACCTGGCATGGCACTGAACATCTCCTGCAAATCCTTTTCTGCCTTCATGCCGGCGGGCAGGCAGGCATATATTGAATTCTTGGCAGCTGATAGATCCCGTTTGATTCCTTCAAGATTCCTGGCATAGACCCATTTCATCCTGGGGTGGCTGTTTTTGACCCAGCTGCCGATTTCGGCCGGGGAGACGGCCTGCTTTTGTTTGATCTGATAATCAACAAGCTGCCGGATTGTCTTCCGGGGATATATATTCTTCCTGATAAAACTTGCGTCACTTATATGGACAAATTTCCCCTTTGTCCTTGTCACGGCTACATTGATCAGGCGCTCGCTGTCCTTTCCGGTCAGCAGCATACCAGGCCTTGTCTGGGTATACGTATCCACCGAATCGAAAATCATGACTTCCCGCTCGCTTCCCTGGAATCTATGGACAGTTGAAGCGGCAATATCCTCCGCCCCCTCCCTGCCGTTATATAAATCCTTAAGAAGAGTATCCATGAGCATGGCCTGTGCCCGGTATGGGGCCATATAGCCAATCGACCTGGAACCCGCTGAATATGCTTCATGAATCACTTGAAAGGAGAGGAAAAGATGGAACAGATTCATGCGCGAATGAGAGACTTTGTCGGTGATGCAATGTGCACCGGTATAGCTTGTATCCAGCAACACAGACGCATGTCCTGGAAAAGGAGCCAGCTCAGCAAGCGGCCTCCGCGCTTCAGCGACCGATTCATGATCCGTGACTAGCGACTGATAGATATAGGAATTGGTGAAAGCTGAAATATCAGGATGCATCCTCCTCTGCTCCCGCAGCAGGAAGAGCTGAGGATGCATCTCCTCCCCGGATCCGGCACCGGATACGCCGGCCACATGGAAAATATCATCCTTCAGCCATTTTTCTGTAAAGCTGTGCCGTGAAACGGCAATCGGGGGAAGCTGCTTGAAGTCACCGCAGACCACAATCCGCCTGCCAAGGGAAGCTGCAAAACCAGCCTGCGGGATATAGGCCTGACTTACTTCATCCAGAATGACAAGATCATACTCACTTTCATATATGGCGGGATCACTTGCAGCCTTGGCAAGGGTCGTGCCGATGATATCAGCATCTTTGACAAATTCCGTCTCCTTCTGGCGCACTTTTTCCAAAACAGCTGCGAGCCTGGTCTCGAGTTCAAGAAGGGACTGTGAATCCCTTTGGCTGAATGAACCGTTTAGATCCTGTTTAAGGAGCCTTCTTTCCTCCGACAGCTTTTGCCTCTCGCCGGCTAGAACAGGGTCGCTTTTTTCAAGCATTCCCTGCATGGTAACGGAATCAGGAAGCATCGGGTCGCCCTGGCCTCCGTATCGGAGAATGTCACCCTCCCTGAACTTATTCTTTTTAGCAAGGAAAGCAGATATTTCTGTCATCAGCACATTCACTGCCTGATTGCTGTGTGAGAGGATAAGAATCCGCTGCTTCTTGTTGTATTTATTGGCAGCAAGGCGGGCCAGCGTGTATGTTTTGCCTGTACCGGGCGGACCCCAGACAAATGTAGCATGATTATATTTGGTCCGTAAGATCAATTCATGAAGGGTGCTTGATGCTTTTTCCTTCGGATGCTTGTCTTCTGGAGATGGATCCATAAGATCCTTTATTCTTCTTCTTTTCTTCGGGCTCTCCTTGATTTCATCAAGGCGGCACGAAAGCTCATCGAGCAGCTTCCAGGGATCGTGGAACAAAATTCCCTCAGCTATCAGATCACCCAAGTCTCTGTCAAAGGATAGAATGACCCCTTTTCCTTCTGAGGAAAGGATTCTACCCTCATACTCCATTTCATTCCACTGCAGCCTGGCAGTGTTCCCGTTTGGAATCCTGACTTCATCCCGGGAAGTGAAAAAATAACTGAACCCGCTTCCCTCGTTCAGCCTGATGCCATTTTTCAAGTAATATTTGGTGCTGCCATGCGTTTTCAAATGGAATATTTCCGCTCTCAGTGCAGCCTGCCATTCTTTAATTAACCTGCCTGTTGATATCATGTGTACCTCTCTATTTAAAAAGGAAAGGGACAATCCAAAAAGATTGCCCTTGCCAGATCATGAATGAATAATTTGTTAGCTGAGATATAAAAACAGCCTAAAATACTATATCATCCCTTTTGCTTAAACACAAATCACCCTGCAGCCTCGATATTGAGATACTTTTATAACAGGTTGTCATTGTTAATCGGCGTTTTTCACTTTTAACAGCTCGTTATCCATGGATGCCAGTTCTTTGCGGTCTTAATCCGTTTTTTTCTAACCATTTTTTCCTGAAACTCCGTTCATTTTGGTCATAAAAAAATCTTTATGACCCCTTTTCTTCCTCTGCGGACCATTTTGGTCTTAATCATTTCTTTAGGACCAATTTTCCGTGAATTCCAGAACTTTTTGGTCTTAATAATTATTTTATGGCCTGTTCTCCTCCTAATCGGGCTCAAAATGGCCTTAAACATTTCTTTAGGACCATTCGTTCCCTGGTATCAGCACTTTTTGGTCATAATCACTATTTTAGCGTTTCTCCCCCGATCTCAGCGATAACCACCCGGGTTTTAACCCATTCGGCTGGGCGAAGGATCCCAAAAAGTTTCTCCTATTTTAAGAACTTTAAGCTTGTCCCGGCTTAAGCTCAATCTTTCCCATTCGGCTTCGAGCCGGAGCAGTGCTTCTGGTCCGGTATCGTCTGCCAGCCTGTAGGCGCCATAATGCATGGGGATGAATAAAGAGCCGCCAAGTTCCTGAAAAGCTGTTATAGAATCTTCAGGGTTTATATGGGAAACGGCCATGAACCACTCGGGTTCGTAAGCACCTATCGGCATCAGGACAATGTCCTGGGGAAAAGCTTTTCCGATTTCCTTAAAACCGCGAAAATAGCCGGTATCTCCTGCGAAATAAATATTCCTTCCCGCAGGGCTTTCGATCATCCAGCCTCCCCAGTGGGATGTATTCGTATCTGTCAAGGTTCTTTTTGTCCAGTGCTGGGCAGGTACAAAGGTGAACCTGAGTCCGCCAAAGCTGTGGGTTTCCCACCATTGTGCTTCATGAACGTCATCATATCCCCTTTTCTTGAAAAGAGGGCCAAGACCCGCCGGAATGATGAATTGGGGGTCTCCTTTTAATTTTTTTATCGTCCCAAAATCCAAATGATCATAATGGCCATGTGAAATTACAACCGCATCAATCCTTGGAAGCTCACTAAGGTCAAGGCCGGGCTCAGTGATCCGTTTTCCCACTCCCATCCGCCGTGCCCACACCGGGTCGGTGAGAATATTGATTCCTGATGATTGAATGAGAAAGGTAGAATGCCCAATCCAGGTGATGCTCTGCCGCTTTTGGTTCTGCTTCAATTTTTCAGTTTCCTTTTTGTCTGCCTGCGGAATCTGGGAAGAAAGGTCCTTTACCTTTCTCCTCCGCTCATTTGCCCACCGCAGCATATCGGCTATTCCTTTTGAAGAATCCACTTCATCCAAATTGACATATCTTTTTTTGGCCATTATTTTTTCACCTATCCTGGTTTAGCATATTTTAACAAGCAAAGAGATTAATATCTCTATTATAGTGGTACAGATAAGAAATGACATATGGGGAGTGTTGATATGGAAACCTTGAAAAATACTTATTATGTGGATATATCCAATGGCGAAATCCTGGAGCAGCCGATTGATGGAAGCCCTAATTTCAGAATTCAGGCCGATGAGGAAGAGCTGGCCGAACTTAAAATGTGGTTCACGGAAAATTACAATGACGATATGAAAACCTTTGCCAGATCCCATGTTCCTTATGTGGAGCCAAGCAAAGATTCCCAAAATGATAAATATGAATCTTCCCTGCAAAAAATCTACAGCATGATTTATAAATTAGGTGATGACGAAGCACGCAGCTTCATCAAGCAGCAGGGAATACTGGACTTGGAATTCCAGGAAACCAGGGAGGATATAGACAAATTAAAACAGTAGCTTTTATAAAAATCGTTGATTGTAATGGGTTTTGTGAGGTGAATAAATTATTTAGGCAAGTGGATTGGAGCGGAAGGCGCGAGACTCCTTAATCCAGCTTCAAGGTGAGACCCCGCAGGCAAAGCCGAGGAGGCTCAGCGACCGCCCCTAAGGTCCGCGAGTGCCTGCAGCGGAAATCCACTTTTTTATTCAACAGCCACAATGTATGCGAAAACAGCCACACAATAAAACAAACCTGAGTTCTCTCACCGCAATCCATGCGTGGAAAGAAATGGGACAAGAGCAGGGACAACCTCAATAAGGCGGTGGAGCCGAGCAAGGCACACAGGAATGGCAGTAAATGATGACCACATCATGCAGCTCCCCCCCTTTTCCATAAAAAAAGAGACAGCCCTAGTTCGCAGCAGGGACTGTCTCTTTTTCACGATTCAATTCAAGGAAGAAATCCACATAGATCGGGTCCCATTGAGTTCCTCTACCTTCTTGAAGTATATCAAGCGCCTTACCGGAAGGCATTCCCCTTCTGTATGGACGGTCGGATGTCATGGCATCGAAGGCGTCAGCAACCGCCATAATTCTGCCGAACAGCGGAATGTTATCCCCTGCCAGTCCCTCCGGATAGCCCCGCCCATCATAGCGTTCATGATGGTATTTGACGCCGGGAAGCAGAGGCCTTAAGTCCTTGGGAAGATTGATCTGCTCCAATATCTTAGCGCCAATTACCGGATGTTTCTTTATTTCTTCATATTCCCCGGCTGTCAGCCTGCCCTCCTTGAGAAGGACCGCATCACTGATTCCGATCTTTCCGATATCATGCAGCAGTGCCGACTTCCTCAATAAATCCAGTTCAACAAGCCCAAGACCGGCCTTCTTCCCTATTGAAACGGAGTACTCAGCCACCCGCTCTGAATGTCCAGCTGTATAAGGGTCTCTCGCATCGAGCGTGGCAGCGAATACCGTATAAAAGCTTTCCAGGAGCTCGCCATTCCGCCTGTCCCTGTTTATGATTTTATTCGTCATGGAGTTGAATCCCGCTACCAGCCTGGAAAACTCATCCGAATAGATATTCTCAAGGGATGTGAGATTCCCCTTCTCGACTGCAGAAAAGCCAATCTTCAGTTTCTCCATTGGACTGTTTATATTTTCATATAAAAGCAGACTCGAAAATATGGAAAGAAACAGGATAACGGCTAAAATGACTACCGCCCACCTCCAATAATCTGCAATACTTCCTCCACCCAGCTGCTTAAGCTGAATCCCGGAAACGAAGATGAAAATCATCAGAGGAAAGATGGCAATAAAAAGAGAGCTGAAGAGAAGCTTGCTTTTCAAGCTGATGGTATTCTTTTCGGGAAGGCTCATTCTTTTGACGGACCGCTCCGAACGCTTTAATAAATCCGTGATCAAAGGGGTAATGGTGCGGTAGGTCAGGAAAAATTCAATGACCGCATGCATACTGGCAATCAAAAACGCCCCAGCCCATGTAATGAAGATATAATGATAGGGTATATGCAGATGCCCCGTGCTGATAAAAGTGTACACAAGAATGCTTGATGGAACCGCAACACCTAAAAAATGCGGACCAAGGATCCTTTTTACCGTTAAAACCGGAAAAGAGTGAACCGTATGAAAAGCATTTTCCAAGCTGGAAAAATCCGTGAGATCGGTCTCATATACCTTCCGGATTGGTTTAATGTGATGCCTGTATACCGCATACTCCACCGCTGCCATGACTGCAAAGGAAATCAGCATGATGCCCAGCAGGAGCACAATTTCCGAGGATATCAGGATAAGCGTATGGAAAATAAATAAACTGCCGATGCCAAATACCGCAATAAAAGAGCCGAATATGTAATTAAAAAGCATTTTTTTCTGAAAATCCCTGAATAGTTGCAAGCAGCAATCTCTCCTGTTTTATATTGGAAACTATTCTTAGTTTAACCCATATTTACCAAAAGTCTATGAATTTTAGGTAAAACCCTGTTTTATATTGCATTTGACTTCTCATATTAAGATAGGAAATATTGTTATGGGGTATTTTTTAACTGGACACAGATTGACTTATTCACGGTCCTGAATCTTGCAGCTGGAACAAGAGTCTTTTGGTTAATCCAAAGATTTAATCTAAGACTGTTTTCGCATATATTGTGGCTATTGGACAAGAGAGTTGATTTCCGCTGCAGGCACTCGCGGACCTTAGGAGCGGGCGGTGAGCCTCCTCGGCTTTGCCTGCGGGGTCTCACCTGTCCCGCTGCTCCCGCATTATAAAGCGGAAAGCGGTGCCTGCCAAATAACACTTATTTATAATACAATGTTCAGATAACTTGTTTAAAGATGCGAGTATTACGGCAGGCAGAGACCCGACAAGCATAAGCTGAGCCGGCTATGGGAAGTGCTCTTTCTTCCCATAGCCGGCTTGGCTTATGACTCGAGGGTCTCAGCTTGAAGCTGGATTAAGGAGTCTCGCACCTTCCGCTCCAATCAACTTGTTTAATAATTAAATCCCTTCACAGAACTATCAGAAAACAAAAATCTTTTAGAAAAGAGCATAATAAAATAGCTTGAAATGCTCACCGGGTATATGACTTAAAATTAATAATTCTTCAGTCCCATCTTGACTGATATTCTAAGCTTTTCTCTGTACACTCCAGAACTGCTGATCTCAAGCAGAGCATTTCTGACCTCATGTTCAAATAACTCCACATTTCCCCCAAGATATCGTTTAGAACCATAAGAAGTTGAATATATGTTTCCTAGTATTGACTCTATGGTCCAGGTAATTTCATATAGGGGTAACTCATGTATTACCAACTTGAATTTTGAATTTGTTATCACTTCTTCGTGACTTATAACGGGATGGGTGTATATAGAGTTACCAGCTCTTCTTTCTTTCCCATACCACTTTTCAATGTTTCATTCAATTTGGACTGCCATATTGTCAACGGCTGGATTGGATCATAATTATCAATAATAGCCACTCCGCCGCCAGCAGATATCATATCGTATAGATCATCTAATATCTTAGCGCGGTTCATCCAATGAAATGCTTTAGCAATGATTGCAAGTCTAAACTGTTCCTTATGTTCAGTGTAATATTGATCTAAGGTTCCATTAAACCAATGTATTTGCCCCATTCTTATCTCTTGATGCAGCCTTTTTGCCTCCTCTATCATTTCCGGTTCAGTATCTATTCCTACGATCTTATGACACCAATCTGAAAGTCTTATAGAAAGATGTCCGGGGCCGCAGCCTAAATCAAGTACCTTTTGTTCTCCATTTAAATTGAATTTATCAACTAAGAATCTGACCAAGGAAGAAGGATACAAAGGTCTGTACTTAGAATAATAGGCTGCTGAGCCTTTAAATAAATCTTGGCCATATACATGCAAATTCATTTTACTCCCACGTTTTGAAATGTTTATGAGCTGAAGCTTTTGCGATTGGAAATTTTTACTACTATTCCATTTTATCAGACTCTGAATTCGGTGAGAAGAGACCTCACTTCTTTGTTTAAGTCAAAATTCATAGCCTTCCCTTTAAATAAACCGGCACCATTAAACAGAAGAACTTTCCTCATTCAACTCATCAAAAAAAGGAAGCAGATATTCTGCCTCCTTCCTATCAATCATTAAAATTAAAATAGTTCCTCTTCAATAGCCTCGGCCTTTCCATTAGATCTTTATAATCGATCACTTTAGGAAGAGTTTTCGTATCGATTAAAAACAGCTGATCCTCTATTTCCATTGTCAGGGCATCCGTCTGGTATTTCATGCCGCATCCGCTGCATTCAATAGTGGGTGTACCGGTAATCTCAATGGCCTTAGTGCCGTCGGGAAGCTCCCAGAATACAGATGATCTGGTCTCCGCTGCCCCTTCACGATCGCACCAGATACATTTCATGGTTCTTCCACCTTATTTTCATCTTTATTTTTGGACTGCTGGGCGAGGAATTTTTTCTCTTTTAATTCGTCTCTCTTCCCTCTTTTATCCTTCAAACTTTCATGTGCGGGATTAACATTGTAGGAATTCCTTTTATTCAGGCGTTCCAATCCTTCCGGCACAATATTGAACTTCGAATCATCCATAACGGAAAGAATTCCGGTACTGTTATATTCTCTGTAAACCTCCGGGAACCGCTCACTGAAGTAAACATCTGCCTTTCCCGCCTGATAGTCCTGGGGCTCAGGATAAGAGGTGATCACTCCTTCAAAGTTCCGGAGAATAACCTTGGTCGCACTCTGTGAGATGATATAGTTTGGCTGCAGCGGTATCTTGCCGCCTCCGCCAGGTGCATCGACTACGAAAACCGGCACGGCATATCCTGAAGTATGGCCTCTAAGGCCTTCCATGATTTCAAGTCCTTTACTGATGGGTGCCCGGAAATGGCCGATGCCCTCTGACAGGTCACATTGGTAGATATAATACGGGCGCACCCTGATCATAACCAGATCGTGCATCAGTTTTTTCATGATGGGTACACTGTCGTTGATGCCGGAGAGGATGACTGCCTGATTCCCGACAGGAACGCCGGCGTCCACGAGCATTTCACAGGCACGCTTTGATTCCTCTGTAATCTCAATCGAGGTATTGAAATGTGTATTCAGCCAGACTGGGTGATATTTGCGCAGTATCTGGCATAAATTCTCGGTAATCCGCTGCGGGAAGACGACGGGAGCCCTTGTGCCGATTCTGATGATTTCGACGTGAGGGATTTCTCTCAGGTTTTTTAGGATATATTCTAAAATATGATCATTGATCAATAAGCCGTCTCCGCCTGAAATCAGCACATCCCTTACGGCAGGAGTTTCCCGGATATAGGATATAGCGGCATCCAGCTGTTTTTTCGGAACTCCCATGCCGATCTGGCCGGAAAATCGCCGTCTCGTGCAATATCGGCAGTACATTGAACACTGATTGGTTACAAGAAAAAGGACTCTGTCCGGATAACGATGTGTAAGGCCGGGAACCGGTGAGTCTTCATCCTCGTGAAGCGGATCCTCGAGGTCATAACGCGTTTTCTTCAGTTCCTTGCTGATTGGGACCGACTGCATGCGGACCGGGCATTTTGGGTCTTTCGGATCCATGAGTGAAGCGTAGTACGGCGTGATGTTCAAGGGGATGGTCTTTGTGGAAATTCTGACTCCCTCTTCTTCATCCGGAGTGAGGTCGATCACCTTTTTCAGATCTTCAAGTGTTTTGATCGTATTGGTGAGCTGCCAGATCCAATCATTCCATTGTTCCCCGGTAACATCCTTCCAAAGCTCCACTTCGCTCCAATGCCTTGCAGGCTTAAATAACTCCATGATTTCCCTCCTCGGTTCTTCGAGCTTTACAGGCTTTTCTCCATGTAGAATCTGTCCTCACCCCTGCCAAACTCATCCGGTCTCAGCTCCCTGGTAACATAACCTGATTTCTCATAGAGCGCGACCGCCGGCTTGTTTTCAATGCTTACGGTCAAACATGCTTTTGAAAAACCGTCCTGCCTAAGGATTCGGTGCACTTCCTCCATAAACCGCCTGCCAAGTCCTGCACCTTTTTTATCTGAGCGCACATAATAGCCGAAAATATAAGCTTTTTCCCCATCATGGTAATCTCTCATGAGTTCACAGACTGCAACCGGCACCGAATCGCCTTTTTCCCTGTACAGAATGATTTTCCCGTACCTCGCTAGCGGGACAAGTGTCTGTTCATCGACCGCTCCAAGTCCTGGGAAAGCATCCTTTTCAAGCTGGATCATCAGCTGCTGTTCCTGTGGTGAAAGGGACCGCGGTATCTCCGTATAATAGGAATCTTCATTGGTCTCCATTAAAGGCTTCCTCCCTTCGGCGGCCATTCTGCCTGAGATAATGGCCACAAATTTTTGGAGATATTAGTATAATTCAAGACAGAAAGATCATTTGCTGCCACACCAGGAGCATCCACATATATCACAGTGCTGATAATGGGGCCAAATGCAGCCAGAAAATGATTCTTGGCCTTCAGTACCATAATCCTGTATGCTGAGGGTTCGATGCCGATGTGCCTGAACATTTCCGGATCATTCGCCGACATCGGGCGGCCGATCAGCAGGATATCCATATTGCCGGCACGGATAAAAGCAGCCCCCTTGAGATCCACTTTCAGCTTATGGTTGAAAGGACCACTGTTATAAAATATCCCTTTGGATAATGCAATGACTTTTGCCGTGACAGGCACCGGCGGCCCGAATTGGGGGAGCATTTTTCCGCCGAGCTCGAGGCTGACCACTGCCCCCTCGCCTGCTTGCCTGCACTTTTGGATGGAAACAGGATCGGTCAGGCCTCCGAACAGTGACCGTTCAAGGTTCAGACAGAGCATTTCACGGAGCAGGGCGGTGGTATCCCCGCTGCCGCAGCTTAGGGGATTATCTGAAATATCCGCTACTGCGACAGGCTTATTATCCTGGATAGACAAGGCCATATTAAGGCCCTCTTCCACGCCGGGCAGTTCTACAATAAATTGCTCCCTTAACTTCCAGAAGCGGTCTGCCGCCTTTTGCGCTGCTTTATTTGCTTTTTCAATCTGCTGATCGACCGCAATGATGCTTGCCCCGGCACAAGGTACATCAGAGTAAGGGAACCCTCCAAAGATGGAAACAATTTCTGCCTCTCCTTCTGCCTCCATCATTGAAGCCAGTTCCATCAACTCATGCATCGGCCCTTCGGATGTTTTCATATTGATGGAAGGAGGCATCATGGGCAGTTTTATGAAAACGGCCTCAGCCCTGCGATTCTCCCTTAAAACCTTAAGCAGCCGGATGGCAGCATTCATGCCCTGCTGGTACATATCGGTGTGTGGATAGGTTTTGAATCCAAAAAAATAGGGAGTATGCTTAATCATCTCCCTGCTGAGGTTAGCGTGCATATCCAGGGTAGCTGCAATCACAGGCTGCGGGCCGATACACACCCTTATCTTTCTCAGAAGTACTTCTTCCGGGTCCAGAGTCACTTCTGCCGCCATGGCGCCATGCAGGGCAATCAGCAGCCCATCAAGCCTGCCAGCTTCCTGCAGACAGGAAATCATTTCAGCAGCTATATGCTGGAAGGCTTCTTCGGCAACCGGTCCGGACGGAACAGCAGCTGCTGCCAGCAGCGGAACCATTTCCACTCCTTCTTCCTTCCGGAGGATCTCGATGAATCCGCCTGCCTCTGTCCCGGTGCCTTCATAAGCTGACAGTAATTCATTTCCTTTGAAATACCCCTCATTATAGAAATCCTGCAGTACGGTCTTGTAAGGGGCAAAACTGTTCGATTCATGATAAAAAAATGCGATGCCTATCCTTAACTTTTCCACTGGCCCCAGATCTCCTTATGATCAGTAATTCGTATAGATGGTCTTCCATTCAGTCATAGCGTCAAACACATGATGTGAAACTTCCCTATGGCCGTTGCCCGATAATTTAGTACCCCCGAACGCCACGCCGATTTCCGCGTTGGAAGTGCCATTATTTATATATACCAGGCCGCTTTCGATCTCTGCAGCTCCCCTGTTTGCATAATGCAGGCTGTTCGTGAAGATAGACGTGGACAAGCCGTATGGTGTGGCATTATTGATGCGGACTGCTTCTTCAAACGAAGCCGCCTTGATGAAGGCGAGGACAGGTCCAAACACCTCTTCAACTGCGACTTTGTCCTCCGGTTTGACACCGCTTAAGACAGCAGGCTTGAAATAATAGCCTTTTTCAGAGGGAACTGCATCTCCTCCACACTCCACGGCCGCTCCTTCCTTCACCGCATCTTTAACATACTGCAGGGAAGCAAGCAGCCTCTCCCGGTTTACCAGCGGCCCGATGTCCACTCCTTCCAGAAGACCATTCCCGATCCTCAAGGCCTTTGTCAGCTTCACTACTTTTTGTAAAAGCTGATCATGGATTTCTTCCTCTGCGATGACCCGGCTCGCTGCCGTACATCTCTGGCCCGTTGTAGTGAAGGCAGCTTTCACAATCGCTGCAGCCGCAAGGTCAAGGTCTGCATCTTTCAGGACAATGGCGGCATTCTTCCCTCCTAATTCAAGCGAAATCCTTTTCAAAGTTTTGGAAGCAATGCCTGCAAGCTGAATGCCTACTTCAGTGGATCCTGTGAACGAAATGATTTTGACCTTTTCATGGGAGGCCAGCTGGGTGCCGACTGTGCTGCCCGGACCGGTAATCAGGTTCAAAACACCTGCCGGGATGCCGGCTTTGTGAAAGACCTCTGTGAACAGCTGTGCCGATAGAGCCGTCTCAGAAGCCGGCTTCCATACCACGGTGTTGCCGCTGATAAGGGCTGCCGTTATTTTATATCCGGCCATGGCGACCGGGAAATTCCAGGGAGTGATGCAGGCGGCTACCCCGATTGGCTCCCTGACCATGGCAATGCTCCTGTGGGGCGAGGATGAGGCGGTCGTTTCGCCGAAAAGCCTGCGGCCTTCTCCTGCCATATATCTGCACGTTTCGATCACAACACCTATCTCTCCCCGCGATTCAGCCAGGGTCTTTCCCATCTCCCTTGTCATTACCTCAGCAATTGCCTCCTGATTTTCCTCAAAACCAAGCGATGCCCTCCACAGGAATTTGGCCCTTTCGGGGAGAGGGGTCTTTTTCCAATCCAAAAATGCACCGGCTGCACTCTCAATTGCCGCATCGACCTGGTCAGCCGCTGCCAGTGGGAAGCGCCCGACTTCTTCCTCTGTAGCCGGGTCAATGCTCGCTGAGCAGACCTGTCCGTGATCCAGAACCCATTCACCGTTTATATACAGCCCCAGATTCATCATCCCAGCTCCCCGCAGATGGTTTTGACTGCCTCTTCCAATATAGACAGCCCCCTATCCAATATCACTTCATCAATGTTCAGGGGAAGCATGAGCCGGATGGTCTGCCCATAGACGCCGCAATTCATAACCAAAAGTGAATTTTCGAGGGCGCGTTCCTTTATTTTTGGTACGACACTTGCCGCTGCATTCTGTTCAAATTCTATCCCGATCATCATGCCGAGACCCCTGATTTCCTTCAATCCTCTGATTCCTCTTAATGTTTCTTTTAATCTGGCGGCAATTTCGCTTCCAAGCCCGCTGCTGCGTTTCACAAGACTTTCTTCCTCCAGCACCCTGATACTTGCCAGGGCAGCGGCACAAGATATTGGATTTCCGCCGAATGTAGATCCGTGTGCACCCTGTGGCCATTTTTCGTGCAAGGCCCTTTCGGCTACTATCGCTCCGAGCGGCAGGCCGCCTGAGAGGGCTTTGGCAAGAACGAGGATGTCCGGAATGACACCAGAATGTTCAGCGGCAAACATTTTTCCGGTACGGCCGAAGCCTGATTGTACTTCATCAAAAATCAGCAGGATTCCATGTTCATCTGCAGCCTTCCTCAATCCCTGCAGGTAGACGGAAGGTGCCGGGAAATATCCGCCTTCCCCCATGACCGGCTCGATGAGAATGGCAGCTACCCTGGATGGGTCGGTTCTCAGCTCAAACAATTTCTGAAGCTGCCCGAGACAGTATTCGCTTACCTCAGTGGGATCTACATGCTCAAGGTGTGATGGGTAAGGATATGGCAGATGATACACCTCCCCCAAGGCGGGCTCATACAGTTTGCGGTATTTGGAACTGGAGGCAGTAAGAGCGGTCGCCCCAAGTGTACGGCCATGAAACGATCCCTCAAACGCAATGATCCCCGGTCTTCCCGTAGCTGCCTTGGCAAGCTTAATGGCACCGTCGATGGCTTCTGCACCCGAATTGGAAAAAAAGACGGTGTCCAGATTTCCCGGTGTTATTTCAGCAAGCTTTTCAGCAAGATCCGCAGCGCTGTCGTAATAACCGTAATTCAGCCCAAAGTGCAGAAATCGGTCTGCCTGCTTTTTTACCGCGGCCACGATTGCAGGATGAGAGTGACCGAGCGCATTTACAGCCACTCCTGAAACAAAATCTATATATTCCCTGCCGTCTTCCGTCCAGAATCTGGCTCCCTCCGCCCTGTCAATCACCATCTCCGACACGCGGGTCATGACGGGTGACAAGTGTTTCCCAGCCTTATCCCTGATGGAAACTTTAGCATGTTCAGCCATTTTGATTTCCCTCCTCCATTACAACTTCCAGGATTGCTTTCTCCAGAATTCCCACTGCCTCATCAATTTCTTCCGCCTTTATCGATAGGGGCGGGCAGATCAGAAGATGATCCCCCCTTACCCCATTTTCAGAGCCGCTTCCCGGATAGAATACGGCACCGAGCTCCATGGCCCTGTCATTGATCTTTTCAGCAAGTTTTATATCGGGAGGGAACGGGGCACCTGATTGTCCCCGTGCGAATTCAACCCCAATCAGCAGTCCTCTTCCTCTAATATGATATATATAGGGAATCTTTTCTTTTAATTCACCGAGCTTCCGGACCAGATAAGCACCCATTCTTTTCACATTGTCCAAGATTGCTTCTTTTTCATAAACAGCAAGCGCGGCCAAGCCTGCAGCAGCAGAAACCGGATGGCCGCTGTATGTATAACCGTGCTGGAAGACACCCTTGCTGTGTTCCTTTAACAAGCCGGCTAGATTATCATGGACGATCATTCCAGCGAGCGGCGCATAGCCTGCTGATATCCCTTTTCCGAACGTAATGATGTCAGGAACTACATCCCAGTGCTCAATGGCAAAATGGCGGCCTGTTCTCCCAAACCCTGTCATCACTTCATCGGCAATCATGATAACATCATAGCGGTCGCAAATTTTGCGTATTTCTTTAAAATACTGGCTTGGAGGAACGGAAGCACCAAGCTGGCTGCCTGTGATGGGTTCGGCGATGAAAGCTGAAACATTCTGGGGCCCCAGCTCAAGGATGGTGCTCTCAAGGCTGGCAGCACAGGACCAGTTCTTTTCCGCATTACAGGCACTTAGCTTTCTCTGGTATGGGCAGCGCAGGCAATGAGGAGGATGGATATGGCTGAAATGGACGAGATTCGGCTGATAGAGCTGCCTTCTCTTGATATCACCTCCGGCTGACAGGGATCCATAGGTATTGCCATGATAAGACTGCCATCTGCCTATCACTATATTCTTCTGCGGCTTCCCGCTGTCATGATGAAGCTGCCGTGATAGCTTGATGGCACTCTCATTTGCCTCCGATCCTCCGGAAGTGAAATAAACGGTATTTAAAGGCTTTGGAGCAAGCTTCGCCGTTTTTTCCGCCAGTTCATGGAGGACCCTGGTTTCAAACCGGAGAGTATGCACAAATGCTGCCTTTGCCGCCTGCTCCTGTATCGCTGCCGCTATCTCTGTTCTCCCATGTCCAAGATTCGCAGCAACTGCCCCTGAACAGGCATCCAAATACCTCCTCCCGTCCTCATCATACAAATAAGCACCCTTCCCATACGCAATCAGTGGATACTCCTTAAAAAAATCACGGTGAAACACATAATCCCGATCTTCCATAACCACCCTCCTCCACTCTCGGGAAATATTCGGGAAATGGGGGACTGTCCCCTATTTCCCGGAAATGGGGTCAGTCCCCCCAATCCCCTCTCCGATCCGGAAGCTTGCTGCGGTTTTTGCTTTTATTTCTCCAAGGGTGATTCCTTCAGCCATTTCGATGAGGATGAGTCCTTGTTTGTCTGTCTTGAAGACGGCAAGTTCTGTGATGATGAGATCTGCTTTCCGTTGTGAGGTTATTGGATAATGCAGTTTTTTCACGATTTTGGATTCCCCGGCACCGGTTTCATGGAGGGTAGTTACGATTACCTTTTTCGATCCTTCCAGCAGATCCATGGCGCCGCCGACGCCAAGCACGGTTTTGCCTGGAACCGCCCAATTGGCGACACGGCCTTGTTCATCCACCTCCAGTACACCGAGGATGGAGACATCAATATGGCCGCCCCTGATCATCGCAAAGGAGGCAGCGCTGTCAAAAAAAGACGCCCCTGTTTCAACCGTGACAGGCTGTTTGCCCGCATTAACAAGATCTTGATCCTCATAGCCCGGTTTGGGTGTAGGTCCCACCCCGAGAATCCCGTTCTCGGAGTGGAGAAAAACGCCCTTTCCCTCCTCGATGAAGTCAGCAACAAGTGTGGGAATGCCTATCCCCAGGTTGACCACATCCCCCGCATTAAGGACACGGGCAGCCCGCAAGGCAATCCGCTGCTTTGTATTCACGGCCCTTCACCTTCCCTCAGGACAATCAGATCTACAAATAAATGAGGAGTCACAATGGCATCGGGCGGCAGGGCTCCTGTCTCCATGATCTCATCCACCTCGGCAATGACAAGTTCTGCAGCTGTAGCCATAATCGGATTGAAGTTGCGAGCCGACTTAGAATAGATTAAATTCCCCAGGATATCTGCTCGGTGCGCCTTTATCAGAGCAACATCCGCGCGGTAGCTTTCCTGCAGGATGCACGGCCTGCTGCCAAATCTTCTTTCTTCCTTCCCTGCCCCAATATCCGTCCCGGCCCCGACAGGAGTAAAAAAGGCAGGTATTCCGGCCCCGCCCGCCCTGATTGCTTCGGACAATGTACCCTGTGGCACCAATTCTATTTCCAGCCTGCCGGCAGCCTTTGCTTCTGCAACCTCCGGATTGGATGTGAAAAAAGAACCGATTCCCCTCCGCACTCTGTTCTCACGCACCAGAAGGCCAAGTCCCCTGCCTGGTTCGCCCAGGTTGTTGCTGATGATTTCCAGGTCTTTGACTCCTGATGCAACCAGAGAATCAATTAATGTTAGCGGACAGCCCACCAGCCCGAAACCGCCGACCATGATTCGGCTTCCGTCCCGGATGAGGGAAATTGCCTTTTCCGGCGAAACCAGCTTTTTCAACAGCCTCTCTCCCTCCTAATAGTTCGTCTATCATTTACATTCGGCCTATTTACCCCTCCAAGATTGCCGGGGAACACTTATCAAAGAACAGAAGGGTATATATGCAATGTATATTCAAAGACTGCGGCGCTGTATGCCCGAAATGGAAAAATGAGCCGAATGGACGAAGAAAAAGAAGGCAGCAGCGCCGCCTTCAAATCAATCGTATGTATGTACCTTTCGTGGAACGCTCCACTGCCTTTCTGTTCATCTGCCTGATATTAGAAGACAGCTCCGATCCCCTGACAAGTCTTCCTTTATATCTAATTAATGGATCTATGATCCGTATTTTTTTCTTCACGTGGATATCATAATTCCTGTCGTCTGAGACCGCCCTCCTTGAAAAGCCCTCGAGCATTCCTTTTATTTCGCGGTCGCTGCTGGAATAAAGCAGATTCAATATGTATTCATCATCTTTTTTAATGTCTTCCATGGAAAGAATCTTCTTTTCAATTCCAATCTTTAGAATATCAGCAAGAAGGGCATATCCATAAACATTCCCGGGATCCAGGAAAAAATCAATTACTTCTTTATAATAAGCCTCTGCAAACCAGTCCCCTGCATCTAGGGAACCCACACAAAGTTTTTTGTCAACCACTTCCAGATCAGCGATGAATTGACGGGCTTCATCCATTGTAATAGATCCATAAGCTGTCAGATCCCTCAGCGTGTAATCAATCCGGTCTGCACATAAATCCGGAAGCTCCCTTTCCAGCAGCAACCACCTATCAGCCGGCAGAATCCCCTCCATCCTGTATCCATGCCTGCTCAATACGGCAGGAATTTCTGAAGTTTTCACTACTTCTTCAAATATCGTTTCATGATAGTTTTGTTCCAAATTTCCTGTCATATGATCCACTACATGCGAGAAAGCCGTGTGGGAAACATCATGGATGAGCCCCGCTATTTGTTCTTCCAGGGATGCGCCCATCCTCTTCAGGAGAAGCATCACTCCTACAGAGTGCTCATACCTTGTTACATTCCAGTTCCGATTCACCAGATAACTCGCACCACCCTGGTGAATATTCTTAAGCCTTTTGATGGCAGCTGTTTCGAGTAAATCCAGCAGAACACCCTCTATTTCAAATTCTCCATACAGCGGATCCGCAAGCTTCATGCTGTCACCCCTCCTGCATTATTTATCACGAAAACTTTTATATAACAATTATACTGGAGGTATAGGAATGGTAAAGAAATTTTCTATACGGCCCTGTATCTGTAAGTGGTGAGCGGAATTGGCGTGTTTAATAACCATTCTATCAATCAACCAGCGTCCTTAAAGCCATTCAGGATAATTTTCAGCGTATTTATTGATTTAAAGACTAACCAAAAGCAAGGAATCATTGCTGGATTTCCCATGTGTATATGAGAGAATTTTATCAAGGAGAAGATGTTTTATGAAAATAGGCGAAAACTTAAAATTCAGGAGAAAAAAAGCTGGATTCACACAAGAGCAAGTGGCGGAGAAAATGAATATTACCAGGCAGACTCTATCCCATTGGGAAGTCGGAAAATATTCTCCTGATATAGATTCCATTATTAAGCTGAGCCGGATTTACCATCTCTCCTTAGATGAGCTGCTGCTGGGAAAAATCCATTTCAAGGGAGATGCTTTAATGACAAAGAAAATAGCTTTTGGTGAAATCCAATCTTTGATCAAGAAACATTACCGTGACGCTTTCAACATAAGAGAACTTAATGGAGGGTTAGTTTCTCAGACTTATTATTTTGAATCAGGGGAAGGTCAATATACTTTTCAGGCCGGCGGTCATCTTGAAAGTTATAAAAAAGAACGCTTCATTAATGGGATCCTAAATGGGATACTGCCTGTCCGCCGCGTTTTAGATGTACAAGAAAGAGAGGATGGGCCGGCTTATTGTATATCAGAATATATAGCCGGAGACAAACTGTTTGACCTTAACAGCCAGCAGCTGCTCGATATTGTTCCAGCGGTATTAAACATTTTAAAATCCCTGGAATCAATAGAAGTGAACGAAGCTAGAGAAGGCTATGGTTATTTTGACAGTACTGGGAATGCCCCTTTTCCCACCTGGAAGGATTTTTTAGGAGCAGTTTATAATAGCGCAGCATATAACTGGGACTCCCTGGAATCAAAAGGCCTCGATTCGGAAGTCGTCCAAAATGCAATAAAAGAACTGAAGAAGCATATGGAGAGCATCCGTTTTAACAAAAAACATATGATACACGGAGACTTAGGATCATTTAACTTATTGGCAAAAGAAAATAGAATCACGGGTATCATTGACTGGTCGCTCGCCATGTATGGAGATCCTCTATATGATAAAGCTAATTTTCTTTTCTGGAACGAAGATAAGCTGCAGCCTCTCATTAGGGAAATTACCCATACCTATATGGGGACTTGCGAATCTAGGGAAATTATGTATTGCTACATGCTCCGCATCGGCTTAGAGGAAATATATAACACCGTCATTCGCAGCGAAGCTGGGTATGACATTGAATGGGCAGCCAACAGGCTGAATGAAATTATGAATCGTTTTCAGGAAAAGCTGTGAGTCCATTTCAGATAAACAAAAAGCTTGAGGTTTAAAGAAACCTCAAGCTTTTTGTATACATGATCCATTACGTTCACATTTGCTGCCAGAGTTATTTTTTCAATTCCTGATACTGCTTCTCTACTTCTTTCGTTATGGCACTATCGGGGGCCAGTCCGCTGATTTCTTCAAGCGTCCCTCCGATTCCTTTTTCAGACAGAAGGGACTGCAGTTTAACCGCTTCTTCGTCCTCACGGTGATCAAAGAGTAGTGCAGCCGCTATGGCCCTGGCCAGATACGTGAAGGACAGTCCGGCTTTTTCTGCTTCCGAGGCCGGTTTCACAAGCCGGTCATTTCCGCCAAGCTTCCTGATCGGGGAGCGCCCTACTCTGGTAACATCGTCGTTTAGGTAAGGGTTTCTGAAACGGTTTATGATTTTATCAATGTATTGCTGGTGCTCGCTGCCATCCAGCTGGTATCGATGAATCAGATAGGCACCTGTTTCTTCAAGAGTCTTTTTTACCTCTTCTGCAATTTTTTCATCATCAAGTGTCTGATCAATTGTATTCTTGCGGTTCAGGTATCCCTGATAAGCGATGACCGCATGCCCGGTATTCACCGTAAACAACTTTCTTTCTATGAAAGGTCCCAAGTCAGGGACAATTTTCATGCCCTCAACATGAGGGATGTTTTCTTTGGCCTCTACAACCCATTCATAATAAGGCTCCACCAGGACATCAAGCGGATTTTCATTATGCTGGATCGGTACAATGCGGTCCACGGCAGAGTTGAAGAAAAAGATCCTGCCTTCAAGCTTTTCTTTTGTTTCTGAATCCAGATTTTCCAGAATATATCCTTTCAATAGATCCGTTGCTGAAATCTGATTTTCACAGGCAATGATATACAGCTTCCCATCATTGTCTTTTACCCGCCTGGCCAGTCCTTTCGCTATAAGGGGAGCGATTCTCGGCAGGATGTTCGGCCCAATGGCAGTGGTCAGGTATTCTGCAGTTCTGATGGCCTCGATGACTTCTTCTTCCTGAGTCATATTATTCAGCCCGGAAACATGCTCGATATCCAGTGTTTCCTGTTTTTCGGCAGCAAGTTTCACCTGATAGCTGCGATCTTCGTTAAGTCTGTTAATAATATCTTCCGCTATATCGACAAAAGTCACATGATAGCCGGATTGTGAAAATAAAGCGCCGATGAATCCCCGGCCGATATTTCCCGCACCAAAATGTACAGCTGTTTTCATTTTCATCATTCCTTTATAAGGTTATTGTTTATATAGTGGAGAAAAATGTCTTCTAGCCTGATGCGTATGCTTTCTTCGCTTGAGGAAGAAAAAATCAAGATGGCTTCACTGCTTTCTACTAAGCTTGTGCTGATAAGTGAGATGATTTCCTGCTCTCGTTCGGAAAGCTCGATGGGTGCCAGCATAAGCAGCAAATTTCTCATCTTCATGCTGTTTCCATCCATGCCTTTTATTTCAGCTCGTGAGGTAAGATGCGACACTTGGAATATCAGCGACTTTATACTTGAATGTCTGCAGTGAAAGAGTCCCATCCCCGTCTCAGGGATGCCAAGCCCGCCTTTTTGCTCCCTCTCCCGGAGCGCATCCATCACTCCCTGAACATCGCCAACGAGGCCCTCCTTCCACGCCCGATCAAGCATATTGCCCATGATCTCCCCATGGCTTCGTTCTTCCCTTACCCGGTAGAAGCGGAAATTAGTCAGAATATCATCGACACTTTTATGGACAGCCTTTATATCTTGAAGCACCTCACGGATCCCGCGGGATGCGGGCAAGTTACCCGGAACACTTTTCAACGCATTATGCTTATAGTGCTTCCCTCTCGTCAGCTTCTCTACATTGCGCTGCAGATAGCCTCTGATTGCCGCAATGTCCTTTTCCTTCAGCAGAGAGTTGACCAGGATATAATCCAGCCCCATGAATGGGAGCCTGACTGTAGAGATGATGAAATCATAACCTGATAAGTTTTCAGGGTTGCTGATTTCCCTAATGGTCTTTATATCAATTGTTTGTATTTCCTGAATTTCTTTTTTGACCCGGCTTGCCAGCATTTTGGATGTACCGATACCTGTCGGGCAGACGATCAGGGCGTGTATGGACACATCTTCCTCCCTCATCACAAGACTTGACCCGAAGTGGAGTACAATGAAAGCAGCCTCATCCTCAGAAACTTCCTCAAGCTCAGCAAATTGGTGTTCAACACTTTTTTTGACTGCCATGAACAATACAGGATACTTCTGCCTGATTTCTTCGGAAAGAGGATTGAATATTCCCAGGTTCTGCTTCATCCGGTAGAGGGCCGGTTCCATATGTGCAAGCAACCCCTGAAAAAGGGAGAAATCCTTCGTAAGGTCTACATGCAGCTGTTCAGACACTTCTTTGATCACGTTTTTGATCTTCTGGCTGAGGATGACCGAATCAAACAGCACCGCTCCAGCTTCCTGAAGCTTTGATCCCTTGAGGACCGCCGAAAGATAAATCAAGTCTCCGTCCTCAAATGTAATCGAAAAACCGGCTTCAAGCTCCCTGCATATCTTTTCAATCAAAGAAAATTCATTGATCAAATCTTCTGTGGGTTCGCTGCGCTCCACGATTGGATAACCGCTCATTGTGCGCTGCATCGATATGCAAGTGTGAATGATGAGACCGATATAATCACTGTCTGCCAGGCGTGATGGCCCGCTGTTGATTTTTGCGCTTACCTGCCTGTCAATTTCCTTTAAGAATTCAGGGACGAAATAATAAAGAATTTTCTCATCCCGGCACTCACCCTGCTCCAGGCTGAAGAGGGCTTCAATCAGTTCTTCATTGAAATGGCTCAGATAATATGCGGCCAGTGCCTTTCTTTTGTCTGTCTCACTTCCCTGCAGTTCAATGCCTACCCCTCTCTTTCTTGTCAGTAGGAGGTTCTGTCCCTTCAGGAACCCTTCCATTTCATCCAGATAGACAGACAGGGTGGTGATGCTTATTCCAAGCTCGGCTGCCGCTGCCTGGAGCTTATATGTATCGAATTGCTGCAGCAGCAATAGCAGCAGGTTCAATTTCTTTTCCTGCGGCGGCTGATCGACAGGCTGGCTGCCCCTCAGATGCTGTATCACCCGGAAAATCTGCTCATTTTTACCTTCTATGATCAATCCTTCTTCTGAATTTCTGGTAAGCAGCAGGTCAAAGGACTTCAGGATCTTCTCTGCGGACTTTAAATCCCGCTGGATCGTCCTGACACTGACACCAAGATGAGATGCCAGGTTTACGGGCGTATGCATTCCCGAAGTTTTTATGATCATTTCTATTAACGATTTTTCCCTTGACGTGATCAGCATGCTTCACCATCTCATTTCACATGAGTTTAGTATTCCAGAAATAATGAATAGAAAAGCGTCTCCTGACGCTTTTCTATCGTTGTACCGTTATTTATTTTCATTAATAATGTCCATTAATTCCCTTGCAGTGCGGGCTTTAACCATTTTCTCGATATTCTCCATATCGGAGCATGTGACCGCAATTCCAGAAAGAATCTCAAGATGAGTTCCGTCCTTTCCGGCGATCCCGAAAATCAACCGGGCTTTCTGGCCGTCGAAGTCTACACCTTCCGGCACCTGGAGAACGGTGAATCCGGACTTGAGCACATCCTTCTTCGCTTCCTCTGTTCCATGAGGGATGGCTGTATCATTGCCCATATAAGTGGATGTTAATTCATCGCGGGCAATCATCGCTTCGACATAGCTTTCCTTGACATAGCCTGCTTTTACAAGCGCACGCCCGGCAAAGCGGATTGCATCCTCTTTTGAAGCAAACTTCTGATTCATGAACACATTTTCTTCACGCAGCAAGTCATCAGCAGAGTCTTGTACACCGTCAGCTGCCGTCAAGCGTTCAAGGTCAGATGTTTCCGCCCTGTCGAGCCCCGGCTCTGTGGAATCCTCGCGCAGGCCTGGGACATTTGCTTCGGCATCCTCAACAATATCTTCCTGCCCTTTCCTGCCTTCGTCTTTCAGCTTGCCGATCAAATGATCATACTCGGGGCTTGAAAGGAAATTGTCCACCGAAATATGGTACGCATTGGGTACTTTATTTTTGGCTCTTGGTGTAAGTTCTTCCTGGGTGATGACGATTTCTGCATCGGAAGGAAGATTATTGATAGCTGTATTGGTTACTGCAATATCAAGACCTGCCTCTTTCACCTTTTTGCGGAGAAGGGACGCACCCATCGCGCTTGAACCCATTCCGGCATCACAGGCAAAGATGATTTTTTGCGGAGAGTTGGGAAGATAGCCCGGCTCACCGGCAAAAACATCAGCTACAGAGCTTTTTTTTCCTTTCATTTCCTGCATTTTACGCGCAGCATCTTCAATGTTCTCGTCAGATTGTTTTCCTGTTTTTAAAACAAAGGCTGAAACAATGAAAGATACGATGGCTGCCACAAGCACGCCTGCGAAATTAGCCAGATAAGCACTGGCATGATGCGGTGTCACAGCAGTAATCGCCAGGATGCTTCCTGGAGAAGAAGGAGCGAACAAGCCTCCGTCGAGCAGTACAAGTGTGAATACTCCGCTCATTCCGCCAAGGATGACAGCGAGGAACAGCATCGGCTTCATCAGGATATAAGGGAAGTAGATTTCATGTATTCCCCCGAAGAAATGAATGATGGCTGCACCAGGAGCAGATCTCTTTGCCGTGCCCTTTCCAAATATGCAATAGGCAAGCAGGACACCAATACCAGGTCCCGGGTTGGCTTCCAGGAGGAAGAGAACCGATTTACCTGTTTCTTTTACCTGTTCCACTCCGATTGGTGAAAGAACTCCATGGTTGATGGCATTGTTCAGGAACAGTACCTTCGCAGGTTCAATCAGGATACTTGTGAGCGGAAGAAGTCCGGTCCCGACCAGCCAGTCAACTCCGGATACGAGCCAGCCGGTAAATGTGCTGACTGCAGGACCGATGGCAAGGAAGGACAGGATGGCAAGAAGCCCTCCGAGTATCCCCGCAGAAAAGTTGTTAACCAGCATCTCAAAACCAGCTCTGACTTTACCTTCAAGAAGCTGGTCGAACTTCTTGATGATATAACCGCCGAGCGGACCCATTACCATAGCGCCGAGGAACATCGGAATGTCAGCCCCGGCAATGACACCCATGGTGGCTATCGCGCCGACAACTCCGCCGCGGTGGTCGTTAATCAGCTTACCGCCCGTGTAGCCGATCAGGAGCGGCAGCAGGTAGGTAACCATGGGGCCGACCATTTTGGCAAGGCTTTCATTTGGCAGGAAGCCCGTTGGTATGAATAAGGCCGTTATCAAGCCCCAAGCTATGAATGCTGAAATGTTTGGCATAACCATGGAACTAAGAAAGTTTCCAAACTTCTGTACAGCTACTTTTATGTTTGTTTGAGCCAAAAGTGCTCACCCTTTCTTTTAGGCATATTACACAATTAATGATAAAACTGTCCTGCCCAAATATCAATGAACACAAAAGCCAGCTTTGTCGCAGGGGCGCTGACAAAGCTATAGTTTCTTCCTTATTATGTTCAAAGACATCAAAAGCAACAAAAAAGGCAGATCCTCTAGAAAATCCATTCCATAAGAATCTGCCTTTTTTCTGTGGAAAAGGGGCGGAGCTGCATGTATCATAAGGCTTCCAGCAGCTAGGTATGAACATTATTTATCTTGCTGGCATTCCTGCCTGCTCCTTACTCCGTTCCACCGCCTTATTGTGTTTGTTTCTGCTCTTGTATAGGTTCCTTTCCAAGCATCGGTTGCGAGTAAAAAAATCATGTTGTTTTCTTTATAAACCGTTTTTCATAAATCCATAGATAAACGAATCATATCACGGCAGTGGATGCCGTTTTCGTATATTTCTTCTTCATAATGACGCATGAAGAAATCAAAATCCACTCCCATGATCCGGAAGCCGCACTTTTGATAAAAAGCCAGCTGGCCGACACTGGAATTGCCGGTTCCGATTTCAATCGTTTTAAATCCTTTAGAACGGGCCTCGCTGATCGCATGAATAACCAGCTTCCTGCCAATGCCCTTCCCCTGGTGTTTTTCTTCCACAGCTATGTTGACAAGCTCTGCGGTCTCAGGCCGTGTAGGAAGCAGGACATACACACCAAGAATCTCTCCCGCTTCCAGAATGGCATAGCAATCTCCCCGGTTGAGGTAATCTCTTACAGACCGTTCTGAAGGATCGGCGAGCAGGAGAAGTTTCATTGGTTTGTTATGGTTTGATCCCAATTTGATGATGTTCATAATGGTCTCCTAGTAGAGCTTTTATTCTATGTCAATGGGGTTGTAATCATCTTCCACTTTAATGCGCTGTTTTAAATAATAGAAATATAGTTCCTTATAATCTCTGGCATACTTGCTTTCAGAAAAATATTCACCGATCGGAAAGACGTCTAACTTTCCTCCTTTGATATGAGCGGTTTTACCTTCTGGAATTTGTACCAGCCCATAAGCAAGCTTCCCATTTACATAGCCTTGTATTTCTTTATTAAGAGTCGATTCATATGTTTGAAATGAGGTTTCGAGTTCGTATCTTGTTTTGTTAAAAAAGGTTTGCTTCTTGAAGAGCCAGATTTTGTGGGGAATGTCAAAAATTACGAGAGTATAAAGACTATGGGGAACAGAGACTATCCGATACTTCACCGAGTCATGACGGACGTCTTCTTTTGTAATTTGTTCGGATACGGCGGCTTTCACGGTTGATGGTCCTTTTAAATAAATATTTGTTACTAATACTGTTATAACAAAAGCAAAAATGGAAAGTATAACAGCCTTCTTCACCCTTCTTCCTCCATCCTCCGCGCTATTTCTTTATGTTTTGGTGTTATTGATTATACAATATTATCCATTTATTGAATACATATTAATCAATTTATCTGCTCGAAAGGATGGAAGTGGAAGGAGTGCATACGAAGAATAATAAAAGAAATGTAATGTGCTGACACTGCTGTTTGAGCGGCAGCAGTGTCGTGCAGTTCCCTACAGGAACCGCTCTTTCCATTCGGGTCTGGGAATCATGCATTCATTCTGTTTGCCGAACCAGCGATAGCGGTTCCGGGCGATCAGCTTATATACCCTGTCTCTTAAAATTCTTGGAAGTATGTAGAAGATGCCGGCTGTCTTCCAGGGCATTTTGAGCCTGGAAGCAACACGAAGGGCAGCATCCGAATGCAGATAAAAATCAGGTCCGGCTATGAGCACGAATGAATCGCTATCAGCCGGCACTCCATATTCTTGAAGCAATTTTAAACCGGCTTCTGATTGCAGCGATGCAAACGCAAACACAGCCTCCCTGTCCCGTTTTATAATAAATTGCACAGCCCCATTGCAAAGGTTGCATACTCCGTCAAAAAGAATGACCGGCCTTGCTTTAGTATCCATGCTCTTCCCCCATTTCTTCTTCTGGATGGATATTTGCCCGGTAAACCGTTAAATCAATGAAACCTTCGCTGCTGACAGGAATGCCTTCTGACAGGAGGAGTTCCCGCTGCCGGATGGCAGTCTCCCTGTCCTGTATCGCAATCATTCCCCTGGCATTTATGACCCGGTGCCAGGGGAGATTATGCTTATCAGACATGGAATGCAGGATCCGGACAATCTGCCTTGCCCCCCTCGGACTTCCGGCCAAGGCCGCCGCCTGCCCATAAGTCATGACCCTGCCCTCCGGTATGCTGCTTAAAATCTTAAGCGCCTTTTGTGTAAATGGATTCATAACCTGCCTCCGCAGCATCAGCTGCCCAGGAAATCTTTCAATCTCGTAAAGTTCTTTTCTGCTTCCTGGTAACCTTTATCATAAAGCTTTGTAAGCTTTACAGGGTTTCTTTCCACTCTTCCTACCTCAAGTTTCTCCTCAGGGCGGATGATGAATACTTCCCCGGCTTCTTCTTTTTCAGCGAGATCCCTAAGAGTCTCGTTATAACGGCTGTGTCTGTCCAGTATGGCCTCGATAAGGCCGATTTTGTGCGGATATCTCTTTTTTAAAAGCCAGCCAAACGAAGGCTTCCCTTTTTGATAGCCTTTATTCCGTGTCAAGACCACCACGTTCCTGCGATTTCCGTCGCTTTCTGCTTTTTTGATCGGAATCGGATCGGCGATGCCTCCATCTAGAAGCAGCCTGCCGTCATATGGGACTTCAGGCGCCATCCATGGCAGGGAGCTGGATGCACGAAGAATCGTCAGCATGTCGTCGCCATGTTCTCTCTTATTGTAATAGACAGCCTTTCCTGTCACGGCATCTGTCGTACCTACCACAAACTGCTCCCCAGCTCCATTAAATGCCTGGTAATCAAAGGGGACCAGCTGGTTCGGGAGTGTATCAAATAAGAAATCCATCCCAAATAGTTCTCTTTTTTTCATATATCGTTTCACAGAGATATATTCGGGATGCGTAATATAATCTATGTTAACCGTCCGGTTTCTGTCCAATTGCCTGGCTACATAGGACGAGCCATTGCAGGCACCCGCAGAAACACCAATTATATAAGGAAAATACAAATCGTTTTCCATCAAATAGCGAAGAACTCCCGCCGTGTAAACTCCCCGCATTCCTCCGCCTTCCAATACAAGCCCAGTTTGTTCCATGTTCATCCGCTCCTGCTATTTAAATAATTCAGATATAAATGGTATATTTATTATACGAATAGTTTACCATATGAATATAGTTTCGTATTCTAATATGGACTGCCCTAAATACATAAAGGTTGGGAGAGAATTTAGATGGCCATCGCATTAATAACAGGAACATCGCGCGGTCTAGGTGAGGCTTGTGCAATTAAATTCATGAACAGGGGAATCGGCATAGCCTCCGTTTCAAGGCAGGAAAATCTTAATCTGAAAGAACTTGCGGAAGGGAAGAATGTACCTTATTATCATTTTCAGCTCGACCTTTCCAAGGCAGACGGCAAGGAATTGAGTACATTGGCAGAAGAGATTTTCCGCCTGGAAAATCAAGATCTTTATCTCATTAATAATGCCGGCACCGTTGAGCCGATCGCTCCGGCAGGAAGTTTAGTCCCTGATCAAGTAACAAGCGCATTAAAGCTGAATTTTGAAGCACCTGTCCTTTTAATAAATGCCTTTCTGCGTGGAGCAAAAGAGCGGCCTGTTAAGCTGAATATGATGAATATTACATCAGGCGCAGGCGAAAGGGCTGTGCATGGCTGGAGCATTTATGGCAGTACCAAGGCCGCCCTGAATTTATTCACTGAAACCGCAGCATTGGAGCTCGCAAACCAGGGACTCCCGCATATCCTGAATGCCTTCAGTCCGGGGATCATGGATACCGGAATGCAGGAAGTCATCCGTTCTGCAAGCCGGGGATTTTTTGATGAAGTGGAGAGCTTCCAGTCTTACAAAGAAAACGGACAGCTCAAAGAACCGGCCGAAGTGGCTGAATGCCTTGTCGGCTTAATGACGTCTCCGTCCATTGAAAGCGGGAAGATCTATTATGCCAGAGATTTGCTTAAATAGAAAAGGCAGGCCATATCAGGCCTGCCCCTTACGCTCATGCGAAAGTTTTCTCTTTTTGAATCTGCTTTACCCAGCCGAATGGATCTTCAATCGTTCCGGTCTGGATGCCCGTTAATGTATCGTATACTCTTTTTGAAAGCGGCCCGGTTTCCCCATTATTAATGGAAAGGCTCTCTTCTCCCCAAACAAACTCACCGACCGGGGAAATGACTGCCGCAGTCCCGGTGCCCCATGCCTCCTCAAGTGTGCCTGCCTTATGAGCCTCATACAGCTCTTCCATAGACACCTTCCTCTCGACTACAGGAATGTCCCAGTGCTGCAGGAGCTGGATGACCGAATTCCTCGTCACACCGTCCAGTATGCTCCCGTTCAATTCTGGTGTAACCACGGTATCGCCTATCTTAAAAAATACATTCATGCTGCCGACTTCTTCAATATATTTCTTTTCAACTCCATCAAGCCAGAGCACCTGGGCACATCCCCTGGAATTGGCTGATTCCTGGGCCTTCAGGCTCGCTGCATAATTGCCCCCGGTCTTGGCGGTTCCGGTTCCGCCTTTTACGGCACGAACATAATTGCTTTCCACGCTGATTTTTATCGGTTTGATACCTTCCGTATAGTAAGAGCCCACTGGGGACAGGATGATCAGGAATTTAAAATGCCGGGATGGGGCAACGCCCAGGAATGGCTCGGTAGATATGATGAACGGCCGGATGTAAAGGGATGTTCCTTCTGCGTCAGGAACCCAGTCAGAATCAATACTTATTAACTCCTCAAGCGCATCAAGGACAAATTCTTCGTCAATATCCGGGATGCACAGCCTTTCATTGGACACATTGAATCTCTGGAAGTTCTTTTCAGGCCTGAACAACAGGACCTTCCCTTTGCTTGAATAAGCCTTCAAGCCTTCGAATACAGACTGGCCGTAATGAAATACCATGGAAGCCGGTTCTAAAACGAGAGGCTGATAAGGAATGATTTTAGGCTCGTGCCACCCCTTATCGTCTGAATAATCCATAGTGAACATATGGTCAGTGAATACCCGGCCAAATTGAAGCTGATCAGCCTCAGGCTTTTCTTTTCTGGATGAACTTTGCTGTATAGAGATTATTTGTTTGACCATTATTCCGCCTCCTGTTTTATTCTGAAAAATCTAATAACCACTATTTTACTCTTTTATACAAAAAATTCAATGCTTTAAACAATAAAAATATGAGAATTAATTGAATTTTTAAAAAACAGCAAGCCAGCTTATTTCCCTGCCCTTCCTGGCTTGTACAGCAAGTCGGAAAGGCGTGGTTCCTGAGCTGGCTACATATTTTACGTTTCCTTTATGGTGATAGCCGAAGAAATTTTTTGGACGATGCAGTCCTCAAGATCGCTTTCGGCCAAAAATCCAAGTGTAATCGCCGACCGGATTTTTTCCGTATTCGGTTTTCGGATTACTTCAATGCAATCGCTCAGGTTCAAGCTTTCCAATCTTTCAATAGTGGTCTCTGAAATATAATTTTCGGTTTTCCTGATCTGCCGGGTCAGTTTATAGGAGCCAAGTTCAATCTCCCCTTTTTGTTCTGATCCGGCACTGTAATCAAAATAAGCATGAAACTGTTTCTTTAGATCATTCATTTCTTTCTCGATCAGCTTGGACTTTTTAGACAGATCATAATAGCGGGCTGCCATTTCCTCAGTAATGGCAGGCAGGTTTTTTTCTTCCATTCCAGACCTCCGTAAATATCTTTTAATAAAGCCTATTTACGGCACAGGCGGAATATGCCCTTTCTACCGCTCCTTTTCCTTTGAAACAGTTGTCCAATTATCCACTCCGTCATCCTCGTCCAATTCAATGATTACATCTGTAACTCCGCGTTCGGCACGGATTTTCTCCTCTATCCGGTCTTTGATATCATCTGCCTGGGCAAAGGTCATCTCGGGACTGATTTCAATCTCCAGCTCCACATGAAGATCATCGCCTTCCTTAATGACTGTCACTTCCCCTACATCTTTTACATCTGGATCTTTCATGACCATCGCGCCGATTTTCTGTTCCATCACATCGTCTGACTCACCAAGCACACCTCTCGCATTGTCCAGGAACACCCTGCCAACTACGAAGAACATCATTAATCCAATCAGAATGGAGGCAATGCCTTCCGCTTCTTCAAAGGAAGTATAATGGGCCACCAGCACGGCCAGTATGGCAAGGAGACCGCCGGCCGTCGCTACTGTATCTTCCATGAAGACGAGCCTTGTGGCCGGCTTCCCTTTTTTAAAGTTGGCGATGCTTGCAGGTATGATCCCAAAACCTGCCGCCTTTACCCCGGCATCATGAAGGATTTCCTTCATGGCCTTAAAGAGGACAAACGCCTCCAGCAGTGTGGCCGCGGCAAGGATGGAGATATTGATGGACAGCCCGCTCGATTCTGCGGGATGCATGATATGATGATAGCCTTCCACAATTGTCTCATAAGCCATGATTCCGACTATCAGCACCGCTCCTAACAGCACAAGATGAACCAGACGGCCAAAACCTCCTGGAAAACGGTCATTGGGTGCCCTCTTACTGAGCGCCGACCCAATATACACAAAGTACTGATTGGCAGCATCCCCCAGGCTGTGCATCGTTTCGGCAAACATCGCGACATTTCCCGTAAAAAAATAGGCTGTCCCTTTGATGATCGCTATCACGGTATTGACGATTGCCGCTATTAATGCCGATCTATTTCCTTTTTTCAATAAATGCAAAGTACTGGCCAAATTCATCCCTCTTTCTCTCATTACTCTCCTAATATTCTCTTTCCCGTCATTAGTTATGAAAAAACATGGAATAGTGCCGCTTCAAATACCAGCAGAACAAAAAGAAAGCCGGATCGTTATTTATGATCCGGCCTTTCTTTATACATAGAGAGTTTCTTCAGATACATGAGCGCCAGCGGACTGGAAGCACTTTTCCAGCAGGGCCATGCGGATGAACAGACCATTTTTTGCCTGCCGGAAATAGGCGGCCCTCAGGTCTTTGTCGACACTTTGCTCTATTTCCCCTGCCCTTGGGAGCGGGTGAAGGATGATGCATTCGGGCTTTAAGCAGTTCATCACATCATCATTGATGATATACCTGCCATCCGCCTGCTGAAAGTCCTCTTGTGAAGCAAACCGCTCTTTCTGGATGCGTGTCTGGTAAATCACATCCGCTTCCCCGGCCGCTTTTTTCAGCTCTGATTCCTCCTGGTATTCAACGCCCATGCTGTCTAAGTAATCCTTAACATACGAAGGAATCTGTACATTGGCAGGAGCCGTAAATGTAATTTTCACATTTCTGAAATTCGCAAGCAGATAAGCAAGTGAGTGGACGGTCCGTCCGTATTTGAGATCACCAACCATAACCACATGGATATCGTCAAGCGTGCCCAATTCCTTCTTGATGGTATACACATCCAGGAGAGCTTGTGTCGGGTGTTCTCCTCCCCCGTCTCCTGCATTGATAACCGGGACGGAAGCAGCTGCTGCTGCCCGCTCTGCAGCACCGATGTCTGTATGACGCAGTACGATTACGTCGCAATACTCAGAAACAACTCTGATGGTATCTTCAAGAGTTTCACCTTTGGTTGCCGAAGAAAACTGGCCCGCGTTTTCTGTGCCGATTACCTTGCCCCCAAGCCGGCTGATGGCCGATTCAAAGGAAAGGCGTGTCCTCGTGCTCGGTTCGAAGAAAAGGGTCGTCATTATTTTGCTGGAATACAGATCGCTGCCGCCATTCTTAACAATCTGTTCCATTTTATCAGCGGTTTCGAAAATATTTTCAAGTGACACACGGTCATATTGTTTGGCTCCAAGTACATGATACAATTTCATCCTTTTTCCCCCTGGCTTTTATTGATGCCTTTAAATCGCATAAAAAAGCCTCCTGGCCGAAGAGACAGGAAGCTTTGCGCTCGTAAGGGTAACCACACAGAATCCATGTAAAAATGGATTTCATGAATGACCGCACACAGCGGTTCCAGTTACTTACCTTGTCAGTCTCTCTGGACTAAATTTAAAGGTAATGCTTATTCATTTACAGTGATTATGGCACAAGCCTTTTCTTAATGTCAATAGAAGCCGGATAAAGAAATGAATCAGCCCACGTTCTTAGGTGCAGGTTTTTGCCCCCTGAAAATGAGAAAAAAACTGCCCAAAAAAAGAGGATCCCCCTCACTTTGGGGACATCCTCCTTACAAGGTCAGCTGGCCGGGAGGGTTTCTTCCCCGATTGCTGCCAATCTTTCCTGAACTTGTTCCTCAGTGAGGCCATGCTCAGGGATATAACGATTATTTGGGTTCACACGGCACTCATGCGAGCAGCTGCGAAGATACTTGTGCTCGTTTTCTTCAGAGCAAAGAATTTTTCTGTTGCAGGCCGGATTGGCACAATTCACATAGCGTTCACAAGGCTCGCCTGTATAATAATCCCTGCCGACCACTACATGTTCCTTCTGATTCACTGGTACGGCAATCCTTTCGTCAAAAACGTAGAGCTGTCCGTCCCAAAGCTCGCCCTGGACTTCTGGATCTTTCCCGTAAGTCACAATTCCGCCATGCAGCTGAGCTACATCGTCGAAGCCTTCTTTTTTCAGCCAGCCGGAGAATTTTTCACAGCGGATTCCGCCAGTACAATACGTGATTACTTTCTTGCCTTCAAGCATTTCTTTGTTTTCCCTGACCCAGTCAGGCAGGTCACGGAAGTTTTCTATATCAGGGCGGATGGCACCTCTAAAATGCCCTAAATCAAATTCATAGTCGTTCCGTGCGTCCAATAGGATGGTATCTTCATCTTCAAGGCGCTTGCGGAATTCAGCCGGACTTAAGTATTCACCGGTTGTTTCAAGCGGATTCACATCGTCCTCGAGACGAAGTGTCACCAATTCAGGCCTGCAGCGGACTTTCAGCTTCTTGAATGCATGTCCTTCCGCTTCGTCGACTTTGAAAACCATTGTTTCAAAGCGCGGATCATTTTTCATGAATTCCATGTATTTGTCAGTCTGTTCGACTGTTCCGGAAACGGTTCCGTTGATTCCTTCGGAAGCGATCAAAATCCTGCCCAAAAGACCGAGCTCCTGGCAGAACTGTTTGTGCTGAATTGTAAATTCCTCGGGATTTTCAATAGTTACATACTGGTAGTACAAAAGTACTCTATAAGGTTTTTGACTCATGGTTAATCTGCCACCTATCACATAATATTTGCAAGATATTAATGTAAATATGACACTAAATTCTTACGAGTCAACATTATACCAGAATAGAACCTAGAAAGCACGTCATAATTTTTACCATCAAATGATCCTGTGTACGTTTCAATTTCAATTAATTGTTTTCTTATATAATGGCTATTGGTCAAGAAAGCTGATTTCCGCTGCAGGCATTCACTCTTCTCCAATCTACTTTGCAAATAATTAAATCTCTTCACAGAACTCTTCAGGCAACAATACTTAGAAAAGAGCCTTTAATTCAGACAGCAAAAAAAGGCAGCAAGGCTGCCTTTTTACATGAATCATCGTAAAGGAGATGAACCGGATCCGTATGAATTCGTGCCAGTAGAAGTGTTTCCATTTGAAGAGGATGATCCGTAGGAACCGGATCCAGTGGAACCATTAGCTCCAAAGGACTGGGAGCCGCTTTCCAAAGAGCCTTCTTCTGCTCCTGTTAGCTTCTGTCCTGCTTCGGCTACCTTAGAACCAATATCCTTGATATCGTCAGTTGCAAGCTTAGCCATTGAAACAGCATCACTTGTTATATCTTTTACATCCGATACTTTCCCGAATACTTCACGATTGACCATTTCATAAAGATTCTGAGCCTCAGACATAGCATCCTTCAGTGATTCGGAAGCCGCTTTGAATCTGCTCATCATTTGCTCTTTCACTTCTCCAGGGTTTTCCTTGACCTGTGAGATCATTCCCATTGAAGAATCTTTAAGGCCGCCCGCCGTCGTTTTGACTGACTTCCTTGTCTGCTTGTCCATTAATGCTAATGCCGCCC
The DNA here is from genome assembly GCF_046237605.1 of Paraperibacillus marinus. Classification (GTDB taxonomy): domain Bacteria; phylum Bacillota; class Bacilli; order Bacillales; family DSM-1321; genus Paraperibacillus; species Paraperibacillus marinus. The sequence continues at coordinate 2,000,227 of NZ_CP143542.1, read as the reverse complement.
CAATGACTCCCCCGATAATTAATCCTCTTACCATTAGATTATTCTTTTTGCCGTTAACTACTACTGATTGCTGTGCCATAACAATTCCTCCTAAGAATATCAGTTTGTGTCTATCAAGTTATTTCCCTGTTCGTTTTAGAAATAAACACAATTCAATCCGCCACTTTTTTGAAGATTTGATTATCCTATTAAAATGATTATTTTATATCTTAGAAGGGAAAAGGTTTTTTAGTATATGCGAGTCATTTATCTATTAAGAATTCAGGAGATGATGAATAATGAAGAAAAACAATCTCTTTTCCTTTGGGAAGAAACTGGGGAAGGAAATGAGTGATGACAGGGCAACCGGTCTTGCGGCAGAGCAATCCTACTATTATATGCTGGCACTATTTCCACTGCTGATCCTTTTACTCTCAATTCTTCCATATCTAAACCTTGATCCGCAAAAAGCCGTTAATGTGATGGATTCAGTCATGCCATCCGGGACAGCGTCGGTTTTCAAGGAAAATATCATTAAAATCGTAAGCGAGAGGAATGGCGGACTATTGACTTTTGGTATCCTAGGTACCCTATGGTCTGCATCCAACGGAATCAATGCCTTTATCCACTCCATGAACATTGCATTTGATGTGACTGAAACAAGAAGCTTCATTAAACAGAGATTAACATCGATCCTGCTGACACTCGGGCTCGTCGTCGCTTTTGTTGTGGCGCTTATCCTTCCTGTGTTCGGTAATGTGCTGTTTGACCTTATAAACAAAGTCATCCCGCTTCCAAGTGAAACGGAAATACTTTTTAGCATCCTGCGCTGGATCATAGCGATTTGTGTCATGATTGTTGTCCTCGCATTTCTTTACAAATTTGCACCGAACAAGCATTATCCTTTCAAGCAGGTGCTTCCCGGGGCCATCGTAGCAACAATCGTTTGGCAGCTGATTTCGTTAGGATTCTCATTTTATGTCAGCAATTTCAGCAATTATTCCTCTACCTATGGCAGCCTTGGCGGAGTGATTGTCCTGATGCTTTGGCTGTATCTGACTGGCCTTGCACTCGTACTCGGAGGGGAAATCAACGCCTTGATTCACAGAGGCAGCAATATTAAAGTCAGAACAACAAAGAATGCGGATATATCAGGCTGACGCCTTCAAAGAAAGAGACAGCATCCCATCGATGCTGTCTCTTTCTTTTATGTTTCCCAGAAGTTAATGCCAAGTACAAAAAGCTACTTGGTAAAGTAAATATCGCGGCAAATAGGCAGGAGCAGTTCCCCACAGAAAATTCTTGCTTGATTTAGTTTAAAGTTTTACTTCAGCCCCTATTTAAGTAATCTTCTCAGAATTCTCATTCCATTTTTAGCAGAAGGATATTTAAAAGAAAAGTCAAATCGGCTGGTCTGTTTCAGGACGCTTTTATAATGTGTGAATGTGTGGAAGCTGCTCGCCCCATGGTAGCTTCCCATCCCGCTCTCCCCCACTCCCCCAAAAGGAAGGTAGGGAGTCGCAATATGCATGAGAGTATCATTCACACAGCCTCCGCCAAATGAAATGCTGTCCATGATCATGCTTTCAGTTTCCCTGCTGGATGTAAAAAGGTACAAAGCAAGCGGCTTGGGATGTTTATTCACTTCCAGAATCACTTCATTGAGCGAACCGAATTCCAGCACAGGAAAAATCGGTCCGAAAATCTCCTGCTGCATCACTGGTGAATCCCAGCTCACATTCCCAAGGAGAGAAGGCTCCATTCTCAGTGAATCTTTATCATACCTTCCGCCTGTCAATACCCTTCCCTGCCCGAGATATGAAACCATTCGGTCAAAATGGGCTGAATTTACAATTTTTCCGTATTTGTCACTGCTTATTGGATCTTCTCCATAAAACTCACGGATAACAGAAATCATATTTTTCAGCAGCTGCTCTTTGACATCATGATGCACATATAGATAATCGGGAGCGATACAGGTTTGCCCTGCATTTGTATACTTCCCGAAAACAATTCTTTTAGCAGCAAGCTTTAGATCCGCATCATGTGCGACAATGCATGGGCTCTTCCCGCCAAGTTCCAGTGTGACAGGAATCAAATTCTTGGAAGCAGCCTCCATGACTGCCTTTCCTACACCAACGCTTCCGGTGAAAAAGATGTAATCAAGCTTCTTCTCAAGCAGCGCCTTGCTCGTTTCCACTCCTCCCTCTATGACTGCAATATAGTGCTCCGGAAATGCATCCCCTATCATTTTTTTCAGTACGGCAGATACATGCGGGGTAAGCTCTGAAGGTTTGATGATGGACGTATTCCCGGCGGCCATGGAACCAATAAGAGGCGATAGTGCTAGCTGGACTGGATAATTCCAGGGAGCAATGATCAGGGCTGTCCCATATGGCTCAGGCATGATGTATCCCCGTGAACCAATATGCGTAATCGGTGTCCGTACCCGCCTTGCTTTCATCCATTTTTTTAGATTCCTCAGCGTAAAGTCGATCTCTGAATATAAAATGCCAAGTTCCGTCATATAAGCTTCAGTTTCTGATTTATTTAGATCCGTATATAAGGCTGCGAATAACTTCTGTTCATGATCCTTGAGCACCTTCTTCAGGCGCCCGAGCTGATCCATGCGGAAATGCAGGGACTTGGTGTTCTGGCCATTAAAGAACTCCCGCTGTTTACTAAGCACTGCATCTATCTTAAATATTTCCCTGTCCTGCACTTCCATTTTCCTTGCCTCCTGACGGCTATCCTGCTTACGTATAGTTTAATGGTTTAACTATATTAGATGGCTGGCAGGGTTTCAACTTTATTGGGGCAGGCAGACTATTTTTTAAATAGCCAGAAAAGGCTTACAATGAGGAAAATGAGGAAAGGAGTGTTGATAATGGAGAAAGTGGAGCTTGGTAAATCGGGAATATTCGTGAATCCCATAGGCCTGGGTACAAATGCAGTCGGAGGCCATAATATTTATCCAAATTTAAATGAGGATACCGGCAGAGAGGTGGTCCGGACCGCTGTTGAAAACGGCCTCGACTTTTTAGATACAGCCTATATTTACGGCCCAGAAAGATCAGAGGAATTGATTGGAGAAGTAGTGAAGAATTTGAATGTCCGGGAAAAAGTGATCCTGGCTACAAAAGGAGCCCATAAATCCACGGATAGCGGGATGACAATTGATAATTCACCTGCATTTTTGAAAAAAAGTGTGGAGGATTCTTTACGCAGGCTGCAGACAGATTATATCGATTTGTTCTATATCCATTTCCCGGACGAGAGTACACCAAAGGACGAAGCCGTGGGCATGCTGAAAAAGCTGAAGGATGAGGGGAAAATCAGGTCGATTGGGGTCTCAAACTTCTCTCTTGAACAGCTGAAGGAAGCCAATAAGGATGGCTATGTCGATGTGATCCAGTCTGAATACAACCTGTTTAAAAGAGAAGCGGAAAAGGAACTTCTTCCTTATACAGCTGAGCACCAGATTTCATTTATTCCATATTTCCCGCTTGCTGCCGGTCTTCTGGCAGGTAAATATACACCTTCCACGACCTTCCTTGACGGCCGGGCCAAAAATCCGCTCTTCCAGGGAGAAGCCTTCCTGAACAATTTGGAAAAAGTGGATCAGATTCGAAAAATCGCGGAGGCAAAAGGAGTGGAAACTCCACACATTGTGCTTGCCTGGTACTTAACAAGAGACTCCATCGACGCCGTGATCCCTGGCGCCAAAAAGCCTGGACAGATTGTCGATAATTTAAAAACGCTTAAAGTCAGCCTGACTGAAGAAGAGATCCAACAAATCAGTAAGATATTCGCTTGATATTTAGAGAGGGGCTGGGATGCTCCTCTATTTTACTTCTTACCGCATTGCATTGGATAGCCTACTCCCGCTTTGGCTTTATGTTCTCTCCTGTCATGCTGGTCCCGCTGGAGTCTCGCGCCTACCGATAAAATCACCTTGCTCAATAATTTAATCTCCTCACAGACCTTATTAAAAACAACAATCTATTAAAAAAGAGCACAAAAAAAGACGTTTTGTCAAACGCCTCTTACTTTTTAAGGATTCCATCTTCTATCAGAACAGCTTCAAATGCTGAGACCACTCTTTCATCATAATGTGTACCAGACATTCTTTTTAGTTCTTCAATAGCAAATTCAGGTGTAAAGGCTTTTCTGTATGCTCGATCTTCTGTCATTGCATCAAAGGTGTCGGCGACAGCAATAATTTTAGCCTCCAATAGGATTTCGTCGCCCCTCAATCCTTTAGGATAACCGGAACCATTTAGGCGCTCATGATGCTGTAAAATAATATCAGGAATTCTCCCAGTATAAATGTGCTTGATCATTTTCGCACTATCTTCTGGATGTTTTTTAATAATATCAAATTCTTTATCAGTTAGCTTGCCAGGCTTATTCAAGATCTCCTCTGGCACTTTTATCTTGCCCACATCATGATACCCGCCAGCTAGAAGCAGGCTTTTCAATTGTTCTTTGCTAAGTTTCAATTTTTTAGCAATCTTCATGCAGTATTTTGCTACTCTTTCACTATGCAAAAACGTATACCGGTCTTTTTTCTCTACTTGATATACAAAATCCTTTAACGTATCAATCTCATTGCTTAATATACTGAAAGTTTGTTCAGTGATGATCCATAAAAAAGTGACATCTGTCTTGGTTGAAAAATGCACCGGATTTTTCAAACCATTTACAAAACAATAATCACCAGCTTTAAGCTCCTTAATGCTGTCATCTATTTCCACACTCATGGACCCGTTTAAAAGATAGATGAATTCAGAAACTTCACCATTGTCACTTGGATAAACATAAAACATATTATCCTTGTTGATGGTTTGAAGCATAACTTCCAATCCTGAATTACTCGCCAATAAATTAATTTCTGTTGGCCCCATCATTATGGTTTCTAGACTTTCTTTAGATGTCCTAACTTGAATTCCTTCCATTCCTTATCAAGCTCCTATGATAAAACGAGTTCTAATTAAAGAACTCGTTCCAATTTAATCTTTTACATTAGGTCCAGCCTATCACTTGAATCGGATCGACCCAAACAGAACGGTCAGCAATCTGTACCAGCTTCCAAACGCACTGGCCATATACTCCGTACGCCGCGGCTTCTTCTATGCCTTTGTTAGTTAGTTCCACTGCTTTATCCTGCAGCTTGATGATCAGCTCGTCAAGCTGTGCATTGTAGTCTGCTTCAGCTGCTGCCGCTTTTTGCTGTCCTTCGTATGTAGTATCCAGTGCCAGTTCCTGTGCTGTTATCTGGTAATCAGCATGCAGCTTTGTCCCTTCCTCTACAGCATTTGCGATAAGCTCGTCAATCTCAATGTTTGCCTTCTCGATGATCTCGAGACCTTTTGCTGAGTCTGCGTCATTTTCGCTGGCAAATGCCATTGTTCCGAAAGAGAAAGTGAACAATAGCGCAAAAAGGACGGCCAGGCTTTTTTTGAACATGGAAATTCCCCCTAAAAAATTTTATAAGAATAATGGTTTTGGCTGTCTATGTATCTAAGAAGCTTTACTTCCGCCAAAGACCAGTAATCTTTGAAGCTCCTACAAAATATAGCATTTTTTTCCTATTATATACTCAATCCGCCATTATTCGCAATACGCATTTCATGTTTTAAAAGGCTCTGCAAAGAAAGGGGGTTTTTTCATTTATTTAATTCCAGCCACATTTTAATCATGAAGTACGTGATATCCTCATCCGCCAGCTGCTCTTTAATCGGTTTCAGGTATTCACGGCCGGCCGTCTGGACGGCACTCTGGATTTTCAAGGATTGTTCCGAGGAATACAATTCCTCCATTGAAAATTCCAGTCCTTCCCTGGCAGCCTTTGCCAGATGGTTTTCAACCGTATTCACCGTCATATCCCTTTCATTTGCTATCACTTTTATATCGGCACCATTTTTAAATTTTTCATAGCTTTCGAGATAAGAATTTCCTGAACTTGCACTTTTTTTCTTTTTCGGTTCTGCCGGGGCCATTTCTTCTGCTGCCGGTTCATGATCCGGGTGCTCAAAGAGGAAGTCTTCAATGCCTTTTAGGAATGTGCTGCCATACTTCTCGAGTTTTTGTGCGCCCACACCTTTTATGTTCCCTATCTCATCCAGATTCTTAGGCTGCCACATACACATTTCCCTGAGGGTTACATCAGAGAAAATGACAAATGGAGGGACTCCTTCCGCTGTAGCAATTTCTTTTCTGAGTGAACGGAGATGTTCGAACAGCGGATCTCCCTGAAGAGAAGGTGCCTGAACCTGAATGGACTCCTTGCGCTTTACATTGCCCGCACCTTTTAAGACACTGACTCCTTTTTCAGTAATATTGAGGAGAGGGAACTGGCCACCCGATACACCGATGTATTGTTCAGAACAAAGATAGTCAATGAATTCTGAAACGTCCTTAACCGTTCTTTCCTTCATGAGCCCGAATGTGCTCAGTGACCGAAAGCCAAAATCGCCCACTTTTTTATTGGATGAACCGGTCAGTACCTGGGCAACCATCGTTTTCCCAAACCGCTCATTCATCCTTTTGATGCACGATAAAACAATCTGGGCATCCCTTGTTACATCCACTGAAGAACGATTATCGAGGCAATTGCTGCACCTGCCGCAGGGAACCCAGTGATCCTCACCAAAATAGCCAAGGATAAAGCCCTGAAGGCAGTTTTCAGTATAGCAATATTCCCTCATGGACTGGAGCTTGCCAAGTTCGTTCTGTTTGTGTTCGATCGACTCAGATTGGTCGATGAGAAACCGCTGAAGCTGGACATCCTGTTCTGAAAACAAGAGGATGCATTCGCTTGGAAGACCGTCCCTGCCGGCTCTTCCCGCCTCCTGATAATAACTCTCCATGTTTTTCGGAACCTGGAAATGGATGGTGTACCGCACATTGCTTTTATCAATTCCCATGCCGAATGCATTGGTGGCCACCATGACCTGGATTTCATCATTTACGAATTTATCCTGTTCCACATCCCTTTCCGCTGCACTAAGACCGGCGTGATACCTTCCGGCTGAAATACCAGCTTTCGAGAGCCGCTCATACAGCTGTTCTACATTTTTCCGTGTGGCTGCATAAATGATGCCCGCTTCAGTGGCATTCTTTTTCAGGTACTGCTGCAGGAACTTTAAGCGGTCCTGGCCCTTTATCAGCTGAAACGAAAGATTTGTCCTGGCAAAGCCGGTCATGATGACTTCCTCTTCGCCAATATGGAGGCTCCGGCAAATATCCATTCTTACCTGCGGTGTAGCAGTTGCTGTCAACGCCAGGATTCTTGGTTTGTCAGAAAACCGTTCAAACAGGGAGGTAAGCCTTAAATAACTGGGACGGAAATCATGGCCCCATTGAGAGATACAGTGAGCTTCATCTATTGCAATCAGGGTTATCGGCAGTGCTGTCAGCTCGTCCATGAAATGAGGAGACTCGAGCCGCTCCGGTGCAAGGTAAAGCAGCTTGCATTCACCGCTCGCAACCAAATTCATATTGTCTTCAACCTCTTGATAGCTAAGCGTACTATTTATATAAACCGCTGACACCCCTGCCTGATTGAGGGCGTCCACCTGATCCTTCATCAATGAAATGAGGGGCGATATGACAAGCGTAACTCCATCAAGAATCAAAGCTGGAATCTGGTAGGTAATGGATTTTCCGCCTCCTGTCGGCAATATCCCCAGGGTATCCCGACCGGATAGGATTCTTTCAATGATCTCGGTCTGGCCGTCACGGAAATCGTCATAGCCATAATATTCTTTCAGTAATCTTTTAGCCTGCTGGAGCATTACGGCAGCCTCCTAAAAATTTTATTAAATATGCAACACTCATTGTACCCGAAAATGAAGTATATTGAATATGAAAAGAAAATGTATTTTTTTGTATGGGGGTAATGGTATGGAAATTAAGCGGCTGGTGAAGGAAGATGCGGGGATATACAAACCGTTAAGGCTGGAGGCATTAAAAAATTCCCCGGAAGCATTTGGTTCAAGCTATGAAGAGGAAAAAGACCTTGGGCTGGAAGTGACAGAGCGGCGGTTTTCCCAGGAAAATTCCTTTACCTTTGGGGCTTTTGAGGAAAACAGACTGATAGGCACTGTAAGCCTTGTACGGGAAACAAAGCGGAAATTTCAGCATAGGGCAAGCATATTTGCCATGTATGTACAAAAGGATTCCAGAAGGAAGGGAGCCGGCCGGAAGCTGATGGAAGCGGCCATTGAGAAGGCACGGTCACTCGATGGCCTTGAACAGATACTTCTGACCGTCGTATCAAGCAATGCTGGCGCCAAAAATCTTTATGCCGGACTCGGATTTACAGTGTACGGAGAAGATAAGCGCGCACTTAAATTAGAAACGGAATATTTTGATGAGACTTTAATGGTCCTATACGTATAAGATAAGCGGGCAGCAGTGATACACTGCTGCTATATTTTTGCCCGGCTGCCCTTATATCTGTGTTTGGAGCCTGGTCCATTCTTCAATTTTTTGACGCATACCAGGAGGCAATGCAGCACCCAGATCATTTTTCAGCCTGGCACCCCCCCAGGCATAAAATTCAGGGTTATCACCGACGGTTTTTCCGGAGGCAGCCTGGTATCCCGTTTTCCACCCGTTAATGAACGAGCCTAGGACCTTAGCTTCCATCATCCCAGGTCCCATCAGTTCCAGGATTGCATATGTCCTTGCTGTGTCAAAGCGCCAATCTCCCGCAGAGGAATTGGCCCAGTCCAGGATTGCTGTTATACCTTCCCCATCTGTCATTACGTTCAGGGGATGATAATCAAGGTGAAGCAGACAGCTGTCTGAAGGGCTGATCTCGCCGCTGATTGCTTCGATGAAGATTCTTTCCTCATCATCCATAGGTTCCAGCCAGCTTCTTCCCCGTGAATGGGAGGGTATGTTATGTATTTCGGCCTGTGCGGCTCCGAATATATAGCCGATGTGTTCGGAATTATGCGGATTCAGCTGAAGTTCCTGGAGCACAGTCCTCCCTCTTCCCCATTCCATGACCATAACTGCCGATCCTTCGCAAGCTTTGACCATAAGCGGTTTTGGCACTTCTATGCCATAGTTCCGCGCATATTCCATTATTTCTTTTTCCAAAAGGAACTGCTGCATCCGCTCTTCAGGCAGAACCCGGACAGCATATTTCTGACCGCCCCTAACTTCGATCCGCCAGACCGTGCTGTCCCGCCCGCCGGAGACCTGTTCGGCAGATTCTATAGCCTTGTTCAATAATTCTTCAATAAATTTTTTAAGCTTCATTTTGTCTCCTCTTCTCTTTCATCAAATGGGTGTATTCAAATTGCAAGCGCTAATCAGGTTGTATTCTATGTACCCGGACAAGTCATAAGAATCCATAAAACAAACTTGAGTTTCCTCCTTGCACCCCATGCATGAAAGCAACCTGGAATAAGCAGGAACAAGGCTATAAGGCGGTGGAGAGGAGTATTGCGCAGGCAGGAATGCCAGCAAGATAAATGATGGTTACACCTGGCTGCAGGAAGCCTCCTGATACATGCAGCTCCGCCCCTTTTCCACAAAAAAGCCTGCTAAAATGGAAATAGCAGGCTCGGTGTCATACTTCGTTTTAAGTTAATCTATACTGATATTTCATTATGGATGAATGCTGAAATGGCATCGGCTGCCGAATCGACATCAGGAAAATATTGAGTAGCCTTCTGGTGAGGCATCCTGATTTCATAACTGCTGATATTATCTGAAAAACTGATTTCCAATTTCTCATTATGCCTGCTTAGTGTATGTGAAACATCACTTTCCCGGTATGGTGAAACGGCCAGATCTTTCAAGAGCTTTCTAATCTGGTACATATTCAATTGCCCCGCCCCCTTTCAAGTTGTGAGGGGTATCCATGTGTTCCTGCCAATTATAACAGATTCCTCCATGAAGTGACATTACAATCGAATGACATTTCCACGGTATCCTGAAACACATTTTTTTGCCGAATGCCTTTGAAATGATGTACTTATTCAATCATGGTATACTCCGTTTATAGATTGAAAATGGAATACATAAGGAGAAAATCATGGAAGCATTTATTAGAAAAATGATCATTAACCATAATCGTATACCATCCTACAGCGAATATCCATTCAGTCTTCCTTCTGTTAAAGAAATGAAAGAAATCAGCTTCCACCCATCTGTCACATACTTTGTCGGGGAAAATGGCAGGGGGAAATCGACACTGCTTGAAGCACTGGCAGTCGCAGCAGGATTTAATCCGGAGGGAGGTTCGCTTAATTTTAATTTCAGCACCTATGACTCCCACTCTGTTCTTTCGGAATATGTTCGGCTGGTCAGGGGAGTTTTCAGAGCTGAGGATGCTTTTTTCCTGCGTGCTGAAAGCTTTTATAATGCTGCTACTTATATAGAAGAAGTCGGCAGGGAAGAATTTGGCGGCAATATACATGATTCATACGGAGGGAAATCCTTGCATGAGCAGTCACATGGCGAAGCATTTTTCTCTACCTTCAATGCCCGCTTCAGGGGGAACGGCCTTTATATCCTGGATGAACCCGAAGCAGCCCTGTCACCACTACGCCAGCTGTCCATGCTGTCCCGAATCCATGCGCTTGTAAAAAGCGGATCGCAATTTATTATCGCCACCCACTCACCCATACTCATGTCTTATCCTGACTCTGTTATCCTGGAATTTTCGGACGACGGATTAACTCAGCGTTCCTTGAGGGAAACAGAACACTTTAAGCTTATGAAGCAGTTTTTCGATGACCCGGACCGGATGCTCCATCATTTGTTAAAGCCATGAGAAGTAATTATGAATCCAGCCCTGTGTAAGAAAGGTGTTCTGCCTTCACAAGGTCAATAAACGCCATTCTTTCTTCTTCACTATGCAGCAGTAATTTAAGGTTTTCTGCTTGTTTGAGATATTGGGTGACAACACTGCTATTATGTATGATGTATTCATATCTATAGTCCGCAAGCAGCGCCTGAAACCAGGGTTCTTTCCTTAGTAAAGCATAATTTTTAGCATACTGGTTTTTCTTAAGACTGAATAAGTCCAGGATAAAATCCACCGCTTCAAACAACTGATCTATCATAATCCTGGCCCCTATCCGTATGGATTGTATAAAAATCATGTTAAACCGTTAATAATCTTTCATTCTATGATACTTAATCATCCATATCATGTAAAATACATATATGATTAAAAGAAATATCAATCAGGAGATGACCGATTTGTCCAGTAGAAATATCATACTTCTTCTCTCACTTGCCGCACTCTGGGGAGCGTCTTTTTTATTTATAAGGATTGCTGCCCCGGAATTCGGCCCCTTCCTGACAGTGGAACTGAGGGTAGCGATCGCTTCCGTCGTACTGCTCGTCTACGCGGCAATCATCCGCTCACGCTTCAGTTTCCGACAGCATTGGAAGGAATATATAATGGCCGGTGCATTGAATGCCGCCATCCCTTTTGCACTCATAACGATAGCAGAGCTGCACTTGACGGCTTCAACCGCATCAATCATTAATGCCACAACTCCGATGTTTACAGCGCTCACTGCCTGGATCTGGTTTAAGCACCATCTCTCCATGAAAAAGTGGGGAGGCATGCTGCTTGGTTTGGCGGGCGTCGCCATCCTGACTGGATGGAGCGCCAATCTCGGACTTCCTTTCCTGCTGGCTTCCCTTTCATCACTGGGAGCAGCCCTGTTTTATGGAATCGCGGGCAATTATATTGTAAAAGCCCTGCCCGGTGTAAAACCACTGCAGCTGGCGATCGGACAGCAAATCGGTGCATCATTGGTATTACTTCCATTCGCACTAGCAAACCTCCCGCATTCAGCACCATCTCTTCCATCGATTTATTCAGTTGCGGCTTTGGCGATTTTTTGTACATCGCTTGCTTATCTCCTGTTTTTTCAGCTCCTGGCAACAGCCGGGGCGGTGAAGACAGCAAGTGTAACCTTTCTGGTTCCCATCTTCGGAATCATTTGGGGAACCCTATTTCTGGATGAGAAGATCCATTTCACCACAGGTCTCGGCATGCTCATCATCTTCATAAGCATCATACTGGTTACAGACTTTAAGTGGGGCCGATTGAAGCAAGCTGCAAGTAAATCTGCATAAAAAATGAGCTGTCCTTCCTGACAGCTCAGTACATCCGCTGGAGGATTTCCAGCTCTTCCAGAAGGATCCCGATTTCCTCGGGACTCAGCCTGACCAGCATCTGGTCATACAGCGTAATGATCTGGCCATCTGTTTCGTCTTCGTGCAGCTTAAGATAGCTGTAAAGCTCGTTGATCTGGTTTTCTTTAAGAGTTGTTTCGGTATACAGATGCTTTACTTTCTGCAGTGAGAATTCCTGGGTTTCATTATTAAATTCACCAGAAATAATCTTTCCATCCAGATACAATACATTCTGCCTCCTCTCTTTCATGCGTCTGTTAATATTTTTCCCTTCCGGCACAGTAATATCCATGAGGAATCATATAAAGCATAAACTATTGATATTTCTCCCCGGTTCAGATATAATTTCACAGATGTAAACATTCATATCTTCTGTTCCAAAAGAGGTTCATAGCGGAAACCCTCTATAAAAAACTATGGCACTGCTATTGCCATGTCTTAGAGGGATGTGGCTTTTATTTTTGCACCCTTTTGACAGACCATATAATAGGAGGCACTTAATCATGGCAGGAAGACAAAAAGACGAGCTTCAGGATATTACGCTGCTCGGCAATCAGGGTACAAAATATCTGTTCGAATATTCACCAGAAATACTGGAATCCTTTGATAATAAACATCCATACCGCGACTACTTCGTTAAATTCAACTGTCCGGAATTCACAAGTCTCTGCCCGATCACCGGACAGCCGGATTTCGCGACTATATACATCAGCTATATCCCCGACAAAAAAATGGTGGAAAGCAAGGCTCTAAAGCTGTATTTGTTCAGTTTCAGGAATCACGGAGATTTCCACGAAGACTGCATGAATATCATCATGAATGATCTGATCAAGCTGATGGATCCCAGATATATTGAAGTCTGGGGCAAATTCACCCCGCGCGGCGGCATTTCTATCGATCCATATACGAACTATGGAAAACCTGGAACAAAATATGAGGAAATGGCCCATCACAGGCTTATGAATCATGATTTGTATCCGGAAAAGGTGGATAACAGGTAATATATCGTCATACAAAGCTGAAATTGCTGCTATGATTCCCTATGAGTCAATCACTATATCTCAACTTTGGCATAGTACTCGTCCTTTTGACGGGTTATCCGTGCCGAAAAACGTGTACAAAAAAAAGAGGGCTGATTACGCCCTCTCCCCCTTATCTATTCGTAATCCCTGCAAGCTCTGTTTGCAGTTTCCCTTTATGATATACCTTTATCAAGCCAATGTTCGGTGCATAATAAGCTGTAACCCCTGATTGGTCTTTAGTCTCCAGGCAGTTTGAAAATGTGCCGGCAGCCGTTTTGACGGTTTTATTTGTTGCAGAGACCCACCTGTACTCGCCTTCACCTATCAGCCATTTTTTGTTGATTTTGACAGGATACTGAATGGAAGTATGGAATTCAGAATAAAGCTTCCCTGTATGGAGTCCTTTGGAGTCTTCTTTCCGGATGAATCCTTTTTCATTATTCATGGTCCAGACATCCCATGCTCCGCTTTTGCCTGTATAGTATTCGGTGTAATAAGTTCCACTTTTCTTATATACATATACTTTGTTCTTATCCTGAAGATATGTAAGTTTGAAAGATAAATATTTTGTAGAAACATAGGCCTTCTTGGATTTATAACGGATCTCAGACCAGCCCGACTTGGTCTGTGAGTAAACGGTCAGCTTTGTCCCGTTCTTATAGTAGCCTAAAACTTTGCCATGGGTACTTGGCGCTGATCTGACATTCAATGAACCTGAGCCGACATTGACATAAGCTGTTTTAGCAGTGGCAGCCTCTGTTGATTGAAAGGGAATCAGGACAGAGAACAGGAACACGAGAAATACGGTGAGTTTGGCAAGACGTTTCATAGTTTCCCCCTAGCATTTAATAACTATATTTTACCATATGTCTTGCAGTGGGTTCTTCACTATTTTATGACAAAAACCGACTAACACTCCACTCGATTTAGTAAACAAATGAACAAAGTAAAGCCCCTGTCATGTGACAGAGGCTTAAGGGTATCTAGGTGTCCTAATAGCTTTTCCAAACATCCTTCTCATTATTCATTCGTATCAGCCATCTTTAACCTGCATCAGTTCAAGGTGGAATTCACCTGATGCGCCTGCATTGTATAAATTGGTGAATGATGTCCAGTAATTACAGATGGTTCCCCTGAATTCCAGCTTCTGTTCAGGGACTGAGACATCAAACTCCTGTTTGTATAGAAGTGTCGTGATATCATGATATTCCTCATGAGTCACTGTAAATTCAAAAGTGATTTTTAAACGCCCCGAATCCTGTTCCTCCTGCTGGTAGTTGTACACCTGAATCTCTTTTTCATTAAGTCGTACCTTCGTTTCCAACATGCCGCCTCCTCTAGTAGGGATATCTTCTTATTTTCCCTTTCTTACGCGCTTTTACCCATCATTAAATTTGTACTATAAATACTACTAATAGAGGCTGCATTAGCAGCCTCTATTAGTATATTCCAGCATATAAAAATCAGCATACGTGTTGTTTAGCAAATATACACCTGTCTTCTCTAAAGAACAAATATCCTAAGAGGAAATAGACGCCTTTATGACAATGATCCAGTTTAATTTAGGCAGTTTACAATAGTCCTGCGTATTTTATTCAACTTTTAAGGTTTAGGAATATTTAACGCTGTCTCTGTTGTTTGGGCATCCACTGCAAGTTGTTCATTTACATTCCGAGGATGATAATATCCGCTGTTTATCATGTAATCGCTGACTTTACCGTGCAGATCAATGGCATCATTTAACTGTTGATGAAGGGCTTCACGAACTTCTGGAGTCGCAGCCTCTGTAATGGCAAAAGCACAGTTTTTAATTCCTGATTTGGCAGAGATCAGCAAATCAGATGCGATCACCTGGTCAGTTATATCTCCCATGCCCATTAGGTTTTGAACGATTTGATTCATTGTAATTGACCTCCGTTTTGGGAAAGTAAATTCTGAAGCTGCTGTACAGCCTGTTTTGATTGAGTAACGTCTTGGTCAAGAATCGCTTTTAAGGCAGGATCCTGTACAAGAGCACTAATGGAAGCAGACTTTGTTAAACAGGTATTTTTAAAAGTCAGTAATTCGTGCATTTCCAGAGTTTCATGAATCCCTAAATTTTCTTGCATATTATCTCCTCCTTGATTAATGATCTAGTTTATAATCTCTCGGCTGTTTTCTTTTTATGCAAAAACCTCTATTTTACTCTCCCTCCCACAAACTTCCTCAAATATTTTTTCAGTAAAAATAGACATTAATTAAAGAGGATTACGCTAAGTCACTTGAAAGGAGAAATGAAAATGCCAAACGGAAGAGGAACACATGGCTATGCCAATGTAGAAAATTTTGATCCCAACAGGGAAGTAAAAGAAAGACCCAGTAAGAATGACTTTAAAAACAACACAAATCCCAAGAATAAATGATATTAAATTTTCGTAAACAAAGGAGCCTCAACAAGATGAAAGTTACCTGTTGAGGCTTTTTTTATAAAAAGTGGTTTTTTTAAGTATAGACAAAAAAATGTAGGAAAAGATAGCTTTATTAAATATGGAGGTGAACCTTTTTGGATTCAGGAAATTTAGCAAATCACGAAACGCTGGAGCTGCATGAAATGCTCAACTTTAAGAGCACATGCGTTGTTAAGTCCAAAATGATGTCAGGGGTAGTTTTTGACCAGGATCTTAAAGCATTAATGGAAAAAGATGTGCAGCAATCCATGCAGGCATTGGAGTCATTGCAGGAACTGTATAAAGTGCCAAACCCGGTGAATGAGGTGAATTACAATGATCAATGATTATATGGAAATCGAAAATGCCGAGGGAATGCCCGAGCTTGCTGACGCTTCTTTAGCGATGGAATTCCTGTTAACGATAAAAACAGGCGTGCGCAATGCAGCAAATGCATTGGCGGAAACGGCTACACCTGAACTAAGAGAGGCGTTTAGATCCCAAATGGAAGAAGGCCTTGCCCTGCACGAGGAATTGTCCAATTTCATGATGAAAAAAGGCTGGCTGCATCCATACAACATGCAGGATCAATACAAGATGGATCTTAAGTCTGTAAAGGGAGCTTTAATGATAGGCGGCATGGATCTGTTTCCTGGGGATACCTCTCGTCTTGGAATGATGGCCCAAATAGATAGTGATGAATAATAGGGAGGATGAAAAGAAATGAAAGCTGTTACCTTTCAAGGAATTAAGGATGTCAGGGTAAAAGAAGTCCCGGATCCGAAGATTGAGAAAAAAGACGATATTATTGTGAAAATTACTACCTCAGCGATTTGCGGCTCGGATCTCCATTTAATACATGGAATGATTCCGAATTTTCCAGAGGATTATATTATCGGTCATGAGCCAATGGGGATTGTCGAAGAAGTAGGACCGGATGTGACCAAAGTAAAAAAAGGCGATCGCGTAATCATCCCATTCAATGTGGCCTGTGGAGAATGTTTCTACTGTCAGAATCATTTGGAGAGCCAATGCGATAATTCAAATGATAATGGTGATATGGGAGGATTCTTTGGCTACTCGGACTTGACGGGCGGCTATCCTGGGGGTCAGGCTGAGTTTCTTAGGGTGCCTTATGCGAATTTTACTCCTTTTAAAATCCCGGAAAATTGTGAAGTGGCAGATGAACAATTAGTGCTGCTTGCTGACGCTGCTTCTACGGCCTTTTGGTCAGTGGATAACGCAGGTGTAAAATCCGGTGACACTGTCGTAATTCTTGGCTGCGGCCCGGTTGGACTTCTTGCGCAAAAATGGGCCTGGTTCAAGGGGGCAAAAAGAGTCATTGCAGTTGATTATATCAACTATCGCCTAGAGCACGCCAAAAGGACGAACAAGGTTGAAATCGTAAACTTCGAACAGCATGAAAATACAGGTGAATACTTAAAGGAAATAACAAAGGGCGGAGCCGATGTTGTCATTGATGCCGTAGGCATGGACGGAAAAATGACACCGATGGAATATCTCGGTTCAGGCTTGAAGCTTCAGGGCGGTACGATGAGTGCACTGGTGATTGCAAGCCAGGCGGTCAGAAAAGGCGGCACGATCCAGGTTACAGGTGTTTATGGCGGCCGTTATAATGCATTCCCCCTCGGAGACATCTTCGAGCGCAATGTGAATTTAAGAACAGGTCAAGCTCCTGTTATTCATTATATGCCATTTATTTATGATCTTGTTTCCCAGGGGAAAGTCGATATCGGTGATGTGGTCACACATGTTCTTCCGCTTGATCAGGCAGAAAAAGGCTATGAATATTTTGATACCAGAACAGATAATTGCATTAAGGTTATTCTGAAGCCATAAGGAAAAATACGGGTATTCATTCCTCATATTACTGAGCTAAAGGCGATCATAAAAGTAAGAGCCGGACAGCCAACTACGTTAATAAATGTCTCACCTACCCAGCTTGTGGAGAAAGGCACCAGTTTTTCTTCCACAAGCTTTTTATTTGGACTTATTCCTACAGACCTATCTTTATATCGTTCTTCAGTAGTGCACATTGAAGTGCCCTTTGTGCCCAACCGACATTGGTATAAATCATAAAATTTTTACAAATACTACAGCAATGAAATGAACTAAAGGTGTGAAGATGATATGGCAAACCAACAGAAAATAGTCAGCACCTTAAAGGAGCAGCTTGGCAATAGCAGCGATTTTAAAATACAGGATATTGATTCTTTCCGCAAAAAAATTATCCTCATCTACTTAGAAAGCTTAATTGACTACAAAAAGATAAATAAAGACCTCATTGAACCTTTGCTTTTATGTGAAAAAGAGGATAAATATTTATTGCATCTGCTCTCCCTCCCCCCCTGCAGGCAGCTTAAAACCGGAGACAATTTATTATCACTGCTTATGAAGGGCGATATCTTGATCATCACTACGGATTCTGTTTTTTCGTATGATGCAAAGATATCCATAAATAATCAGCCTGAGGATTCAGCTGTTGAAATGGCGGTTCTCGGTCCCCAAAAGGCGTTATGCGAGAACTTAAAAACTAATATTAATTTAGTAAGAAACCGTTACCCTTCTGAAAATTTAATCATGGAACAGCAGACTGTCGGAACAATGTCTAAAACACAAATTGGTCTTATGTATGATAAAAAGCTGGTAGATCATGATGTTCTAGGTGATGTAAAGAAGCGCCTGCCGGAAATTAAGATGGATATGATTCAGGCGATCGGCCAGCTTGAGAACGCCATGACCAAGAAAAAGCACCATTTGTTTCCGATTATGATGATTACGGAACGGCCGGACCGGGTTGCGTTAAATCTTTCACAGGGAAAAGTTATCATTCTCATGCATGGAACTCCTTTTGCCCTTATTGTCCCTGCTGTTTTTTTCGATTTTATGTCCTCGATGGATGATACTTCACACACATTTTGGACCAGCAGACTCATGATTGCAATTAGATATATTGGTCTTCTCATTACCCTTGTTCTGCCAGCCTTGTATATAGCTGTTACTTCATATAATCCTGAAGTACTCAGGTCTCAGCTGGCTGCTACTATTGCTGGAAGCCGTGCAGGAGTTCCATATCCCGCTTTTTTTGAAGTAGCATTCATGATGCTGGCTGTAGAGATGCTGGTTGAATCCAGTATAAGGCTGCCTAAAGCGATTGGACCGACAGCAACTACAGTTGGCGGGCTCATACTCGGGCAGGCGGCGCAGCAGGCTCAGCTAGTCAGTTCCATCATGATTATCATTACTGCATTTGTCGCCATTTCTAATTTTACGATACCTGTTAATCCAATGAGCTTTTCCATTAGGGTGGCTCGCTATCCCTTGATTCTTCTCGCAAGTTTCTTTGGGATAATGGGTGTGGTAGCAGGAGTTATTCTGCTACTATGTTATCTTACTGACAAAAGAAGCTTTGGCACCCCTTTCTTGAGATTATATTGGGGTTCCTCGAGGAGGATTGAGAAAATATCTGAAAATCCGAAGGGGGAGAAAGGGTAATTGGCGCGTTATTTTTATATGATTGTTTTTTTGAATATGTTCGTGCACATCATTTTTAATGTTCCGCTGATTTTAATTCAAAACCGCTTCAATGGCGCAGTTACATCAATGGCTTTAAGTATTTTGATCGGGACCATTTTGTCCTATGTATTTATAAAGGCAATAAGCAAATATCCCTATAACGGCCTGCCGGAAATATTCATGGACCTGCTGCCTGCGTATATTAGGATTCCCTTTTTACTTTTTTTATCGTTAATGTGGATCGCTGCTGGGAGTCTGGCTATTGGTTCGTTTGCCTATTTAGTTAAGCTCTATTTAAATCCCGAGATGGATTTGAAATTCATTTTAGGATTTCTTGTTCTTTTGCTCATATACGGATCTACCCGCGAGACAGAATCTATCATTTATAAGACAGGATTTACCGTCCTAATAGCGTCACCATTCATTGCTTATATTATTTATAAAGCGATGACGAGTAATTATTTTTACCCAGTACATATAAAAAGAGTTCTTCAATACAGCTGGGAGATGCCTAACTACAGCTCTGTCGCCGCTGCCAGTTATATATTTACCGGATATATTAACCTTGTCATTATAAACAGACATATTCAAGCCAGTAGAATACTTAAATACTTCTGGATTATTCCTGCCTTAGGAACAATAATCCTGGTTTTTACATATTTAATTCCATTTGGATTTTTAGGAATCCAATCAATTGGTGATTTTGTATTCCCTTGGATGGTAACTGTGGATACATTAAGAATGGAGTATGGTTTTATTGAACGGACAAGCTTTCTTTTAGTTATGATTTTTATGGTCTTGTCGATTCTATTTGGGATCATTACATGGAATGTGGGATTGGAGCTTATGAAAGGAGCTTTCAGAATAGAAGATAGAAAAACAGGGAAGCGGCTTTTTACACTGGTCTTTCTGGGGATTGTAGGATTTCTGACTGTCTATTTTCAGGTAACCGTCAATCAAAGAACTTATTTCGAGGCTACAAAAATGTGGTTTAACCTGCGGCTCCCTGTGGAGATTCTTCTAGTATTGGCGCTTTCTTTACTTCCCTTAAGGAGGAAACAAGCATGAACATGAAAGCAGTACTCGTTTGTACTTTGACTTTACTAGTAGGTTTGTTATCAGGCTGTGCATATAAGGACATTGACAAACGTTTTTTTGTGACGTCCATGGGCGTGGATTACTCAAAAAACCCACAAAAACCGTTTCATGTTTCTTTGAAATTAGCGATTCCATCCCCCCAGGTTCAGCCAGGCAAAACTAACTTTCAGGTCATTTCTGAAAACGCAGATACCATCGCTGAAGCGGTACGGGTCCTGAAATCCAAGGTTGATAAGGATTTTGATTTTGGCCACTGCAGAGTCCTGGTTTTTAGCAGGGAGATTATGCGAAAACACCAGGCTGAGGTGTTGAACTGGTTCATGCGTCGAAGGGATATTCAGGGAATAGCCTATATGGCACTGGGCGATCCAACTGCGGAAAAGGTGATAAAAGTGAAAGCCAAATCGGAACGGCTCCCCTCAAATGCTATCATTCTGTCCTTTGATGAAACGTCCAATGACTCTCCGTACATCATACCTGAAATACTTAATGACTTTTATATGCGGCTTAGAGAAGAAGGAATAGATCCATATCTGCCTGTAATTCAGCCTTTAAAAGATACTTACGTCATCAATAAGGTAGTTTTATTTAAAGGCTCCAGACTAAGCAAGGAATTAAACCGAGATGAAACAAGGATTTTGAATGAGCTTCTTAACACTGACAGAAGAGGACAGATCAATGTTAAACAGGGAGAAAATGAATTTTTTGTAAGTGTAGAAAGTTTTAAGACGAAGACAACAGTCGTTACTCCGAATAAGAAAAAGCCATATGTAAACGTTCATATTAGCATCGATGGATATATAGAATCCTCCGACAAGAAGATATACCATAACTATGAGCTGCTGGAGGACCAAAGGCTGGCATCTGAGGTAATAAGTAAACGAGTAAAAAGCACATTGGAAACCATACAAAAAACAGGATCTGACCCTTTGGGCTTTGGCCTTAAGTACCAAGCAAAGCTCGGAGTATCAGATGACAAAGTTAAAAAATGGAATAAACTATACCCGCATATTCAATTTAAAGTAAAAACAGAGCTTAAGCTTCGAGGAACTGGAATCATGTATTAAACAGTCCTCCAGCTAACTCCTGCCGCTTCTCAATCTCAGCTTTAGTCATCCTGGAAGTATTTCCATTAAAAACATGTAATTGAAGTGGTTTGGGATTCCTTCCCACTGTCTTCACCCCCCAAATCACCCCATTTTACTTAATAATCCGGTGTTTGTTCACGGAAAACTGCCCGCTGGAATACTTCTTTTAGTTTTTTTGAAAAGAAAGGTTGGGTATTAAAAAAACACACTCTACTTGAGTGTGCTAAAAATTAAAGTTTTTAACTTTATTCCAAGTTGGATTATACTTTCCTACCATCAATCCCTCTAACACTGATGTAACTTTTGCTGCATTCTCACTTTGCCCAACCAGCAATAAATCAATTTGCAGCTGATGTCTATGTTCATACATCTTTTGTCCTGATCCATGCGTTCTTGCACTGTTACTTTCTCGTGTGTAATCTGATAACCTCTTTCTAAATCCACCATTATTCCATTCAATGGCACGTCCAATATATACAATTTCACTTCCAAGTCTAGCTCTATACAAGCCTACATACTTGTTGTATGGAGTAAGGTCGATATTACTTAATATTCCTATACTTCTCCATTGTGTGTCCCACTCATTTATAGATTTCCCACCGATCTTCCGGCCACTTTGAGAACTATTTTGGTAAATCTTCTTTTGCGACTGTGCCATAGCTTCTGAAGCTGCGTTTAATGCTAGTTTACCAGCACCCTTAAGGATGTTCCCAAACAAACTCATACAAATACCACCTTATTATTATGTCAACATAATAATAACATATAATCCTACTTTTGGTATATATTTCTTTCCTTTTGGTTTTCAAGTTATGGCACTTGTGACACAACACCTGGAGATGATCATCTTGCAGCCTTAGTTTCCAATCACCCTTTAATGGTATCTTAGGACCCACTACATCACCTCCAACAAACCGGTTATCCTTCAAGCAATACTTACATAATCGATACTGTTTATAATAGATATATTCCCTCATGTCTCTGCAGGCTTTACTCATATAGAATGAAGTACTCCTTGGATCTCTTTGCCTATGGTCATACTTCTTATAGTTGCCACCCTATCTCTTACCCTAACCTCAGTATGCTGCTCACAGTGCGCAGTATCAGAAAGATTAGGACAACGTGGATTACATGGTTTCTTACTTTTAGTAGCCATTAACCATCACACCCATGGAAGATCATCAACAAACCGGGCCTTCACATCCTCCTGGCTTTCTAATTCCGTAAGCCCTGCTACAATATGCTCTAATCCCTCACGAATAATATCCAACTTAGTTAGAAATGTAGGTATATTTATATCCACCTTTACCGTTAACTCGCTAACTGGTTTCATTCAATCACTCTCTCTTATTTAAATTTCGGCAAAATAAAAAAGCACCCTCGAAAGGATGCCTTATTTAGAGATATGGAATGTTAAATGCATTTTGTCTTGTAATTGAATTGCCTATTTTTTATCCAATGTAATCACATGACTGGCTCTACCTGCCATAGCAGCATCGATAAACATTTGATCGTTAACATCCAATGCCCTTAATCTATTACGTCTATTCTTATAGTAGTTTGTATTTACTGATTTACCATTTTGAAAAAGAGTGGTAATTTCCATCAATATTTCATGTGTTTCTTCGTCATCCATTTGTAAATCACTACATTGCTTCTTAAGAATGTAAAATAGTTCTCCAATCGTTTCCTGAGAAAATAACAACCTAGCATCTATTGAATCAAAATTAGACAGCAATGTTTCACTTGCATTCTCTTCAGAATTAAAAATTCCTTCTACAAACATGTTTGTATCTATTACTAATTTATCTCTCATTAGAATCTTTTTTCATGGCTTCCAATACATCACTGTAAGTGACTTGTTGCTTTTTCATTTGAGCTTGAACTTTTCTCCGAATGCTTTGAAACGCTGCAGAAGATGATCTTTTTGTTCTTGCCTCTGTTATCGCCATGTTGTTCTCCTCCTTGTTTTTCATGTACTCACCACCTTGTAATTGTGAGTACCATTCTATGAATCTACTACCCTTATTAAACCACTAATAAGACACTTTGGAAGAAATTAACTAATAAATTTCCCCTTATTCAAGTTAAATGCTTTATGAAATAAGGAACTTTACCCACACATACAAACCAAATAATGATGCTGCTGTCCCAAATGTATTTGACAAACTCTTGGGGAATTTAATCATCCTAGTTTCCATGTAAACAACTGCATAAAAAATTACCATAATGATAGCTAAATAGACTAGTTCTAAAGCCAAACCATCAATAGTTGATATTACATCAAAAGGATCAGCATTACCTAAAATAAAGCTCATTCCAAAAGCCTTCATTTTTAAGCAATTTTTTACCAAAAATTAGAGGTTTGTTGGGGATATTTTTCCCTTATTCAAGTGAAATTCCTAAAAAGTTTAGTGTACTAATACAGGATGTCCTTAAAATAAAAAACAGCCCTATAATGGGCTGCCTTCTCTAATCTTAACTTATTCTATAACGTTTTATTTCATCGTAAATGACTCTCTTTATAATTTCAGGCATATCTTTATCAGATTTATTATTTTCAACAAAGGCTGAGGAAATTGCTTTTTTGATTGAAACTCCATTTTCCTCAAAGATTTTTTCTAATTCTTCATTGCTAATACTTAAAGACAATTTAATCACCCCGTACCTAAAGAATACTTGATAAGTATGAAGATACCATTAATTTGGAGTTAATTTTGAATTAAAAAAATGAAAAGCCCTCGAAGTAAAAAGATACACCTATTGGGAGTACGACTATGCAGGAGAAATAAACAAACCTAGATTTGCAATAGTTATAAACAATGATGCGTTAGATCAAAAAGTAAGGGATTATATCGGGAGATACCTATAAGCTGGGAAGTAGCGAAGAGATTAAAGCAATTAATAGATGAAACACAACTCTTCCTCAAAATCATCTCTCACCTGAGTAATATTTTCCTTAGGATTATATAAGATGATTCCTTCATTAGTTAGAAAACGGAATATGGTTAATATAACTACGTATTGTTTCTGCTTTTATTACTTCTTTATATTGGATTTCATTTCCTAACATTCAGACAAATATCGAACAGTGGCATAATAGCCATTTAGAGTTCCAGGTCGAATCCCGGCTTCCTCTTTTGCTTGAACAAAAATTTCAAGGGATTCATTAATTGTATATCGGTCATTAAGAATCTTTCGGACAACTTCAGTCTTTGGGACTTTAGTTTTTTGTCCCCTTTCAGCAATATACTTTCTTGCCATGGTAAGATACTCTCCTAAAATGGTGCTGGCTGTCACACATTCAAACCATTAAAGTCCTACATACACACAAAAAAAGCCACTTATGTATGACTCTCCCGATACTTAAAAAGGGTTTAATCACATAACATGGCTCTTCAAATTCTAGCGTTCCAGGAGAGATTCGAACTCCCGACCTACAGCTTAGGAGGCTGTCGCTCTATCCTGCTGAGCTACTGGAACATGTTTTGTTTTGTCAGCTTTTTTATTATATTAAAATATTACGGGTACGTCAATAAAAAAGTTGGAAAATAGGGGAAGCCCCCAAAATAAGTTGGTTTATCAACGGGAAATGAGGGACTGTCTCCCCTGTGTGTTGTTTTTTAGGTAGGTCCAGAGCTGGGGCGCGGGCAGGCTGAGCTGCCATAGTGTAGTTCCGAGGAGCCTGTTTGCGTCGATGAGCCTGATTTTTTCGATGTAGCTGCGGATGTCTTCAAACCAGACGATATGCCGGGTTGAGCCGCTTTGGTAGGTATAGAATGGCGATTGTGCCGCTATGTCCCACTTGATGGAACTGCCCTTTGCTATGGCCTGGTTCTGCGCTGCCAGGACAGAGAGGGCTTTGGTTTCGTTATTCTGGCCGCTTTTATCGTATCCGTAGAGAGCCATCGCTATCATCATTTTTTGGGGAGGAATCTGTGTAAGGGAATATCTGATTACCTCAGCTGTCCACCAATACGGCGAAATGGGGTCTGGCGGTCCTCCCGGATAGCCGTAGTCAATCGTCATAACGGCTGTGATATCCGCGATCCGTCCTATTGTTTCATAATCATAGGCACCAACAATCGGGTTCTGGGGCATATCCTGCACTTTGGCATGGACATTCACCTGCAAGATCATATTCCCAAGCTCTGCTTTCAGTTCGCGCAGAAAATCATTAAAATCGTTCCGGTTCCCGGGAGGAATGAATTCAATATCGATGCTGACTCCCCCATATCCCCTCTGCCGCGCCATATTGGCCAGGCTCAGCACCAGATTCCTCCGGTATTGTCTGTTCCCGAAAACACGTCCGGCAAGCGGCGCATCAAACTTATCAGCCCTGTAGTTCCTGACCATAAGAAGCGGGATGATTCCAAGTTCCCTGCTTCTCCCCACCACTTCCTCATCCTTCAGGTCTGCATAAGCATACCCTTCATCTGTAAAAGAAAAGGCTGTAACCGCAATATAAGTTAACCCATCGCCTATTTCATTCAGGATGGGCAGGATGCTTTCCGGACTGGATGGCACCACGAAACCAAGAATCTGCAGCGGCATCTTTACATCGGAAGGGATGCTGATAACCTGGCCAGGCCTTAACTGGTAGGGATTTATACCCGGATTCACCATCATGATGGACATCACGGTGGTTTGGTATAAGGCCGCTATATTATACAGCGTATCCCCAGCCTTTATCTGATAAGCCCTAATGAAGTCCCTGCCTGGAATATAAAGTGAGAGTCCGGGCATGAGCTTATCCGATCTAAGTCCGTTTGTATTCGTAAGAATGGAAATCGGAATGCTGTATCGCTGGGATATCGCCCATAATGAATCTCCCTTTTTCACAACATGAACAGCCATGGAATCAACACCTTTACATTCTCGTTATAACATCATATGGCAGAAAATGCGGCTTTATGTGTCATGAATGAAGGCTGCCCATGTCCTGCAGCCTTTTGCAATTTATCCAGAAGGCATCAATCTTCGAACTGCTCTCCCTGTCCGCCAAGCAGGCCGACGAAATGAGAAAGAATCCGCGCAGTCAGTCCCCAGATGACCTTCCGTTCATAAATATAAAAATATTCATCGAGCTGCCTTGGCCTCCATTGGTAATTCTCACCGCCCACCAATAATTCCATTGGAAAGCCTTCTTCAGGCTCTGCCCTGAAATTGACGCGGTGTATCCTTGGAGGCGTGTTCATCAGAAAAGAAAGGGGGACCGTGAAGAACTCACCCACTTCAGCGGGGTTCGCCACGATGTCCTCCGGCGCAGAGATAAAGCCCGCAAAAGGATAGACCATCATGCCATAAGGGGATATTAAATAATCCAGTGGATAAACATCCTGAATGGCTTCTCTTTTTAACCCCAGCTCTTCCATTGTTTCACGGATGGCAGCTTCCTGTTCATCGGTATCCCCTTTGTCAATCCTGCCTCCCGGAAAGCATATTTCCCCTGGCTGCCTTCTGAGTTCCAGGGAACGGACCTCAAACAGGACATGAATTCCATCCTCTTTTTTGACAAGAGGAATCAATACGGAGAATTTTGAAAATGTCTCACTCC
Organism: Paraperibacillus marinus; assembly: GCF_046237605.1. Classification (GTDB taxonomy): domain Bacteria; phylum Bacillota; class Bacilli; order Bacillales; family DSM-1321; genus Paraperibacillus; species Paraperibacillus marinus. The sequence goes on along the minus strand of NZ_CP143542.1, from coordinate 1,973,340 downwards.
CAAGCACTTTGGGTGTATGCTCTTCGAGAACGCTCACTATTTTTTTTAAATCCATAAACTCACCTCAGCCGCTCACATCATTTATTCTATACATTATAACACTTTTATCCGTAATACTTTTACCCAAGCTGCCCGGGTATTTAATCATCCCCGCCAAAAGCCGTATATTTTCACGAACTTTTGGAATGCTAAGCCTGCAACTATTTTTTTAAAGGAGTGAAGAACATGAAAAAAGGCACGCTAATCTTATCTTCTTTACTTGTCCTTTCAAGTCTTGCAGGCTGCGGCAATAATGATAATGACAACGCTTCGCCTAACATCAGGAACAATGGCGGAACAAAAATCAGGACCAATATGAATGACGATCATCACCTGCGGACTGAAAATAAAATTGAAGGTAAAGTAGAAGATCTTGATTATGTCGATGAGGCACACGTAATTGTATCAAAAAATAATGCATATGTGGCAGTTAGGAAGCATGACCGCGATGGAGTTAACAACAATATGACCGGAAACAGGGATGGAGCGGTCATCGACAACAATATCGGGACAGACGGCATGGGAACTTATGGCGGTACTGGTACAGGGAACAGAATAGATGACAATGATGGGGTCCTGAATGGCCGCGATAATGAGAATGATGATCGTGGCAATGACGGAGCAAGAACTTACAGCAAAGTGGATTCCAAGCGAGAGCAGGAAATCGCCGACCGGGTCCGCGCAGCCGATAAGAGCATACACAAAGTTTATGTAAGTTTTGATGAAGATGTTTATGGACGTTTTGGAGACTTTGACAACAATATCTTAGACGGAAACAATAACAATGATGACGGTTTGTTCGATAATTTTAATACGTATGTAAGAAGCGTATTCAACCGCTGATTATTGTTTCATACACAAAATACCATTTCATTCCAAATTAGGGTGTCCCGTTTATTTCGATACCAAAAGGGTATTTTTAAATATGCAGTAAAACAACCCTAAGGAGGATGACAACTATGGATCGTAAAAAAATGATGATGAGTACTTTAGCGCTTGGAGCAGCTTATTTAATGAGAAATAAAGATTCACGCCAGAAAGTCATGAACCAGCTCCAAACAATGGGAATGTCCAAGAAAAAATAGCCACAAGCTCCACAAAGCCGGGCCTGCTTCACGCAGGCCCGGCTTATATTTATACTAAAATTTTTTTGCCGTACAAGTTATATGACCATACACACTTCCCCAGTCCAGAATACATTAGTGTTAGAGACTGGAAAGGAGGTAACAAAATGGCATTTTGGCTAAACAACCGCCGCCGCCCTCAGGGTGATGATCAATTCAATGGATTTGCTTACAGTGATGGAGGGGATTCCACCAGTAAATCCAATTCAGACTCGGATGTTGACGCAGATGTGGAAAATGATGTACACAACCGCTCCAATTCGGATTCCCAAGTGGACAACGATGTATCTACCAAGAATGAAAGCGATAATGACAATGATAATGACAACGAGCTAAAAAACCATAACCGCAGCAATTCGACTGCCAACTCTAAGGTTTCCGACAGCGGTAACGCAAAAATTGACTTCTGCATCGATATTAACGTGGATTCTGACTCACAATCCCGAGTTCGTTCCCGGTCCGAGTCTGATTCGGATTCTGATCAAAACCAGGACCAAAATCAGGATTCAGAAGGTTGATCATTTTCTTCTCGCGAGATAAGCAGGCTTATCTCGCTTTACTTTTTCCCGGCTTATTGATGCAAAGCGGGAAAGGTGAAGGTAAATAAAGTACCTGAATTCACTGCGCTCTCAACCTGAATGGTGCCATTCATCGCCTTGACGATGCCAAAGACAACCATCATGCCGAGCCCGGTTCCCTGGGAACCCTTCGTTGAATAGTAGGGCTGGCCAAGTTTTTGAAGCTGATCCTTCGTCATCCCAATTCCTGTATCCTTCACTTCTATGATGATGTGATAGTGGCCATAGTGGGTGGAGATTGTCAGCTGTCCGCCGCCTGGCATGGATTCGATCGAATTTTTGACAACGTTCAGGAAGCATTGATGAAACTTCTGACGGTCCCCCCTGATGCTGCCTGCCAGAGAGAAATTGGTGGTAATCTGCACAGAATGCTGATTGGCAATAGGCCGGAGGATATTCACAACCTGAATAAGCTCTTTCCTGACATTGAGTTCCTCAATATAATCAAGGGACGGCTTGGAAAAGGTCAAATAATCCTGAATGACCCGTTCAGCTGATTGCAGTTCTTCACCAACAATGGAAAGGTATTCCTCCCTCTTCTTTGAAGGAAGGGATTGGTCTTTCAGGAGCTGGACAAAACCGATAGCTGCTGTAAGCGGATTGCGGATTTCATGAGAGATGGCAGCTCCCATCTGCTCTACTGCTTCAAGCTTTTCAGACTTGACAAGCTGCTGATACATAAGGATATTCCTGCCTACAAATTCAATAAAGTAGGAATAAATGGCAATGCCGAGCGGCGGGATGATCAAATAGGCAAACCATGCATCAAACCGGCCGGACTCAGGACGGACCACTTCCATACCAATTGCTGTAGGGATGCTGATACAGATGGTGATCAGGACCGAAACACAGATTTTTTTCTTTGGGCTGATTTTCTTGAAAGCCGGATGCACTCTCCAAAGTATGTAAGCGAGCGGTGCATATAGGATGATATTAGCCAGGAAACCCTCATCAATTCCAAATAGTCCCCTGGTAAGGATACATATTGCACACATAAGGGGACCAGTTCCCAAATATAAGCCGGCTATCAAAACCGGGATCGCTCTCAAGTCGAACTGCAGGGAGTTTCCGGCAGGATAGGACACACTGAAGCAAATCCATAAAGCCGCTACCAGAATAATAGAATAGCTTGTGGCAGATATGGCAGAATCCCGCTTCCTTTCAAGCCACACCAGGGCAAAAAAGGCAAAGACCATCAATAAAGACAGATTGAAGAATAAATGTATGGTAATCTCCATTTCATCCACCATCCAAATGAACTCATATAATTTTTACCTTATTTTACTATAACTCCGCTGAGCGGGACAGTCCCTATTTCCCGGTTATTTCCAGGGCCGGTTCTAGTAATTCTTCCAGCACCAGGTTTTCTCGTATTGCCCAGCTGCTGTCAGGGAAGGATTCCAGAAAGGCGGAGTTTTCTCTGATCGCTTCTTGAATCGGGAGCCAAATTGGATGGTATCCGAGTGCTGCCTCATAATCATCCAAGTTTAGCGGGAGGACGGATTCTTCTGATAATTGACAGGAATAGTAATGGGAGATCATCTGAAAGACCGCATTTTCTTCATGTACATCCGGATGATTCTCAACCACAATCCCCAGCTTTTCTGTTATCCCGCTTATTACATATCCCGTTTCCTCAGCCACCTCACGTCTGATGGCTACTTCAAATGATTCACCATCTTCCACTCCACCGCCAGGAAATTTATGATCCCCCTTGTCTGATTTAACCATCAGAATCTGTTCTTCCCTTAAGATGACTGCCCTGACTGCCACACGCTGATTTATTTTAATCGCTCTGTCTTCTTGCACCATCATGCCAATTTTTCTTTCAAACTGCATGTTCACCCAACTCTCATTTATCTTTCCATTAATAGTAGCATGATTTTCATTGTAAACGAAAAAAAGAGTGCAATTCCAGTGGATTCGCACTCTTTCACTTCAAACTTGTTAATGGCATTCATTATATTGCTTAATAAAGAAGCCATCCGGCTTTGACCATTCTGCATAATAGACGTCCTTAATGTCCTTGATTCCTTCTTCACTGATTTCGTGGATCAGCCATTCTTTGTCCTTTTCTATCTGTTTAAGATTCCCTTCATGAATATGGCCTTCATTGACAAGAAGGACGGAAGGTTCTTCCACGACTGGTGTTTCCGGATATTTCAGCACAGAGATATCTCCGCTGTTTTCCAGGAAGATATAATTGACTTCCTTTAGTGAAAAAATGCCTTTCTGCCGAAGCATGCCCCTCAGCTCCTCAAGCTCGAGGCTTGCTTTCTCCAGCTCATGGATGCTGACATTCCCATTTCGGATAAGCACCTGGCTTGAGCCCTTCAGCGGAGCACGCAGCTTATCAAACTTCTGCGTGAGTTTTTCCACTGAATAAATCAAAGCTCCCCATACAGCTACTGAAAATAACATCTGGGGAATCGTATGGTCGGTATGATAGATGGTTTCTTCTACCATCCCGCCTAGTATTAAGGCATAAACAAAATCGAAAGGAGTCACCTGTGACATCCTCTTTTTTCCTACCAGCCTGGTTACAACAACAAGGGCTGCCAGGCCTGCGACAAGTTTTAAAACAATGGATAGATAAAGCAACGAAAAGCCTCCCTGCATATTTTGCCTGCTTCTCTATTTCCCCGTCCACTCTTCCTAAAACTTCTTTTTAGCGGCTGGTATTACCCAAAGGAGGTGCCTGATCCAGCTTTTGTGATATTCCCTATCTGAATATCTTCTAAGTCTGAACCTGCATAGACGGCATCCGCTTCATCAGTATCGAGTTTCACGTCCATCAGCGCCACAGAATCTGCCCGCTGGGGACCACCAAAAATTTTTATATAATGCCCTGCCGTTTTGAAGCCTTCCAATGCAATATTTTTAAAGGTGACATTCCTTGCCCGGTACTGCACGGCGATGACAGGCTCTTCCCGATAATTATATGCGGGATCGCCAATCAGTCTAAAATGGTTCACCGTTACATTTGTATATCCGGACACCACCATCCCGCGCGCCTTTGAATCTTCATACAGGGAAGTTCTGACCGGGGCGATCGCAACAAGACAGGCAGCCCTGATATTATAGGCCGTCAAGGACTTAGGATCTTCCAATTTGTGATGGCCGATATGCCTGAAGTTATATGACCGGTTATCATGTATGGATATATGCCCTGTTATATATACATTGGATGCAGCGGCGGAATTATGATGTGCCTTTATTTCCACACCGCCAAAACACCTGGTGGATGAATTGTTGACGAGCCATACATTCCTGGAGCCGTCATCCACTTCAAATCCATTTGAGTTCGAAAATCCCCGTTTATGCGCCCTGCCGCTCGGATCGCACATATGACTATTGCTGATCAGGATATTGTCACTATGATGTGTGGTGACGCCATCATCCCCAAATCCATAACCATTCAGGCCGTCAAGCCAAATGTAGCTGCTCCCCTTCCTTGCCCTTGTTCCATCACCGAGATACGTGTAAACAGCTGAAGAAACATCAAAGGCATGCAGCCCTGCATTGATGGCTTCCACATTTTTAACCCAGCCATATTTGACATTGGCATACGTCAGGCAGCTGGACCGGTTATTGCCTGCAGCTGTTTTCCGGCCGGCCGGTATCCGTTCCACATTCCAGTCGAGGCTCATGTTCTGCACCAGGATACATCGGTTCCCGGTAAAATGATGCTTGTTCGTGATGACCCATTCGGATTTGGGAGCATTTTCATGGAGCTTTAGAGTGGTCATTCCCTTCCCTTCACCCTCCAGGATCGTCCAGGAAGGAAGCTTGATTCCTTTGACAATGTAAATTCCCTGCGGAATCTTAACGCGTGCACGGCCGTTTCCGATTGCACGTCTGAACGCCTCGGTATCATCTGTCACTCCGTCCCCGAATGCTCCGTAATCTTTAACGGATGCTTCCCGGGATACCTGGCTGTGAAGGCTGTCCATTGCCCCATCCAGCTTGCCTTTCCAGAAGGGCCAGGGATTGCCTTCTTTGTCCACGATGGTATCACCCCGGCGCGCATCGAGTAATTCCGCTTTCTTAATGAGTAAAAAGCGTTTCAGCAGGCCTTTAAATCCGCCTATTTTATAATGAAAAGGTTCAGAACCTGATTTACGGCTTTCAAAGAGATCGTCTGTCTCACGTACGGCTTCTACCATATCGATGCTTCCGGTAAAGCGGGCAATCAATTCCCTGTTGCCTTTAGGGTCGTGCTGCTTATCAAGAAAAATCATAATTATCCCCACTTTCCTTGCATTCATTTCTTTTTATTCCCGGAAGACAAGTTTATTAAGCATAGTTTCAAACAGGAAAAATGCCGGCAGAGGGCTGCCGGCATGGTTTTTTAGAGGATTAAGCCTCTTCTTTATTAAATATATCAGTAAGAACAGGGACAATCTGCTTCTTGCGGGATACAACACCCTTTAAGACTGCCGTGTTCTCATGAAGGCTGACCTGATAAGCTTTTTCAACAGCAGCCGTCTTTTCCCCAAGAGCGAGGGCCACCGAGTCATTGGTCAGGATATCCGTGACAACGAAGAGGAACAGGTCCAGATTTTTTCTCTCGATAACAGAGTGGATGGCTTCTTCCAGCTCCTGTTTACTGGCGAGCACTTCCCTGGTATCCACCGCATTCACCTGGGCGATTTCAACTTTGCTTTTCCCCATGTCAAATTCCTTTGCATCCAGCGTGATCAGCTGGTCAATGGTTTTATCAGAGAGATCTGCTCCTGCCTTCAGCATATCAAGGCCATAAGAGTCAGCATCCACACCGGCAATCTCCGCCAGTTCCCTTGCAGCTGCCACGTCTTCAGGAGTGCAGGTTGGCGATTTGAATAATAATGAGTCCGAGATAATGGCAGAAAGCATCAGACCTGCAATGTTCTTTTTGATTTCTTTTCCATTTTCTTTATACATTTTGTTCAAAATGGTAGCTGTACAGCCCACAGGCTCAGCACGGTAATACAGGGGATCGCTTGTTTCAAAATTGGCGATTCGGTGGTGGTCAATGACTTCCGCTATCCGCACGTCGGATAGATCCTGGACGCTTTGCTGTCGCTCGTTATGGTCTACAAGGATCACAGATTTCACTTCATTGGCAGCCGTTTCAATCAGGCGCGGCACTTCCTGAGAGAAGTAGTTCAGCGCATATTCCGTTTCGCCATTTATTTCGCCAAGCCTTACCGGTTCAGCTTCGATGCCAAGCTGTGCTTTAAGATCGGCGTAGGCAATCGCAGAACATATCGTGTCTGTATCAGGATTTTTATGACCAAAGATTAGAAATTTTTCCATTTTCAAGCTCCTTTTAATTCAGATTAAGAGGGACAATGCCTCAATTATGTACATACCTGTATAAGATGATAAAACAAAAGAGAATGAGAGTCCAGAAAATCATATGCTGCAATGGAAAGCTTCCCAGTCTGGGGAAGCTTTCTATCAGCCAATGATGATCTTTTCCTTTGGATATTGATAATTCCCGGTTTTCTCCTGCCTTCCTATGATGAATAAGAAGGAAATGATGCCGACCCTGCCGATGAACATCAGGATCATGATCACAATCCTGCCGACATTCGTAAGTTCCGGGGTGATCCCGAGGGACAGGCCGACAGACCCGAAGGCTGAACATACCTCAAACACAATCTGATTAAGAGAGAGGTCTTCTGTTATGGACAGAATAAAAATGGATAGCGAGCATAATGTCACACCCATAGTCATAACTGCTACAGCCTTATAAATATCTTCTTCGTATATTTCCCGCTTGAATACCTTGATCGCACGGTTACCTGTAGCAAAGTTGATGACAAACAGGAACATGACAGCAAAGGTCGTTGTTCTGATTCCCCCGCCGACGGAGCTTGGGGAAGCACCGATGAACATGAGAAAGCTGAGAAGCAATTCTGTAGGTGCTGTAAACTCACTGATGTTCATTGTCGTTAAGCCGCCGCTTCGGGTATTGGAAGAGACGAATATCGAATAAAAGAAAGTATCCAGTGCTGACTTATCCAGCAGAAAATGCTTTCTTTCCAGAAAATAAATCAACAGTGTCCCAACCACTATCAATGCAGCATATGTAAAGGTAGTGATCTTGGTAAATAAGGAAAAACGGAATCTGTAAGGAAATTTATCCTTGCGCCGGGAAAGGTATTCCTTGACCTCGATTAATACGGGGAAACCAATAGCTCCAAGTGTAATCAGGATAATGGTCACTGTCTGGATAAAATAATCCTTCGCAAAAGGAATCAGCGATTCTCCTGAGATATCAAAACCAGCATTTGTAGTGGCGCTTACCGATAAAAACAGGCCATGTATGAATGCTTCTTTCCATGATGGAAAGTAGGATGAAAAATACAGTGTCAGTACAAGTGCCCCCGCCAATTCGATGATCAACACAAGCTGGACGATTTGGATAAGGAGCTTTACAAGACCGGACAGCTGGGTCTGATTCTGGTCAGTCATGATAAGCTGGCGTTCTTTGATCCCAATCTTCCTGCCCATGATCAGCCAGAAAAAGGTGCCAAGGGTCATGATGCCGATCCCCCCAAACTGAAGAATAAATATGAGGAGGAATAATCCTGTGGTACTGAATGTTTCGCTTACATCTATGACAGTCAGACCGGTAACGCTCACTGCACTCACTGCTGTGAACAGCGTTTCCATGAAGTCTATCTTCACACCGGGCTTAAGTGCCACAGGAAGGCTGAGCAGCAAGGTCGATACTGTCACAGATACCACATAATACACAATAATGAGCTGTGCAGGGCTGAGTGTGAATTTTCTCTGTGTCTGTCTATTCATAACATTTCCTTTCAGCAAAAAGCTTGCTTCATATATCTTCCACGATATATTAACATAAATGAACCGGAAAGGCTTAGGTTCTGGAGGGTTTTTCAGAAAATTGATGAATATCCGGTCCAGACATTGCTTAAAGCAGTAAAACACCTTCCGTTTTCAGGAAGGTGTTTCATGTGATTTGAACGGGTTTTTCCATTCCATAAGTACGGCATGATGATGTGATTCCTCATCATCCAGATAATTCGCCATCACTTTGACCGGGGTCCGCCCGCAGCGGAGCAGAAAGGAAATCACCGGATCTTTCAGGTTACCCTTACAGACTTCTCCGAGGTATTCCCCCGGGGAGAGCCTGTCCGCATGCTTATGATACCCTGGCATCCGGCCTCCGCCCATCAGCCGGTCGAGGCCATATGCTGTAACAATCTGGTACATGGACTGCATCAGGCATTTGCCAAGGCCGTATTTGCGAAAAGACGGCCGAATGCTGATGTCAACGATATAGAGAGAGTTTCCCTTAGGGTCATGTGTGCGTATATAGCCGTCATCCGTAATTTCGGACCATGTATGATCATTATTCCAGTCATGGCTCACCAGAAGGCCAGTCATTGAGCCTGCCGCCTCTCCGTCCACTTCCATTATCAGCGCACCCTCAGGGTACAGCCTCACATGATTCAATAATTGTTCTCTGTTCCATAAAAGCTCCTGTGGAAAAGGAGGAGGGAAGCATTCCTTCTGAATGGTGATCAGCTCAGAAAAGTCCTCTTCTTTATAATTCCGGATTACAGCTTTCCTGCTCTGTCCGGTTTTATCAAAAACATAAAAAGAATGATAATAAGCAGCCATATCCTATACCAATACTTCCGATTCTGTTTCCCAGTCCGTATAAAGATCTGTCCTGCGGTCGCGCCAGGTGGTGACCGATCCGCTCTTCCTCACCTTATACAGCAGTTCCAGGTTGAGATCCGCAGTGATGAGCATATCCTGATTCATTTCGCCTTCAGCAGCAATGCCGCCCGGCGGGAATGGAATGTCATTTGGTGTAAGTATCGCAGCCTGTCCAAAATTCGATCTCATGAAATCAACAGTAGGGAGGGAACCTACAGTCCCGGTACCTACGACATATACCTGGTTTTCGATTGCCCGGGCATGGCTTGTGTACCTGACCCGGTAAAAGCCGTGGCGGTCATCCGTACAGGAAGGGCAGAAAATTACATCCGCACCCTTAGCCTTTGCCATGCGCACGATTTCCGGAAATTCAATGTCATAGCAGGTGAGCATCGCAATCCGTCCCTTTTCTGTCTCGAAAACTTCAAGGGTTTCGCCCGGTGACATATTCCATTCGTTAATTTCTGTGGGGGTCATGTGCAGTTTTGCCTGTCGGGCAACACGTCCATCCGGATAAAACAGGTGTGCTGTATTATATAAACGGCCAGCCTTCCGCACTACATGTGTCCCTGCGATTATATGCATCCGGTACTCCATCGCGAGCCGGGTAAACAGCGTCTGGTACAATCCGGTGAATTCAGGAAGGTCTTCTATAGTCCGGGGTTCACCAAATTCATTCGGGATGCTCATTAGCTGGGTGGTAAAAAACTCTGGAAACAGAACAAATTCAGAATCAAACTCTGCCGCTGTCTTAATGTAATGCTCTACTTGGTCTTCAAATTCAGTGAAACTCGCTATAGTCTTAAGATCATATTGAACAGCTGATACTCTCATCTGCACATTGACACCCCCGTACATTTTATATATCTTAGCAGCATAAATGATAAAAACTCCTAAGGTATACTAACATATTAGAAAGCCGGAGTATAGACTATCTGCTCATTATTATTAACACAGAAAACAAACATTCGTTTTCTACCCATGAATAGAAAGGAACCTGGACAATAGCAGGAACAAACATAAAAAGGCGGTGGAGCGGCAGGCGCAGAATGCCAGCAAAAAAATGATGTTAACCCCTGGTTCTTGGAAGCCTTATGATCCATGCAGCTCCGCCCCTTCTCCACAGAAAAAGCCAGGCAGGGCCTGGCTTAGAGATCAATGGCGATGGGCATACCCCTTAGACGGATTGGTAATGACAAATTCCTCCTGCGGCACAAAGAAAAACTGGATCCACACGCCATCAAGGAAATCTTCCCTGCTGTCGAGAAGCACATCTATATCCTTATCTGTCTTGACGATTTCATCATGCTCCTTGGGAGTATCAAATGTCAGGGCATAATGGGCATGTGTTCCATGCTTCTCAGTCACGATCACACGGGGCATCTGCCCGGCAAACTCTGCGCCCAGCATTCTATTTAATACCTTTGCGGCATTACGATTGATTTTAACTTTCATATTTCGCACCTCTTGTTTTTGTACTGATCGTACCTCAATCAGCATAAAAATACAAAGAATGGCGCTCGGCAGAAGAAAAAGGGATCAGTAAATCATTTCAGGGTCATGATAGTACTTGAATTCTAATAAATTATTTGAAGGATCTGCCAGGAAAAAGGTAATATGCTCTTCCCGTTTCCCTTTAAATCGTACCATTAGTTCCTGGAAGAATGGCAATGCCTGCTCCTTTGCCAGCAGATAAGTCCTATGAAACTCCTCCTCTTCCCTAAATGTTATCCCAAAGTGCCTTGGATACATGGACGGCATCTCATCTATCCCCTCAGGGCTTAAATGGCAGACCACCTGATCTCCGAAAAAATCCAGGGTCACTCTGTCCTCATATCTTCTGGCTGTCCTGCATCCGAGTTTCTCGTAAAATTCTGCTGTTTCATCCAGTTCCCTGCATGGTATTGCCAGATGAAATACTTTATTTGTACTTCTCATGTCTGTTCCTCCCAGCTGAATGTATAAAAGGTATCAGACCTTAATCCCAGTCTCAGCGTTTCAAGTGAAATGAAGTCGGCAAAAGGGATGTTGGCCAAATTGACATTGGGACCTGCCATTTTGATGAAGGCGGTCTGCATTTTTTTATTCGGCGCCTCAAATATCAGATTTTCCAATGGGATTTCTGAATTCATAATAAGATCGACAATTTCAAGACGCAAATCCCCTCTGTCTGTGCAGATCCCGCTTGTGCCGCTCTCCCTCGCTTCAGTGATGACCTTGAAAGCACCTGCATCCAGGTCTTCCTGGATATATTCCATCCATTCCTCCGGATGCTGGCCGACTGATAAAGCCGAATCTTTGTTGCCTACTTCACTGAATACCGTAAAATCTTTAGCAAATTCCCGTATATAGCCTGCTTTCACCCGATTGGATATATCAAGGGTCCCATTCGATATTTCAATGTATTCTGCGCCGTGCTCTTTACAGAAGCTGTGATATTCCACTGCTTTGTTCTGACTGAGGAATTTTTCAAAAAGAGTTCCGCCAAAGAAGAAGCTGATATCATTTTCCCTCAGGCATTCGATTTTCTGCTTCAGGTTCCGGGTTACCAGGGATGTGCACCAGCCGAATTTAACATAATCAATGAACTGAGGAGCACTCTCCATGGTATCTCTGAAGAATTGCAGAGGAACTCCGTTATCTATTAATATAGTCAATCCGTGTGTCCTTGGCTTTAATACTCTTTCAGGCAGATTAAGGCCTGAGTTCTTCATAAGACCACCCTCTCGATCATCGGTATCCTTCTGTCATAGGAAACCTTCATGACAAAGTCTGAAGGCTCCTCCTGTGTGCAAATTATAATGTCAGCAGGATCAAATTCAGGGCAGGCGTCGTCCACAAACTTCTGTGCCGCCGCAGAGTTTTTGATCCGGGCTGCTGTAATCTCCGCTTCAGGGCTGGTTCCCAATATGATTTCCCTCATGAACTCTGCACATGCGAGATCATCATCACCGCTGGGATGGGAAGCTATAATGTTGATGGTACCCTGATTTTCAGCGGTGAGCTTCCTGGCATATTCTGCGGTTTTTCTGGCATTCGAAAAACCAGTAACGAGCACATGATCAGCACCCCTTGCATGTAAGGCCGCCGCAACTCCATTAGTTGTTTTTTGTATCAAATATTTACCATCCAGTTCGGCTTTTAAAAGTCTTACTGGAGAATTGTCCAGTTCGAAGCCGTCAATGGGAAGCCCCCTGATTTCACCCGCCAGTATATAACCGGGATTTTCTGCTTTGTACTGCATGGCCGATTCCACAGTCCGGGCTAGAAAGATGCCGCGCACCCCTCTAATAAAAGCATAATGCGCGACAGTAAAGGCCCGGATCACATCTATTACGATGTTCACATCCGCTCGAGGAAGTTCAGGGTCTGCTCCCCTGAAAATTTTTATACACACGAATTTTTTCTCCCCTTCTCATTTGGGCAAATCGACTCCTGATAAAAGTATATTCGCTTGCATTAAATGGGTGCAGGGCCTAAAGAGGGGGTTAAAAATTGCAGCATAAAGGCCAGTCCACTGCCGCCTTTTTGGTAAGATGATATACCGAAAAGGCGGCTGGCAGTGAACTGGCCCTTTTTAGACAAATTTAATGTAAGTATAAGTAATCCCTCGATTTTAGCTGATGCAAAGTTCCCGGCAGGCATCGGCACAACGGCGGCAGGCTTCTGCGCATCGGCGGCAATAATCATCCTCATACTGCTCGCAGACCCGTGCCGAAGCATCACAGATATTAGCAGCTACACTGCACATTACACGGGCATATGGACTTTCCCTTGTAATCAGCTGGCGCACCAGGTTGCACACATCGGCGCAGTCTCTGACAAGCCTAACAGCCTCCCGCCTCACCTCTTCGTTCCTCAGGCATTCCCTATAACAGTACTCACATGCTTCTGCACATGCATTGCAGGCCTCGGCACATTCACGCAAATAAGACCTTAATCTTTCATTCGTAACTAAAGGTGCGCTCATCCAATTCCCCTCCACGTAGTTACTCTGTTACTTGAACAATATATGAAGGAGAAATCTGCAATATTCAACAATCGGCCTTTTTGCTATAAAACAAATTTATTAAGTGATCTAATTTGCTTTTTAACAGTCATCCTCATTCTCTCGATGCCCTGTTCTTCTTTTTTAAATTCCTCTGTTTCAACCGAGTCAAGCAGCAAGGCAAGCTTTCCCAGCTGAGTTTCTTTTTCCAGCCACAGCTGAAAAACTTCGCCTTTGGACGCCCTCGGCAAAGCTGATGAAAATGTGATGACCGCTTTATCGCTTCCCCTGATTATGTGCTTCTCGCCATTTATATCGCCTTCAAGCAGCAATAGCTCGATGGCATCTGTAATCTCAACAGGAGGATCTTCTATCCGCTGGTACTCAAGCTGAAAGGAAAAGCGCCCGTCAGCCAGTCTGAAGAAAGTGAAAGGCAGGGATAGGTCTCCATCGATGATATCCGCTTTTATCCATTTTTTATGTTCATTTAGAAAGGCTTTCTCTGACAGAATAGCCATTACCTTAAGCCATTTTAATAAGTGCTGCTTTGTGATAACTGCCTCCAGGTTCCTGTAAATGACCACAGCCGTCAACTTCATCCACTCCTTTCCCGTTACAGTCTATGCGGGTCAGACAAGAAAGGGGACTTTTGCCGGCGCTTGGCCGGGCCGGTTTCCAGGTATCCTGGAAGCTGCTGAGCCTCCTTGCTGCCATCCCTTTTACAGGCTGGCTCAAAGCATAATACACACATGAGTTTTCTACTCGCAGCCCAGGTATTAAAAGGAACTTGGGCAAGAGCAGGAATGTTCAGCAAGATAAATGATGTTTGCACCTGGCTGCTGGAAGCCTTACGATACAAAAGCTCTGCCCCTTTTCCATAGAAAAACAGCCAGGCTCTGAGGCTGGCTGTCTTTGTACTTATCTAATGCTGTAAGCGGCACGATACTGGTTTGGAGTCAAGGGCTCTCCGCCAAGGGCGATGGAAGCTTCATTTGCCCAATAAGGACTTGACAGCATCCCTCTCCCGATGGCGGCAAGGTCGGCATGGCCTTCACGGATGGCTTTGTCGCTCAGCTCGAAACCTTCGAGGCGGCCGACCGCGATGACCGGCATGTCTGTTTCCTTGCGGAGCTTATCAGCAAAGTCGAGCTGATATCCCGGTCCTGAATACTGGGGTCCAGTGGTACCTTCTCCTCCGGAAGATACATGCAGGATATCGGCTCCTGCTTCTTTATAGCGTCTTGCAAGTTCGGCGGAATGCTCCAGGTCATAACCTCCATCCGCATACTCCACTGCAGAGATACGGAAGATGAGCGGCATTTCTTCTGGCATTTCTTTCTTCGCTGCCCTGATCACTTCGATGCCGAACAGCGCCTTGTCCTCGCCGTATTTGTCTGTTCTCTTGTTCGTAAGCGGTGATTGGAATTGATGGATCAAATAACCATGCGCACCGTGAATTTCAATTGTATCCACACCCGCCTGCACGGCTCTCCGTACAGCTGCTCTATACTTTTCCACCATTTGCTCAGTTTCCTCAGTTGAAAGAGCCCGGGGCTGGTTATACCGGTCTGAGAAAGCATCGGAAGTGGATGAAACGGGCACCTTGGCGTCCTCTGCCTTTCTTCCGGCATGCGCAATCTGAATGCCGACCTTTGAACCGTAAGATTGGCAGGCTTCAATGATCCTCTTGAACGCTGGTATTTGATCATCTGACCAGAGGCCGAGGTCATAATCGGTAATTCTTCCATCCGGCTCCACATCTGTCATTTCCATGATGATCAACCCGGTTCCGCCGATAGCACGGCTTGTATAATGACTGAAATGCCAATCATTCGGAGTTCCGTCCTTCTTGTCCACGGAATATTGGCACATCGGGGGCATTACGATGCGATTTTTCAATTTAAGGCCTTTGTATTCAAATGAATCCAATAAGCTTGCCATATGCTGCACTTCCTTCCATATCTTCAGCTGCATGCTGTTTTATTCTTTTTTATTTTTACACCCGGCCCCCATTCAAGGCAAATTATACGCCTGACAGCACCGAGACAGATGCGTTCAACAAAATGACACAGTCCATATTATTCCCTGCCGATTTATCTGCATACCTCATCACCTGGAGGCAAAACTAGTCAGGATGATTTCAATCATCAATATCTGCGATTTTGGGGGGCAATTGACAATGGACGTTCGTGAAGGATTAATTCCAACTGCATTAGGTTCTGCAGTGACAGCTGCTGGATATGCAATGAAACAAATGCCGCGTTCCAACAAGATGGTGGCCCATACTGTTTTTGGTTTTGGTCTGGCCCATGTGGTCCTTGGAGTCATTGACCTTGTCGAACATCGCCGATAAAAAAAAGAGGGCGATTCACTGGTTGATTGACTCAACCTGAGAGTCGCCTCTTTTTGTTTTCTGTATAAATGAGTTCTGTAAAGGGACATCGTTAAGCCGGAAATTCTGCTGTCGTTGTCGTCAAAACGGCTGAAAGCAGAGCCTTTGCAGTGCCAGGCAGCCCTGTGTCCAGCTGCAAATAAAAGAGAGGGTATCCATAAGTTCATACCTTTATGGATACCCTCTTTATTATGCTGCTGCTTCTTTTCTGCTCCATACATTCTGGAGAATCAAAGCGCCAATTCCCTGAATGATGGTTTTGACAATAACCTGGCCCAGGATGGCTGCCGGAACGGCTTCCCATGGGAGGATATTTGCCCCGAGCGGGCTGAGGCCGATCAGGACGAAGACCGCCGAATCAAGCAGGCCACCGACAAGTCCGCTGTAAAATACCCGCCACGCCAATGGGAGGCGGAGTCTTGTATAAATCTCTGTATCCGTAGTTTCCGATATCGCAAAAGAAATGGCTGACGCAAGAACAATTAAAAGCGTATCGTCCAAAAGGAAGGAGACAACGGCCGAAAGCAGCAGGGCCGTGCCGATTGCCGCATAAGTCCGGCTCCTGCCCAGCTTATTCTGTACAAGGTCCCTCAGGATAAAGGTTGCACCTATCAGCAAGGTCCCCATCGGGACGATAAACGATCCGAAAGTAAGCGGCGCGAATTTGGCAGTCACCACGTTCGCCGCCACAATGGATAATAAATATAGTATGATTCTGATCATGCTGCATGCTCCTTTTTATACACGGCTCACATAGCCGGCTAATGAAGTATTTTTCAAGATTTTTTTATTGCCAGGTATTCATCCAGCCCTTTTTTCCTTAATCGGCAGGCTGGACAGCTTCCGCATCCTTCAGCCATTACTCCGTTGTAGCAGGTGAGCGTTTTTTTCTGGACGAAGCCGAGTGCGCCCAGGCTGTCCGCAAGTGCCCAGGTTTCTTTTTTGTCCAGCCACATAAGCGGTGTATGGATAACCATGTTTTCATCCATGGACAGATTAATGCTTACATTAAGGGATTTCACAAAATTGTCCCTGCAGTCCGGATACCCGCTGAAGTCAGTTTCGCATACTCCCGTTACAATATGCCTGGCACCTCTCCCCCTTGCCAGGATAGCCGCAAATGACAAGAAGAGTAAATTCCTTCCCGGTACAAACGTGTTCGGCATGCCGCCATCTTCACCATCCTCGACCGGTATCTCATCACGAGTCAGGGCGCCGGGTGCCAATTGATTCAAAAGGGACATATCCAGAATATGATGCCGAATTCCCAATTCATTTGCAATGGACTTGGCGCAATCAATTTCCAGCGCATGACGCTGCCCATAATTAAAGGTGACTGCTTCTACTTCCCTGAATGTTTTTATTGCCCAGAATAGGCAGGTGGTACTGTCTTGTCCCCCGCTGAAGACAACAAGGGCTTTTTCATTTTTCATGTGAATGCTCCTTTACACGAAAAAACAGTGCGGCTAAAGAAAAGCAGCACTGTTTTTCCTTAGTTTTTTATAGAGGGTAGCTAAGAACCTCTCTTATATGCTGTTGATAATGACTATCTTATAGTATCACATCTCCGTAAAAACAAAAGGTTTTTTTGCTCATGTATGATAAAAAAACGATTCGGCGAAGCGTACTTTTTCAGCCAGGCTGGGCATAATGACAGAGAGGTGAAAAATAGAATGGAAAAAAAGGTGATTCTTTCCCTGTCTGTCATCTTTATGTTGTTTATGGCCGGGTTATTCATATATTACTTTATGAAGGATGACACTTCACGCTGGCAGGTTGCAGCAGGCGGAATTTTGGTCAGCGCCCTGCCGCTTTTGCTGCTGTTCATGAAACATCCCCCATTCAATATCCCGGTCATCCTGGCTTATTATGTTTTCATCTTTTGTTCCACCTATCTGGGTTCCATCGCAAAGTTCTATCTGCATATCCTTTGGTGGGATACGGTCTTGCATTTATTTAAAGGCATTTTTATGGGTTTCATCGCCCTTTGTTTGTTTAAGATTTTTGTGAAACCAGAGGACAGGAAGGGAACTTCTCCATTGCTCCTATTTCTCTTCAGTCTATCACTTGCCGCTTCTTCCAGTGTTTTTTGGGAGGTATACGAGTATTTTGGAGACCTTTACTATACCGAAACGATGCAAAGAGGCGGGAACGCTGACACCATGCAGGACCTTCTCGCCGGTTTAGGCGGCGGCCTGGCTGCTGCTGTCTATGCAGCATTGCGGCAAAGGCAGTCGAACATATGACGAGGTGTAAAAATGGATAAAAAACTGATTAAAGTTCTCTGTTATCTATATGTTTTTTTTATGGCTTTCCTGGCTGTTATCTATTATGTCAATGGGGAAACGTTCAAAGCATCAGTGGCAGCAGCGGGGATTCTCTGTGGTGCCATTCCTCTGCTCCTTCCTTTAATACACATTAGCTTTAACGGTCCCCTCACCATTTGCTACATTCTTTTCCTTACTGCCTCACAATATCTCGGCTCTGTCCGCGGCTGGTATCATCTTGGCTGGTGGGATTCCTTCCTTCACGGCCTCAGCGGGATTTTACTCGGATTCATGGGCATCGCGCTATATGAAAGGCTGGTCCAACGAGATGCAGGAAAACATATTTCCCCCTGGTTTGTTTTCCTTTTTACGTTTTCATTTGCAGTTTTTGGCGGAGTTTTATGGGAAGTGTACGAATTTACTTCTGATCAGCTATTCGGGATGACTCTACAGGGCGGTGGAAACAAGGATACGATGACGGACCTTATAACAGACAGCCTGGGCGGCCTGGCTGCCGGGACATGGGCCGGCATCCGTTCCAGAAGGTGAGGGAGATTCACGAACTGCTTTCGGCGGAAGAATTTTGTTAAGCTGTCGGAATCAAAAAAGCAGCAGCCGAATGCGGCCTGCTGCCCTTTTTTTCTTATTCCTACCAGCCCCGGCTCGCACCTCCGCCGCCTGAAGAACCTCCGCCGCCGCCCCGGGGGCCGCCTCCTCTTCCCCCTCCCCCTCTTCCGATGAGGGAAAACAGGAAAAAGGTAAGAGTTCCTCCAAAGAAGGTTATATCGATAAAGACGAAAGCAATCACGATAAGAATAAGAAGCCAGTCAGGAATGCTGCTTCCTTTTTGCTCAGAGGCCGTATTATCTTTACCTGCGCCGCCTGAAATAGCATCTGCGATTGCACCGTACGTCTTGATGACCGCTTCATTAGGCCTTCCTGCCTTCAGGCTGGGCAGGGCGTTCTCATCAATGATCCTGCCTGCCCGGCCATCCGGAAGTTCTCCCTCCAGACCATATCCCGTCTCAATCCTGATTTTCTTCTCCTTCATTGCAAGTACCAGGAGCACGCCATTATCCTTCTCCTTCGTTCCAAGCCCAAGTTCACGATAAGCTCTATTCGCATACTCCTCGATGGATTCATTTCCGATCGTCTGGACAGTAAGAAGGGCAGCCTGGTTTGTCGTCCTGTCCTCAACTGCCCGCCCGAGCTGAATCAACTGGGCTTCCTCGCTTGGATTCAACACATTGGCATGGTCCTGTACATAAATGTCACCAGGGGACCGCGGGATGGGCTCAGGTGCAGCCGCCAAAGACCTGCCTGCACCGAGAATGAAAAGGAGAACGAACATGAAGAAGGCCGCTCTATTTCCTGGACGCATATCACTTTCCTCCAAAATCTATGTCTGGAGCTTCCTGTGATTTAGGATCTGCCCTGAAATATTCCTTTTTATCAAATCCGGTTATCCCCGCAACAAGGGCACCTGGGAAACGTTTAACTTTTTTATTGTATATGGAAACTTCCTCATTATAATCCTTTCTTGCCACTGAAATCCGGTTTTCAGTTCCTGCCAGCTCATCCATGAGCTGAGTGAACTGCTTGTCCGCCTTCAGGTTGGGGTAATTCTCGACCACAACCAGCAGCCTGCTGAGCGCACCGCTGAGTTCTGCATTGGCAGTCGCCTCTTCTTCCGGCGATCTGGCGCCTGCCAGCCTGGCCCTTGCATCCGATACAGCTTCTATTGTCTCTTTTTCATGGGCAGCATAGCCCTTCACCGTATTCACAAGATTTGGGATCAAATCAAGCCTCCGCTGCAGCTGGTTTTCTATCTGGGCATATGATTGATCTACATTTTCTTCAGCATTTACAAACCCGTTATAGCTGCCCATCAGCATGAAAATCAGGACAACAAGAATGCCGCCAATGATAATAATAGGCCCTAACGATCGTTTTGCCATAATTCACACTCCATTCTTTGCTGTAGGTTCACGTTTATTCCATTTAGAATTCCCTTTTTCGAGGCTTCATTAAACCAAATTATTTTGGATGGAATGGAAGAGGCTTTAAGCTGCAAAAAAAGAAGGCAGCTTTACCCCTTACACATACCGCCGCCTGGATCCAAAAAAACCATAAGGAGGACTTTCCTTTCGATTCATTGCGATTTCTCGCCATTAAGAACAAAATTGGAAAAAGGGATAGAAGGAATGATCGTAAACCTGGAAAACAGCCTGGAAGCCTTAGGGAAAGAAAACGAATGCCTGCTTGGACTCCTCGAAAAAATAAAGGGAGACTTCTTGACCCTTGAGTCAGCAGCTGCGGCGTTTTATCTGGATTGCTGTCTGTCCGCCTATACGGAAAAATCCGAAGTTCTTTCAATTCCATTCAAAACCTAGCAAGACACCGATATGGAGCCCTAATAGCAATCGAACGGAAAGACAGCCTCCTTTCTCTGATCCAAAAGGGAACGGAAGCGGGTGCCTCCCTGATGTCTGTTATGCTGGAAACCATCTTCTACCCTGGCAATCCCCTCCATGACGGAGCTGTATTGATCAGGTCAGACGAAATGATATCAGCTGCCAACGTTCTTCCGCTGACCCGTACAGAGATTAGCGAAAAAAAACTTGGGACGCGGCATAGGGCCGCCATCGGACTATCAGAAATTAGCGACGCTCTGGTACTGGTCGTATCAGTGGAAACAGGACATATCTCTTTTGCTATAGGCGGGGAGCTGTATCCCATATCCACCATCCAGCTTTTTCACTGAAGGGGCCCGATTACTCGTACTTTCAGTCCCGGCTATTTTATAAAAAATTCCGCGGGATGGATATTTGTCCATTCCTTTTTCATTGGAGATGAATACAGTAATCTTAGAAAAGGTGAGAGGGGATATAATATGGGAAAAAGCAGAAACGGAAGATCCAAATCAAATTCTGATGCAAATGTGGATTTCACAATTGATAATGATGTCAGAAATAAATCCAGGTCAAACTCGGATGTAGACAGCGATGTACACAGCAGAAATGATTCAAACAATAATAATGACAGTGATAATGAACTGAAAAATCATAATAAAAGCAATTCACATGCCAACTCTAAAATCCACAATTCAGGCAACGCAAAAGTAGATTTTTGCATTGACATCCATGTTGATTCTGATTCAAGATCGAGAGTCCGATCCCGTTCAGAAGCTGATTCAGATTCTGATCAGGACCAAAACCAGGACCAGGACCAGGATCAAGAAAGCTAAAATTACTATCCTGCGGCGGTATAAAACTCTTTATATCGCCTGTTTTATGTATTTAAAGCAGATTTACATACAATTCCGGGAATCAAAAAAAAACGACTTCATATAGAAATCGCCGTTTGCCATGATTAAGAATGGATAACCTCTCTCAGTTCCAGATAACGCTCCAACTTTCGTTTTACCCTCTGCAGTGCATTGTCTATTGATTTAACATGAGTATTCAGCTCATAGGATATCTCCTGGTAGGATTGTCCATCCATGTACAGCGCCAGCACCCTTCGCTCCAGATCACTCAGCAGCGCTGCCATTTTCAGCTCGATATCATCGGCATTTTCCTGATTGATAATCCAGGCTTCCGGATTCATGATCTTGGCCGCAGGAATGATATCCATCAGTGTATGTGTGGAATCTTCATCGTAGATGGGCTTATCCAATGAAACATAAGAATTGAGCGGTAAATGCTTCTGCCTTGTTGCGGTCTTGATGGCCGTTATGATCTGCCTGGTTACACAAAGCTCAGCAAAGGCTTTGAAAGAGGAAAGCTTGTCCTCTTTATAATCACGCATGGCTTTAAAAAGCCCAATCATCCCTTCCTGAATGATATCCTCTTTATCTGCCCCGATCAGGAAATACGGACCAGCCTTCGCCCGGACAAAATTACGGTATTTATTGATCAGAATTTCAGATGATTCTCCATCCCCGCCTTGAACGCGCCTGACAAGCGCTTCATCGTTCAATTTTGCAGGATGGTCTGCCAGGCTAACTCCGAAGTTTATACTCACTATAGGATCCCTCCAATATGTTTGATGAGTCAATATCCAGCCAGCTTCCAGATCGTTGCCTATGTAGCTAAAACCGTCCTTACGATGCGGGCCGCCTATATCCTGTTAATTAATATAAATTTATATTAACAGGGGGCAGGCATGAATGATATCAGCAAATATCGACTAATCTTGACAGCCGTCATTTGCTGCGGGCAGAGAATTTTACTGAAGTTCCAGGTAAATAACGAAGAGTTAAGCTTTTTTATGTTCCATACTGGCCGCCTTGGTTATATTTCCTGCAGATTCTTAAGGGATTTTAGGGATATATTAAGGAGAAAGCCCTAGTTTAAATTAAGAATAGTCTGCATATTATCTTATTTCCAGTCTACACTATTCAGTGTGCTATTTCATCCTCTAACTAAACAGCACGGACCAGTCGGAAAACGGGCGATCTTTCATTTACAGTACTGAATACTGAAAATGGGGCTTTGCTGAGGATATCGCCATCCAATCTTTCCTCTTTTTGCCCCACGGTAAATAAAACCTGAACCTGGGAGATCATAGAGAAGGCTGCCCGTTTTCCAAAGCGGGCAGCCTCTATCATTTTTCCAAAATATCATGAATATGTGACCAATCTTTAATCCTCGGCATCTGGAGATCCTGATTATAAGATTGATCCATCACAAATACGTTCACTTTTTCCCCTGCAAGAGTGCGGATCACTGCCGGTTTGTCATCAAAATAGTAATCCAGCTGCAGCTCTTGGATGGTGCGTATTTTTTCTTCATCCCTCATTCCGCAGAAAAATCTTTCCGGCTGCATGGGAAACCCCTGTTCCTGCATCCATTCCCTGGTCCGTTCCCCGTGTTCAGCCGGCCTGGCCGTGATATAGAATATCTCATGGCCCTCCCTGTCCAGCTGCTGCAGGGCTTCCACGGCTGATTCAAATGGCGGGCAGGACGTGTAATAAATCTCTTCGAGCAGGCCGTTCCACATTGTCTTCCCCTGTGCTGCATCCATTCCGAAAGGCTCATGAATTTCAACCGTTTTTAAAGCGCGGAATATTTCGATGGGAATCTCTTTGCCTAATTTTTTCTGATATAGACCAAATGCGTGCTCACGCAGATTGATCAGTGTGTCGTCGATGTCAAAGCCGATTCTCATTTTCCTGGTCCCTTCATAGATGGATTGCCAGGATAACCGATGAATTTAAAATCAGGACCAACCGGGGTCATGCTGTAATCCTTAAATTCAAGCGCATCTGACATTTTTTCAAATCCGGTTCCTTCGAAAAAGGTTGGTGCATTGCGCCCGCCTATTATCTTAGGAGCCAAATATAACACAACCTTATCCACCAGTCCTTGTTCAAGGAAGGCAGCATTTACCGTTCCCCCGCCTTCTATCAGAAGTGAGGAAACCTGTTTTTCACCTAAAGTATGAAGAAGCTGGACAGGATCAACCCCACTTGGGCTGTTTGTGGTGAAAACCTTGATTCCGAGTTCCTTAAGCCGCTCCATTTTCTTGACATCGTAACGGCTTCCGGTGAAGATCCATGTTTCAGCTTCCCGATCCTGTATGACTTTCGCACCCAGCGGAATTCTAAGAGTGGTATCCATGATCACCCTGATGGGATTGCGGCCATTTGGGATGCGGGCTGTAAGGGACGGGTCATCGTGAATGACGGTGCCGACGCCAACTAAGATCGCCTTGTTTTCATTTCGCATCCTTTGGACATCTAGCCTTGCTTCCTCAGAAGTAATCCACTTGCTGTGATTGCTGCGGGAAGCAATTTTGCCGTCCAATGTGATTCCTGACTTAAGGGTGACAAATGGAAGCTGCTCAGCAATATATTTATTGAATACCTCATTCATCCTTACCGATTCCTGTTCAAGGATCCCGCTGATCACTTCAATTCCTGCCCCTTCAAGAATAGATATCCCGCGGCCTGATACAAGAGGATTGGGATCTCCGGCTGCAATGACCACCCTTTTAATGCCTGCTGCCACGATTGCCTCCGCACATGGGCCAGTTCTTCCATGATGGGAACAAGGCTCAAGTGTCACATAGATAGTCCCTCCGGCCGCTTCCTCGCCAGCCATCCGGAGCGCATGGATTTCCGCATGAGGTCCGCCCGCCTTTAAATGGGCACCTATCCCGACAATCCTGTTATGATTGACGATTACTGAGCCTACAAGAGGATTGGGATCGGTCTGCCCCTTCATGGCAGCAGCACTCTCAAGGGCCAGTTTCATATAAAACTCATGGCTGCTCATCAGTGTGCCCTTCATTGTGCAAATGACCGGAACGGTTGATTTTAGTCTGCAGATATTTTTCGTTGAACTCTGAAATATCTCCCCATATCGGTGTCCTGCCGGATACAAGCATCCCGGATTCCTCAAGCGCTTTTAGTTTCTTTGGGTTATTCGTGATCAGGGTCACCGGTTTGCTCCTCAGCGATTTCAGGACCGCGATGGCATCGCTGTAATTCCTTGAATCATCAACAAACCCTAATTGAATGTTTGCATCGACGGTATCATAGCCATTCTCCTGAAGAACATAGGCCATTGCCTTGCTGAAAAGACCGATTCCCCTGCCTTCATGATTCGCAAGATAGAAAAGGGCTCCAGTGCCATGTTCTGCAATCATCTTCAAGGACTGCTTGAGCTGATAGCCGCAGTCACAGCGTTTGCTGCCGAATATGTCCCCTGTATGACAGATGGAATGCATACGGATCAGGGCTTCTTCTCCTTGTTCAAAATCTCCGTAAACCAGGACACTCGATTGCTGCAGTTCCGCCAGATTCTGTGAAGACAGCTTATCTATGATTTTCTCATAGCTTGCCGTCTCTTCATCACAGTTAAGCCAGCAATACCACTGGAATACGATGGTTTCTCCATATAAATTCACAGGAAGCTTGATTGGACCGACCAAATAGATCGCTCCCTGATCGGTTCCGATAGTCTCGATTTTATCTTTAAGTATGGATATGACTCTTTCATCCAATTTGGTTACATTCATAAACAGAACATCCTTTTTTTATTAGTGTGTTTATTTTTCCTTCCGGCATGTAATATGTTATCAAATTTAAACACTTTAGAGTTATAAAAAAGTTTGGGGTGCCGCGTGCCAAGTTATTAAATTCCATGACAAAAGATTATAATACTTATGCCAATCCATTTAATTGTATAGAAATGAGTGTGAAAAATGAGAATCATTGTAATTGGGGCAGGAATCCTGGGCGCATCCACCGCTTACCGGCTCGCAAAGGCAGGTGCTGATGTTATCATCGCTGACCGCGGCGATGATGGCGGAGCTACCGCTGCGGCTGCCGGAATTATCTGCCCCTGGATATCACAGCGCCGCAATAAAGCCTGGTACAATCTGGCAAAGAAAGGGGCCGCTTATTACCCTGCTTTGATTGATGAATTGGCTGAAGACGGAGAAACCGATACTGGCTACGACCGTGTTGGGGCCATCAGCCTTCACACCGATCAGGGCAAAATACAGAAACTGAAGGAAAGGGCGGTAGAGCGAAGGGAAGATGCTCCTGAGATAGGACAGATCCAGACACTTTCCCCTGAAGAAGCAAGAGAGATATACCCCCTGTTGAACGAAGAATTCTGTGCCGTTTATATATCCGGCGCCGGCAGGGTAAATGGCAGGGCGTTAAGAGATGCCTTGTTAAATGCCGCAAAGAAATCCGGCGCCAGGGTGATTTCAGGCACTGCTGAACTTATTAAAGGAACAGGAGCAGTCACCGGGATCAAGACGGGGACAGAAACCATCCATGCCGACAGAGTAATATCCTGCGGCGGGGCATGGAGCCGGGACCTGCTTGCACCGCTTGGAATACAATTCAAGGTCAGCTTCCAGAAAGCGCAGATCGTTCATATGAAGCTCGCGGATATTCAGACATCCCACTGGCCAGTAGTCATGCCCCCCGGAAGCCAGTATCTTCTTTCCTTAAGCGACAACCGCATCGTTTGCGGGACCACTCATGAAGACACAGAGATCTATGACCCAATGCCGACAGCAGGAGGCGTGCATGAAATCCTGTCCAAGGCATTTATGGTGGCGCCCAGCCTCTCTAATGCATCTCTGCTGGAAGTCAGAACAGGCTTCAGGCCTTATACTCCCGGCTTTCTTCCAGTCATCGGCCATGTGCCCGGCTGGGAGGGCCTCATCGCAGGAAATGGATTGGGCGCCTCGGGCCTAACCTCCGGCCCCTATCTCGGTTCCCAGCTTGCAGACCTGGCTCTTGGCAGGAAGCTTGATATCAACCTGTTGGATTATAATATTGAAAATGCTATAGAAACTTTATAGTTATTATTGTCGATTTGCGTGTTAAACTTGTGGTTTTTTTTCGGAAGATAGGTGACTTAAGACTGTATTGGAAGCTGGTATATTGTTTTTATCACAGCGAACTCTTCTCACGCTCCGGTTTAAGAAGGAGTTTTTTGAAAAAAGTCTTATTATTTTTATGCCTAAAATAGAAGAAAAGGAGTCTGGATAGCTATTTTCCGGACTCCTTTTTCTATGCAGCTGTTCTTGCCAATCCAGCTTCCAGATTATATAAATAGAAGCAGACTCAGTGCCATTACGGCCATCCCGCCGATTAAGCCATAAATGGACAGATGGTCCTCGTCATATTTTTTTGCGGCCGGAAGCAGTTCGTCAAGTGAAATGAAAACCATAATCCCGGCGACCGCAGCAAAAATGATGCCGAACATAATGTCATTGAGAAATGGCATTAGAATAAAGTATGCGACGATGGCTCCTACCGGCTCAGACAACCCCGAAAGAAAAGATAATTTGAATGCTTTCTTCTTATCTCCAGTTGCAAAATAAACGGGTACCGATACAGCTATCCCCTCTGGAATATTATGAATGGCTATCGCAAAAGCAATGGCAAAGCCAAGGGCCGGGTCCTGCAGGACCGACGCAAAGGTCGCGATCCCTTCCGGAAAATTATGAATGGCGATGGCCAGTGCAGTGAAGGTTCCCATCTTGAGAAGAGCCGGATCGACAGCCGGATTTCCAGGTGGATTCATTTCCTCAACCGTTTTCAATTCATGCGGATTTCCCTGCTTCGGTATGAATTTATCAATAGCCGCTATTAGTAATATCCCCCCGAAAAATCCTGCCACAGTTGCCCAATTCCCGCCAGTTTTACCCAGCGCGTTCACGAGCGCATCCTTTGCTTTCACAAATATTTCAATCATCGATACATATATCATGACACCAGCAGAAAAACCAAGTGCTATTGAGAGAAATTTAGTATTTGTTGTTTTAGTAAAAAAGGCCAGCAGGCTTCCGATCCCCGTTGCCAGCCCTGCAAATAAAGTAAGCCCGATTGCAAGCAGTACGTTTTCCTCCATGTGTTTCCCCCCTTGGCATATAAGTATGACATATAGCACAAAAAGTTTACTCTATCCAACATTTTAAAACAGGACTAAATATTAGAGCTAAATCAAAATCTTGTCCTGGGGCACTGTCTAGAATTTGAGTAGTAAACCGCACGCCCTGCTAAAAGTCATTGCCTGCACTGGTAATCAACTTTCTTATTCAATAGCCGCAATCTATGCGTTAACAGCCAAAAAAAAAGAGGATACCTCAAAAGCATATGCTTTCGGGCAGCCTCTTGAAACAAAATTCTAAATTTGTATTTCTTTTTCTGTATGGTCATCCTCGTGCACATGACTGATTCGGTTGTAAAAAACACACCATGAAGTAAGGGTATATGGAATGAGCCACAACAATCCTATGCCCAGGGTGAAGATGGTGAGGAGGCCCCACCCGATAAAGCTGAGAGACAGAAGAAAGAACTTCCATTTGTGTCCCTTCATCAGCTTTTTGCTTTTTCTGATCGCTTCAAAAATTGACAGCTCCGGATTGTCTTTCAGGATGAATATGGTTTGTGAATAGGATATCCCTTTTATGATTCCTGGTATGATCAATAATAAAGTCCAAAGTATGGTGAAGATGCTGATCATGATATACGCGCCTATGATCTTTAATGATAAGCCCGGGTTCTTATAAATGGAAAAAGCATAAGAAATGGGACGGCCCTCTCTCCTGGATTCAGACAGGAAGAACCAATAGTATCCAGCGGAAAGCGGGAACAGGGCAAGGGTGAATATAATATTGAAAGCCTGCGCACCCGGTGTCGGACTCTCCTGGTACAGCCAATTATCCAATCCCCCTGCAGTACCTATTTCCACTGCAAGACTGGGGACCACCGTAATTAGGAAGTACAAGAAAGTCAGGAGTACCGCCAGCCCCCACCTTCCTTTTAACGTAATTTTTGCTTCTTGTTTGATGCCCGATATAGTCAATCTTTTCTCCTCCTTTACATCAGGAAGATTATACCACCGTAAATTCCTTAATGATACAAGAATTTCAGTGTTAATCCTTCCCTCCGCCTGACTATAATCCTATTTTTCCATTCAGTCTTTATTCCTGATTTTTTAAAAGAAAAATAAGCTCATAAGTAATAGGATGGATACGAATGAAATGAATTTTTAATAAAAGATACACCTATTGGTAATGTTTTTCTGATAAATTATAGTAAGATAAGAAATTAATTTATGGGAGAAAGAAAGCAATGGAAAGTACGAACTGCAAACTTCAGCAAAAAATAAATGACCTTTTAAATAGAAGCCATGAGATCAAAAAGGAACTGGATGAAACACCCCATCAGGATAAAAGCAAATTCAGGGCATTATTATCCAGTCTTTTGAAAGTACATAATGATTTAGACAAAATGAAGAATTAACTTCAGTGCAAGAGGATAGCGGGAAAGGATCTGCCTCTCCCGCGTTTTTCTTATACCGGCACTGGTTCCTTCCAGGTATTAAGTAATACTCTTTGCCAATTTTCATAGGCTATCTTCCTGATATCCCTATCCCGGAAGCCCCTGGCTTTCAAGGCAGAAAGAAGCTTCGGCAGGCCGGTGACATCCCCTATTTCATTGGGTATGAAGGTTCCGTCAAAATCCGATCCAAAAGCAACATGGTCAACTCCGAACTTTTCTGCTATGTACTCAATATGCCTAACGATTTCCATAAGCGGGGTATCCGGATCCCGCCCGCCGTCTTGACGAAGCATGCTGACTGAGAAATTTATCCCGGCTACTCCCCCGCTTGAAGCAATTGCCGCAAGCTGACTGTCGGTAAGATTTCGTGAATGGGCACAAATGGCATGGGCATTGGAATGGCTGGCAACAATGGGGGCATCAGATACTTCTGCTGTATTCCAGAAACCCTTCTCAGTTAAATGCGATGTATCAATCATGATTCCGAGCCTGTTGCACTCCTTCACCAAGCGAAGTCCTTCCCCGGTGAGTCCGCCGCCCATATCAGGAGAGGATGGATATTGAAACGGAACTCCTTCACCATATCGATTCGGCCTGCTCCATACAATCCCAAGAGATCTCAGTCCTTCTTTATAAAAAAGATGAAGGTTTCTGAAATCAGGATCAATGGCCTCTGCACCCTCAATATGATACACGGCTGCCATAACTCCACGTTTGATGCAGTCTGCTAATTCTTCCGCTTTCCTTATTACTTTGACCCTCCCATTTGATTCCTTTTCCAATTGAAACAGCGTTTGGGCCATCGCTTTTGTATGTGTGAAAGCATACTCATGGGAAATAGGTTCGGCAAGCGGAACCTGATATCCCTGTTCTGTTAAGATGGTCTTTTTCCCCGGCTCAGGATTTGGCGTGTACATTGCGAAAAAACCGCCGGCAAATCCTCCCCTTATTGCTCGGGGATAATCCAGATGCCCCTTACGGGTGTCCTCATAAAAGGATCGGGGCTCCCCTTTTTCCCCCTTTAGTAAATCTAATAGCGTATCATTATGTCCATCAAATATCGGATACATGAGTTAAACTACACCTCCTGAATTTTCTGATATTTCCATTTTAGCATATGCATGGTATTTCAACTTTGAATTTCACTATTGCTTCGCGCCTGAATTGGAAATATTATCCTCATTGTCTATTTATCCACAGTATCTTATAATTTTCTAGAAACATAGTTTTGATACATAACAAAAAGGGAGATATGCATGAAAAAACTGGGCGCCATTTTATTATCTTTATCTTTGCTGCTTGCCTTCTTTCCGGGTATCACACACGCAGCTCAATCACCCCAATTCAATAATGACCTGAAAACCTATTTAGAAAAAGCAAGTTTGATCCGCGGGAAGGAAGTCACCATTGCCGATCTTGAGAGAGTGCTTGCAGCTTACGAAACCACTCTGGCAGATTTCCAGAAGGTCAGTGAACTTAATTTCTTCCTGGGCAGGGTTATCAAGAAAGACCTTAGCAATCTGAATGGAATATATGAAGAATACGAATTAGATGCCGGAAGCCTTGAAAAGCTTCTGAAGTCCTATGGCGAAGAGCTGAGTGACTATATTTATGTGGATGATCTTTATGATGCAGTTTCTTCTTATCTGGATGAGCCGAATCCCGATGAAGAAGAAGACGGAGAGGTTGTCCAGGACCCCTCATTTGAGGCAGATCTTCAGAGTTACTTAGAGGATATATCCGCAACCCGTGGCATTCCAGTCACAAAGACATTTATTGAAAGCTATATTGCGGGCTGGGGAGATGAGCTTGCCTACTACAGCAGTGTGGAAGAAGTTCGTGAAACACTGGGAGATGTTATACAAAAGGATTTTAGAAATCTGGATTACTTCCAGGAAAATTACGGATTGACCCAGGCAGAATTGTTTGCCCTCCTCAAAGAAAACGGTAAAAAAATCGATGATTATATTTTCATCGACCAATTAGAAGAGGATGTATGGAGCTTTACAGAAGGCGGCGATTCAGATGATAACGCCGCTGAGGACATGATGCCGATTTTTGAAGATGAACTTGGTTTAACACAGGCAGAGCTGACTAAGATAGAAAATCATCTAAATTCAATTGAATCTAAACTTGCCGATCCAGCCATTCTTGAACGAATGGAGGCACTTGGGGACAGGATGGCCGGTTTTGACGATTTTGAAACCATCGATGAACTCACAGCTGCGGATATCGCAGAAGTGATTTCCATTTATGACGAGTTTCTGGCAATCTTTGATTTAAAGGCAGCTTACTTCCTCGTGAAGGATGGCAAGGATCATCCCATAACGATCGCAGACCTGCTTAAGCTGGATGAACTAAAAGGCGCCAGCCTCAAAATCATGCTGTATAACTCTAAGGGCGAATTCCTTGCCGATTTGATCATTACTGGCGAAATGGTGGATTCAGATGCCATACAGGATAAAGGAAACCAGATCAAAGAATCTGTCAAAGAAGTTAAGCAGACTAATGCAGCGCCTAAAAAGGTAAAACCAGCACATTTGATCAAAACTGCGAAAAAGCCGGATCCCTCCCATAAGACGGTAAACGGCGCAAAGCTTCCAAAAACAGCATCCAGTTATATATCCAATGCAGCCATCGGCTTGATCCTGATTCTCTCCGGATTCTTCCTTTTCCGGAAACTGAGGGCAGCATAAGATGACAAGAACAAATAAAAAGATCAACCGCCGGGGGCGGTTGATTCTTCTTCTATGTTCACTGATACTGATAGGCGGCGGAGTCTGGTTTTCGACGACAAATTTATATAAATTCGCCATGGGGTATTTCCTATACAAAACTTCTTCCCATGCACCTGCAGGCAAAGAAAGTCATGCATCTGCAGCTCCACTGAAAAAAGAGAAGCGCGCCCCAGGGATTCTTTATCCTGAACGGCCGAAGCAGGGGGATCTTATCGGTGATTTGATCATTCCTAAACTCCATGCAAAGCTTCCTATCTTCCATGGAACTGACGAGGATGAACTTGTAAAGGGAGTGGGTCATTTTGCAGGCAGTGTCCTTCCCGGTGAACAGGATAATTCAGTCCTTTCAGGCCATCGTGACACGGTTTTCAGGAAGCTGGGCGATGTGGGCGAAGGAGACGAACTTATCGTCCAGACCTCAGCTGGGGAATTCACCTATAAAGTATACAAGGTCCGAATCGTTGATGCCAATGACCGGACAGTGATCGTTCCTAAACCAAGGGCAACTCTTACGGTAAGCACCTGCTATCCTTTTCATTTTGCAGGTTCTGCCCCTGAACGTTATATCCTTACAGCATATCTTGCAGACCAGAAGCTGGCTGATTGAATGGCATCCATTCCTATTCAGCCAGCTTTATCTGTATTTTATCTATGTTCTCCCAATAATAAGCTGCTTCCCGGTATTGGCATCCTCCTATTTCCAATTCATCTTCCTCAATAATCTTACCCCTGTTTTAAAAAGGCTGTTTTCACAAATATGGTGGCTATTAGACAAAAAAGTGGATTTCCGCTCCAGGCACTCGCTTTCAGCGGGGCGGTCGATGAGCCTCCTCGGTTTTTCCGGCGGGGTCTCACCTTTCCCGCTGCTCTCGCAATGAAAAGTGAAAAATGCGGCGCCTGCACAATAAAACTGATTTATAGCTCAATGTTCAGGTACTTATATTGAAATTGTCTCTATTATGGCAGGCAGAAACCCGATAAAGAAGACTTGCTGATTGGCGAGTGTAAGAGAAGACAGAAGCTTAGTCGCGCTTATGCGTTAGCGAAAGGAGACTTGCTGATTGGCAAGCGATTGCTGTGACAGAAGCTTAGTCTGACTTAAGCGTTATCCAAGCATAAGACGAGCCGGCTAGGGGAAGCTCTTTCTTGCCCTAGCCGGCTTAGTTTATGACTCGATTCTTGATTAGTCAATCCTGTCATTCAAATCCATCGCAGCAAGATATGAGTCCTGTACAATGTGTTTATAACTGTTTTTCCAGCTCTCAATATGTACGCTTGCAATCCCGGCTGCATCTGGATATACAGCCTTTCTTATAATCACTGTGCCCTTCTCCTCTTTTTGGCATGGTATTCCTGCAATCACAAAGCCTCAATTACCTTTTATACGAATTTTTGCACCACGCTCCCCTTCCCGCCTGACACTTCAACCTCCGCCCATGCCCCATTGATGAGCGTCATTTGCGGCGGCATATGGCCGCAGTCAATATCGTAAATAACCGGGACTCCGAGCTCCTGTGTCAGCTCCAGGTATAAATCGGCTGCTTCGTACCCTTCAACCGGCTGGTTTGCATTGCTCCTGCCAAACATGATTCCTGATATTCCCTTAAACCAGCCTGTTAACTTTAATTGCAGGAGTGTCCTCCTCAATTCAGTGCAATTCATTTCACAATTCTCGAAGTACCAGAGAATTGGTTCATGTCCAATATGCTTCTCCCGGAACCGGTCAATATCTGCAAACGGAGTCCCGGCGATATGCCTGATAATATCCAGGCACCCTCCCAGCAGCCTCCCTTTTATCTTTGCATTCTCGCTGCCTGCCACTTTCCATTCTGTCGCCTCTGTCAAATGAAAAACACATGGTGAAGGGTCTTCATGATTCCACTTTTTTTGATATAGAAGTGAAGAAGTTTGAGTAATGGTATTTCCCCTGCCGGCAGAAAGAACTTTCTCCCACATGGCCGTTGTGCTGTCAGAAAAATCACCCCTGAGGTCCACAAGGTTTGTTCCATGTGCAGTAGCGATGCCGGTATTCAGAGTGATGGCCAAGAGGAGCAAACTCACATCAGAATATCCCAGCACCCATTTAGGCCTGATTTTCTTAAAGTCCACATATTCAAGAATTTCTATCAGCAGTTCTCCTCCCCATGGAGGGAGAATAAGCCCGAGAGCAGGGTTTAAGAGAAGATCGTTCAATTCGGCAGCCCGGACAGCGGCAGGTGCTGATTTCGCCTTTTCCTGTTTCCCTGCTGTATCGCCAAGCTGAATTCTGTATCCCTTTTTTTCAAGCCTTTCGCAAGCCTGGTAAAGAAGGCTGTGCAACTCCACCGGAACACCTGATGACGGGGCAGTAACAGCAATTGCATCTCCGTTCTTTAGTTCTGGATAAATGATCAATGTGATCCCCCCTCTTGATTTTTCATTATTTTACCAGTGATCGTTCTGACCGGCAATCAAAACTTGGCCAGCTGTAACGTTTAGAAAAAACAGGCTGGAGGTAAAAAGCCAGATGAAGTTAACTAAAAAAGGGGCGATTAAATCATGAATACAGACTTCTCAAAAATTTATATAGATGGAGTTTGGAAAGATGGCTCAAGTACAAAGAAAATGAAGAATACAAACCCATTTACCGGTGAAGAACTCACTTTGATACAATCGGCAAGTAAAGAAGACCTAGACGAAGCCTATAAAGCGGCAGAACGGGCACAGCGGGAATGGGCCAGCGAGCTTCCACAGAACAAAAGGAAAATAATAGAAAAAGCAGTTGCGATCATGGAAGAAAATCAGGATTTGATCATTGAGTGGCTTGTAAAGGAAGCCGGAAGCACAGTCATGAAAGCGGGTGTAGAGCTGCAGGCATCCATCAGCATCATGAAGGAAGCCGCCTCCTTCCCATTCCGGATGGAAGGGCGGATCCTTCCTTCCATCTATCCTGACAAAGAAAACCGGGTCTATCGCAGCCCGCTTGGTGTCATAGGCATCATAAGCCCCTGGAATTTCCCGCTCCACCTGGCCATCCGTTCAATCGGACCAGCCCTTGCTTCGGGGAATGCAGTGGTCATTAAGCCGGCTTCGGATACGCCGGTCACGGGCGGCCTGATTTTTGCCAGCATCTTTGAAGCTGCCGGACTTCCGAAAGGACTCCTGAATGTAGTTGTAGGAAAAGGCTCTGAAATTGGCGATGATATCGTCACACATCCTATCCCCCGCCTTATCTCCTTTACCGGGTCTACTGAGGTTGGCAGACATATAGGTGAGCTGGCAGGAAAAAATTTAAAAAAAGCTGCCCTCGAGCTTGGCGGCAACAATGTCTTTATCGTGCTGGAGGATGCCGATCTTGATTATGCAGTCGAATCAGCCCTCTTCGGCAAGTTTTATCATCAGGGACAGATATGTATGGCTATAAACCGTATATTTGTTCATGAAAGCTTGGTCGATGCCTTCACAGAACGCTTCACTTCCATGGCAGCCAAGCTGAAGTATGGTTCCCCGGCCGAAAAGGATACACATGTAGGGCCTCTTATCAACCGGGCTCAGGTCGATCGCATTCTGAAGGATATCCAGGAAAGTGTCGGACAGGGAGCCGAAGTACTGCTGGGCGGAGAAGTGAACGGCAATGTATTGCAGCCTACCGTATTATCCGGGGTAACCAATGACATGCCGATTGCCGTCAATGAAATTTTCGGTCCGGTGGCTGCCATCATTCCTTTCTCATCACAGGAAGAAGTGATTGAAATGGCGAATTCTTATCCGTACGGTCTGAGTGGAGCCGTTCATTCCGGGGAAATCGGACGCGGTGTAAAGGTTGCCCGCTCCATCCATACCGGGATGATTCATGTAAACGACCAGACCGTGAATGATGAGGCACATGTTCCATTTGGAGGAGAAAAAGATTCAGGTCTCGGGCGGTTTAATGGGGAATGGGTCCTCGAGGAGTTCACCACCATGAAATGGATCGGAATACAGCATGGCCGGAGGAATTATGGGTCTTTCACAGAAGGATTAAAATGATATAGCAGAACCGGGTCTCAGTACCCGGTTTTTTTGCGGAAATTTACTCAAAAGCATAAAATGATTAACAATTCTTAAAATATTTAATTTATAATTTAATTATAGGGATTGTATAGTTTTACATTGGGAATAAATGCTATAATTCTAGAAAGATAGTTTAGCCGGTTCTTGTAATATTACGTTTAAATATGGAGTGTAAATATGAATGACAATAAGACCCAGCCGCTTGGTGGCCTGCTGAGTGAAACACTGAACCTGATTAGAGCTGTAGGAACACCTGCATTTAGAGTAGCAGAAAAACAGTACATGGATTTTCAGCACGGCTTCGCCGCTGACAATCCAGGCAGGCTCCTTGCCTGCATCCATTCTGAGCTCCAGAATATCAACGAGAGGATCCTTGATATGACCTGGCTCAATGAGCATCTCCGGATTCTACATGATTTTGGCAGAACCTGTTCTCAGACGCTCGATGAAAAAGTGCTGATGGAAGAAGCTTATAATCTTGTTTCACAGGTTATGCCGACTGACGCATTCTTTATTGCCTTATACGATAAAGAAAATCAGAAAATTCAAATCCCTTTCATGATGGATGATGGCGAATTCCTTTTGGCAACAGAAATCCCTTTCGATGATAACAGTTTTACCGCAAAGGTTATCACATCAAAGGAAACCATTCATGGTCAAACGGCTAAGGAATTGGATGAATTTAATTATATAATCGGAACCGGTGAAGGAAATACCTGCATTTTTGTCCCTTTATTGATTGATGATCAAGTAAAGGGAGTTATTTCTGCACAAAGCAACCGCGAGTTTGCTTATAGGAGGGAACATGAGGACCTCCTGAAGATCATCGGCAACCAGGTTATCAGCTCCATCGTGACTGCAAGGCTATACTCAGAGAATTATGAGCTCTCTCAGACAGATGAAATGACGGGCCTGGGAAATTATCGTGCTTTTCACTCCGACCTGGAAAAAATGATGACGAGCAGCGATGCGCCGGTTGCCTTATTGATGATTGATTCTGATGGACTTAAAGGAGTCAATGACCATTTCGGGCATCAGGCTGGGGATCTGTACCTGAAAAGGCTGGCAAGCGCCATGAAAAGACTTGCATCAGCGAGTCGGAAGGCTTACCGCTATGCCGGTGATGAATTCATGTTCATTCTAAAGGATGCCTACCAGGTGGATCTTGAAAGCATTTTCCTTGAGTTAAAGTCCTATCTCGATCATAATCCACTGAACTTCCAGGGCAGTACAGTCAAAGTGTCCATCTCTGGAGGAGGAGCTTTCTACCCTGAAAAGGCCGATTCCGCTGAGGCGCTCAAAAAGTGTGCAGACCTTGCGCTATATGAAGCCAAGCGCAATGGCAAAAACCAATTCATCCTCTACACCTGAACTTGTATAAAATTCAAAGAGACCCGTTGCAGGTCTCTATTTTTTATGTCTATAAAAACAGGGAGTCCTTCGTAATGATTTATTCAGGTCGTAAGGTAGAATATGTTTACGAAAAGAAGACGGTAATGCCATAGCAGACGGCAGAGATGCCCGCTGCCGCCAAAGCCGGCTTTAATTTAAACCTTGCGTAGCTGATGACCGGGAGATCCAAAATTCTGGCAATGGTATTCGTATCATCGCTAAGCGGAGAGGCAAAAGCGCCAAAGGTTCCTGAGGCAAATACGGCCCCGATGACAAGCGGAAGGGAAATTCCATTAGAGGCAGCAATGGAAATGCCGAGGGGCATCAATATTCCCCAGGTTCCCCACGCTGACCCTATTACATAGGAGACCGTCCCCCCGAATAAAAATAAAAGAGGAACCAATGCCGAATGGGGAATCCACCCAGTATGACTGGTAATGAAACCCGCAAAGCCAAGCTGTTCTGTTGCTGATGAAAGCCCCCAGACGACAGCAAGCAGCATGATCACTGACATCATCTCATTCCCTCCCTCAAGGAAGCTTGTGACGAGCTCAGCTGTTTTAAATCGTTGAATTCTTAAGAAAACGAAAAACAGAATGACAGTCAGCAAAAGGGCAGAAAGCATCGCTCCCATTACATCTGCGTAGATGAAGGCAGACAGGAAACCCCTCCCCTCCTTCCGGCCGTCCCACCAGGTAAATGCAAGAGTAAGGAGAATAGCAATAATTAACGGGAGAAGCAGGTTCCATGGTTTCGATGGAAGAGAAACATGGACTGCAGCATCACAGTCATGCCAATCATTCCCCTCCCCTTCCTTGTCAATTTGATCAGGGTCGCCGTTCCCTCCTGTATGTGATTTGTGGAAAAAACTTAAATATATCCCCACCAATATCAGGGAAAAGGAAAAGAAGTTAAAGGGTATGCTCTTGATGAAGAGTGTATAAGGATCACCCGGAATTTGTTCATTCTGCAGGGACAAATCTACTATGGAAGTCATGTATCCCACAAAGGCCGTTGCAATGGG
Source organism: Paraperibacillus marinus (assembly GCF_046237605.1). Lineage (GTDB taxonomy): Bacteria > Bacillota > Bacilli > Bacillales > DSM-1321 > Paraperibacillus > Paraperibacillus marinus. Next base: position 1,935,261 of record NZ_CP143542.1, on the reverse strand, counting down.
AATCAAAACGATGACAGGTGTGGCAGTCGTTTCGATTACAAAACCCAGCTCACGGGTCGACATGCTGACCCGTTTTAAGAGCGCCCTCATAATCGGGGCTATCGTGACAAAACGGAAGCTTGGAGCAGCAAACGTGCCAAGGGTGGAAACGTAGGTAAGTAGAAGTGCCTCTCTTTTTGTGTGAATCCTCTCTGAAGCAGCCTCCACAAAGCCTTTGATTCCCCCAGAAATCTTGATCATTCCTATCAGCCCTGAAAAAGAAAACAGAAATAGCAGGATTTTGATGTTTCCTGAGTCTATCAAGCCTTTTACAAGAAAGTCCAAGGTTTTCTGAAGTCCTCCTGCAAGCGTTGGCTGCAGGAAGAATGAACCGGTCATAAGTCCGGCGAATAAGCCGGGAAGTACCTGTTTCGTTTTTACGGCTATCGGTATGACCAAAAGGAACGGAATGATGGAAAGCCATTCTTTATCCATTTACCACACCTGCCCTTCCTGCTTTTTGAATAGCGTGTGATTGAGAGCAGATTTTCATGCAATCTAAATCTCGAGGGGGGTAAAAAGCGGTGAGAAAAAACAGCTCAAGCCGGTTTTTCTAAATCTTTTAAAGAACGCCCTGGAAGCTATGCCTTCTGGCGCGAAGATCGATGTCAAAGACACAAAGTACAAAGCCAGCCATAAATCTGTAATAATCATCAACCAAGTCGTAGACATCCACAAAGATCGAATCACAACTGGATGGTGAACCCTTTTACACAACTAAGGAAAAAGAGAACGGAATCGGTCTAATGACCTGCTTCAAAATCATTAAATCTCATAATGATGAGCCAAGAATAGACAGGCGGTAAAACCACAGTGCTTCCATTAAAATCATACTGCCAGCAATCCCCCATTCCTATATGGATAAAGAGCTGAGCAATAAATAAGCGGGGCCCTCCTTCTTTTCGATGGTTCCTTTTTATGTATGTGGAAAGAGATAAATGGGGTGTCAATTGAATCGTCTGAAACCAATAGTGGAGAAAGACGGACAATTGCTCATTCTTCCCTGAGGGGAGGCTTTCCTGGAAGTTGAAGGCGTTTAAATCGCGGAGAGTAGCGTAGGTCTTCTCAAAAGCGTGTTAAGCCAAGAGGAACATGCGCCGGATGGCTATCACTCCCTTTTGCTTCGCTTTTAAAATAACACTGGATTTCGTTGAGATTAGTCCATAATGCTTTAATTCCTGTAATACGAATTCTATACCATCTCTTTTCAGCCTTTGGATCAAATCCACGCGGCAGATCATTTTTTAATATATTGTCCAGCCATGCTGGCGATTTTTCAACTACGCGATATGTAAGTCTAAAAATAAGCCTATTTCTAATGAGCTTTCTAGAAACTTTTTTGAATCTTTTAAAAATTTAGTTGCCGGCAGTACATTCTGCATCGGTGCCGCCTCTCTTTCTTTTTAGCTGATCTAATTGTTTATATGCCATTAAAATCTATGAACCAGCTAATTACAGAAAAGAGGCGGCATTTTAAGTGATGCGAGAATGGGAGGAACCCTCTACTTAAAAGCCATTGTTGCTTTTATAGCCTTTTTCCAGCCTTCATATAATTTATCTCTACTGCTCTCAGTCATTTCCGGTTCAAAAGTGCGATCGATCGCCCATTGGCGAGAAATCTCTTCCTGGCTCTCCCAGTATCCGATGGCAAGCCCTGCAAGATAGGCCGCCCCAAGTGCAGTCGTTTCATTTATAACCGGTCTTTCTACTGGTACATTTAAAATGCCGCTCTGGAATTCCATCAAGAAATTATTACTCACCGCACCCCCATCCACACGGAGGGTTTTCAGCTCAATGCCTGAATCGGCTTCCATTGCAGACAGGACATCCTTTGTCTGGTAAGCCAAGGATTCCAGGGTCGCCCTTACGAAATGTTCCTTGGTCGTTCCTCTGGTCAAGCCAAACACCGCTCCTCTTACATCACTATCCCAGTATGGGGTCCCAAGTCCGACGAACGCCGGCACTACAAAGACGCCATCGGTGGATTCCACTTTTGCCGCATAATCTTCCGAGTCCTTCGCATTCTTAAGCATCCTCATCCCATCACGCAGCCATTGGATCGCTGAGCCGGCAACAAAAATACTTCCTTCAAGGGCATATTCAACTTTGCCATCCAAGCCCCAGGCAAGTGTTGTCAGCAGACCATGCTCTGACCTGACAGCCTTTTCACCAGTATTCATAAGCATAAAACAGCCTGTCCCATACGTGTTTTTTGCCATGCCTTTTTCAAAGCATGCCTGCCCGAACAGCGCCGCCTGCTGGTCTCCGGCAGCACCGGCAATCGGTATTTCCCTGCCAAAGAAGTGATAATCCACGGTGTTGGCATATACTTCTGAAGAAGACCTTACCTCAGGGAGCATGGATTCAGGAACTCCTAATATATCCAGCAGCTCATTATCCCATTTCAAGTCGTAGATATTGAACATGAGGGTCCTTGAAGCATTGCTGTAGTCGGTGACATGTGCCTTTCCTCCAGAAAGTTTCCAAATGAGCCATGTGTCAATTGTACCGAACAACAACTTCCCTTGATCCGCCTTTTCTCTGGCACCCTCCACATTGTCAAGGATCCACTTCACCTTCGTCCCTGAGAAATAAGCATCGATTAACAGACCTGTTTTCTCTCTAAAGAGATCGTTATAGCCCTTTTCCTTTAACTCATTGCATATGCCGCTTGTCTGCCTCGACTGCCAGACAATGGCATTGTATACCGGCTTACCTGTTTCACGGTCCCAAACAACAGCTGTTTCCCGCTGATTGGTAATACCGATGCCGGAAACCTGCTCTGGGTTGATTCCTGACTCTGCCAGCACACTTGCAATGACAGCAAGAATGGATCCCCATATTTCGTTTGCGTTATGTTCCACCCAGCCCGGGTTTGGGAAATGCTGGGTGAATTCCTTTTGAGCGGTGTGGATGATTTCACCTTTTTTGTTGAAAAGAATCGCTCTTGAACTGGTCGTTCCCTGATCGAGTGCCATGATATAAGTTTCCATGAATATCCCCCTATTTCTTTATTAAGTTGTTATGCTGTCGCCTTAGATGATCCTAAATGGCCTGACTGTTTACTTCCTGATATGAAGGCGAGGACAAGTACGAGGGCAGAAATTCCAGTAACCGCCCAGAACATCCCGCTCATTTTTCCAGAAAACACAAGATCATAAAATACTGCCCCAAGCGCACCGCCCAATAGCGGTCCAATGACAGGAATCCAGGAATATCCCCAGTTTGAGTTTCCTTTACCCGGTATTGGAAGCAGGAAATGGGCGATCCTTGGCCCCAGGTCCCTTGCAGGGTTAATGGCATATCCTGTCGTTCCACCCAGCGACATCCCGATTACGACAATCAACAGCCCCACTGCAATCGGATTCAGTCCTTCGGTAAACTTGTTTGCCCCGATAAATAATAGACCTAAAACGAGAATAAAAGTACCAAACATTTCACTAAAAAGGTTAGAGAACGTATGCGGAACAGCCGGGCCAGTTGAAAATACGCCAAGTTTTGCTCCAGGATCATTCGTAATTTTCCAATGTGGCAGATAATGAAGGAAAACTAGCGATGCTCCCAGTATTGCACCAATCATCTGAGCCAGGATATAAGCAGGAACATCGGCCCAAGAAAACGAACCATTAATAGCAAGAGCCACAGTCACTGCCGGATTCAGATGAGCCCCGCTTATCGATCCGACGGCAAAAACACCCATTGTTACTGCCAGCCCCCAGGCTGCTGTAATAACAATCCACCCTGGATTGTTCGAGTACGTCCTGTTCAAAGAACTGCCCGCACCGATACCAGCGCCAAACACAATCAAAATCATTGTCCCAACTACTTCCCCCATAAACGGTGACATACTAATTCCTCCTTTTTCAAATATAAGTAATACTTGAAAGAAAAAAGGAGATTCACAGAAAAAACCCCTAATGGCTCTCTACTGTGAATCTCCTATTCTCCGTCACAAAATATTAACTTATTTGAAGTATAAAACAGATTGAAAGCGCTGTCAATATTTTCTGAAAACTTTTGACTCAAGCATGAATCTCCTGATTCTTTTTCTACATGTTCCATTTCAGTACCTTCGGCTAGCCGTCCATAACGAGCCACTGCTCGGGCTTTGACACTCCGCCCGGCATCCTGACACGGAGCATAATTGAGCAGGCACCCCGGAGGATGACAACCGCTTGATGAAGCTTCACGGTAGCTATTACAGGATGATAGAGACTTAAGGAACGAGCGAAAGAAGCAGAAGCTTGAGCCGGCTTATTGATGCGGTCCAGCAGACCTATTTCAGTAGTCCGCGCAGAAAATTCCTTCTACATCGCTCGGCTGTCCTTCAGGCGCAATAATATAGGGTGCACCATGTTGAATAACTCCTTTCTGGAATCAATCAATATACATCACGCTGATAACCTTCTTTTGCGATTATGTCATTTAGGGTTGCGTGGGGGCTATTTTTAATGCTGGTTATCTTACTGGTTATAACAGGGATTGCTGGGATCAGGATGTCAGGAAAACAAGCGCGGGATTCTATTAAAGACCGGAATGAAGATTCATTGAGGGCTTATTCTATTTTTTCTAAAGGCAGTGACTCATGAGCTTTGAAGTGAAATAACCAAGCATAATTATATTATGTAAACTTTTTTGGTTTTTTAGAAATAATACGCCTGACCCGCTATATATCACAACATGGGAGTCAGCCATTGAAAAGGAGGATGTCCCGTACTTTGTGGTGACCCCCAAAAGTTAGAGAATTAAATTAAGCTGCTAATTGGCGGGTATGAATCCGGTATTCTACCGGGCTCATGCCAGCCAGTTTTTTCTTTATACGCTTATAGTTATAATAATTTATATATTTTTCAATTCTCGTTTTCAATTCCTCGTATGATCGCAAATCTTCCCCGTAATACATTTCTTGCTTCATTAATCCAAAAAAGTTTTCCATAGGTGAATTATCTAAACAGTTTCCCTTTCGGGACATACTTTGGAAAACCTTGTTTTCTTTGAGTGTTTTTACCCACATATTATGCTGGTAATGCCAACCCTGATCAGAATGGATGGTGGTTCTGAACTTTGAGTCTTTTACTATATCTAAAGCTTCTACCAGGGGTTTAAGGGCTAACTCTAAGGTTGGTCGCATACTTATCCCGTAAGATAGAATTTCACCATTGCACATATCCATAATAGGATTTAGATAAAGTTTTAAACCGTCTGAACATTTGAATTCAGTTATATCCGTTGTTAATTTTTGATGGCAGACCTTTGTGTGAAAACGACGTTTAATACGGTTTTTAGCGATATTTCCAACCTTGCCTTTGTAAGAACTGTACTTACGTGATTTTCTTGTAAACTTTGTTGCTTTAAGTCCAATTTTCTTCATGATACGCTGTACTCTCTTATGGTTCACTTGAAAACCACGTCTTTTTAGCTCCAAGTGTATTCGACGATAACCGTAATTGCCATCATGCTCACTAAAAATCAATTGAATACATTCCTCAAGCTCTTGGTCTGGGTTTTCCTGTTTCATCGCTTTTATATGGTAATAGTAAGAAGACTCTGGGATGCAGACTCTATCTAAAACGTCTTTTAATTGGAAGGTTTTTTTGAGTTCGAGTGATAACGCTGCTTGTGCTTTTCGAGATAGGCTTCTGGATCCATCTGAAAAGCTCGCAACTTTTTTAAGTATTCTACCTCTAGACGAAGCAGCTCGTTTTCTCTCTCTAACTTTTGTTCATAGGTCATCTCTTTTTCATCGTTGGGTTTGTTCTTTTTATTCTTTGATTTATCAGACATAGAAGGCCTTCCTTTCACTCTTTCCAGGCCTTCTATCCCCTCCTTCAACCATGTTTTTTTCCATCTGCCTATCATAGGAGGGTTTGTTAGCCCAAAATGAAGGGCTGTTTCCGTTTCTGAAGAACCTGTGTTTTTCATAAAGCTTAATACATCCAGCTTAAATTGAACAGGATAAGTCTCCTTATTCTTTTTCTCTCTAAGGCCTTTTTCTCCAAATTTCTTATAAGTTTTTATCCAGCGTTCTAGCTGGCCATATGATTTAATACCATGTTTCTTCGCTAAAGACTTGGCCCCTAATTTTCCTTCCCTATATTCCCTTACAACCATTAGTTTGAATTCTTCACTATATTTAGACATAAATAAACACCCCAAAAGTTAGATTTCACTCTAACTTTTGGGGTGCAGTACACTTTTGGGACATCCTCCTTTAATTGGAGCCTAAACGATGATTTCTGTGTGGAAGCACAGCTTCATATGTTCAATGAAAGTGTCCCCAAGATCAGTGAAAGTTGCATTACCTCTTTTATGGATTGCTGTCTTGAATCCTGCCGCATCAGCTCCTGCCACAGTCTGGTAGCTGCATATGTCTGTGCAGACACCTGTCACATGAACCTTTTCGACTCCCTGCTCCTTCAGCTTTTCTGCCAGCCCGGTTTCATGGAATGCGTTATAATTGGTTTTAGGAATATACCAGACTCTGTTCTCATTTTCCTTGTGCTGCTTATACCATTCCTTCAGGTCCCCAAACAGTTCCTGGCCTTTCGTTCCTTTGATATTATGCGGTGGCCATAGTTGGAAATGGGGATCATTTTCCTCATGGGCATCCATGGTAAACACCACCAGCTTCCCTTCCGAAAAAAACCTGTCCGCCTGGTCCTTAATGTAAGGCACGATTTCCTGTGCCGGCCGCCCGGCGGTCAGTGTGCCAGTATCCGAAACAAAATCATTGCTCATATCCACTATGATCAGCGCTTCTTTACTCATTCTCTTCTCCTTTCACCTGGTAATAATCTCAGTCCTGTTTCTTAAGCCTGATGAATTTCCGTTTGCCCACCTGAATTACCATGCCATTGGCCGGCTGAATGGATGCTGTGAAATCAGTAAGTTTTTGGTTATCAATCCTTACTCCGCCATTCAGAATCATCTTGCGTGCTTCCCCTTTAGAAGGCTGAAGTCCCAGGCCGACCAGTAAATCAATGGCTGAAATGCTCTGATCCATTGGCCATCCTGCTTCTTGCATTTCAGAGGGAAGTCCGCCCTTTTGGAAGATATTCCTGAATTCGGCTTCAGCATCATCAGCAGGTTTTTCTCCGTGATACATTTTCACCAACGTTCTTGCCAATATCATTTTAGCATCCCTTGGATGCAGTATGCCTCTTTCGAAGCGCTCCCTTATGGATATTTTCTCATCCAGGGAAAGGTCTGTTGCCAGATCGATATATTTTACCACCAGCCCGTCAGGCACACTCATCGTTTTCCCATATATTTCACTTGGCTTTTCATCAATCCCAATATAATTGTTTTTCGATTTTGACATTTTTTCTGTTCCATCAAGTCCTTCTAATAATGGCAGCAGGATGGTTACTTGTTTTTCTTTCCCATATGCCTCCTGCAGGTGACGGCCCATCAGCAGATTAAAATGCTGATCTGTCCCGCCAAGTTCGATATCGCTTTCCAGCTCGACAGAATCATAGCCCTGCATGAGGGGATAGAAGAATTCATGGAGAGATAGCGGCTTGCCTTCTTGGAAGCGTTCAGAGAAGTCTTTCCTTTCCATGAGCCTCGCTACGGTGATCTTTCCGGCAAGCTGAATAATCTCTTCAAGCCGCAGCCTGGACAGCCACTCAGAATTATAATGAAGCTCTACCTTATCCATATCCAATACTTTGTTGAACTGCGTAAAGTATGTTTGTGCATTATCTTTTACTTCCATGTCTGTCAGCTGCCTGCGAGCAGCTGATTTCCCAGTCGGGTCTCCTATCTTGCCTGTAAAATCCCCAATGATCAGCTGGATGATATGCCCGTTATCCTGAAACTGCCTCAGTTTATTGAGTACTACCGTATGCCCGATATGCACGTCCGGCGCAGATGGATCCAGTCCCAGTTTTACCTTGAGGGGCTTTCCATTTTGTACGGATTTCATGAGTTTTAATTTTAGTTCTTCAACCGGCAGAATCTCATGAACGCCATTTGTATAAATGTCCAGCTGCCTTTTTACCTCTTGCTGCTGTTTTTCTGTCAGTGCCTTTTCAGCTTGCTTCATGATTAACGTCTCCTTTTTTGAATATAAAAAGACCACATCCCTAAATAAGGGACGTGGTCTTTTGCACGCGGTACCACCCTTGTTGAAGACAAAATGCCTTCCGCTTGGATCCTGTAACGGTCCGGGCCGTTCCCTGCTACTAATTTCACAGAGAAAGTTCAAGGAGGTAATTCGCCGGATATCTTTGACCGGTTTACACCATCCACCGGCTCTCTGGTACAGGGAGATATTCCGCTACTCATTCCTGTCATTACTTTTCGTTTGAATTTTTATCCAGTTTACTCCTTCCTAAATTATAATGTCAATCAAATTTTTTATTTATAATACAAACATGCGTTTTCTACTCACAGCCCATGCAAGGAAAGGAAACTGTACAAGAGCAGGAACAAACACAATGGAGTGTTGGAGCGGAGTAAGGCGCAGAATGCCAGCAGGATAAATGATGTTCACACCCAGCTGCAGGAAGCCTTATGATACATGCAGCTCAACCCCTTTTTTACAGAAAAAAACGATTCACCCCATCGTCTGATGCAGTGAACCGTTTTTATTCATATAACTATTATTTTACAACGTCATGTCCGCCAAATTCATTGCGGAGGGCTGCGACCACTTTACCAGAAAACGTGTCTTCTTCAAGGGAACGGTATCTCATCATAAGTGAGAGGGCAATGACAGGCGTGGCCACCTGCAGGTCAAGTGCCTCTTCCAGTGTCCATTTGCCTTCTCCAGAAGAATGCATGACTCCTTTAAGCCCTTCCAGGCGTGCATCTTTAGAGAATGCGTTCTCTGTAAGTTCCATCAGCCATGAACGGATAACTGAGCCATTGTTCCAGACACGGGCTACCTGCTCATAATCAAAATTGAACTGGCTTTTCTCAAGAACATCGAATCCTTCCGCAATGCTTTGCATCATTCCGTATTCTACCCCATTGTGAACCATCTTCAGGAAATGGCCGCTGCCGCTTTCGCCAGCATAAAGGTAGCCGTTTTCCACACAAATATCCTTGAATATTGGCTCAACATGCTTAAATGCTTCAGGATTTCCGCCTACCATCGTGCAGGCACCATGCCTTGCTCCAGCCATGCCGCCGCTTGTTCCTGTATCGAGGAAATGGATTCCCTTTTCACTCAGGTCCTTGGAGCGTGCCATTGATTCTTTATAGTTGGAGTTTCCGCCATCGATGATAATATCACCCTCAGACAAAAGCTCTTTCAGTTCTTTTATTACATTATTGGTGATGTCCCCGGCTGGCACCATGATCCAGACTACCCGTGGAGCAGACAATTTCCCTACAAGTTCAGATATGGAAGCAGCACCTTCAGCTCCCGCTTCGGTAATATCACTAACAGCATTTTCATTCACATCAAAAGCAGCTACCTCATGTTTATGATCTAATAAATTCATTGACAGATTATAACCCATTTTTCCTAATCCAATTAAACCGATTTTCATTTGCTACGCCTCTTTTTTATAAGTATTGGTATGATTTATCAAAAAATATTTCAATCGTTGGATATAAATCAAGAAATATTTTTTCAACACACTCTATGCTATACTATTTTCATTAAAAACAAAAGGGAGAACCTCTAAAATGAGCCAAAATTGTTTGGGCAGGATCCGTTCCTCTTATGCTGTATTCAGTGAAAAAGAAAAAATGATCGCAGACTATATCATAAAACATCCGGAAAAAATTATTCATGGAACCATTAATGAAGTCTCTGAGAATCTTAATGTGGCGGATGCCACCGTTTTCCGTTTCTGCAAACGCATTGGCTTCAAAGGTTATCAGGCAATGAAGATTGCCCTTGCCTCAGAAGTGATGAGCCCGATCCAGTTGATCCATGAGGAAATCTCCGAACAAGATGACGAAAAAGCGATTGCAGAAAAGATTTTCCGTTCTAATATCAGGACTTTGGAAAATACCCTTCACTTCATCGAAAGTGACAGCATCAAGGCAGCAGTGGATATTCTTAAAAGGGCGGACAGAGTGGAATTCTACGGAACCGGGGGTTCTGCGGTCATAGCCATGGATGCGTATCATAAGTTCCTGCGGACAGGCATCAGGGCGTACTCATTCGGGGATTCGCATTTCCAGCTGATGAGCGCTTCCCAGCTTACCAATAAAGACGCAGCAGTCGTTATCTCCCATTCAGGCACGAATAAAGATACCCTGAGAATATTGAAAACCGCTGCAGAAAACGGTGCCGGCACAATTGGTATCACCGGCTTTGCGAAATCTCCCATCAGCCAGCAGGTGGATATAGCCCTTTATACCAGCTCAGAGGAAACGGAATACCGTTCAGAGGCACTAGCCTCCCGGATCGGCCAATTAAGCCTCATTGATGCGCTTTATGTTAATTTAATGATTGCCAATAAAGAAAAAGCGCGTAAAGCACTGGGAAAGATCAGGAATTCCATTTCTGAAACGAGAATATAGTTTTGTTTTTAAATGGCTCATTTCGAATGGCTCTTTCTAAAAGATTATTGTTTTCTTAATGAGTTCTGCGTGAAGATTCAATTATTAAACAAAGTTGATTGGTGCGGAAATTTACTTTCTTATTCAACAGCCGCAATATATGGGAAATCAGCCAATGATTTTTTAGGGGTTCTGTGATCCACACCTAGTCATGTTACTCCATCTGTCTTTAGGGAGAGATACTTTCTCCTCAAAAATAAGCCGGAGATGCCAGGCTGCAGTAAAAGGGCACCGGCTGTGACCGATGCCCTTTTATTGTTGATTTTGATATCTGAATCTGCCTTTTAACATAAATACTTCAGAGTATTCATTGATAATATTCAGCATAGCGGGGATCATTTTTCAGCTTGCTTTCCTTTGCCAGCCTTTCGTTATACAGAATGGAGTGGTTTCCTTCCTGCTGATCATCACCAGCTATTATCAGATTTTCTAACCGCTCATCAGCCATGATCCATACACCTCACAATATTGGTTACAGGTTCATATTGCCCTAAATGAAAGCAGATATTCGCAATAAGGTTTGCGGCGGATTACAAGGCTGCCCTCCGCCAGGATCTTAAAGCATCTATTATCAGGACTAAGCCTGTCACTATATGCATAATCATCCCTAGAACCGGGAACCATGCAATACAGGATGTGATGATTCCCAGCACGCTTCCGTGCCGGTGTTCTCTTTCAGCAGCCGAGATGATCAGGGTGATGAGATGAAGGCATCCCATCAGGATGAGAGGCATCCAGCTGAATCCCAATACAATCGCTCCACCTAAAATCGGTATGCCTAAAAAGGCTTCCAGTGCACCTGTTATCCACTTTAATACGGTTGACGTTTTCAACTTGCCGCCATCTCCCTTTTCCTTGAAACATACATCTCCTACTATCCTCATACCCTCGGGGCCGCATTCAAAAACAATGCTGACGTTTGGACTTCCAGGTAAACTTAATCCCTAATCGTTTGGGTGCATAGATAGAGTTCACTTTAAATATTCTATTTTGGAATCAATCGGGGTCCTTGGCTTTGCAACTGGTATTTCATCCGGAATCCCCGCCGCCAGGATGCCTGCTACGTCGTAATCATCCGGCACAGATAAGATTTTCCTCGCTGCGTCAGTTGCTCCAAGGGAGGACCAAAATACCCCTGCCCCAGTTGCCCATGCCTGGAGCATAAAGTTCTGGATAAAACAGGCGGTTGACATGAGATTTTCATCCCTTGCTAAATCAGAGGAACCCTTATGTGACAATACAGCAAATAAGACTGGAGCGTTCCCGAAATTCGTTTTGTGATTGAGTGACTTCCTGGTGTTTTCACCAACGAACAGAATTTTCCAGGGTTCAGTCATTCTATGATTGGGACTCATGGCAGCGGTGTTCAGCCAGGTTAAAATATCTTCCTGTTTCACCTGCTCATGTTTGAATTTCTTGATGGTCCTCCTATCTTTTATCAGTTTCACGATATCCATACAAATCACTCCTCCATCTCCACTCTAACAATTTCTATATTTATGATACTATAATTATATGAATGTGTTCAGGAGCGGATAATTTGAATAAACGTAAAAGAAAACGATGCAGGCAGCTATTGCTGCTATTTTCCATGCTGGCAGTCTTTATCGGCCTCATGAGGATAACTGAAGAATTCAAGGCCCCCTCTGGAACTTCCTCATATGTGCAGGATTCGTTTTCGGGTGTAAAAAAATATGCTCCCGAACTGGAGCAGGAATTAAAAAAATATAACCTGGAGTCCTATACACCGGTCTTGATTGCTCTCATGCAGCAGGAGACCAAAGGGAAGGGAAATGACCCGATGCAGTCATCAGAATCTGCCGGGCTTGCCCCCAACCAAATTGCCACACCAAGAGAAAGCATCATCCAGGGAGTCAGGCACTTCAACCGGATTGTCAGTCTAGGGAGAAAGAAAGGTGTCGATTTCCCTACCATCATCCAGGCCTATAATATGGGATCCGGCTATATTTCCTTTGTGTCGGATAACGGAGGCAGACACAGTGAAGAATTGGCAAAACGTTTTTCTGGGCTGCAGGTAAAAAAGGATCCAAACCTTTATAACTGCAGGGGTGATAAAAACAATTTCCGCTACCCCTACTGTTATGGGGACTTTACTTACAGCAGCAAAGTCTTTAAGAATCTTGACCTGATAGCACAGGACTTCCCTATTGACCAAAAGATCATCGAATAACACTACAAACTTAAAGGTGGTGCTTCTGTATCCCTTTTTACAACTCCATACAGCCAGGTTCGCAGGCCGCATATAATAAAGGAACTCAGCAGTGTCAAAAAGATGGCTTTGGCCCCATGGACACCTGACAAATCAAGGCCGATCCCCACGATGAATAAGGTGATAAAAAATGCGGCCAGAGCTGCTCCTAGGACTCCTGCCCTTTTTAAAATAAGATGATCTGCAACGGTTATTAAACCAGCAGCACAGAAAGTACTTAATGTTAGTGATGAAGATGCACTCATATTGCTGCCCAGATATAAAATGGCCATCAGGGGCAAATAGGTTATCAGGATGCAGCCTAATGAATAAACAAATAATTTCATGGTGTTCCCTCCTTGGAAGCTGGATATCCAGGCAAAACAAAAAGCTGAAACAACTTCAATCTTCCGATTGAAGTCATTTCAGCTTATGGCCAGCTTTATTTTAGTCTGGACATTACCGCTGTCATTTAGCTGGCCTGAGCATAAACACGATGACACTCCGATCAATGGAAAAATCCCAATCTACAAAAATATCCGAGATGCTCGTATGTAGAAGGGATTCAAAATCGAAATTGTGGAGAAATTTTTTCTCCAGAATCCGTTTGGTTGTTTTCAGGATTTTCCCGTAGCCCTGGCGGACCAGTTCCTTCTCGATTGTAACAAGAATGCCTTCACGGATAACAAATAGGACCCGGTCATTGATTAAGTAGGAGTTCATGGATTCTGGGTATTTTTGAGCTTCATGGCTGATTTCGTTGATCTTCCTGTCAAACACTTCCTTTCCCGGAAAGTAGGATTTAATGAGGCTGCTGCTTCCTAAATCTTTGGAAATGCCGATGAACGCTGCGGATTTGTTCTGCATTCCCCAGTCAAAATAGAATTCTTCAATATCGATATTGATTAACCCTTTTATAAAGGCCTTTATTTCTGGAACCAGTCCCTGGAAGACAATTTCCCTGGTATTTTGAACCATGTTTTCTCCCTCTTGCTTTAAGAGGGCGGTTTCCATAGGGGATATGAAGTTTCGAATGTGAATGATAAAAAACGGCGGTGCAATGGTTACAAAAACCGATTCCGGTCCTTTACCAAAATTATCTCTTAATAGTTTTCCAACATAGCTCGAGATCTCCATCTCCGGTGATTTTTTACTCATCAGAACTTCCTTTCCCTAAGCAGGAGCATCCATTTCTTCTGCCCTTCATGAAAGAGTGTATTTAATTTATTTTTCCCCTGCGTGACTTTTGTAAACCCTTGCTTGATTTCCGGCTGTGTTAATTCTTTTCGCATGAAGAATGATTAATACCTTGCTGATATCCTTTGAAAAATCCCAGTCCACAAATATATCATCTACCTTTTGATTGAGGATGGACTCAAAATTAAAAGCATTATTGAATAGGATAGTGCGTTCAAGTTTCTTTTTCGTATAGCGCAGATTTTCCTTCATATCGGTTTCCATCAATTCACGCTCGAGCATGGTAAGCACGCCGCTCCGTTTAATAAGCAGGATTCTCTGATTCAGTTTCAACGACTCAATCGACATCGGCCTTTTTTGTATCCTTTCGCTGATTGATGCCATCAGCTCCTCAGCCTGCCTCTTTCCCTCATAATCCTCAGTTCCAGAGAAGGGATTTCCTCCTTCTGATAATCTGCCAAGAATCATTCCAGACCTGTTTTCCAGATTCCAATCATAATAGAAGGCCTCGATTTTCATTCCTGCCTCCCTTTCGAATTGTTCACTGATTTCAGGCAGCAGCTTTTGTAAAATGATATCCCGAGTTTGATGGACCACCCTTTCCTCATGCTGATCAAGCAGGGCTTTTTCAAGCGGTGAGAGGAAATTCCCCAGGTAAATAGACACATAGGATTCATTTATTGTCACATATACCGATTCCGGCCCCTTCCCAAATTGTGTCCGAAACAGCCTTCCTATAAAGCTGCCAAATTCTTTCTGGATGTTTTTTGAAATTTCTTTCATTCCGGCCTCCAATCTAAATAAAACAAAAAAAGCCAAATAAAAGGCGCACTAGCTCCACCTTCTATTTGGCTTAAGACATAGCTCTATTGTCCAGTTCATTTCCGCCATATTCAACAAATTGCTGCAGAATTCATGTATTTTATCAAATAAAGACTTTACATTCCTTTATCCATATTAAAATCTATCTTTCCAATACAGTATTATAAAACGAATAGCTGCTTTTAGAAAGTATTTTTTTATTTTTGGTGATAATTTTTATGCCTGTGAAGCAGAACCTGCCAGATTCTCTATCTGTTCTGAAGTATACATACTGACTCCACTGCTCTCTTTTTGTGCAGTAAGATACATGGCCATTGCCACGGTACTGCCTTCTATAGCCCTATACTTCCTGAACGGCCCCTGGAACAGGAAACGGAGGCCGGTTGAAACTGCTGCTGCCGCCCGTTCGCCAAGCCTGAATTCATTTCGGTTTCCTAGCAGCAGAGACGGACGGAATATGGATAAGGAGGGAAGATCGATTCTGTTCAGCTGCTGTTCTAGTTCCCCTTTCATCCGGGAATACCAGATGGATGAATCAGGATCGGCATTCATCGAGCTTACAATCAAAAATCTTTCAGCTCCTTCCTCACTTGTTACTCTCGCCAATTCTACTGGATACCCCACATCGATTCTGTACATGGTCTCACGCGATCCTGCCTTTTTTATAGTTGTGCCGAGGCAGCAATATACATCATCAGCCCTTAAGCGCATACGGTTTTCTTCCAGCTTCTCTAAATCTATAATAACTTCTTCCAGTTTAGGGTGTGATATATTCAGCGGTCTTCGTCCAACTGCAATGACTTTATTATATTCCCCGGCACCGAGCAGTACGTGAAGCAGATGATTTCCTATTAGGCCGGTTGCCCCCGCCAGCAAGGCTGTCTTTTTTTCCATCCTGACACTTCCTTTATGTAAAATAACGAAATTCCACGCGGAATATTTACTTCTATCCTGTTTATGAAGGGACAAGCTAAAAATCCAATTCCAGTACACCGTTCAAATTTCTATAAAAACTCCCAATAGCAAATATGCAAACCGTCCACAGCAGCTTATTAAAGAATATAGACAGAATATAATGTGCTGTTATGGCAAAAAGCACGGAGCATTTTGATTTTAGTATGCCAGCTCCTCTATTTCTTCTTACTTCTACGGTTTTACATGTAATAAGTTTCACATTGGGGCAGCCACAATCTTACTAAAATCAATAAGACTTTTTTATTCCTGTGCACATCCACACAAAAAAGGCCCGGAGAATCACTCCGGCCCCTATGTTCTTGTTTTGATTGAAAAATGATCATTGTACTTCCATCATATGAAGAATCACGTTCGGCTCCTGACTTTTCTCGTTCCTGACTTTCTTAAATTCCTTCTGGAGGAAACGTTCAATTTCCTTACGTCTGCGGCCAGCTTTTCTACCCATTTCGGCCACTCCTTTCTAAGAAAAGATTTAATAGAATCTCACAAAACGGTCAGTAAGGCTCGAGTGAAAACTTATTGAATGTTCAGCTTCATCTTCTGTAAAAAAAAATTGGGACTTTCCCCTGCAGGTTATACAGCGATAATCCACCGGTCATGCAGGCAGCCCGGCACCGCAAATCAAGCAAATAATCTTTCACAGAAATCCCTCCTGTTACTTTTGATTATCGATGATATTTTAAGGATACAGGCTTGGGGCTTTTATGGCAAAGTCCCGTAATCCTCCTATAAGGTGTTTTCGGGTATGTGATGTTAATAAATCTCAAAATAGCGCAGGCAACCTCCTATTTACTCTGAATTTTGAAAAAAAATCATACACGTTCAGTCCTCATTGTCCAACCTGATGAAAATCATGACCGCGTCTCTCAGGAACTCAGCTGTACCTTGCTCGCCGGCATCGTAATAAGCTTTAAAACGCTCATCATCCACATACATCTGGGCAAGGCCGGCATGTGCCTCCCTGCTGTAGGAAACCCAATAGAAACTTAGCCACTGTTTATGGAGTTCTGCCGCCTCCTGTGCAGGCTGTCCGCCGGGATCTCCTGTTTTCATAGCCACTCTTAGCTTAGACAGCATTTCAACTTCGACCTTCGCTGCCGCCTGAAACTCTTCCTGAGTTTTATGCTTAAGGTTATGGTTTGACTCTTCTACAGCCTTCTTTCCATATTTCTTTCTGATTTCCTCCCCATACTTTTTCTCATTGTCGTCGATTAATGTCTCTATGAAGCCTTCGAACATTTCTTCATCCATCATCTCTTCCATTCCCTCTTTTCTCAAAATTGTCTTTTCTACATTGGAAATCAACAAATCCAGCTGCCTCCTTTTCTTGAGAAGCTGCTCCCGATGCTGACGGAGCGCCGCCATTCCATCAAATTCCGGATCACTCAGTATCTCTTTGATTTTCTCCAGCCCTACTCCGAGCTCTCTGTAAAATAGTATCTGCTGCAGTCTGTCAATCTCGGCAGATCCATAAATCCGATAGCCCGAAGAGGACAGTCTCGCAGGCTTTAAAATACCGATTTCATCATAATATCGAAGCGCCCTTGAACTAATTCCGGCAATACCCGCCAGCTTACGAATTGAATATTCCACCCCTCCCCCTCCTTTCTTTTTTAATCTACACCTTGACGCAGCGTTAAGGTCAATGGTCATCTTACCTATATTAAAATCAAGCGATTTCTTTTTATTTTCTATCCTGACAACAAAAAAAGAGGGCAGTCACTCCCTCCTTGTTGTTATTTGCTCAATATATAGAATCAACTTTTCAAAATTCCCCGCTCCTGTATTCTTAGCTGTAAAATCTTTTGCCACTCCTTGCTCAAGCCCGAAATAGATTGGGTCTGTCCAGTGATAAAGCACGGCTGCAGCTTGCTTCGCTATCCGCCTGCTGTGTATTCCTTGAAGGAAAAACAAAAAAGCTTACGTTGGATTCTGCCTTTGTCTCCAATGAGCTTATACCAGCTCTGACCTATATAAAAGGGATTGGTCAGCATTTTCTCAACTATTTGGCTGATTTTAAGTGCGCTTTCCTCCCGGCTTAATTCTTCTTTGATTGAAAGCGCCATTACAAAATAAGATTTTTCCTTATCCAGCTCCAGAAGCTGCAAATATACTGCATCCCGCTGCCTCAAGTTAAAATCCTCGAGAACGGTTTCTATGCCTTTTTCAGGCACCACTTCGTATTTCCCTGCATCTGACCATTTGGTAACCAAGGCATCATATAAAGACAGCGTCAAGATAAAATGAGAGGCAAAATCTGCCGGATTGAATTCTTTTGTCGATGTTTTTTTTTCTTCTTCTGGAATTACAATGAATTGGCTATAGTCCGCAAAAAATTTCCCAGTCAAATCTTAAACCCTCTTTCATCTGCAATCTTAGATTGTACAGTAACAGCTTACTCAATATTATTTTAGTTCGATAATTTTTTCCAAAAACCTGCTGCAAATAAGACGATTTGCTAAAAAACTGTGGATTTTTTTCACTTACAGAATAATGTTTTCAGTTTCATGAAATGATACATCAGTGATGCCTTACGCCCCTTATCACTATGCTGACTCCTCTTTGTTTCCAGGCATCTGATGAAGGCCTTGTCACATTCACACCTCGGCCTTCCACGGCTTATGCATAAATCATGTTTGTAACAGCAGCCATCCACATCATTGATCGGTGCCCCCGGACCGCTGCACCCAGGACCGCACCATCGGTACCCCGGAAACAGGCACAGACCGCCTGCTTTTCTATTTTTAGTCATTCCTGTATCTCCCATCGGCTTTTCTAATAAACTATGAAGAATAATGAGAAATGACAGGGACAAAGTTCCTAATTGCCTGAAAGCACATGGTTTTAATGAAACCGTTGGACATCTGTATAAATGAAAGGACGTCTTTTGTCGCAAATCATAAGAAAATGTCTATATGATTTTGTACTAATTGCGAAATGAGTAATTTAAAATTAATGGTAATCGTTCTGTGAGAGGTTGAAATCAAAAATGAATGAACTTCTGAGTAGAATAAATTCCATGCAGCAGGAGATGCTCTCCATTGCAGCTGAGACAGGCCTGAACAGCCAGGAAACCATTGCCTTCAGCCAGAAACTGGATGAATTAATTATAGAGTACCAAAGGAAAATTTTTAATAATTAAATAGGACTATTATTCTATGTAAGAATAAGAGAGCCGCTCCTGTGATTAATCTTTTTCCAGGGGGGCCCTCCTTACTTTTTCTTATCTGTCAGCCTCTCAACGCAGAGACCGCCTCTATTAGTCTTAATGCCTCTTCTTTTGTATTATATGGGGCCAGCCCTGCACGGATCCATCCGCCCGAAGTACTCACCCCTGTTCTTTCTCCAAGTGTGGCAGCATAAAAATCCCCGCTCGCAAGAAAAAGAGAATGCTGCTCAGCTAAAATAGAACACACTTCTTCCGGCTCAAAACCCTTCACCTTAAAGGCAATAGTCGGTGTTTTCGGGATATCTTCAGCAGCCTGATATAAGACAACGTGCGGCATCCTGCCTAATCTACTCCGGATCAATTCCTGAAGCATGTCTTCATATTCCCCGGCTGCCCTGAGTCCTGAAACAATTCTTTCCCTCCTTGATTCCCCGCTGCCAAGCTTTTCAAAAAAGCCTATTGCCGGCTCAATCCCTGCAAGGCCTTCATGATTTTGTGTTCCCGTTTCCAGTTTGTCTGGATAATAGGCAGGAGAAGGCTGGAGCTTGTATGGCTTCAACTTTGAAAACACTTCTTCCTTGACGGCAGCAATTCCTATATGTGGACCGAAGAACTTGTACGCCGAACATAGAAGAATATCTGCACCCAGTTTATCCCGGTCTATGGCAAAATGCGGAGCGGCATGAACAGCATCCATGGCTACCAGAGCACCTGCTTCTTTTGCTCTCTTTACAATTTTATCTGTATCCACAATGGTCCCGACCGCATTGGAGGCAAGGCCGACAGCCACAAGCACCGTTTTTTCATTAATGATTTCATCTAAATCATCCAGCGACAAAGTCAGGGCATCCACATCCGCTTTTATCCATCTGACCGTCATCCCTCTGTCTTCTGCAATCTGCAGCCATGGGTCAATATTGGCATGGTGATCCATTTCAGTAACGACTATTTCATCGCCAGGGCCCCAGGATCGGCCTAGTGCCCTGGATATGGCGAGCGTAAGGGTGGTCATGTTTGCGCCGAAGGCAATTTCCTCAGGCTTCGTGTTCAGGAAGTCTGCCGCAGCGCTTCTTGCCCCCCTGATGATTTCTTCTGTTTCCCGGCTTGAAGGAAATCTTCCATGCAGGTTGGCTCCCCCTCTCTCCATATAGCCTGCAATGGCCTTAATGGCGCTTTGGACTGTCTGCGATCCGCCCGGACCATCCAGATAGGCAGCAGCTCTTCCATTATAAATCCTGCCCAGGGCAGGAAATTGTTTCCTGACCGCTTGAATGGGAAAAACAAGTGTGTTCTGGTTCATTGATACTCCTCCTGCTAATTTAGTCATCTATAACTATTTAAACAAGCATGTTCTTAATCCCTCCTGTATACCAGTATTTTATCCGGACAGTTCCCGCTGATTTTTTGCCAAAACCCTTCTATAATATAATTATCAGAAAGACATATTTGTTTTAAACCAGTGTTCTAAGATGGGGAGGAAATAGGCATGACACAGATCCTGCACAAAGAAAAGCTGATTTATTCCTTCAGCAAAAACCATGAACCTGCTATAAAGGTTCCATCAGGAACCCGGATATTCATAGAAACGTATGATTGCTATAAAAATCAGCTAAAGCGGACCGAAGATCTATATCGTCTGAAACCTGAAGAAATCAATCCAGTTACCGGTCCCATCTACATTGAATCAGCTGAACCAGGGGATATACTAAAAGTGGAAATCCACAGCCTGCGGATTGCCGAAGAAGGAGTCATGACCGTCCGTCCCGGAAAGGGAATCCTCGGTCATCTTGTGAAAGAACCGGAAATGAAGATTATTCCGATCCGCGGCAATAAGGCCGTTTTCAACGAAAGCATCCACCTATCCCTGAATCCGATGATAGGGGTGATAGGGGTGGCGCCAGCAGACAGAGCTGTCCCGGCAGGCACGCCTGGAGTTCATGGAGGAAACCTCGACACCCTTTCAATTAAGGAAGGAGCAGTCTTATACCTGCCTGTTTTTACGGAAGGTGCACTCTTTGGGCTGGGAGATCTACATGCTGCAATGGGGGACGGAGAAGTAGGAATTTCCGGCATCGAGACAAGCGGGACAGTGGAGGTGAGCTTACATATTATTAAAAATCAACGTCTGGACGGTCCTCTCGTGAAAAATGAAGGCTCCTTTTCAACTCTGGCTTCTGCACCCACCCTGCACGAGGCAGCAAAAAAAGCAGCCGAAGCAATGGTCGACTTCCTCCTTCCCCACTCCGGCCTGACTCAAAGCGAGCTGACTATGCTCTGCAGCGCCACAGGACACCTGCAAGTCTCCCAGGCTGTCAACCCGCTGGCCACCGCCCGGTTCACCATGGGGACAGTCCCGCATTAGCATTCCTGTAGATCGTTATTTTTCAACTTTGAAAAAAATAGGGCTCCTCAGTAAGATATGAGTAAGACACGACTCTAACTCAAAACCTTAGGAGGAACCCTTACTATGAAGTTTAAAATGCAGGACAAACAAAATCAACTAATTGAAAGAATTACTGATAAGCATCTCGTTGTCGGAATTGATATTGCACAACAGTTTCACGTTGCAAGGGCTGTCAATTTCCGCGGGATTGTTGTAGGAGATCCAATCACTTTCTCAAACAATGAAGACGGTTTTTCGACCCTATTAAACTGGTTGAAAAATCTTAAGAGAATACATAAGTTAGAGGCAGCTATTGTCGGGATGGAACCCACAGGTCATTACTGGATCAACCTTTCGAAATGGCTAATAAAACAAGATATTGAGGTAGTAACTGTTAATCCTCACCTGGTGAAAAGAAATAAAGAAAACCGTGATAATACCCAATCTAAAAGTGATAAGAAAGACGCTCTTGTAATAGCCGATATGGTGAAGAACGGTTACTATGCCTTTGTAAGGAATACCTCTGAGTCGTTTGAAAAACTTAGGGTTCTAATGTCCAACCGGGATGTCATTGTTAAAAGACTAGTCAGCTCTGTTAATCAATTAAATCGCTGGGTGGATATAGTTTTCCCTGAGCTTAGGCAAGTATTTAAAGACATCACTGCTAAAGGTGCGATTGCCACACTACGGCTTTTCCCATCCCCGATGGAACTGAGTTCCATGAAGCCAGAAGAGATAGTGTCCGGTTGGAAGTCACTCATGAAGAGACAGCCTGGGTTAAAGAAAGCCTATTTACTGCTCAATGTAGCCAGGAAATCTGTTGGTACAAGACAAGCAATAGAGGCTTACAAATTTCATCTTGAACAATTACTCGAAGAGTATGACCTTGCGGTTCAACAACTTGAAAGAGTGGAACTAGCAATTAAGGATGAACTGCCTAAAATTCCATTCGCAGATAAGTTGCTTATGATAAAGGGAATTAGTGAAATTTCGTTAGCTGGTATTTTAGGGGAAGCAGGAGATTTAAGTGGTTTTTCACACGGCAATTCTTTACTTCGCCATGCAGGACTCCATCTCGCTGAAGCTAGTTCTGGGAAGTGGAAAGGGCGAATTGTCATTTCCAAGCGTGGAAGATCAAGGCTTAGGCGTTTCCTTTATTTAGCCACAATGAGCTTAGTGATGAACAACCCAGAATTTAAGGCCATCCACTCCAACAATGTTAAAGTGAAGAAAATGAAAAAGATGAAATCCATCATGAAGTTAGTTGGCAAGTTAGCACGCATATTTGTAGGATTAGCACGTAAAAACGAAACGTATTGTGCCAAGAAAGTCCAACCGATAACGGAGTTGGCAGCGTAGTTTAACCCATTTAATCGGTTTCGTAGAGAAGCTTTAGATCGAGTGTTGGCTTATTCGTAGGATTTCAAATATGTACGGAGTACCAGGTTTCTTAAACAAAAGGGCTCTGACCCATTGCGTTAGCATAACTGGCCTCCACCCCTTGGATAGGCATAACGAAGGAATGAGAGGGCATTGACCCGTTGAGACATGGGAGGGAAAGCCTCCAGGGGCGGCGTGGAGATGTACATTATATGGTAGAATGTGGAGAATGAAACTTACTCCTTTATTTAACCATGCCTCCACGTAGCTAAATGTCCTCAATTTACTTCCTACAGCCAATGGATGATATCCTTGGTGTATGAAATCCTGCGAATAAGCGAGCATTCGGAAGAAAATCGAATTAAACTGAGGGAGTTTATCATAGGTGATATCTGTTGAGAACAGGCAGCTATCAACAATCATTTACTAATGGTGGTGGCATCATTAAGATGTTTAATTTGCTCAAGAAATTCAAACCAACTCAAATAATGGTCGAGGTACTTTGTATGTAAACTAGGAAAATTTCACTCTACCGTTCCAATATAGAACATAAAAAACTCCAGATTTTTATACTGGAGTTTTTATTTTCATTTTTTTCACAAAATTTTCCCAACTTTTTCAGCCTTTAAAGGTTTACGTCTATAAAGGCATATGATGCAATGCTGAAAATTACTATTAACCCTTTGATGAACGGATGGTTAAGTTTTTTATGATTCCAGTTTTTTGTAGACATTACAATTAAGTCATACACGTTACTTGATATCAAAACCAATAGAACAACCCCTATAACTCTGAACACAAGGTTATCAAGGCTGAATACCACTGCAATAGCTAACATTAAATAGCAGAGAAACAGAGTCCCATTAAAATCAAAACTTATTTTCTTGCCAAACAGCAACTTTTCCCCCTCCTTTTCAATTAATAATATCATTATTGTCAATATTGAAAAGATTTAGTTTTATTATATTTAGGATAAATATTGAAAAAATAGACTTATTTTCCTAATACCCCAAATAATTACAATGTGTATGCTTAAATTGTACCCCACTTACAATATCTAGGAGGTAAAGAAATGGAAATCAAAAGAAAATTATTAGTTTCTGGAATAGCTGGTGCTTTGTTACTCCCATCTACCACATCATTTGCAACCACAGATGTAACAAAAACCCCAAGCCAAAGCCAAGAGGCTCAATCATCGGCAAAGTCAAAAGACAAACTCTCCAACGAACAGCTTAAATCATTGAAGGACAGTGTAAAATATTCAAAGAACAAGGCATCTAGTAAGTTTAAAAATGCTGACTTTAAAGTTGATGATGTTGAAGTAACTATTATCACTGATGAGGGACAAGAAGTAACTGATGATATGCTTCAAGATGCTAACAGTTATGTATCTGAAACTAAAGCAGGGAATACTAATAGCCAAGCTATGATTGAAGCTAACCTCGCCCCTGACACTGATACATACGTTGAACCAGAACCTGGCTACGCTGAAGAACTTCCTGGTAGTGGCGCATTAATGGCATCAGGCAGAAGGGATTTTAGTGATAAGACTGTTGGTTACATCGAATCAGCTATTGAGGGTGTATTTACTGCCATAACTGTAGGAGCTGGTTATAGGTTTGGTCCAAAGGGTGCAACTGCTGTAGCTGGGATAGCTGTAACAGCGTCTGGCTGGATAAACAATTATTTAGATCCATCCTATACTACTTCAAAATGTTATAGAGCTTATAACTCATATACTAAGCGATACCATTGGGATCTGTATGAAAATATATATTCAGATTCTGGTCTGAAAAATATAAAGAAGGTTGTAATCAGGTATGATTTATACCAGACGCTCTCAAATAATGTAGTTGGATATTAAAGTTTCAAGAAGCGCTTCTGCTATAGCAAGAAGCGTTTTTTTATTTCTATATCACAATATGCTATCATATGAGAAAGGGTATCAATATTCCCTGTATATTTTTATTTCTAAGGCTGCTGTTATGGTTGAAGAGAAGCATAGTAAAGGTTGGCAATTCGTTAGGAATTAGAATCCCTTCCCCTCTGCTTGAAGAGTTTGGCGTTACTTATAAAGATGAAGTGGAAATTGAGTACAATAAAGAAGCTGATATTATCATTATCAGCAAAGAAAAAATCACTAATAACCTTGAAACATTAATTAGAGGCGTAGTAGAACAATACATAAAAGAAAAAGGGAGCGATTAAATGGGTGGGTATCCCCTCCCTCGTAAAAGACGAACATAATCACTTAAAAATTCTGGCCAAACTTATCTAGCACGAACGAAATTTCATGTCGGCAAAAGAAATTGTTCGTATAATTTCAGAGTTGGCACAGTCGGAATTAAAAAAATATCCTGCATTTTACATTTTATTTTGGGTATGTTAATATTGCCACACCATTAAAACGATTTATCCAGCCTTTCAACCTACTGTGATAACTATTTACATTCTGGATATGATACACTCCTCGAACACGTTCTTTACCATCTGATTCAAATCTGTAATATTCAAGTCCTTTTTCTTTTGCATACGTCATAAAAGCTCGTCAAGCATCAGTACATAAAATATTGGAAGGAGACAGTATGTAGCCGATAGCTTCATCTAATCGAGCTTTTACAATTCGTCCCTGACCAATCACTTACGAGTATGTTGCTTTTTGACGGTCTCTTGCCACAAGAACACAGACTTGTTCTTTACTGATGCCTCGCTTTGAAGAAGAACCACCACGTTTTCGAGCTTTTCGTCCTTCTACCTTACGTTTGCCTGTTTATGAGTACAGAAAATAAGTCTCATCCATTTCCACAATACCTTCAAATTGCTTAAAGTCCATCTCTTTAATAGCTGAAAGTAGTTTGTGTCTCCAATAAAACAGGGTTACATAATGAACTTCTAAAAGTTCTGCCGATTTACGAAGTGAATAAACCTTCTATCATACACTGAACGAACTCTAGCCATTTGTGAGGCATATGAGTACGATAAAGAGGAGTATTCGTAACATCAGTAAACGTCTTCCCACAATCCTTACAGCGATAACGCTGTCGTTCTAGATTGCGAGTTCCCATCTTGACACTGTATTTACCGAAACGAACAACGTTATTAGAATGGCAATGTGAACAAGTTAATCCATCTTTATGCTTCCGCTCTGAAACCTCTTTAAAAAACAGGTTCGCTTGCAGAATAGGAAGCCAAAGATTTAGTAAAGAACTCTTTTAAACGGTATTGGTCTGCCGTACTCAGTTTGCTAATTTCTGGGATAATTTCCTTCATTGCCATTTTTAACAACTCGCTCTCGTCCTTTTTTACATACTCATTATAGAACAAGAAATTTCGTTTTTTTCATATTTCAACAGAATTATTTAACATAGCTTTTTTTAAAAGGGATTCCCCGCATATAGCAGCCAATCCCTTTGTTTCATTACCTGCCTTAACAGACAGAGACATCTGGCTGCTCTATGCAATAGCCCGGACCATTTATTGTGCTCCTTCTCAGGAATTAAAATAGAACCAGGTGACATTCACTCACAGCATTAACCCATATAAAAAACACCTCCATCTGCCGTATTGCACAATACGGCTATGGGGGTGTCATTTTGATTTATAATTTTATCTAATAATTCAGCTCCGGAATGTTACAGCTTTCCCGCCTTAGTGGATGCTTCTCTTCTTAAAACGGCCGCCCCTAACCTCGGCGATATCTCCAATCGCCAGGAAGGCTGTCGAATCTATATCCTCGACAAGTGATATAAGTTTGGATTCCTCCAGACGGGTGATGATACAGAATATGACTTTCTTATCGTCACCTGTATATGCTCCTTCTCCATGTAGATACGTCACTCCCCGGCCAAGCCGGGCATTGATGGCTTCGCCAATTTCTGTAATTTGATCGCTGATGATCCAGGCAGATTTAGATTCTTCAAATCCATCCACCACGGTATCTATCGCCTTGGCAGCTATCACATAAGCCAGTATGGAATACATGGCGCGGTCCCATGTGAAGACAAACCCTGCAGCGCCAAGAATGAATATGTTTACGAACATAACAATTTCCCCAACGGAAAAAGGAACCCTTTTGTTGACCACAATTGCAAGGATTTCTGTTCCATCCAGAGCACCGCCGTTACGAATAACCAGGCCGATTCCTACTCCGAGGGCCATTCCGCCAAATATGGTTGCCAGGAGAATATCCTCTGTAAAAGGTGGCACAGGATGGAATAGTGTAGCAAAGATGGAAAGCATTACGATTCCATATATAGAGGAAAATGCGAATGTTTTGCCAATCTGTTTATATCCCAGATAAATGAAGGGCAAATTCAGTAAAAGGAGGAAGATTCCAAGTTCCCAGCTTGTTAGATAGGAGAGCATGATTGAAACGCCTGTTATTCCCCCATCAATAACCTGGTTCGGTATAAGGAAAATTTCAAGGCCGGTCGCCATAAGCAGGGCCCCTATGGTAATCATGATCACACGAACAGCCAGCCTGCCTTTTGAAATCCTTTTATGCTGGATTTTAGCAATGGACAGGCTGTCATCCTCAATAATATGGTTCATAAACTCACACCTTTCTTATTAACAACGCAAAAGATCTACAGATTTACATCAAAAATCGTATTTACCGGCTCTTCCTTTTTAATTCCCAGGTATTTATAGGTTTCTGAGGGTGTCGAATGCTGATAGTGCTTCTGAATCAGGGAAATGGAAACACCCTTTTTGTAAGCATGATATCCAAACGTTTTGCGCATGGAGCTTGCTCCATAGCTCCCCTGGATACCCAGCGCATTCACAGCATCATGAATAATCCGATGCGCCTGTACACGGCTTATCGGCTTCTTTGTTTTTGGGGATATAAAAATGTAATCCTCAGAAGAAAGGCCAGAGTCGCCGAGATACTCAATGAGGGTGTTTCTTAAAGTGGCGTTTAAATGGATTTCCCTTTGAGTGCTTTCATCAGAGGACAGAACGAATGATGTTTTTATCTTATTTCCTTTTCCACGTACATCCGATACTTTGATAGATAATATCTCACTAATTTTTAGTCCAGTATTGATTCCCATCACAAATAAGAGCAAGTCCCTATAAGAGTGTTCCCGCAAATACTTTTTGATTGCCTTAATCTGTTCAACA
This sequence comes from Paraperibacillus marinus, assembly GCF_046237605.1. Taxonomy (GTDB): domain Bacteria; phylum Bacillota; class Bacilli; order Bacillales; family DSM-1321; genus Paraperibacillus; species Paraperibacillus marinus. The sequence goes on along the minus strand of NZ_CP143542.1, from coordinate 1,907,439 downwards.
TCCTTGAATGGATCTACACAGTTCATGTCCGCCTCCAGAATGTAACATATCTTTATAATATCATTTATTATGTTACATCGCATAAGAATATGCTTATAAATAAGAACAAAGTGGTTTAATTTGAAGTTAATTGGTTAAATTATAAATATACTCGTTGCGGGACTTAACCGGTCGCAGCAGTAGGGCCCGGGTTTTCCGGGCTTTTTATTTTGCCTCCAGAATGGACGGCTGCCTTCGCTCTATTTTGCACCCCTGCTAATGAATATACCCCCTCAAACGATCACTAGATTTGATAATTTTTTCTCTCCATACCTGTAAGCATGACATTTGTGTATGTTTTTTTGTACTTACTTCCTGCACAATATAAGCAAAAGACTATCATACAGCAGATTTACTTCATAGGAGGATTCGGACCATGAAAAAGCCAAAAATTGCCTGGATCACAGATACAACCAGTACTTTAGATTCTGAATATATCAAGAAGCACAACATACATGTTATTCCTTTAAATGTTGTGATTAATCAAACCTCATACAGAGAGACAATTGATATCACTGAAAAAGAATTCTACGAACGGATGTCTACGGAAGAAGGAACCTTTCAATCTTCCCAGCCTTCTGTCGGCGAATTTGTTGAGTTATATGAGAAATTAAAAACGGAATATGACGAAGGGGTAGCCATTCATGCTTCCAGCAAGCTGACCGGGACGTATAAGACTTCTATCATGGCTGCTGAAATAGCCGGATTCAAATTGCATGCACTGGACTCTGAGACAGGCTCCTATCCCCTTTCGTTTCTAGTTAAAAAAGGAATCTCCCTCGCTGAGGAAGGTGCTGGCGCAGAGGAAGTAATTTCAGAATTGAAAGGCATCCTCGATACAACCAGGCTCTATCTTGTTCCTTCAAACCTGAATCAGCTCCAGAAGAGCGGCAGGGTAACAAGCGGACAGAAGGTACTTGCCACCTTGTTTAAAATCAATCCTATTTTGTCAATAGAAGATGGGGAAGCAAAAATAAAGGATAAAGTACGTACTGAGAAAAGGGCAATGAATTGGCTGGTCGACGCCCTTGGAGAAGAAAAGAAGCTTTTTAAGATTGCGAAAGCCGCAATCGTCCATGCGAATGAGCAGGATAAAGCGGAAAAACTTGAACTCCTGGTAAAAGAAGCCCACCCCGATATAGATACAGAAATTACCATGCTTATACCAGCAGCCGGAGTTCATACTGGTGCAGGAACGATGGGGCTCTCCTGGGTTATTGAGAAATAATGTTTTCTCTAAAAAAGGAACTGCATTTGCAGCTCCCTTTTTTGTTTTACTATTAAGCAGCCCCGCGGTTTCTTTCATGAAAAACATTATTCGCAAGGTATTTGTGGAAAAACCATTCGCCTCCGCCGATGATAACGGCAGATATCAGGGCTGCAGCAAGGGTTTGTTCGGTATCTGTATAAAGAGCGTTACCCAAGAGCCAGATAAGGATGAATGCCATTACAATATCAGAGATGGTGGCAACCATATTGCGTTTTGAGTATTCTGTATCATTCTTCGTACCGCGGAAGATAAAAATATCACCAAGAAGATAGGCGAACACGGTCAAAATGACGCTAATCAATAAAGTATCACTGAATTCTCCCCCAAAGATGCCGGTAACAATGATTCCAAGGACCAGGGTAATCATGACAAATTTAATGACTATAGCCTTTACATGATGCATTCCTTTTTCCTCCTTTATGCTTTGTCTGCTTTTTATATACCCTTTTCAGCTTAAGGAAACCCTAATTTTTACAGTTCAATGCTATCCAAAGAGTAAGCATTTCTTTTCATGCTTATCGTCAGATCCTGTTCCGGGACTGAATAATCCAGTCTTGAAAGTGGAAGTCTTACGAGGCTATCCTCCATGGTTGTGATCGTAATCTGTGTCCGCTTTCCTCCTCTCCCCCCACATTTGGGAAATAAATCGAATAAGCCTCCCTGCATTCCCTGAAGTGTTCAGGGATAAACCGTTTCGATTCATTTTGGGGCAGCTCCTTTTCGCTGGAATCGGGAGTAATCATAAAACAGCTTATCCGTTCCACTCCGCTGATACAAATCACCTTCTAGCCAAGCAGCCTGGTCTTAAATATATCTGAGTTATCTTTCCGGCTCTTCTTTGAATGAATTGATATCCCTCCATTAATAAGGGCAGGCTGTTGTCAGGACTTTTCTTTGATGGAACCGGCGATTTAGCTTTCATTGGCAGCATCCCTCATGGATAGAGTTCCTCGGCATTTTAAAGAATGTCCGCAAGTAGGTGTGAATAACAAAAGAACACCCTATCCCTGAAAAGATAGAGTGCTCACAGCCTGCTCACTTTTTACTTTGCTGGATAGAATTCCGTCTTGCCTTATCTGCCAATTTAAATTCCTTGCTGTAATGAACTTCCTGAGTGCCGGTAAGCCCATGATTTTGCTTTGAGTCTTGAGGTTTCTTTTGCATGGAGCATCCCTCCTTAGGTTGTTAATTGTGATATACCCTTCCAGTTCTTGAGAAAACCTTTACAAAGGCAGGGACTTAACCTTCTAGTTCAGAATATCCCCAGGCGCCCTTCTGTAAATATCTTGTAAATTTTGATATAATAGTATCAGATAGGAGGAAATAAATGAAATTCATCAAAATCATTCTCGCCGCGCTTCTGCTTGCTGCATTGTCCCTGGGCTTATTGCTCTATTATCCTGACTATCAACTGAATAAACTTAAAGCAAAAGGGAATGAAGAACAAACCATGACAGCAAAGAACCATTCTTCTTATCTGGATTATTATAAAAACAGTCCGAAATCCCAGATCAGCCATCTGGCTCTTGGTGATTCTGTTATAAAGGGATATGGCAGCAATGACGGCCATAACCTGGTTTCCGATTTCTCCACTGAACTTGGCCGGATGACAGGGAAATCTGTCACGTACCAGAATGAGGGGATCAATGGCATCACAAGCGCCACACTCAGATCCCTGATTGAGGAAGGCACGTTTGATGAACAAATCAAAAACGCCGATCTAATCACCTTGAACATTGGAGGCAATGACCTGCTGAAAGCAGCTTCCGCAAGCCGGGATATTTATGAAGCTATCAAAACCTTCAATAAGCTTCAGTCCTCGTTCACTGATAACCTGACTGCCATTTCAGCCCATATCACTGCCTTGAATCCGGAGGCGGCCGTTCTTATGCTCGAATTATATAATCCCCTTCCGGAGGACAGCCCATTTTACAGCTTAGGCAGTAAATTGCTTCCACAATGGAATCTTATGATTTATGAAGCATCAAGCAAAATGGATTCTGCTGTTGTCATTGAAACCACCCGTGTCATCAATGGCAGGAATATCAGATATCTTTCTCCGGATGGCATCCATCCAAATTCAGAAGGATATGCAGCCATTTCCAAGCAAATGATCCATCAGCTTGAGAAGCGGACCAGTCCGTTGAAGTCATGACCAAATGAAAAGCCCCGGCCACATAGGAGGGCACTGAAAAAGTCCTTAAAGGATAGCTTTGTTAAATTGGACGGTTGATTTCCACTCCAGGATGCTACGCTTTCCGCGGGGCGTGCGGTGAGCCTCCTCAGCGCTATAGCGCCTGCGGGGTCTCACCTGTCCCGCTAATCCCGCAGGAGTCTCCGCACCTTCCGTTCCAATCAACCTAGTGCTACTGAACCTATATTTTAGACAAACTATAAGCCGTCCAAATTCCTGACTTTTTTAAGGGATTCGGGCGGTTTTTATTTTATAATAAAGGTAATCTATTCGAAATGGGTGGTTCCAATGATGCCAATGCAACAATCAATCAAACTAAGTCCTTATATGGGTCTCTATGACCTTATCGTGCCAAAGGATAATATGTTGCGCCAGATTAATGATCTGGTCGACTTTACCTTTGTTTACGAAGAGCTCCAGGATAAGTATTGCCTTGATAATGGCCGGAACGCAATCGACCCGATCCGAATGTTCAAATACCTATTATTAAAAACCATCCATGACCTTTCGGACATGGATATTATTGAGCGTTCCAAATACGATATGTCCTTCAAATATTTCCTGGACATGACTCCAGAAGAGGAAGTTATAAACCCGAGCTCCCTGACCAAATTCCGTAAATTGAGGTTAAAGGATAGCAACCTCCTGGATTTGCTTATTAATAAAACGGTAGAGATTGCCTTAGAAAAAGAGATTATCAAAAGCAATTCCATTATCGTCGATGCCACTCATACAAAAGCCCGTTATAATCAGATGAAACCGAAGGAAGTTCTGATGGAGCGCTCCAAGAAGCTGAGGAAGGCGATTTACCAAATCGATGAATCCATGAAGTCCAAATTCCCTCCCAAGAAAAAAACGGATGTGTTGGAGGATGAAATTACTTATTCACAAAAACTTATTGAAGTGATCGAAAAGGAAGAGACAATAGTCCATTATCCGGCCGTTAAGGAACAGCTGAACCTATTGAAAGAGACAGTCTCAGATGACTTGGAACAGCTCCAATGTTCAAAGGATCAGGATGCGAAGGTGGGACACAAGACAGCAGATACTTCATTCTTTGGATATAAGACCCACCTGGCGATGAGCGAGGAACGAATTATCACGGCAGCTGTGATTACGACAGGCGACAAAAATGATGGCAAGCAACTTCATACTCTTATTGAGAAAAGCAAAGAAGCTGGTATGAAGATTGAAACGGTGATTGGCGATACGGCATATTCAGAAAAAGAGAATATTATCTATAGCAAGACAAACGAAATTGAATTGATTGCCAAATTGAATCCAAATATTACCCAAGGCACTCGTAGTAAGGAAAATGAATTTGAATTCAATAAGGACGCTGGGATGTATGTATGTAAAGGAGGACACCTCGCAATCAGGAAGGCTCGACAAGGGAAGAAACATACGGACAGTAACGGCAGGAACCAGGTAGATACCTATTATTTTGATATTGAAAAATGCAAGCGTTGCCCGTTAAGGGAAGGTTGTTATAAAGAAGGAGCGAAAAGCAAGACGTATTCTGTTTCGTTGAAGTCACCTGAACACTCTGATCAGGCAGTGTTTCAGGAAAGTGAGTACTTCAAAGAGAAATCAAAAGAACGGTATAAAATAGAGGCGAAGAATAGCGAATTGAAACACAGGCACGGGTATGATGTAGCCACATCCTCGGGTCTGATTGGCATGGAAATGCAAGGTGCCATGGCCATATTTACAGTCAATTTAAAAAGAATTCTAAAACTGATGGTACAAAAATAAAAGCAAAAAGAGAAAAAAACAGAAAAAGAACCGATTCACTTCCAAAAACATGGAAGTGAATCGGTTTTTTTCGTTTGGATTCTTTAGAAAATCTAAAAAATTGGAAGATTTTCAGTGGCCTCCCACATAGCCGGGGCTTTTTTTGCTATTGCGTATTACAACAATAATTATGTTATGTCTACTTATATTTCATTTTCAACTCCTTTATATAATCCATACACGGGTTTTCTAATCGCAGCCCATGTATGGAAAGAAACCTGGACAAGGACAGGAACATACACAATAAAGCGCTGGAGCGGAGTAAGGCGCGGCAGGAATGCCAGCGAGATAAATGATGGTCACCACATCTGGCTGCAGTAAGCTTTATGAAACATGCAGCTCCCCCCTTTTCCACATGAAAAGAACCATGGATTCGACAATCTTTTAGGACTGTACCGATTCCATGGTATTTGTCAGCCGGCATCCCTTTGGTTCACCGCTCTTCTGCTGCTATTGTGTAAAAAAGTTCTGAGTATAATATGGCTGTGATTCCTCATTGAAAGCCACTCCCACACCAAGCCGCTCATAATCCTGCTTCAGGATATTTTCCCTGTGCCCAAGCGAGTTCATCAGCCCTTCATGAGCATACACACTGCTGAGCTGGCCATAGGCAATATTTTCCCCTGCCGTCCGGTAGCGGATGTTATCTTCCTTCATTCGGTCAAAAGGAGATAACCCCTGTAGGTTGGTATGATCAAAATAATGGTGCGCAGCCATGTCTGCACTATGCTTTTGTGCCGTCTGCTTAATATGGGCATCCCACGTCAATGGGCCGAGGCCATGTACCAGCCTTGAGGCATTGACCAAATCAAAAAGCTGGTATTCAAAGCCCGCTTCCAATTTGCTGTCTGGCTTGGCATAAAACGTCCGTTTGTCCTGCTCGATATCCTTTCTGATAATCTGGATGGCGGTTACCGTATTTTCTTGATGTTTATCATAAAAAATCGTGGTATAAGTTCCTCCAAGCAGATAAGTGTCATAATCTCTTTCTTTTGGGATGAGATAGGAAATGAGCCCTTTCTGGATCCTGTCGAGCGGCTTACCAAGTTTCCTTTGCGCATCAGCCTTATTGCTGCCATATTCAATTCCTTTTGTGGACGTGATCAAATCCTGGTTTGTGTATAATCCTGCCGCTTTATTGTTTTCATCATAGGAAATCATGGTAAACCGTTGATAATCCTTATGATAAACCGACCATTTTAGTCCATATTCATTATAAGTTTCCCGTTTTGGCTTTCCTAACCGCTTTTCAATTTCTGAGCGGGTATCTCCCAATTCGATATTATAGATCGAAAACACTTGATTTTTTGGTGCTGATAGTGCCGGTTTATCCAAAAGCTTAGTCTGCAATTGATCTTTCTGTCCTGGTATATCTTCAACAGATTGTTTCAGCTTTTGAGCAAAATCCCCAAATCCCGAGGCAGTTTCTTCGATCTTTTTGGCAAGATTTTCGTCTTCCTTCAAAGAAGTCAATTTTGCCTTTATATCCTGTAAGCCGCCGGGTAGACCCTGGCTGTCCTTTAACAAAATCCATGAGAATGAAACCAATATAATCAAAATGAGCAGTCGTTTCATATTTTCACCCCTTACCATTCTTGCCAGCACTACAGAGAACAAAACCCTGAGATAGAGTACTTTATATTTTACCCTAGACTCCGCATACTGAACAGGATTATGCCGCGCAGCACCTGGACCCAAATGAAAAAAGATGTTCTCGCATACACGGGGCTGTAATGGATTCCGCTGCAGGAGCAATCTACTGATTGAACATATAAAAACAGCAGCTTTTTAGAAAAAGAGCATAAACAAACATGAGTTTTCTACTCGCAGCCTATGCCTGGAAAGGAATGGCGGTGGAGCGGAGTAAGGCGCAGGCAGGAATGCCAGCAAGATAAATGATGGTCAAGCCCAATGGCAGGAAGCATTATGATACATGCAGCTCCGACCCTTTTCCACAGAAAAATAGCGGTTCCCTGGTGGAACCGCTCGTGGATCAGCCTTCTGTTCTCCTAAGAAAGCTCCCCACTATATTCATATATTCACCCGTCTGCTCAAGATACGGAGTATGTGAGCTTTTCTCAAACACATGGAATTCTGAACGGGGTGTCAATGTGCTGAAGAATCCGGTGGATTCCGGAGTAGCTTCATCATATTTTCCGCAAAGGTAGAGGGCGGGCAGGGACAGCTCACCCAGCCTCGGGGTCGCATCAAAATCTTTCAAATTCCCGGTGACACAAAATTCAGAAGGCCCCCACATAAGATTGTAAATTTCTGAGTTTCCAAGCTTCATCCCTTTAACAGATACTTCAGGCAGCGGGTCAATCCGGCATAAATGCTTCTTATAATATTGTTTTGATGCATCCTTATACTCCTGGCTGTCCGTAGTCCCCTCAGCCTCGCAGCGGTTGATGATTTCCTGGATATCCTGGGGCATATCGAGCAGCAGCCTTTTTTGATCGTCAGCCCACATGGCGGCACTCAGGCACGGACTTGAGAATATTGCGCTTTTTACCCCTTCAGGCTTTGTCAGGAGATAGGCAGCCAATAGAGTGGTGCCCCAGGAATGTCCTAATATGTGTACAACATCTAGTGAAAGACCTTTCCTGACCAGATCCAGTTCTTCGACAAAACGGTCAATATGCCATAAATCCGTATCTTCCGGACGTTCGGAGTATCCTCCGCCAAGCTGGTCGTAATAAATAATATCCCTTTCTTCTGCTAATTCATCAAGTGCCTCAAGCGGCAGATGGGAGCTTCCCGGGCCGCCATGAAGAACCAGCAGGGGCGCTGCATTCTTGCCGCTTCCAAACCGCCTGTACCAAACCCTGCCGCCAGTCACATCTAAAAATCCCTCTTCAATCATGTATGCCTCTCTCCAGTCATATGTAGTCTATAATTTTATTTTACTATAACTCTCACGATCTGCGCTCACAAAAAAGGCGGCCGCATCTCTGTGCAGCCAGCCTTCTTACCTTATTTAACTTCCGGCTTCTTTTTCCATAGCCCAAGCAGGATTGCAGTTATTGCAGATCCGATTAATATGGCAAGGATATAAAGCAATTTATGATTAACAGCCAGGAAAATGGCGAATATGCCGCCGTGCGGAGCCTGAAGTGTCACATTGAAGAACATGGTCAGAGCACCGGCGATGGCTGCCCCCGCTACAGAGCTGACAATGACCCGGAGAGGATCTGCCGCTGCGAATGGAATGGCCCCTTCAGTTATGAAAGATGCACCCAGAAAGTAATTCGTGACTCCTGATTTTCGTTCAGAATCCGTGAATTTGTGTTTAAAGAATGTGGTGGCAAGGGCGATCCCAAGCGGAGGCACCATACCTCCTGCCATTACCGCCGCATGGGCACCCAGGCTGCCTGCTTCGATGGCCGCAATGCCAAATGTGAAAGCCGCTTTATTGATCGGCCCTCCCATATCCACCGCCATCATGCCGCCAAGGATGATGCCAAGGAAAATTTTATTAGTACCGGAAAGACCGTTCAGCCATGAAGTCATTCCTTTGTTAATAGCTGTAACAGGGTCGTTGATGACAAACATCATGATCAATCCGGTGATCAATATCCCAAACAATGGATAAAGCAAAACAGGCTTCAAACCTTCAACCTGCTGCGGCAGTTTATTGAATACCGCCTTCAAGCCGAGAACAACGTAACCTGCAAGGAATCCGGCAATCAAGCCCCCCAGGAAACCTGCTCCAGCCTGCGCAGCCAGGAGTCCGCCTACCATCCCGGGTGCAAAGCCAGGCCGGTCAGCGATGCTGCTTGCTATGAAACCGGCAAGCACGGGAACAAGGAAGAAGAATGCACCGCTTGCACCTCCGCCAATATCCATGAGAGCTTTTGCTAATGGATGGTAACTTGGATCATCCGGATTGGCAGAATTTATCCCAAACAGGAAGGAAAGGGCAATCAGGATACCGCCGCCGACGACGAATGGCAGCATATTGCTGACACCGCTCATCAGGTGCTTATAAATCCCCGAACCCACTGAGCCGCCAGATTTCGATTCCTTGCCAAGACTGCCGGAACCTTTGTAGATCGGAGCATCCTGTCTAAGCGCACGGTCGATAAGTTCCTGCGGCTTTCTGATACCCTGGGCAACCGGCACAATGATTACAGGCTTGCCATTGAAACGGTCCATTTCCACCTGCTTGTCAGCAGCTACTATGATGGCTGCGGCTTCATCAATTTCAGCCTGCGTTAACCCATTTTTAATCCCGGTTGAGCCGTTGGTTTCAACCTTGATATCCACACCCATTTCCTTTGCCTTTGCTTTCAGTGAATCGGCTGCCATATAAGTATGGGCAATTCCGGTAGGGCAGGCAGTTACAGCAAGGACACGTCTGGAAGGAGCGGAAGACTTGCTGTCATCCTGTGGTTCTTCTTCCGAAAGCGCTTCATTTTCCTTTTGATCAATGACTGCCACCACTTCATCTGATGACGATGCTGCCAGAAGCTTCTTCCGGAACCCTTCATCCATCAGCAGGGTGGAAAGGCGTGACAATGTTTCCAGATGCGCATTGTTTGCCCCTTCACTTGCTGCAATCATGAAGAATAAATGGGCAGGCTGACCATCCAGTGATTCATAGTCGATTCCCTCTGCGGACCGTCCGAAACAAATAGAAGGTATCCTGACGGCAGCTGTCTTAGCATGCGGAATGGCTATCCCCTCTCCGATACCTGTTGTACTCTGTTCTTCCCTTGCGGTGATGGCGGATATGAAGCCTTCCTTATCGTTCAAGCGCCCTGCTTCATCAAGCTTTGACGCCAATTCCTCGATCACATCCAGCTTCGATGCGGAAGCTAGATCGAGGATGACGGTATCCCTCTTCAATAAATCTGTAATCTTCATCTAGAAAGCCCCCTTTATTTCCTTAATTTCTATTTGCTCTGCCAATTCATCAATCAGCTCTTTTTCACCCAGATCCTGTGAAAAGGCTGTGGCACTTCCTGCAGCAATCCCATATTTGAACGCCTTAAGGATATCCTTCGACTCCGTATACATTCCCGTAAAGCCAGCCACCAGGGAGTCTCCGGAACCAACTGAATTCACTACCTTCCCACTAGGGACGTTTGCGCTGTAGGCGGCTTCACTGGTACACAATACAGCGCCGTCCCCTGCCATTGAGACAATCACATTCTGTGCGCCAAGCTCTGTCAGTTTCCTTCCGTACACCACGGCATCTTCCACACTGCTGATTTCAGTGTCAAAAAATCCGCCAAGTTCATGGTGATTAGGCTTGATCAAGAACGGCTTGTACTTCAGGAGATCCAACAGAGATTTTCCGCTTGTATCCACAATGACCTTGATCCCTCTTTCCGCACATATGGCGGCAGCGGTTACATAGAAATCATCCGGCATTGAAGGGGGGATGCTTCCGGCAAGAACAAGAGTATCATTGCTGTTCATCTCTTTAATTTTTGTAAGCAGCCTGTCACATTGAGCTTTTGAAATGCAGGGGCCGCTGCCGTTTATTTCAGTTTCTTCCCCTGTTTTAAGTTTAATGTTGATTCTGGTATCCTCAGAAACACTAATAAAATCCATCTGGATATTTTCAGCTCTCAGCGAGTTTTCAATAAATGCCCCGGTAAATCCGCCGATATATCCAAGTGCTGTATTTGATGTTCCAATCCTATTCAGGACACGGGAAACGTTTATTCCCTTTCCTCCGGGAAATTTTGCTTCTGTTTTAATCCGGTTTAAGGAATTCAGTACAAAATTTTCGACTTCCACTATATAATCAATCGATGGATTTAAGGTTACTGTATATATCATGCTGTCACTGCCTTTATTTTTGGATTTCTTAAAAATGGTTCAAGAGCCGGCTCATCAGCTGAATCTGTTATAAGCAATGCCTGGCTGATATCCGCTGCCTTAGCAAATGCCGTTTCATTCAGTTTGGAACTGTCAGCAAGCACAAACGCTTCAGTGGATAACTGGAGTGCGGTTTTCTTAAGCAGAGCTTCCTCCGGGTCAGGTGTTGTATAGCCCAGTTCCGGGTGAACACCATTCATACCAAGGAAGCATTTATCAAAACGGTATTGTGATAGAAATTGCACCGCAGCGCTTCCAATAATGGCATTTGTAGTAGACTTTACCGTTCCTCCCACTATCATGGCCGGAATACCGGCAGCAGCCAGAATCGGGATGTGCATGATGCCGTTTGTGAGAACGGTTACATTTTTTCCCTTTAGATAAGGGATGATTTCTGCAGTCGTTGTTCCGGCATCAAGATAAATGCAGTCCTGGTTTACGATATAAGATGCAGCCTTTTCTGCTATTTTTTGTTTCTCTTTCATGAATTTGTTTGCTTTTTCGTCCACGGCGGGCTCGAAACCCATTCTCATAAGCAATGCGGCTCCGCCATGTACGCGCTTCAGCAGCTTTTTTTTCTCAAGCACCGCTAAATCGCGCCTGATTGTAGCCTCTGATGCACCGGTAATCACGGACAATTCCGTCATTTTAATGGTTCCCTGATCTTTTAAAAGAGAAAGAATTTTAAGATATCTTTCATCTGCGAGCATTTTCAGCACCTCGTCTTTACCATTTTTATATTATCCGATTTTTTTATAAAAATCAATCAAATTCAATCAATAACGATCAAAAACATTTAAAATATATTAAGAACCCATCAGATTCAATCAAAAAGAAAGAAAAAAAGAGAAGAGCTGTTTTGCTCTCCCCCTCAGTTACTGTATGACCAGCTTTTCCAGCTGGTGTTCATGAATTCCTTCTTTTTCAACGTGAATCTTGATATTATAGTCACCAGCAGCTTTAAAGATTTGATTTGCTTCGTAAACTCCTGCTCCTGCTGGCTTCGCTTCCACAAATTCGTGCTTGTCTGAATTATTCAGCCAAACTTCAAAGCGAACATCCGCATCCTCAAGTGCCACATTATTGTTCTCGATGTGAACAGATAATTTGATGGCCTCCCCTGTTTTGGGTTCAGAAGATGGAGAAAAGTGGAGCAGTGTATTCGAATCATGCTGGTGTTCGTGATCTGCATGTTCGTTCCCGCCAGTACCGTTCACCTTTACTTTCCGGCTTGGCATGCTATGCAGATTCCTCGCTGTAACATGGGAAATCACCGTATACTCCCCTTTTTTATCAAAGGCCGCAGAGGCTGTATAAACACCTTCTCCAAGATTATTGGCTGCAATCATATCAGAGTCCTCCGATCCTGGCTTCCGGATTTCAAATTTTACCTCTTCTGCATCTACTACCTTTTTACCTCCCTGGCTCACTTCTGCCTTCAGTGTTACTTTTTCATTTACTTTTGCGGTATCCTGAACCACAATCGTTACCTCCAGCGGGTCTGGAGTTTTGCTTTCCTGCTTCTCTCCTTTTCCATCGGAACACGCAGCCAGCAGCACCAGCATACTAATCATAAAAATACTTTTAAATTTCCTCATCGTCATCCTCAGCTTCTTTATATATTTCATACAATTAGTAAGTATACCTTAATTTCCATCAAGAATTTGTGAAGAAACTAAGAACAGGTGGAAATTAAGAAGCCGCAGGGATCGCGGACTAAATGGCTGACATTCAGCTGGAAAAAGCTAGGTCTTCTTTCTAGCGAAAATGAAGGCGGTAAGCAGTTTATTGAAAAGGAAGATTAGAATGAATCCCAGGAACGCAAATATATGTTTCCAATGATAGATTCGGAACATCCCGAGCTGGATGAACAGCGGTTCAAAGATAAAGGAAAATACCCCCGCCAATACAGCTGCCGAAATCATATATGCTTTCCAGGATGTAAAGTATTGATAACTGAGCATGCCGAGTATCGGGATGACGAAAAGGTCAGCTGGAACCAGGATCGGGAGCATCGGGAGAAGTAAATCCGGATAACTCCAAAGAACCATGTTTACTCCAATTGTATCAAGGAGTGTGGAGCATAAAGCACATAGTAATCCGTAAATAAGAATTTCATCCAAACGCCGCTTGTCCGCCAGTTTCCACCAGCAGAACAAGGGTACGATAACAGATGCGGCGAGAATCCACCAGTTAAGACTGAACACATCATCTCTTAACCAGTGATCGACGGCTGTATCTTTCAATTGGATCCTCAGGCGGTGAATGGCATTATAGGAAGAAAGGTTAGTGTACATAGTCAAGGGCATGCTCCTTTACCAGTGCGACTCCCATAGCTCTGTTGTCCCATAATAGTCGTTCTATCCGTGCTGCAGCGCCATTTTCGCATTCCAGGATAACCACTACTTCTGACTGCTTTTTTTTATTGGTTTTAAATCCCTTCAGCTTTTGCTTCTGAAGAATCAAATCAACCAGAAATCCAAGCAGGAATCCTCCACCTGCACCTATCAAACCCCAATAAACCGGCCCCCATTCAAGGATGAATCCCCGGCTTGCTCCTATAACTGAAAAGATCACTGCAAGGAACATCCCTTTATTAAGAAAAGTTACCCCATCCGATTGATGCAGGGAATCACCGAGAATCCCCTCTTTCCTGCATGTATCAAGGGGTATTGCAGCAAGCCGTGTGATTCCCATTTCCTCTAAATTGGCCAAAACCAGCTCCACATGTATGGAATGGTCGAAAGTTGCTATGATTTGCATATTACTTTACCCAAATCCCTTTCTTCACTCTAAAGACCGGCCCTTGATATCTTTGCTGCAGGAACCGTTTCTGTTCCATTTCGAAGAGCTTGTTATTCTCCACTGATCTTTCATAGCTTTCATATATATTAAAAAAGTAAAGAGACGGTAAATAGAGGAGCCACTGAGGTTTGATCATGGCTGTGGAGCCTTTAATGTCCCCTAAAAGCAGTAGGTGAAAAGCTTCTAAAAAATGAGAATAGTGCACAATCAGGAGAGTCATGACCAAGGCAAATAAAGCTGAAAAAATATGATTGAGATAAAATTGTCCGAGGCTCGGTACAGCCATGGACCACAAGACAGCAACCAGCGGCTTCCTTTTTTCCAGGTAATTGATTTCAAAAGGAGATATTACCTGGACTTCCACCATCTTTTTTCTCTTTTTATCCAAATAATAAATATTATTCATTTCTACGGTAGAACGATAACTGTCCCAAATGCTGAACAAATAGATAGGGATATATAAATAGAGATAATCAAGGTTCAAGATGCTTTTGGCATTGGAGAAGCTTCCTGTGAATGTATAGATTATCGCCAGGTTTAAATTCGTCTCCTGATTAATAAAGAATTCCCAGGCTATCAAAGCATAGCCGCGGATATATTTATTTAAAAGAAGATGCCCATAGCCCGGGAAAGCCATGGACCACAGGGCCACCATCACAGGATTCCTGGCGTGTATGATAGAAGTCCCCCACAAGCTAAGCTTCGCAGATTCCCTTCTATTTTTCCAGCTATTAAAAGCGGCCATTGACTTTCACCTCCTGCCGTCTTAGATATTCCTTATCGTCCCAAAATCTATGGTGTCTTATTCGCAGCCACTTGAAGTTTAATAAGATAGGAAAAACAAAATAGAATCGACTGTTTTGGGGCAGATTATCTTTAAGCGGCGGCATCGAAAATGCTTAAGAGAAAGGCATGGAATACACCTATGAAGTGGCTCTTCAACAAATCGAACTCCAAAAAAACCGGCTCAAAAGAGCTTTCCTTGAAGGAGCTCTTGAATATATGCGGGGAATCCAAGGATTTTCTCAGCTTTCAACATGGCTCGGAATATACTGTTGGTTATTTTAAATCTATGGTAGACACCGCCACTATCCACCAGGATATCCTTCCATCCCTCTCAGAACAAAAAATGGACAGCCTGGAGCAGCTAAAGCTTATGATGCCGGTGGAAGATATTCAGATTACCAAGGATGTTTCCAAGTTAGAGGAACTTCTATTGAACGGAAGCATTCTCATCCAGAAGAAGGGCTCCCAGGAAGTTTTGCTCGTCCCCGCATCTTCTAAGGAAAAAAGGGCTATAACGATTCCTGAAAACGAATATACTGTCCTCGGGCCGAAGGAAGCCTTCGTTGAGTCCCTTGAGACCAATATTAACCTGCTCCGAAAGAGGCTGCCGATTCCACAGCTATATGTAAAGGTATTGAAGGTAGGCAAACTGACCAAGACAAAGGTTGCCATCCTGTACATTGAGGGCATTGCCAATAAAGAAATGATAGAAACGGTTACCTGCAGGATTGAGTCAATAGAAATTGATCAGGTAGTGGATACCGCGTATATCACCCAGATGATTGAAGACAACAATACATCCATGTTCCCGCAGCTTATTGAGACGGAGCGTCCGGACCGGGTTGCCGCTGTTCTTGCTGAAGGCAAGATTGCCGTCCTGACAGACGGGTCCCCAAGTGCCATTACGGGGCCGACAACCCTAGTTGAATTCTTCTCGGCCTTTGAAGATTATTTCCTTACCTGGCATATCGCTTCGGCGTTCAGGCTGATCCGGTTGTTTGCTGTCATGTTCTCCGTCCTTTCCACGCCGCTGTATGTGGCTGTACTCACCTATCATTATGAAATGATCCCTGAGGATCTGCTTTATACATTGATTTCATCGAGAAGCGGCATTCCGTTCCCTCCGATACTCGAGGCCATCATATTGGAATTGACCATTGAGCTGCTTAGAGAAGCAGGATCACGGCTTCCTACCAAGGTCGGCCAGACAATCGGTATCGTCGGCGGTATCGTAATCGGGACGGCCGCTGTCGATGCGGGTCTGACAAGCAATGTGCTCCTGATTGTTGTTGCATTAGCTGCACTGGCATCCTTTACGACACCTGTCTATAAAATGAGTAATACCATCAGGCTCCTGCGCTTTCCATTCCTGGTATTCGCCCAGCTTCTGGGACTATTAGGGATATCCATTTGCTTTGCATATATATTAGTCCACCTGTTAAAACTCAAGTCACTGGGCACTCCGTATATTGGTCCGATATATCCCCTCAGATTGTCAGATCTTAAGGATGCATTATTCCGGCTCCCTTTCCGGGATCAGACTACCCGTCCACATGCAGTCCTGTCCAGGGAACCTGCACGATATCATCCGAGACGGCCGCTGAAGCCGGACAAGAACAAGGACATTGACGAATGATGACTAGAAAGGAATCGTGACATGCTTCCGAAACCAGCAGAAAACAAACTAGTATCCGCTTTCTTTGTCTTTTACATCATTCATTCCATGCAGGTTGGTGTGGGGATCCTCGGATTTGAAAGGTATATCGCAAAAGCTGCAGGAGCAGATGCCTGGGTCTCCATCATTTTTTCAGGAATTTCGATGCATCTTTTGGTATGGCTTTGCTACAAAATATTGAACCGGGGGCAGAACGACATTTTTGTTATACATCATGATGTTCTGGGTAAATGGGCCGGGGGCTTTATGAACTATTTTATGATTGCCTATATCACTATTTTCTCTATCATTATCCTTAGAAGCTATGTGGAGGTTATCCAGGTCTGGATGTTTCCCGACCTGCACGCCTGGTATCTGACACTGATCCTGCTAGTACTTGTGTATTTTGCGGTGGTGGGAGGCTTCAGGGTCATTGTCGGCCTTTGCTTCCTGGGTGTCATCTACTCCCTGCCGCTTCTGCTGTTGAAAGCCTTCCCCCTGAAGGAAGCACATTTCACCAATCTTCTGCCTATATTTGATCATTCTGTTCTTGAACTCATAAAGGGAGGCAAGATTATGACGTTCAATTTCCTTGGCTTTGAAACTCTGTTTTTCTTTTATCCATTTATAAAAAAACCTGAAAGCTCTCAAAAATGGGCACATTTTGGAATTGCATTCACCATATTGATTTATCTTATCACCGCACTGGTAACTTTTGTTTACTTCAGCCAGGAGCAGCTCTATCACACTGTATGGCCTACTCTGAGTTTGTGGCAGACGGTAAATCTCCCGTTTATCCAGCGCTTCGAGTATGCGGGTCTGTCTATCTGGCTGTTTGTGATATTGCCGAATATCTGCCTGATGACGTGGGGAGCGAGCCGCGGCATCAAGCAGATGACTTCCATAAAACAAAAGCACGGGCTGGTCTTTATTCTCTTGATTACCTTTATCGTCTGTACCATTCTAAGTGACCGGGGCGAAATTGACATGCTCTCCACATGGATAAACCGCTTGGGATTCTATACGATTTATTTTTACATCCCCTTTCTGTTTTTCTTTCAGAAATTCAAGGATCGGGCAGGGAAATCAGCATGAAAAAAGGAATAGTATGGACCGTGCTTATGATCCTGCTGATTGGGGGGCATACTCTTGAACCGGTTATCCTTGAGGATGTCCAGCTTGTCTCTATTTACGGGTATGACTATGTGGATAAAAAAACGATAAAGGGAGTTATCAGCTCCCCGATCATACCAATGGTGGAAAATACGCCGCCTAAAAACGAAATTTTTGCCTCCAAGGGCCACACGAGTAAAAATACGAGGCAAAAGCTGCAGGCAGAATCACCTGAGCCGCTTGTGACCGGCCGCCTCAACACCCTGCTGTATAATAAAAAGATTGCAAAGAACGGGATCCTTTCACTTATCACCACCATGGGCAGGGACCCAGCCCTCGGAAGGGCAACGGCCATGGCAATTGTAGAGGGAGAAGTTGAAGATCTCCTCGAATATGATTATAAGGTGACTGACACTTCCGCTAAGTATGTGGAGGAACTTCTTAGTCATAACTCCAAGGATGTGATTCCGAAAACCAATATTCATTCTTTTCTGGATCATTACTACTTGAGGGGGCAGGACCCTTTCCTTCCCCTGATCAAAAAAGAAAAAGACAGAATCAGGATAAAAGGAATCGCACTCTTTTATGATGACCGCTATGTGGGCTATATCCCATATAAAGAATGTTTTGTTTTTAAGCTGCTTTATGAAAACTTTAATAATGGTATGTATGAGTTCAAGCAGGACGGAAATTACGTAACGGTCGAAAACCTGTTTTCAAAAAATGACATAAATATCACTGACGGCAATGGTTCCCCTAAGGTTCGAATAGACATATCCATTAAAGGCAAGATAACCGATGCCCCCAAATTAGTATTGACTGATAAAAAGGTAGTCTCCAGTGTTGAAACCGCATTGGAAAAACAAATCAAGCGCCAGTCGGTTCAAATGATTTCCCGTTTCAAAAAAATGAATATCGACCCTCTCGGATTAGGCGAAATGGCGCGCAGCCACACATACCACTTCGACTTTCAAAGATGGAAACATAACTACCGGGAACTTCCTGTCGATATCAACGTGCAAGTGGAAATCACCCAGACCGGCACGATCGAATAATGGGGACTGTCTCCTGTTTCCCAGGATATCGCTTTACTATTTTCCAGATTCAAGCTAAGATGTGAATAATCAAATAATTTGAACTGCTAGGGGTGCCCGGTGCCGGGCTGAGAGAAAAGCTTATGCTTTTTAACCCTTCGGACCTGATCTGGATTATGCCAGCGTAGGAAAGTGGTGAAGTGAAAGAGGGTACATCTCTTTTTATTTTGCATACAAGCCAGGTCCTGCCCGAGGATCTGGCTTTTTTGATTTCCTTTGTACGCCTGGATGTAATCCGATTAGGCCCCCAGCAGGTTTTTATAAAAGGAGGACATCACAATGGAAAAAGAAGGAATCGGCAGAATGCTTAAAAAATTGAGGGCACGCTCCCCTCTCATCCATAACATCACCAATACAGTCGTCTCAAACTTTACGGCGAATGGTTTACTTGCAATAGGAGCTTCCCCGGTCATGGCACAGGCACCTGAAGAAGCAGCGGAAATGGCGGCGGCATCAGATGCTTTGATACTTAATATTGGAACTCTTTCCAGCGAGCTCATAAAAGGAATGATCACAGCGGGAAAAGCAGCAAATGCAGCTGGAGTCCCGGTCGTTCTGGATCCTGTCGGGACTGGGGCAACGGAATTCAGGACTAACGCAGTCAAATTGATTATGGATGAAGTAAAAATCTCCATACTCCGGGGTAATGCCGCCGAGATAGCCCATGCTGCGGGAGAAAACTGGGTGATCAAAGGAGTGGACGCAGTGGACGGTGAAGGGGATATCCACACCCTTGGCTTAATGGCTGCAAAGAAACTGAACACAACCATAGTTATTACCGGCAAGGATGATATTGTCACTGACGGCTCGACTGCCTATGTAAATCATACCGGGCACCCGCTCCTTACAAAGGTGACCGGGACAGGATGCCTGCTGACTGCCGTCATTGGTGCATTTTCTTCTATTGAAACCTGCACTGTGAATGCTTCACTTGGCGCCCTGACCCTCTATGGTGCTGCTGCCGAAAGAGCGGCTGCAGCTGCCATCGGTCCCGGGAGCCTCCAGGTGCAATTCCTGGATGAATTATATAATCTGGACACAAATGAGGTACAGAAACAAATTTCATACACCAAAACGAAATAAAAGGAGCATGATCATGAAAAAAGCATTGACCATAGCAGGGTCTGACAGCGGCGGCGGCGCAGGCATACAGGCGGACATCAAAACCTTCCAGGAGCTGGGTGTATACGGGATGACCGCCATAACAGCCGTTACTGCTCAAAATACGAGAGGTGTTCAGGCAGTCTCGCCGGTCGATCAGACGCTTGTTGAAGCACAGATTGATTCGATAGCTTCGGACATAGGTGCTGATGCAGTCAAAACCGGGATGCTCTTCAGCAGTGACATCATCAAGGCGGTTTCTAAAAAAATAAAATTATATAAATGGGAAAAAGTGATCGTCGATCCGGTAATGGTGGCAAAAGGCGGACATACTCTCCTGCAGCTTGAAGCTGTGGAAGCCCTGAAGAAACACCTGCTGCCATTATCCCTGCTTGCTACCCCCAACATACCAGAAGCTGAAGTCCTGACCGGGCTTTCTATTCACACACTGCATGATAAAAAAGAAGCTGCGCGGCGCATCATTGATTTAGGAGTCAAAAACGCAGTCATTAAGGGTGGACATGAAGGCAATTCCACGGAGTCAATTGATCTATTATTCGACGGTACTTCCTTCGAGCAGTTCCCGGGCCTCCGTATTGCAACGAAAAACACCCATGGAACCGGCTGTACTTTTTCAGCTTCAATCACAGCAGAGATCGCCAAAGGTAAAGAATTAAAGGAAGCAGTCCAAACCGCAAAGCAGTTTATAGGAGCAGCCATCCGGGAAGCATTGGATATCGGAAGCGGACATGGGCCCACCAATCACTGGGCACACAGGAAAGGAGCAAATTATGTACGATTCAGCTGAAATAAAGGAGATGCTCCGCCTCTACTTCATCATGGGTTCCCAGCACTGTATGGCAGACCCCGTCACTACACTTCTTGAAGCAATCAACGGAGGCATAACCCTCTTCCAGTACAGGGAAAAAGGGCCTGGAGCCCTCCTGGACCAGGACAAGACAGACATGGCCCGCAGGCTTCAAAAAATCTGCCGGAAAAGCTGCATTCCCTTCATCGTCAATGACGATATCAACCTGGCAATGGAATTGGATGCAGACGGAGTTCATATTGGTCAAAAAGACGAATCTGCCTCATCTGTACGGAAAAGAATCGGCAGTAAAATCCTTGGTGTGTCTGTGCATACCCTTGAAGAAGCATGGGCTGCCCTAGATCATGGAGCTGATTATCTCGGCGTCGGCCCGCTCTTCCCTACTCATACAAAGCTGGATGCAGAACCGGTACAGGGCACTACTCTTTTAAAAAGCCTGCGCCTTGCCGGGATAGCTGCCCCCATCGTGGGGATAGGGGGAATCACCAGTCAAAATGCCAGACAAGTGATTCATTCAGGAGGAGATGGCATCTCCGTCATTTCTGCTATCAGTCTGGCAGCTTCCCCAGAGAAAGCTGCCAAAGATTTAAAAACAGCCGTCCTCCCCTGACTGCTTGGATAAATGATAGACTCATATTCTTATTCCATATAATTATTATTCAACTTAATTATTTTTACATATTATGTAATATAATGAAACTTTTACAAACCTCCTCCGTATATATGGTAAGGCAGTGGGAAAGGAGGTGAAGATGGTGGAAGTGAATGGAATTCCCATAGAAACGATTTACCTGTATCTATTAATTTTGGCGGGTGCCTCTACTCTGCTGTACCTATTTTTCGGGGATGCAGCCGGTGCAGCCGAGGCTGCACTATCTTGGCTGAATCCAGCCCTCCTTCTTTCTTTCCTGACTTTCGGGTCCGCCTCCGGTCTTGTGCTTGAACATACCACAAAGCTGAACAGCTTCCTCATTATTGCGCTGTCTGCAATTTTATCTATTATCGTGACTGCCCTTCTGCACTTTTTTGTTTTACTTCCTCTCTCCAAGGCAGAGGAATCTCTCGTATATACGGAACAATCCCTGAACGGCCGGGTCGGAAAAGTGATTCTCACCGTGCCGCGGGAAGGATTTGGAGAAGTAGTGATCGACAGCTTCAGCGGAATGATTGCAAAGCCCGCCAAAAGCTATGATGATTGTTTAATCAAGGAAGGATCATCCGTTTTGGTGATCGACATAGAAAATGGAGTTTTGCTTGTGAAAGAATATGAGCCATTATTATAAGGGGGAATTTTTATGGAATTGATCTGGATTGTCACGGCTATAGTGCTCTTCATTCTATTGGCCATCATCGCTGTCTTCATTAAAAAATACCGCACCGCAGGGCCTGATGAAGCCTTGATCGTAACCGGAAGCTATCTGGGCGGCAAAAACGTACATACAGATGAGGCTGGCAACCGCATAAAAATTATCCGCGGCGGCGGAGCCTTCATCTTGCCGATCTTCCAGCAGGCAAAGCCATTGAGCCTGCTCTCATCAAAACTTGAGGTAACAACACCGGAAGTATATACCGAACAAGGTGTGCCTGTCATGGCTGATGGAACGGCCATCATCAAAATTGGCGGATCGATTGGCGAAATCGCGACTGCCGCCGAACAGTTCCTTGGCAAAAGCAAACAGGATCGTGAAGGCGAAGCACGTGAAGTTCTTGAAGGCCACCTGCGCTCCATCCTCGGCTCTATGACGGTGGAAGAAATATATAAAAACCGCGAAAAATTTTCTCAGGAAGTACAGCGCGTGGCCTCACAGGATCTGGCCAAGATGGGGCTTGTCATCGTATCATTCACCATTAAAGATGTGAGAGACAAAAACGGATACCTTGAATCTCTCGGAAAGCCTAGAATTGCCCAGGTGAAGCGTGATGCAGACATCGCCACTGCTGAAGCAGAGAAAGAAACCCGGATCAAACGTGCAGAAGCAGACAAAAATGCCAAACGCTCAGAATTGGAAAGAGCTACTGAGATTGCGGAGGCTGAAAAGGTCAATAAGCTGAAAACAGCGGAATACCGACGGGAACAGGACATTGCCAAAGCCCGGGCCGACCAGGCCTATGACCTGGAAACTGCCCGTGCGAAGCAGGAAGTAACAGAGCAGGAAATGCAGGTACGGATCATTGAAAGACAAAAACAGATCGAGCTTGAGGAAAAAGAGATATTAAGAAGAGAACGGCAATATGATTCCGAAGTAAAGAAAAAGGCTGACGCCGACCGCTATTCAGTCGAACAGGCAGCAGCTGCCAGCAAATCAAGACAAATGGCTGAAGCGGATGCCGACAAATACCGTGTAGAAGCAATGGCTAAGGCAGAAGCAGAAAGAGTCCGTGTTGATGGGGTGGCGAAAGCCGACTCCCAGCGTGCCCAAGGGGAATCCGAAGCCGATGTTATCCGCCTGAAGGGGCTTGCAGAAGCCGAAGCAAAACGAAAAATCGCTGAGGCTTTCGAACAATACGGCCAGGCAGCTGTTCTCGACATGGTGCTCAATATGCTTCCACAGTACGCAAAAGAAGTAGCAGCTCCGCTCTCCAATATTGAAAAGATCACCGTTGTGGACACAGGCAGTGATTCAGCAAACGGAGGCGCCAATAAAATTACCGGTTATGCAACCAATTTGATGTCCACCATGCAGGAAGCACTTAAGGCATCCTCAGGTCTGGACGTAAAAGAGTTGATTGAAAACCTGTCGGGCAAGGGAAATATCCGCGGCAGCATTGACAGGCTTGCAGTAAGAAGCCACCCGATGCGTGAAAGCGAACTGCCGCCAGTTGAATAAAATAAGGAGAAAAGCGCCAGGAACGGCGCTTTTCTCCTTTTTATATACTCTCTTCCCTACCTTTTTACAGACAGTCTGATACGGGGATCGACAATTCCATACAGCACATCTACAACAAAAATGATTAATACAAAGAGGGCGCTGTAGAAGATGGTGGTACCCATGATGACTGTATAATCATTCATGGTAATGGAACGGACAAACTGCTCACCAAGACCGGGGATACCGAAGATTCTCTCAATAACGAGAGACCCCACCATGATATTCACCGCAAGCGGTCCGATGATCGTAATAACAGGAATCAATGCGTTCCGGACTGCGTGTTTATAAATGATCCCCCGATGGCTGATACCCTTAGCCTTTGCAAGCATGATATAGTCTGAATTCAATACTTCAAGAAGCTCAGTCCTCATGAACCTGGAGATATTGGCAATGACAAATCCTGAAAGGGCAATGGTTGGCAGGATCGTATATGTGAAGCCCTCCCAGAGAGCGACGGGCAAAAGCTCCAGTTTAACTCCCAAATAATATTGAAGGAAACCTGCAAAGACGAATGCCGGGATAGATATGCCCAGGACAGAAAGCACGGTTGCTCCATAATCAAAAATGGTATTATGTTTGATGGCTGCAATGATCCCCAGCAGGAGTCCCAATATGGATCCAGCAATGAGCGCCTGTAAGCCAAGCTGTGCAGATGGCCCGATTCGGTCGGATATGAGCTGGGTGACCGTCCTGTTGTCATATTGGAATGAAAAGCCAAGGTCTCCTTTAGCCAAATTGGTCATGTATCTTATATATTGAATAGGCAGCGGTTTATCAAGCCCATACTTCTGGTTGATAAGCTGTACTTGTTCCGGGGAAAGTTTTTCCTGGTTTTTGAGAGGTGAACCGGGCAGTAATTTCATAAGGAAAAAAGTCAAACTTGCAATAATGAACAATGTGATGATCATATACAAAATCCGCTCAAAAGTATATCTTAGCATCTAAGGCCCCCTTGCCATATAAACGAAAGAGTATGCGCTTATGGCACATACTCTTCTCGATCCATTTTATAGGTTATTCAATGTGAGCCCATTTATAGCCGAAGTCTCCGCCGAATGGGTGTTCTACAACATCCTTCACATATTCACGCTGAAGGTATGCAGTTCCGCGTTGGAACATTGGTGAGATCGCAGCGTCATCCAACAGGATTTTCTCAGCGTCCAGCAATGCTTTCCAGCGGGCATCCAGGTCAGAAAGAAGTGGTCCTCTGGCATCTTTTACAAGCTTATCATATTCAGGATTAGAGTAGCCCATTTGGTTGTGAGCACCATTTGTAACGAACATGTCGATGAAAGTCATCGGATCCTGGTAATCAGGGCCCCAGCCAGCATAAGAGAAGTCATAGTTTCCTTTAGACTCAAGATCCAGCTTCTGCTTGAATGGCTGCGGTTTGATTGTGACAGATAGGCCCTCAAGATTGTTTTCCAGCTGCTCTTTCAGATATTGTGCGATTTTAGCAGAGTTGTCATCATCGTAAGTCAAAAGTTCCAGGGAAACTTTATCGAACTTAGCATCTTTTTTAGCATTAGCCCAAAGCTTTTTAGCTTGCTCAACATCAAGTTTGCCAAGATCGCCGTTTGTTTCACGGAAGTCTTTGCCATCTGGTCCAGCTGCAAAGTTTCCTGGTACCAGGAAATTGGCTGGAGTAGATCCGTTATTTAGAATTACATCAACAAACGCTTTTTTGTCCCAGGCCATATCGATTGCCTTACGGGCATCCCTGTTCTTGAGAACCTTGTTCTTCTGATTCAGGCGCAGGAAGTAGACAGCAGTATCAGGAGATGTTGCAAAGTTTTTGTCATCCTTATACTTGTCAACAAATTCAGCGTTCAGGCCAACACGGTCAGCCTTTTTGGTTTCGTATAGGTTTACGCCGGTAGCAGTATCCTTAACGATATTGAAGTTGATTTCTTCAAGCTTGACTGTATCTTTATCCCAGTATGTAGGGTTTTTCTTCAGCTGGAAGCTTTGTTCGTGCTTCCAATCGCTGAGTGTGAATGGACCATTATATACTCCTGTGTTCGCTTCAAGTGCATAATTCTTTCCCTGCTCCTTGAAGAATTTTTCATTTTGCGGGAAAAACGTTGCGAAAGACATTAATGATTTAAAATAAGGAATATTGTTTTTCAACTGGATTTCAAGGGTTTTATCGTCAATTGCCTTGATTCCTAATGTTTCTTTCTTTGCTTTGCCTGTGTTGACTTCTTCTGCATTTTTCACATCATACAGCATGTAGGCATATTCTGCAGCTGTTGCAGGATCTACTGCACGCTGCCAGGAGAATACGAAATCCTGGGCTTTTACAGGATCTCCATTTGACCACTGTGCATCACGGAGCTTGAATGTATAAGTCTTGCCGTCTTCACTTACCTTTGGCTCTTCAGCGGCCATTCCGAGAGTAGGCTTGTTATCCTGTCCCAGGCGGTAAAGGCCTTCGAAAACATTGTTCATTACGTTGAATGAAACTGAGTCTGTGGCGAGTGTACTGTCCATGGATGGTATCTCAGAGCCGGCAATCAGGTTCAGGATCTGCTCCTTCTTTTCAGCCGCCGGTTTTTTGTCCCCTTCTTTGTCCTTCGGTGAAGCATTGCTGCTGTCGCTTCCTCCGCTGCACGCAGCAAGGAATGTGGACAGTGCCAGCAGCAGGACTAACAAAAATGAAAACTTTTTCTTCATTCAATAATACCCTCCCTATTTGAATAATCTGAAGATTTAGTATTATTATGATATGGAATTTGACATAAAGCAATACATTTTTTACAGTCTATTTACAAAGAAGTTACAGAAAGCTTGCCATTGCTGGAATTTCAGGGAAAAAAATCTTTCAAAAACAAGGTATATACACCCATGAACATGGTACTTTCATGCTAGTTTCCAATATATTAATGATTAGACTATTACTAGATATCGGATTGGACGCTGCTAAAGTACCCTACCTTTCAGCATACCTATCATGTATCTCAATGGCAGCCCGTATCCCGGACTCCACTGCTCCTTCAATCCATGCCGGAAAATTGGATGTATGCTCCCCTGCAAAATGAATCCTGCCCTCTGGTGATGCAATGAATGGCCCCAGCTCCTGCTCCTGAGTAGGCTTAGCCAGCGAGAACGCACCCGAGGAAAAAGGATTACGGTTCCAGCTGTAGGAGATTCCTGCAGCGAACTCCCTGTAAACGATACTTCCATGAAGCTTCGACAGGTTTTCCAGCGCTTTACTGACGCAGTCCTCCTGAGGCATGCTGTCCCAAAGCAAAGTATCATCCTCCCAGGTATAGCTGGCGGTCATTACATTGGCTCCTTTTCCCGGCCGGCTGGGATAATAGCTGAACCGGATGGGGAGGTCTGTAACGCTTTGTCCTCCGCTGTACCCATTTCTGCTCCAGAAGTTTTTCTGAAATTCTATCCCGATTTTAGTGGAAGTAACATAATGGAGCTCTCTGATGACCCTCCATTTGTGATAAGAAAATAAGCTCTGCGGAACAACATCAATATATTGAAATGCCGAAAAAGGTATGGTAATAAGAATACAATCCGTTGTCAGCGTTAACGGTTCATGTGTTTTTGTGTCAAAAGCATCGAGTGAAATGCTCTTTTCCCCTTCCACCCTGATCCTGCTCACTCTTTTTCTAAACAGCACATCTTCCTTCAGCTCGTCGAGCAGCAACATTGGCAGCCTGTCATTTCCCCCTTCTACCTCATAAAACTGCATAAACGGATCAAATAGATATAAAAGTTCACGATAAATCCCAAGAAACGAAAGCTCCGGAAACCCTTCAAGGGAGAGCATAACCTTCATCATATCTATGGCTCCTGAAGATAAGGAAGGACCTGTAGGGTTTTTCCTCAAAAATAAATCCATCGAATAATCCCCATACAGTTTCTGAGCATATTTCCAGTTCTCTTCAGGATTTTTCATGATCATATTTGTCAGGTTCCTGGTAGCTATTTGAAAAAGTTCAAGCGCTGTTTTCTTTTTTTCCCAGCCAACGACAGGAAAGTTTAGGTCGTTCCCTATCGCTTTAAGATATTTGAGCCTGATTCTTTGTCCATTTACATAAATTAAGTCTTCAGGAGTGCTGTTGTAAAAACTGTTGACCTTCAATTTATATTTTCTTAAATAGGCCAGGGTCAGGCTGTGCACTCCAGGTATCCGCATGGCTCCCGCCTCAAAGTAAAGAGGAGCGGTGAATGGTTTCCTGATGGTATAAATTCTTCCGCCAACTCTGTCACTGCCTTCTAAAATAGTAATATCATGACCGGCTTCCTTTAAAAGAGAACCTGCTACCAGCCCTGACATGCCGGCACCTATGATAGCAATTTTTATGGGTTTATCGGCTTTTCCCAGACCTTTATCCACATAATGGAGATAAGGATGATTAACAGAACCATGCACATTCACTGTTATATCCTCCTGTCCTTTTTCTATTATCCTATTGCAGGATAAGTAATATATGAAAATAAATGGAATTTACCGGCAGTTATTTATAGAATTATGCAGGACTCCTAACACTGTTTAATTCTTTTATCTTTAAGGTGTATAACTGTGTAACGGTACGGCAGGAAAGGGCTGCCTTCACTTTTAAGCCTTTGCCAAACAAACTGAGGCAGAGTAAATACGGGCAGGGAGAGAAGGAGACTTTTTTAAAAAATGTTTATAAAAGAGACCGTTTTTTTCACAAAAAAAATATGTGTATTCTACTCGTAACCCGTGAATTTATAGGAACTAAACAAGAGAAGCAACAAACACAACAGGGCGGTGGAGCGGAGAAAGTCAAAACAGGTATGCCAGAAGGTTAAATGATGTTACTGCCTGGCTGCAGGATGCCTCATCATCCATACAGCACCGCCATTTTCCACAGAAAAAGCCCCTTCTCCACTTGTTTTATTGCAAAGTAAAGCAAAAGATCATTTGCAATGACAAGTGAAGAGGGACTGCGAAAAAACCGATCCGCTTAATCAGCTGTAATCCTATAGCTGTGTGTGTATACATTCATGCTCCTGTTCCTGATAAATCCAACAGCCGTAATCCCGAGTTCTTCGGCAAGATCCAGCGCCAATTCTGTCGGAGCCGATTTGGAGAGTACAACCGCACATCCAATTTTTGCGACTTTAAGCAGAATTTCAGAAGATATTCTGCCGCTGAATATGATTATCTTATCCTGCATGGATATATCGTTTCTCAGGCAGTGGCCATAGATTTTATCGAGAGCATTATGTCTTCCAATGTCCATGCGGTTCAAGAGGAGGCCATCAATGGTCCCAAGCGCAGCGTTGTGCACCCCGCCGGTATTTTGGAAAAGGGATGCCCCCTCCTGCATTTCCTTCATCAGCCTGAAGCAGTCATCCGGGCTTAGTGTAACTTGGGAATTCTGCATCTTTTTTGCTGTCAGGGCATCATTGGCAAATACAAATCCCTGTCTGCTCATTCCGCAACAGGATGTAATGTATCTTTTTCCGGACAAATCTTTATAAAAAGGATTCAATTTAGATACTTGAATATGAACATACCCTTCCTTTTCCTGGACCCAAATTTCTTCAACATCATCAAATCCTTTAATTAGACCTTCTGAGGTTAAATATCCTATCACCATATCCTCGATATATTCCGGTGTGCATACCATAGTAACCAGTTCCTGGCCGTTCACTTTGACTGTCACCGTATATTCCGAGACGATCGTATCTTCTATTCCGCTTGCCATTCCGTTTTCATACCTGATGATCTGTCTCGATACTTCCACTGGTTTCATGCCATTCCATCTCCTGCTTTACTGATTCTGTAAGATATATTAATTGCCTGAAGGTACGGTATAATTCAATTTTGGTAATGCAAAAAGCATACCGCTTGGGCATGCTGATTGCAACTTCTCTATTTGACTTCATGATCCGGCTTCTGGTGTTTAAGCTGGCTTTCGGGAAGCTGCGTGTTCCTTTCCAGCCCTTTCGTTTCTTCCCCCATTCCCCTTAGGAATGTGAGAAGAAGGGTAACCGACCGGTTGATTTCAGGATCCTTAAGCGCCCGCATGATATCAAAGATTCCGGTCTTCTCTTCCGTGTCCTTGGCATCTGCCACCCGGGCAATCCCCGAATTGACCTTGAGGAGCAGAGGTTCAAGCTGGCTGACATTCAGCGTTCCAAGAACACCGACCATTAGAAGGAGGTTTTTAATTGTATTGGCCGTTTCCGGTGTATCAGCCTTTTTGACCAGGATATCCATGACCTTGTCTCCCTGCCCGAAAAGGGCACTGACAAGGGAGAGGACTCCCCTGTCATTCATATGGTTCAAGGTCTGCAGGACTTCAAGAATACTATCCTTGCTATCGATGAGTGCATTCTGCACCTCTTCAAGGTCGTTCTGCCTCTTCTGCTCTTCTGAAATTTCAATACGATGAATGGATTTTATCGCTTTTGCCATTTTGCACCCACTCCTTTTCTGACCAGGTCTCCAGGGAAGATATAATCCTTTCGTGCCCATTTCTTCTGCACCTGGACACCCAGCTGCGGCTGTGGATTCCCGTTACGATGGTTGATCCTTGGAAGCGGGCTCTTTCCGCCCTGACTCAGGATTTCCATCCTCGCATTGATCTCTTTGTAGGCAGGGGTATCGGTATCTTTATCCGCTTCACTGCTCGTCAGGAGATTTATTGCCGCATCTCCGGAATCATTCATAGGAAGATAAACTTCCTTGCCCTGAACCCGGTCCGTTACCAGACACTCGACTTTTACATTTCCAAATGGCGATGTCAGGCGGACCAATGTGCCATCCTCAAGGCCCCGTTCTGCTGCAAGTTCTGGTGAAACCTCCAAGAACACTTTCGGCGTTTTTGATGTTATCCCCTCTGACTTATATGTCATATTTCCTTCATGGAAATGCTCCAGGAGTCGTCCGTTGTTAACATGGATGTCATATTCCTCTGGGAAAGATAGAGGAATGGACCATTTGACTGGATACAGATTAGCCTTTCCATCCGGGAAGTTAAAGCCTTCTGTATACAATACTGGTGAATCTGTCCCATCTTTGGCGACCGGCCACTGCAGGCTGTCATATCCTTCGAGCCTGTCATAGCTTACGCCTGCATAAATCGGAGAAAGGGAAGCAGCTTCGTCCATGATTTCGCTAGGGTGCTGATAGGTCCAGCCTGCTCCCAGGCGGTTGGCAACAGCCATTATGATCTGCCAGTCAGGCTTGGAATCTCCAAGCGGCTCAAAGACTTGATATAGGCGCTGGATCCTGCGCTCTGTGTTTGTGAAAGTTCCATCCTTCTCAAAGCTCGGAGCTGCCGGCAGAACCACATCAGCAAATTCTGCTGTTTTAGAAAGAAAGATGTCCTGGACAACGAAGAAATCCAGCTTTTCAAATGCTGCATGAACATGATTTATATTAGAGTCCACAAGCCCCATATCTTCGCCTTTCAGGTACATGGCCTTCAAAGTGCCTCCGTGGATAGCCTCTACCATCTCATGATTGTTCATGCCAATTTTAGACGGTACTGACGTCTTCCAAACCTTTTCGTATTTCTCCCTGACCTTTGGATCGCTGACAGGTTCATATCCCGGCAGATTGGCTGGTGCACTGCCAAAGTCGCTTGCTCCCTGGACATTGTTATGCCCCCTTAGCGGATAAGCACCGGCACCCGGCTTCGCGTGGTTCCCTGTGACGAGAAGCAGGTTGGAGATTGCTGTACTTGTATCTGAGCCGCCGATATGCTGTGTCACACCCATTGCCCACAGAATGCAGGTAGACTTGGCTTCATAGATCATGGTTGCAATTTCAATGAGCGTTTCGCGGGATATACCCGTCTGATCCTCTGCATAGCCAAGGGTGAAACCTTGCAGGCTCTTAACATACTCATCATAGCCATTCACTTTGTCCCTGATGAAATCTTCATCTGCCCAGCCCATATCAATGATATATTTGGTTACAGCAGACAGCCAGATCAGGTCAGAGCCTGGTTTTGGACGGATGAAAAGGTCAGCCCTTTCAGCCATCTCATGCTTCCGTATATCCGCAACGATTGTCTTTTGTCCATGAAGCTTTTGTGCCCTCTTGATCCTGGTCGATAAAACCGGATGGGATTCAGAGGTGTTGGAACCTACCATGATGACCAGACCGGACATGGCGATATCCTTTATGGATCCTGAGTCCCCGCCGTAGCCGACCGTCCTGAGTAGCCCGACTGTTGCAGGTGTCTGGCAGTATCTTGAGCAATTGTCGACGTTATTCGTTCCAATCACACTCCGCGCAAGCTTCTGCATGAGATATGATTCTTCATTGGTACACTTGGAGGAGGTAATAAAGGACATAGCATCCGGGCCGTGGCTGCTCTTAATTTCAGAGAACTTGGACGCAATCAGGGTCAGTGCTTCATCCCAATCTGCTTCCCTGAAGGAATCTCCTTCTCTGATCAATGGCTTTGTCAGGCGCTCCTCGCTGTTGACAAAGCTCCAGCCGAATTTACCTTTGATACATGTTGACACACTGTTTGCAGGAGCTTTTATCTGCGGTTCGACCTTCAGGATTTCACGGTCCTTCGTCCAGACGTCAAAGCTGCAGCCGACTCCGCAGTATGTGCAGACAGTCTTGGTTTTCTTTATCCGCTCATCGCGCATGGCAGATTCCATATCTGAAATGGCGAGGATGGACCCGTACCCGGTCTCGACTCCCTTGGTGATTTCAATCATCGGCCTTAATGTCTGCTTGGCTATTCCTGTAAGGAAACCAGCTTCCCCGACCATCCCTTTTTCCATCATGGCATTGCAGGGGCAGACCGTGGAACAATGGCCGCATGAAACACAAGATGACTCATTGATCGGCACATCATCATCCCAGATGACCCTTGGCCTTTCTCTATCCCAGTCTATGCGCAGCGTTTCAGTGACCTGAAGGTCCTGGCATGCCTCCACACAGCGTCCGCAAAGGATACACTGATCAGGATCATAGCGGTAGAACGGGTTCGAATTGTCTTCTTCATATGGTTTTTGATCAAAAGGTATGCTTTGGTGGTTTATTTTCATTTCTTTAACGGTATTATGTATCTCACAGCCGCCGTTGTTATAATCACAGACTGTGCAGTATAGCTCATGGTTATACAGAATTTTATCCATAGCCATCGTCTGTGACTGCTTTACTTCAGGAGAAACAGTATCGATTCTGTCTCCTTCTTTTAATTTCGTTGAGCATGACCTCACCAGCTCACCGTTAACAGATACAATACAAGTATCACAGGTTTCTATAGCACCCAGTGCAGGATGATAACAGACATGCGGTATATCTATCGAGCTGTCTGTCAAGAAATCAAGGACCCTTTCGTCCTGCGAGGCAGGAACTTCGACTCCGTTGACTTTTACATGTATGGGGTTTGACAAGCGTCCTCATCCTTTCACCTAATAAAATTTTCCTTCTAACATTTCCCCTACCCTGTCCATAAATCAGTAAAACCTAAATGAATAGAAACCCCTTGAAAATGATGAATTTTGCTCATAAAAATAGCCGGCCGCATGGCAGCCAAGCAATTTTTTTATTCATAAATCTTAAAATTTTTCAGTGAATTAAGGCTGACCTGGGTAATACTATTATCGTCATATACCAGCTGAACGTGGTGATTCGCCTCATGGCCTGAACCGGCATCCTTTGCCGCCATGATATAGCCTGAATTTCCATTCTTGTCAGTAAACTTCTTGCCGTTCAGGGAAGTCTTCAATACGTCCTCAATATTGTACAGGACCTTGTTAACCTCGCTTAACTGAGCTGTAAGGTGGAAAGCATTATCATGAAGATTTATATATCGCCTTATTAATGTATCGTAATTATCCATTCCAATTAACCTCCAGGTAATGAGCTTTTTTTCTTTTACCCGAAGTTATTCTTTAAGAAACAGCTGTTTGTGTAATATTGCTGTGAAAAGGAGCGATGAAATGGCAGCACGGGAGCATGTGGAATCTGATGAAAGCCTCGAAAGTTATTATATTGCCCTCTGTGATATTTTCTATTATTATCCGGAGGAAACCAGAGGAAGTGATTCCGAAGCGGTAAAAGGAGCTATCCATATATTATCAGGTCTTATCTTCCATGGAATATCAATAGATGGCATCACCATCCGGGAAATGGATCAGCTCAAATATGAAAAAATGTATAAACGCTTTCATTCGGAAATAATGGATGCTATCCAGATATGCTCGAAGAATGAAGTAGAATTCCTTTATTTTCTTGATATTCTTGACGAGTTATTCGGTGCAGCCATTAAACTTCATGCAGCTGTGGAAAAGATAGAAGATATTGAGCAGGAATCAGGTAATGATGAATAATCTCCGGTTAGAAGCTTAAGCTGTTTTCCTGTACAATTAAAACATTGAAACTAGGAGGTCATGCGGATGTTTACTACGATATCGCCAAAGGAAAGTTTTATAGCTTTCGAAAATGAAGAGGACTATATCCAGAAAATCAGGGACTGGGGCTTGATTTCCTCAGCAGCCAAAACCGCCAAGCACGAATTTCTTTATAAGCGGGGATCTTCTCAATACATAGTAAAAATTGCCGGGTATGAGAGTACGGGAAATCATGAGACAGCAGTGGTCTCCTTTGAAAATGAAGTCCTGCATTGCGTTCATCCCTCCTATTTGAAAGAAATGCAGAGCGGGACATTCGGCAGAGAAACCGCCATGAACCTACCCGATAATCCGGACGGCCTGCCAGTCTCTAAGCCATCATCCAGCAGAAAAGGAACAGCGGCTGCTGGAGCAGAAAAGGAGAAAAAAGCAGAAAAGATTGATCTTCCTGAGGAAAAGGTCCATTTTGAAGCAGAGGTGAAAGAGTTTTCCACTAAATATAACCACTTCAATGAAACCGAAGAAGAAATTCTTATTCTTGAAAAAGTCAGGATTGCCGGGGAAAATACAGTGGATATTGGCGAAGCCTGGTGCGGGTATAGCAAAACGCTGAAAAAGCTGGATTTGGCGGAAGGTTCAAAGCTTGAATTTGACGCAAAGATTGTAGACAGAAAGCTGAATAAGGAAATCCGGTACAAAATCAATAATCCTTCCAAGCTGGCTCTCATATGATCCCTTAGTATTGATGGCATCTATGCCTGGTGCCGATATTTCCAGGACCGCCGCTGGATAACCTCCTGCTATTTTTCGTATCTTAAATAGCAGGAGGTGAAATCAGTTGACAACTCATAATAACAACGGCAGAAACGACGAAAATAACGGGTTCATGGGAGTTATCTCCAATGCCGCCCATACGGTCGCAGATGCGGTCAGGAATATAGCCGGAGGTCAGGAACATCAATCAGACACCCACAGTAACGGACAGCAAAACAATCACCAAAACAATCATCACAAAAAAAATAAGCACCGCCATTAAAAAAATGGACGCAGTCACCCAGATGTCTGCGTCCATACTTCCTTTCTTTCTCCCATATCATCCTTGTATGCCGCTGTTCCGCCATTTGGCAGATGTGCCGGAATACAGACAGGACAGCAAATCGTCAAGCAGACGGCCCTCTAAAACATGACTCTTCATTATTATAATCTCCGGCCCCGCTGTTTTAATTTCCCTTCCTTCTCGTGCATGTAAATTCAATAAAGTACATATTATAGGAAATGAACCCTTTACCAGAAAGGTGGAACCGTATGGTAGACCCATTAGAGCGCGTCATTTTTCTCAAAGAGTTGTCCAATCTGCTTGAAGAATATAAAAAATGTGAAAATGGATCATTACAGGAAATCATCTGTGATGATATTCTCCTGCTTTGCGGGGTACTTTCCGCTCAGCTGGATTGACCCTGGCTAATCCATGTCCTTCTTGTTCTTTCCCCTGACAAATCTATAGGCGACAAAGGCCACATATAATGGCGTTGCCAGATAGATCAAATAGGGAGACTGCCCATATTTCCCCTGATACAGCAGGTACAGCAGACAGCCCAGGAAAAAAGTGATAATCGTACCATACTTAGGCAGGGGCACTTCCTTGAGGCTGGGTATCCTCAGTCTGCTTATCATTAAGAAGCAAAGCCCAGTAAAAATCACGGTAGTGACAATATTAGGGATTTTATCTCCAAACAGCGTCAATATAGCAAGAATGCCACCTGCCGCTGTGATTGGTACTCCTACAAAATAATGGGCAGAAACTTTTCCAGAGCTTATATTGAACCTTGCCAGGCGGTAGGCTCCGAACAATGGAAAAAGAGCTGCTACAATCAGGCCCAGCAGTTTGAATTGATAAAAGTATGTATAATACACTAAAAAAGAAGGAGCAACCCCAAACGTCACAATATCAGCCAGGGAGTCCAGTTCCTTTCCCAGGGCACTGTCTGCCTTGAGCATCCTTGCCAGCCTTCCATCCATACTATCAAGCATCATGCCAATCAGGATCAATACAGCCGCATTCTTGAATTGTCCATTGGCTGCATAACCTACTGATAAAAAGCCGCAAAATAAATTCCCCAGGGTAAACATATTAGGGATACTTTTGGTTAACCTCACGAGAAGCCATCACTCTCCCACATCTGAATTCATTTAATTCTCCTTACTTAATATAACATAATCCCCATCTTTTCCTTAACTTAAAAGAACGTGGTAAAAAACAATTCCAAACAATCATGGCTAGCTGAAAAAAAAAACGGCCAGTCTTTTGAAGGAAGACTGGCCGCATGAGTAAAAAGAAAACAATTAAAGCTATTTAATTGTCTTCAGTTAATATTTTAGTATATTGATCCAATTTGTCACTAGTAATTTAATCCAGATAATCCACTTCCCTCCACACAATTGATTCACTTATCATTTGGTTGCCACCCTTGCGTCATCCCTATTTATCTTAGTATACAAAAAATATTACAAAACCTTCCATAAGATATATCTTATAAAAAAAGATGAAGTTGAATTGGAAGTACTGCTTCATAATAATGGGAAAGAAGGTTTTTTTGAAAGCATCCCGATAGTTATCAGGAAAATAAAGATGCAGGGATAGGCATGATTAATTCCTTGGAAATTAATTATAATTCCGTCTGTAAAATAAGTCCTTAATATACACACGTTAACACTTTGCAGGCTGAAGAAATACCGCTTAAAGCTTCAGGATTAGCTACTGCAGCCAGGTCCCTTACCGGGGGCTTTTTTTGTTAGATAGTGTAAATGCGGAAATCTTGACAAACTGGTTGCATGTCCTCACATTTACGGTCAGGATTCATAAGTTATTACATAAGGATTTCCTTAAATCTCCTTTAGGTGGTGAGATATATGGGCTGGGGATGCTATGGCGGTTACGGCAATTATGGTGCTGGTTACGGCGGTGGTTATGGCAGCGGTTTTGCATTGATCGTGGTTCTATTCATTCTGTTAGTAATCATAGGCGCTGTAATCTATGCGTAAGAAGTTATTGAAATGATTGAGACTTGCCACGACAAAAGGATAATGAGAACTGTGAGGTGATTCTTGTGGGTGGAAGCGGATACGGAAGCGCATTTGCGTTAATCGTTGTTTTATTCATTCTCCTGGTTATCGTAGGAGCTGCGTTTGTAGGTTACTAATATTTGTTTCCTGAATGAAACGAAGGACAGACGATTCAAAGTCTGTCCTTTTTCATAATCATGCTGTTCAATAGGTCTGTTTTTCTCCCCAATAATCCCTGATGCATATACCGATGATTGGTTCGTCGGCCGGGTTCAGGTTCTGGGGCAGTTTTTCCGGTTTGAAGAACTGAAGCTGAGATACTTCTTCCCTGCCGGCTTCAAGCTCACCATCAAATTCGGTACATATATAAGCAGCAATTACATTAAAGACTTCATCGCCGTTTGGATACTTATAATAAAAATCCTTTCCGGAAAACAAAGAAAGCAACCGCAGTTCCTTTGCAATCAAGCCGGTTTCTTCATAAAGCTCCCTTGTTGCTGTCTCTTCAAAACTTTCACCTGGCTCCATCGATCCGCCTGCGAGGCCCCAGCAAAAATTATCCGTCCTTAGCTGCAGGAGAAGACCCTTTTCCGGATGTATAAGCAGGACCGCCGCCCCTGGCATGACGATCGGCCGGGTGCCGATCACTTTTCTTAGATCCATGATATATCCCATCTGTTCCCTCCCGTTAATAGGCCTATGAAGATGAAGAGAAGCTGTCAGCTCTTCAGGCTGAACCCGATTTCCGACAGGGCCTGCTTCATATTAGCCCTGGTCTGGATGCGGTCAAACCGAAGGCCGAGACTTACAATGGTCTGTGCGATTTCCGGCCTGATGCCTGTCAGATAGGTTTGAACACCAGTTAATTCCAATGCATTAATAATTTGGAACAGCTGGTCAGCGACCATCGTATCGATGATCGGCACTCCGGATACATCGAGGATAAGGTAACTCAGCTGGAGCTTGGAGCTTTCTGTCAGTGCAATTTCCATAATCATTTTTGCCCGCTCTGTGTCAATGGAACCAACAAGCGGGATAATGGCCGTTTTTTCCGCTACCGGCACTACCGGCACAGAGAGTTCTTCCAGCGCAGAATAGGCTATCTTCATCAGCCGGTTTGTATGTTCCTCATATATATGGCCCAAAGAAGCTCCAATTCTGTCGAGTAGAGGATCAATAATTTTTGAAACATCGAGCATCGTGATGCCTGCCAATTGCCGCTTCTCCAGTTCGTCCGTAAATAAATCCCACAGGACCGTTCTATAGGAGCTCACTATCCTCAGGGCCTGGCTTAAGGACAGTCCTGAGTTGATGGAAATGCTGCCGGCGGCCTTGCTCCATTCATCCACTTTGCGGCGGATTGAATCTTGATCTTCCGTATATAGAGCTTCTCCGAAGAATTCAAATACCTGGGCCCTATAGTTGAGATGCTGTGCAGATTTAAGTTTCTTTTCAATCAGGTCATCTTCCGTACTATTCCGAATTTCATACACCGCACTTGCCAGAGCCAGGGAATTTTCTGCAATTTTCTCTCCCATATAACGTAATTCGTGCTTCATGAACGGATTCTATCTCCTTTTTAATGGATGCAATAAAGACTATCTTAGCATCCTGTATTTTAACTTTTTTCATACCTATTGTCTAAATACTTTTAGACGCACATTATCCTTTTCCCTTCTTTTTTATCAGGGTTAAGATGAACAAAATAAACAAGGCAGCCAGGATCAGATAGATAAAATTCGCAAACACATCAAAATAGCCTGCTATATCTCTCCACGAAGAACCGAATGCCGCCCCGAGATTGACCAGTACTGTATTCCAAATCAATGTTCCGCCGGCTGTAAGGATAAAAAAGAACGTTATATTCATCTTAGTCATGCCTGCAGGTATAGAAATCAAACTTCTGATCAAGGGAATCAGCCTGCCAAAAAACACCGTCCAGCCTCCATGTTTATCAAATAAGGCGTCTGCCTTATCAATGTCTTCTACTTTCACCCGTAGATAATGCCCCTTCTTTTTTATCAGTCGTTTTATCCCCTCAAGGCCGAGCTTGCGCCCGATTCCATACAGGACGGCTGCACCGCCTGCTGAACCGAGGGTTGAGGCGATGACCACTCCTGTTTTAGTCAAATCGGTTGTGGTGGTCATGAATCCGCCGAAAGTAAGGATAATCTCGGAAGGTATTGGGGGAAAGATATTTTCCAGGGCAATCAGCAGGAAAATACCGAGATACCCAAATCTGTCCATAAATTCTGTTATAATATGTTCCATTGGTACCTCCAATTTATTTTTTCTCCTTTAATAAAGAAGGCGGGGATCAATTCAGTAAAATCTTTATGTATATGATGTAAAGACCAATAAAAAATAGCAGGGCTGGGTGAAACATGGATTCAATCACACATACCCTTTTCGGTGCCGGCTTATATAAGGGCATCAGCAAAGAGGGAATGACCAAAAAAGAAAAATACGC
The DNA here is from genome assembly GCF_046237605.1 of Paraperibacillus marinus. Taxonomy (GTDB): domain Bacteria; phylum Bacillota; class Bacilli; order Bacillales; family DSM-1321; genus Paraperibacillus; species Paraperibacillus marinus. The sequence continues at coordinate 1,868,205 of NZ_CP143542.1, read as the reverse complement.
ATATCTCTTCACCGCCATTGGAGCGAGCCAGGCCCCGGACAGTGATATTATTTCCCAGCTCTGGGATACAGAAGGCCTTTACCAAATGTGGCACAGGGGCATTACACATTCCCTCTTACTGGTTCCGGTGTGGGCTTTTGTTTTTTACCTGGCTGCCAGGTTCATCTTTAAGGTTAAAAGCCCAAAAATATACTTCCTGGCACTGCTGGGTGTTTTTATACATAACACCAGCGATGTATTCAATGCATGGGGCACTGGATATCTTGAACCCTTTACCGATATCAGGCTCACATTTGGCACAATATCCATTGTCGATTTTGTTATTTGGGCCATATTTTTAATCTGCTTTATTATATCCAGAACCCGGATCCAGCTGAAGGAGCAGACAATCTATAAACTGGGATGGCTTGTTATCGTCCTCCACATAACAATCCAGACAGCTCAGGGAATCTACATATATAATCAATACAAAAGCGGGTACGACCAGGTTGCTCTGTCAGCAGAGTTTGTCCCATGGCAGTTTACCGTCATTGCCAAGAGCGGCAGTACAGTGGATATACTGAGTGATTCTGTTTTCACAGAACCTTCTCTTCTTTATAAGCTGACTTCTAATGGAACTAAGTCGGAACTCAAGGATTTATTTAAGCAGAATCCCAGGGCTGAAACCCTCTACCGGTGGGCGCCTTTTGTGGTTATTGAAAAAAGCGGCGGCAAGCTCGGAATTTATGATCCGAGATTTTATAGAAACGGTGAATCTTTCCTTTATGAATATATGGAACTGCGTTAAAAGGTTAGTATAACAGGATTGTTCAAAAAAAGCATGGACGGCCATACGTTCAAAAAATTTCCCCAATATAAAGAAGCCGGAGTTCTGGGACTCCGGCTTTTTTGAGATTAGAGCTATGGCGAAACTGCCCCGCCATGTCTTTTTTATATGAATTTCAAAACAGGCGTTTTCAGCCTGTAAAAGACTTACTCAGGCTTTTTCGACATTTGCAGCCTGCGGTCCGCGCTGGCCTTCCTCAACGTCAAAAGTCACTTCCTGGCCTTCATCCAAGGACTTATAGCCTTCTCCTTGAATTGCTGAAAAATGTACGAATACATCTTCCCCGCCTTCACGCTCAATAAATCCAAATCCTTTTTCACTGTTAAACCATTTTACTTTACCGCGTTCCATTTTTTACTTCCTCCTAGCAAAATCTATAAATATTTGCAATTTACTTGCCTATGTATTATATCCAGTATCACTCATATTTAAACGCGGGTAGTCATGAATTTATAAAATTTCCTGCTCAACCAGTAATCAATGGAGGATATATAAAAACTGATTTAAATTGCGCTCACTTTTCACCCTTCGCCTTGCGGGTATGAAATGCAGCGATTTGTTAACACTTTTAAAAAGGCAGCTTTATGGACTTATTGAATCATAATATCCAATTCAATAGTTCTGGATCGCAGATTGAATTTCAGTACCTTTCGCTCCAGTACTAGTATATTAAATTTCGTCATAGAACGTATTAAAAACCCACAATTCTTAGAAAAGATCCTTTTAAAGGAGGAATGAGAGATGAAATTTTTATCCGCTCTTCTGGTTAAGTTTATTATTTCAGCTGCAGCATTTACCATTGGATTAGACTTGTTTTTTGATGCTTCATTCTCAGAGATTCTTACCTTCAGTTTCTTTAATGTAGTATTTACCTTTATCCTGGCGGACAGGATCGCTCTATCAAAACTGGGCAATTGGAATACATTGCTATTAGAGTTTTCCCTATCGTATCTGCTGGTATGGGTGTTCGGAAGTGTATTGCTTGGCAATTATCTCCAGGTTGCCTGGGGCAGTATTATATCCGCAGCCGTCATCACCGCCGGAGAAGTGCTTATCCATAAAATCTTTTACAGCACTGCTTATAAAAAACGGATGAAGCCTGAGTCTCAGCCATCCATAAACCACGGCCTACTTTATGGGACTGAATTCTCTGAGGAACTAGAACCTGGAGATAAGAAATAATACTTGAATTCCATAGGTAAGGTTTAGCAGGTATAGACAAAAGGAATTAATGCAGAATAAGGTAGACACTCCAAAGTGAAAGGAAGAATACACATGGCTACAGTACTTTATATTTCTGCACACCCGCATGATGAAACACAATCTTACAGTATGGCAGCCGGGAAGGCATTTATTGATGCTTACCGGAACTCGCATCCTGAAGACGAAGTCGTAATAGTGGACCTCTACAAAGAACATATACCACAGCTGGATACAGATGTATTCAGCGGATGGGGGAAGCTCCGCTCAGGCTCTTCGTATGAACAGCTTTCTGACGAGGAAAAATCCAAAGTGGGCAGGCTGTCCGAGCTGGTGGATCAATTTGTTGCCGCTGATAAATACGTTTTTGTCACACCGCTCTGGAATTTTTCTTTCCCGCCAGTTATGAAAGCCTATATAGATTCTATTTGTGTGGCAGGAAAAACATTCAAGTATACAGAACAAGGCCCTGTCGGCCTCCTTACAGATAAAAAAGCCCTCCACATTCAGGCCAGGGGCGGCGTATATTCAGAAGGACCGGCAGCTTCCTCTGAGATGGGGCACCGTTATCTGTCCCTCATCATGGAATTCTTTGGTGTCCCATCCTTTGACGGTGTGTTCATTGAAGGTCATAACCAGTATCCTGACCGCGCGGCGGAAATTAAGGAAAAAGGTATTGAGGAAGCGAAGGAAAAGGCAGCTTCATTTTAAACATTATAAAAAGAGCCCTCCCCGTCTCTATTGCGGGAGGGCTCTTTTTGCTGGCAGCTCCCTCTGCCCTCTATGGAAGTGCCCATACCGCCAAAATCATACTTTCTCCCTCCATTCATACACATATAATAATGAGATTCTACTTGAGCGGGGAGGAAGATCATGGAGACATATATCAATGGTCTTATATTCACATCCGATGCTGACCAGCCAAACGCGGAGGCAATGATCATAGAAAAGGGAATCATCAAGTGGATCGGCAATATGTCCAGCCTGCCTCATAATGAAGGCAATATTATTGATTTAGGGGGAAAAAGAGTCCTTCCTGGATTTGTAGATGCTCATATGCATGCAGCTATGCTTGCAAAAACGCTTGGCCAGCTTGCATGCACTCCGCCTGCTGTCAAATCCAATCAAGAGCTTCTGGAGAAAATAACAGAAACAGAATGGCCGGATGGATGGATCAGGGGATGGGGGTATGATGAACAAAAGATGTTGGAAAAAAGACTGCTGACACGCCGGGATCTGGATTTGGTGACAGGTGATTTCCCTGCTGTTATAACCCGTTCCTGCCTGCATGTGTGCATAGCTAACAGCGCTGCCCTAAGAATGGCGGGCATTGATTCTGAAACAGCTTCCCCTCCAGGCGGCAGGATAGATTTGGATGAAAACGGAGTCCCTACCGGAGTATTGAGAGAATCAGCCATGAAACTGGTCACTTCCCTTGCTCCCACTCCTGACTGCGTTCAGTCTGTCCGCGAACTCCTGGCATTAAGCACCGAACTTGCTTCATATGGGATAACATCTGTTACCGAAATGATGGCGGGAAATGGGGATTTTGAACTTTTTACCGCTGCAAGCGATGCAGGCTTCCATCAAAGATGCTCCCTCTTTTACCTCTGGGAAGAAATTGATAGTTCCACTTTATCTGAGATAAGCACCGATACCAGCCGCCAGGTATTCATTGGAGGTGCCAAGCTGTTTGCCGATGGAAGCATAACCGGCCGGACAGCATGGGTATCCCCGCCTTACCTGGGGACGGACGGCCAGACAGGTTTGTGCCTTTCCTCACGGGATGTTATGATTCAGTTTTGTTCATTCGCCAAAAAAGCTGGAATTCAGGCAGCCATTCATGCCATGGGAGAAAAAGCAATTGAGCTGGCAGTCCAGGTTTTTTCCGAAACCGGCCATTGGCTAGGAGACCAGATATGCCATCGGATTGAACATGCTTCCCTTCCATCCGCCAAAGTTCTGGAAATGGCTTCCTCCAGCCGTATTGCAATGGTTCCTCAGCCTGTATTTCTGTATGCGGAAATAGAAGGCTACCTATTTAATCTGGGAATCGAGCGGACCAGAAAATCTTACCCTATCAAAACTATGCTGAATAAAAACATACCGGTCTGCATCTCCTCTGATGCACCAGCCACAGCCTGGTCAGTCCCCCATGATCCTTTTATAGGAATTAAGGCTTGTGTGACAAGGAAAACCTATAATGGTGAAGATGCGGGACAGGAGGAGCGCATTTCAACAGAGGAAGCCATTATCCTTTATACCAAGAAAGCTGCAGAAATTACTAGGTTTTCGAAAACCGGCCAGCTTTCCGCAGGATACAGGGCTGACTTCATAGTCCTTGACTCCGACATCATTGCTGCCCTTCCTGATGAATTGGATGAAATCTCCGTAATTCAGACTTATTGCGGCGGCAGGAAAATATTTGACAGATATCTCCCTGCCACGTAAAACAGCAGCGGCCGCTCTTTAGAGGGCCGCTGACCTTTATTTAAAATTCAGGGCCTGCCTGAATTCATCCCATAAATTATTATTTCTGTCTCCACCAGGATCTTTTACCTGTTGAAGGGAACGTCTTATATCAATCACTCCGCTCCCATAATAGGGATCGAACCCCTTTTTGCCAAGATCGAATGAGTTTTTACTGATGAGCGTCATCACTTCTGTATTTTTAAGGCGGGGATTTGCCGAGCGAATCAATCCGGCCAGGGCTGCTACATGCGGCGCGGCCATAGAAGTCCCCGAAAGCGATGCATATTGTTTATGGAAGTAAGTGCTTGGAATTTCCACACCAGGAGCTGAAACATCGACATATTCCCCAAAATTAGAGAAATCCGCTCTCTTCCCGTTATAATCTACAGCAGCCACACAGATCACTTCAGGATAGGCAGCAGGGAAACTGGGCTGATCGGTATTATCATTTCCTGCAGCTGTTGTGATCACAATATTTTTGTTAAAAGCATATTGAACGGCCTCTTTCATGACGGCCGATGGCTGGTAGTTCCCAAGGCTCAAGTTAATTACATCTGCCCCATGGTCAGCTGCCCAGATGACTCCCCGGGCTACATCAAAGGCATTTCCATATCCTTTGTCGTTCATCACCTTTACAGGCATTATTTTGTTAAACCAAGTAAGTCCGGCAACACCTTTTAAGTTGTTCGTCTTTGAAGCAATAATTCCGGCTACATGGGTTCCATGTCCGTTATCATCATCAGCATTATTATTTTTAGCCAGAACGTTATAGCCGCGGACCAGTCTTTGCTTGAGATCCGGGTGATCCAGGTCCACACCGGTGTCTATCACAGCAATTTTAATCCCTTTATCACCCTTGGTAATATCCCATCCTTCTTCCGCCCTTACAGAATGGAGATTCCACTGATAATTCTTCCTGTATAAGGAGTCATTGGGACCTTTTTTTTCATCATTCTGCATATAGATATAATTGGGCTCAGCGTACAATACTTTAGGATTATGGTTAAAATATTGCAGCAGAAAATCAGTATCCTTGCTGCGGGATCTGTACACTTTAGTGTGGTCGAAAGATTTAATTAATTCTCCGTCGATTTCCCTTGCAATCCTCGCCGATTCTTCTGCATCAGGCTTTACTTTATATTTAACCGTGGCTTCCCGCTCGTGATAATGGCTTTCATCACGGTTATTGTGCTTGATCAGGGTTATCCCTGACTGGCTCCTCAAATAATCCTTGAGTCCGGTCCCGCTTTCCAGGCTGTTAATCCGGATCGGCTTCTTCCCCTGCTCCACATCTGCTATCATAGGCCGTCCTGGAAACCTTTCGCTGACAGCCTGCCGGTCCGGCTCCTCCTGTCTGTTTCCTGCATTCAAAAGAACAACTCCAGCTGCAAACAGCAAAATAGCAGCTGCAATCAAAAAATTTCTGGATCTTCCCATATACAAACTCCTCCTGCATTGATGTTTCCCATTAGCATGTCTTCTTTGCTCCCTTTGCATGTTGGGAAACACACTGGTTAAATGGTGGAAAAAGAAGCCCCTGACGGAAACAGGCAAGCAGTTTATTTATGGTTTTAATGAAAACCGTACTATCCCTGGCTGTTATCACTCCTTTTCCAATATATATAATCTGCCGCTCGATCCAAAGGCAGCATACTTAATATCATGAACGCTTTTGCCTCTCTCCGTCAGTTCCTCGTTTACTTTCTTCAATTCCTCTTCTGAAGTTTCTCCTTGGACAGCCCACCTGCCCTCAATGATTATCTCAACAGGATATTGCCGAGGCGGCCAAATTTCCTCCAAATCTATACGATTCAAAGGCAGGAACTTTTTCTTTTTTAACACAGAAAGTGTTCCGTTTATTTCGAATACCGCCTTTTCCACTTCTCCCAGATGGAAAATATTTTTTTCCCTGAGCATGGCTTCCAATGTATCAAGGGTGCATCCTGTTTCCCTCATCGCATCTTTCTTGAAGTGCCCATTCTCAATCAAAACTGCCGGTCTTCCTTTTATGAGGGAAGCTGCCCATGGGAGGCGGGATGCCTTGCTCAACAAATAGAAAATTAGGCCCATCACAATGAGCGAGAGGATGAAATAGCCGAACTCTATCCTTAAATTAAATGCCATATTCCCGCCAATCGTCCCCATTGTAATGGAAGCAATATAGAGATGAAGTGTCCTGTGGGCAATAACCTGCTTCCCTAAAATATGCACAAACAGCAACAGCAGAATAAAAGCTGAAAAAGTCCTGATTATAATTTCCATAGCATGGTTCATGACGTTCTTCCTGCCTTTTTTTATTAGGTTGTTTCTTAACATCCATTTCCATTCTTATAATAGAGTCAAAAATTGATCAGTCACTGAGCTTTTCAAAATTTTTAAATAACTATATAATGGGCTACATATTCCATAACCAGCATAGGGGGAAATAAGAAATGTTTGCTTCAAAAGTCAAACAGGAAGCTGCCGCTGTCAAGGATCAGGTGATTGAGTGGAGGAGATTTTTGCATCAGAACCCAGAGCTGTCTTTCCATGAAAAAAATACAGCGGATTTTATATATGAGACATTGGAAGCAATGGGCAGTTTTTCACTCTCCCGTCCCACAGAAAACAGCGTCACGGCACGGCTTTCCGGTAAAAGCGGCGGAAAGGTACTGGCCATTCGGGCTGATATTGACGCCCTCCCCATTCAAGAGGAAACAGGCCTCGAATTCTCGTCACGAAGCAATGGAGTCATGCACGCATGCGGTCATGATGGCCACACAGCCATGCTGCTGGGGGCAGCAAAGGTGCTTTCTTCCCTGAAGGACTATTTATGCGGAGAAATTCTTTTTATTTTTCAGCATGCCGAGGAACTGTTTCCCGGCGGTGCTGAAGAATTGGTTGAAGCAGGTGTCATGGATGGAGTCGACGCAGTCATCGGCACCCACCTGTGGTCACCGCTTGAGACCGGAAAGGCGGGTATCATATATGGCCCGATGCTTGCTTCCCCGGATACATTTTATCTGACCATCACAGGCAAAGGCGGACATGGCGGACTTCCGCATGAAACGGTAGACAGCATCGCAATCGGTTCGCAAGTGGTGACGAACCTTCAGCATATTGTATCCAGAAACATTGATCCCCTTGAACAGCTTGTGATATCGGTGACTAAATTCACCGGCGGCACTACCCATAACGTTATTCCTGGTTCGGTGGAAATGATGGGTACCGTAAGGACCTTCAATCCAGAACTGAGAAAAAAAGTGCCTCATCTTATGGAACGCGTCATCAAAGGAATCACAGAAGCACATGGCGGCTCCTATGAGTTCTCTTATGAATATGGCTACAGGCCGGTGATCAACCATGATCGTGTAACCCGGATTATTCATGATACTGCCATTAAGCTGTACGGGGAAAGCGGGGTTGAGCTGATGCGGCCCAACATGGTAGGAGAAGATTTTTCAGCCTACCTTCAGAAAGCGGAAGGCTGCTTCTTTTTTACCGGCGCCGGCAATAAGGAAAAAGGCATCATATATCCTCACCATCATGCAAAATTCACCATTGATGAGGAGTCGCTGGGTATGGGAGTAGAGATGTTTGTGGGTACAGCACTTCAGTTTTTGAGTGTGGCATCTGCAGATTCATTGGATAGATAGGAGGATAATCATGATAAAGAAAGTTGATCATATAGGAATTATGGTAAGTGATATGGAAAAATCGATCCTGTTTTACAAGGACGTACTGGGACTGGAATTAAAGAATAGAGTTCCTCATTCAGATGGCATCATCGAGCTTGCCTTTCTCGGATTTGGGTCGGACTCGGAAACCGAGGTAGAGCTGATTAAAGGGTATAATGATTCTCTGCCGGCAGAAGGAAAAGTTCATCATTTTGCAGTGAGTGTGGAAAATATTAGTGAAGAGTTCCTCAAAATGAAGGAACTTGGTTACGTGGAGGTCATTGATCCTGAAATTGTAGTCCTTCCCAACGGCTATAAATACTTTTTCATAAAAGGCCCAGATAAAGAATGGATTGAACTATTTCAGCGCTAATTTCTCCATTTAAGCCGGGCAGCGGATGCCCGGCTTTCTTACGCCCTTAAGACTGTATCAGAGTTCCTTTTTGTGGAAAAGGGACGGAGCTGCATGTATCATGAGTCTTCCTGCAACTATGCACATCAGTTGTCTTTCTGGCAATATTACCTGCGCCTTACTCCGCTCCAATTATGTTTGTTCCTGCTCCCCCAGTTCCTTTCCATGCATGGATTGCGTATAGAAAACTCATGTTAGTTTTTATTTTTGGCTGTTGAATTAAAAAATGGATTACCGCTCCACTTGGCTTAATAATTTATTCTCCACACAAAACACATTAAATTTAGAAAAGAGCATTATTAGATTTGAAATCCCTATTTTGGTATCGATTATAAACCTATCCATCCCCTCCCAAAATTTATATCTTTTTTTACCATGTATGAACTACTGAAATAGAGGCAGATTAACAGTATTAACCCGCGAGGAGGTGAACACACATGGCACGCAGTGGTTCTAATCGTCAAAAACTAGTTCCTGGAGCTCAGCAGGCTATCGACCAAATGAAGTACGAAATCGCTTCAGAATTCGGTGTACAGCTTGGAGCTGAAACAGTATCACGCGCTAACGGATCTGTTGGTGGAGAAATTACTAAACGTCTTGTTGCTACAGCACAATCTCAACTAACTGGCCAATTCGGCGGTACAACTCGTTAATCATTAACAAGTGAATAATATGGATGAAGGCTGTCTGCCAGCTGGCAGGCAGCCTCTTTATGATTTGTTCCTGTAATACCATCTTTTTAGATGCTTGTTATTACAGGCGTTTATCGATGCGAAGAGAGATAGACAAAAAGAAGAGCCCCTGTCCGGGGCCCTGCTCCTGTATCATTTCATTTATTTATAGTCTTGATTACAGCCATTTCTTTACCGAATCTATGACCCTCATCGGTAAATCCCAGTTGGGAATATAAATGATGGGCTGCCATATTTTCAGGATGATATCCCACAATAATCTTTTTCACATGAGGTAATTTACTCATCTCTGCGATCATCAGCTCCGTTGCTGCCTTCCCGATCCCCTTGCCCTGGAAAGCCTTATCTATCATGATCCGATAAACCCAATGTCCCTGAAGCTCTTCCATAACAGAATTGAACATTAAAAAACCTGTTATTTTATCATCAAAATAAATGGCATATGGTTTCAGTGTTGGTTCAAACTTTGATTGAGCTATTGAAACGGCATTAGGTTCCATGTATTCTTTCTGATCATCAAATAATTCTAAACTGCAGCATTCATACCAGTTTTCACCACTTAATTCTTCGATCCTGACTTTTTCTTTATCCATGATTTCCCCCTTTTGAATTGGCTCTTTTTATAGGCTCTTTTCTAAAAAATTGTTATTTTTTGGATGAGTCCTCTGAGGCTATCAAATGATTTAGCAAGTGGATTGGAGTGTAAGGCGCGAGACTCCGGGCAGGTAGAGTGCTACAGCGGAAATCCACTTTCGAAAACAGCCTTCATTTTTAATAAAAACGCTTAATCCTTATAAACAGGCGTTTTCCCTTTGTAATCTCCAATAATAAACATTCTTTTTTCCATAGTGAACGCCTCCTTTAAAAGCTGTACCCTATATAAACAATATTCTGATAATTTATTATAACATACCTCTCCGTCTGGACCTTCTTGATTGGATAAATATGTTATTCGATGCTTACTTTCGAAAAATAACGGCCCATTATTTAAAGGCCGTCGTTCTTAATGCAAAAGTTTACCGGTTTAAAACTGACTCAAAATGGAAAGGAGTAAGATAGTTATACATAAATCGGACAGTTTGCAGGAGGTCATGGGAACGTGTGGATTAATAAGCCATTTTTTAAGTATGCTTCAGGAATTATCCTTTGTTTGATCATCATTTTATTGTTTGGAAAAATTGATTATTTTTTAGGTCCGATTCAACAGTTCCTTGCAACAATGTTCTTTCCCATTCTCATAGCGGGACTTCTTTATTATCTGATCCGGCCTGTTGTGAGAATATTATCAAAATTCCTGCCGAAGCCTGTCAGCATTCTATTGGTATATGCAATCCTGTTTGGCTCCATATATCTTCTCATTTATTTATTCGGCCCTGCTATAGCGGATCAAATCAAGAACTTGATGGAAGAGCTGCCCAAGAAGCTAAAGGAGCTGACCTCACAGTCTGAAGAAACCATGAACCGGCATCACTTGAATTTTTTCCAGGGCGGTGATCTCCAGGAAAAGGCGCTAAAGTATTTCCAATCTTTCTCGCAGTATGCTTCTAAAAATTTGATGCAGCTGTTCACCACCATAACAAGCATTGCCGCAGTTCTGATTGTAGTCCCGTTCATCCTTTTTTATTTTTTAAAAGATGATGACAGACTGAAACCATTCCTCTTGAAATACATCCCGAAAGAACATGAAACAGAAGGGAATAAGATCCTGCAGGATGTGGACAAAACATTATCCACCTACATAACAGGACAATTTATCATCGCATTTGTTGATGGTGTGCTTATGTATATAGGATATTTGATCATTGGTCTCGATTATGCCCTTGTACTGGCAGTATTTGCGATGTTCCTGACAATCGTCCCGTTTGCCGGACCTCTTCTCGGCATAATACCGGCCCTTTTCATTGCCCTGCAGACAGATTCATTTATGGCCTTGAAAGTCTTGATTGTTCTTGCCGTCGTTCAGCAGCTGGAGGGACATCTTGTAACACCGAATGTCATGGGAAAACGTCTGAACATCCATCCTCTGACGATTATATTGCTCCTATTGGCAGCAGGCTCAGTATTCGGGTTCCTCGGAATTCTGATATCCATACCGCTATATTCGGTGTTAAAGACTTTAATACAAAACTTCAGGCTTTTCTATCGCCTGCGGCAGAAAAAAGGATATGTCCCGGATTCCATCCTTAATGATAACAAATCGAATTCTTAAATTTATTGTTTTGGAACTGATACGCAGGGAAAAGGTATAGAAACATCTAAAGGAGGCAGCTCTTATGGATAAAAAAGCACAGAAAAAAGAAGAAAAACAAGAAAACTTAATGGAAGCCGAGAGAGAATTCCAGGACTATGGAAATAATGCACAGGCTCCATCCGGTGATGCAAAAGGCCGGGTACCGGATCAGCAGCATAGAATGAAGGATCAGGAAAATTTAAGAAAATGAGTATATAAAGAGGATGCCCCAAATGTTGGGTATCCTCTTTTTCAATGACTGCCAGGCGGAGCCTGACTGCATGTTAGTTAAAATTAGGTAACTGTTTCATTCTGCACTCTGTTATATTATAAATCTATCCATATTTGTTAGAGTCATCAGCACCGCGCTCTTACATGTTGACCGCCGGGCTGTATACCTGCCAAACTTATCACAAGGCCGGGAATTACCCTATCAGCCGGATAAAGATCGAGACAGCAATGCCCCAGACTAAGACAGCGGAGCATTTATTGAGGATTTCCATCACTCTCCCGCTTTCATCGAGCTTATGAAAAGAACGCCCTGCAAGGGCAAGGCTGAAAAACCAAATCCATGAAACAGCGATACAGGAGCAGGCAAAAATGAGTCTGTCAAAATCCTCATATTGAAGAGAGCTGCTTCCTATCACCCCTGCCGTGTCGAGGATTGCATGGGGATTCAGCAGGGAGACTGAGGCTGTGAAGATGACTTGTCTTTTTATATCCGACCTCTCACCTGTCTGCTGCCTGACCGGCTGAGATTTCCAGATCGAAACTCCCATATACAGCAGAAAAATGACTCCGGCTGCGGAAATGGCAGTCTCGATCACAGGGTGAGCCAGGACCAGCACCGAGATGCCCCCCACAGAAAGTGAAATCAGTATGGTATCGCAGACCGAGGCTGTCAGGACAGCCGGAAGTGCATGTAAAAATGATTTTTGGTGTGCTCCCTGCTGAAAAATAAAAATGTTTTGAATCCCTAGAGGCAAAATCAGCCCAAAGGCAAGAATAACTCCTGATAATATAATTGATGACAATGTTCCCATCCTTTGATAACTCATTGTTTTATTATACTTCCACGTACAACCGAACCCATCTCAACAGCCGGCTTTATCGCCTTTTTTCGACAATTAGCATTTATATTGTCAGACCCTGCGGTTTCCCGAGAAATAATGGCATTAAAATCACCTTACAAAATGATTGGAACTTCCATCCGCTAACCAGTATAATGAGAAACGAGCAGACTGCTTGAACCAGAAAGAGGGGTAACGTTGACATCTATAAACCAAACACTTTATGATTTTATCATTTCGCATTCACAGGACATAACTGAAGCCTGGTTCCTGCAGAAGGAGTCATTATCAGGTCCTTTTTATTCTAAAATTCAAATGGAGAAAGTTTTGATTGAGCAGCACTCACTAACAATCAGGACCATTGCGCATGCATTTTTAGGCAGCTGTCCTGAATTTGACCAGAAGGTAAAGGATTGGGCAGAAGCTGTTGCAACAAGCAGGATAGAAAATAATACTCCCATACATGAGGTTATTGAAGCCCTTAGCAAAACCAGGGAAACTATCTGGAAGTTCATCGAACGATTTTGTGAGAATGAGGCTGATATTACAGTTGAAACCATTATTAAATGGAGCGAGGTATTCAACTCCGCATTTGACCGCCTGATTTATGAGTTTTCTGCCAGGTACCACCAACTGGCCACCAGCAGGCTGACCGCGCAGGCATCTCTGATCACTGAATTAAGCACACCTATCATTCCGATTCTTGAAGAAGTCGCCGTACTGCCCATCGTAGGGGATATTGATACTGCACGGGCACGTTCATTCCTTGAGCTCGCACCCCAAAAGTGCCAGGAAATGGGGATACGCCAGTTATTTATTGATATTTCTGGTGTTTCGCTCGTAGATACAATGGTGGCCAATGAAATGTATAAGCTGATCAATGTCCTCTCGCTCCTTGGAGTAAAAACTTTCATTTCAGGGATGAGGCCGGAAGTAGCCCAAACCTCCATTCAGCTTGGGTTGAATTTCACTTCTGTACCAACCTTCAGCTCACTGAAGCAGGCTCTGGCGAACATTGGCGTCGGCAGCAAAAATTGAGTACTAAAAATGAGTTCTCTTAATGGAGAAGATTGCCTCAGCGTGTCCAAGCCGGGCTGCAATCTTTTCTTTTTTATCATGCAAAAGGAGTCCAGAAACAACATGTTCCGAACCCCTGTAAGCAATGTCCTGGCTTATTTTTTATTGAACAAATAAAGAGAAGCAAATAGAAGCAATATGCCCATTATTTTCTTCGCATTGATCGGATCCCTTACTCCTCCCATCAAGCCATAATGGTCTATGACCAGGCCAAGGATCATCTGTCCGGCAATCACCGCGACAAAGGTTGCTGCTACACCGATTTTGGGAACCGTCAGCACCATGACAAATACATAAAACGCCCCAAGCAGACCGCCCAAAAGCTGCCACTTAGGAACAGATCCAACCGCCAGCAAATTCCCCTTTCCAAAAAACACCAGAACAAAGAAGAGGACGGTTGTACCTAGTAAAAATGAAATAAATGCAGCCTCAATGGAACCTGCTTTCCTGCCAAGAGCCCCGTTCACCTGTGCCTGCACAGCAATGGCAAGTCCCCCGACGAACGCCAATAGAGGAAATAGTGCTTTCATATTCAATGACTCCCTGCCAATCTAATTTTTAGCTGCATTCATTAATGAGCTCCATGCATCCGCTATATAGCTTGTGCCCTGGTCCAATCACTGACCCCATACGTCATCGGCAATTTGACGGACCAGGCGGATCTTTTCCCATTGCTGCTCTTCTGTCAGGATATTGCCTTCCTCGGTTGAAGCAAAACCGCATTGCGGACTCAGACAGAGCTGCTGGAGCGGCAGATAGGAGGCTGCCTCCTGAATGCGGGCTTTAATATATTCCGGATCTTCCAGTTCTCCGAATTTTGATGTGATCAGACCAAGGATAATGTTTAGGTCTTTTCGGTTTACATGACGCAAAGGTTCAAAGCCTCCTGAACGGTCATCATCAAACTCAAGGAACAGCCCATCAACATCCAGTCCTCCAAAAATGATTTCAGACACATAATCATAGCCCCCGCTTGACATATATGTTGAGCGGAAGTTTCCTCGGCAGATATGCATGGTAATTGCCATATCTGAAGGTTTCTTGGAGATGGACTCGTTAACGGCCTTCGCAAAAAGTGCCGCCAGCTCTTCTGGGTCGTCTCCCCGCTCCCTCAGTTTCTGTCTGCCTTCCTCCGACAGGAAGGCAGCCCAGGATGTATCATCTAGCTGCAAGTAGCGGCACCCAGCTTCATAAAATGCTTGTATGGCTTTTTGGTAAGCAGTGACTAAATCGGTAAACAACTGTTCTTTCTCAGGATATACTTCCTCATCAATTACTGCCCGCAAAAGCAGCATATTAGGGCTTGGTATGGTAAATTTGGCCAGATGTTCTCCAGCTGCTTTTTGCAGGTATTTAAAATGACCAATCATATCATGTTCCTCAAAATCTATCCTCCCAGTGACCTTGAGTCCATGCGCCTTTGTCTGTACACCATTGAATTGCAGCCCGGTTTCTGGTTCGTAAAGTTCGACTCCTTTTAGGCCGGCTAGAAAATCAAAATGCCACCATGCCCTCCTGAACTCGCCATCCGTAACCGCTGAAAGGCCGGCTTGTTTTTGTTTTTCTACTAATTTTAATATTTCTTCATCTTCAATCCTGCGCAGCTCCGCTTCAGTAATCTCTCCTGCTGATTTTTGCTGCCTCGCCTGCTTGAGGCGCTCCGGACGAAGGAAGCTTCCGACATGATCTGCTTTAAATGGGGCCTGTAGTATCGTTTTTTCCACTTTTAAGTCTCCTTTTGTGTATTTGCCATGTGGTGACTAGCTTTTAAATCCTGTAATAAAAAACGCCCTTCCTTTAAAAGGAAGAGCGATATTTCACTAAACGTTAAATCAGGCTCTTCCTTATCTTGCAGAAAAAAACCTGCAGGATTTAGCACCGTCTGTAAAAACAGGGGTTGCCGGGTTTCATAGGGCCACTCCCTCCACCACTCTTGATAAGGCTTATGTATTCATTTATTTGAATATTATATATCTTTCATCTAGTGAAGTAAATGGTTATGCCTGAAAACAGCGAAAATAAAAGAGGCCTGGTAAACCAGGCCTCTTCGCGTATTGTGGCGGACAGCCGCACTCCACATAGTGCGTACCCAAAGGTGTGCTGTCCGGCTTACACAACTCAGCTCATCGCTATAATAATATATCATACTAACATGTTAATTGCAATTACTATTTATTGCGCATTCACATTTAATTGAACATCGATATTGCCCCGGGTTGCTTTAGAGTATGGGCAGACTTGGTGAGCCTGCTCCACAAGGCTTTGTGCCTCTTCCTGGGAAATTCCTTCAACATCTACATTCAACACAACTGCAAGCTTGAATCCTCCATCCGATTCATCTTTTAAGAGGCTGACTTCCGCTGCCACCACAGGTTCGACCTTTACCTTTTGTTTCCCGGCCACCAGGCCAAGCGCAGAATTAAAGCAGGCTGCATATCCCGCTGCGAAAAGGGCTTCAGGATTTGTGCCATTGCCGCCATCTCCATTCAAAGCCTTGGGGCTTGCCAGCTGAAAATCGATAACGCCGTCATCTGAACGGACAGTACCCTCTCTTCCGCCCCTTGAAGTTGCTTTAGCTGTAAATAATACACTCATTTTATGAAACCTCCTTCAAATTGAATCCAGTACTAGTTTTCCCTCTCTCTTCAAGCTCAAACACCCAGCTGCAGATATATATGATTTAAGCCGTGACATTCCGGCCCATAAGCTATAGAATAAAACATTATTCAGAAAACTATAAAGGTTGAAAGAAGATGAGTCTTTGCGTACATACCAAATTCACCTGATTTTATTCGCTGTCATGATACCGTGGGGTCTTAACGTAACAGCGACCAAGCTTTTGGTGGAAAGTTTCATGCCCCTGACCATGACGGCCTTCAGGATCTTTACTGCCGGCATCACTGTCATGCTGATTCTTCTGATCATCAAAAAATTCAGGCTGCCTGCTAAAAGTGAATGGAAAATTCTCATCCTGGGTGCAGTCTTGAATGTCGCGGCACACCATTCATTCCTGGCAGTAGGACTAAAAGGAACCTCTGCAGTAAATGGGGGGCTGATACTCGGCATCTCACCTTTGCTGACAGCCATCCTAGCCATCATCTTTTTAGGGAGCAGGCTGACCATTATTAAACTGGCTGGATTTATCATTGGATTCTCCGGAGTATTCATAACTGTCATGGACGGCAGTGCAGGCCTGAATGGCATCAGGCCCGGCGATATAGAGGTATTTTTATCTATCCTTGTGCAGGCTTTCAGCTTTATCCTTATAAAAAAGGTATCGCAGACCATGGATCCCCGCCTTCTGACCGGTTATATGATGCTCATTGGTTCCGGGATGCTCTTTGTCCTTGCACGGATCATGGAGCCGGGGGGAATGCAGAGCATGGCTTTGGGAAGTCCATTTCTTTGGCTGTTATTCCTTGCCTCTGCAGTGATAGCCAGCGCCCTCGGCCATATGATGTATAACTACTGCATCGGGCAGATAGGAGCGGCGGAGGCATCCATTTTTATGAATCTCACTCCCTTCTTTTCCCTTCTTGGTGCTGCTTTATTTCTTGGAGAAAGAATAACACTGGTCCATCTGGCAGGTCTGCTGATGATCATTACAGGAGTCATTATCGGTTCGGGAGCATACAGGCAGCTGTTCACCCGTAAAAGGAAGATGAATGCCTCAGCTTGAATGGAATTAGAAAGAGCCAGCGGAAAACCGCTGGCTCTTTCATAATTAGGATTATTCTTCTATGATGCGAACTTCCTTCATTTTATCTCCCTGGCTGATGTCATCCACATTCTCCATGCCTTCAACCACTTTTCCGAAAACGGTATGTACTCCGTTCAGATGCGGCTGCGGCTCGAATACGATAAAGAATTGAGAACCTCCTGTATCTTTACCGGCATGGGCCATAGAAAGGGAACCGCGCTCGTGCTTGTGAGGATTCCCTTCTGTTTCACATTTGATAGTGTAGCCTGGTCCGCCGGTTCCGCGTCCTTCCGGGCAGCCTCCCTGTGCTACAAAACCAGGGATTACACGGTGAAAGTTCAAACCATTATAGAAACCTTCATTGATCAGCTTTTCAAAATTGGCAACTGTGCCCGGAGCTTCGTTTGGGAACAATTCAATCTTAACTTGTCCGCCTTTTTCTAAATCAATTACAGCATATTTACTCATCATTCATTACTCCTTCCACTACTTAAGAATTCATACCTTCATGATTATACTTCAATGTGAATTTAAAAGTAAACTTTCAAGCTGTGCGTGACGTTTCAGCCGCTTAATTCCCGCTGAGGGGAAAGGGCGGCATAAAGATAGTGATCCTTCCAGCGGCCATTGATCAGCAGATACTCACGCATCAAGCCCTCCCTGATAAAACCTGCCTTCTCAAGGACGCGGATCGATGCAGCATTCTCCGGGGAAACACCGGCTTCCACTCTCCTCAGTTTAAGAGTCTCAAAGGCAAAGTGCAAAAGAAGCGATAAAGCCTCCGTCGCAGCCCCCCTGCCTGTGTGTATGCCATCTACTGAATAACCTGCAGAAGCCGATTGAAAGAAAGCTGTCCTGACATCATAAAGGCTGATGTCACCGATCAATGTACCATCAGGGAGAAATATGCCAAAATTATAGGCTCTGCCACTCTTGAAGGCTTCCTGGTCTTCTGCGATTGTCTTCCGCTGCCGTTCTACTGTATAGTAATCCTCTGGCCTGGCTGGTTCAAAACATTGCCAGACTTCACGGTTCCTGACCAGGAGCTCTGCATAGTCAGCGGCATCTTCTTCTTCGAGAGGCCGTAAGCATATTTGCTTTCCCTTTAACATAGCTATATCTCCCGTCCATATGTGCTTGATTTTCTAAAAATAAAGCTGGCGGTGACTCATTCAACCCGGCTTTCGGATCATGCACTGTGTTCTCTGCTATCCGTTCACACAGGGAATTCCCTGAAAATGACCGGAGGCCGGTTTTAATAGAAGAATTTACTAGAGAAGCTGCTCCTCGGCCGCATTCAGCTGAGGGGCAATCCTTGCCCGGGAAGCCTGTTCATAGGAGAAGGCGATTTCAATCAATTCAGGCTCACTGAAGGCTGTCCCGGTAAATGTAATCCCAACAGGCTCCCCTTCTCCTGAATAGCCGGCAGGCACAGTAATGGAAGGATATCCAGCCTTTGCCGGGATGCCTGCACCCAGATTATTAGGAAAAACAATGGCGTCAAGATTGTTTTCTTTCAGAACAGCATCAATGCCATTAATGGTCGAATGATACATATCATGTTCAAGTGCTGATATATATTGCAGCTCAGTCAAGGTACCGCTGGTATTCTCCGATTCTATCATGACTGCCTGGCCATATTTCAAAGCGGCTTCCTTGTTCCTCTCATTAAACTGGATGACATCCTTCAGTGTCCTTACCTTTGAAGTCTGCGGCAGCCCGCTAAGATAAGCGTTCAAGTCTGTTTTAAATTCATACGTCAGAACTTCATATCCCCATTTTTCATCTCCTGACGGAATCCGGACTTTCTCTATCACTTCTGCACCTGAGGCAGCAAGCAATTTAACGGCAGCATCAAGGACAGCCCTTTTATCTTCCGGCAGATAATCAAAATAAACATCCCTTGCTATGCCGATCCGCTTTCCTTTTAAACCGTCCAGCTTCAGGCAGGCTGCATAATCAACGTCCTTACACCGAATGGCCTTCCCTGCTGCCGGATCCCGAGGATCAGCGCCAGTCATGGCGGCAAGCAGATAAACAGCATCCTTCACTGTCCTTGCCATAGGACCTGCCGTATCCTGAGAATGGGCGATCGGAATGATGCCGCTCCGGCTGATCAGTCCGACTGTGGGTTTTATCCCTACAATGGAATTCTGGCTGGCAGGACTGAGGATGGATCCGGAAGTCTCGGTGCCCACTGCAGCGGCAGCCAGGCTGGAGGCAATCGCCGCTCCTGAGCCCGCACTTGAACCGCCCACATCAAAATTCCCGGGGGAATAGGGATTCAATACCTGCCCGCCCCTTGAGCTGTATCCATTTGGCATATTTTCAGCCATGAAATTTGCCCATTCTGTCATATTCGTCTTCCCCAGTATCACTGCTCCCGCTTCCCTCAGCCTCGCTGCTGCAAAAGCATCCTCTTCTGCCCTGGATTCTGCCAAGGCCAATGAACCGGCACTCGTATGCATTTTATCACCAGTATCAATATTATCTTTTAGTAAAATGGGGATGCCGTGCAGCGGCCCCCTTGCTCCTTTTTGTTCACGTTCTGCGTCCAGCGCCTCGGCTGTCTGAACGGCATCAGGATTTATTTCAAGAACGGCATTGATGGCGGGTCCGCTTTTATCGATTTCTGCAATCCTTTTTATATAGAGCAGTGTCAATTCCTTTGCTGTCACTTCGCCGGTTTCCATCTTTTCCTGCATACTGTCGATGTCTGCTTCAGCGAGCCAGCCGCTGTACAGCTTCTGTAGCCTTGGATTCTGCATATGTAAAAACTCCTTATCCTTTTGCTGAATAACTATATTTAGAGAATTCGAGGGAGCAATCCATTTTCCTCCCTCTTACTCCGGCTTTTTTCCTGATTGTATGAGCCAATCAAGCGTGACGGCTTGCAGTTCATCAAAATGAGAGGCGGTGGAATAGGTATGGGAAGCTCCATCCACAATGTGAACCTGCCCATTTGCGCAGGCTTCATTAAAC
This sequence comes from Paraperibacillus marinus, assembly GCF_046237605.1. Taxonomy (GTDB): domain Bacteria; phylum Bacillota; class Bacilli; order Bacillales; family DSM-1321; genus Paraperibacillus; species Paraperibacillus marinus. Next base: position 1,847,888 of record NZ_CP143542.1, on the reverse strand, counting down.
TGAAGACTGTATGAAAAGGGTATTTCTTCATCCTGTGATCCGTGTACAAACAGGGTCTTCCCCTTGAATACATCGATTAATCCCAGCGGCTCATATCCGGATAGAGACGAGAGGTATCTCTCTGTAAAGGTATAGCCATGATACTCAATACTTGATCCCTGCCGCGCCCCTTCCTCCAGCAGGCGGGTGATATCCTTATAAGGTTTTGCAGCCGCTGACCAGAGGATGAGCCGTGAAATCCTTTGGTCACCTTCCAGGGCATGCACAGCTGCTGCTCCGCCCAGGCTGTGTCCGAGCAGGATCACTTCATCCGCATCCACCCATTCAAGGCTGAATGCGTGATCGATGACCGCCCTTGTCTGGGTGATCATTTCTTCAAAAGTTGTATCTCCATAGTTACCTGGACTTTCTCCGCATCCCATGTAATCGAATCTCAAGACTCCCATTCCATGCTGTGCAAATCCTTCTGCCGCTTTAACAAATAATCGATCCACCCCTGTTTTGCTGCCGATGAATCCATGACAGATGATAATCAGCGGGATCTTTGGTGTGCCGGGTGTGCGATACGTGCGGGGTATATCGACTGCTGCCGAGAGCTCAGTCCCATTCCATGGGATTGTATAATGCTTTCTAGCCATTAAACTTTCTCCTCCAATTCTGCCGTTTACTAAATGCATCAATTCTGATATTGCACTCTGTGGAGATTTGCAAAAATCCCCGCTCTTTTCAGGAGTTCATCATGGCTTCCCTGTTCGGCAATGCCATCTTCCGTGACGACCATGATCCTGTCTGCATTTCTAATGGTTGCAAGACGGTGTGCAATCACCAGAGTAGTCCTGTCCTTTGAAAGCTCGGCCAGGGCAGCCTGGATAATTCTTTCCGTCTCGGTATCAAGTGCTGAAGTGGCTTCATCAAGAATTAATATCGGAGGGTTTTTCAAAAACATCCGAGCGATCGCAATTCTTTGCTTCTGGCCTCCTGACAGCTTTAGTCCACGCTCCCCGATCTGAGTTTCGTAGCCATCCGGAAGCGAGGAGACAAATTCTTCAAGATGGGCCATTTTTGCAGCCCTGTCTATCTCTTCCCCGGAAGCCTTTAGATTGCCGTAAGCAATATTTTCTTTGAGAGTACCGGTAAAGAGAAACACATCCTGCTGAACGATCCCGATCTGGGATCTCAGTGATTCCTTTGTCAGGCTGCGTATATCATGACCATCCATTTTAATGGATCCTTCCGTCACATCATAAAATCGCGGGATCAGTGAACAGATGGTCGTTTTGCCAGCACCGCTCGGACCCACGAAAGCAATCGTTTCACCGGGATGGATTTCAAGATCTATCCCTTTTAAAACAGGCTTATTCCCATCATAGCTGAACGAAACGTCCTCAAAAACAATGCTGCCGCTTAAACTGTCTGCATCAAAGGCAGAAGGCGCATCCTTGACATCCGGATCCTGGTCAATCATTTCAGTGAACCGCTTGAAACCCGCCATGCCCTTGGGATAGAGTTCCATGAGGGCACTGATCTTATCCACAGGCTTGAATAAAACGTTCACATACAGAACAAATCCTACCAGTTCACCATAACTCAGCTGTTTATGATACGACAGCCACGCCCCTGCCACCAAAACGGCAAGCGTAATAAGCCTGGTCAGCATGTAGATGCCGGATGAACTGAACGACATGACCTTATAGCCGGCAAGCTTAGCTTTCCGAAATCGATGGTTGTTATCTTTAAATCTCTTAATCTCGTACTTTTCATTAGTAAAAGACTGCACGACACGGGCTCCGGAAACACTATCCTCTACCCGGCCGTTGACATCGGCAATCTCACTGTACATTTGATTCCATGCCTTATTCATTTTTAAATTGCTATAAACAATAAGGATCACAAGCAGGGGAAGGATGCATATCGTGATAAGCGCGAGTTTAACATTAATGGTCAGCATAATCCAAAAAGCTCCTGCAAAAGTCATGAGGGCAATGAAAAGATCTTCAGGGCCATGATGGGCCAGCTCACCGATATCGAACAGATCATTTGTCACCCGGCTCATAATATGACCTGTTTTTGTATTATCGAAAAACTTAAAGGACTGCTTTTGAACATGCTGAAAAAGCTGCTGTCTCATATCTGTCTCAATATTGATGCCGAGCATATGCCCCCAATAATTGACGATATACTGTAGGAGTGTACTGACTATGTATAATGCCAATAATCCTGAACTGACACTGATAATCGCTGCCCAGTCTTCACCTGGCAGGAGTGTGTCAATAAACCACTTTACAGCAAGCGGAAATGCAAGCTCCAGAAGTGCCACTATAACAGCGCTTGTGAAATCAATGATAAACAGCTTCCTATGGGGTAGATAATAAGAAAAAAATCGTGAAATCATGCTGCCTTCTCCTTTACATTTACTTCCTAAATCATACCATTATATAATCAGAAGGATGACATTTTTGTTTAGTCCCAAAGGGAGCCTTTGACTTTCAATTCCTTTGTCATACAAGCAGACAGCAGCATAAAACAAACATGAGTATTCTACCCGCTGCCCAAGCATGGAAAGGAACCAGGGCAAGGCAAGGCGCAGGCAGCCAGCAAGATAACTGATGTTCACACCTAGCTGCAGGAAGACTTCTAATGCATGCAGCTCCGCCCCATTTCCATAAAAAAGCACCCGGCCCAGTTCCGGATGCTTCCCATTACCTCATCGTGCGCTCACAGCATGCAGCCCTTTTATTTCACCGATTAATTCACGGATGGTTTCACGTTCACCTTCATGCAGTGCTGCTACGATTTTACTGCCAACAATCACTCCATCACAGAAGGGCAGCACCCCGCCCGCTGTATCTGCGCTTGAAATTCCGAATCCGGCAAGTACAGGGGTATCCGTGAATTGCTTGATAGTCCGGACCCTTGCGGCAAGTTCTTCTGTCTCGAGTCTGGCCCTTTGACCTGTAACTCCTTTTACTGTGACTGCATAAAGAAAGCCTTCACTGCTTCCGGCGAGTTTCTCCAGACGATCTTCGGTACTCGTCAAGGAAGCCAGCCTGATGATTGCTATATTTGCCTCTGTCAGGACTGAAGATATAAGGCCCTCCTCTTCAAGGGGAAGATCCGGGAATATACAGCCGGCAATACCGGCAGCTGCACTGTCCCTGGAAAATTCCCGGATTCCATATTGAAGGACCGGATTGATATAGGTCATAAGGACAATCGGTACCTTGATTTTGTCTTTGCCCTCTTGTATTTCTTTAAGAATAGACTTCAGTGTGGTGCCTTCCTTCAAAGCACGAAGTCCGGCATCCTGGATGACAGGTCCGTCGGCAACCGGATCAGAAAAGGGTACACCCACCTCTATGACGTCAGCCCCGCTCTCCTGCAGATAAAGGATGTCACTGATCAGGCGGCCTATCCCTCCGTCACCTCCCATGATATAAGCGACAAAAGCTTTCTGGTCTTTTTTCTTCAAGTCCTGGAAGGTCTCTCTCAGTCTCCCTTTACTCATGATTGGCTGCCCCCTCGTTTTTTCTGATAGTATCCACGTCCTTATCTCCCCGTCCTGACAGACAGATGACTATGCTTTCTGCTGAAGTAAGACCAGCTGCCATTTTAACTGCATGGGCTACTGCATGGGAGCTCTCGAGCGCCGGTATAATTCCTTCTGTTTTTGTCAGAAGGTGAAATGCCGCAAGCGCCTCCTCATCTGTGATGGAATGATATTCAACCCTTCCCTGTTCGAACAAATATGAATGCTCAGGGCCGACTCCCGGATAATCAAGTCCTGCCGAAATGGAATGGGCCTCTTGTATCTGCCCCTCTGTATCCTGAAGCAGGTACATATACGAACCATGCAGGACACCTTTCCTCCCTTTTGTCAGGGAAGCTGCATGCTCCTCTGTTGATAGTCCTTTTCCTGCAGCCTCAACTCCAATCAGCACTGTTTCTTCATCCTCGATAAATGGATGGAACATGCCCATTGCATTGCTTCCTCCGCCGATGCAGGCAATCACATATTGGGGAAGACTGCCTTCTGCTGCAAGAAACTGTTTTTTCGTTTCCCTCCCTATGATGCTTTGAAAATCGCGGACAATCTGCGGAAATGGATGCGGCCCAAGCACCGATCCCATGATATAATGCGTATCGTCTATATGGGTGACCCAGTATCTTAATGCCTCATTGACGGCATCCTTCAGCGTCCTGCTTCCCTGCTTTACAGAAATAACCTTAGCTCCAAGCAATTCCATCCGGTACACATTCAGTTTCTGGCGCTGGACATCTTCCTCTCCCATGAAAATGACAGCTTCCATATCCAGCAATGCACAGACCGTTGCGGTTGCTACGCCATGCTGGCCAGCTCCTGTTTCGGCGACCACTTTATTTTTCCCCATTTTCTTTGCCAGGAGCGCCTGGCCGAGAGTGTTGTTGATTTTATGGGCTCCTGTATGGTTCAAATCCTCCCGCTTTAGATAAATCTTCGGCCCTCCCAATTTTTCACTCAGCCTTTTTGCATGGTACAGGGGTGTTTCACGTCCAACATAATTCTTTAAAAGGGACTGAAATTCCTCCTGAAAAGACTCCGAATGCGCAATAGACTTGTAGGCTTCCTCCAATTGGGTCACGGCCGTCATGAGGGTTTCTGGTACAAATCTGCCGCCAAACTCCCCGTACTTTCCATTTGCATCAGGCAGTGTATATGCTTTAACCGACATTTGTCATTCCTCCATTTTTTGCATTCTCGATGAATTTTTTTATTTTTTGCAAATCCTTTTTCCCGTTTGTCTCAACGCCGCTGCTTACGTCCACCATGGCAGGGGATACTATGGAAATGGCTTCTTGTACATTTTCCGGATTCAGCCCTCCCGCCAGAATCAAGTTATCGACCTTGCTGCCTAGTCCCTCAGCGTCTCTCCAATTGAAGCTGGTTCCGTTTCCGCCGCGGTATCTCCCCGCTGGTGCGTCCAGCAGCAGGTAACTGGCATTTTGGTCCTTCCACCTCTGCAAAGATTCTGAGCTGTATGGAATTGCCTTTATTACCGGCAGTTTAATAGCGTCAATGGTCTCCTGGTCTTCATCTCCATGCAGCTGAATCATGGTAAGCCCTGTATATATCGCTGTCTCTTCAATAACTTCAGGGTTTTCGTTGACGAATACCCCGACACTATCAATTCCAGGCGGAAGTGATTGTATGATTTCTCTTGCAAGCTCCCTGTCTATTTTCCTTTTACTCTCGGCAAATACGAATCCCAGTGCTGATGCGCCGCAGTCTACAGCTGCAGCCGCTGTCACCTTGTCGGTGATGCCGCAGATTTTAACCTTCATGAATTTTTTCTCTCCTTAAACCTTTCATCTCCCTGATCATCTCCTCAGGATTGCTTTCTCTCATGAATGCTTCTCCGACGAGAATCCCGTCTGCCCCGGCTTCCATTACCCTTCTGCAGTCCTGAAGAGTGGATATCCCGCTTTCACTGATCACGAATGCCCCCGCCTCCTTGGCCTTCTTTGCCAGCTGTTCTGTCACAGCAAGGTCAATCCCGAAGGTTGAAAGATTTCTATTGTTAATGCCTATGATTTCTGCGCCAATGTCTGCTGCCCTGTTCAGCTCCTCTTCATTATGAACTTCCACCAGGACCTCAAGGCCGATTGTATGGGCATATCCATGCAGGTCCAGCAATTCTTCTTGGGACAGGGCCCGCACAATCAGCAGGATGATGGAGGCACCGGCCGCCTTTGCTTCATCAATCTGGCTTCTTTGCAGGATAAAGTCCTTGCATAGAATCGGGAGAGCGATTTGGTTCCTTACAGATTTGAGGTCTTCCAGGCTTCCTTTAAAAAATGTTTCCTCAGTGAGCACTGAGACAGCAGCCGCCCCGGCATTCTCATACATTGCGGCAATTTTTGCCGGGTCTGCCCCCGGGTTGATATCCCCTTTAGAAGGGGATGCACGCTTGAATTCAGCTATGATGCAAAACCCGTCTTTCAATGCCTGTCTGAAGGACGGCTGCCTTTCCTCCAGCTTAATTCCGCCAGGCTCAGCCGGAATTTTCCTGGATAAAGTCTTCCTCTTTTCAATTAATATCGGTTCCAGGTAGTCTTTCATATCACTGCCTCCTTTGTGGCTGCTGACTTGGATACTTCCAATATTTTTTTAAAGTGGGTATAGGCAGCGCCTGTCTCAAGGAGCTGTTTTGCGAGCTGAACACCTTCGTATATGTTTTCCGCCTTTTCTGATGCAAAAAAACCAATGCCTGCATTAAGAATAACAATGTCAGAGAATGGCCCCTTCTCACCTTCGAGTACAGAGAGGAGGATATGAGCATTACGGTCCGGGTTTCCTCCCCGTATCTCGATGTTTCCTGCCTGCTCCAGGCCATAATCTTCCGGCTGGACAGTCAGCTCTGTTATGATTCCTTTGTCAACGATGCGTAATTGATTCTCACCTTGGAGAGAAGCCTCATCCATGCCTCCTGCACCATGGACGACTACTGCCCTCTTCCTGCCCATTTTCAAGAAAACTTCAGCATAAGTATCAAGCAGCGATGGACTGTACACACCCGTTACCTGATATTCAAGGCCGACCGGGTTTGTCAGCGGCCCCAGACTGTTGAAGATGGTCGGGATGCCCAGGTCTTTCCTGACTTTTACAATTTTTTTCAGCTGAGGATGAACATGCTGTGAAAAAAGAAACGCTATATTTGCCTCCCTGACCATTCTGCCTGCGGCTTTTGCATCCTGTGTAAGTGAGATGCCGAGCTTTTCAAGCACATCCATGCTTCCAGAGCGGCTGGTGATTCCTCTGTTTCCGTGTTTGATCACCTTTACTCCCCCTGAAGCCAATACTAGGGCGGAGGTTGTGCTGATGTTAAAGCTGTTGGATCCATCTCCCCCGGTTCCGCAAATGTCCATGGCCCCTTCACCAGCCTCAAATTGATGGGTGGATGCTTCACGTATGACTGCAGCCAGTGCAGCCATTTCAGCTGTTTCTGCGTCTTTGCAGGACAGGCCCATTAAAAAAGCGCCAATCTCACTTTCAGTCGTTTCCTTGTTTAAGAGGAGGAGCGCCGCCTCCTTCATTTCCTCATAAGTGAATGCTTTCCCATCCTGAAGTTTACGTAAGTAGTTTTTCATATAACTTCCTCCGTTCCATTGATTTAATAAAATTTCTTATCATCTCCATGCCATATTGGGTGGCGATGGATTCTGGATGGAATTGCAGGCCGGTTACCGGGTACTTCCTGTGCTTTAGCGCCATAACTGCATCATCCTCTAAAGAAACGGCTGTAACCTCCAGGCAACTTGGCAGCGTTTTTGATTCTACGAGAAGAGAGTGATATCTCATAACCGTTATGGCATTTTCTATCCCGTGAAATATTCCCTTTTTATCATGGTTCAGAGTAGATGTTTTCCCATGCTTTACCAAAGGTGCTTTTTTAACGAGACCGCCAAATGCTTCTGCGATAACCTGGTGGCCGAGACAGATGCCGAGTATTGGGATGCTTTTGCTGAAGTTCTTGACGATCTCTTTGCAGATGCCGGCAGAGTCTGGTGTGCCTGGTCCTGGGGATAAAATGATTCCCTCCGGATTCATCTCTTCTATTTCCTTTATGGATATTTCATCATTTCTTTTCACAACAGCCGGGATGTCCAATTCCCGAAGCATCTGATAAAGGTTATAAGTGAATGAGTCATAATTATCGATCAGCAGTATCATTTGGCCGCCTCCATTAATCCTTTAGCTTTAAACATCGTTTCATTCCATTCCGCTTCTGGATCCGAATCATGGACAATGCCCGCTCCAGCCTGAAGATAAGCACTATTGCCGGAAAAGACCATGGTCCTGATGGCCAGGGCCAGATCAAGAGATCCATCAAGGGTAAAGGTGCCGATACCGCCTCCGTAAATCCCTCTCTTTGTTGTCTCGAGATTATTTATGATCTGCATGGCTTTAATTTTCGGTGCACCCGATACCGTCCCTGCCGGCAGTGCAGCCGGTACAGCATCTAAAAAGTGTACGCCGGGATCCAGAACTCCTTCTACATCAGAAACGAGATGCATGACATTCACATATTTCTGTATTTCCATCAACTTTGTCACCTCGACCGATCCCGGCCTCGATATCTTCCCCAAGTCATTCCTTGCCAGGTCCACCAGCATAAAATGCTCCGCCTTCTCTTTTTCATCTTTTCTTAATTCCTGCTCTAGATCCAGATCCTCCGTCTCTGTTTTTCCCCTCCGCCTTGTGCCGGCAATTGGATTGGATAGTACCTTTTCTTCCCGGATCGTCACCAGCCTCTCAGGAGAACTTCCTGCTATTTGTATATCTTCCAGTTCTATAAAAAATCGGTATTGTGATTTATTGAAGCTTCTCAGCTTCTTAAAAAATTCATATGGCCGGCCGCTGTATCCGCTTTTCAGCCGCTGTGACAGCACCCCCTGAAAAATATCACCATCAAGGATGTGTTCCTTTATTTTCAGTACACCTGCCATATAATCGTTTTGTCCCATTTCCGATGAGAAACCAGTAAATTTGAAATCGCCTGTTTTCTGATTCTGCAGCGGCCCCATCAGCATTCGCTCAAGTTCAATCATTCTGGTTTCCGCTGCCTCAGGGGTAAGGGATCCATCATAGTTTAAAAGATAGCAGGCGGCTGTTCCATCTGATGAGCCGACAAGATATTCTGAATGAAACAGGAAGCACATATCAGGAGCAGACATGTCATCCTGCATTTCCTCCCCGATTTCCTCATAATTCCGGATAAAATCATACCCGAAATATCCTATCGCTCTGCCATACTGCCCGAAATCCTGTGAATGACTGGCTGCGATTTTCTTAAGTTCCTCCAAAGGGTCCCCGGTAAAGGAATGTTTCTCCCCGCCTTTTTGAACACTGATCCGGCTCCCCTTTGCCTGAATTTCCATATAAGGAGTGAGTCCGACAATGGTCTCTGTTCCCCCTGTATAGTCCGGGAATTCCAATATCGCTTTTTTGTTTCCGCCCAGCCTTTCAAAGGCAGCAATAAGATCCATTACCGGCAGTTCTTTCGTGAAAACCTTGCTTGACTTTGTTTTTATGTTCATCCCGATCCCTCTCCTGCTTTAAAATGAATACAAAAAGCCCCCCATAAGCCAAATAGGCTTATGGAGGGCGAATAGTCCGCGGTGCCACCTCCGTTAGGAGGCCATATGCCTCCTATCTCTTCAAATACGTGGAAAATCCCTGGTTTCCAGATATTCTATCCCTGTAACGGGGGAAGCCGTTTCCCTCTACTCCAATTTCAAGGGATCTCTCAAAAGCCCATTCATTCAAGTAAATGTATCGGTTCACACCAGCCACCGACTCTCTGTGATCATTCGCTTGAACTACTCTTCTTTCTCAATGATTTACTGTATTTTTTTGTAAGCAAAAAGGGCTCCCCAATCCTTCTGAATAAAGGACGGGAAGCCCGCGGTACCACCTTTGGTTGGCTGCCTGAAGCAGCCCTCTTAACAGCACTGAAGCCACGTTCCAATGCCTGCTTCCTGTAACGTAGAAGCTTACGTCAAAGCCTACTGTCTGCACATGCAGGGTTCGGTTTAAAGGCTCGGAAGTCCATTCCCCCAGGAAACTCACCGGTTCTCACCACCCACCGGCTCTCTGAATCGTTCTCACTCAGGGTACTACTCTTCGTCAGCGCCATTCGTTTCATTTGATTAATGACAACAATACAGATTCCTAAAACAAATGTCAAGGGTATAATAATATTTTTTATTCCATCGGCCGGCCTTCAAGCTTACAGATGATCTGTTCGCACAGCTCATGCGTCTTTAAAGCATCCCAAATTGAGATAAATGGCTCTTCCTCTCCTCTAAGAGCGGAAAGGAAATTATGCACCATCCCATGGAAACCCCGTTTTACCAGGGTCGGCTCCCAATCATCTCCACCGGATTTCCAAGCATCCTTATCCTGAAGAATATAAGCATCCGCCACATTTTCCGCTGTTCTCTTGCCGGTCGGCCCAAACACTTCAGCCCTTTCCTCGGAAGTGCCGGCATCACGGTTCATGATCCCAATAGCAGTACCCTCCTTCCCTGCAAGCTGGAGTGTCACTTGTGTCAGGAGGCCGTCTTTCTGCTTTCCGGTAATAATCGTCTCTTCTGCCTCATAAGGATATAAGTGTCGGACTGTATCAGCAACATGAATAAAATCATCAAGAATAAAACGCCTGATCTCATCTGGTGAATTTTTTCTGTTTTTCTGGACCAGTACCATATTTATCCCTTCTGCTTTCTTCAAAAATTGATAGGAAGGGGCAAATCTGCGATTGAAACCAACCGAAAGCAGAAGTTTTTTTTGAGCTGCCAGCTCGGCAATCTTCCTGGATGCCTCATAATGATAGCTGAGCGGCTTGTCCACGAAAACATGGATATGATTCTCCAGCAGGAACTTGATGATTTGTTCATGCGATTCAGTGGCAGTGTGGACGAAAGCGCCCGTTATACCAGCCCCCACAAGGCTTTCCAAACTGTCATGCAGATTAGTCCACCGGTACATCCGCCCGGCAGCAGCCAGTTTTTTTTGATTCCTGGTGAAAAAATGAAACTCTGTATCCGAAATGCCTGCCAAAACAGGAAGATATGCCTTTTGGGCTATATCTCCCAAACCTATAACACCGACTTTCAACATTTTATTCCCCCGCTTCAAAAAATGCCTGCTTTACATGCTATAATAAGATAAAGGAGTTGTGATTATAAATGTATAATAGCAAAAAATGGGATGAACCACAGCCTAAAGAACAGATAGAGATTTGGGAATGTGAATCCCCGGATTGCAAAGGCTGGATGAGGAAGGATTATTCATTTGAAGATCAGCCCGACTGTCCATTATGCGGCAGCAAAATGGTAGCGGGCGAACGTCTTTTAGTCAAGATCACTCCTAATCTTCACAAGAAATAATAGCATTTATTTGCTGTGGATTTTTATCACGGCTCCAAAAAAGTTAATCCGGCCGGGCAGCCTGGATTAACTTTTTTTTTGTGCCCGCTAAATGTGATCGGTATTTACATCCACCCATATTGCCCTGTCCGCTTCAGAAACATGTTGAATTCCTGAAGGTGGGGGAATTTCCTTATTCTCATCCTCACAAAAGGAAAGATAGGCTCTCAGTGTGTCCCAAGCAAGCTGGATTGCTTCCATTTCTGTGTTTCCTTCGGCAAAACAGCTTTCTATATCAGGGAACTTCACAACATAAACTCCTTCCCTCTTTTGGATGCAGGCTGCATATCGATAGCTGGGCATGGAAAATTCTCCTTCAGATTTATTTTTCGGCTCTTTTTGTAAAATTTAATTCTTAAGCAAGTGGACTTACGCTTCAGGTACGAGGCTCCTGTTCCGGCTGCGAGACTTTCGACCTTCGAGTCATAAGTCAATCAGGTTAAAAACGATTTTTCTTTTCTCCTCTATATAGATATCCCATTTTTGGGAATATCTCAAACATCCTGCTGTCATATTCTTTATTCAGGGACAGTTTAATTCCTTCATACAATAAATAATCGCCAGATTTTATGAATAAAATTTTTCCTTCTAAAGCGACGCAATAGTTTCTAGCCGGTTCGAGGGCTTTGAATTTCAAGCGTATAAAAGGATCCCTTGCTCCCCCTCCATGCTTGAATACAAAAATGACCGCCCTGTTTTCCTTCATGTACTGAAAGCCAAGGAAGTTTTTTTCTTCAGTTTCCATCCGGTGAAGTTCACCTTCCTGGACAATGCTCCTGATCCGTTTATATTCAGAGACAGATTTTTTTAAAATCAAAAGATCGCTTCCGCTCATCCCGGTTAAGTTCGAACCTATCGCAAATGCTCCCAGCATCGCAGCATGACATCTGAACTGGATGGGTATGACTCGTTTTGTATATGAATTCGGACTGTCGGTAACCCAGCAGGACATGGTTTTCACAGGATATGCGTAACTGAATCCACTCTGTATCGTAAGGCGTTCCAGCGCGTCGGTGTTGTCGCTCGGCCAGAACTGATCGAAATATTGTATAGCTTCAAAGTTTACCCGGCCCCCTCCAGATGCACAGCCTTCCCATAAAACATCTGGATGCCTTTTTCTGAGCTCACGGATCAGTTCAAAAACATATTTATTGTGCAGGAACCAGATTTCCTGACGGCGTTCTTCCGGGAGATTCAATGCACCCGGTTCGGAAATCGGCCTGTTCATATCCCACTTTACGAACGAAATATCATATTTTGTCAGAAGATGATCCAGAGCATAAAGCAGATAATTCCTAACTTCCTCCTTTGTCAAATCCAGTACAAGCTGATTACGGGAAAGAGTCCCTTCCCTGGTTTCAAAGCGATAGACCCAATCTGGATGCATACGGTATAGATAGCTGTCCCTATTCACCATTTCCGGTTCGATCCATATCCCAAATTTCATTCCTAGATTTGTCACCTTATCAATGAGCGGTGCAAGGCCCTTAGGAAATTTCTTTTCATCCGGATACCAGTCTCCCAAACCGGCGGCCGAAGAATTCCGATTCTTGAACCAGCCGTCATCTACTACAAAAAGTTCGACACCGATTTCCGCCGCCCTTTCGGCAAGAAGTGCCTGGTTTTCAGCCGCCACCTCAAATCGGACTGCCTCCCAGCTATTGTATAAGACCGGCCTCAATGTACTCCGGTGGGATTGCGGAATGAGGAAGTTTCTGGCAAATGAATGCAGGGCCTGGGACGCCCCATTGTGTCCCTTCTGTGTAAATCCAAAGTAAACTTCTGGTGATTCGAAGCTTGCCCCGGAAGCTAGTTCAATCCTTGAATCAAAATCATTCATGCCTGCAAGGACCCTGGTGCTGCCAAAAGGCAGCTTCTCTATCTCGATTTTGAAGTTGCCGCTGTATGCAAGTGCTCCAAAAAAAACGTCTCCCGTATCCGGGGATGCCTGTCTGTCTAACATGAAATAAGGGCTGTGATTATGCCCGGTGATGCCCTTCCGGCCTTCAAGGACCATCTTTCCCGGCGGAATCTCTTTCCGGAAAACCGCATTCTCCGCGGCCCATTTACCAGATACATTAGTAAGACGGAAATTCCCTTCTTTAAAATTCCATTCTCCGCTGAACAGCTGTTCTATCATGAGGCTGGAATCTTCTTTGTTATAAATGGCTACCGATCTTTTAATCATATCCTGTTCCTTGAATGTCTGGTATTTAACAACTGCTTCGAGGCTGAACCTGGCGTCCCTAAAAGTAATCGTAAGGATATCACCATCAGCTTCCAGACCCTGCACGAAAAGGCGCACATCCCTTGTTCCATCTGCGAAACTGACTTTCAAGGAGGGTTCCTTATACCTTAAGCCGCCCCAGCCAGAAAACTCTTCAGGCAGCAGATCATCCCTGCCTTCAAATGTGGACAGCCCTTTTAGGGGTGCCAGTTCAAAATCCTCCAGATTCCTTATATATCTTCCCCAATATAAGTGAAGCACCCCATACTGCTCATCGATACCTATTATGTAACTGGTCTGTTCTCCATCAAGTGAGATGACAGCCTGATCATTCCGGATCCTGATTCCCAATTTAAGCACCGCCTTGCCATGATTATCTTTATATATATGGTGAATTTATGTCGGCATGCACACTTGGAGCCTGCTTTTCATAAGAACATCTCTACGAGGAATTAAGAAAATGTTTAGTCCTCCCATAATTGAGGAAAAATAAAATAACTAAAAAACATTGTGGTATATCCATGTTTTTTTTTGAGAGTCTAATTATAGGGAGGAATTTTCATGTCAGAATTTGCACGCAAACCACACTTTTCACAGAAGAACGCACAGAAATCAGAAATTGGCCAGGTATTGAATCAGCAGGTAGCCAACTGGACTGTGTTATATACAAAGCTTCATAATTATCATTGGTATGTCAGGGGAGAAAACTTTTTCACCCTGCACGAAAAATTCGAGGAGCTGTATAATGAGGCAAATGAAAATATAGATGTCCTCGCAGAAAGGCTCCTGGCTGTAAATGGCCGTCCGTCCGCTACCCTTAGAGAGGTTTTGGAGGTAGCCAGCATTAATGAGGCTTCCGGCAATGAAACTACAAAGGAAATGGTACAGGCCTTATCAAACGATTTTCAGCAGCTGATCAAAGAGCTGTCAGCGGGAATGCAGACTGCGCAGGATGCTGGAGATGAAGGTACGAGCGATCTGCTGCTTGGGATTTCCGTCTCGCTGGAGAAACATTTATGGATGCTGTCTACATTTTTAGAGCATTAATAAGAAGTCAAAATAGTGTCCCGGAGGGCACTATTTTTTTGTTTCAAGATTCGTTTTCAAAGATTCGGCCTTTTAAACCCATTTAAATCATTTACCAATAATTACCGGGTGTTCATCCAGTTTTATCCTTTGTATAATAAGACTTAATTTTCTATAATCTAGGTATACTTTAGAAGGAGATGAGTCTTTGAATTCACGTCCAAAATTTATGTCGAAGTTCGTTCTGCCGCTGGCAGCTTTATTGATCATTGTTGGTGCTGTGTCTTGGATTATTAAAGGGACTTCAAAGGAGATAGCCATTCCATTCTCCTCGATGACGGAAATGATAGAGACTCAAAAAGGCGCTCCTGTCAGCCTTGAGGAACAACAAAACGGTAAACTGGTCCTGACGACTGAAAAAGGGGATTATGTTTCTTATGTTCCCCCAAACAGCCAAATGGTAGATAAATTAGTGGAAAAGTTCAATGTTCAGTACACCTACACAAGCAGCAGTGAATATACCGGCTGGATCCTTGGCGGACTTGTGATTGCTGTCATAGCGGCAGCCGTGGTCTATCAAAGGAAAAACAAGGGCGGCCTTGGTGCTGCGAATACTATGAAAAACAGTGTTGCAAGAGCACGTGCACTCCCAAGCATCACGATTAGCGATGTAGGCGGCCTTCCCAAAGAAATGAAGGAAGAAATATTGCAAACCCTCTCCATTGTTAAAGATCCCGAAAAATCAGCCAAAGTCGGTATAAAGCCGCCCAAGGGGATTTTATTATACGGCCCTCCCGGAACGGGAAAAACTCTTCTTGCACAGGCTATGGCCCGCGAGATTGGGGCTAGCTTCTATAGTGCAAGCGGAGCTTCCTTCAATGAAATGTTTGTCGGGGTCGGCGCATCACGGGTGAGAAGCCTGTTCCAGACCGCCAGGAAGCAGTCTCCTGCTGTCATCTTCATTGATGAAGTGGATGCCCTTGCGGCGAAACGCAAGCAGCATGGCGGAGAGGAATCCGAAAAAACGTTAACAGAACTCCTTGTCCAGCTTGACGGAGGCCACCAAAACGACGGCATTCTGTTCATCGCTGCAACAAACAGAAAAGATATGTTAGATGAAGCGTTCCTCCGCCCCGGCCGCATCGACTTCTCCTTTGAAGTCCCGCTTCCTGATACGAGTGGCCGGAGAGACATCATCGAGATCCATGCTAAAGGCAAAAAACTTTCCGATGATGTCGCAGCTTCATTAGATATCCTTGCGGAAAGCACCTCGGGCTTTTCAGGTGCGGAGCTCAGCTCCCTGTTTGAAATGGCCAGCAGAAGGGCTGTAAGAAATGGCAGCGAATCCATTCAGAAGTCGGACCTGGATTTCGCATTGGACCGCACCATCTTGGGCTCCACTTCCAGGGACCTGAAAGATGCTGATACAAAAAGGCGTGTGGCCATCCATGAAACCGGACATGCGCTGATATCATCATTGACCAAACCAGGTTCAGTCCGCAAAGCTACCATCATCCCGCGCGGACAGGCACTGGGCTATGTAGCTCCGCTTCAGAAGGAAATGCATCTGGCTACTGCATCTGACCTGATGGATCAGGTTAAAATGATCCTTGCAGGCGGTGTATCTGAACGCCTCTTCCTGGGTGAGCATAGCATAGGCGTAGGTGGAGATGTCCAGCAGGCCAAGAAAATCATCGAGCAAATGGTCGACCTAGGCGTCCTGCAGGAAGGATTCACCCTTTCTTTCAGCAAAGAGGATAAAGAAGAAAAGATGAAAGAATTATTTTACGAAGCACTCGCCGAAACAGAGATGCTCATCGATACACACCGACTTCAGTTTGATGCCCTGGTAAATGCTCTTCTCAAGAAAGAAACATTAGAGGGCTGGGAAGTCGACATGATCGTGAATGAAACGGATTTAGTTGAATTAGCTTCCATGTAAGAACAAAGCCAGCCCGATTTTTCCGGGCTGGTTTTAGTTTGAATAAAAAAGAACCAGCTGCCCCTTTGGCTTCTGGTTCTTCTATTTTAACTCTGGCGGTTCATGTAATTCTTCCTCAAGAAGTCCACATATAGATCATCCCGCACCAGCCAGGCATAGTACTTCCTCTTCACCACTTTTTCTGCTTCTGAGAAGGTGTCGAAGGATCCTTTTGTTTCCCTATTCATTTCCAATATCCATGAACCATTGTCCCTGCGCACTAAGATGGTATCCTGATCTTGATTGCTGAACAGGCAGAAAATCTCGGGCTCTTTGACATTATAGCGGTTGTCATGGGCGTCCGCCCTTAATGGCTCCATTTCAAACGGCTTTTCCACAAACAATTTAAATCCTTCCGGAGTCAGGCTGCATCCGGATGCTTTTTGGTGGCCGCCTCCCTGATATCTTCCAGCCACTTCTGAGACATCCACATGATCATGGATGGTCCTGAGGCTGATTCTCTTTCCGCCGACCATTACAATAGCGATATAATCCAGATGGCTGAATTCCTTCATAAGTTCATTCCCAAGTTCAGAATGATAATTTTCGGCATGAACTATGCCCGCACACTCCTCGCCGATATAGATCTGGTATACTTCCCTTTTCTTTCTGCGGATATAACGATCTATCTTATTTTCTTCAATTTCAAGCAGCTTTTTCTCCAATTCACTAAATTCAAAAGGCGCCGTTCCAGCAAGGCGGCTCAGCATATTTTCTGCGAACTCTTCAATAGGATACATAAAAAACAAATCATTCAGGCGCTTAGCATCCTGAACAGAAAGCCTGTCCCATTCCCATGTATCATACAGCCTGACCAGTTCGACGAATTCCTCCGCAGCCTGGGATCCTCTTAAAGCTCCGGAAGCGGTCAGATGATTATAAAACAGCGAGGTTGCTGAAGCAGGCTTTCCGTCATCTTCAACTTTTACACTTGCCCACGAATGGCGGTTCAGGTGGTCTGCAGACTTGTGATGGTCAATCAGCTCAGCATGCCCGCCGGCATCAATAAAAGCCTGAATGTTTTCCTCATTCTTTTCACTTACAGATAAATCTGTTATGTACAGCTTTCTAGAAAAATCCCCAGTTTCTATAAATTTCTCTACCTGCCTGTTCAAGCTTGCTATGGAATTATACCGGACCTCGACGTTGTCACCGAATGCAAGCCTGGCCAGTATTCCGCACCCCACACCATCTAAATCATTATGTGTAAGCAATGTATACATGATTAACCTCCTGAATGTTTAAGAAAACTTGCCTTATGTTTTGAACCTGGGGCAGAATCTATTCTTTAGCCCATAAAAAAACCGGAGGCAGCCTGCCTCCGGCCCTTTGTTACATTTTAAAGTGTGAAATGGAAGTCTGCAAATCATCTGCAAGTTTGGAGAGCGCTTCTGCCGAGGTAGACACTTCTTCCATGGCAGCAAGCTGCTCTTCAGTCGCTGCAGAGCTTTCGAGTGCAGCAGCCGCACTGACTTCATTGATTTCCTTTACCTCAGCCACCGCTTCAGCTATCTGGCTGCTGGCTTCTGATAATGTCTGGACAGAAGCAGACACTGCCTGGACGCGTGAGGTGACTCCTCCAATCGATTCCGCGATTGATGTGAATGCTTCATTGGCCTCGGCAGAGTCCCCCAGACCGTCCTTTACAAGGAGGGACCCTTCCTCCATTGTCTGAACCGCAGTTTTGATTTCTTCCTGAATCTGACTGATCATGACCGTTATCTGATCCGCCGAGCGTTTGGATTCTTCAGCAAGCTTCCTGACTTCGTCAGCCACCACTGCGAAGCCCCTGCCCTGCTCCCCGGCACGTGCCGCTTCGATGGCGGCATTCAGTGCAAGAAGATTCGTCTGATCGGCGATACCTGTAATCAGACCCACAATGGTGCTGATTTCGGCTGATTTCACATCCAGGGACTGAATGGTTCCGGATGCCTGGCTGACTGAATGGTGGATTAAATTCATCTGTTTGACAACATTCACAATGGAATTGCTTCCTTGCTTTGTCACAGCTTCTGCATCTTCGGCTGCAGAGAGCATTTCCTCACTGCTTTCAAAAATTTCACGAAGCCCATCCGCCATATTTTCAACAGAAGAAGATACCATTTGAAACTGTTCCAGCTGATGCTCCATTCCTTGTGCCGCTTTTTGTGTGTTACCGGCTATCTGCTCGGCCGCCGCTGTGCTTTCTTCTGAACTGGCAGCCAGCTGCTGGCTGCTGGCTGCAACCTGACTGGAGGAATGGTGGATTTCTCCGACCATATGACGTATATTTCCGGTCATCTGATTTAACGAAGTGACCAGGCTCCCTATTTCATCTTTGTTTTTCACTTTAATCTCATCTACCGAAAGCTCTCCTCCGGCAATTTTTTTAATGGTTTCAGAAGCCGCAATGATCGGCTTTGTTATGCTTCTGTTTACGAAATAGGAGATTAAGAGAGCTAACGCTGCTGCTGCAAGACTGAAGACAGATATTAAAATGATAATATTTTTGGTTTTCTGCGTCAGCTTCGCACTTTCTTTTTCTACATTCGCCATCTCATAACTGACCGCTTTATCAACGGATTCCCTGAACCTTTCTCCTATGTTTTTGGAAGAAGTCTTCACAATTGTCATATAGACATTTTGATTATTCTCTCTTTTTGCCTTTACTTCCTTTTCAACGATCTGCTGATATTCGATGTGTACTTCATTGATTCCTTTGACAAGCTCTTTCATCTTTGGATCTTTCGTCTGTGACATGATCAGCATCACATTTTTCTGGAATCTGTCAGAAGCCCTGTGGTATTCTGCCAAATTTGCTTCTTCCCCAGTCAAGAGGAAGCTTCTGACTTCAGCCGACTGATGAAATAGATCAGACTTCAACTCCTTGATTCTCGCCACATTGGTAATATCCTTATCAATGATTGTCGAGTAAGACCTGTCCACCTGGCTTATCTGGACCAGCCCTAATATCCCTGCTCCTGCCATTAAAATGAGGACTGCAAAAAAACCGCCCCTGATTTTCGCACCAACCTTTAATCTCATTTTATTCATCCCTCTTTGCATTAAATGTATGTATAGTTCATATATCGGACGAAAGTCACGGATTGTTTAATCTTTCTAAAAATTTCCTTAAAAAGATTCCTGGATCGATACAAAGGACTAACTTTTGCCCGCAAGCCATCCCCTGCTGGTGCATGAGTTCAGGGATACCAGCCGGATAAACTTTGATGGCAATATAATAGAATAACGAAAGCAGACTGGTGAAAGTTCTTTTCAATTAACACCGGTTGCTTGGCAGTCTGACCGGGAAATCCTCTGACGACCGAAATGACACCGATTCACATACCCCTTACCGCCAAAATGAAGCTGGTATACTAGCAAACAGGTCATCAGTCCTTGTTACGGCCAAAATGCTGCCGGCACCTGGAAATGGACATAATTTATTTCTTAGATTGCAACTAAGCTCGGGAATTAGAAAAGGCGGCTGCCCTGGATCAGCAGGGCAGCCGCCTTTTTTATATAATGAAATAATTCTAAAGGAATTAATGGCTATGCTCCATTCCTTTGTGATGATGCTTCCATTCTTTTTTACCTTCAAAGGGAACGAACCCCTTCTTTTCGATCAGGGTATAATGCTCTTCAATCCTCTTCAGCATCTTTTTTCCCTTTTCTTCCGGTATGACGCCAAATTCAATATATTTGGAAATGAGTCTTTTCTTTTCAGTTAAGAGATTGCGATGAATGACCAAGAGCTCTTCCTTTTGCTGTTGAGTCAGTTTAATTTCTGGCTGCGGCTGTTCCATCTGGGCTGATGCCGCTGCGTTTTGGGACAGGAGCAATGCGATGGCTGCCATGAAAATGAATGCTAACTTTTTCATTAAAATACCTCCTTTGGAAGTATTCTTTTCAGATGCTTTCTTTTTATACATATAATTTTCAGTATTGAATTCTGCCTATTGAAATATCTGCCTGAATAAAGCTCCCCGGGTTTGAGACCGGCGAGCCGGACAGCCTCCTCAGCATATAGAGCTGACCTATATGGGTCAATACATCTGCAAGCGGCCCCTGCATGATTTGTTCAAGGGTCATAGTTAAGGGTTCTGCCCCTGTTTCCATCGCCACGTCTATTTCTTCAAGGAGCTCAAAAAACCGGCTTATTTCTGCTTCTCCCGACAGCGGGGTGCCGCTGTCTTCACAGTTAACTCCAAAAGCGCGCGCCGCTTTTGTAAGCACAGCATTCATATGGTTAACCATTTCAATCGGAGTGCGGACACCTTCCCCTGCTTGAAATGCCATGAATTCAGGGGGTGCCTGCCGGAATGCAAATCCTGCTCTGTACCCGATGGCAGCGACCAGGTGCCTCTCTATGTTTCTTTCCATACTTAACCTCCTATTGGAAATCCTAAAGTATTATGTTAAAGCAGGCAGGATATTATGAAGGATATATTGAAAACAACTATATCAGATCCAAATGATGAAATAGAGAAAAAGACACCCTGAGGAGTGCCCATATTCCAATAGCTGCAATTTACGATTTCAGCCATTTTAAAAGCCCGCCCTCAGGAAAAAGGTCTCATTATATGAAAGCTTCACTCTTATATTTTTCCTGAGTCATACCATTCCCAGTCACCATGTAGTTTTTTCCCTGTGGCAAGGCCTTTAAACAATTAAACAAGCAGGTGATGATATGGTAAAAAAATCAGAACATTTTACAATCGAACGAATCAAGGATGGAATTTATGCAGCCATTGCAAAGACAGGCGGCGGTGCCGTTTCAAATGCAGGCATAATCGATTTGGGTGATAAAACAATTATTTTCGATACCTTTAATTCCCATTGTGCAGCAGAAGAATTAGCAGAAGCTGCTGCCGAACTGACTAAAGGGCCGGTCCAATATGTGATTAACAGCCATTGGCACGGAGATCATATCAGGGGAAATCAATGTTTTAAAAAAGCAGTTATCATCTCCTCTATTGCGACAAGGAATAAAATGCTTGAGGTCCACCCTGAAAGGATTTCAGATCAGAAGTCGAAGATTCCGCAGCTGCTGTCACATATAGAAAAACTGGAAGGCGATCTTAAAGGAGAAAACAGTGCGGAAAAGGCAAAAAAATTGAAGATTCAGCTGGACTTCCTCAAGGAAATTGAACGATCCCTTCCCGGGCTTGAATTCACTCCCCCTGCCATCACCTTTGACAAACGGGTGATTTTCACCGGGACAGAAAAAAAAGCAGTGCTTGAAACGCTGGGAGGCGGACATAGTATATGCGACTCTTTTCTCTATATACCTGAAGACAGGATCCTCTTTAGCGGCGATCTGGTCACAGTGGGCCAGCACCCTATGCTTCGTGACGGCAAACCTGAACTCTGGCCTGGGATCCTTGATAAGCTTGCGAAGTACAAAGTCGACGCTTTGATACCCGGCCACGGACCGGCAGCTGACGAACAAGCCATTGCAGACATGAAGGGTTACCTGGTTATGATTAAAGAATTGGCCGCCAGGTTAACAGGCCAGGATGACCCATTGGAACGAGCATCCATCCCTGCTGAATTTAAAGACTGGCAGGGAGAAGAATCATTCCGCTCCAATATCGAATTCCTTCTTGGATGTAAAGAACCAAAACCTGCAATATGAATCAATCTGTTTTTAGCTGCGGTGCTTCATTTTAAGAGTATAAATCAGGCAGCTGCAATAGAGCAGCTGCCATCTTTTTGTTTCCACAAGTGTTCAAGAACCTTTATCCCGACCCGTCATTACCTTTTGATTTCCTGCCTGATTTGATATTTTAATATTTTCCCGCTGGCATTCCGGGGCAGGCTGTTCAAGAAGATATAGGAACGTGGCCGTTTATAATTTGCCAGTCTGGTGCTGTTTTTGCAAAAGTCCTCAAGGGTCTCGGCGGTCAAGTTTTGATCTTTTTTTACAATGATGGCGGTCACCGACTCTCCCCAAAGGTCATGCGGCTCCCCGATTACGGCAGCTTCAAGAACATCCGGATGCTCGTAGAGGAGGTCCTCCACTTCCCTCGGATAGATATTTTCCCCGCCGCTGATGATCATATCATTAAGACGGTCCTTAATATATAAAAAACCGTCTTCATCCAGATAGCCTAAATCTCCTGAATGATACCAGCCTTTATATACGGCTTCCCTAGAAGCTTCTTCCCTGTTGTAATATCCGCTCATCATACAGGGGCCCCTGACAATGATTTCTCCGGTTTCATAAGGCGGGAGAGTTTGTTCAGGATTAGAAGGGCCGTCCTCTGCCGGCTTTACAATCCTGATTTCATGATTGAGTGCAGCCTGGCCCGCTGACCCGGATTTTTCTATTTGATCTTCATCTGACAAGAACGATATGGCTGGGCCCATTTCAGTCATCCCATAGGCTTGGACAAGCTTTATTCCCAGTCTGTCACGGCATGCCCTTACAAGGGCGGGAGCCATCGGTGCTGCTCCGTACAATCCGAGCCGCAGGGAACGGACAGAATGAATCTCAAGATCCTCTTGAAGAATCATATTCCACATGGCGGGTGCTGCAAAAAGCATGGACACTTTTTCCGACTCAATCAGCCGCAGCAGTCTTCCGGGGTCGAACTGGTGCAGAAATACATGACTCGCCCCTGCATGGACACGGGGCAGGAAGGCACAATGGAGCTCAGCACAATGAAACATAGGCGCCGCCGCTAGACCGCAGTCTTTAGAAGTGATGCCTGTCGCAGCAATGCACAGCAGGCTCTGCTCGGCAGCGTCCCTGTGCGAATGCATGACCCCCTTCGGTCTGCCTGTTGTGCCGCTCGTATACATGATGGCATACAGGTCATTCTCATCCACATCCACTGTTATTTCCTTTATGACTGCTCCCTTCATTTCAGCTTGGTAACTCTTTGCAAATGAGGGGGTATCCTGGTCGATAAACCAGAATGAAATATGCGGAAACCTCATCCGGACAGCTTCAATCACCTGCCGTGTAGCTTCCTCAAATAAAACGATTTTTGGCTCTGCATCCTCTAGGATAAAAGCCGTCTCCTCTGCAGTCAGGCGGAAATTGATCGGATTAAAGACACCGCCGATCATGGCACAGGCAAAGTAGGAGGTTCCCATTTCCTCAGTATTATAAAGACAGGTGGAGATACGGTCTCCTTTTTTCACTCCTGCTGCAAGGAAGGCATTTGCAAGTGCATGGACTTCCTGATGCCAGCCCCTGTAAGTCAAATGTTTATCCTTTCTGGAATCATAATACGCTTCTTTGTTCGGAAACTTAGCTGCGGTCATTTCAAAAATCCGGCCAACTGTCATTCCCATTTCAGGGCCTCCTTTGTTATCACCTTAGATTTCTAAAAATCCAGTCTTTCAATGATGGTTGCATTAGCCATTCCATGTCCTTCACACATGGTTTGAAGTGCATACCTGCCTTTGATCCGTTCTAATTCGTGAATCATGGATACCATGATCCTGGCACCGCTTGCTCCAAGGGGATGTCCCAGGGCAATCGCGCCGCCGTTCGGATTCAGCTTCTCCGGATCTGCACCAGTTTCCTCAAGCCATGCAAGGGTAACAGGGGCAAACGCCTCGTTCACTTCGAATATATCAATATCATTGAGGGTGAGACCTGATTTCTCCAGAGCTTTTTGGGTAGCCTGAATAGGGCCTGTAAGCATGAGAACCGGATCTGAGCCTGTGACCACCCTTGTATGAATTTTAAAACGCGGCTTTATGCCGAGTTCTTCCGCTTTCTCTCTGGACATGATAAGCATGCACGCTGCACCATCACTTATCTGAGAGGAGTTCCCTGCCGTTATCACCCCATTTTCTTCAAAAACCGGTTTCAGGGAGGAAAGGCCTTCTATGGAGCTATCCATACGGGGCCCTGAATCCTCACGAACGATGAATTCCTTTCCATCCATAGAAGACAGCGCCAGAGGAAATATTTCTTTATCAAAGTAGCCTTGTTCAATCGCCCGCAATGCTTTTTCATGGCTGTTTAGAGCAAATACGTCCAATTCTTCCCTGGAAAAATTATATTTGTCCGCAATCCTTTCTGCGGATATCCCCTGATGGGTAATCCTGTAACGGTCTGTATACATCGAGGACGGCTTCACTCCCTGATAATTAGAGCCGATCGGTATCCTTGTCATGCTCTCCACCCCACCGGCGGCAACAATATCCATATCCCCGCTCAGAATTGCCTGGGCTGCAAAATGGACCGCCTGCTGGCTGGATCCGCACTGCCGGTCGACCGTGGTCCCTGGTACTTCTTCCGGGAACCCTGCCATCAGGGCCGCTGCCCTGGCAATATCACCTGCCTGTTCCCCTATCTGGGATACACAGCCTATTATCACATCTTCTACTGCTCCCGGATTTACACCTGATCTGTCCATAAGCTCTTTCAGGGTCAGCGCCAGCAATTCATCCGGCCGGATATCCTTCAAAGAGCCGTTCCGCCTTCCAACCGGGGTGCGGACTCCAGCTACAATCACTGCTTCTCGCATTTCTTCTCCTCCATCTATAAACCAAGATTTTTTGCGACAATCATTTTCATGATTTCATTTGTTCCCGCATAAATACTGGCGGCAGGGATATCCCTGTACCTTCTGGCAATCTCGTATTCTTCCATATAGCCATAGCCGCCGTGGAGCTGCATGCATTCAGCTGCTGTCTTTCTCGCCAATTCGGTCAATTTCCATTTTCCCATGGACACTCTGGCGGCTATATCCTTCCCTTCTATGTGTTCTGCAACCAGCGAATCAAGGAAGGTTCTGCCCATTTCTATATCAGCCGCCATTTCAGCAATCTTGAATTGTATATGCTGAAAAGAACTGATGGTTTTTCCAAATGCCTGGCGTTCCTTCACATACCGTATAGCCAGTCCCAGCATTTCCTCGGCGGCTGTCTGGGCTGCAATTGCCACAACCAGCCTTTCCTGCTGCAGCTTATCCATCATGCAGGCAAACCCTTCCCCTTCTGTTCCTATTAAATTTTCTGCCGGGACCTCGCATTCTTCGAAAAATAATTCTGCCGTGTCCTGTGAGTGTAGTCCCATCTTATCCAGCTTCCGTCCGCGCCGAAAGCCTGGAAAATCTTTTTCTACGGCAAGAAGGCTTATTCCTTTATGTCGCTTTCTTTCGTCCTTATTAGTCCTGCAGGCGACTATAATCAAATCTGCGTGGATTCCATTGGTGATGAACGTTTTTTGCCCGTTCAGGATATACCTTCCGCCCTCTTTTCTTGCGAATGCTGTCATTCCTGCTAAATCTGACCCGGCTCCTGGCTCCGTCATGGCAAGCGCCGTAATGATGTCGCCTGTAATGCACCCGGGGAGCCATCTCTCTTTCTGTTCCTCTGTGCCATATGCCGTTATATAAGGAACGGCAATGTCATTGTGCAGGCTGACTCCTATAAGGCCGGATCCAATTCGCTCCAGTTCCTCGACAAGAACGGCGGAGCAGCCCCAATCTCCTCCAGCCCCGCCATATTTCTCAGGAACATCAGGGCACAGATAGCCCTGCCTGCCAAGCTTTTTCCAGAAATCCCTTGGTATCAGCCGGTTTTCCTCCCAGATTCTGTATTGGGGCCGAGCTTCTTTGTCCAGGAATCTTGCCAGTGACCTTCGAAAGATTTGATGTTCTTCCTTTATGTATGAACCAGCCAATCCCAACACTCCCTCCATTTATTACCTGAGCCATCATCAAGGCATCAGCCTGACTGCTCCATCCAGACGAATGATCTCCCCATTCAGCATAGGATTTTCAAGGATCGCCTTTACAAGGCCTGCATATTCTGCCGGCTTTCCAAGACGGGAAGGGAAGGGAACTGAGCTGCCAAGCTCTCCCCTTGCTTCTTCCGGAAGGGACGCAAACATAGGCGTATCAAACAGCCCCGGGGCTATTGTCATCACCCTGATACCATGGATTGCGAATTCCCGGGCAAGCGGCAGTGTCAGCCCTGCCACACCTGCTTTGGAGGCACTATACGCAGCCTGTCCAATCTGTCCCTCAAAGCCGGCAATTGAAGCGGTATTGATTATGACTCCCCTCTCCCCGTCTCCATTCCTAACATTGGCTGTCATTTTCTCTGCAGCAAGCCGGACCAAATTGAAAGTTCCTATCAGATTTACCCCTATAACTCTTTCAAACGATTCAAGATCATGCAAGCCACTCCTGCCCATAACCTTCCGTCCGATGACGATCCCTGCGCAATTTATAAGAGCGTCAATTCGTTTAAAATGCTCCAGGGCGCTCTCGAGTGCATGCTTCACCTGCCCCTCATCCCTTATATCACAATGGCAATAAACCACAGACCTGCCCAATTCCTTCGCGAGAGCTTCTCCTTTGGCAGCATCCCTGTCCAAAATGGCTGCCGAGCCTCCCTTGGCCGCTATTAACCTGATAACAGCTTCCCCGAGACCTGAAGCTCCTCCCGAGACGATAGCTTTACAGTCCTCTACTTTCATGTGACTCTCCCTTGTTTTGACGAAATATTCTGACTATATGTTGTGTGATAGTACTTAGAATTGAACGCTAAAAAGTCTGGCGGAAAATATTTTTGAGGATTCTTATGGAGAAATTATATTTGTATTCTATCAAAATATTCTATATAAAAGCCATCAATCAGATTAGCAGGCTTAGCAGTAAAATAAGAAGAGGGACTCCGTCAGCCGCAAGCCAGCCATAATCATTATATTCGTCTGACCCTCTGCTTATCATGCAATTTCAGGAATAGGAATTTATAATTAATCTCCAGACTCTGCCGGATATATTGTTAAGTCTCTCCTAAAAAAATCCGAAAAAAAGACGCATATCGCGTCTTCTTGGTGCCGTTACTTCTTTTTTGAGTTCTTTATCTGCTCCCACGTCTGTCCTGAATTCCTGGAAAGGAAAATTTCGTTATCATAGGTTGCTGCAGCAATCATTTCCTGGTCCTCCGGATTTACACTCAAATAAAGGATGGGATTGTTTGGCCTGGCATCAAGAAATGATAATTGTCTCTTGCTCATCGTGGCAAGTTCCAGCAGGTAGATGGCTGGCCTTCCCTCATTTAAGTCCGCATAAAGAATCGAGTCTTCTCCGAATGCCAGGGCAGTGACAGGAGCTTCAGACGGAAATAGTCGAAAGGACCCGCCATGGTCAGTGGAAAGGAAAATGCCTTCCTTGGCGAATATGCCAATACTGCCAGCCTGATCAGGATCAGCCGCCATCCCGCCAAGCTGTTTGGACGTTAAACCCTTAAGCTTGCTTTTCGACCAATTCTTTCCTCCGTCGGCAGTATGGAGAATTCCGCCCTCTGTCCTGCTGAAAAGGTAAACCTCGCCTGTCTTGAAGCTTGCTGCCAGCTGATCATACGCCTGCTTCTCGATTCCGCCGGCAGTATTCAGGCTTTTCCCCTGATTCTTGCTCTTTACAAGGCCAAGGGGGTTTCCTTTGGAGCCATCTTTATATCCGCTGGTATAGATTCCATCCTCCGCGACAGCAAGCGAGAGATAATCATTCCGATTTTTCGACGGCGCATGCCACTTTGAGTCTTCATATTTATGTATCCCTTTTTCGGTTGCTATAAATAGAGTAGACTCTCCGGCAAAGCCCAGCCCTTTTATGTGATTAAATGATGCCTTTTTAGAACTTTGGAAATAGCTTGATGTATGTTTATCTGTCTGGCATCCGGTGAGGACTGCCAGTATGCAGGCTGACAATAGTACCGCTGCCTTAATGTTCTTCATGGTGTTTCCCCCTAAACCCTGTATAATCCCATCATACTATAAAATGAAAATATGCACATTTTGTTTTATCGAATCTGTATTTTAAAAGATAGTTTTTTTTTGGGGGCTCACCGCCCGCCCTGCACAGGCAGAGTGCCCGTAGCGTTAATCATTCTTTATGTTCAGCAGCCCCAATATTTACGGAAACAGCCTATGAAAATAAATGTTTTGTCTTCATGTGTTTCATGGAGGATCTTCAAAGTTCCCATTGAATATTTACAGTGTAATAAAATGGAAATAACAAAGAAAGGGGAATGCTGCTATAAAGTTAACCAACTTCAATAT
This sequence comes from Paraperibacillus marinus, assembly GCF_046237605.1. Lineage (GTDB taxonomy): Bacteria > Bacillota > Bacilli > Bacillales > DSM-1321 > Paraperibacillus > Paraperibacillus marinus. Next base: position 1,819,667 of record NZ_CP143542.1, on the reverse strand, counting down.
ACTGTTTCCAATATCCCTGGTCCTGGTCAATATCATATTCCTGGTTTTTTTGATTGAAGAGCTGATAGACGCATCTGAACCTAATTTTGGGATACTCGGCTTCTCCTCACCGGTATTCGCTTTTGTTTCCTTTCTTTATATAAAAAAGGTCTCAAAACATGGAGCCTCTTCACTTTTTATTGGTCTGCAGATACTTAATTGGATTTTTATCCTTTTTCCTGCTGCTGTATTCGTCTATGGATTCATTATGATGGTGGATTACTGACTCCTTGGATTTTTGAAATAAACGCCGATTTTGAATGGAGCAGCAAAAACATGCCCCATTTGGAGACAATATGAAAAAGAGACTGTCCCGCAAGAAAGGGACAATCCATCAGAACTCATAAATTTTCCCGGTAAAGCGGCATGCTCATGCAGCGCGGGCCGCCCCTGCCCCGGGCAAGTTCGGAGCTCAGCACTTCAATAACCTCTACTCCACTGCTTCTCAGTGTCTCATTTGAGATATAGTTCCTGTCATATGTGACGACAACTCCCGGCGCGATGGCTAATGTATTGGAGCCGTCATTCCACTGTTCCCTCGCCGCTGCGATTGGATCACCGCCGCCGCATGGAATCAGAACAAGGTCTTCAAGGTCCAGAAGCTCCTTCAGGACAGAGAATAAATCATCCCTAACCGTAATCTGTATGCCGTCTTCATCCGGTTCCATTACGTATAGATCCATTTTACCGTCCGGCCCCATGATGGCTGGGTGAATGGTGAATTTATCCCGGTCCACCATCGTAAATACAGTATCCAAATGCATGAAGGCGCGTGTTTTAGGAATTTCGATCCCTACCACCTTCTTGATCGTTTTTGATTTTTGGAATAAGTTTTTCGCTATTTCTTCAATTGCTTTCCTTGATGTCCTGTCACTGATTCCGATAGCCACGACTTCAGAACTCAGCACCAGCATATCCCCTCCCTCAAGGGAATGGGATTTATCCCTATTGAACCAGATCGGAATATCAAATGGAGCGAAATCCGGATGATATCTTAATATATAATTCATAAAGAGAGTCTCTCTCTGCCTCGCTTTACGGTCCATCTTATTAATTGATATCCCATTGCCGATCACGGCTGCAGGGTCCCTCGTAAAATAGAGGTTTGGCATTGGATCAAGCGAGAACGGGTATGTATCCAGGTTCCTGAACCGGGTAGCTTCTTCAGGGGTATAATTAAGCATGCCCTTCATTACCTGAAGGACAAGTTCCTTTGAGGGCAGAGCAAGGAGGAATTCTTCAAGTTCTTTGCAGAGTGCCTGATTATCCGCACAGCTTTCCTGAAGTACGTCTGTTACAAACTGCTTTCGGATGGATTGAGTATGCAAGGCTCCCGCGGCAAGGTCTTCAAGGTATACCACCTCTGTACCCCTTGCCCTTAAAGCATCGGCGAAAAAATCATGTTCCTTTTGTATTGCCGGCAGGTATGGGATATCGTCAAAAAGCAGTCTCTCTAAATAGTCGGGAACCAGATGTTCAATTTCACCACCCGGACGCTGAAGCAGGACCTTTTTTAAGGTTCCTATTTCGGACGTGATATTTAAAGGATGGATGACTGTCTGGTCGGCCTGCGTTCCTCCCATGACTTCATCTCTATTTTGTTTTGAAAGATCAAGCAGCTGGCTCATGCATTTTCCCCACCTTAAATTTTTCTGTTCTAAAGAACAATACCCTAATCAGGCGGAGCTTAATCGTCAATACGGGAGACTGTTATCGCATGAGAGGATTAAAGAAAGGAGTTGTTTTCAATATGAGACGGGCAGTGAACCGCTGCGACAAAGGAACTTCCACACAGAACTCCTCTAGAAACCAACGGCCTGTTTTCCTGAGCTTTTAAATACATATTCAGCTCGTCGGGAAGCAAATTATCATAAAGGAGGTCATATTGATGGAACCAACAAAGCCTGGCAACGATCATCTTCCTGATTTTAAAGAGCTGGATGACCGTTTTATCGGTGAAAAACGAATGTCCGGCCCATCTCTTGTCATTGAAACCAAACTTGATTCCCAATCTGTTACTGAAAGCAATCCTTATATGCCGGCGGAAGATTCTAAAGCAGATAAAAAGGATTTCCGGAATTATTTCGAAGATGACAGCTATGAATAATCAGCAGCAAAAACCTGCAGGGTTATCCTGCGGGTTTTTCCTGCTGACCTGAGTCCGGCTGTGCCTCGCAGCCTGCCTGTCTTGATCTTTAAAAGCATATTGATATTTTTTTCTTATGCGAAGAGTTATCCTAAATACCCTTCCACTTCTGTCAGCACTCCCTTAAGCTTTTCTGCACATGCTGAAAAATCATGTTGGCGTGTCTGGTTTTCAGAATTTAACGCAAGCAGCTCGAGTTCTGCCTGGACTTTTTTCATGCTGGCAAAAAGCAGCTGGCGTTCACTCGGCGTATTGATGGTATGGTGGTCGTTATAGAGGTCGAGTGTCAGTTCTCCATAGGTGTCCACCTGGGCGAGGAAAACATTTTCCTGGGATGCCCCCCGTTTTTCGAGTTCGCTGTTGAGCCACTCCAGGGTGCAGCCCGTCTTACCAAGTGCTTCAAAGATGACCTGCCCATCCATGATCACCGTCTGTGGTTCTTTTTCATTGGGCATGAAAAGCTTGAGGTCCTTGCCGGTCAGGGGCTGATTTTCCTTTTTCAAGAGGATGCTCAGTTTTCCTTTTGGTTCCAGGACAGCGAACTCCACATCCTTGACATTGAAGACTCCTTTTTCCCGAAGGAGTGCTGACAAATCTTCAATGGAATAATTTTCTTTTTTCAAGTGATCTTCAAGAATTTTTCCATCCTGAATGAACACGGTGTCCTGTCCTTCAATCAATGCTCTGAATTTCCGGTTTTTTATGGATAAAACATCTGTCAGATAGGACACACCCGCAATGATGACAATGCCGGTCAAGCCATGGATGATACCAATGTCCCTGCCGAGGATAACCTCTCCTGCGATGTCACCCAATGTGATTCCGGATATGTATTCAAACAGGGACAGCTGGGATATATGTTTTTTGCCAAGGATCTTGGTCGTGATAAATAGGATGATGATGAATATAAGGGAACGCGCCGCAATAGAAGATAGGCTCAATTCCTGCTCCTCCTTCTATTCTGCTTCATTTTTGGCATACAGCTGTCTTTGTACAGTATGTTTGATTTCGCCGACCCGGACCATGGCCTCATGAAAAGCAGTCTGGGCACTTTTGTCACGAGCGGATAAAGCCTGGATGGAAAGCTGTGCCTCTATTCCTTTTAAAGAGGCTAACGTTTTTTTTATATCGATTTCTGCCGTCATGTTTTACCTGCCTTTTCCGACAATGGTGTGGTTTTTACCATAGTATTTCATTTTTCATGTGGGGATATGTAAAAAACACTGCCAGCAGGCAGTGTCAGCTTTGTGAATATGCGGTCTGTGTGCTTGAATCCTTTTCAAGCCGGATTAGATACAGATTAAGGATGACGCCGAGGAGGGTCATGAAACTGAAGAACAGGTATACACCATGGATTTGGAATTTATCCAGCACGATTCCACCGACAAAGGTGTGGAACCAGTTGCCTAACCCATTTCCTACCGCTGAATATATGGTTACGGCCGTCACTGCTATCTGGACTGGGGCTATTTCCCTGATATATTGCAGTCCTGCAGGCAGGAAAAGACCAACAGAAAGTCCCTGAATGACGGCTGATATGTAAATGACTGTAATATTTGGTTCAGTGAAATAAAAGGACCATCTGACCAGGGATGAAATCCCAGCTATCAATGCAATGGGCAGCAAACCGATTTTATGGATCCAGTCCCCGGCCGCCCGCATAAATGGAATTTCCGATAAAACGGCAACCAGAAAGGCAATTCCAATGCCGGTATATGTTCCCCCCCTTGCTTCTACAAACAATCCAAAGTAGGTGTTATTGGCAAGGTTTGGGCCGAAGATCAGGAATGTGATGGCGAGGAATACCACAAACTTCTTCATGGATAATAAATCTTTCACCCCAAGCAGGATATTGACATTTGCACCAGGCTGCTCCTTCGGCAGATAGCCCGAAAGAAAAGTAGAAATAAACAGGGTGATAAAAAAAGCATAAAAAATGAGTTCCAGGCCCAGGTATAAATCGGAGAGCCGGCCAATGATGAACACCGCGAGCCCAAAGCCAAGCGAGCCGTAGAGCCGCACTGCCCCATAATTCTGCTTCGTCCTGGCTGTGTACATCATGGTGATGCTGTCAGATACAGGGATAATGGCGCTTTGGAATACCGCGACCAGAATTGCCACTGTCAAAAGGTAGGTGAATCCACCCTCAAGGAGATAGCCGAGGCCCATAATTCCCGCCAGCAATGATGTAAATGCAAGAACCCGCCGTGGAGCCTGGATTTTGTCCGTGAGTATCCCCCAAAATGGCTGAAAAAAAATCATGACGATTGGACCGATGGACATGATGGTTCCTATTTCAAATCCGTCAAGCCCTTTTTCCTTGCTCAAAAACACACTCAAAAGCGGAGCTGTGCTTCCAACCGCAAAGAAGGTAAATAAATAGAAGCTCTTTAAACTTATAAGCTCCCTTTGTATCTGCTTATTCAAACTACTTCCCCCAGACATTGAATTCTAGCTGTCTATACTATTTAAGCATATTTACCGGAAAAAGAGAGGTGTTTTTCAAAAAAATCCACTATGAGTTTTCTACTCGCAAAAGCAGGTACAAACACAATGAGGGGTGGAGCGGTGGAGCGGAGTAAGGCAAAGGCAGGAACGACAGTAAGATAAATAATGTTCACACCTAGTTATGGGGAGCCTTATGATACATGCTGCTCCTCCCCTTTTCCACAGAAAAAGGCAGAATCCTTAAGGAATCTGCCTTTTGGTTATTATTTCCACCAATCATCAAACACAGTGACCGCATGCTGGCGTTTGTGCTCTGATTTAAGGTAATGACCTTCGATGATCTTTGCCTGTGCCGGATCAATTTCCTTTCCTTCCAGATAATCATCAATGGCTTCATAGCTCACACCCAGAGCTGATTCATCTGGAATACCAGGCTTATTTTCTTCAAGATCTGCTGTCGGCGCTTTTTTATATAAATGTTCCGGACAGCCTAGCTCCATCAGAAGTTCACGGCCCTGCCTCTTATTCAATCGATAGAGCGGAAGCAGATCACAAGCACCGTCACCATGCTTTGTGTAGAACCCGGTGATGGCTTCTGCGGCATGGTCGGTACCAAGCACGATGCCGCCTCCTGCAGCAGCGATGCTGTATTGTGCCTTCATTCTTTCCCTGGCTTTTTCGTTTCCTTTTTGGAAATCGGTCAATTTAATTCCGGCTTCCTGAAGTGAAGCTGTACTTGCTTCAACTGCAGGTTTAATATTAACTGTCACAAGTTTTGTAGGATTGATGAAGCGGATGGCATCCTGCGCATCTTGTTCATCCTTTTGCTCGCCATAAGGGAGGCGGACAGCGATGAAAGAATAGTTGTTCCCGCCACTCTCCTCGTTCAGCTCATCTACAGCCATCTGGGCAAGCTTTCCGGCAAGTGTCGAATCCTGACCTCCTGAAATTCCGAGAGTCATCGATTTTAAGAAAGAATTTTTCTTTAAATAACTCTTCATTAAATCGATACTTCTTCTAATCTCTTCCTTTGCATCGATTTCCGGCTTAACTTTAAGCTCTTCTATGATCTTTTTTTGCAAATTCATCCTAACAGCTCCTAACATCCTATATATGTACACCTTTTTAGTATACATGTAATGACGCAAGTAATAAAAAATACTGTTATATAATTTTCCCTGACTTTTACTGGATAAACATTTTGAACATGTTATAGAAGTTTCAGAAACAGGGCATACTGCAAAGAAATATGTACCAGGAGGTCAAGCTGTGTATTTTTGTTTATCCTGCGGATTAGTATTATTTGAGGAAGAAGCCGTCGCCAGAGCGGATCAGGGAAAGCTCTGCCTTGACTGCTACAGCGAATATGAAGAAGAGCCATTCCCATTTTTCTATGAATGAAAACCAGCATAAAGAGGATGACTTTGCCAAGCCACCCAGGCCCTGAAGTCATCCTCTATTATTCGGGTCATACATTTTGACGACAGAAGGACTGGCAGTGAATTTTTTCTTTTTAGGGTTCCTCTGCTTCTTATCTCCATTTTCAGGAGGGTCTGCGTTTCCTTTCCCGCCGCCATGAGGCTCTGTCTTCTTTGACATTGGCTTGTTTTTCTTTTCTTTTCGTTTTGCCAAACCCTCAAGCCTGCTTACTGCATCATCAAATTCAGCCGGACTCATCTGCCCCATGGCCGCCATCGAACACAGCAATGCATAGGCGATGGCTGTGGTATCCACCTCTACGTTTACATTAACATCGACGTCAGAGTTGCCGCTGTGATTTACTTGTGACTGTGAATTGGTTTGAATATCCTGACTGAGCATAGAGTTCTGCCTGTTGTCTGTCCCCTGACTTTGTCCATTCTCCTGAATGACTTCATTGACAAGGTCTGAATCTAATATAGCCTGGTTTTCCAATGACAAATCCAACGTTTGTGATTCTGGCAGCTCCGCTCTGAGGGTTGGTCTTCTTCTAAAAAGTTCGCCCCCGTTATCCGGACGTCTAAAAGGGAGAAAAAAGCCCCTGCGGTCATAGTTCTCCATTGACATCTCCCCTAATGATAATTAATAGGCGGGATGAGGGCTGCCTCTCCCGCCTTATAAGACTAGTCCTGATCCTGCTCTTGATCCTGATCCTGCTCTTGATCAGAATCTGCATCAGAATTCGCCCTGGATCTGACCCTTGCATTGGAGTCGGAATCCACATCGATATCGATGCTGAAATCCACTTTTGCATTTCCGCTGTTTTTCACTTCAGAATCGGAGTGCGAATTACTCTTGTTGTTATTTACAAGATCGTTTTCATTATCATTGTCATTATCACTGATATTCTTGGTATTTATGTCGTTGTCTACATCAGAATTCGAGTTAGATTTACTATCAACATCATTATCAAAGTCAAAATCTACATCTGAATCAGAGTTTGACCTGCTTGAGCCAGAGCCGCCTCCCTGCGGGCGTCTTGATCCTCCGCCCCAGCCGTTTCCTCCATTATTAAACCAAACTGCCATAGTATGACCTCCCTTCAGTCGTTCTAAGACTAATTTATTCAAAAGGATCATAAGTGGAATGGACAATTTGACTATGTACATCATTTTTACCTGCCTATTTTCCGAGTCTTTCAACCAATCCAACGGTACATTTTTGTGTTTTTCCCTAATTAGGTTAGGGTACATACATATAGAGAACATAAGGAGGGATGATCGATGACAGAAAAGGATAACCATCAGAACGATTCAGTGGAACAGGAGAAGAAAGAGGAAAACAACCAGGATATCGATCCTCAGCGCGATCCTGACAAAAATGACAAAACAGAATCCAAATAAGAAAGGCTGTCCCGGCAAGGGACAGCCTTTCTTTATGATCTCATCGATTCTACCTTATTCCGGACACCTTCTATGCTGGCCATTTTGTTATCCCAGCATTTCTGGCTCAGATCGACCGGGTACTCTTGCGGATTCATGGTCCGCATATACTCTTCCCAAAGAAAATTCAGGCTGCTTTCATGAAAATCCTGAATGGATGATACGTCCGGCAGGTTATACACCATTTTGCCGTTTACAAAGATGTCCTTGTGGAGTTCTTTCGCTTCGAAATCCTCTACATATTTTGAGATATACGTATGGACCGGGTGGAACATTTTTATTCTGGCTTCCTCGTATGGCCGTTCAGTTGATAAAGTAATATAATCGCCCTCTGACTTGCCTGTTTTCTTATTGATGATCCGGTATACATTTTTTATTCCTGGTGTTGTTACTTTTTCCGGATTCGAGGAAATTTTGATGGTATCGGCCATCTGTCCATCCTTTTCAATGGACACGAGCTTGTACACCGCACCAAGGGCAGCCTGCTCATAAGCGGTGATAAGCTTGGTGCCGACACCCCAGATATCAATTTTTGCTCCCTGTGTTTTAAGGTTGATCATTGTATACTCATCCAGATCGCTCGAGGCTACAATCTTTGTATCCTTGAAGCCTGCTTCATCCAGCATTTTTCTTGCTTCCTTCGATAAATAGGCCATGTCCCCGCTGTCAAGCCTAATGGCCCGGAAGTTGATTTTATCGCCAAGTTCCTTCGCCACCTTTATGGCGCTTGGGACCCCTGACCTCAGCGTGTCATATGTGTCGACTAAAAATACGCAGTCCTTATGCCTTTGTGCATATTTATAAAAAGCTGTGTAATCGTCTTGGTATGCCTGAACCATAGCGTGTGCGTGTGTGCCAGATACAGGGAGCCCAAACAATTTGCCAGCCTTAACATTGCTTGTGCCGTTAAAGCCTCCGATAAACGCTGCCCTGGTCCCCCATAATGCTGCATCAAACTCATGGGCCCTTCTTGTGCCAAATTCCAGCAAGACACCATCTCCGGCTACATGTTTAATCCTGGCCGCTTTCGTAGCTATCAAGGTTTGATAATTCACAATATTCAGCAGGGCTGTTTCAATTAACTGTGCTTCTGCGAGCGGCGCTTCCACTCTTAATATAGGTTCATTCCCGAAAACCAGCTCCCCCTCCTGCATGGAACGAAGATTACCAGTGAAACGGAGATCTGCCAGATACTCGAGGAAATCATCCTGATAGCCAAGAGTTTTCAGATATTCAATATCAGTCCCGGAAAATTTAAATTCTCCCAGGTATTCAATAATCTTTTCCAGACCTGCAAATACACCAAATCCATTTCCAAACGGGAGCTTCCTGAAGTAAAGATCAAATACAGCCCTATTTTGATGGATGCCGTCTGCCCAGTAAGTTTCTGCCATATTAATTTGATATAAATCAGTATGCAGCGCGTAACTATTATCCATAACCTTCACCGCCTATTTGTATATGTATCAATCAGCCTGCCCCTGGCCTTCAGGCGGCCAGCGCGGCATTCTATTTTCTTTACCCTTTATTGATGAAATGATGTACACTGTGTCAGTAGAATACCTGCAGAATCATTCTTTGTAAGCTGATTGTTCCCTTCATGAAAGAGTTAGATTCATTTTACGAGCATAAATTATAAGCCGCCTGCTGTCCAGAAAATTATCCCCAGAAGAAAAAACAAAAATACCTGGCAGAGGTATGCCAGGCTCCGGCTCATGCTTACAATACAACTCAGAAAGCAACAGGCATCGCTGCCCCTGAAAACTTAGCCAAAATATTTTCACTGCCGGGATGATCATCAGTTATTTCAATGCTCCATAGATCAGGGACAGTCCTCTTCAGTTCAGGAAGCCAGATCCTTTGGAGCTTCACCCTATCAATGCAAGCATCGGAAATAAAAAAATCTATATTTTCCTTTAATGCAAACCTGATAATCAGGTAGTTTTTAAGACCGTTGATCGTCAAAAATTTAAATTGATAGCCGTGTTCAATGGCCGTTATACAGTCGATTTGGTGCTTTCCGGCATAGTCTTCAAAAAAGGAGACGGCAGAAATATCATTCACATAATCAGAGAGGTATGTAAAACAACGGGACTTAACAGCATGTATTAAAATATCATTCGGGGCACCGGCAGCTTTCAGCTTTTCGAGCTGTATGGCCGCAGGCATAGGAAGACGCACAGCAGACATGGTTTCTCCTCATTTCAGATAATCAAAATTTCCATGAATAATTGCAGACAAAATAAAGAGCCTCTTTGCACGTAAAACGGCGGCCGCTTGCAAAGAGAGCTCCTTAACTGCGCTGAACCGGCTTGTTTAAAGCTCCCAGCAGTCTCTGGCTGTTTTTTACCAGGCTGTCTAGCTTCTGATCAGATGCTGCCCTGGACAGCTTTTTTGGTGTTGAAGCCACTAAGACGGATTTATTCTTTTTCAATATCCAACCCTCCAATTAAATCAGCTGCAAAATCCAAATAAATTCTCTCTTTTAGTATAGCAGAAAAAATCTCTTCTTGAAGAGCAGCTACCTCATTCGAAGACCAAAATTCTTGAAATGGAAAATGTGCGCACATGACCATTTCTCCAATTCTTTTTGTTAGATAAAGCTGATGCTTTTCTTCATTATAGAATAGATACTCGACATCGCCGTTTAATATATAGGTCTTTGAAACAAAGGCATCTTCATCCTGGAGGGAAAACCCGGGCCGCGGAGTAACATTCCCGTAATGGGAGACATAGACAAGGCTGTCTCCCTTTCTTCTATAAAGCGAAATGGCGCTGCAATCCCCGAAGGAAGCGATTTCTTCCCTTACATAATACCCTTTTCTATTATAAATATTCGCACCCTTGAGGACTTGTGACAACTCCTTAAGCACGATATCGAGCTGTGGGGAACCGGATTTGAAGGACCTTATGATCTGGAAGGAGAAATCTTTGTATTTTTTTAGCTTTGGCGCCAGGTTCAGGCTTTCTTTTGTTTCTTCCTCGTTCTTTAAGTATTCTATGCCCTTGTGCAGGTAATTACTTAAATAAATATTGACAGTTTTGCAAAGCTCATCGGAATTTGCAAGTACTACATCATAAAGGAATGGGCAGCTCTGGTCTACATCGTATAAAAAGGCCCAGACGAACGGGTCGACGTCTTTGATTCTTTTGTACAGATATTCCCTGGTCCGCTGGATATCCTTAATCAATGGTTCCACAATATCATAGATATGGCCGGGAAATCTGTAGAATTTTGACCTGAATTTATAAAGTTCCTCCGCTATTAATTGCTTGATATCGCTAAAATACAGACTTTTTATCCAATCATTTACAAACGGAATGATAAGTTTTTTTTCCTTCTTGGCATAATGGAATTCTACATAAGTGGCAGTGACACGCGGATCTTTTTCCGTGAAACTTCCGCTTTTTTCCGAAAGAAAAAGGAGGAAGATATCGGATTCCTTTACCTTATTGATGCAGGTTTCAATTTTGTCCTGGCCCCACACCCCAAAGTTCTCTTCAAACAATAAAGGAAAATGGCCAGCGCATGCTAAAGTCTCCATAATTTTCTTCCTTAATGGCTTCAGTTCATTTTCATAGGCTGAGCTTATAAAGATTTTGGTTCCTGTCTGCATAACTCCACCTCCACAGTTTTCCTGATTTGTTTGCTATAAGCATTGGGGGTACCTGGGTTCAGTGACTGGCCATGACAACATAATTACTTTTTTTATTATTCTATTAAAGTTATGTATTTTCCTTGCAACAGATGACCCATTTGTGCTATACGGGGACAAAATGAGCTAAAGAGACTATATTATTCAGCAGATTCATGAAAAAAGTGAGCGATTCTTATCACCCAGGACCTATCCTAAATTTTCCCTATTTATTTTCCTTATAAAAGTTTTGAAGTATTTAGCGGTAGATTGTATTGCACATTAACGGAAAAGACCTGGACAAGAGCAGGAACAAACACAATGGGGCGGTGGAGCGGTATAAGGCGCAGGCATGAGCCCGCAAGAAAGCGATGTTACCACCCCGCTGCACGAAGCCTTATGAGACTTGCAGCTCCGCCCCTTTTCCACATAAAAAAACCGGAGCAGGCTCAGGGGGATGAGCTTGCTCCGGGGTCTTAACTTCTCTTATCGATCAGATTTGAAGCTGTCTTTTACATTTCCGACAGTATCCTGCAGGCTGCCTTTTGCTTTGTCTGATTTTCCTTCCGCCTGCATGTCCTTATTACCGGACGCATTTCCAACCTGGTCTTTAAATTCACCTTTTGCCTTGCTTACTGCACCTTTTAACTTATCTGATGTACCACTCATTATTAATTCCTCCTTATATAGCAGGTATGTTTACTATTTACCCAGCCAATGCGGGGTTAAACAAAAAAAGAGCACGGCATAATGCCCATGCTCTTGTTACCTTCTCAGCCATTTAATGGCTTCAATCCTCGTTCCTTCATCCTCGGCTGAGTCGATGGAGAAATCGTCCATAAGACGCTTTACCCCGGGGACCCCTGCACCAAGACCGCCGGATGTTGAGTATCCATCTTCAAGCGCCAGTTTGATATCCTTCATTCCAGGACCTTTGTCTGCAGATATTATTTTAAGCCCTTTTCTATGATTATCCATGATTTCTTCCAGAATGATATTACCGGGAAGTGCATACAAAAAGATATTCCTAGCCAGTTCAGAAATGGCTGTAGTAATCCTGGCCTGATCCACTGAACTGAAACCAAGCTCCTTTGCCGCATTCCTGCCTGCCTGGCGTGCAGCAACGATATCCCACTCGGATACGATAGGAATATTCTCTTTAATGGTCATTGCACACCGCTTTCGTTAAGTATCTCAATACCTTTTTCTAAGTCGATGGCAGTATTTGCTGCATATAATGTAATTCCGAGCTCAACAAGTGTGATGGCAACAGCTGGCTGGATGCCGGTCAATACGACCTTGCTCCCCATCAATCCGGACATACTTACGATATCACCTAGTACTTTTGCTATAAATGAATCAATCATGTCCAGCGATGTAAGATCGATGACGACTCCTCCAGCGGAAGTTTCATGGATTTTCTCCAGAAGATCTTCCTGCAGCTGTAATGCGCTCTGGTCATCCAGTTCAATCTGTATAGAAACTAAGAGTAGATTATTTAACTTTAATATTGGAATCCTCATACTTGTTCCCCCTAGTAAGGAGTCTATTAACTACCTTATGCAGTCTAACTTAAATCCTATCAAAAAACACCCTAAATATCCAGGTAATAGTATCCATATCCTAATTATTCACGAAAAATGCTTCTGCGGTTTCCTGCAGTTTACTGAATTCATCTTATATAGGAATAAAATTCCTTAATCTGGAGAATCTAATTCTTGACTGTATGCTGAACCTGCCAGGATATCTCTGGAAGATAATGCCGGCTGGGTGATCGCTTCATATAAAGGAGTGGATAATTTTGTTCGATTTCCCGCTGATCCAAACGAACTTTTGGGATGGCGTGATTGCTGTCCCGGCAGTAATGCTTCTTACAGAAGCCGTTAAGCTTTTCTTAATGGTGCCTAAGCATTTCATACCTTATTTTGCATTGGCGGCCGGCCTCTTGGTTTCCCTGTTTTTAAGTCATCCTAACAATTTCTGGGGAGCTGTATTCATGGGATATTTTTACGGTTACGGAGCAATCGGTACATATTCCTCCTTAAAAAGCAGCTGGAGGGCTTTTCGGAAAGACCGGCGCATATATTGAGATAAAATGTCCCAAACCATTTAGACGCACTGAAATAACCTGGCGGATTGCCAGGCATAACCCTCATTTTCTAAATCTTTGTTAAAATACTGAGTACCCTACCTGATAACCTTCATCCATCATCTTATTATCCTCTATAACATGCAGACCCGGCAATATGCAGCCAGGCCTGCCAGCCGCAGGAATCGGTCAATTTCACTTCCTCATATACACATCTCCCCGCCAGCCGATCTCAATTAAAAACGTGTCCTGAGGACCGCCGGTCTAAACTCGAGGAATCTTTTCTGACCAGTGTCCGAACCCGCATTCTTTTCGTTTTAATAATCAGATAAAGAGTTGTAAAATAAATCAAACGGCAAAGATGAAGGGAATGCGTATATTGATAGAACTAGACCATATCGTTCATGCAGTGAACAGCAGGCAGCAGGCAGCACAAATATTCAATAAGAAGGGCATAGGGATGCAGGAAGGCGGCAGGCACCCTGATTGGGGAACAAGTAACAGTATTTCCTACTTTGGCAGCAGCTATTTGGAGTTATTAAGCATTGATAATCGGGAGACAGCCCGAAACAGCGATAATCCGCTGATCAGCCAGATATCAGCCTTGAATGGTGCTGAAGGCATCTTTCAAATAGCACTAAGGACGGATAATATCGAGGGTGATGCCATTACTTTTTCTAAGCTGGGCTTAACGGTTGCCGGGCCTTTTTCCGGGCAGCGGATGACCGGTACAGGTGAGCTGCTCAGATGGCAGATGCTCTTTGTTTCATCTGGAATGTCCTCCTTCCATCTCCCTTTCTTCATCGAATGGAACCTTTCGGGAGGGAAAAGACTAAAGGGAACGAGCGATGGATCAATGAATCAGACAGCAGATATCGGCAGCGTCCTTTACGCAGTCCGCGATATCGATTCAGTGATCAAAAACTGGACGAAGTGGTTCAATATCAGAAAAATTAAGTCTTACACCAATAGCAGGGAATGGAATGCCATATGTACGGAAGTAAAATTAAGCAGCGCTTCCATCACCTTTCTAGAACCAAAAGGCGAGGGGCTCATCAAGCAGATTCTTTCCAATAAAGGAGAAGGGCCATTTGGAATAAAATTTACCGGTAACACCGGCCAGGAAAAAATCCATGAAATGAGGGGCGGCTATTATCTATTTTAAGGCAGCCAAAAAAAGCCTCCGATCCTCTTTCTGTAAAAGTGGATCGGAGGCGTCATCCATTCTCAGACAGCTATTTCCCTGTTAATTTCAGATATATTTGGTAAAGTGCAGACAAGCCAATCAGCCAGTATACCGTACTGACAGCAGTTGGTGCTGAACCTAACAGCCCATCGACAAAATTGTAGCCCGCTGCTTCAAAAGCCCAATTAAGGCCACCTGCAGCAAGCAGAAGCCAGGTAATGAAGGATAAAAATTTCATATGGACAACCTCCCTATCCAGTATCGAAAGCGATTTCTGAGGTATCATATGCGGCATCCTTCCCTGGTGTTTGTGCTTTTCGATAAATAAAAAAGGAGGCCCAGAACTCCCGGGCCCCTCGATTATCAATTAAATTCTTTCATTCTGACCTGATGAGTAGTCTTCCGCGGTATAATTTCCGTCGGGACCGTTATGCACTTTGGTGAACTGTTTTCCTCTTCAATCAAGTCCACTACACAGCGTGCTGCCTCATAACCAAGCTGATAGATATGGACCTCAACTGTTGTCAGCGGCGGCGAGGTGAATTCTGAGAAAAACAGGTTGTTGAAACTGACAACATTCATTTCTTCCGGCACTATTATGCCCCGTTCGTGCAGGGCATTCAGAATGCCCAGTGCAAGTATGTCATCTGTCACAAATAAGGCTGTGGGCCTGTCCCGGACATCCAGCAGTTCAGTGACTGCCTTCTTTCCGCCATCCATGATAAAATCTGTATGTTTTATATAAGAATCCGGGATTGTGATGCCGGCAAGAGCCAGGGCATCCTGAAAGCCATTAAGCCTGTTCTGGGTTACAATCAGTTTCTTTTTTCCCCCAATGAACGCAATCCGCTCATGTCCCAGTGAAAGGAGATATTCCGTGAGCTCCCTTGAAACCGCATAGTTATCATTATCCACAAAAGTGATTTTCCTGCCGATATCCTCTGGCGGCCGTCCGACCAGGACAAAGGGGAACGATTGGCCAGTCAGGAATTTTATCACAGGATCTTCTTCGCTTGAGTACAACAGAATGATGCCGTCCACTCGTTTTCCCTTTACCATTTTGATCACATCATCATATATCTCCTCATCCGTTTCACCAGTGGTAATATATAATGAATAATCCGCCGCATTGGCAAAGGCACCGATGCCTTTGATCACATCCTGGAAGAAGGGATTCTGAAAGAAATGGTTTCCTCTTTGAGCAGAGACGGGCATAACTATCCCTATGGATTTTGTTGCCCGGTTTGCCAGATTTCTAGCGTGAAAGTTTGGGTAATAGCCCAGCTGGTCCATTACCTTGCGGACCTTTTTTTTCGTTTTCTCAGTTATTTTCGGGCTGTCTGCTATCACCCTTGAGACTGTCGAAGGTGCAACATTTGCCTCTTTGGCTATATCTTTAATTGTAATTGCCATACTGACCAGTCCTAATTTCAAATTTCACATCTTCATTAATTTAAAACTATCATAACTTGCCCATCAGGAAGAAAGCAAATCCCTGATTGTCTTCAGTTACCCTTTATTCGCACCTGCCGTAATTCCGCTTATTAGGTATTTCTGCAGGAATGCATACAGAATGGTAATCGGAACCGCGACCAGGATGGCTCCTGCTGCGAACATCGTAAAGTTGGTATTGGTATTTCCATTAATAAATTCAAACAAACCGATTGCCAGAGTCTTTTTGTCATTCGAGCTGATCAATAGCCTTGGAAGGATGAAGTCCATCCATGGAGCCATAAACTGAGTGAGGGCTACAAATGTAAGAATCGGCTTAGACAGCGGCAGGATGATCTTGAAGAATATCTGCGTCTTAGTCGCCCCGTCAATCATGGCAGATTCATCGAGAGATTTAGGAACGGACTGCAAATATCCTTTGATCAGCCAGGTATTGAATGGAATCTGGCCGGCTGCATAAACAATGACCAATCCCCAATGGCTGTTTAACAGGCCGAAATTCAAGAATAGGATGTAGATGGCGATCATCCCCATGAAGGATGGGAACATCTGAAGGATTAGGATTGCCATGAGGCCCGCCTTTTTTCCCTTGAACTTAAACCTTGAAAAAATGTAAGCTGCCGACGTGCTGAGCAGGACAGAAAAGATCATGTTGAGCACGGCAATTTTAAATGTGTTCCAGTACCAGTCGAGGAATTTAGTTTTTTCTATCAGATTCACATAATGGATGATCGTCGGATTTTCAGGTATGGGTGTTGCATTGGCAAGGCCCGTTGATTCACCAAAAGATGCGCCCACAATCCAGATGATCGGAAAAATGACTGCTGCAGCTACAATAATGAGCTGTGCATAAATCAAGATGGTAATAACGGCGTTCTTGATTTTATAGGATGTCTTGCTGCGCGCCTTGACTGCTGTGTTCTTATTCATGCTTGTTACAGTTTCCATCTTATGCACCCTCCTCATCTTTAAAGGCGTTGGTTCTGGAGAAATTCCAGGCCGAGATTGACCCGATTACCAGGAATATGATTATGGACATAACGGACGCCATATTGTACATCTTATTATCAATGGTGAGCTTATAAATCCAGGTGATTAGAATGTCGGTGTATCCCGCAAATTGATAACTCGGGTTGGTAGGACCGCCCTGGGTAAGGAAGTAGATGACCCCGAAGTTATTGAAATTCGCTGCAAAGGACATGATCAACAGCGGAGCCGTCGCACTCAGGACTAGAGGAAATGTAAGTTTCCAAAATTCCTGTGAAGGGTTGGCACCATCGATTTTTGCCGCTTCGAATATCTCTTTATCCAGGCTGGTCATGATACCGCTCATCAATGCCATGAAATAAGGAAAACCAAGCCATAAATTAATTAATAGAATCATAGCCCTTGCCAGGTTCGGCGAGGAAGAATCCGTGAACCAGGATATCCTGTGGTCCGCAAGGCCGATATCCATCAAAAACTGGCTGACTGGCCCGAATTGGCCATTAAACAGCGTTTTGAAAACGAGCAGTGAGATCATCCCGGGAATGGCCCATGGCAGGATGAAAATGGTCCGCCAGACTTTTTTCCCTTTTACCCGCTTATTGTTAAGGATGACCGCCTGGAATAACCCTCCAAAGAAACACGTGACCGTTGAAAGCACGGCCCAGGCTAGAGTCCAGCCGAACACACCCATGAAAGTCCTGGACCAAATAGGAAGCTGGAACAAATTAATGAAATTATCGAATCCAACCCAATCTACAAGCTTTGCAGGAGGAAGGTGGGAACCGTTGTAATTGGTGAAGGCAATAACCATGCCGAAGATAATCGGCATCAAACAAATAAGCACAAGCATAATGATGGAAGGAGTCAGAACAATGTACTCGAACATGCTGCTCCACAGTTCATCGATATATTCCCTTGTCTTAGGAACAATCCCTGTCTTATTTACCTGCCTCCGGGTTTTGACAGCATCTTTGATGTTCCATATGTATATGGAAGCAAAGATTAAAAGGAATATGACACCAATAATTCCGTTAATCAATAGTACAATCGAGTGATCCCCATCTGTTAGCCCGGTAATTGACATCCGCCTTGGAATTTCCCCTAGTGTCGTCATGCCCCAGAGCCCTTTAAGGAAGAAGCCTCCATTTTCCCGGAAGCTGTAGCCGCCCGATAAATCTGAATATTGTCCTGTCAGCACTTCTATCAGTACCAACAGGGTCTGCATGAAGAAAAAGAATAATGCCTTAACAGGCTGTTTATTCATAAGCTGGCCAAGGCCCCAGATAACGGCAGAGGCAATCCCGGGTATGACCGGTTTTTGGTTTGGCATTCCATTCTCCATGTTTCTCTCCCCCTTTTTTGAATAGGTTCCCCTATATAAGTCAGCAATCCCAAACTGGATTGTAATATTCAATTGTTAGAAATAACTCCTATTTATAATAAATTGCCTCATCCACTTTAACGTGGAGAGGCAATCGTTTACAAAAATTCAGGATTATTTACCTTGTGACTGCAGCAATGCCTGATAATCTTCAGTTGCTTTCTTTTGAGCTGCTTTGATGTCAAGCAGACCGTTCCACACATTTACATACATAGCCTTGGCAGGATCCCAATAACTTGCCATTTCCGGAATGGATGGCATTGGCGTTGAGTTGGCAGCCTGCTCGGCAACTCCTTTAAGAAGCTCGTCATCAGCAAGGCCATCTACTTTGGATGCTGCTTTATCCTTTAAAGCTGGAAGCTTTCCAGTTGTTTTGTATAGTACTTCTGCGCCTTCTTCAGAGGCCAGGAACATTGCGAACACACGCGCTGCTCCAGGATATTTAGAATAAGCAGAGACGTTAGCGATCTGGTTTCCGGAGAATGTTTTCGGCTTTTCTCCATTAATAGATGGAATTGTAGTGATACCATATTCAAACTTGTTCTTTTCTGCACCTTTGTTTGCATCAGCAATGGCCCATGGTCCTGTGATCAGGTATGGAGTCTTGCCTTTTACGAATTCAAGTGTTGTTGTATCGTTTGTTGCATCTTCAGCATTTACATCCCATACTGGGCGAAGGGTTTGGAAGAATTCCAGGCCTTTTGTTACTTCCTCTGATTCGAAGTTCAATTTCTTAGGATCATTTCCGTCTTTTCCAAAAAGTTCAAAGCCATTTGCAGTCAGGAAGAAATGGTTTGTATAAGAGTTTCCTGATTCCCAGCGGATTGTCCATTGGTTCTTAGCTTTGTTATTGTATTTCTTAGAAAGCTCGACAATGTCTTTCCAATCTTTTGCCGGCTCATCAGAACCAGTCAGTTCCTTAAGAAGCGTCTTGTTATAGAATAATGCAAGAGATTCTGTGGAAATTGGAACACCATAATATTGGCCGTCATTTTCTACAGTTCCAAGGGAAGACTTAATAATTTTATCTTTAAGCTGTTCATCATAGCGCCCCATAGGGCCGATGATTGAATCTGCAAGTGATGGGCCGATTCCGTCATGCGGCTGGATGAAAACGTCAGCACCAAGGCCCGCTTCGCCGTCAAGCGCCATTTTGGACCTTGCGTCAACCGCGCCAACTTTTTCATACTCTACTTTTACTTTTGGATATTTTTTATTCCAAGCTTCAATAATAGCGTTTGCATAGTCGTCATTATCAGTCCAGAATTTTAAAGAGCCATTTCCCTCAAGAAGATCTTTTTCTATTTTGTAACCGTTTTCTTTTTCATCCCACGGCAGATCATCTTTAGCTTCTTCTTTCTCTGCATTGGAAGCGTTTTCTTTCTTGCTGCAGCCAGCAAAAGCTACAAGCACTAATGATAAAGCCAAAAGCAGCAGCGACCATTTTTTTACAGCCTTTTTCATTTTCTAGCACCTCTCCCTTAATTTAAACGGCTGAGCAACCGTTTTCACAAAAATCATATTATATTAGATTTATAATGTCAATTTGATTTTTTAAAAAATTTGTCAGCGGAGTTCCTCCCTTCATCCTTTTCCAGTTTCAGGAAAGGGGAATCCACTGACGTTACGGCTGAATTTCCTTTAGCGGAGATGCTTGCGGAATAAATAATAGCCTATGAAAATTAAACCGAAATTATAGATGGTATAGACGAATGCCGCCGACGCCAGGCTTCCTATCACGAAAGCGGCGATGGCAGGGATGGTGGCTGCATATGAGAACATAGTGAATATCTCCCTATAGCTCCGTCTGTCCCTCAAACGATAGTTCATGGGCAGTGCAAACAGGGAAATCAGTGCAATAAAAATTATATTCAATAAAAAGCTCAGCGGATAGATAAACTGCATGGCTGGTATAGCCAGATGAGGCTTCGAAACAGCTGCTATCTCCTTCAGCACCCCTTCGCCATCCTTATACCGGGCAGCATCAAAATCCACCATATCACTGCTGCCATAAGGAATTTTCAGCTGAATTCCATATGAGTTGACTACCAGGACTTCTTTAGTAAACAGGATAAAGGAATCTTCCCTGCCTGCATTCTCAAATGAAGCATCCGGGTCAGCCGCTATATATTCTTTTCCTGCCTCTGCCTTGAGTTTACCTATTTTTTCAGAAAGAAGGCCGTCGACTATCTTTATCCCGCTGATCTGCTCATACCATGAATCACTTTTTGAAAGTTCAGGGAAGGCAGCTTCATATAATCTGGTTTCATCAGCTTTCAGAACCTGAATAACAAGGGGAAAGGCAATAAGGGTACCGATTAATATATTTTGGAGGATGATTTTGTACCATTTTTTCTTTCCGAGCTGAGAAACGGCGCCAAGGCTGAATCTATTTCTAGTAAAATCCTTTAATAACATCATGCTTTTTTCCTGCCTTCTCTCATGAATTTCAATGCAAGGCTGCTTCTTTACTACGGTTTTGACAATATTCAATTATATTTGACATTATTAGCCTAGCAGATTACATTATTAATGATAGTGTAATGAAATCGGTTGCAGAATAAAAGGGTTTTTTAAAAAAAGGGAGGATTTTCATGCTTAAGGAAGCAGTTTATCACCGGCCAAAGAATAATTTTGCTTATGCATATGACAATGAAACCATACATATTAGACTGCGCACCAAAAAAGATGACGTCGAAAAAGTAAACTTGATTTTTGGGGACCCTTATGTCTGGAAGGACGGCAGCTGGGTAACAGAATCTGTGCAAATGGAAAAGAGCGGAAGCTCCGAATTATTCGATTTTTGGTTCATTGCCATCAAGCCTCCCTATAGAAGGCTGAGATACGGTTTTGAACTCTGCAGCGGCAGCGAAACCCTCATTTACTCCGAAAAAGGATTTTTGGATACTTTCCTGACAAATGACAATGCTTATTATTTTGTATTTCCATTCTTAAATCCGGCGGATGTATTTTCGGCTCCGGATTGGGTGAAGGACACAATCTGGTATCAGATTTTTCCTGAGCGGTTCGGAAATGGTGATCCATCTATCAATCCTGAGGGCGCCCTTCCATGGGGCAGTACAGAACCTAAGGTGAATAACTTTTTTGGTGGAGATTTTCAGGGAGTCATCGATCATCTCGATTATTTAGAAGAATTGGGTATTAACGGAATTTATTTCACCCCTATCTTTAAAGCAACCTCCAATCATAAGTATGATACCATCGATTATATGGAAATAGATCCCCAATTCGGCGATAAGGATTCCTTGAAAAGACTTGTCGAAGAATGCCATAAGCGCGGCATCAGAATCATGCTTGATGCTGTATTCAATCATTCAGGCTTTCAATTCCCGCAGTGGCAGGATGTGCTGAAAAAGGGCGAGGCATCTCCATTTAAGGACTGGTTCCATGTACGTGAATTCCCTATCATCAATGAGCCGCCAAGCTTTGATACATTTGCTTTCACTCCGGATATGCCGAAACTGAACACTGAAAATAAAGAGGTCAGGGAATATCTTCTTGAAGTCGGCAGGTATTGGGCACGAGAGTTCAATATTGACGGCTGGAGGCTTGATGTTGCCAATGAAGTGGATCATGCCTTCTGGCGTGATTTCAGAAAAGAAGTAAAGGCCATAAATCCTGACATCTATATCCTGGGTGAAATCTGGCATGATTCTATGCCTTGGCTGCAGGGTGACCAATTTGATGCCGTGATGAATTACCCCTTCACCAACTCAGCGCTGAAATTCCTGGCATCCGGTGAAATGAATCCCCGCCAGTTTAAGAGTAATATCATCGAGCTTCAGAATATGTACCCTCAGAATGTAAGCGAGGTTGCCTTCAATCTCCTGGACAGCCACGATACACCGAGAATCATGACGGTCTGCGGCAATAATAAAGAAAAAGTGAAGCTCCTATATGTATTCCAGCTTTCCTTTACAGGATCTCCTTGTATTTATTATGGAGACGAAATAGGAATGGCCGGCAGCAACGATCCTGGGTGCCGTGCGTGTATGGAGTGGGATGAGGAAAATCAGGACAGAGATTTATTTAGATTTGTCCAGCAATTGATTTCCCTGCGGTTATCAAATCCTGCATTCGGCAACAGAGGGAAGCTGGAATTTCTGGATGGCCAGGAAGAAAAGGACATTGTCATTTACACAAAGACACATGATGACCAAAAAATCTTATTCATTCTGAATAGCTCATCTGAAAAGGTTTCTGTCAGCCTTCCGGAAAGCTTCAGCGGCAGCAAGCTGAAAAGCCTGCTCCCGGATCATCCGGTAAGGATGGAGCATGACACCCTTCTTATTGAACCGCATGGGTTTTTGATTCTGCAATAAAAAAATGGGCCGATGGCCCATTTTTTTATTGCTTATCATTCTTCAATTCTTTTTGGTGTGATGAAGCAGTCCCTGCTGCATCGACGACTGTGTCAATCTTTCGTTTATCGCCCGTTTCATATTGCCCGTCGATTAAATCCTGTTTCTTATTTTGGTCAGACATTTACAGCTGCTCCTTTCATGCAGGAAGAAGGCGGCCTGGACAAACTAACTGTTCAGTCCCCTTCATTTTTTAGCTCAGGCTGTTTTCTATATGGGAGCATACTTCTTCGGCAGTCAATCCGTTCGCTTCAATAACAGATCCTTGAATTGAAACATCGGCCATACCCATAACATTTGAATCCAGTCCGGTGATCACGCATGCATCGCACCCTGCCGCGTCCGACTCCTGTTTTAATTCGATTACTTCATGGCCGCGTCCCCGCAATGCTTCAGACACACTTGTCAACGATTGCTCTACACCTATCTTTGCCATGCTAACACCTCCTTATTTTGTAAGATGCCCTGACCCAATTGAAAATATTTACGCGGACTGTCGCTCCTGGCCGGTTAATTCCCGTTTGATTTGCAAACAACATATACTATAATGAAAATTCACTGTCAGGAGGGAAACCATGCCAGCAGATAATGTGGATGATTATATTGAAAAAGGGATATACGGGGAAAAGGAGCTGAAACCTGAAGAAAAGCGGATGTTTTTAGGCACCTTCCGTGAAAGGGTCATTGCAGCGCTATACAAAGGCCAGGTGGCAAAAAAGAATATTTATCCACAAATCCTTCAAGCCTGCAAAGAAAATAAAGAAGCATCCTTATTGCTGAACGGTGAGATATCCTATACTCACCTAAGCAAATATGTGAAAGCAGCTAATGAAGCAGGAATTCCCTATAAACTTGTATCAAACCTGGATTATGATACAGAGATTGGACTTGTGCTTGCCGCTCCCGTTGCAGTAGATGTGGAAGATATTTTCATAAAAGATGCTCCTGATACATTCAAGCCAGTCACTGAAAAAAAGAAAAAAGGGCTTTTCTCTCTTTTCAAAAAAAAATAGAGCAGTGTGCTGCTTGCACTGCTCTATCTTTTTATGTGGAAAAGGAGCGGAGCTGCATCTATCAGGAGGCTCCCTTCAGCTGGGTGTGCACATCATTGATCTTCCTGGCATACGTTTGCCTTGCTCAGCTCCACCGCCTTATGGTGTTTGTTCCTGCTCAAGTCCAGTTCCTTTCCATGAATGGGCTGCAAGTAGAAAATTCATGTTTGTTTTATGGTTCAGACATGGTTCAGGTAAACATTCCCGCCGATCTCGGCTTCTCTTCTGAATAGCCTTGAGTACACACCATTTTGCGTATCGAGCAATTCCTCATGACTCCCCTCACTAACGACAAACCCATTCTCCATCACGACAATCCGGTTCGCAGAAAGAACGGTGGAAAGGCGGTGCGAAATGATGATCACTGTCTGTTTCTTCCTTCTCGAAGCGACCGCCTTATTAATTTGTGTCTCAGTTATGGGATCCAGCGCAGAGCTGGCTTCATCAAGGATCAGGAAGGGAGCATTACGCACCAATGCACGCGCAAGTGACAGGCGCTGTTTCTGTCCTCCCGAGAGAAGGCTGCCCCTTTCCCCGACATTGGTATCGAGTCCAAGGGGGAGTGATTCATAATATTCCTTTAACCCGCTGTCGTACAGCGCTCCAATCAGCTCTTCATCCGATGCCTCTTCATTTGCCATTCGCAGATTATCAGCAAGACTTCCATTCCTGAGCTGGATATCCTGAGAGACGATAGCAAATTGTGAGCGAAGCCATCCTGTATTTAGTTCTCTGATATCCTGTCCGTCTATCAGAATCCTTCCCCTGTCTGCATCATACAGGCGGAGGAGCAGATCAATGGTGGTGGATTTCCCCGATCCGCTTGGCCCTACAAGTGCAATGGCCTCTCCCTGACCTGCTTGAAAGGAAATGCTTCTCAATACAGGATCATTTTTGCCTGGATAAGTAAATCCTACGTTCTCGAAGGTGAGTGTTCCCTTCAGGCCGCTGATTGTCCTTCCAGCATCCGTCTCTGCCTCTGAAGTTTCTTCTGCCAGAAGCAGCTCTGAACGGTCCAGGGCAGGGCCGGTCCTCCTTACAGACAGCCAATTGCGCAGGAGCCTTTGGATTTCATTGGCAGCAATGGTTACAAGACCGCCTGCAGTCAGCATCTGCCCGGTTGTAAGAGCATCATCCCAAATGAGGAGGACACTTATGCCATAAACAGCTGCAAGGACAAATCCATTGAAACTTCCTATAACCACCACGGATTTCATCCGGGCGAACAGCTCAAGCCTTGCTTCCTTGACAAAGGATCTGCGGATTTCAGCTACGCTTTCCACTTCGGTATCTGAAACACCAAGCACCCGGGACAAGTGTATGCCTGTCACAGATTCACGCAGGCGCTCAAGGTATCTTGATGCCTCCCTCCTTGCATCTGCTGATGCCGTTCTCATTTTTGAACCGGCAAGATTGGATGTGTAGTAGAACAAGACGCCAAGGACAACGCTTGCCAGCATTAAATAAGGATGTATCCATAAAAGCACAAGGCTGTATAAAATGACCCCCTGGCAGGCTGCCATAAATGTTGAACCTTCCCAGGCAAGAAAATTATGGAGAGTATCCGGATCATCGGATACTCTCGCCAACAGCTCGCCTGTCTGGCTGTTATGGAAATACGAGTAAGGCAGTACCTGCAGGTGGCTGAACAGCCTCAGCTTCTGCCAATTCGTGACGGATTTTGCAACATGGTGGCAAAAGTACTCATCAATGACCATAAGGGTCAAATCAATGACTGCAGCAAATAGCAGAAGCCACATAAGTCCCCAGAGAAGCCCGTTTGACTCATTAGGGATGATCGAATCCACCAGCCAGCTTAAAGCAAGCGTAGGGATGAGAGCTGAAAAAACCTGGCTGACAGCAATAACGAATGAATCAGCGAACACCCATTTCTTGTGAGGCTTTAAAAATTGGATGACCCGTTTGCCGTCTCCGGCTTTTTTGGGCAGCGCGGATTGTTTCATATGGCACTCTCCTTTTCAAGCTCACTGTATTGAGCCATATACAATTGATAATATTTGCCCTTTCTTGCAAGCAATTCTTCATGTGTGCCTTCTTCGGCAACCTGGCCAGCATCAAGCAGCAGAATCTTATCAGCATCCCTTACAGTGACGAGCCTGTGTGCAATCGTGATGGTCGTCCTTCCTGGAATAAGCTGCTCCAGCGAAGCCTGGACGCGCTCTTCTGTTTCTCCATCGAGCGAGGAAGTGGCTTCATCAAAAATCAGGATGGGAGGATGGCGCAGTATGGCACGCGCCAGCGCTACCCTCTGCCTCTGTCCTCCAGACAGCTTAAGGCCTCTTTCCCCGACGAGTGTTTCATAGCCATCCTGCAGAGAATGAATGAGCTCTGTCAGACCCGCCGCTTCACATGCCTGATCCAGCTCCTCCTGTTCTGCTTCCGGCCGTCCATATAGAAGGTTTTTTCTTAAGGTGGTGTTCAACAGGAAAGTTTCCTGTGAAACCACCCCTACCTGGCGCCGGAAGGAATTACGGTCATGTTCATATAAGTTTTTTCTGTCGATATGTACTGTCCCCCGGTCCGGATCATAAAGGCCAAGCAGGATCTGGATCAGGGTGCTCTTCCCTCCCCCGCTCGTTCCCACTATGCCGATATGACTTCCTGCCGCTACCTCGAGGTCCACACCTTTTAATACGTATACTTCTCTTCCGGGATATTTGAACCATATATCCTCCATAGAGATATGTCCTTCCACCATGCCGAAATGGGGCAGGGAGTCACTGTGCTCCTGTGGAAGGTCGAAGTATTCATATATCCTTTGCAGGGCGGGAATGGCCTGCTGAATGACCAGAGCATTCTCCGCAAGTGACCTGACAGGCATAAACATGATGGGAATAAAGCTTAGGACCGCCACCAGCGTTCCTATCGAAATCTGATTTTGCCATACTGACAAACCGCCAACAAGCATGACCACACCTGGAGTTGCAATGTTGAACAGATTTCCGAGGCGCCAGTTGACCTTGCCGATCAATGCAAGCTTAATGGAGAACTCCTTCCATTTAGAAAGTTTTCCCGCCTGGGCCTTGATTTCCTGATCCTGAGTCTGAAATGTCCTCACCAGCCGGATGGATTCAATACTTTCCTGCAAATGACTGTACATATCTGCACTCATGTCACGCTGTACAGCTCCCATCTTCCTTACCCTGGTCCCAAGCTTGAATGACGGATAAAGATAGACTGCAAACACACACACCATCACGACCGCAGCCGGCCAATAGAGCGGGATGACCGCAGAAAATGCGGCAACTGCACTTATGAATTGCTGAACGAACCGGGGGATTACTGTATTATTCAGGTTCTGAATTGATTCCACATCATGTGTCAGTCTGAAAAGCATATCTCCTCTGGGTGTTGTCGTAAAAAAAGACATCGGCGTCTTATGCAGACGTCTGAATGCCCTAAGCTGCATATCTGTTATAACATCAAGACCTATTCTTACCTGGAGAAGTTCCTGCAGGGACTCGAACAGCACCTTGAAAAGAAAAGAGATCATTACCCCTGCAATCATCCATCCCAGAACCTGCCCGGAAATGCCCGACACGATCCCGTCTACAATTTTACCGGTTAAGATGGGCGGGAAAATGGTGAAGGCACCGCCGATCAGCGAGCAGATGAAAGCAATAACCAGCCCTTTCCAATAGGCTTTAAAATGCTGCAGCGTTTCTTTTAATAAATTCATTATGTATCCCCCTTTTACAGCACAGAGCTATATTTTACTATATATTTGAAATATTTTCATTATTATTTTAGTTAAATAGGCGCAGTCAGCACCCTGCTCAATATCCATCTTAATTACGGCTGACAGGCACATGCTGTGCTAAACTAAAAATATCCTATAAAAAAGGAAGGGATTCAAATGGACTCAATCATTGCAGCGGATATATACCGGCTATATTCCGTCACAGATCCGCAGCTTTCTCCCGATGGAAAAAGGGCTGCTTTTGTCAAAACGATTGCTTATGAAGCAGCTAATACATATGTTTCCCACATTCATATCCTGGATTTGGCTGACAGGCAATCAAGCCAGTGGACCTTTGGCAGCAGCCGGAATCAAACACCCAGATGGTCGCCTGACGGGAGGAAAATGGCCTTCGTATCTGACAGAACTGGCAAAAACCAGCTTTATATCATGGCATCTGCTGGCGGTGAGCCGGAATGCCTGACAGATTTTCCTGATGGAGCCGGCAGCATCGTCTGGTCTCCATGTTCAACGAAAATACTGACTTCTGCCCGTGTCCAGTTCCATGATGCTGAAACAGAATCTAATTTTAGCAAATATGAAGATTTTAGGATTAAATCGGATGCATCCGGTTATTTCGATGGAAAAAATCAGCAGCTGTTCATCGTAGACACCGATACAAAAGAATGCACGCAAATAACAAACGGCCAATATGACAGCTGTCCTTCCAGCTGGTCGCCGGACGGAGAATGGATTGCCTTCCAAGCAAGCGGTATTCAAACTCAGGAGATCCATCCAGGCTCTGATATCTGTTTAATACATACTGGGAATTTTAATATATCCAGACTTACCCCGGAAGGAGGATCTTTTACAGAAGCAGCCTGGTCGCCGGACAGCCGATATCTTGCCATTACCGGCCATACCGGGGAATATAAAGGTGCTACACTGCCCAAAATCTGGCTCTTTGACTCCCATCAAAAAGAATTAACATGTCTTACACCCTATTGGGATGAATTTGCTGGTGACACTGCTATTGGGGATTTCCATATAGGCAGTTCAGAGACGGGTGTAAAATGGACAGACGACAGCTGCGGTTTTTATTTCATCTCATCGGGAAGGGGAAGCACATCCATTTATTATGGAAACATAGAAGGTGCCATCTATCCTTCCAGGGTGGAAGCCGAACACATCTATGGTTTTTCGATTAATGGCAGCACGCATGTGGCAGTGATTGCCGTCAGCAGTCCTGACAGCCCGGGTGAGCTTTATCATCTTAATCTCACAAATGGGAATTTGGTGCAGCTGACCTTTGTGAATGCGGCATTTCTGAAGGATAAAAAAATGAACACGGCCGAATCATTCTCCTGGACTTCAGGCGGACAGGAGCTGCACGGCTGGCTCATGAAGCCATCGGACTGGGAAGAAGGCCGTAAGTACCCGCTTATCTTAGAAATTCACGGCGGTCCCCATGCCATGTATGCCAATACTTATTATCATGAATTCCAGACACTCGCTTCCCGGGGATTTGCAGTTCTCTATACAAATCCACGGGGAAGCCAGGGGTATGGACAGGATTTTGCCGATGCCGTGAGGGGTGATTATGGCGGACATGATTATGAGGACCTGATGAGTGCTGTCGACCATGTACTTGGAGTCTACGATTTCATTGACCCGGAACGGATCGGGGTAACAGGCGGCAGTTATGGAGGGTTTATGACCAACTGGATCATCGGACGGACTGACCGTTTCAAGGCGGCAGTCTCCCAGCGATGCATCAGCAACTGGATCAGTTTCTATGGAGTCAGTGATATCGGGTATTATTTTACCGAGTGGGAATTGAAAGGAAATTTGATTCATGATCCAGACCTTCTCTGGGAGCATTCTCCATTAAAATACGTCTCAAAGGTGGAAACGCCGCTCCTCCTCCTGCATGGCGAAAATGATTATAGATGTCCCGTTCAGCAGGCGGAAGAATTTTATACGGCTTTGAAAAGACAGCAAAAGGAAGTATGCCTGATCACTTATCCAGGGGAAAATCATGAAATTACAAGGAGCGGCAAACCGCATGCAAGAATACATCATATCGAACAGATCCGGGATTGGTTTTTAAAGCATGTTTAATCAAGCTGTGGCGGCATGCTGTGGAATGCTGAGATGCCAATAAAGGCAGTGCCAATAAAGAAAGAGGCGGCTCCCAGTCCGGATATAACCGTCCTGATGAGTCTGCCTCTTTTCGTTAATTCGTATTCTGGCCTCCGCCATTCAGTCCTTCTTTGATGAGTTCGTTAACCCTGCTGTTAAAAATAAGACTGATGTGCCCTACTCCATCTATCTGTACATTCTTTCCGCCTTCTAATCGGGACAGACCGTTTGTCACAATCATGTCAGCAGAAGAGAAAATCGAGGTATACAGAATTTTTTGATCTGGGTCTGTTCCCGGCAGTGCTTCGTTGGTGACAAGACCGTTCGCGCCGCCAAGAGTGACGACATTGCCAATTTTATCGCCGCCATCCAGATTTTTAATATAATAGAGTGTATTTGCGCCGCCCATGCTGTGTGCAACAATATCCACTTTATCTGATCCGGTTTCTTTCAGTACCTTCTTAACAAACTGGGATAGGACAGGTGCATTATTGCGGTTTGTCCCTGATTTATCCCAAAAGTCTACAGCATATATTTCATCCTTTGACCAGCCTTCGGAGACAAGATAGGATTTTATCGTTTCAAAATTGGATGATGATCCTGTTATTCCGTGCACCATGACCACTGGATTATGAGTGGATGCCGCTTTTGATTCTGCCGGGTGGAATGCCAGTAAAGATAAAGTACTCATGAAGCAAACTAAAAAAGCCGTTAAAACTTTTTTCATTCATTTCCCCTCCTGGATATATTATCGAAAATATTAATTCTGGGCAGGTTTTTCCTTCAATCAGTTAGCTTTCGCCGGTTCAATTATTATAGTAACATAATTAAAATAAAGATTGAACCTGGAAAATAGCTCCTGCTTCTTGACCGCCCGTGACCAAACCTTCTCCTGAAGGTGATGCTCTGCACAAAAAAACACAAAAAAGCAGTTTACGACGTCTGCCTTACATCGTAAACTGCTTCTTTGATTTAGTATAAAAATTCAGAAGGATTTAAATTAAGCATACGGCAGATATCTGATACCATCTGCTGCTCTTCGTATGAGAAATGCCCATCAGCATAGCCGATTCCAACACAATAATTTACAACAAGCCTGGACAGATCTGGTTTACCTCGAAGCTTATACAGCTTGGAGAAGGCTTCATCTTTGCCTCGCTGATAATCTCTGGACATGTTTCCTGCAAAATAATCAAATTTTGATATTGCCTGATTTGTGCCGAAAGAGCTGAGTTCAGAATTCTGGCTGATAAATTCCTGAACTTTCTGCTTTTCAGTATGATCCAGCCTGCCGTCTGCCATTGCCACAAGTGCAAGTCCGGCTGTGATGGCCTCAAGTGAATCGGAAGATTTATACTGCTGGATAAGGGTTTTAGCCTGGTTTTTTATCGTATCGGTAATCTTCGAGATTTCTGAGCTTCCTGGCTCCCATGTATGACTGCAATTCACACAGGTAAGCTTCAGCTTGTTTCCGCCAATAAAGCCTCCCAGCAAACCAATCGGACCGAGCACAAGGCCTCCGATGGCTGCCTTGCCGAGTCCAAAACCCTTTTTCCCTGTCATGACATTCTGGGATCCGCATCTTGCACATGTAAAGCCGGAGGCAGCCGGCTGTGGTGGTACATGGCTTCCATAAGTCGGATTGTGGTTCCCTGCCCCCATAGCCGGCTGGCTGCCGTATGTATTGGTATAGCCTTGAGGAGGCGAAGGAGTAAAGGATTGCTGCACAGGCGGCTGGTAAGCTGGCGGCTGATGCCCCTGTACAGGTGCATATGCTGCCGGCTGGGCAGAGGCTGGCGCTTCCACCTCAATTCCGAAATTGCCGCATAAGGCAGCAAGCCCCCCGCTAAATCCGCTTCCGGTAGCGGAAAACTTCCACTCTCCCTTATAACGGTATAATTCCGCCACAACGATTGCCGTCTCAACTGAGAAATCCCGGCCCAGATTATAGCGGACCAGATCCTGCGACGTCTCTTCGTTTGCCACCCTCACATAAGCATTTTGC
This sequence comes from Paraperibacillus marinus, assembly GCF_046237605.1. Taxonomy (GTDB): domain Bacteria; phylum Bacillota; class Bacilli; order Bacillales; family DSM-1321; genus Paraperibacillus; species Paraperibacillus marinus. Next base: position 1,788,162 of record NZ_CP143542.1, on the reverse strand, counting down.
ACCATGCCGAAGTTCTGGCGCCTCGCTTCACCTTCATGGATCGTTATCGTAAAGGCAATACGATGGACATGCTGAGGGACCCGCGCTAAGTCGATCCTGATCTGTTCATCATCGGCCGCCCCCTGCCCGCTTCGGTTATCGCCGCTATAAATGACGGACCCCTGCCCGCCTGACGGATTATTATAAAAAATGAAATCCTGTTCACCTGTCACCTTTCCGTTTTCAGCCAGCAGGAAAACCGATGCATCCAGGTCCATGCCGCCTGATGCAGGATCCCATCCCAGCCCTACAAGCAGATGGTTTAATCCGGGCTGGCCTTTCGTAAGATCAACTTTCTGGCCCTTGCTTAAAGAAACAGCCATATTTTCAGCTCCCTGTATTTAATAGATTGTCGGTTTCTTATAGGACAGGCTCCTGCCCGTTTCCATTACTTACGCTGAAAAATGGAAAAGGTTTCATATAAATCTCAATCTCTTATAAATTCAAGGAATTCAATACGATTTCCAAAAGGGTCATCAACGAAAATCCTATTTCTCCCCGCAATCGGTTTATCTTCCCTGACTTCAATTCCATTGTCGGCGAGGACTCTTGCCAGTTCCTTCAGGCCGGTAACCTGCAATCCCGGATGTGCCTTTTTGGAAGGGGAAAAATCATTCTGAATTCCTATATGGATCTCCTGGTTCCCGCAGAGGAACCAGCATCCATTCTGATTCAGGCTTGCCGGCTTCACTATTTCTTCAAGTCCAAGAATCCCGCTGAAAAATGCTCTTGCTTCCTCCTCACACCCAGCTGGCCCTGCCAGCTGGACATGATCAATTCCTTTAAATTCAAACATGCCGAATCCTCCAGTTATTAAATCATTCTAATATATATCTTTTTTCGTAAACACCCAGAAGGATGCAACTAGTGCCGCCAGCCACCACACTGACAAAACGATAAGCGAGAAGGATAGTGACATCCCTTCGATAGGCGGCGGGTCGCCATTAAGATAATCTGGCAGCCGCAGGTTGAGCATGAATAAGTATTTGGCTGATATCCAGGATGAGACCATATTGCTGAGGATTGCCCCGGCAATCAACAGGGCCAGGATAATCCCCATGCCTGCTGCAGTACTGCGGACCATTACAGACACCATAAAGGAAAGAGTCCCTACAACCACTGCTGCAAACCAGACTAAACCAAAATCCATCATTAAAAATTTCCATTGCGGGATAACCATGGCCCCGGATGCATCAAATCCTGTCTCTGTAATCTTAAAGCCGGTGAATGCCGGTGCTGTCCACCCCTTAAAGCCGAATACAACTCCTGAAATCAAGTAGGAGACAATGCCAAGCAGCGCCAGTATCAATGATATTGCGAAAAGAAGGGTAATGTACTTGCTAAGAAGCACCTTCCACCGTTTGATCGGCCGGGTGAGGAGCAATTTAATGGACCCCATGCTGAATTCAGAGGATACTAGGTCGCTTGCTATCACCATAATCAGGAGCGGCAGCAGCAAATCGATAGAGTTTTCAAGAAACTCCTTCGTAAAGCTCGGTGCACCGGGCTCGGCAGGATTGATATCATTGTCCAGATAATATTGCTGCTGCTTTACCCTTACCTCCAGCTCCTTTTTAAAATCATCAGGTATCCGGCTGTTATTCAGCCTGTTCTGCGTATCAATGATCTGTTGCTGCAAGGAGGTTTTCCAATCGGTCGTACCCAGTTTTTTTAGCTGTGTCTGAACAGTCTGATACTGAGCATAAGTGAACAAAACGACAAGTACGGTCAGAATTGCAGCGACAACGTACAGCCTCTTTCTTGCTATTAGTTTCATCATTTCGTTCTCGATGAGGTTAATCAATTTTGTCACCGCCCGTCAGTTCCAGGAATAAATCCTCCAGGGCAGGAAGACGGCGGTTCATTTCCATTACCTTCACACCCGCTTTCACGAGTGCTTCATTCCATTCAGCAGCTTTTCCTGGAATGTAATCCGTGACAATGACCCCCCCGTCTTCTTCAGCTGCGGTAAACTGCTTTAGTATCTCCATGCCTTCAGCAGCCGGCTCAACATTCCACAGAAGTTTTTCCTGATTGGAAAGCAGATGCTTCACAGTCCCGGTCTGGATGATTGAACCCTTCGATATGATGGAGACTCTGTCACACAGCAATTGAATCTCACTCAGCAGATGGCTCGATACAAGTACACTGAGGCCCTCTGTTATAGCAAGCTCCCTGATGAAAAGCCGCATTTCCCGAATACCGGCAGGATCCAGGCCATTGGTCGGCTCGTCGAGAATCAATACTTTGGGTCTGCCGAGCAGGGCCTGGGCAATTCCGAGACGCTGGCGCATCCCGAGAGAATAAGTCTTGACCTTATCGTGGATTCGTTCATCCATGCCGACCAGTGAAATGACCTCACTGATCCTTTTATCTTCAAGTCTAGGGATCATTCGTGCAAAGTGAATCAGATTATCATATCCGGATAGAAAAGGATATAACTCTGGATTCTCCACAATGCATCCAAGGTGCATCATGGCATTTGTAAAATCCTTCTGCAGATCATAGCCGCAGATGGTGATTGTCCCGGAAGTAGGCTTGATCAGACCGGTCAGCATCCTGATCGTTGTTGTTTTGCCTGCGCCGTTCGGGCCAAGGAACCCAAATACTTCTCCCTCGTATAAATTAAAATCAAGTCCTTTGATAATTTCTTTTCTGCCAATTCTTTTTTTCACATTTTTAACGGAAAGTGTAATAGATGACATCAGTTCCTCCTTACAAAGTCAGCAATGCTGCAACTCTTTCAGCTATCAGGCGGTACCCTTTCGTATTGGGGTGAAAACGATCGGTATAAAGAAGGTCGTTTACCTGAAGTTCAAATAAATCGAAGGTAGGCACAAACACCGTTTTATTAAAGCCGGCGGCTGTCTCGGCAGTACTGAAATTCCATTCCCGTACAACTGCAGAGGTTTCCTTTCCATTATCCATTTCGCTGAACGGATTATATAAACCGGCAAGGAAAATGACTGCTTCCGGATTTTCTTTCCTGATTCCGGAAAAAATGGCCTTAATATTCTGAATGTATTTCTGCTGTATTTCCTTTATTTTTTCCTGGTTAAAATCGGCGAGCGTCTGACCGCCTTGAAACAGATCATTGCCTCCGATAGTAATGAGCACATAATCTGCCTCAGCCAGCCGTTCCTTAATGGATTTGGTTTTGATTTGTGCAAGAAGCTGATTTGAACGCTGTCCGCTGATGCCGAGATTCTGGACAACGACCTTTTTCTTCGTTTTCTCTTTCATTTCATCTGTTAAATACCCTATATATCCTTTGCCGCTTTCATCTCCGATTCCCCTTGTCAAGGAGTCACCGATCGCAGCGACACTTATTTCCTTGCCATCCTCTTTTTCCTGGCTCTCTTTTTTTAGAAGAGACGCATCCTGTTGAGGCTGCCCGTTCACATTATTATTGACAGCGTACACAAAGCCTCCAAGGTAGAGGCACAGCAGCAGCAGGGCGGCTATGGATAAAACAGATACAGACAGCTTATTCAGGCGGGTCCACCCCTTTTTCATTATAGTAACTTCATTAAATCACAAAAGTTTCCATGAGAGAAACTTAAGGAACCTAGACGGCAAGAAAAAATCAGCTTTCGTGTGAAAGCTGATTATCTGACATTAGTTAAAATTATTGCCATGCCCCTCTGAGATTTCGGACAGAGTATGCCCGGCTTCCGCAATTGTATCCTCATGGACCGCTATATCCTTCAGAGCTATCATGCCTGCCAGCCTGCCATCTTCGACCACCGGGAGCCGTTTTACCTGCCGGCTGGCCATCAGCTCAAGTGCCTCATCTACACTCATATCAGGAGCAGCAGTGTAAATTTCCTGGGTCATGATATCGGTGATTTTAGTCGAGCCGGGATGTTTCCCGGCTATTCCCCGTACAACCAGATCACGGTCTGTCAATACCCCTGCAAGCTTATCGTTTTCTAATACCGGGATGATTCCTACATCGTTTTCTTTCATTTTCAATGCAGCTTCGTAAACATTATCCAATGTTGTACAGAAGGTTACGTCTGACGTCATATATTCCCTGACAGTTTTCACGATAATCAGCCTCCATTTTTATCCATTAGTATGGCCTTTTTCACTGTCATTATTCCCTTCAGAAAGTTCTGAAACTGGCAAAACGTTTCTGGACTGTTCCTTCTTTATCAGTCTCACTACCTGCTCCTTCGGTTTCCAGCAATTAAACTGATAGCGGGGCATCGTATCAAAACCAAGCCTCGTGCACTTATATTTCATTCCAAGGTGATCCTTATTTGCACTGAAATGGATGCAGGTTGCACAGCAGTGAAATCTCTTCATCATTATTTCTCCGTTTTTATCTAATTTTCGGGCAATTAATGAAAAAAATCAATAATAAAAAGAGCGTGCAGCACGCTCTTTAATTTTTTTTGTTTTTACTGTCATCCTGCTCTTCAGCGGCTGGACCTTCGTAATAGTCCATCACCTGACCATGGGTCTTTTCAAGCCCCTTTAATGTTTCATCCTTAATGGTCGTGTTTTTTGGATTATAGCTTTTTCCTGCGGCATCCTCTGGACGAGCATTTGATTTTTCAGTCATTATATCCCTCCTAGCTGATATTTATATGTACCCTCTCTCTTACAGGACTAATCCTCAAATTTTGCTTTTAGGATGGTGTAATCCCGCCATTCCGGAGGCAGCATGGCCTGATACTTCTGTGTAAGGTAACGGTCATCCGCTAAGATGATGGTCCCGCTGTCCGACTCTGACCGTATCAGGCGGCCAGCCGCCTGGAGAATCTTGTTCATACCAGGGAAAACATAGGCATAATCGTAGCCATTCCTGCCTGATTCAGTAAAATGTTCTTTAATGACATTTCTTTCGAAACCGATTTGGGGGAGTCCCACTCCTACAACCATCACACCATTCAGGCGGTCGCCTATAAGATCGACTCCTTCCGAAAAGATGCCGCCAAGAACTGCAAAACCTGCATGAACACCAGCTGTCCCTGCCTTAAAAGAAGCAAGGAATTCTTCCCTCTCCCGTTCCGTCATCTGTGTTTTTTGAATGATCAGATTGGCATCGTGTCCGATTTCCTCCAGGGCAAGGAAAACATCCTGCATATATCTGTATGAAGGAAAAAAGACAAGATAGTTGCCCTGCTTAGCCAGGAGAGCTTTTTTGATCATGCCGGCAATAGGATGATGGCTTTTTTGCCTGTCATGATATCGTGTTGATACTGGGTAAATGAATACCTGGGTCTGATGTGCCTCAAAAGGACTCGGAAGAATCAGGGTGTAATCTTCTGGTTTCGCACCAAGCATGTCTTTGTAGAACTGGACAGGCTGGAGAGTTGCCGAGAAGAAGATTTTAGAACCATATGAGTTTCCCGCCTTTCCTAATAATCCAGAGGCATCCAGACACAGTAATTTGATGGAGAAGTCCTGATTTTCCTTTATATACATACAAGCATAGTCATCATTGAATAATTTGGAGATTTTTATAAAATCATTGGCGCTGAAATAAGCCTCCAGAAGCAATTCCGGCTGCGAAGAAGGGCCGGCAGCAAGCAGCTCTTCTTCTGCCGCATCACAAAACTCCTCCAGCACCTCCACAATTTCCCGGGGCAATTCGTCCTGCACTAAGTAATTAGAATCCGGAATTTTTTTCCTTTCCCCGATAAAGAAATCGTTTACTTTTTTAGATGCCTTAAATACTCCCGGACTCGCGCCTTTATACTCCCGCTTTAAAGCCAGGTAAAGCGATTTCACTATTTCTGCCGAAAACATGGATCGGGACCGATCTACAAGGTTATGTGCTTCATCAATCAGAAGCACACTCTCCTTTTTCGCATCATCCCAGAGCCTCTTAAGCGATACTTTCGGATCAAATATATAATTATAATCGCAGATAACAATATCGGCCGTATAAGCAAGATCCAGGGAGAATTCAAAAGGGCAGACTCTATGTTTCTTCGCATATTTCTCTATGATTTCACGGGTCATGATGGTTTCAATTGATAAGATGTCCATGACCGCTCCATTTATCCGGTCGTAATAGCCCTCACAATATACACAGCTTTCCCGTGAACATGAAAGATTATCCTGGAAGCATATCTTATCTTTTGCAGTAATGGTCACCGAGTTCACTTTGAGGCCCTTCTGCTCCATGACCAATAATGCATCCTCGGCCACCTGCCTGGTAATGGTCTTTGCAGTCAGATAAAATATTTTCTTTATCCTGCCCTCCCCCATTGCCTTTAATGATGGGAACAGGGCGGAGATGGTTTTTCCTATTCCTGTAGGAGCACTGGCAAAAAGGCTGGCTTGATCAGTAATTGTCTTATAAACCGCTCCGGCAAAATGCCTTTGCCCCCTCCGGTAGGACTCGTAAGGGAATGGAAGCGCCGCTATGCTGATTTCTCTCTCTTTTAGCAGTTTCAGCCTCAATCTGGCATATGGAACATAATCAGCCAGCAGCCCTTGCATCCAGCGCTCGAGCTCCAAAGCGGTATACTTCCTTCTATATCTGATGATTTCCTGGGTTTGAAGATGGACATAAGTAAGCTGGACGGTCAGGCCAGATAGCTCATTTGCAAGTGCATACATATAGGCATAGCATTTTGCCTGTGCCCAATGAACAGGGTACCCTCCTTCATCTATTTCGTTCAAATCTTTTTTAGTTGATTTTATTTCATCAATCACGACACCCTCTTCTGCCGCGAGGATTCCGTCACAGCGCCCTTCAATCCTGAATCGGATGCCTTCCGCTTCCAATACAGCCATGAGCGGCAATTCCTTTTGGTCCCCATCTTTGTAGCCTTTTTGTACCTTTTGATGGGCAAGGGTTCCCTCGGTCATCGATGCCTGCGATCCGAAACCCTTTTCAATGCTTCCTGCCCGGTATACGTATTCGACCAATGGCCTGACTGAAACTTTAATTTCTTCCATACACTCACCCGGCCTTAACATAATTTGTTCTCTAATCTCCTTATGTATTAATAAGACTACAATCTCCCGAATTAATCAATCCTATAGAAAAAGGTGCCAGCCCAGAAGGCAGCACCTTTTATTCACAAGTATTTATTTTAAAATTAGCACCTGCTAAAAAGCAAGTTATATTTAGGTGAGAGTAATCAACATTCAAAACCTAAATATGAAAGCCCTACCTCTCTTCCATCCTGCGACTCCTAGGTCGCGCCAGTCGAAAAAATAAGGTTTTGACTCATTCAGCAAAATTTTATTGTATACGGCAATACCGTGTCTAATTTTGATTTATCGTAACTGATTTCATATAGCCAGCATAGCTATATTCCGGTATTACCTCAGCTTAATAAGTGCTGCAGCCGGCACTTGGGTTCGCATTAAGCGGAAATATCATATTGTAATTAAAATAATAAAATTCTGCGATTTAATTACCCTCGATATTTCATTTAATATTCTCAACTAATATAAATGAAACCAGTATTTATAATACTATACTTTACATGTAATGTCAAGCGGCCTTTTTGCTGACGAATGATTACTCTCGATTATTTTGTTGTAACATTCTATTCCCGGCATGACGATTATATAAACTATAGGAGGTAAATTGTTAGATGGTTATATGTTTATTCTTACCTTTCAGGATTTCATAAACACCATATAATGCAAGACCGATTGAAAGGACCGCAAGCATCCATGGCCCATATTCCTGGGCAAGAATTTTTTGAAGCGCACCGTCCATTCCCTTCGGGTTGTTCGGATCGACGGTAACCGCCATCTTGATGACAAAAAACCCAAGAACAATGATGACCAGTCCTCTGGAAATGATGCCAGCCTTACCGGCTTTCTTTACGGCCAGAATTTCTTTTTCGTCCATCTCACCTGTCTTGAATTGGCTCAAAAAGCGTTCCCTCACCGCCGAAACTATTTCTTTAATGCCATAAATGATTATGCCAGCCCCTACCAGTCCTACTATCCAGGGTCCAATTTCTGTTGCCAGGAGTTTGGCTGTCCATGCCTCCTTGGCGTTTCCTGAACTGCCTGCATGAACTGCAAGCGATACTGCCTTGATTGTCAGGGCAATATAGATTCCGCATGAGATTGCATTGCCCGCTCTCTGCATCATCTCTTTATATTTATTTTCTTCCAAAGGGTCCTTTTTAAAGACCTGGACTGCGAGCCAAAAGATATATCCGACCAGCCCGATAGCCAACAGCCATAAAAGAACTTCGCCATATGGCTTGGCAGCGACTGAGCTCATGGCCCCATTAGTGCCCTTTGCCTGTCCGCCCCCGCCAATTGCTGCTAAAAAGGACAGTGCCCCCACCAGAATATAAACAGCTCCCTTAGCCATGAAACCGATTCGTGCGAATTTTAATATCCAAGGTCTCATCTGACGGGAAGCATGGTCAGCTGCCTTCTTCGCACCTGTATTACTTAACATCCCCATATAGGCGGCTCCTCTCATCAATTCAAATCAAGCACTTATTCTTTCCCGCATTTAGCCGGCCGGAAACCTGCAGAGCATATCCAATACCTGCTAAGATAGAAAAATTCAGCCGAAACCGGGAATAGCAGGCAGACTGAATGGCTGTCCGGGGCTGAGCACCGCATAGTAAGGCAGGAAATGAAGGGTTTTCGGCATAAATTGTCCTTCTACCTGTTGAAATGAAGTCATCCGTATAGCGTTCGCCCAATGCAAAAAAAGCTGCCCCTGACAGGGGCAGCTAGACTGTATTTAAATTATTTAATTACAGTTACTTTCACTTGTTTAGATCCCCACTCAATGGCATTTTGCTGTTCAGGGATGAAGACATCGATACGGTTTCCTTTGATTGCTCCGCCTGTATCTTCAGCCGTCGCATAGCCATAGCCTTCAACATAGACTTTGGATCCGAGCGGAATGACTTTTGGATCAACAGCGATTACTTTTGCAGATGGATTGTCCTTGATGTTTACACCTGTTGCTGTTATGCCGGAGCATCCTTCGCAGCTTGCAGTATAAGCAGTGGCCCTAACATTGATGGTTTTGCCTTCAGCTGCCGGCTTTGACTCACTTTTCACTGCCGCTGGCTGTGCAGCGACAGGCTTACTGCTTACCGGCGTGCCTGATTTGCTTGGCGGTGTCTCATATGTTACTGAATTTACTTTAAGATCTTGTCCTGGATGAATAATATCGGACGATAGATTGTTCCAATTCTTAATATTATAAACAGAGACTCCATATTTATCGGCAATGCTCCAAAGCGTTTCTCCCTTTAATACCTTGTGGTGCTTATCAGGGGAAACCGTCAAATGATCTTCCGGATGGATGATGTCGCTCTTTAAATGATTCCATTTCTTTAATTCTGAAACTGCCACTCCATGATTCTGGCTGATTCTCCAAAGAGTGTCGCCCTTCTTAACCACGATTTCCTCTGCCTGGGCGTTCACTCCCGCCGTACCTGTAAGCGCCGCCGCTGCGACTAATGAGAATAAAGTCTTTTTCATATGTATTCCTCCCTAGTGCTTCTTTGTTCGCTAATGTCATCTATCATAACAGATAAAAGAGCGTTATAAAGAACAGGGAGATATAAATTGAATGACTTTCATGACATAAATATGACGCTCACTTTACATATTGTCTGAATATTCTGATATTTTTACCTGGTTGTAAGGCAGATTCCGCACTCAATCTCCTCTTTGAAAAGACACCTGATTTTCTTTATTTTTCTTTGCCCTATCAGGAATCCGCCGTGTATTCTCTCCTGCTCCTGCCCATAAAAAAAAGCACCGGTCAGACACTTTGAAGTTAGATCTGTCTTGAAATCATTTTGAAATATAATGGGGGGAATTGTCATCATGAGGAGATAAATGGAAAGCCGGCTTTTATAATGAAATTAACATCCTTCCCATTATTTCATGTTTAAGTCCAAGCTATTGCTGGATTATAAATAAAAAAACCGGTTCATCCCGAGGAAACCTTCAGGATGAACCGGTTGGACACTACATCCTGCCTCTGCCTCTGCCTGCTATGAATTTCACTATAAAGACAATTGCCGCAATAACAAGAAGGATGTGAATCAAGCCGCCAGCCACTTTAAATACCAAACCCAATATCCAAAGCACAAGCAGTATACCAATAAGAGTCCAAAGCATAGTCCGTCTTCCTTTCAATATCTAATATAATTGCTATATGAGTAAGTTTCCCTTCTTGTTATAAATATAAACGTATGAGCGACCTGCCTGGATAAAAACAGCGGTCTTTTTACCTGAAGGCCGTTTTCCCATACATTGCTGCTGAACAAGAAAGTTGATTTCCTCGGCAGGCACTCTACCTTCGCGGGGAGGGCCCTGCTTCTGCATGGAAAAGCGGTAAGCGGTGCCTGCCAAGGAAAACTTATTTATAGCTCAATGTTCAGGGACTTGATTTAAAGCGGTTGCTAATATGGCACGCAGAAAAACCGATAAAGAAGACTTGCTGATTGGCGAGCGCAAGCGAAGACAGAAGCTTAGTCGCACTTATGCGTTAGCGAAAGAAGACTTGCTGATTGGCGAGCGCAAGCGAAGACAGAAGCTTAGTCGCACTTATGCGGACGCGAAAGAAGACAAAAGCCTAGTCGCCCTTATGCGTTTAGCGAAAGAAGACTTGCTGATTAGCGGGGGTAAGCAAAGTTACCTCACAAAACTCATCAGAAAATAACCACTTTTAAAATAGATCCTTTCCGAAAGACCCCTGGATTTTTTCTACATATTAAACCGGGACCCTCCATTACGATACCAGAGCAATAAAGCAGTAAATGGCAGCTAATGACTCTCTATTTCTAATCTGAAGGATATAAGAATCTTCTATTATGTACCTTTTGCTATAGTAGTTGATCAAATAGGAATATTTATGTGATTGTAATTACTCGACGCATCTTTGTATGAGTGTATTCTCCTGACTGACCTTCGGAAATTAAAAACCATTAGAAAAGAGCCTTTTATAATTATCCCGTCCTGTACACAAACTAATATGGTTATCAATATGAATCGAAAGGGGTGTTTTGATGAGTACCGTGAACCGGGACGAACTTTCCGCAGGGGATGAGGTTTTTGTTATATACAATAATCCTCATGTGCCTTCTGTTTCCAATATCAGGACGGCGGAAATTGTAGCGCATCCTCATAATCCAAATGAATTGGCGTTATTTCTGAATGAAACCTTCCATGTTATTGAAGACGATGATGCCTTATTTTCAACACAGGAATCAGCAGAGGAGGCATATCGCCAGCTGATTGATGAAGATTCTTTCTTCTGATTAGAATTAAACACAGTCTCCAGCCTGCCAGAACCACAATATATTTAAAAGGAACTGTCAGTCCTTTTAACGGCCTGGGACTTTTTTAGTCACAGGCCGTTTCATATCCAGGCACTTATGTATATTTACCTGTTTTTTCGATGCACTCTTGTAATTGGAGAAGCAAAGTTTTACAATCACTTTCGGAAAATAAAAAAACATGAGGAGTTCGTATTACTTGAAATTATCAAAAAATGAAATAGCCAGCATATACAGCGGACTGGCACAAACCGTTTCAGTCAATGCAGTAAATGGCTATATCCCCTTACTCGCTTTAGGTGTTCTAGGCGCAAGCAATCAGCAGATGGGATTGATCACTTCACTTCCATCCATCATCGGCATGGTAGCCCTTATTCCAGGGGCCATGTGGCTGAACCGCGTAAAAAGCAAGAAAACCTTCACTGTCGCCTCTACTTTTGCCACCAGGTTTTTATTTATGCTCATCTTTTTTGTCCCATTTTTCCCGGATTCGCTTTCACCCTGGCTGCTGGTCTTCCTGATAGCCATCTTAAATTTCCCAGGCGCCCTCGCTAATTTGTCCTGGCAGACAATGATAGGAGAAATCATCCCCGAAAAACGTAGAGGGGATTTCTTCAGTACACGTAATAGAGTGAATAACATAGCTGCCCTCATCGTGACTTTTGGAACAGGTTTTTATCTTGAACAATACAGCAAGGAAAATTCGTTTCCATACCAGGTTTTATTACTCGCAGGTTTTGCCTTTGCACTGGCAGAGGTATACTTTTTAGCCAGGCATAAGGAAGACAAACAAGTCAGTTATAAAAAAGAGGACAAACCCAAACGGAAGATTTCCCTCGAAGTCTTCAAGCATAAACCGTATACGGCCTTTTTAATCTGCGCACTTCTGTATAATTTTTCAGCTCAGATGGCATGGTCCCTATTCAGCATTTACCAGATAAAAGACGCCCACGCGACTGCCCTTTGGCTGAGCATTTTCGGTGTCACTAATCAGGCAGCCCAGATACTCAGCATTAAATGGTGGGCTAAGTATGCAGATAAATACGGAAACAGTATGATTCTTTTTGCAGCGGCTGCCGGCATGGCGACTGCCCCTGCATTGAATATGGTTTCAACCAATTTACTCTGGATTACGGCAGTCAATTTCTGGACAGGAATATTCGTAGCAGGCACCAATTTGCTATTATTCAATCAGTTGCTAAAGGCTTCCCCAGAGAAAAACAGAACCAGCTATATCGCAAATTACAATTTTTTTCTATCCATTATAGGTTTCATTGCACCACAGCTTGGCGTATTCATCTTAAATCAGGCCGGAATGCATGCGGCCATGAATATCATTTCCATGATACGTTTCGGGTCCGCTTTTTCCTTTCTTATTGTGGCAATTAAGTTGGAAGGCAGGAAAATCACAAATAAAATTTATCTTCGATTACGGTAAAGAGTTCTATCCCCCAAATCTTCTCGTATAAATGGTGACTATTTTGGCATCCTATCATAAAAAAGGAGTGATAGGATGGATACTGGCAGCACAGCTTCTAACCATACACAAGTGCCGGCAAAAAAAGACCCTGTAATCGGCTCAGATCCCTCCAGGTACTACCCTGGTGATTCTGTCGATCAGCATAAAGAACATGAATCAGCCAACGCCATCATCGCAGAGAAAGAAGCGGGACAGCAAAATGAAAACTTATAGGAGGACATCCGCCTATGAAAAAAGGGACTGAATTTACAAAGGCTGGAACGGATATAGAAGAAGTGAAGCGTTTGAATAAAAATTCCGGTCTGAGTTATAACGAAACCAAGGAGCTGCTAGCCCGGCAATATAATAAGGAGCAGGAAAATAAGTAGAGCCGCCTTCACGGCTCTCTTGGTCATTACAGGTTCTTCCACCCATGGAGGTATGGAATCATCCATGGTAAAATAGAAATATATTTATTCGGAGGGGAGGCAGTGCAATGCTGGAAAGCTTATTGGAGATTGATATTCATCTGCTGAAAACGGCGATCTGGGCAGGGTTCTTAATTACACTTATTCTTCCATTTACAGCACTCTGCCTTTCCGGAGAGTTTCACCGCATCCATAAAAGTGAGGCGTTTTCTGCTAAGGATTCACCTGCTTCTTTCTGCCGGCAGACTTCCCATAGCTGCTTCATCCCTATTGTCCGGATGATTGGCATCATTAGAAGAAAAGCCGGCCATCTGGATGCTGATAAGCCAGATTCCCTTCTCGTAGCAATTTAACAAGATTCATACGAGGAGGAAAATAAATTGAATAAAAAGTACATTATTGCATTAAGTCTTCTTGCCCTTGCGATTTTAACCTTGACGGGATGCTCTGCTTCCCCGGGTTCAGGAGGTTCGTTCTTCCATTCTATTATTGTAAACCCCATGTCAGCGGCCATTGAATTTCTTGCTGTTTTCTTTCATGGAAGTTATGGCCTCAGTATCCTGTGTATGACGCTGATCATCCGTCTGGCCCTTATGCCGCTTTCACTGAAGCAGATGAAATCCCAGAATCAGATGAAACACAAAATGGAGGCTTTCAAGCCCGAGCTTACAGCCATTCAGAAGAAACTGAAAGAAACCAAAGATCCTGAAAAGCAAAAGCAGTATCAAAAGGAAATCATGGGGCTCTATCAAAAACATGGAGTTAACCCGCTGAATATCGGCTGTCTTCCAATCCTGATTCAGATGCCGATCCTGACCGGGTTTTATTATGCGATTAAAGGGTCACACCATATCGCGACACATTCTTTCCTATGGTTCAGCCTTGGCCACCCAGATCATCTTTTGGCTATCACAGCGGCAGTCATTTATTTTCTGCAATTCAGGCTTTCCCTTCGCAATATGCCGCAGGAACAGCAGCAATCCATGAAAATGATGGGTCTCATGTCTCCGCTAATGATCCTTCTGTTTTCCTTTAATGCTCCTGCTGCCCTGCCGCTTTATTGGTCGGCAGGCGGATTGTTCCTGATGCTCCAGACTGAGCTAGGCAGCAGACTATACAGAAAAGTGCCCATTGCCAGCCAGGAAGGAATAACAACAGTTAAATGATTTAAAAAAGTCTGCCATTTATAACGGCAGACTTTTCTCTATTTTTTTTACCCTTAAATGACGGTATCCAGCCTGTGAAAGACCGGCTTCCTTTCCCTGTAGGATGCAATGTATTGGAATCCCGCTGTTTTAAGTATGGAATATGCTTCCTCCATATGCCTGCCTATAAAATGCTTAGAATGGGCATCTGTGCCGACTGTGATGATCTCACCGCCTGTTTGTTTATATAACTGGACGAATGGGAGATTGGGAAGCGGGACATCTATCCGATACCGAAAGCCCGATAAATTGATCTCAATACCCCTTCCTGTGTGAATCAAATGTTTGAAAGTATCTTCTATTATGTCAAAGTATGAATGCCACTTTATATCTCTCCAGCCCGCATCGACAAAATGCAGATATCTCTTAATAAGAGTCAGATGGCCCAAAATATTGAAATCCTGATACTCTTTAACATAGGCGTTCATATCCTCAAAATAAGCTTCGAGGGATTCATGAAGGGTTTTACCCTTGAAGAAATCGCCATTATGAAGGTCGAGCCCTCCGGCAATGTGGACCGACCCGATAATGAAATCAAACTCATTTGTGTCTGTAAAGTCTTTGCTTTGGGCAAAGGAAGAAGGGTGGAGCCCCATTTCTACAGCCTTTAATATGGTCAGTCTCCCCTCGTATTCCTTTCTCAGTGCATCTATCTTCTGCGCATAAGAACAGTAATCGAATTCCCAAACCAGCTCACTTCCAGGATAGAAGTAATCCACATGCTCTGTGAAGGCTATTTCGGTTATTCCCTGTTCGAGCGCTGTCTTGCAGGCCGTTTCCATCGGCATTTTAGAATCAGCCGAGAACTCAGTATGTACATGATAATCAAACATAAATTCCCCTCTTTATTAATAAACTGTTATCTGTCTCCCATTATAGCACTGAATGAATTCCTTATATCAAATTCTGAATATCCTAAGAAAAAAAAGCCCGCTCATGAATACGGGCTTTTTCAATAAAAATTAAAGCTTTTTTTCATCTGCGGAAGCTCGCGCACTTCCTCAAGCATCGTGCTGCCGCACAGCGGGCAGTTTAAAGAGTCAGTGACAAATTCCTTTCTCATCCATGCATTGCATCCATTATCTTCACAGGAATAAACATCAGTACTTTCAATGATCGGTTCCAGCTCAATAGGCTGCCTTTTGGCGTACATCTTTCTTCCTCCCGGTTTACAGACAGCGCATCTTTAGCTGCTGATTATTTTGTGCTTTTTATGGATAATTGCATTTAGCTTATGTAAAAAAGGGTATTTTATACATTATTCATATATACTTTGGAAAACGGACTATAAGGAGAGCACTTTATGAATTTTATCGGACGCATCATAGTGAAATACCGGATTTTCCTCGTCATCTGCTGGATAGTCCTGCTGGGCGGCTTAGGATTTGCAGCTCTGGATCTCCCTTCTAATCTAAAGGGCGACGGCTTCGAGACAGAGGGTGAATTCAAGGATGTAGAAAAGGAATTGAACACTGTCTTCAAGCGGTCGAGCACGAGTGTGCTGATTTTGTTTGAAAGGAATGACAGGCAGTCTGAAAATGATTTTAAAAAAATGATAGCCAGCCGGCTCAGGGAAGTAGAAAGTCTCGGTATTCATGAAAGCATTCTTTCCCCTCTTCAGGACAAAGGAATGTATAAACCGGATATTGCTTATGCTTCCATTCAATTCAACAAAACCAAGGATGAAATGGGAAAAGAAACAAAGCTGCTCCAGGAAACACTTGCAGGTAAACCGGGGGTGTCCTTGACCGGCACTCCGATTGTCGTTGATGACATGAACAAAGCAAGCCAGGATGATTTAAAACGCGCTGAGCTTATTGGTCTCCCTGTAGCCCTCATTGTCCTGCTCCTTGCCTTCGGAACGCTGGCTGCCTCCATTGTCCCCATAATCATTGGAGCGATAACAGTTGCCATCTCATTTGGCATACTGGACTTTTTAGGCAGGGAAATACAGCTTTCTGTCTTCGTATTAAATGTCATCCCCATGATCGGTCTTTCTTTAAGCATAGACTTTTCCCTCCTCTTCATTAATCGTTTCCGCGAGGAGCTGCTTACAGGGGACAAGGGACAAGCCATTAAGACTACCATAAGGACTGCGGGGAAATCCATCCTCTTTTCAGCATTATGTGTTTTTATCGGGCTTGCCGCCATGCTGGTGATTGACATATCCATCTTCCAGACAGTAGCCATAGGGGGAATGGTCGTGGTCATTGTGTCCGTTCTTTCAGCTCTGACCCTCCTGCCCTCAATTCTTATGATTCTGGGTGAAAATATAAATAAATGGCGGATCCTGAAAAAGCGTGATGATAAGCCCAGCAATGGCTGGAATAGATTCGCAAAGCTTGTGATGAGGCATCCGGTACTGATTAGTGGAGGCGCACTTGCCATTCTGGCAATTGGAATTCTCCCTGCCGGCAGTATGCGGCTGGCCATTCCAGAAGTCGATGCTCTTCCGGAACTCTACGAATCACGACAGGCAATGGAGAAGATATCGGATGCCTTCCATATTGATGAAGGAAGTGTTGTTTATGTGACAGCAAAGCGGCCGGGGGACTGGATGGACCCGGATGGCCTTTCATCCATGAAAAAGCTGATCGACTCTTTGAAGGATGACCCGATTGTTGAATCGGTCGATTCGCTCTATAGCGTCAGCGGGACTGACTCAAGCAGGGAATTGGGTGCTGTCCTGCAGGATTCCCGATTTGCCAATCAGGTTAAACCTTTTAGGGAGGAATTCATTAAGGGGGAACATCTCCTCCTGACCGTTCATTTAAGCGAGGAGGAAAAGTCTGCGAAGGCCAAGGATTGGATCAGGGAGTGGAGCAGGGCCGAGTGGGAGTATCCTCTTCATTTCGGAGGCGGAGTGAAATTTTATCAGGAAATATTTGATGAAATTTATGCAAAAGCGGGCATTGGATTTGCCATCATTCTGATATCTACCTTCTTCATCCTGATGGCGGCATTTAAATCTATTGTGATTCCATTAAAAGCTATACTTATGAATATATTGGGTTTGACTTCGACCTTTGGCATTTTGGTGTGGCTGTTCCAAGAGGGGCATTTAGCACCGGAGGGAAGTGACATTGCCTTGATGCTCCCAATATTTGTATTCAGTCTTGTATTCGGCCTAAGCATGGATTATGAAGTATTTCTCATTTCACGCATTCAGGAAATATACGAAAAAACGGGAGACAATGACCTTGCGACTGTCCAGGGGCTCAGCTCCACCAGCAAGATCATTACTTCTGCAGCCCTGATCATGATTGTCATTACCGGTGCTTTTGCTTTTACCGGGGTCATGCCTGTCAAGCAGATAGGCGTCGGGATTGCTATCGCCATTTTGATCGATGCGACCATCATAAGGATGCTCCTGGTTCCTTCCCTTATGAAATTGCTTGGTGAATGGAACTGGTGGATGCCTTTCAGAAAGAACAAAAGAAGCACCAATCATTGAAACAGCCTCTCCGGCCAGCTGCCGGACAGGCTGTTTTTTTTAGATACGGCTTTTTTCCTTCACGGTGGATGTACTGTCTATCTTAGGATCATTCCCATACTCCAGCCTGCCGATGCTGCAGCCTGGGCCGATCTCTATGTCTGTTCCTCGGACTGTGCCGACCGTACAGTATTCCATATAAATACGGTCACCCTCGATCATTTCAGCTTTTAAGCTTGTTGTTTTTCCGGAACTCAGGACAGACAGCAATTTATCGAAGAAAAGATTATGGGCAGCTTCTCTCTTGATGCTTATTTCTCCGCCGCCAATTTCTTTAATATAGCCGTCTGTGTTTAATTTAATTTCAATATTGTCTGCATTCAGCAGTTCCGTTATATTAATCGCACCCTTGGACATGAATACTTCCGTTTCACAATTGCCTCTAATTACGGTTTTGCCCTTTGAGATAAAGCTTTCCGACGAGACATCGCCCTCAGCTTCCAGATGCCCGTGAATCACGACAGTATTGGCCTTAACCTCTCCTTTTACTTCGGCTTTGCCATTGATATGAATATCCTCTGCTTTCAGCTTTCCGTGAAAGGCTGCTTTTCCGTTCACTTCAATCTCTCTTGCGGTAACGGATCCCGTGATCTGTGCATTTCCATTCACACCAAATTCCTCGCATTGACAATCACTGGTAATCCTGCCAGAGCCATTGATTCCAACATTGGAGAAGGTCCCTCCAGGCACAGTCATCGATCCATTGATCTGCAGCGGGTATATCGCTTGAGAATTCATTTTATCCCTCCATTAAATACATCTTTCATTTCCTCGCCGATAGGATCAATCTCCTGCCTGATTACCGTTTTAGTCTGGTCATCCGGAAGAAGCTGCTCCCCTTGCTTTCCTAAAATGCAGAATGTGACTCCCATTTTTCTGAAAATATAAAGTACAGCCCTGCCTTCCTTAACCTTGTTGTCATGCGCAGACAAAAATTCAAAGACCATTCGGCCTTCTTCCTTATTCGCCTCTCCTGAGTGAAGCACCACATCCAGAATTTTTAGATACACCGCTTCAAAGAAATTAAGGTGTTCTGTTATCATTTCCTTGGCTATATCGAGCGCTGCAAAAGAAATTGTCCCGCTTTCCAGAAGGTCCTCCCTGGACACTGAAACACCTGATTCGCCAGGCGACAGGAAAGCGGCTATGTCATCAAGTGACATTTCCCCTTCCTTCATATTCTGGATTTTCGCTATTCTGTTCATCATTCTGGCTCTTGGAAAAAAAGTCTCCTGCCCGGTAAACGTTGATTTTCTGATGAACCAGTCGTCAGGAATTAAATTTTTCCGTTTCCACCTGTAAAGCTGTCCGTAAGAGATGCCTGCCAGCTCTAAAAGGTCTTTTTTGGATATAAGCTGATCTTCCATCTTCCACCTCCTGCAAACAGTGTAACATAACACTGTTACGTTAGAAAAGAATAAAAAAACGAAAGCTTCTGCTTTCGTTTAGTTTGGCCAGTCGCTGCGCTTGCCCGGTTCATCATTGCCCCCTGTCGCATTGCCTGTGGTTGCTGTATAGCCGACCCTGTACGCTGATTTCCTTTTTTCCTTCAGTACATCGGGCATCTTATACTGATCAAGGTTTTCCTGTCCTTTTGTCAAAGCTGTTCCCTCTTTTCTTATGTCTGCGGCGCTGGATCTCTTTTGTCTCCGCGGATATTTCCTTCCTTCTTGTCCTCTACCCTGATAAACTTTTTGACAATGAAGACCAGCAAAATACCGCCTGCCGCTGAGCCGGCAAATCCCCAAAACGGATTCATTTTAAGTAAGGCAGCCATGACGGGCGGACCAACCGCAACGCCGATGAATCTAGCTGAACTATAGAAAGATGTAATGGTGCCCCGCTCTTCTTTTTCAATGTTTTCAGTGATCAATGCGTCGAGTGAAGGAAGCAGGAGACCTATCGCTGCCCCAAAGATGCTTGTGGCACCCAGCAGGATGAATAGCGACTTATACGTGCTGGTGAATGCAATTGAAACAGAAAGAATCACGAGTCCATAATAAATCAGCTTTTTCATCAATACTTTATCACCTTTAATTTTCCTTCCGGTTATAAATGAAGACAAACATAAAAAGCCAAGTGGAATGGCAAGGAGAAGACCTTTTTCTACTCCCTTTGCATCATATCTCGTTTCAAGCACTTGGGATAAATAAAACTGGGCAGCAAACAAAATGAACATGGCAAAGCATCCAATGAAAAAGATGGTATAGAGCCACCTGCCCTCCTTTTTGAAAATCTTCTTAGTGTCTGTAAGGAAGTCCCTGAATTCCTTAGGCTTTTCCGTTTTCTTTGGTGCTTTTATAAAAAAGAGCACCAACAGGACCGAAATGCTCGAAAAGACTGATATAGAAAAGAAAGGAAGGAACCATATGACTGCTGCCAGCAGGGAACCAAGTATCGGACTCAAAACTTTTCCAGCCGTATTTGCCGTTTCTATAATTCCAAGGCAGGAACTGGCTTCGTCTTCTTTTTTATAAAGATCCCCGACAAGCGGCATAACAATTGGTGCTGCCCCCGCTGCCCCTATCCCCTGCAGGATCCTTCCCATAATGATGGTCCAAAATGGGTCAGACATCTTCCATGATGCAAAGGCTGAAATAAGCCCCCCAGCCAGGACAATCAAAAGACTCGGGATAATGACCTTTTTTCTGCCAATCCTGTCAGAAAGATACCCTGCAATTGGAATCAGGAAAATGGAAGCTAATGAATAGCTCGTAATGATCAAACTCGATTGGAAGGGGGTAATATTCACTTTTTTCTCGAGGATGGGCAAAACAGGTATGAGCATGGAATTTCCCAGTGTCATGATCAGCGGGATCGAAGCCATGCTGATCAAGCACCAATTGCTGACCTTTTCTTCCTTTACGTTATTATCTTCAGCCATGGTTCTGCTCCTTTATAAACAAAATAAACGTTCTGCTCCCTTAGTATGGCCTTCCTTTTGCTGATTTATTTTGGGTGAAAATGGTGATTGCAGTTGTATTCCTTAGCACTTTGGGCAACATATAGCAAAAAGGCAAGAGGTCATTATATGCTCAAACATCTAAAATACAATGGAAAATTTATTTATTATGAAGAGGAAGGATCCGGTTCCCCCATTGTTTTCATCCATCCGCCCGGGGCGGGGAGAAAGCTTTTTCGGTCACAGGTGGCCAGTCTCAAAAACCGTTTCAGGGTCATTGTTCCGGATCTGGGGGGCTATGGCGACAGCCAGGGGGGAACCCCGCCGATGACACTGGCTGAAAGAGTCATGGAGGTAGCCAGGGTGATAGAAATTCTTGGTTTAAATAAAGTTCATCTCGTATCCTATGCATCCGGCTGTGCAGCAGCACAGATGCTTGCTGACTCCAATCCCGATCTTATTAAATCGCTGACCCTGCTGGATGGATATGTAAAAGTGGAAGGCCTGCACAGGCTGTTCATCAGGATTGGCATAAAACTTCTTCACGAAAACGAAGAGCTGGCCATCCATCTGTATGCGAGACAACTTGCAACCGAAAAGGAGTTTATTGAAACCCTAAAAAATCATATTAGAAAATCAGACATTCGTGTTTGGATATCTGATTATCAGCAGCTTGCCGGCTTCAATTTCACTTCCAGATTAAGCAGCTTGAGGATGCCCGTGCTCCTGGTTCGCGGCGGTCCATATATGAAGGCCGCAGCACAGCCCTTTGAACAGGCAGCAGGGTGCAGGTCCTTGTGTGTACGCAAACGAAAAATCATTTCTACAAATTGGGACAGCATCAAAAATAATGTGGTTTCTTTTCTTGAAGAGGCAGAGGCATCCGGTATAACTTCAAGCAGGCAGCTATAGGATCTACATATTTATTGGAGTTCTTGTAATACTAACAATAAACATTTAAAGGAGGACGAGCATGGGGATATTAAACGGCAATCCAAAGGATGAACCGCTTCATTCAGGTGAAGTATTTTACCTCTGGACAAACCTTTTTGAAACAAAAGCATTTTTAGTCACTTTGCAGGTGCTGATTAATCATAGCGGGGACCATGATTTGAAGCTGTTTCTGGGAGATTTGAAGGACAATTGTTTAAAGCCCGGGGCAGATCAGGTCGAGAATATCCTAAAGGAAACAGGGATCAGGCTCCCACCGGCCCCCCCTGACAGGCCAAATGTTGAAGTGCAGGATATTCCCGCAGGAGCGAGATTCTATGATCCTGAAATCGCCGCCATGGTATTGAAGGAAGTAAATGCAGGAATGCTGACAGCCTCCATGATCATGGGTTTATCCATCCGCAAGGACATCACCGAATTGTTTGATACCACACATTCGCAGCTGGCTGAATATGCGGGGAAACTGCTGGATGTCACTAAGGATAAAGGCTGGATTGTCCCGCCGCCTCTTATGGTTAAATGATGCGCAGTCTGAAATGGAGTGAATACATTGGCAACATCTAATAAAGGCATGTCTGTGGCTGCTATCGGTTCAATCCCGCTCATCATGACGCTGGGCAACTCTATGCTCATCCCGATCCTGCCTGCCATGAAATCATCTCTTAAACTCACGTCTCTGCAGGCAAGTCTTACGATTACCATTTTTTCCATTGCAGCCGCCATTTTCATTCCTATTTTCGGCTATCTGTCCGACAGACTGTCCCGGAAAATCATTATAATCCCTTCTTTGATCCTGTACGGTGCCGGCGGCCTTCTTGCCGGCTTTGCCTCCACTGCCCTGCCGGGTCCTTATATATGGATCATGGCAGGCAGGCTGCTGCAGGGCATCGGGGCTGCCGGCACAGCCCCGATCGCCATGGCTCTGTCAGGGGACTTATTTAAAGGGAGCGAACAGAGCAGGGTGCTCGGTCTTGTGGAAGCCTCCAATGGTTTCGGAAAGGTACTTTCCCCGATACTCGGTTCCCTGTTCGGAATCATTGTATGGTATGCACCTTTTTATGCTTTTCCTGTATTTTGTGCCATTTCAATCCTGCTCACATGGTTCTTTATTCATGAAAGCAAAAATCGAAAGACGCCTCCTCCTGCCGGACAATATTTTCTCGGAATTAAAACGGTCTACAAGAAAGATTGGAGATGGCTCTCCGCTGTTTATCTTGCGGGTGCTGTCTGTTTGTTTTCGCTTTTTGGCATTTTATTTTACCTTTCTGATATCCTGGAGAATGACTATACAATCAACGGTGTAAAAAAAGGGCTCATTTTGGCCATTCCCCTCCTGGTCATGTGCGCGTCTTCCTATATAACCGGCAGCCGTATTGGTAAGAACCTTGAATTGATGAAAAAATTGATTGTTGCTGGTTTCCTTGCTATGACTTTATCATACAGCCTTCTAATTTTTGTTGAACAATTGGTTCCTTTTTTGTTTATATTGGTTATATCAAGCTTTGGCACCGGGCTGATTCTGCCGTGTGTGAATACACTTATAACAGGTTCGGTCGGGATGGAATACAGGGGGTTCGTGACATCCATCTACAGCTCTGTGCGTTTTCTTGGTGTTGCGATAGGACCGCCGGTTTTTACCAGGCTCATTGACTGGTCAAGGACAGGAATGTTCCTGTCGCTTGCTTCCCTTACACTGATCGTCGGCCTTGCAGCGATCTTCATGATTCACGTAAAAGGGAAGGACGGCACGCCGAATACGAAAACAAAAGTACGTTATGACTATATATGAGTTCATTTTTTTCTTCTCCAGGTCAGGCTGTATGCCTGGCCTGGATCTATTTTTCCGAGAAAGTCGACGATGAGAGTCGAAATATATTGGCTTGCCAATGCTTGAATGATAATTTCCCACTTGATGATGGATGCTGTCAGGAGAAAAATGAAGCCGTTAATCAAGAATAGGGGTTTGCCCGGAAGCGTATTCCTCGAATTTGAAATGATAAGTGCAATCACCCCTACCCCTCCATTTGAGACACCCTCCCGCAGCAGAAGGCCGACACCAATCCCCAGGAAAACAGATCCCAGCAGCAAATCAGCAATGAGATTCCGTTCCGGTATATCTACGAGTGCCTGAAATATAAAAATGGCACAAGATGTGCCTGATATAGATAAAATGGTCCAAGCAGTACTTCGCCCCCCTAAAAACCTGACAGCGAGCATCATCATTAAAAAGTTAACAAGCCAGAGGGCAGCGCCTATATTGACGGTGAACCAATAATTTATGATGACCGCTAGACCTCCGGCGCCGCCTGAAGGGATGGCATGCGGAAACAAAAAAACTCCCATACCAAAACCCTGGATCACAGCTCCTGCTGCCACCACGCACCCTTTTCTCCACATAACACCGCTTCCCATTCCTGTAAAATAAAAAGCTTGTCCATCCCTGACATTCTATTCATGCTTATCCCTTTATATGATTTGTCTACAAGTTCTCTTACAGGGCTTTTTCTTTAAAGATTCATGTACTCTACCATTTCATCAGTGCCCGGGTCATTATAACAGCGGCAGCACAACCAGAGCTTTTCCTGTTCGGGACAAACCCGGACTATATGCCGGTGATAGACCATATGCTGTTATAAGCAACCTGAACTGGAGGTATCCGAACTAAATGCTCCCACATATAGAAAAGGCTCTTCTCGCAATGATTCTGCTGCGATTTATATCCGGCAGCACCGAAATAACTGCCGCCCTTTTGATGCTTAAATTCAATAATCTTGAGAAGGCTTTTAATATCAATGCAGCCCTTGCACTTATAGGGCCCGCTGTCCTGATTTCGACTACGATCATTGGAATTTTTGGATTATCAGGCAGAATCTCATTCATTAAAACATTCTGCATACTCACAGGAATCTTATTCATCATCACCGGCCTCAGGAGCAAATAAAAAAGCTAGAAGATAAAGTCTTCTAGCTTTGTTTCGGATGGAGTTCCGCTGAATAGGTCCAGCCGTCTTCCTGATAAATCTTTCCTTCTTTCATCAGTTTGCCCAGTGCCCGTTTGAAAGAAGCCTTGCTTATCCCAAACCTTGTCTTTATTTCGTCCGGATCGCTCTTGTCGCTGTATGGCATGGCTCCGTTTCTGGATAATAGGTACTCCAGAATGACTTCCGCATCTCCGCCCAGTTTCTCTTGTTTCCTTGGGAGCAGGGAGATATTCAGAGAACCATCCTCCTTTACCTCGATGACACGTCCCTCAACTTTTTGTCCAAGCCGAGGCTCTTTCTTCCGTTCGCTTTCATGGATGAAGCCCCGGTAGCCTTCATCCGTAATGACAAAGGAGCCAGCCCGGAGCAGCCTGTATACGGTTCCTGCAACGTTTTGGTTGTTCATCGTGAACAGGGCTCTGGATGCTGTTTCACTTATAACCTCTTCAGTCGCCGGCTTGCCGAAAAGCCGTCCGCTCCGGTCTGTCTTCAATGTGATATAAAGCCTGTCGCCGGGCTCCGGCCAAAGATCCTCAATCAGAGGAAGGTCATCAAGTGAAACGAGCAAATCCTTAGAAATTCCTATATTGACGAACACTCCAAGATCGAATCTTACTTCCACCACTTCTGCCCAGCCATATTTCCCCTCTTGGACGGAAGGAATTCTCATGGTTGAAGCCAGCCGCCCCTGCTTATCATTATAGAGGAACACTTCAACTTCATCCCCGAGCTCCAAATGGCCCTCGATCTCTGTTTTATGTAAGAGTACACTTTCATCCTCTTCATTTGTTAAAAAAAATCCGAAGGGAGTTTCACCACCGGCACTGGCTTCCCGGTCGACCCTTAATGAAACAATTATTCCAGGTTCTAGATATGCCATCCATTTATGCCTCCTTGATCTATTTTTACCCCATTAATTACCCAACCTAAAGAAGTACGTTTTTTAATCTACCACTTTTCCTCAAGGCTGTATAGGTCTTACAGCCTTTTTAACTTTTGAAATAGTGGTCATTCCTGCATTCAGTCTTATCTCTTTTAATTATTATCCAGGGCTGGATCTCATGATACCTTATATTGCCCAGCGTGAACACATGCTCTTACACTCCTTTTGATATTCCTTTTCAGATGTTTCGTCCTGTCAAAAATATGATTTCCAGTTGAAAATTCCGGATTTCAATCGAAGCTGTTTTCCTAATCTTCCCTTCAAAGGGGTTTTTTATGAATGTCAGGTACGGTTCACAGGAATGCCAGATGCCCAGCAGTCACGGTATGGCTGGGGATGAATACCTGCAAGAAAATATCGCCGTCTATTCAACCGGGAATAAAATAACTGCCCATAGACTTTTTTGTCTACGGGCATGGGTTATGCGAGTTTGCAAGTACCTTATTATAAAGGGGCCTTACGCCAATTCTGACAGAATATAATGATACAGCAGATTCCCTGTGTGCTTAAGGGATGAAACATGTGTACGCTCAAACGCATGGGAAGCATCAATGCCCGGGCCGATGAGTCCGTGGACAATATCATGCCCTGCCATGATGGCTGCTGTAGCGTCAGATGAATAATAAGGGTAGATATCGACTTTATAATCGATGTCATTCTTCTTGGCGAGCTCCACCAGATGCTGGCGGAGCTTGTAGTTATATGGTCCGCTGGAATCTTTGGCACAGATGGATACACTGTATTCATCCGTTGCCTGGCCGTCGCCGATCGCTCCCATATCAACGGCTAAATACTCAATCGTTTCGGCAGGGATATTAGAGTTGCCGCCGTATCCTATTTCTTCATTATTTGAAATCAAGAAATGAGTGGTATAAGGCAGTTCGGCCTTTTCTTCACTGACCAGCTGCATCAGATGGAGCAGAATTCCCACACTTGCCTTATCATCGAGGTGCCTTGACTTTATGAAGCCACTGTCGGTGATAGTGGTCCTTGGCTCGAATGAAACAAAATCCCCTACAGATATCCCGAGTTCTTCCGTTTCCTCCCGGCTTTTGACAGGCTCATCTATCCTCACTTCCATGGAATCATCATCACGCTTCAGTTCGCCTGAATTTTTATAAACATGTGCTGCTGTTTCATGAATCAGGATGGTTCCCGTATATACTTTTCCGCCGGCAGTATGTATCTTGCAATACTCCCCCTCCACCGCATTCCAATGAAAGCCTCCTATCTTTGAAAGCTTCAATCGGCCGCTCGATTTAATCTCCTTCACCACAGCACCGAGTGTATCCACATGGGCAGTCAGCATACGGTGCCTGCTGCTGTCACGGCCTTCAATCGTCGCAATCAGGGCTCCTTTATTTGAAAGGCGGTGCTTGATCCCCATCTTTTCAAGGATTGTGGAAGTATGCGCGACCGCATCCTGTGCAAAACCTGATGGAGAAGGAATGGCTGTCAGTTCTTCTATGTATTTCAAGATCTCTTTTTCATTTACAGTCATGGCTTGCAGCTCCTCTTGTTTATATTTTCCTTTCTAGTTTATAGTATTTATTGAAAATTAAAAACCTTTTCAAATCTGTTTTTAGAGGCATGCCTGGAAAAATGGTATACTCTATCCCATAGAACTACTAAACAAGGGGAATGAGGTAAATGACTGTAAAATTATTTTATCAGGAGCCGGAACTGACTGAATGGCATACAACGGTAACCAAAATTGAAAAAGAAGAGGAATACTACATGATTTCCCTGGCAGAAACAGCTTTTTATCCTGAAGGGGGAGGCCAGCCTGCCGATTGGGGCGAGATCAATGGAATCTCTGTGATAGATGTTGTGGAAAGGGATGGGATTATCCTGCATAAGCTCGCAATCAAGCCCAATAGCGGTGAAGTGCATTGCACCCTCGACCGGGAAAGACGGACTGAACATACACAGCATCATTCCGGCCAGCATCTTCTCTCCGCGGTCTGCCTGCAATTGTACGGCTATGAAACTCTCAGTTTCCATCTTGGAAGAGATTCAGTGACCATCGATCTGGATACCCCTGAGCTGAGCTCACAGCAAATGATTGAAATTGAGGATAAGGCCAATTCTTATATCATGGAGGACATGCCTGTCACCGCTTTTCAGGTAGGGTATGAAGAAATGAAAAAGCTGGCTCTCCGCAAGATGCCTAAGGTCACAGACGATATCAGGATCGTTACAATAGAAGGAATTGATGTGTCGGCATGCTGCGGCACCCATGTAGGCCGGACAGCGGAAATCGGCATACTGAAGCTGCTCAAGACGGAGAAACAGCGGGGCAGAGTCAGGCTCCACTTCATTTGCGGCAGGAGGGCTCTCAAAGCTTTCCAGGAACTCCACCTCACCATGGCGGCACTTGCATCCAGATTCAGTACCAGCCCGAGTGAAGTGTTGAAAAAAGCTGTCAAGCTTGAAGAGGATCTTGCTGCCGCCCATAAAGAAATCTCCTCGTTACAAGCAGAAAAGATGGACTTCCTGGCAGAAAGGATCATCCATGAACAGAATGGTGACCTCATTGAATATCATTCTGAAGATATGAAAGATTCGCTACAGGCGTTAAGCCGTAAGCTCGCAGATCGCTCCAGCCGGCCTGCGCTGGTAAGCAATGCCCGGGAATGCCGCCTGTTTACAGCCATGCCCGCCTCTTCCAGCCTTTCCTTGGGAAAATGGTTTAAGGAAAATCTCCGTTCCTTCAATGGCAGGGGCGGCGGGAGTGATACCGCAGCACAGGCTGTCTTCAGTACTGAGGAAGACCTGTTTCTTTGTATGCAGGAATTAAAAGATGCTGTCAGCCAATCCAAAGTCTAATTTTAGCGCTATATAAAAAAATGGTCGAATTAATCTAAAGGGTTCCGTTTCCGCAGAGAAATAACAATATAAAATAGCAGGCTAATTCGCCTTGGAATTAGACCTGCTTTTTTTCAATATATCAATGTTTGCATTCTGTTTTGTGACTAATTAGCACTTCATTCAGCACTTTAATTATTAATTGGACAATAATGATTTTACTACTAAGAAATGGATTGCTTCTAAATGACTTGTCAATTCACATCCTGTTATCGCTGAGTACCCTATCATGAGTCCATTTATAAGGATTTATGTGATATCAATGGATATTCCATTAACGGGCGGGCTTGTTGAATAAATGGAAAAATGAACACCAAAAGGGAGATTAATTTAGTTAAAAGTAAGACCTTTAGAAAATAAAGACTATGAATTGATTAAACAAGCTGAAGAAATAATAGTTAAGAATTTTAGGTATGGACGCCATCACATTGGTTCAGCAATTAGAACGATAAGAGGTAATGTTTTATCAGCGGTTCATGTAGAAGCGAATGTTGGTAGAGTAACGGTGTGCGGAGAAGCAATGGCAATTGGTAAACCTATCTCTGAAGGGGACCACGAATTTAAAACAATTGCAGCAGTTGCTCATCCTCATTGACACAAAGATAATGAAAAATGCTGGGTAGTTGCCCCCTGTGGTATGTGTCGAGAGTTAATTAGTGATTATGGAAAAAATACAGATGTAATTATTTCGTATAAAGATCGATTGGTGAAGTGTAATGTAATGGAGTTACTGCCAGAAAAATATACAAGCGGTATGGAATAATTTGTTAAATAAACAAAAAGTTTTTACCGGAATACAAAGTTAATAAATATTTAAAAACCCAGAGCCGCCTTGGTCTGGGTTTTTAAACTGATAAATACAAGTTACTTACATGGCTATACCTGCTTCTAATCTGGGTATGATTTAAGGAATTCTCTCCCTCAATGGAGCCCGTTATCGGCCATGTTTATGGGCTATTCCGGGGGATGTGGATTTCCCCCTGCTGCTCCATCTTTCCGAGCGTCTCTTTTATGGTTGAGGAAAGCCTGCTCAGTTTATAGGGCTTTACCAGGTATTCATCAGCACCAAGGGACAGCCCGCGCTCCCTTTCCTCCAGAGCTGATGAGATGAAGATTGGCAGGTTTTTCAGCCGGTCATCCGCTTTAACCAGTTTCATGATGTCCCATCCGTCCATGGAACTGCCGCTAAGACCTATGTCAAGGACAAGCGCTGCCGGCGGTTCCCCAATATTCAATGCGTCTGCCGCTTCCTCTCCCCTTTTGAAATGTTCAACAGAGAACCCGTTTTCCTGAAGTTCACTCGTCAGCAGTTCAGAAAGGCTCTTATCATCCTCTATCAGCATGATTCTGACTCCATCTGAAGAAATGGCGGTTCTTTTTTCCGCGGAAGCAAGCGGCAGGGAAACAGTAAAAACACTGCCTTTCCCAAACTCTGACTCAACGGTGATATCACCAGAATGAGCTTTAACGATTTCATGAACGATCGCAAGTCCAAGTCCTGTCCCGCCAATCTTCCTGCGATCCGTATTATCGACACGATAAAACTTCTGGAAAAGCTTCCCGAGCGAATCCTCAGGGATTCCAAGTCCTTCATCTTTTATACTCGTTTTTAAGGAAGGACCATCCCTGTAAACGGTAATATCTATCCTTCCTCCGCCGGGACTGTATTTTACCGCATTGCCAATCAGGTTAGTAAACACCTGTTCCATTTTCTCCGGATCAACGTACACCCTTTCCCTTGCATCCCTTAAATCAAGGGAAATCGTATAGCCGGCGGCATGGACCTGATGTTTTTCTATCACTTTCTCAAGAATTTCATCCAGTTGTGTGTAAATCATTTCATAGCTTTGTTTTCCGGATTCCATACGCTGAACATCCAGGAAATCATTGATCAGGCCGGTCAGGCGCCTGGCTTCACTCAAAATGGTAGCCAGGTATTTTTTTTGTCTCTCGGGTTTCAGTTCTTTAGTGAGCATCAGCTCTGTAAAACCCAGGACACTGGCAAGCGGCGTCCTTAATTCATGGCTGACTGTACTCACAAACTCCGATTTCATCCGGTCTATTTCAAATTCATTCGTGATATCCCTATGTACCAGAACAGTCCCTGCTTTTTCATTGCCGCTGAACACATTTTCACTGTATACCTTTAAGACTTGATGGCTGTTCTTGAGTGAATAGATCAGAGAGTTTTCCTCATGTTTCCTAGACTCACACTCTATTGCATTCCTTACAAACTTAGCAAATTCTTCAAAATCAGCGATGTATGGATTCATGATTGCTGACCATTCTGAAAAGGACAGCCCCGACACCGTTTCACCCTCAAAAAAGCGGTCTCCAAGCTGTCTGTTCATCTGGATAATGCTGCCGCCCGTATCCAGCAGCTGAATCCCTTCCTGGACTGAATTGATGATATTTTGATTCAGCTTCCTGTCTTCTTCTGACTTCTGATATAAAGCTATTTTCTCTAAAGAAATGCCAATCTGCTTGGCCAGCGCTTCATATTCTTGCTGATGATTTTCCGGAAATGGCGATCCAAGGCGGCTGAATACCATGATTGCCGTCACAGCCTGAAGGGAGGAAATGACCGGGACATAAAGGTCATAGCTGTAAAGTACTCCTTCATGGAATCCTTTTTCCTCTGGCTCCTGTTCCCTTTTTACCATGAAAGATTCCTGATCTTTTAATAGCTTTTGATTCAACCCATTGAAAATATTGGCCCTGAATTGGCCGACCCCCCGTTTAGACACTCCATAAGCTGAATAAGAGTCCCCATGCAACAGCGTAATAATTCCTTTGTCCGCCCCAATGAGCTCGCACATATTTTTGATGATACTGTCAAGCACGTCCTGTTTATCCAGGGAATTGGATATTCTATTGATCAACTCATTGCGCCTGTTCAGGTGTATTTCATTTTCCCTCAGTACATCGAGCGTATATTGCAGTTCATCCTGCTGAGCCTGCAGTTCATCCTGCTGAGCAGAAAGTTCCTCGTTCTGTACAACAAGATCCTTCTCTTTGTCCTGAAGTGTCGCCACCATCTTATTGAACGCACTGCTGAGTGTGCCGAGTTCGTCTTCCCGCTTGTTCATGGCAAGGGAAGCTTCCCGGCCTAGGGCAATTTCATTAGCAGCTTCCGCCATCTGTGAGAGGGGATGGCCAACTCTTCGGATCATCGTCTTTAGAATAAAATATACAACCAGCGAAATGATAAGAATAAAACTGATGAAATATCTTTGAAGGATCGCCTGGCTCCTTGTCAGATCATTCATCCGGCTTTCTAATCTATCATCAAGGTCTGCTTGATAATCGTCCAGTTCATTCTGAAACGAATTTACCTTGGCTGTGCTCTCTTTTGCAGCCAGATCCACCACTCTTTCCTTATGGCCCTCATTCACATCCCTGATTACAACAGGGATCGTATCAATGAAATAATATTTGTAAAATGAGCTTATCCCCGCTGCCATCTCTTTGTCCCGCCGTGTGGACGCCGACTGCTTTAACTCCCGTACTTTTAAATCAATCTCTTCTTCCTGCTTCACTGCGCTTTGGAGGAGCTGTCTATTATCAAAAGCGAGATATCCCCGCATATCAAAAAAAGCACGGTTGAAGCGTCTGTTGATATCAGTCGACAGCTGTTCCATACGGACTATCTGCTGCCTGTCTTCATAAAAGGACTTATTTAAAGAATCCTGGAAATAGAGCAGCAGGCTTGAACCGGCGACAAAGAATATGATGAATGCAGCCATCGACACCCCAAATTGCCTGGAGAGACTTTTCCTAACGGGCTGGGGGCGCTTCATTGATAACCTCCCTGACCTTTTCTAACAGCTTCTGGGGGCTGAAGGGCTTAGCCATAAAATAATCAGCCCCCGCATCCAATATCTTCTGCTGTTCAAACTGCTGGCTTTTGGCAGACAGCATCAATATTTTGATGCTTCCTCCTTTTTCTGAGCGCCTGATTTTTTCTATCACCTCAAGCCCGCTGTATACGGGCATCATATAATCCACAATCAACAGATCATACTCATTTATATTAAACAGCTCGACTGCCTCCCCGCCATCGGCAGCCTCGTCCACCAGATACTCTTCATCCTCTAATGTATCCACAACAAGCATGCGCAACACTTCCTCATCCTCCGCCAGCAAAATCCGCTTCAAATTCAACACCCTTTCTTCTGGGGGTCAGGCCCCATTTCCCGATTATTTCCCGGAATACGCCTTTTTCATTATATAGTAGGATTGTTTAAGGCGTTCATGGTAGCTTGGCGTATCCCACCTTTTCCATTTAACTCCTGTAAAGGCAAGTTCTTTTTTCGTTCTGATGTTTCCCTTTTTATCCGTCATGACTGCCAGATTGAACTCCGGGATGGTAACCGATGCTTCCAGCCCTTTTGCCCAAATATTCCCCATAATCTCTCCGGTACTCGGATCCTTCACATTGAGCAGTGCCCATGGTATCCTAAGTTCCATTAAGGTATGGTTCTTGTTCATGCTTATATCAGTAAGCGAATTATAGCCTATCGCTGATGGATCTCCATTTCCAAATGTAAGCTTACCTGTTTCATAGTCCTGAAATGGCACTTTTTGTTTTTTATCGGGAATAACCAGCGGTTTGTTAAGGGCAAGACGAATTGGATGAAAGACATCATTATCTTTATCTGCAGGGTACGCCGCTTTTGGGATCATCCCCAACAGCTCGCCATATTGGTAATAGAAGGTATCATAATGGCTGTCAACCATCAGCCTTGCGCTATCCTTGCTTTTAATTTCAGCAAGGAAATCAACCCCCTTCTGTGTCTTGACAGAGGAATGCGGCAATTTAACCGTTTGTTTCCCCTGGCTTCCTATTGTGTCAAACATAAAGTATACATCCTCATTGCTGAAATCAAGAGGCTTATTGAACTCGGTTTTAATATATAAATACCCTTCATCGGCAGAGACCATCACATTTTTAATCTCATCATCATCAGGCTTAAAGGCGGCAGCTTTACCGCCAATGGATGCCCAGTCCCTGTCCGACCCATCCACCGCGAACGCTGTGCTTTCTTTTCCAGGATCAAAGCTAAGCAGCCCAAAGTGCTGTTCATTCGTCTGAACATTATTCCAGAACGGCCTTCTATCAGGGTTATCATGATCCATCGTGTTCCAGGTCCTCTTAAACCATTCATCCTGCCATGTAAATACCAGCCCCCCTGCATAGCCTGCCTTCCGGATGGATTGATACAGCCGGCTGTCAATCATTCCTTGTTCTTCCTCCGAGTAATATCCCTGATTCATGCCTCCTGCACTTTTGTGTGTCATGCCCCGGGAGCCCGGGACCCCAAATTCTGCCACAAGCACGGGCATAGTATGCTCCTTGATCAAATCCCGTAAGTAGCCTTCATAATTATTCTTCTTCCCGTCTTGATCGCGATACTCCACATACCGGTCTTCGTAATTGAGGAAATCCGGATAATACGGATAGATATGATACGATGCGAACATCCCCGCCTTAAAAGCATTTTCTTTTTTGATATGCCCCGGATTTACAGAAACAAGGTCCTCATTCACGGAAGGCTCGGATGGATGGCTTAGCATGTCAGTCGTCACCCAATTCGTGAAACTTATTGAATGCTGCCATCCGTACTTTTCCTTTTCATATGCTGCCGTATAATCCATCATCCCGGCCAGCCAGCTCTCAAAAGGAGAGGCGCCTGCACCGGAACTGAAATACGTGCCCGTATAAGGCTTCCGTCCTTCATTTTTCTGATTGGTCTGATAAACAGCCTGAGGATCCCACTCAATGCCTAAAATAAGTCCAAGCACATAAGGGGAGATATCCCATTTATAAATTCCAGAGGCATGTCCAGCCCGCTCACTCAGTTTTGCATGACCATGAACGGCGTCCATGATCTGTCTGATATTCTCTTTGAATTCCGATGATTGTCCGCCGGAGAACATATTCTGTGTTTTCACCAGTTTTTCTTCCTCTATCCAGACTCCATGCAGCAGATAAAGAGGCTTTTCTGCCTGTTTGTTATATTCATAGAATGCCTGGTAAAAGGCAGGGGGATGCAGGGTGTAGACTCTGATTGTATTGGCATTCATTCTGCCAATCTGTTTGAACCAGCGCAGATACTCACCTTTTGTGACGGCAGTTTCCCCTGGGAAATAGCCCGGTTTGGAGATACCCATATTGACCCCTTTAACAGGCATATCCTCCCACTTCCCATTTTTTAAAATCTGCACATATTCCTTGCCGCCCTTCGAGTTGAACTTCACTCCTTTTTCTGTTTTTATTTCAGCCTCTTGCTGCCTGACTGTCTGGTGCAGACCTTTGTCAAGAATTCCCTGCATCACCGGCATATATGCCTTCCAGAAGAAAGATTGCCCAAATAAGCGTTTCCAGGCTGATGTGCCGCTTGTCTGGTAGATTCCCGGCACCTCTTCTTCATCTGCAAAATCACCAGCAAAATAATAAGAATTATAGCCAGCATTTTTTTGGTGGAGGATGGCCGGAAACTTTACCGGAATACCCTCACTCTTTAATCTGTTTTCGGCTTTTTTCTTAACAGGGATTTCATATTGAGCCAGTGTTTCTGTTCCTGGCTCAGGTTCTATCACATCAAACCAGTACCCATATCGGGCTTCCAGATTTTCACCAGCAAGTTTCCGCCCTTTAGGAGTCAAGGAGAAGGTCAACCCATTTTTGGCAGTGAGGCTCGTCTCGGGAAGTACTACAAGCCGGCCGGCCCTATTGACAAACAAAAAGCCTTCACCTGTGTAGTTCCACTGTTTACCGTTCTGTTCCTTATAGCTCGACCGAGCCCATTCAGGGACTTCCCTGCCATCTAAATTGGTGAAATACCTGCCAATCCAGCCCTGCCACTTTATTCCTAGCAAACTTTCCATCCTATGTTTCACTTCATCATCTGCCGGACTTGCAAAAGTATTGAATTCTGCGATTAATGTCTTTTTACTTCCGGATAATGCACTTTCCAGCTTTGAAATTTCCTTACGGGTGAGCCCGCCGTAAAGAAGGCCGCTGCCCTTATTGGAGCTGTTACCATCATCACCTTTATAAACTCCGTATTGATCAGCCAGATAAATCAGATCATAGGAATCCAGGTTTTCAGGAAGTGCGCTGATACGGCGCTTTTTATCTTCACCTGGTTTGTAACCCCGGTAATCCCGTTCAATCCTATATGGCTGCCCATCTGCTTTCTTGTATTTTCCGTTATTAAGTATCCACATGAGGCCCTTATGTTCTCTATAGGAAGTGTCGGAAACTGTCTTATCAACAACAAGGACATCGAGCTCCTTCGAGCCCTTTAACTGCCAAAGCCAAAAAGGACTGGTCAAGAGAAGGAGGAGGAGGACTAAATAGCCCCAGAGAAAAAACTGCTGTTTTGAAATGCGCCTCATTTGGATACCCCTTTTCTTTTCATATCGCCCCAGCTCACATCACCCTTAATAATTTGGATGATTCCTTCAAATCTCCAAAGAACAGTCAATGGGCGGTACCATAATGTTTCGGTGACCGAATAAAAAAACAGCTTGAGCAAATGGGAGACTTTCGGGTATTTCCTCAGGCTCCATTCCTCCAAAAGAACAGAAGCCATTGAAAAGATAGAGCCGTATAAGCAGGAAAGAAGAAAAATCAATATTGCAAATTCCATATAAATCCCGCCAAGGAACAGTGCGAGTATGATATAGAGATATCCTGTGAGTTCTACGATTGGCCCAAGGAATTCTACAATCCAGAAATATGGGAACGAGATGAATCCAATAGAGC
Organism: Paraperibacillus marinus; assembly: GCF_046237605.1. Lineage (GTDB taxonomy): Bacteria > Bacillota > Bacilli > Bacillales > DSM-1321 > Paraperibacillus > Paraperibacillus marinus. The sequence continues at coordinate 1,751,868 of NZ_CP143542.1, read as the reverse complement.
CGTATTTTGGGTTAAATACGATGTTTTTATGGTTCGAGAGGCTTTCAAACAGCCCCCTGTGCCATCTGCTCCTCTGTCTCCTCAGATATTTCATTTCCTCGGGCACCTCGGTCCAGCAGACAGGGTCCGGGATGTAGACAATCCTTTTTCTTTCCCCTTTTTCCTTAATCAGCCGGTGCAGCCGGACTACAAGCTCCATGTCCTCCCCAACGGTATCCCTTTTATAGCCTCCTGCATCAATGACCCATTTCTTGGAAAAGACACCGAAAGCTCCAGAAATGATCAAAAGCAGATTATGCCGGCTCAGGCCGATTCTTCCCATGAGGAATGCCCGCAGATATTCGATGGTCTGCATGATGACCAGAGGGTTCCTCGACAGGCCGACCTTTAAGATATTTCCATTTTCAATTTCGCAGCCATTCGCTATCCGGATGCTTCCTCCTGAGGCAATGACTTCCTCATTTGATTGAATAATCGGCTTCATCACCTTGATAAATGCATCTCTCTCAAGGATTGAATCGCCATCCAGAGAACAAAAATACGGGAAGCTGGAAAGATTCAAGCCCGCATTCAGCGCATCTGCTTTCCCGCCGTTTTCTTTATCTATCAGATAAAGATGCGGCAGCATTTCTGACTGGTAAACTGCTTTTACTTTCTTAGCCGGCACCTGCTGCCTGATTACCTTGTTAATTTCTTTCATCCCGTAATGCCTGATCATCGTTTCCAAAGTCGAATCTTTAGATCCATCATTGACTACGATAATTTCAAATTCTGGATAGTTTATCCCGAGCAGCGAGCGGACACTTGGAATGATGCCTGCTTCTTCATTGTAAGCCGGCACAATGATGGAGACGGGCCTGGTGAAATTCTCATTCTCATATTCTTCATAGGCGAGGTCCGTATCCAGGTTGTATTCCTTTCTCAGCTGTAACATGGAGATGAACAAAATGACAGAATAGAAGCCGATGACTATTATCATATAAACTGCTATGAAAATACCAAAGTAAAAGGCTGCTGCAGACCATATCTCCATCAATGAACCGCTCCTTTGTTCATCCATTCCCATGCCATGTCCCGAGCAAATGGATCTGAATCATTTTGGTAGATAGACAATAACAGATCGTCCCCCTGGGGATATTGCTTGATGGCACCGCCAGCCTGGAAACGGACCCACCAGCTCGAATCACGGAGCAGGCCGGAAAGAACGCTGAGAAGTGAACCGTCCCGCACCACCCCAAAAAGCCTGGCGGCAAGCATCCTTTCCTGCCATTCAGAAGAAGCGGCATATGGAAGATAATGTGTCACATCACTGACATACCCTATATTCACAAGTGCCTTAAATGCCCGTATTCTTGTCTCCCCTGAATGAATATCAATCGCCTGCTCTAAAAAACCGGTATAATCCAGCTTCTTCTGCATTCCAATGGAATCCAGCAGGGCATTCTGAAGAGGCTGGGGGCACTTTTCAAATGAATCCATCAGCCTTTCAAATAAGAAAACTGGAAGCCTGGACAGGATATTTCTATATTCAAATTGGGGCAAAGTGCGGCCAGCCTCCATTAAACGGGCTGCCGCCTCTTCATGACCAAAAGAAGCCAGGATGCGCAGGCTATAGTTTTTTTCTGCATCAGAACTTATTTTCTTTTTTAATAAAAACAGCACATCCTCTTCAAGTGCCTTCAGCCTGAAGAGATCGATATGGTAAAGCGAATTCATCCGCCGGCTCCAGTGCATGCTTTTCAGTTTCCTGGAATAATCCCGGCTGAGATGGAACTCGGCTATACTTGTAATATTTTCTTTCACTCCGCTTCCTTCAAGAACGGACGCATAGCTGCTCAGACTTTCCTCGAGCGCTCTTTTTTCGATATTCGAATCCGTCTTAATTCCTTCTAAATTCTGTCCTGTCAAAAGCACGTCCAGCACTGCTGGATTCAGCTCTTCTTTATATTTGTCCACTTTTCTCCTCATCCAATTCTCCCTTGTTTTTCTTATAACTAAATACAAGAGCAGTATTGAGAGAATAATAGTGATGAACAGGGCTGCAGCTGTCAATATGGCAATCTCGTCTTTAATCATGGTCACGTCCTTTTGATCAGCCTGGCTATCCTCGCCTGCAGCTCAGTAATGCCAAACGGCTTAGTCATGTAATCATCTGCCCCGAGCTGAAGGGCCTTTGCAATATCCCGTTCACTTTTCCTTCCCGTCAGCATCAGGACTGTCAGTTCCCCATTAACCGCAGAACGTTTCACTTTCTGCAGCACTTCCAATCCATCCATGACAGGCATCATTCCGTCAAGGACCAGGAAATGGCGGCCTTCCTCCTTGATCCGGCCTGACTGCATAAATACCATTCCGTCTTCATAGGTTTTGACATCCGGCGAAAAACCCGGGAATTCCGATGTTTCCATCATCTTGGCAAGCATAGTCCTGATGATCGCATCATCGTCGATGATGGATATAAGAAGCTTCTCATTTGGTTTTCCTTCGGCTGCAGGAAGCGCAGCTTCAACTCTGGATCTTCCATTTTTCTTAGCATGATAAAGGGCATCATCCGCTTTCTTGATGATGGATTCCATGTCTGTATCCGTCTCCCGGACCATATAGACACCGGCAGAATACGTCACAGTAAACCGTTCCTCATCAGAAGAAAAAGGGATGGCAGCAAATTCTTCAAGGAGCCTTTCGAGCTTCTGCCTGGTTTCTGCCTCACTTGCATGAGGGAACAGGACAACGAATTCTTCCCCGCCATATCGGCAGATTGTATCAGAGCCGCGGAGATTCCTTTTCAGGAAAGAAGCAAATTCCTTCAGTACTTGATCGCCGATAAGATGACCATATGTATCATTTACTTTTTTGAAATGATCCAGATCAAACATCGCTGCAGTGAAAGGAGAACGTGTTCTCTTAAAGTCGCTAAGACTGCTTGACAGAGCATTGTGAAGATGGCGCCGATTGTACACCTGTGTAAGCTCGTCAATCAATACAAACCGATCGAGGATCCGCTTCCGCTCAAGCTGTCTTTCAATCCTTACTATAAATTCTTCGAGATCAAGCGGCTTGCCGATAAAATCATCGGCTCCAAGCTGGAATGCCTTTATCCTGGCATCTTTTGTATTATTGCTGCTGATCATAATTTTGGGGACAGCAGTCCTCATATCCTGATGTTTTATCTCTTCAAGGATTTCGAAGCCGCTTTTTTCCGGCAGATCAATGTTGATGACCATGCAGTCCGGATTCAACTGAGTGAAGCGGCTCACCGCCTGGCTGCCGTCTGTATTTGCTATTACCATCCAGCCCTTTTCTTCCAGTGCGTCCTTGAGGACAATGAGCATGGAGATATCATCTTCAATGACTTGAATAAGCGGCACCCGATCGTCCCGCTTAACTTCCTCTTTCCTGGCCGGTTCAATGAAATGCTCCTGCGGAGTGCCCCTGCCGGGCAGGTCCATTAAAAACTGGGATAATTCTTCGTTGGAATAGGATTCTTCTCTTCCCTCTGACTCTTCCATGAGGCTTGAAGCCAAGACGGAAAGCTCATCCAGATTTAGGGTTCCAGCCGTCCCCTTTATAGAATGAAGGAATCTGTATACCTCTTCAGCGGGTACATGGCCGCTGCTTTCTTCCAGCCATTTAGCCAGCTGTTTATTCATATTGGTTAAAAAAACATTTTGGTATTTGTTGAATTTCATTTGGGTACCTCATTTTGTATGTGTAATTGGACAAACAGTCCAACGGTCCTTGGAATATAAAAAAACAGCATAACGTCCATTTACGGACAGGAATGCTGTATATATTTGGCGTTACACCCAAGAACTTGAACCAAGATAAAGTATAATCTTCTCTTGTTCTCATTTCAATCAGTTAGGTGTAATTCCGTAAAAACTAGTTCTAAGTATTTACAAAAAAAGACAAATTCTCCCTTATTCCTTAGGACCCTCTTCCCGGTTTATGACCAGACCGTCGACATGCTTTCTCTTCAACTGGTTTAGGGCTTTTCTATCTTCTTTTGATTCAAAGATGATGTCAAAGTCATAATCTTCCGGATAAAGCTTCTCCGCACTGATATAGAGTTTAAGGCGTTTATGGTTTTCCTTCCTTTTTTCTCCCTGTATCTGGACTATATAATTCCCTGATGAATCCGGTCCGTTGAATATAATCCCCGATTCTCCTTTTGGAGATATGATTACATGGTCTCCCTTTTTGTAATAGACTTCCGGTTTCAAGGCCGCATGCTGATTTTTATTTTCCCGATGTGCAAATTTATTAACGGCAATCTGTTTTTCCCAGTCCTTTTTGATTGAAGAATCGGGGGTTTCATACCAGTAAGAAATGCTTTCATTATATGTGTATTGATGTGCTTTTTCTATCAGGGATGGGTGCATGCCGAGCTTGAGGGCGATGGAGAACGCCTGGCTTTCCCCTCCTTTTCCAATGATCAATCGATAAGTGGGCTGCAATGTATCCAGATCAAAGTCCATCGAGCCATTGATAAAACCTGCTTTCCTGTCTGCGAGCACTTTAATTTCGCTATAGTGTGTGGTGGCAATCACCACCGCTCCCTTTTCATACAGCTGTTCCAGAATCATGGCGGCAAGCCCCATACCCTCGCCGGGATCCGTCCCCGAACCCAGCTCATCCATCAGTACCAGTGAGTGATCATTGGCTTCTTTTAAGATTTCAATGACACTTTTTATATGGGAGCTGAATGTACTGAGATTCTGTTCAATGCTTTGACCATCTCCAATATCTATCAGCACCTTTTGAAAAATGCCGATTGAGCTCTGATCAGATGCAGGAATATGGAATCCGCTTTGCGCCATCAAAATAAGCAGCCCAGCAGTTTTAAGTGCGACTGTTTTCCCGCCCGTATTTGGGCCCGTTATGACCAGCACACTGTCTTTTCCCCCTAAGGATAGATTAAGCGGCACAGCCTCCTTACCAAGCAGAGGATGTCTTGCTTCCTTTAATGTAAATTGTCTGCGGCCATCAATGGAAGTCTTGCTGCCTCCGATACTTCTGCTGTGCCTGCCTTTGGCGAATAGAATGTCATATTGAACCATTATTTCTCCAGCCAGCAGGAGCTCCCTCTCACTCAGGGCAGCGAGGCCTGTCAAATACATCAGGATCTCTTCTATCTCTATTTCTTCCTGGGCTTTAAGTCTGTTCAATTCCTCAAGAAGTGAACCTGCTTCCTCTGGTTCCATGAATACCGTGGAGCCAGATGCAGATGTATCCAATACATGACCCTTTATTTTTGCTTTATATTCTTTCTTGACTGAGATAACATATCTGCCGTTTCTTACACTTACAATCTGGTCTTGAAGATACATTTTGTTTTTACTTGATTTAATGATGGAGTGAAGTTTTTCCTTAAGCTTATCCTCTTGCATACCAATGGACCTTCTGATCTTCAGCAGGGTCTTTGTGGCATGATCATCCACACGGCCATTCCGGATACAGCGGTTTATTTCATGCAGCAGTTCCGGAATGTCTTCAATCCCCTCAGCGTATAAACTGATTCGCGGTGCCAGTGACTCTTTGTCACACATGAAACGCTTTAGCTTCAGACAGCTGTCAAGGAACATAGCAAGCTTCATTAACTGTTCTTCCCTCAGGGCTGTTCCTTTGTGCATCATACTGAGGAGGCGTTCTATACCTTCAAGGGAGGAAATGGGAATGCTTGAGCTTTTTTCTAGAATTTTCACGGATTCTGTTACTTCTTCATGCCAGGATTCTATTTGTCTCCCATTGAAGGAGGGAGTGATTTCCATGATTTTGTCCTTTGCGGTCCTGCTCATTGCAAATGCTGCTATCTCTTGCTTAATCTGTGTATATCCCAGATGATTGTATGTTTTTTCGTTCATCTCGACACATCCTTTTTATATAATCAGTCCATCCTCAAATACCCATGCAGACCCCTTGCAACCGGGCTGCCAGCACGCAAAAAAAACCGCAGGCGAACGATGTTCACCTGCGGTTTTTAAGCGGGATTCTGCTTAAATCACTTTTTCTTCCCATGGAGGGCTCTGCCAGAGCGCAGAGTTACCATGAGAGAAAAAGTATCTGCCAAGATGATTCATTCTTAACCATGCAGCCCGCGCATACTTAAATAAGCTTAAGTAAGCTAAAAAAATCCAGCTGCATCCGTATGAAATTACGGTTAGTTAAGAATGACACCCGACATAAAACAAACCCCTTTTTTATATGGTTTATTTGAAGATGGACTATTATATGTTAAAGATAATAAAACGGTTTCATATTGTCAATGGCTTTTCAAGAGCCAAGCAGGAAATCCTCCCTCTTCCTGCCAAAAAAATAGAGGCGGTGCAAGGGGCGTGTCATGGTAACATAAAGAAGCTTGATATCCAGTTCATTTTCCCTGCTGTAGGTTTCTTCATATGATACCGCCAGAACCGCATCGAATTCAAGTCCCTTAGACAAATAGGCTGGGAGGATGACAACCTTGTCTTTCGGAATGGATTCCTGCTCTTGCAGCAGCTTTACCCCGAAAGAGTCAAGATCTCTTAACAGGTCATATACGATCCGGCTGTCCTTCATGGTTTTGCAGATAATGGCAAAGGTTTGGAAATTTCCTTTCATTAGTTCTGAAATCCTGGCAGAAAGATGTGTCGTATATTCCCCTGGATCAGTTACGGCAGTAAATCCGGGCTTCTCGCCATGGCGGACAACCGGCTCAACACGCGGAAACTGATATGGGAGATACTGAAGGAGTTTGTTTGCTTCATCCATAATTTCCACTGTCGTCCGGTAGCTTTTCTGTAGCTCAGTATAAATGGCCCTGGGGAAAATCTTCTGCTGGATCGTTTCCCAGGAATCAAGACCTCTGTAGGAGTGAATTCCCTGTGCCAGGTCGCCCACCAGGGTGAACATATCTGTTTCATTCGCTGACTTAAGGGAAAGAAGCTGCATAAAGCTGTAATCCTGGGCCTCATCAATGACTATATTTTTGGCCCGTTTCTCCTTATCTACTCCAAACAGCTTGGAGTATAGATAAAGAATGGGTGCGAGATCTTCCAGCTCATATTGATTTTTAGCCAGCATATCATTCTGAGTGCCGGTTATAAGCTCCGCCTGCTCCATTGTAAGGCTGCCGCCCGAATACTTCTGAAGCTGTTTGGGGCTTTCAAATATTTCCTGATAATACTGGAGTATCCCCTTCTTCTCAAACTGTTTCATATACGACTTCAAAGAATCCCTTATGGCTTCCCGGATTTCCTTTAATCGTTCCTGTTTCTTATCGAGCGCGCTTGAAACTGCCTCCTTCCGCCTGGCTGGATCCATTCGTCCGAACAAGGCTCTGTCCAACCGGTCGTCATAAAACTTTTCAATGCCTTCCAGCATTTGTTTTTTATTGGCACGCACCTGATTGCGGATGATGTTCTTCAGCTTTTCCACGCGGCTGTATAGGGGCAGATACCAATATTCCTTCAACAGGAGATGCTTGAACCTTTTCGCTGAATACACTCTATATTTGTCTACATAAAAATCTTCATTCGGAATGAATCGCTTGTATACATCCAATAGATAGGAATCTATGATGTCCTTGAATGCCTGTGAACCTTTAAACCCGGAGATATAAGCAATAGTTCCCTTATCTGCATGACATCCCTCAAGGAGGGTGATCAGCTTATCATCCTTTCTCAGTTTCAGCTTCTTCCCGATGGCATTCTGTACATATTCACTGAAGGTAAATTGTTTGACCCTTTCCACACCAAGCTCTGGAAGGGCTTCTGATATGTAATCGATGAATAATCTGCTGGGTGCGATGATCATCATGCTTCGTGGATCAAATTGGTCTCTGTAATGATAAATAAAATAGGAGATTCGGTGAAGGGCTATGGTGGTTTTCCCGCTGCCGGCCGCACCCTGTACGATGATCGGCTTATTCAGGTCTGCCCGGATGATCCGGTTCTGCTCTTCCTGGATCGTTGCGACAATCTCAGTGAGCCTGTTGCTGGAGCTTTTCGACAGAGATTCCTGCAGGAGTTCGTCTGTGGTTGTCAAATCAATATCCCTGATGTCCTCAAGGTTTCCTCCCTCAATCATAAGCTGCCTTTTCAAGGAAATGTCGCCTTCGAATTCTTCTCCTTCAGCCATATAGCTGACCGCCCCGAGCCTTCCTTCATAGTACAGATTGGCAATGGGGGATCTCCAGTCAACAATAATCTGTTCCTGGCTTTCCCTCTGATACAGCGATGTTTTCCCAAAGTAGAGGATCTCCGGGTCTTGCTGGCCGTTTCGGATAAAATCCACCCGTGCAAAATAAGGCTTCATTTTGGCGCGGTTCAGACTCTCCAGTTCCTGGGAGGACATATCAAAGAAACTGGCATTTGTCAGGATCTCGGCATAGCCGCCGGTTTCAAGCCAGTCGGCATCTCCAAATACCTTTTCCATATTCTCTTTGAACTTATCTTTGCTCGTCTGAGCCGTTTGGATGACGGCGTCCATATACCTTTTGGTAAAATCCAGGCGATGAAGTTCTTTCATAAAATCAGGATGCTGCTCCATATTTCATTTTCTCCCTTCAAATGTTGGCTGTTGTGGAGAAAACACAGTTGGTGTAACGGTGAAATGGCGGAAATTCATATTATCAGAAAAGTCGGTCGAAAGCAATCCGGTTTTAAGAAATTACTGTATAATGAAAGAATCCTAAGTTTGAGGTGAAAAAAATGAAGCAAATCATTGCCCTTGGAGGCGGCGGATTCTCCATGGAGCCCGAAAATCCGCTTCTTGATTTATACATATTGGAGCAAGCTGGGAAAAAGTCGCCCAGCATCTGTTTCATTCCTACAGCATCCGGGGATTCTGACAGTTATATCAGCCGCTTCTACAAAGCTTTTGAAGCATACGACTGCCAGTCATCTCATCTTTCCCTGTTCAAGCCCCCCTCACAGGATCTCGAGTCCTTTGTTTTAGAAAAGGACATCATCTTTGTTGGCGGCGGGAACACAAAGAACCTGCTTGCGCTTTGGCGTGAATGGGAACTGGACCGGATTCTTTACAAAGCATGGGATAAGGGCATTGTGATGTCGGGGATAAGTGCCGGGGCCATCTGCTGGTTTGAAAGTGGAGTCACCGATTCTTTTGGCACCCTCCGGGAACTTTCCTCCCTTGGATTCCTTGGCGGCAGCTGCTGCCCGCATTATGATGGCGAGGCGGAACGCAGAGGCACCTATACTTCCTTGGTAAAAAACAGGAATCTAAAGGATGGCTATGCAATCGATGACGGAGCTGCCCTTCATTTCATAGGAAATGAGCTTCATACTATCGTTTCCTCAAGGAAGCATGCGGGTGCCTATTATGTGTCATTAAAGGATGGCGAAGCAGTGGAAGACCCGCTGCCTGCTAAGTATCTTGGGAGTACATATCTTCCTGAATGAAAATCTGTTATAATTAAAGATATTGTCTTTTTGGAGGTATTAGCAAATGATTACTGTAAATAATGTCGGCTTGCGCTATGGCGACCGCAAGCTGTTTGAAGATGTAAATATAAAATTCACTCCCGGAAATTGTTACGGGCTCATCGGTGCAAATGGTGCTGGTAAATCCACCTTCCTGAAAATCCTTTCCGGTGAAATCGAAGCACAGACCGGAGACGTGCACCTTGGCCCTGGCGAACGTCTGGCTGTGTTGAAACAGAACCACTTTGAATTTGAGGAAGAAGAAGTTTTATCCGTTGTAATCAGGGGGCATCAGCGTCTATTTGAAATCATGAAAGAAAAAGATGCCATCTATATGAAGGCAGACTTCTCGGATGAAGACGGCATCCGTGCGGCAGAGCTTGAAGGCGAATTTGCCGAATTGAATGGCTGGGAAGCGGAATCCGAAGCTGCCATCCTGTTAAAGGGACTGGGAATCGAGGAAAGGCTTCATTCTAAAAAAATGGCAGACCTCGGCGGCGGCGATAAAGTAAAAGTTCTTCTTGCACAGGCATTGTTCGGCAAACCGGATGTCCTTCTCCTGGATGAGCCGACCAACCACCTTGACATCAAAGCCATTCAATGGCTGGAAGAGTTCCTCATCAACTTTGAGAATACAGTCATCGTCGTTTCCCATGACCGGCACTTCCTGAATAAAGTATGCACACATATTGCTGACCTTGATTTTTCAAAAATCCAAGTGTATGTGGGCAACTATGACTTCTGGTATGAGTCCAGCCAGCTGGCTTCCAAGCTGACTTCAGAGTCAAACAAAAAGAAGGAAGAAAAGATTAAAGAACTACAGGCCTTTATTGCCCGTTTCAGCGCGAATGCATCAAAATCGAAACAGGCAACTTCCCGTAAAAAACTGCTGGATAAAATTTCACTTGATGATATCAGGCCCTCTTCACGCCGCTATCCTTATGTGCATTTCACTCCTGAAAGAGAAGTCGGAAACGATCTCTTGAGAGTCGAAGGACTTTCAAAAACGATTGACGGGGTAAAAGTACTCGATAATGTCTCTTTCATCATGAATAAAGGAGACAAAATTGCACTGGCCGGAACGGATGAGATCGCCAAGACGACTCTCTTTAAGATCCTTACAGGAGAGATGGAAGCAGACAGCGGGACGTATCGATGGGGTATTACAACTTCCCAGGCTTACTTCCCGAAAGACAACTCAGAGTATTTTGAAGGAAACGAGCAGTCACTTGTTGACTGGCTGCGCCAATTCTCACCAAACGATCAGAGCGAGAGCTTCCTTCGCGGCTTCCTTGGCAGAATGCTCTTCTCAGGAGAAGAAGTTCTCAAAAAGCCAAGCGTACTTTCCGGCGGAGAAAAAGTAAGATGCATGCTGTCTAAAATGATGCTCAGCGGTTCAAATGTACTCCTGCTTGACGAACCTACCAATCACCTGGATCTTGAGTCGATTACAGCCTTGAACAACGGATTGATCAACTTTAAAGGTTCCATGATTTTTGCTTCTCATGACCATCAGTTCATTCAGACAATCGCGAACCGCATCATTGAAATCACACCAAAAGGGCTGATCGATAAGCAGATGACTTATGATGAGTACCTTGAAAACAGTGATTTGCAGAAGCAGGTCAAAGAAATGTACAACTGATATATAGTACTGCCGGCCGAAAGTATCGGCCGGTTTTTTCATGTGGTATTTTCTCCTCCGCTTTTTTCCATACTGACTGTGAGGAGGGACAGAAATGAACATGGACGCTGTTGAATCTGTTTTTGACTTTTGTGGATGCTCCGGATTGTTTGACCGGTTTAAAACTCCTTTTTATGTAACCGGCTTATTTGAGACACTTGAGGATGCTGACCTTTTAGAGAAGTTTCTAGGTGTCTACGATTTCAGCAGCAGCGAAGAGCTGCTTTTTGATGAATTCCGTTATTTTTTTGACAGCTATCGTTTTCAATATGAAAAAGCACAGCTTATTTACAGCCTCTGTTCCAAACAAGAAGACCTTCCCTAACGGAAGGCCTTCATTTTTTCTTTATACGTAATAAGGGTATCCATAGTAGGGATAAGGGTATGGATAGCCATATCCGTATGGGTAGCCATATCCATAGCCATATCCTGGACTAAGCAGGGCCCCTGCTGCCAGGCCTCCAAGGAAGGCTCCTCCATAACCCCAGCCTCCGCCCCAGCCCCACGGCCGGCCCCAGCCAAAACCTGGCCTGCCGAAGCCAAATCCCGGCCTGCCAAAGCCAAAGCCTGGCCTGCCAAAACCGAAGCCCGGCCTTATTCTCTGATCATTCATATCATGTTCCATATATTGTGGATTCATTTTATTTCCTCCTCAGGACTCTATCTTTATATTTTTTACACTCACAGAATATGTGCAGGAGCACAGAACGGTATAGGCTGTTTAATCAGATAAGGATAAAAAAAGAACCTTAAAAGGTACAGGCTTTCGGCGCTCCGGGTTATCCATGCGAAAGAAAAAGGTCCGTAAAGCCTTATTTCATCAGCTCTACGGACCTATTTTAACTATAATCAGGTATATGCCATACATCGACTCGCGAGTAAAATTCGGAGGGTAACATGCCCCTCATCATTCTGCTGCTTCCTTGCAGTACAAAGGAGTGATAATACGAAGTTTAGCCACTCGAGCAACCCATTTGCCTCTATAAAATATACGGTCCAATCAAGAACATCAGGATCAGAATATTGACCACTGCGAAGTAAAAGAAGCGCCCGGCAGCATTCACATCCTTCAAACCGCTGAGTCGGAGGACACCGAAAGATAGGAGTGCCGCGATGCAGGGCCATACATAAAAGCTGCCCTGGAAAGTGAGATAATCAGGTGCAAAGATATAGGAATCCTTCCTTAAGGTAGAATTAAAGTAATAAAGCTGTGTCAGCAGGAAGAGCAGGATGGGCACATAAAGGACCCACTTTCTGGAGTCTTCATCCAAAAGATTGCCTTTTGAGAAAAACAAAATAGCATAAAATGTGCAAGGCAGGATGATCCACATCATGCTGGAAAAAAGCAGCAGGAAGCTCCCAAACAGGGCGGTCACTGTGTTAGAGACCGAAAATTTCACATCCGTTTTAGTGATTTCGCTGCCTTTCTCAATTGCATCTTTATTTGTGGATGCGCCATATAAGTCATTCTCCCCTCCGGTGAAATTCACCCACATCACCATTTCCTTTCCGGCCCAGACAGGCGAGTTAGGAAGATTGCGGGTGGTGCTGACCTTTTGGGCAATCCATTTCCCTTCCTTTTTTTTGGCAAGATACAGGTTATATCCTTGAAACTTCGAATATCGTTGTCCATTTGCCATAAAGAGAAGCTGTTCTGACCCTCCGTCAACCCTGAAATTGATGTTCCTTGGATCCCTGTATTCTGCCCCGGACTTTTGGTCAATAAAGTCGGCCCTGGACAGTACAGGCCTTTTCAAGGCTTTAATATCAAAGCCTGCCTCCCAGATATCATAGCTCTTGTTCCCCTGGGAAATTCTCATCATATTGAGCGCAAGAATAATATCATTTTCATTCCTGGATAGTTTAAAGGCTTCCAGTACCTCGCTGTTTGGAAACTCAATTTCAGGAAGAGGGAGCTTTTTATAATCTGTCCCCTTCCCTTCAAATAAAGTAAGCTTAAAGATTCCTGATCCTTTTTCCTCCGTCACGACGAACGAGTCTTTATCGAAGGCGGCATCAATGATGGGATAATCTGCATGATGAATTTTTTTCGACTTAATATTTACTGTATCTACTATGTATAAGTCTTCATTCTTCCAGAATATAAGGCTGTCACTTCCTGCCCTTGCACTGGAAAGATCTTTTTCTATCAATCTCTTTTCACCATTACGAAATAAGTATAAATCTGTTTCATCCTGATAAATGACATCCTTCCCATCCGTCCAAAATGCAGAATTACCAGGTATGGAAATGTCAGCTACTTTCTTTTTTCCGCAGTCGAGGTTCGCGGAGCATATTATTTCTGAAACCGCTTGGTCTTCCGCGAAAAACAGCCTTTCATTATGTATAAAGGGAGCCTGGAGGGTAGAGGCTTTTCCCCCTGTCTCTATTGACCTGCTCCAATCAACGCTTGGCTGCATGATCTCAAGCCTGGTATTTTCACTAAATAATAGTAAAACGAGGATAAATAGTAGGAATAGCGGGATGAAAACGGCCCTTTTTGTCACGTAATATTCTCCTTTTCTTTCTATCTACCTACATCATAATCCAAGATTCTCCAATTGTCTCCCGTTTTTTTTTTGACTATTCGACATTGTCTTCTCCAGGCAAAAAAAAGCCTCTCCATTGAGAGACTTTTCTCTATCATCCTTTACCAGCCTGAAAGCCCGGATATTTAGTCATGCCTCCATCAGCATATAATGTGATGCCCGTTACATAGCTTGATTCAGAGGAAGCAAGCCAGGCGGCGCAGGCGGCAATTTCTTCCGGTTTTCCGATATAGCCCATCGGGATCAGATTGATGACTTCCTCTTTCGCCTTCGGATCTTCAAACTTTTCAGCGTTAATAGGGGTATCGATTGCTCCGGGGGAAATATTATTTACTCGTATCCCCTTTGGAGCATATTCAAGCGCCAGTGTCTCGGTCATCATCTTGACACCGCCTTTACTCGCTGCATAATGTGTGAAATGCGGCCAAGGAATACGATCATGTACCGAGGACATATTGATGACAGATCCTTTAATATCATGCTCCAGCATATGCTTGATCGCTTCCCTGCTGCCTAAGAACATGCCAGTCAGATTCACGCTGATCACTTTATTCCAATCTTCAAGTGAAAGCTCTTCTGTAGGAACTTCATTTTCAATACCTGCATTATTGATCATAATATCCAGGGTGCCAAATGTCCGGACAGCAAATTGAATCATTTCCTTAACATCTTCCTCGTTTGTAACATCGCCTTTGATTATAGCGGCCTGGCCGCCTTGAGCCTTGATTTGTTCTGCCAATTCTTCTGCTTCATTATCTTTAGAACGGTAATTGATGACTACCTTGACACCTTCTGCGGCAAGCCGCTCAGCAGCTGCCCTGCCGATACCGCTCGCTCCTCCTGTTACCAGCGCCGTCTTGCCTTCTAAATCCTTATACATCTATAATCCCTCCTATTTTTTGGTTACTCCGAGTATCACACCGCCTGCAATAATAAGCAGACTGCCGATAATGACGAAGATCAGCTGCTTTTTCGTCTTTTTCTCGCCAAGCAGGAATATCCCGCCTAAAGTGGATATGATGATGCCCATCTGTGACATGGAAAAGCTGACTGCCACGCCTATCAAAGGGATAGCCAGAAGAAGTCCCAGATTTCCGGCTGCCCACATCAATCCAGTTAATATATTTCTGACGGCAAACTTTGTAAAAGGCTTATGCTTGAACGACATGAGCAATGCACCCGATGCCATCCCCACTGATTGAGGCAGCACGGCCTCCCAGCCGCCTATATTGAACCACCTGATGATGACCACATACCCTGCAAATCCTGCAGTTGAAATCAGCAGTGTCATAATGCCCCGCTTCAGTTCTCCTCCTTTTTCATCCTCCTCCTTCTGCCCGGATGAAATTAAAAGGACCCCTCCAATGATCAGGGCCAGGGATATAATGCCGAGGATGATGGCTGCCTTGGTATTCCATTCATTGAAGACCAGCACACCAAATGCGGATGTAGCCACAAGCTGCATCCCTGTTGAGATGGGCACCGCTTTGGAAACACCCACATATTCAACACTTGCCAATTGGTTCAATTGGCCGATTGCCCATGAAAATCCGGAAATAAAACCAATTAAAAAGATAAAGGGAGTAATATCCGGGGTCTTAAATAAAAAGATGAATACAGAAAAAATAAACGCTCCGATTGAAATGCCGAGCGTCTGGCTGTAAGAATTGCCGCCAAGCTTCACACTCACGAGCACAAGGCTGCCCCAGGCTATGGCGGGCAGCAATGCATAAATAATTCCAAGCATACACTCACCTGTTTCTCCATGATGTTTTATGTGTCTAGTTAGTTAATATCCTTAAACCTCATTTCTTAATCTTATTTTGCTCATGTATGAGGGAATTTATTTGTCGGGAGATGGGGAATTGTAAAAACCGCCCTCCGTATTTCAGGATATAATTACCCGCCAGGCAGAGCCAATTTCGTCATGCTTTCCCGACCGAAGAAAAGCAAGATGTCTTATACTGCTCCAAGCCTGGTATGCTTGCAGGCAGCTATAAATAATAAGGAGGCCGGTTACCCGGCCCCCTTTTATCTATCGCGACGGTTCTTTTTTATCCTCTGCTATAAATCTTTAATTTCAGATGTCCCCATTCTTCCTGGAGAACGGAGAGATGGACAATTTTCCAGGGATTAAAAAATGTTTGGCCATTCTTGTTGAAAAAGAGAAGATCTCCGATGTGGAAGGACGCGTGCTGAATGACTCCTTTATCGTTTTCCCAGGTAATTATGTCTCCTGGTTCCGGCATTCCCTGTTTCTTAACTGAAAATCCAGCCAGGGTAATTCCATTCAAGAACGTCTTTTGATGGACCCATTCATGAAGAATCCATTCGTCTCCCGATGCAGCATATAAGGATGACGCCAGGCAGTTGCTCCCTGCTCTGACTGGAAAGGAATTGGCATATTTCCTTAAATGATCCGGCGCCGTTTCCGGGATTTCCTCACAAACCCAGGTATCCCACTCCCGGGCTGTCTCTTTTAAAAGACCATGCTTCTTTTCCCGATCCAGGCTTTTCCACATATCACAGTGGAGAACCATATATAATCCCTGGCTATCTTCCACAATATATTGTACCGGGAACTCATGCCTCTTAACCTGTGGCAGATTAAGAATAAGTCCCCTTTGCATCCGGACCTGGATTTCATTTAAGGACAATTGAATTTCGCGCGGCAGTTTAGAATACCAGCCGGGAGGTGCAGCTATGATCAATTCAGCCTCTGATGAGATATTCCAGTATTCATAGCTGCTTGCTAATTGCACATCATTATAAAAAGAATGGTTCATAAATTCTGTTCTAGGAAAGATAAGTACATTTCCGAGAAACCTCTTAAATACATGAAAATCTTCACCGCTCAGGAATAGGATGTCACGGTCCGGCACATAGCGCGTCATCCACTCATCCAGCTGTGAAGCGGCTGGTTCAATTACTTCCATTTCTCTCTCTCCCGCTGCAATTGGTTTTGTTCAAAAAAACCTGCCCAGGCCCTGGGCAGGAAGACAATCAGATTGTAATCGGCAGTACATACTTCAATACTGCAAAGAAATGGGCCGCTGTGCCGCCTAATACAAAGAGATGCCAGATTGCATGGTGAAAGGGAAATCCTCTCCATACATAAAATACAGCTCCTATGGTATATAAAATACCGCCGGCTACCAAAAGCTGCAGACCTCCCGCAGGAAGCGATTCAGCGAGCGGACCCCAGGCAATGACAATGAGCCAGCCCATAACTATGTATAGAACGGTTGAAAGATAAAGGAACCTTTTGACAAAGAATGACTTGAATATAACCCCAACGACCGCGATTCCCCACACAATCCCCAGCAGGCTCCATCCAAGTGCACCCTTGATCACAATCAAGGTGAAGGGGGTGTATGTTCCTGCAATGAAAAGATAGATTGCAGAGTGATCAAAAATCTCGAATATATCCTTAGCTTTTCCAGGTGGAAAGCTATGTACCAAAGTCGAAGATACATATAGAAGCAGCATGGTCACGCCAAATATAATGAAGGAAACAACATGCCACGCGGTCCCTTCGCTTGCGGAGAATGTGATGAGGAAAACCAAAGCGGCAATGCTCAAGCATACACCAATGCCGTGGGTGATGGCATTGACCAGCTCTTCTTTTTTTGAATACGTATGTGTGTCGGCCATTTACGCGCCCCCTCTATTTTTGATCCTGGTACTGTATTTATTATTTTAACACAATGCTAAATTAATGCAGATAAAAAGGTCTCTCTCCGAAAAACGAAAAAAACACCGGATGCCCGGTGCTTTCGGGTGGTTCTTATTTAGCAAATGTATGCTGCCCAATTTTTTTTACAACGGTCAGGGTGCGCATCCACTTGCTGTCTGTCAGGTCGGGATTATAGAAATAAATGGATTCTTCTGCTGGAATCTTTCCTGTACCTTGCAGGGCAATCGCCTCATTGGCGGCTTTTTTGGCCTCAACGCTTGCCGGCTTATTGATTTCTCCATTTGATACAGGAGTGAATTGTTTCTTTTCCAGTATCACTCCCTTTACGGTCTCGGGAAAAGCCTCATGCTTTGTGCGATTCAGCACTACATTCGCGACCGCAAGTTTTCCATTGTAGGGCTCACCCTTGGCTTCAGCATTAACAAGCCGGGCCAGCAGGTCTTTCTCGCTTTGAGTGTAGGTTTTTGGAAGAACAATCTTTTGGCCCCGCTGTACTTTTTTATATTTTTTCTTTAAAGGAGCAAGCGGAACTCCTTCTTTTTTCGCAATTTCTTCTATATTTTCATTGTTCTTGACTTTATATAACGTGCCCTCTGCAGGTACCTTTTCCATAATAGGCTGTTCCTTATTTACTGCTGTTTCTGCTTTTTCAGCCTGTAGAGGAGCAGGCGCCTTCAGTGATAAAATCAAGGCAAGCGGAATTAAAAATTTAACAAATGTCATCCCTTTTCCTCCTTTGAAAAATACCTATACAGCCTAACATGCTTTATACAGCCTGAACAGGTTAAGTATTTTCCATGGCAGAGGAGGAATAACTTTCTTCTTTCATCGATAGCAGGATGCAGGCCTTATATTGGTATGTGCCGCTCCTTCATCTCGTGGTATACACCCTTTCTCCATGCTCATCCTGCTCCAAAAATAAAAACCTGCCAAGGACAGGTTTTTAAAATTTAAGCCAAGTAAGCTTCTCTCACTTCATCATTGCTGATCAAATCCTTGCCGTATCCTTCAAGCTTGATTGCCCCTGTTTGAATAACATAGCCGCGGTGGGCGATTTGAAGTGCCTGGAAGGCATTTTGTTCAACAAGCAGGATGGTGATTCCTTCTCTGTTGAGATCCTGGATGATTTCAAATATCTGTTCGACGATGATGGGAGCAAGTCCCATCGACGGTTCATCGAGCATGAGCAGCTGGGGCTTCATCATTAAGGCACGTCCAATCGCAAGCATCTGCTGTTCGCCTCCGCTCATGGTGCCCCCTTTCTGCTGCACCCGGTCCTTTAGCTTTGGAAAATATTCAAAGACTTTTTCCATTCTTTCTTCTATAACCTGTTTATCTTTGACTGAGAATGCTCCCATCAGCAGGTTTTCTCTGACAGTCAGCCGGGGAAATATTTTTCGGCCTTCAGGCACATGGGCTATGCCCTTCAGAGCAGTATCATGTGCCAGGGTCTTGGTTATATTTTCGCCTTTATACGAAATCACACCGCCCTGTACTTTGACAAGCCCGCTGATTGACTTAAGGGCAGTTGACTTCCCGGCTCCATTGCTGCCGATCAATGTCACGATTTCACCCTGCTGAACATGCAGGCTGATACCTTTAAGGGCCTGTATGCCGCTATAATATGTTTGTACTTCCTTCAATTCAAGCATCCTTGCCACCCCTTATCCAGCATGGACCGCACCGGTCCCGAGATATGCTTCAATCACCTTTGGGTCGGACCTGATTTCAGCAGGCAGCCCCTCGGCGATTTTCACTCCATGATCCAATACGTATATGTGTTCAGATATTTCCATTACGAGCTTCATATCATGCTCGATCAGTACCACGGTGAGATTGAATTCATCCCTGATTCTCTTAATGAGGGATGTCAAGTCCCTGGTTTCTTTCGGGTTCATCCCTGCAGCCGGCTCGTCAAGGAGCAGCAGCTTAGGCTTTGCTGCAAGTGCCCTTGCGATCTCAAGCCGCCGCTGTGCGCCGTAACTCAGGCTGCTTGCTGTTTCATTCATAAGAGATTCAAGGCCCACATATTCAAGCAGACGATAGGCTTGTCTTTCTGCTTGTTTCTCTTCTTTCCTGACCCTTGGAAGATTGAACAGGATGCCGAACAAGCCCGCTTTTAAATGGGTATGCATGCCTACCAGGACATTTTCTATTACAGACATCTCACTGAACAGCCGGATATTTTGGAATGTCCTTGAAATGCCCTTTCGTGATACTTCATGGGGCTTCATGTTATGGATGGCTTCTCCTTCAAGATGTATACTGCCTGACGTAGGCTGATAAACGCCTGTGATCATATTAAAAAAAGTAGTCTTGCCCGCTCCATTTGGACCGATGACAGCTGTTATCGAGTTTTTTGGGATTGTCATCGACACATCCTGATTAGCGGTCAACCCTCCGAATTTTTTGGTTAAACCTGAAACTTCCAATATTCCCATGCTCCAGCCTCCTATGCCTCTGCCTTTTGATCACGATCCACCCCGGTAAGTTTTTGAGAGGCAGATTCATCGTTCTTATAAATGGGATTGCGGGCGGGTATTAAACCTTTCGGCCTGTAAAGTGCAAACAAAATCAACAGTGCACCAAAGATAAACCTCTGCATTTTGGATGGAGAAAGGGCATCCGGGATACTGACTGCCCCTGACAGGCTCAGCTCATTAAGCCAGTTTGTAAGCTCAGTCAATACCTGCAGATTCAGAATAGTCATCACTGCCGCACCCAGGATAACACCGGGGACACTGCCCATGCCTCCAAGTATCACCATTACCAGTATGGTGATGGATTCAAGGAGAGTAAAACTCGTGGGATCGACGAATGTCTGCTTTCCAGCAAATATGACGCCCATCATGCCTGAAAAGGATGCTCCTACTGCAAAGGCAATCAATTTTGTCCTTACCAGCGGAACTCCCATTGCCTGGGCGGCTATCTCATTTTCACGCACCGCTTTCCACGAACGGCCGACCTTTGAATGCTCAAACCGCCTGACCGTAAATATGGTGAACACCAATATGATCAATACCACATAATAAAATTGGCTTGAATAGATAAGTTCAATCCCAAAGATCCTTGGCGGCGTGATGGACGCAATTCCCATCGCGCCATTGGTAATGTTGAGCGGCTTGTCCAGGTTATTGAAAATAATCCGGATTATTTCGCCGAAACCCAGGGTCACTATTGCCAGATAATCACCTTTTACCCTCAGGACAGGAATTCCGAGGAGGATGCCGAATAATGCGGCGGCAAGGCATCCTATTACGATGAACAGCCAAAAGCTTTCTCCTGCGAGCGGGAAAGTGCCGAACGGCATGAAATTGGCTGCCTGGCCTGTGGCAAAAATTCCATATGTATAGGCTCCTACTGCAAAAAATGCTACAAAGCCCAAATCCAGCAGTCCGGCCATACCGACTACGATATTAAGCCCTAGTGCCATAGCGATATAAATCCCCACCAGGCAGGCCACTTCCATATAAGATTCATATGCATCCCCGCCGCTTGCAGCCACAGGCAGCAAGATTGCCAGGATCACTCCAGCCGCCAGCCATTTTGCCCAGTTTGGAAACTTCGTAAAGTACAGGAGCAGCAAGGAAGACAGAAGCAAAAGGAAAGCCGTAACGGATTTCTGCGCCAGGTACAAGCTTACTGTTGTAACAGATACGAAAGCCAAAAGGAATACGCCCTGAAACCATTTATTTTCTGAATATGAATTCCATAATTTTTTCATGCTGACTCACCTACACTTTCTCTGCCACAGGTTTCCCTAATAAGCCTTCCGGCTTGAAGATCAACACTATGATTAAAATGGCAAACGCGAATACATCCTTATACTCCGCTCCAAAAACACCCGATGTAAGAAGGGTCAGATTAGCTGAAGCGAACATTTCCATGACCCCGAGCAAGAGCCCCCCGAGCATCGCTCCCCGGATATTACCAATCCCCCCCAGGACCGCTGCTGTAAATGCCTTCAAACCAAGGATGAATCCGATGTAAGGGTCAATGGTGCCATATTGTACTGCGAAGAGCACGCCAGTCGCCCCTCCTAGTGCTGAACCAATAAAGAACGTAAGTGATATTACTTTGTTAACATTAACCGACATTAGCGATGCTGTTTCCCTGTCCTGGGCAACAGCCCTCATGGCCATTCCCCATTTTGTTTTATTGACGAAGAAATCAAGGAACACCATCATGATTACTGCCGTTACGAGAACAATGATAAAAGATCCCTTTATGGATGCGTCATTGAATATGGATGAAATAGATGAGGCATTGATTTTGATCTGATTTGTAAAAAGACTCGGTCCAGTCACGATATAATTTCCCTTTTTCACTTCAGCAATAAATCGGATCAGATCCTGAAGCAAAAAGGAAATGCCAATTGCCGTAATAAGCGGAATCAGTTTGGGCGCATTGCGGAGCGGCCGGTATGCCACTCTTTCAATCCCCATACCGAGAAGCCCGGTTAAAATGGCAGTAAGAAGCAAAACTGTGATCAGCATTACAATAGCAGGAAGGGCGGAGACCCATCCAATCCCTGTAAATATAATCAGCAGGGTGGTGCCGATAAAGGCTCCCGTCATAAAGATTTCACCATGTGCAAAATTAATCAGTTCCAGAATTCCATAAACCATGGTATATCCTAGTGCTATGACTGCATATACAGTCCCGAGCGTAATTCCATCTATTAATACCTGCGGGATGGATTGCAAAATATCGTTCAGCATCTGCCCTAATCACTCTCCTGTATAATATGAGAAAGGGCAGGCCCCGCCTGCCCTCTCCAGCAGCTATTTATTTCTTTGGAATTTCAGCGTCGAATGCAGGCGGATATTCTGCACCTTCGAATTTATATACGAAGAATTTAGCAAAGTCATTATCGCCTTTTGAATCAAAGCTTACCTTGGTGACAGCTCCCTGGAAGTCCTTAACAGATCTTACTGCGTTCATGACCTGTTCGCGTGTCGGCATTTTTTTGCCATTTGCAGTGATTGCATCTTCCAGGCCTTTTAGAACTACTCCCATAGAATCATAGCCATAAACGGAATAGGATTCTGTCGGCTTGTTGAATTTTGCCTTATAATCTGCAGCAAACTTCTTGCCGCTGTCCGTTCCTTCTGTATCACCCGCAACTGAAGTAATGAACACATTGCTTACTGCTTTACCGGCAATTTCTACAAGCGTCGATGAATCCAGGCCGTCTCCGCCCATGAATGGTACATCAATTCCTTTTTCCCTCGCCTGTTTAATAATCAGTCCGCCTTCTGAGTAAAGCCCGCCGAAGAATACAAGATCAGGCTTTTTGGAGAGAACCTGGTTCACGACGCCGTTGAAATCTTTTTCACCAACTGTGATTCCCTCATACCCCACCACTTTTGCACCTTTCTCTTCTACTGATTTCTTGAAGGCATCAGCAAGTCCTGTCCCGTAGGCAGTTTTATCCTGGATAATAAAGACTTTCTTTGCTCCAAGCTTTCCTGTGGCATATTCGGCACCGGCAGGTCCCTGGTAATCATCTCTTCCGCAAATCCTGTTTACTGACTTAAGGTTTCGGTCGGTCACATCAGTAGCGGTATTGGAAGGAGATACCATTGGAATTTTATATTTTTCATAGATTTCCGAAGATGGGATGGCCACGCCGGAATTCAGGTGACCTACAATTCCCATGATCTGTTTATCGGAACCTATCAATTGTGCGTTGGCTACACCCTTTTTCGGATCACCCTGATCATCATATGGCTGCAGTTTTAGTTCGAAGCCCAGCTCCTTGAATTTTTCCTTTTGCTCATCGAGCCGGAGCTGCGCCCCAAGCTTAATTGCTTCACCCAGTGTTGCGCTTCCGCCAGAGAGCGGAGTCTGAGTAGCGATCTTGATTACTTTCAGGTTTTTGCTGCTTCCGCCATCCCCTGACGCTGGATCATCCTTACCGCATCCAGAAAGGATTCCAAAAGCAAGAGAAGCTGTCAGTAAAATGGACATTGGCTTTTTTACATTCATTTACTTACCCCCTAATATTTTTCTAAATATTCAGTTTTTTTAGTCCAAAAGTACTCCTTTCCAAAGTCTCTTGTCTTATCAAAACTTTTTTTTAGTATAAATAGTCCCGCTTGTCTTTACAGCAAGTATGTTAGACTTTCTAACATACTTTTTTAAAAAACTCGAAATATGTTGGATTTTGTATTTCTATTTTTATTGATATATGACCCAGCCTCTTTTACGCTAATTATAACTAAGCCTACCATATAGGAGAATAGCGGGTGAGCAATGTGGGTTGGAATGATTTTAAGGATAAGAAAGTAATTTCCATTGGCATTGTCAGCGAGCTGACCGGATTATCTGAACGAAAAATCAGATATTATGAAGAGCGCAAGCTCATTTTTCCTGACCGATCAAAATCAGGCATGCGGAAATACTCTTTCAATGATATTGAATTATTGGCTGAAATAGCTGATCATATCGAGGACGGAGTCCTCACAAACGAAATACGCCAAGAATTAAAGAAAAAGGAGCAGCTGCCAGCTGCCCCCACCCTAAACATTCCGATATAAAGAAAGCATTATGGGGCCGGAATCAGTTTCACAAAAAATTCTCTGGTCCTCGGCCCATCCCATTCGCAGAAATAAACTCCCTGCCATGTTCCTAGCAGCAGTTCTCCATCAGCTATGATGAGATGCTGTGAGCTTCCGACAGTGCAGGCTTTTAAATGTGCGGCCGTATTGCCTTCGAGGTGGCGGTCCAGGGCATGGGTCCATGGAAACAGCTCATCAAGTCTCCGTATGATGTCTGTCTTCACATCCGGATCTGCATTTTCATTGATGGTTATGCCTGCAGTGGTATGCGGACAATAGACGAGCACAGCTCCCGCGTTTATCACCCCGGAAATTATACCCCTGATCTCGTTCGTAATATCAATCATTTCATCCCGCTTCGAAGTCTGGATCGTTACCTTTTTCAGCATCGTTTTCCCTCCTCGGTACAGTTGTACCCTTAACCGGAAAGGAACAGTCATTTCCACTTCAATTATTCTTTTAAGGAAGCCAATTTGTTCATCTCCTGTTTAAATAGCCTGGCATCATGGCTCCCCGCTGGGCTGTCATTGTACCTGGTCTGGCTGTAGGTGGCAATGAGGAATTCAGTGTCCACTTTTTCTGAACAATCCATGCTTAACCGGGATACCCACGAAGCAAACGTTTCCCCGCTCATCCTTCCGTACCTTCCTGACAATTTCTTTTCAAAGGAGTATACAATTTTTCGGACTGAGTCCTTCGGAGGTCTCTTCGATCCTGAAATACCGAGCCCCTTCGCGTTTACCTGATCGCTTCCAAGAATGGAGTTCCTGCTTTCAACGGGGTCCGCTCCGTTTCTTTTCTTTTTCTTATACTGAATATAAAGGAAGATAAAGAAGGCAGCACCAAGGGTGATGAAGATGATATACGTCCATAGTCCTCCATCTGTAGAGTTAGTAAGATCCTGCTGATATTTGGGCATCTTTGCCGACATTGCCTGCATACGTTCCGAACGTTCCCGTTCACTCTCTCCTGAAAACAGATTAAAGAGGAACATCAGCGGCCGGGCTAATAAATTGGCAATCAGGTAAGCAGCCCCGCTTACAAGAAATTTAATGATTCCTGCTGCGATCGGCCACAGCCAGATACTTAAGAAGCCTGCTGCCGCAGCCGCAAGAATCCCCCCTACCCGTATCATGCCAAGGTGTTTCGTCCTGCTGCTGCTGTACATATGGAAAAGCGATAATGCGGCAAGGAAGCACCATTCCCAAAGCGCAGGCAATTGCTGCCGCAGCAGGAGTGCCCCTCCCAGGAAGGCTATATATACAGAAAGCCGGGGCAGCCGTTTGAGACGAAGATACATGAGGGCGTAATACACTGAAAAACCTGCTGCGAAGTAAAAGACATGACCTTTTGCCAGAACCAGGAACAATACAAAGTGAATAATAAAATCAAACAGCAGAGAGAGCATGTTTTCCCCCTCCGATCAATAATCCGTCCTTTGTCACTGTCCTGACATACCCGCCCTGCCTGTTGGCAGAATGCTCACCGATCCAGATGGTTATGTTATCAGACGCCCTTTTTGAGGAAACAAATTGATTAAAGTACTCCTGGGTCAGCAGCTGCCCCTCCTCGCTTATCATGGCCAGCGTCTCCAGACAATGAAGGAAATGGCGGCTGCCTTCATTCAAATGGATCTGTATGGGTTCGCCCTGGGAGCTTATGTTAATGAACAGCTCATACGGAATTTTTTTGCCGCTCAGGAATTTGCACAAAAAGGCTGTATAAGAGATAAAATCCTCCATATTTGCATGGAAATAATAGGATGCCGGAGCAGTAAGATAGAGACAGAGTGTAAACCCCTTCTGTATGACAGGCTGATATTTTTTGGAGATCAGTTCTCCGCTGCGGGCGCTTGCCTTCCAGTGGATCTGCCGGAACCCCTCCGCCTCATATTTTTTCACACCTGCAATCGATAGTTCATCCTTATGCAGGGAAAATGAAGCGGCTGTGCTTCCCTGGGTAATCTTGTTAATTTCTTCTATGCCGGCTACAGGTTTTATCTCCGGATAAACAAGCAGCTCCTGCCTGAGACGGTGGACAGGCGGGTAATGGATGCTTGATAGATTGAATAAATCATAGAGTATGACTTCTGCATCCTGAATATAATATATGCCCCTATGAAGGGCGGTAACTTCCCGCCCCCAGCTGACTGCCTTTCCTGGCGGCAGAGACAAATATTGTGACAGATGATTAAGCTCCCCTCCCTCTTTGCCGCTGTCGTTCAGCACCAGGCTTCTGCTTATTGTGAAATTGATCTTTGCCTGCGGGATGGGAAGTTTTCCTCTATTGGAAATAGTGAATGCCAGATTCGCCCCTTCGCCGGGAAACATCCGTATTTTCTTTGGGTCATCGACAAAATGGACCTTATCCAGCACATAAGTATTGTAAAGTTTCAGGAGAATCACTAAAACATAGTAGAGTGAGAACACAAAAAGCAGCATAGGAATAGGAAAGTACAGGGCACAGAATATCGCCAGCGGAACTGTGGTCATCACTGCCCCTGAGCCAAACAGGTAAACATGTTCTATGATGGGCTTCTGCTTCATCTGGCAATCTCCACGGGCACATCCACTTCTTTTAGGATATCTTCAATCAATTCCTTTGGTGTAGTCCTGATCGAGCCGTCCATGGATAAGGTCAGCCTGTGCGCTGCTACATAAGGGAAGGTGAAGTGAACATCATCCGGTGTACCATAATCCCTGCCAAGAAGAACGGCCCTTGCCTGCACACAGCGCATAAAGCCGAGGGTTGCACGAGGGCTCAGTCCCTGAGAGATCCATTCATGTGACCGGGTTGCCGTGACGAGCTTAAGGAGATAGTCCTCTACTGCTTCAGAAAGATACACATTTTTTGTGGTTTCCTGCAGCTCGAGCAGCTCATCTATTCCAATACAGGCCTCCAGGCTGTCAAGGGGCTGGTTTGTCCTGAATTTCCTCATAATCATTTTTTCATCTTCAAAAGAAGGATAACCCATGGGTATACACATCAAGAAGCGGTCGAGCTGCGCCTCTGGCAGCGGAAAAGTGCCGTGTGATTCAATAGGGTTCTGGGTGGCAATAACTATGAACGGCTTTGGCAGCGGCATGGTGTTTTTTTCTATAGTGATCTGCCGTTCCTCCATTGCCTCTAAAAGACTGGACTGCGTCCTTGGCATCGCCCTGTTGATTTCATCTGCCAGCAGTATATTGGCATAGATCGGCCCGATTCTTGTTTCAAACTGGCTGACAGCAGGATTGAAGAACTCGAGACCCGTGATATCACCTGGAAGAACATCAGGCGTAAATTGTATTCTTGAAAAGATGCCCCCAATACTTTTGGCAGTGGACTTTGCAAGTACTGTCTTTCCGGTCCCTGGCACATCTTCCAGGAGTACATGGCCGTTGGCCAGGAGTGCCTGAAGAATTAAATCAATCACTTCTCCTTTTCCTACCAATACCTTTTCAATATTCGCCTTAATATCTGTAATTGTCGTCATTGACCCAACCTGCCTTTTCTATTTATAAAAATTTTCCAAATTTTTATATTATTATCTCTTACAGGAACCGTTGAATCAAGGATTTTTCAGACGAATTTAATATATTCACCCTGTGAATTATTCTTCTGTTAGTAAGAAATCTCTCTGCTGCCTGTATCATTGCCAGCAAAAAAAGGACAGGCCCCAAACGCTGAAATAAGCGTTTTGGGGCCTGCCATATGTTTTTGTGGAAAAGGGGCGGAGCTGCATGTATCATAAGGCCTTGTGCAGCTGAGTGTAAACATCATTTATTTTACTGGCATTCCTGCCTGGGCCTTACTCCGCTCCACCGCCTTATTGTGTTTGTTCCTGCTCTTGTCCAGGTTGCTTTCCATGCATGGGCTGCGAGTAGAAACCTCATGCTGGTTTTATTGGAACATCTAAGTCAGATCAGCCTTCAAGCAATAAAGCTTCTGGGTCTTCCAGTAGTTCCTTGACCTTTACCAGGAAGCTTACTGCTTCCTTCCCGTCAACAATACGGTGGTCATATGATAACGCAAGATACATCATTGGACGGTTTTCCATTCTTTCATCGTCGATCGCGACAGGACGAACCTGGATTTTGTGCATCCCCAAAATCCCAACCTGAGGAGAGTTCAAGATTGGTGTAGAAAGAAGGGAACCGAAAGTGCCGCCGTTGGTAATGGTGAACGTTCCTCCCGTTAAATCAGAAACAGCAAGCTTTTTAGATCTTGCTTTATTGGCTAATGCACCGATTTCTTTTTCAATATCCGCAAAAGTCATCTTGTCAGCATCACGTACGACTGGAACGACAAGTCCATCTTCAGCTGATACGGCAATGCCGATATCATAGAACTTTTTGATGACTAATTCGTCACCCTGAATCTCAGCATTCAACAGCGGGAACTTTTTAAGGGCTCCCACCACTGCTTTTGTGAAGAAACTCATGAAGCCGAGCTTAACATCATTATTCTTTAAGAAAGCATCTTTTCTTTTATTGCGCAGGTTCATGATGGCCGTCATGTCTACTTCATTGAAAGTAGTCAGCATAGCAGCTGTGTGCTGTACTTCTACCAGCCTTTTTGCAATCGTCTGGCGTCTGCGTGACATTTTTTGTCGTTCCACCGGCTTGGCTGGATTTTCAGCGGCCTGCTGCTGCGGTGCGGCCGCCTTTGGTGCAGGTGCTTCCGCGCGGACAGGCTCTGCCTGGCGGCCGTCGAATGACGCTACATCCTGCACCCGTACCCGGCCAAGCGGATCTGGAGTAGGAACCGTATCAAGGCTGATCCCTTTTTCACGTGCAAGCTTTCTCGCCGCTGGAGATGCGATGGATTTATGCGGTTTTGGCGAGGGCTGTGCCTCTCCGGAGTTTACTTTATCCTGAATGACTGCTTCAGGCTCTGTTTTTTGTTCTGCTGGAGCTGCTGCAGAGGAAGCCGGCGCTGATGTGCCCGAACCTTCTGCACCTTCTCCGACCACTGCTATTGCTTCCCCTACTTTTACTGTGTCCCCTTCTTCAAAAAGCTGCTTGGACAGCACTCCATCATAATCAGATATAATCTCAACATTGACTTTATCTGTTTCCAGTTCTACGATGTATTCTCCCTTTTGGACTTGATCGCCCGGCTGTTTCAGCCACTGGGCAATCGTTCCCTCTGAGATTGATTCTGCTAATTCTGGTACAATAATTTCGGCCATGAGTACTCTCCCCTTTTTAATTGCGAGTTAACGTTGTATCGATAATTCTATGCTGTTCCTTCTTATGGACATTCGGATCTCCCTCAGCCGGGCTTGAACGCCTTTTACGGCCCACATACTGTACCTTCACACCATCGGGTGCGGCAGTGGCGAGACGCGGCTCGACAAAGCTCCAGGCTCCCATGTTCTTCGGTTCTTCCTGTGTCCAGTATATTTCCTTGAGATTCTTAAAGCTTGACAGGAACTTCTGGATTTCTTCGAATGGGAATGGATAGATTTCTTCCAGCCTGATGATATGAAGCCAGTCAGTATCTTCTTTCCCTTTCACGCTGTCCGAAAGGTCGATGGCCATTTTGCCTGTGCTGAAAACGATGCGTTCAACTGCATCAGCATTCTTTCCAAGCAGCGGCTCTTCCATGAAGGACTTGAATTCACCCTCAGAGAACTCAGCCGGAATGGAAGATGTCAGCGGATTTCTGAGAAGGCTCTTTGGTGCCATGATTACAAGCGGTCTTACTTCTTCCATTTTGAGGATGGCAGCCTGCCTCCTTAAGATATGGAAATATTGAGCGGCTGTGGAGAGATTGGCAACTGTCCAGTTATTTTCTGCAGCCAATTGCAGGAATCTCTCAAGTCTTCCGCTGGAGTGTTCAGGACCCTGTCCTTCATATCCGTGCGGAAGGAGCATGACCAAGCCGGATTTTTGTCCCCATTTAGCCCTTCCAGCAGATATGAACTGGTCAAAAACAACCTGGGCCACATTGGCAAAATCTCCATACTGCGCTTCCCAGAGAACCAGGGTTTCTGGAGAATAGATGTTATAGCCATATTCAAAGCCGAGTACTGCCGTTTCAGTCAGCGGGCTGTTATGGATGGCAAAGGACGAATTCACCATGCTGAGCGTATGGAGCGGTGAATGCTTTTTCCCGTTTTCATAATCATGCAGCACCAGGTGGCGATGGGCGAAGGTTCCTCGTTCTGAATCCTGCCCGGTCAGGCGAATTGGTGTGCCGTCAGCAAGGATGCTTGCGAATGCAAGGGTCTCGGCCTGAGCCCAGTCTACTTTGCCGTTTTCCTTGAAAGCATCCAGGCGTCTTGACAGGATTTTCTCAAGCTTTTTCATGATCTTAAATTCTTTTGGCCACTGCACGAGCTCATCGTTGATCTGCTGCAATGTTTCCAGCGGCACGGCAGTCGGGATTTTCGGAAGCCCGTTTTCCACGGTATCAGGCGGCACCAGGTCTTCTGGTGTTTCTTTTTTGTTCTTTGTATCAACCTTACTGTATGCTTCCTTCAGCCTGTTTTCTACACCCGTTTTTATCTCCTGAGCCTTCTGTCCGTCAAGCACGCCTGCATCCAGCAGCCTCTTGGAATACAGCTCGGTGATTGTAGGATGTTTATGGATCAGGTTGTACATTTGTGGATTCGTGACCAGCGGTTCATCCATTTCGTTATGTCCGAATCTTCTATATCCGATTAAATCAATCAAGAAATCCTTTTTAAATTTCCTGCGATATTGATAGGCGAGCTCCACTGCAGCGATGCAGGCTTCCGGATCATCCGCATTAACGTGTACAATCGGGACCTCAAACCCTTTGGCAAGATCGCTTGCATATTTTGTGGAGCGGGAGTCTTCACTCTCAGTGGTAAATCCAATCATATTGTTTGTAATGATATGGACCGTTCCGCCGGTTTTATACCCTTTCAGGCCGCTGAGGTTCAGCGTTTCTGCCACGATTCCTTCACCAGGGAAGGCGGCATCGCCATGAATGATGATGGCCAATGACTTTTCATCATCCTGAGCCGGATACCCTGCCTCTGTCCTGTCATCCTGTGCAGCCCTTGTGAAACCTTCCACAATCGAACCTACGAACTCAAGATGGCTCGGATTATTGGCTAGCGTGATACGGGCTTTTACAGTGCTTTCATCCTTAATCTGCCTGTCTGCACCCAGATGGTATTTCACATCTCCCGTCCAGCCGAAGTTGATTCCAATGGAGCCTTCAGATGGAACCAGTTCCTTGTTAGGCGCATGCTGGAATTCCGAAAAGATGACTTCATATGGTTTTCGGAGCACATGGGCCAGAACGCTCAGCCGGCCGCGGTGAGCCATGGCGATATTGATGCTTTCTGTTCCGCTCTGAACTGCTTCTGAGATGACTTCATCCAGGACAGGTACCAGTGTATCAAGTCCTTCGATGGAGAATCGCTTCTGTCCGACGAAAGTTTTGTGCAGGAATTTTTCAAATCCTTCTACTTCACTCAGCCTTTTGAATAGGCCGATTTTTTCATCACTGTTAAGGTCGCGGAAGATCCGGCCGGACTCGACCATTTCATTCAGCCAGTATTTTTCTTCAAGATCATTAACATGATTGAATTGGAAGGCTATTGTTTTTGAATAGGATTCCTTTAGAAATTTAATCGCCTCGTAGCCGTCCTTGATGTTTTTCGGCAGGTACGGGCTGATCAGTTCAGCCGGGATGCCCTTCAGGTCCGCCTCTGTCAGGTTA
Source organism: Paraperibacillus marinus (assembly GCF_046237605.1). Lineage (GTDB taxonomy): Bacteria > Bacillota > Bacilli > Bacillales > DSM-1321 > Paraperibacillus > Paraperibacillus marinus. The sequence goes on along the minus strand of NZ_CP143542.1, from coordinate 1,720,270 downwards.
TAGCTGGAAATTCTGATCACGTCATTTTCCTTTGGAACTTCATTCAAAGGATAGATATTTGCCGCCAGATGTCCATAGGCACGGATGTTTTCTGCCAATTGGACCGCAGACATCACCTTTTTCATCATATCCGCACTCAGCGGAACGCCATGCGGTCCCTGCTGTGCGGCCGGCTGGCCCGCAGCTGGCACAGCTGCTTCCGGGGAGCCCCATGTTTCAAATAATTCTTTTAAATCTGAGCCGACAGACTCGGAATCATCAAGAAAGAGGTCATACTGCTCCAGTACATAGCCAAGGTTCGGCCCTGAGAGACCTTTCCAGGGATTCAGGTCCGCTGATTTTATGTTGGTCATTTTCAAACCCCCAACCATTCCATTAAGTATTTTCATGCGCAATATCCCTTAAAGAATTTATACCCTTCATTCGTTCTACTAAAAATCTCTTATTAAGTTATATAACAATAGTAATTGAATAAGTAATTATTCTTAAAATTCGAAGGATAAAACGTTTACAAGGGTATTTTACACCTTTCGACACACATATTCAAAGGAAAAAGTATTAAAGTCCTCTTAAATTAAGCATTATATCATTCTGTATTTTCGCTATTTTCTGAACATTAAAAAAACAAAGCGAAAATCAAGTAGATTTCTCGCTTTGCATGTTAATCTGTTATATATTACAGCCTGATACTGACAGCTATTATACTTCAATACTTTAAGAAAATTTCAGCGACACGGAATCGCAAACAGGCTGATACCCAATTTTAATATATAAACCGTTAGAAACCGGATTGCTGAGATCGGTATATAGGCAGCAGTATTTCCTGTCTTCAAGGATTTTTCCGCTGATGCCGCTCACCACGGCCCCTGCAAATCCACGGCTCCTGAGTTCCTTGGGCGTATAGACCAGGGTCACAACTGCTCCCGTTTCTGTTTTTCGCCCTTCCCTTGCCATGGATACAGGTCTGCCATTCGCATCCTCCCAAAGGCAGGTAACTGTCCTGGAGATCATTTCCCTGATTCTTTCTTCTTCGAATAAAACACCCGTCTCTGAGCAGAATTCCCTTATCCATTGATATAAAAGGTCTCCATGGGACGGCCCTGCTTCGATGAGCCTCCCTTCAGGCAGTTTTATAGGATTTAATTTTTCCAGAACATAGATCCTCTGATCCATCACTAAGGAAAGCGGCCTTCCAGTGCGTTTCGACCAGTGCTCTCCAAACTTCCCTGCGGCTTCCTTTTCACCGATAACACCGGGAGGATTAAGCTTTTCGGCCAGCAGCAGATCTGCTGAACGGAAGATCTCTTCATCCCCGACTCCCTTCGCGGCTGTAATAATCAAATTATGAGGCGGTGTCATGAGATAGGCAATTCTGATTCCTTCGTCCGCTTCCGCTGCTGCCATAAAAGGGATTTCTGTGTCCCCTTCTGCCATGAGCCTTTTAAGGAGGCCATATGGAAGGTTATTCACAACCTCTTCTTTCAGATAAAATTCTTTGGTATCTGAATAAAATGCAGGAATGTCTTTGTATATCTTCAGCTTCAATTGAATCCCCCCTCTTTTCCAGAATTATACACAAAGGGGCATATTGTGAATAGTGCTTTATTTGACTAATTGCCCCTTCCTGACTACTGTCCTTCCATTTTTTATAACAGTGTGAGTGTGATTCACTCCATAGGAATATTGAAGCTTGTAAAAGTTCGCCACATCAAAGATTACGATATCTCCTTTTTTCCCGGTCTCCAGTGATCCAATTTCCCTTCCCCGGTCAATGGCATAGGCGGCATTTATGGTCGCTGCAGTGATTACTTCGGCAGGGGACATCCCCATTTTCAGGCAGCCAAGATTCATGATGAAAGGAAGCGATACAGTAGGAGATGACCCAGGATTGAAATCAGTTGAAAGAGCTACCGGAACACCACCATCTATCATTTCTCTCGCATTTGCAAACTCTGCCATCAAAAAATAGGCAGTGCCTGGAAGCAGGACGCCGATCACCCCTTCTTCAGCCATCCTTTTTATTCCTTGCGGGGATGCTTTCAGCAGGTGGTCAGCACTGATGGCCCCGATGTCTGCAGCCAGCTCCGCTCCACCATAGGATTCTATTTCATCAGCGTGTATCTTTGCTTTTAACCCAAGCCTCTGCCCAGCTTCCAATATTCTTCTCGACTGCCCCGGGGTGAACACTCCCCGTTCACAAAAGACGTCATTAAATTCGGCCAGCTTTTCTTCAGCGACCTTCGGGAGCATTTCCTCGATTACAAGACTGACGAATGCCTCTTCATTCCCCCTGTAGCTTTTTGGTACTGCATGGGCACCCATAAATGTGCTGATTATATCAACAGGGTGCTTTTCATGGAGCATCGCGGCCACCTGCAGCTGCTTTTTTTCTGTTTCCCAATCCATTCCGTATCCGCTCTTTGCTTCAAGTGATGTGACACCATGGAGCAGGAACTCATCCAGTCTGCCGGCCGCAGCACTGTACAGCTTTTCAAAGGAGGCCTTCCTGGTTTGTTCTGCCGTGGAGTGGATTCCCCCTCCCGCATTCAGGATTTCCATATAAGAGGCACCGCCGAGCCTCATATTGAACTCTTCCTCCCTTGACCCTGCATGGACAAGATGAGTATGCGGGTCGACCAGGCCCGGCATGACGAGCTTTCCCGAGGCATCGATGACTTCAGCATCTTCCGGAATTCTGTGAATCGCCTCCAGGACTTCCTGATTGCTTCCCGCAAGCTGAATGATTCCGTCCTCTATCCATATAGAACCGCCTTCAACCAAGCCCAGCCGTGACATATCCGAACCTGTCCGCGGAGCGCCGGAGCTGCCTGCAAGTGTTATGAGCTGGGCTGCATTTTGGACGATGAGTGTATGTGCCATCAGCCTTCACCACCATCCTCTTCCTTTTTCAGCATAGGCATTTTAATTCCTTTTTCTCTCGCAGTGTGAATGGCCGCCTCATATCCTGCATCAGCATGCCGCACGACACCCATTCCCGGATCTGATGTCAGAACCCTTCTGAGCCGCACTGCTGCTTCCGGGGTGCCGTCTGCTACGATGACCATGCCGGCATGCAATGAATACCCCATGCCCACACCACCGCCATGGTGTACAGAAACCCAGCTTGCACCTCCCACTGCGTTGATAAGGGCATTGAGTATCGGCCAATCTGCCACTGCATCACTTCCGTCCTTCATCGCCTCCGTTTCCCTGTTGGGCGAAGCCACTGAGCCTGCATCCAGATGGTCCCTGCCTATTACAACCGGTGCACTCACTTTCCCTGAAGCCACAAGATCATTTATAATCACGCCCAGCCTCTCTCTATCCCCATACCCGAGCCAGCAGATTCGGGCAGGCAATCCTTGGAAGGCAATCTTTTCCGAGGCCATCCTGATCCAGTGGCAAAGGTGTGCATCATGGGCAAATTCCTCCAGTATGGCCTCATCGATCATCCTGATATCTTCAGGATCTCCCGAGAGGGCTGCCCAGCGGAAAGGACCTTTGCCTTCACAGAAAAGCGGCCTGATATAGGCGGGGACAAACCCCGGGAAGCTGAAGGCTTCGAGGACTCCTTCGTCCTTTGCCGCCTGCCTGATATTGTTGCCGTAGTCGAAGACGACGGCTCCCATGTTCTTCATCGTAAGCATCGCCTCTACGTGGACCGCCATGCTTTTTTTCGATTTCCTGATGTATTCATCAGGGTCAAGCTCCCTGAGGGAAGCTGCTTCATCCAATGAGAGGCCGATGGGGATATAACCGTTCAGCGGATCGTGGGCTGATGTCTGGTCTGTCAGGATGTCAGGTATGAATCCCATGGCTGCCAAACGCGGCAGAATTTCTGCTGCATTCCCTAATAACCCGATGGAAAGGGCCTTTCCTTCCTTTCTCGCTGCCAGAGCCATGGCCACCGCCTCTCCGGCATCGGAAGCCTTTGTATCCAGATAGGCTGTTTCAATCCGGCGGTCTATTCTGGTTTCATCTGCCTCGATTGCCAGGCATACGCCTTCATTCATTGTGACCGCCAGGGGCTGTGCACCTCCCATCCCGCCAAGGCCTGCCGTCAAGGTAATCGTATGTTTAAGAGAGCCGCCAAAGTGCTGCCGGGCAGCTTCCGCAAATGTCTCATAGGTTCCCTGTACAATCCCCTGGCTCCCTATATAGATCCAGCTTCCAGCCGTCATCTGGCCATACATCATCAGTCCTTTTTTATCAAGCTCATGGAAATGCTCCCAGTCCGCCCATGCCGGTACAAGATTGGAATTTGCAAGCAGGACGCGCGGGGCATCACTGTGGGTCCTGAAGACAGCCACCGGCTTTCCTGACTGAATCAATAAGGTTTCATCATTTTCAAGATTCTTCAGCGTTTGAACAATGGCATCATAACTCTCCCAATTCCTCGCAGCTTTGCCGATACCTCCGTAAACGACCAATTCTGATGGCCGTTCGGCCACTTCCTCATCCAGATTGTTCATAAGCATCCGAATCGCGGCCTCCTGCACCCAGCCTTTTGCCTCGAGTTCAGTACCCCTGCCAGCCCTGATCTTTCTTTCAACTGCAGCTTGATTTTCCATGATTATTCCTCCCTATTCTTTTACTACTCAATAAACTTCCTTTTTCATGTATACCTGGAAGTCCGTCTCCCTCAGCCATGCTGACAGCCTTTCAATGTCCTTTGCAAAATGGCGGTCTTTTACGATTGATGGAACGATTTGTCTTGCTTCATCCCAGACAAGGCCCGTTCTTTTTGCCATTTTGGCCCTTCCTCTGTATTCAGCAGCCTGCATGGCGCAGATCAGTTCTATGGTAAGAACATTCCTTGCATTCTGGATAATTCCGTAGGCATGCCGGGCTGCTATGGTTCCCATGCTCACATGATCCTCCTGATTGGCTGATGATGGAATAGAATCCACACTTGCCGGGTGGGCCAGTGTTTTATTTTCCGAAACAAGAGAGGCGGCCGCGTACTGCATGATCATCGCCCCCGACTGAAGTCCCGGCTGAGGGCTTAAAAACGGCGGCAAGTCGCTCAGATGCGGATTCACAAGCCTTTCAACCCTGCGTTCTGATATATTCGCCAATTCAGCCACTCCGATCTTTAAAAAATCCATGGCAAAGGCAATGGGCTGACCATGAAAATTCCCGCCGGAAATGACTTTATTTCCATCATCGAATATCAAGGGATTGTCGGTGGCTGCATTCATTTCAATCTCCAGCTTTTCTTTTACATAATCCAGCACCTGCCAGGACGCACCGTGAACCTGTGGAATGCATCTTAGAGAATAGGCATCCTGCACTCTTGCTTCACCCTGCCTTGTAGTTAGTCCGCTTCCCGAGAGCCAGGCATTCATCCGCTCGGCCACCGCGGTCTGCTGTGGATAGCCCCTGGCCAGGTGGACGTCTGGATCAAACGCATCAATAATTCCCTGGAGGCCTTCAAATGTGATTGACGCTATAGCTTCTGACTGTATGGCCAGGCTCTCGGCTTCCAGATAGGCAATCGCTCCCATCGCCGTCATTGCCTGTGTCCCGTTGATGAGGGCAAGCCCTTCCTTCGCCTTAAGCTCAATAGGCGGGATGCCTTCTCCCGCAAGTGCAAGGCCGGCGGGCACTACTTCGTTCTTATAAAAGACCTCTCCTTCCCCCATCAGAACCATGGCAAGATGCGACAGCGGAGCGAGATCTCCGCTTGCCCCGAGTGATCCCTGCTGGGGGATAACCGGCGAAATATCCAGATTCACCAGCTGAATCAGCCTCTCGATCACCACCGGCCTGACCCCTGAATATCCCTTAAGGAGGGCGTTTGCCCGAAGGAGGAGCATCGCTCTTGATACAGGCTCCGGAAAAGGCTCACCGACTCCGCAGGCATGTGAAAAAATCAGGTTCACCTGCAGCTCATCCACATCCGAACTGTCAATAAGCATGTCACTGAACTTTCCAAACCCGGTATTGATGCCATAGACGACTTTTTTATCTGCAACAATCGATTCAACTGCGTTTCGACTTTCCGCCGCCCTTTTAAGCGCTTCAGTGGAGGCGGCTGCCTTTTCTTTATGAATGACAACCTGCTTCACTTTTTCCAGTGTCAGTGTTTCCCCGTTCAAAATAACCATCAGACTTCTCTCCTTTAACAAAATAAAGGGACTGTACCACAATAAAGTGATACAGTCCCCTTTTGTCTAATAACTATGGACTGATATTAAATATGATTGATTCCAAGTCCTACTGTTTCATGCTCAAATCCCTTTACAGGAGCGCCTATCGTGCCATAGAGAGCAACCGCAATCCACTCCCCTTCTTCATGGTTCGGGAATGGCCGGCCTCTCAGTACTGCAAACTGAAGGCCGACTGTCCTAAGCAGCTCGCCTAACTGCGCCTGTCCCCTCGTTATTCCGTGAACGGCTTCGATTGAACTGTGATATAAAGAATGGACTTCCCTGTAAAGAGACCCGTCGATGATCCCGCCCCTCTTGGAAGCGGTTTCAATGGCAGCCACGATCTTATGGGTTTCCATCGAACCTACGCGTCCTTTGCAGAATGCATAGCCTTCTCCGGTTAGACTTTGCTTGACCTTTTCTTCTTCCTGTTCATGAATGGATGCCAAAAGGATGGCATTCAAGCCGATTCGATTGCGTTTTATTTGAAGCATATGTGCCTCTTTTCAAATGAAGTTGAATTTTCTAAATTAACTAATAACTAGTTACAGTGTATAGTTCTATATTTTGTCCTGTCAATTGTTTTTGGCAAAAATCGAAAAACCCCCTTCTCAAACAGGAGCAGAGAAGGGGGCATTAGCTTATCGTTCTACATTGAAGTATCTTGCTTCCGGATGGGACACAACAAATGCGGAGACAGATGCCTCAGGTTCCATCATGCAGCCATCTGTCAGGTTTATACCGATTTCCTCGGGACGGAGCAGCCTGAAGAGCTTTTCCTGGTCTTCGAGGTTCGGGCAGGCTGGGTAGCCAAAGGAATAACGCTGCCCTCTATACTTGGCAGAAAACCGCTCCTTCATTGTCATATCTATTGAATCCGGTATGCCCCAGGCATCCCTCATGATATGATGCATCCTTTCAGCAAACCCCTCTGCTGTCTCAAGCGCCACCGCCTGTATCGCATGGCTTTTCAAAAAGTCTCCCTGTTCTTTCCAGCCGGCGGCCAGCCTTCGGATGTCTTTTCCGGCAGAGACCACAAACAAACCGATATAATCCATTTCGCCAGAATCCACACTCTTGACATAATCTGCAAGACAAAGGTAAGGTGCTGACTGCTGGCGCGGGAAATCAAGCACTTCAAGAATCTCCCCCGGATTTTCGCCATTATAAATATACACCTTATTCCCTTGGCTCTGGGCCGGATAAAAACGATAGATTCCATTTACCGAATACTCCTCGCTGTTCATCAGACCGCCCAGCAGAGAATCGACCAGGTCATTCAGAAAGACTGCTTTCTCATCATTTTTCTGGATCAGCTCCTGGACTTTCCCTTTCAAACCGAGATGATGGCCGATCAGCATCTGCTTATTGATATAAGGTACAATCTGCTGAAGTGGATAGTCTTTCAGTACATGTCGATTAAGATCACGAGGTCTCTTTACTTCGAAATCCCTGGAGACCTCTGACCTTGAGGGCACCTTTACTTTTCTTTCAAGCACAGCAGTAGCCTGGGCAGAAGCATTTTGTTTACGCTTTTCACTCACCTGGAAAATGAGCTGATCCCTCTTTTCGGCATCATGCAGCGAATTTGCCAGGCTCAATCCGTCCATGGCATCTTTGGCATACAGCACTGCGCCATTGTATTCAGGCGCGATCTTATTGTCAGTGAACTTTCTGGATAGGGCCGCGCCGCCCACCATGATCGGCAGGTCGATGTTTGATTGTTTAAGATCCTGAGCCGTCAGCACCATCTGCTGTGCGGACTTGACAAGGAGGCCTGACAGGCCGATCACTGTTGGTGAATGGGTTCTTACAGCCTCGATAATCTGCTGGGACGTCACTTTTATTCCAAGATCGACCACATCGAAGCCATTATTGGTCAGGATGATATCGACCAGATTTTTGCCAATATCATGTACATCCCCCTTGACTGTCGCAAGCAGCACCTTCCCTTTCGCACTGCTCTCCTCCGACTTCTCCATAAAAGGCTCTAGATAGGCAACCGCATGCTTCATGGCCTCTGCGCTCTGAAGTACTTCAGCTACAATCAGCTGATTGTCATTGAACAGCCTGCCTACCTCGGCCATGCCTTTCATCAGCGGGCCGTTGATGATAGCCAGCGGTTGATCCCCACGCGCCAGCACCAGTTCAAGATCTTCTATCAGCCCCTGCTTTGTTCCTTCAATGATATATTCGGCAAGTCTCTCGTCTACTGGCAGCTGTTCCTTTGTTTCCTTTTTCTCTGCCTTCTTGTCACGATAAAAATCAGTAAAAACCTGCAATGTTTCTTTAGACGTATTAAAAAGCAGCTCTTCTGCCAGCTGAATTTCTTCCTGGGGGATACTCGCAAACCTCTCAAGCTTCTCAGTGTTCACAATGGCATAGTCAAGTCCCGCTTTGGTGCAGTGGTAAAGGAACACTGCATTGAGTATTTCCCTGCCTCTTGGCGGAAGTCCGAAGGAAACATTACTGATTCCAAGGATGGTCAGTGTTTCAGGAAATGCTTCCTTTATCTCTCTGATGCCCTTGACTGTCTCTGCTGCCGAGCCGATATACTGCTCATCTCCTGTGCCGACAGGGAAAACAAGCGGATCAAAGATAATGTCGGATGGCTGCAAATTATATTTATTGACTAGCAGGTCCAGGGAGCGGCCTGCAATCTCAACCTTCCGCCTGGCATCTACAGCCATGCCTGTCTCATCGATTGTGCCTACCACCACTGCAGATCCGTATTTTTGAATCAAAGGGACCACACTTGCGAACCGTTCTTCGCCGTCCTCGAGATTGATGGAGTTTATGATGCCCTTCCCCTGTGAATGCTTCAAGGCCGTCTCGATAACAGCCTCATCTGTAGAATCGATTACGAGCGGCACCTTTACTTTTTTAACCACTTCCTGGACAAAGAGCTCCATGTCGGATATTTCGTCCCCGTCTGGATCAGCGAGGCAGATGTCAATAACATGCGCACCTTTTTTCACCTGCGCCCTGGCTATTTCCGATGCTTCCTCATAATGCCGGCCGCGGATCAGCTCTTTAAATTTCCTGGACCCGATAACATTTGTTCTTTCACCGACAAATAGGGGTCTCATCGATTCATCATAAATGAGCGGCTCGATGCCTGAGATTCTATGTCCCTGTCCCCTCGGCCCGATTGTCCGGGGCTTAATGTCCCTTAACGCTTCACACATGGCCCGGATATGTGCCGGTGTTGTCCCGCAGCAGCCGCCGGCAATATTGATCCAGCCTTTTTCTGCAAACTGCTTCATCTTCCCCGCAAGGGACTCCGGTGATTCATGGTAATGTCCATCTTCATCAGGCAGCCCTGCATTGGGATAACAGCTCACCGCGGCATCTGATATCCCCGACAGGCTGCGGATATGATCTGTCATGAACTCCGGGCCAGTGGCGCAGTTCAGCCCGATGGCGGCAGGTTTCATGTGTTCACTGGATAAATAGAAGGCTTCAATCGACTGGCCGGCAAGAGTAGTTCCCATCGGTTCAATGGTTCCGGACAAAATGATCGGGATCTCCCTGCCGCAGGAATCAAATGCACGCTTGATTCCTGAATAGGCTGCCTTAACATTCAGCATGTCCTGTGAGGTTTCCACCAGGAGAAGGTCGCTTCCCCCATCGATCAGCCCCCTTGCCTGCTCTTCATATGCATCAGCCATTTTCTCAAAGGTAGTCCCTCCGGTGACAGACAAGGTCTTGGTTGTCGGTCCCATTGATCCGGCTACATAACGCGGCCATCCCGGTTCTGAATACACTTCGGCAGCTTCCTTTGCAATCCTGGCAGACAGCACATTCAGTTCGTATGCCCTTGCCCCGAGATTATATTCATCGAGGACTATGCTTGCTGCCCCAAATGTGTTTGTTTCAATGATATCAGCCCCGGCTTCCAGATAATCCAGGTGGATCTGCTTTATCAAGCCAGGTGCTGTATAGGAAAGATATTCATTGCAGCCTTCATACTCCTCCCCGCCAAAGTCTTCGGCAGAAAGGCCGGCATCCTGGATCATCGTACCCATTGCACCATCCAGGATTAATATTTTTTCCTTAAGTGAATTCCTTAAATCTTTATTCATACACTGTCACCTCTGTTTTTCTAGCTGTATCCAGCCTGCGGATATGCCTGGTGAGTCCGGCTGTCATATCATAGCGTAAAAATGGTGTAATCAAATAAATCCCATTGAACCGCTCCATCGCTTTCTCAACGAGTGACCTGGCTATCGCCTCTCCTTCCCTGGCCGCCTGTACCGGGTCATTGCCGGCACTTGACATGGCCCTCCTCACTGAATCAGGAAGTGATATTCCAGGAACCTCATGATGGATGAATTCTGCATTCCTTGAACTCGTAAGCGGCATGATCCCGATAAATACCGGTGTATCCAGATGTTTCACCGCCTGATATACGTCCTCAATCTGCTCTTCCGAGTAAATAGGCTGTGTCAGGAAGCTCTGGGCACCGAATGAAATCTTCTTTTCCATCCGCTCCACTGCTTTATGGAGATAGCGGACATTTGGATTAAAGGCCGCAGATATTTTGAAATTGGTTTTCTGGCCGAGCGGCTGCCCGGAATAGGACAGCCCTTCGTTGAATTGTTTGATCAGTGCTATCAGGTCAAAGGACGAAACATCATAAACCGAGGTGGCCCCTGGAAAATCCCCGATCTTCGATGGATCTCCAGTGACAACGAGTACTTCATTCAAGCCAAGCGTGGATAACCCCATCAAATGGGATTGCAGTCCGATTAAGTTGTGATCCCTGCATGTGAGATGGATCAGCGGGTTTATGCCGCTCCGTTCTTTAAGCATGGTCCCGAGTGAGATATTGCTTACTCTCGGGGTTGCCAGGGAATTATCAGCCAGTGTGACAGAATCGGCTCCCGCATCACGAAGGCATTCCGCTCCCTCTATAAACCGAGATACGCCGAGCTTTTTGGGGGGATCCAGTTCAACCAGCAGCGTCCTTCTGGCGGCTGCCTTCTGTGCAAGGGAGGGTTCATTGGGTGCAGATGTGCTCTCAAGGACTTCCACCCTCCTTATTTTAAGCTCCTTTTCAAAGACCGGCGGCAACCCCTGGAGCGCCTTTTTGACACTCTCTATATGGAGGGGCGTTGTCCCGCAGCAGCCTCCAATGATTCTGGCACCCTGCTTCCTCAGTTCAAGGGCCTGCTGGCCAAAATACTCAGGATTAGCCTGGTATACTAATCTCCCATCCTCAAAATCGGGCAAGCTTGCATTTGGATAAACCGCAAGAGCCGCTTTTTCAGGGATGGGTGTCTCCTCAAGCGACCGGAGCATATGGTGAGGGCCTAGCCTGCAGTTCACTCCGACCGCATCCGCTCCCTCAGATTCAAGGCGCAGCAGAGCTTCTCCAAGCTGCATCCCATTTTGCAGATACCCGATCTCATGCAGTGATACATTGGAGATGATGGGCAGTGAAGTCTCCTTCCGTGCCAGCTTCAGGACAGAATCCAGTTCCTCAAAATCATAATACGTCTCAAGCAGGATTCCATCAGGGTCTTCCATCAAAAGGCTGTATAGCTGTTCGCGGAAGCTCCTTTTGATTTCTTCAATGCTTAAGTCTGATTTCCGGAAGCTTCTCTGGGCACCTATTGTACCGAATACAAATTGTCCGTCCCCTGCAGCTTTTTTTGCGATCTGCAGGCCCTTCCTGTTAATTCCCGCCACCTCATCCTCCAGCCCGTACCGTTTCAATTTAAAATAGTTCGCACCATATGTATTGGACTGCAGGATGTCAGCCCCGGCAGCTGCATAGGCAGTGTGGATTTTTTCTACCTGTTCAGGATTCAGCAGGTTCAGTTCTTCGTAACAGACATCTATTCCATGTGAATAGAGAAGCGTGCCCATCGCCCCTTCACCTATCAATATCTTATTCTGCAGTTCTTCTCTGAAATTCAATATATAAGCCCCCATTCATGGTGGAGATTCCTATTAAAAAAATAAAAAACCTTCTGTAAGAAGAAGGCTTTTCACCAAGGCATCTCCTTATCTTTCAAGCTGTAAGCTTGCTGGATTTAGCACCATGCCATCCGGCTGGTTGCTGAGGTTTCTTCGGGCCAGTCCCTCCACCTCTCTGGATAAGATTCAATTTTAATGGCAGCTGGCCAGGGCCCCTGCCTTAAATCTATGTTTAGTACAAAGGTTTGCACTTTTCAAAAAATTATTGATTTAAATTTACATGATAGAGAAGAAGATAGCAAGGAAATATGGATAATTCGTTTATTTATTTCTATTTCTTATTATCCGAAGGCTTGATAATGGCAGGTGCAGGTGATTTTCCATCATCACTGTAATAATCGGGGACTTCCCCCGGAATGAAAATGCCTCCCAGGCTTATTTCCTGCTCGACCAGCATTTTTTCTGAATAAGAAGGAATAACAATCTGCACATTGATTTTAAAAAGGGCAAAAAGCTCCAGATATGTATTATTGATGCCGGCATCCGTAAATTTTGTCTTAAAATCCGGTTCCACATTGCCAATCAGGCTCATCTTGACCGGTATTTTCGGTCCCATATTGGCCAGCAGGGAATTATGTGTCACCACTCCAAGCGGAATATGGTAAACCAGGGACTTGAATTTATCGGAGTCCACTTTATCCTTTTTGTCCTTTTCATAAAATTGCTGATCTTCATTGATTCCCAGCTTCCTCTGGATATCCTTCGTTGCCTGGGATCGGATGCTGTTATATATCTTAGGGTTGAAGCTGAAGGCAGGTGTATTGCCGTCTTTTTTAAAATGAACGATGATTAAATCTTCCATATCATGCTCAGAAATATTTTCATCCATCGATTCATTGATCACCTCGGAAGACACCCTTTTGATCTCACTCTTGGCAATATTGATGATGATCGGTTCAATCGCGCGGTCGATGATAACGACCGAAAAGAGACAGGAGAGAATAAAAAGAATGAAGGAATACAGAAAAACAAGACGGGCAGGCAGAGGTCCCTTGAAAGGAGAAAGACTTGACCGGTACTTTTTTCGAAACATAAAAAAACCCCCTTCACCAATATATATGCCAGTACAAGGGACACTATATCAGCGGGTCAGGAGTTTTTATTTACGGACCGGCGTCAAAAGAGCCTGTCCTTTTCAAGAGGCGCTTCTGCCAGTCCCTGGAGAGGCCTTCAGCCTCAAGGACAGCCTTCACTCCCTCTAATCCATCCTTTTTGTTCAGAATTACGTGGCTGGCGTACAGGACGGATATCCTTTCCTGCTTTCTTTCGATCAGCACAATTTCATTGCCTTTCTCAAGGACTCCTTCTTGGAGCACTCTTGCGAAATATCCAGTATAGGCAGTTTCCATCAGCTTCTTTAGAAAAGAAGGTTCTCCGTTCTGCATGGATATAGTCGCACAGGGTATCCTTCCTTCTGTGATCTGGAAGACGCATGTACCTGCTGAATAGACATCGCCAATATATACATTTTCTTCAAGCATCCCGGTAACGGAGGCGTTTTCCCCAAAGGCAGGCAGGGTCAGCTCCCTTCCAAAGGTCTCATTCCATAATCGGTAATGTTCTAAAGGGTACAAACATAATGCACGGTCGGGTCCTCCATGATGTTTTAAATCTGCCTGTTCATCCCCAGCCATGCCGCCGAAGTTCAAGGCTGCCCGTTCTGCCGGGAGCTTGGCGATAGCTGTCTTCATAATCCTTTTTCCATAACCCCGAAGCTGTGACCGTCCGGCATGCAGGGTGACTATTTTTTTCAAAGCCGCTGCCTCCTTTTAGTCTGAAAATTACACGGAAGTCTCCTTCATCTAGCGCTTGTACTATATTATTACCCTATGTTACACTAAATTCACAATATATAGTTTGATTTTTCAGACAACAGACTATATATTGATGAAGGATTTCCTCATCACCGCTCCTTGAGAGCGGTATTTTTATTTCACAGCAAAATATGCCTGCCCCCAAAAGCTTCCATACAGAAAATCTTTTAGGACAGCAGGCAGTGCTTCCTTACTTTTTTGCCCCTGCCGGTTCCTTCGCGGAAGCCAGGACTGCGGACAGATCCTCAATCAAATCTTCTGCGTTTTCAATTCCGACAGAGAGCCTTAAGAGCTTATCCGTAATCCCCCTGGCATCCCTGATCTCCCGGGGGATATCAGCATGTGTCTGGGTGGCAGGATAGGTGATCAGGCTTTCAACTCCTCCCAGGCTTTCAGCGAAACTGATAATCTTTAAGTTTTCCAGAATATGCGGCACAAGCTCCTTATTCTTGACCGTAAAGGAGAGCATCGCCCCGAACCCCTCAGCCTGCCTGCCTGACAATTCATATTGCGGATGATCCTCTAAGCCTGGATAATAAACAGTCTCAATGCTCGGATGTGCTTTTAGAACTTCGGCAATTCTGGCGGCATTTGCCTGCTGTCTGTCCAGGCGGATTCCAAGCGTTTTCATGCCGCGCAGGATCAGCCAGGAGTCCTGCGGTCCGAGTATTGCTCCCGCCCCATTATGAATCTTTGCCATCTTCAAAGACATTTCTTCGTCAGCAGTAACAACCAGCCCAGCCACCGCATCGTTATGCCCGCCAAGATATTTGGTCGCGCTGTGCATGACAATGTCTGCACCAAATTCGATCGGCCGCTGCAGATATGGAGTCATGAACGTGTTATCCACAACCGTTAGAATCCCCCTGTCCCCCGCAAGTGACAAGGCAGCCTTAAGGTCTGTGACTTTCATTAATGGATTGGTTGGAGTCTCGATGAACAGACCCTTCGTATTCTCCTTGAACGCCGCCGTGATTGCCTCTGTGGAAGAGGTATCCACGTAAGTGGCCGTAATTCCATAATGGGAGAAAACCTCTTCAAGGATACGATATGTACCTCCGTATAAATCATCTGAAACGACCAGGTGGTCATTAGGCTTGAAGAGCAGAAGGATGGAGGTGATGGCAGCCATTCCGGAAGCGAAGGCAAACCCTCTATCCCCCTTTTCAAGCGCTGCAATTGCTTCTTCAAGGGCCGTCCTTGTCGGATTTGCTGTCCTTGAATAATCATAGCCTGTGCTCTGCCCAAGGGCAGGGTGGCTGAAAGTAGCACTTTGATAGATGGGAGTGCTTATGGATCCGGTTGATGGATCCCGGTGCATACCTGATTGGACCAGGAGAGTTTCAATTTTCATGTCGTCATCTCTCTTTCATGGATTTTCTCGATGTTTTTGTCATGCAAAAAAGCGTCCTCCGAAGAAGAACGCTAACTTAGTATCAGCTTTCTCTCATCGGCTAAATAAACCAATTTACTGGCATTGGCACCGTTCAAGTTCTGCTTGATGGTTGCCGGGCTTCATCGGGCCAGTCCCTCCGCCGCTCTGGATAAGAGTCCATATTCAATTCATGCCTTGTCGTAGATAATAACTCTTCATACCGCCGTTGTCAATATTTTTTAAATAGTTAGACAGGCACTCGTTTTGCCCGATCTTAACCGATATCAACTGGTCCTAAGAGGTATAAGACCAAAAGCGAGCTGTGGTGGAGTGAAATTGGTCTTAAGAGAATCCTAATGGCCAACAAGTGCCTGCTGTGAAGGGAAAAGTGTCTTAAAAAGTTTCTTATGACCAAAAAGCATCTGCTGTGAAGGAAAAATAGTCTTAATACGAGTGCGCTTCATTCTGCTCCTGAATTTTTTTTAATTTGATAGGCACCGGTCTCCGTTTTAGGTTTTCTGCCCCGCTTGATTTCCTGGCGGTATTCATAGTATTTGAGACCGACGGCGCATACTGTCAGCCATACTCCTCCTGCTGCAAAGCCTGCAAGCACATCACTTGGATAATGGACCCCGAGGTAGACCCTGCTGATTCCAATGAACAGGATTACAAGGCCGAGCAATGCAGCTCCAATCCATTTATGCAGGCGGCTGTGAAGCATTTTTACCAATATGACCGCAATTGAACCATAAAAAATAAAGGATCCCATGGAATGGCCGCTCGGAAAGCTGAATCCGTGTTCCTGAATCAATGGCAGGAAACTCGGCCTGTCCCTCCTGAATAAAAGCTTCAGATAGTAGTTGAATAACGCGCCGATGCCCGATGAGATCACCAGGTAAACAGCATAGCGGGGGTATTTTTTAAAAATCAGGACCGCACCTGCCACCAAAACAGCGGCACTCAGGAATGCAACAGAACCGAAAAAGGTCAGAACTTCCATGACGGCTGTCAGCCTGTCGGATATATTCCCCTGAATGAAGCTGATAAATCCCTGGTCAAAACGATCCAGCTCCTGCTCCCTCAATTCCTCGCTCAATTCCAAAAATACGGTCGAGCAGCCCAGGAGCATAAAGGAGGCAAAAAAGAAATAAAGAATATTGGCTTTTGTTAATAAAGATTTTTTATGTTCGTTCATTATGTCAACCCCTGCATGTTTTAGCTTTAAACCATATCTTCATATACCTTTAACATGCCACTCCTTAAACGTAAACTTTAGGGTCCGCTGCTTTGTAAAAAAAGGAATGCTCTAAATATGAGCATCCCGTCCACACTGCCGTTTGCAGAACAACAATAAGCAGCTATACTTAAGCTTTTTTCTTTTCCTTTGAAGCAGCAGCACGCTTCTTCCGGGGAGCAGCCTTTTTCGCTCCTCCTCCTTTTGTTTTGTCAATGGAAGCCTGCAGGGCAGCCATCAGGTCCATCACATTGGATTCAGGCACATCCCTTTCTTTTGGGGTGACTGTTTTACCGGTTTTCTTGCTCTCAATCAGCTCCATCAGTGCTGAACGATAGTCGTCATGATATTTTCCCGGTTCAAATTCAGTAGTCAGCTGATCGATGAGCATGATGGCCGTGTCCAGCTCTTTCTTCGTTATATTTTCTTCGGCCGGTACATTCGGTACATCATTGGCTGCCCGCACTTCATCCGGGAAGTAAATGGTTTCCATAAGCAGTGTATTTTCAAATACCCTTACGACGGCCAGCTGTTCTTTTGACCTGATGATAATTTTGGCGATGCCGACCTTCTGTGATTCCTGGAGCGCCTTTCTAAGCAATGTATAAGCTTTTCCTCCGCCATCTCCTGGTGACAGATAGTAACTTCGCAAGAAATAAATGGGATCTATTTCTTCCATTTTAACAAAATCAACAATTTCCACGGCTTTTGTTTCATTGGCCTTCTTGAGTTTTTCCAGTTCCTCATCTTCAATGACTACAAACTTCCCCTTTGTATATTCATAGGCCTTAACGAGGTCATCCTTGCCCACTTCTTTTTCGCAGACCGGGCAGACTTTTTCATATTTGATGGGTGTATGGCACTCCTTATGGAGTGTACGTAAGGATATATCTTTATCTTCTGTGGCTGAATGAAGCCTGATTGGTATATTTACAAGGCCGAAGCTGATGCTTCCCTTCCAGATAGTGTGCATTCTTTTCACCTGCATGTATTTTTCCTTATTATTATCCTGGCAGCCCGAAAGCATGACAGACAGATCTTGGAATGATTTTTTTTGAATGGGACGTTCAGAATAAATACATATAAAAGGAACTGCCAGAAAAGAAAGAGACCATTATTTAAAGAAGGTGATCGGATTGAAACCTATGCTGCTGACGCAAGCGTCCGAGCCTCCTGCAGCCGGGCCTTGGTTTTATGAGGTGAAATATGATGGCTTCCGGGCGTTATTGGATATTGAAGCTGAAAACAGCAGATTGACCAGCAGAAATGGAAAGCCGCTTCTCCCCCAATTCCCTGAGATTGAGCGGTTCATTCAGGAAAATATGAATGTACTGCAGCCCTTCCTTCCTTTGACACTGGATGCTGAACTCGTTTGGCTGGAAAACCCGCTTAAAGCTGATTTTGAAAGCATCCAGCTGCGCGGCAGGATACGCACAAAAGACAAAATTGAAAACCGCTCCCTTGTATCCCCTTGCAGGCTCATGGCTTTTGATGTTCTTAAAGAAGCCGGTAAAGACCTTTCCTCCGTCCCTTTTACACAGCGGAAAGAAAGGCTCCGACATTTATTCGGGACATTGGGTTGGCCAATGTCACCTGATCCGTTGAGCAGACAATTGATTCAATATGTGCCAGCCGCAGCCCAGCCGCAGGAAATCTGGGACAAAATTATCCTCCATGACGGGGAAGGCATGATCGCAAAGCACGGAGACAGCCGGTACCTCCCGGGGAAACGAAGCTCCCAGTGGCTTAAGATAAAAAATAAAAAGACGGCTTTCTGTTTTATCCTGGCTTATCATAAAACGAGCGGCTATTTCAGGCTGGGATTATACAGAGGACACGAAATCATTTCCATCGGCATCGTGAAGGACGGTTTTACCAAAGAGGAGAGGCAGACACTGGCTTCCATCGTTAAGAATAACTGCATGAAAGAAGACAAAGAATTTTATTATATCGAACCATCCATATGTATAGCGGTGAAATATCTGCACTTATATGAAAAGGAGCTGCGGGAGCCCCACTTTGATTCATTTCTTTTAAATAAACCGCCTGAAGATTGCACTTGGGAGGATTTTATCCGGCAGTCCTATCACTTTCCTGAAAAGATAAAAGTATCAAATCCAGAAAAGCTGCTGTGGGACAGTCCTGCCCTCACTTACTCCAAGCAGGAGCTGCTCGGCTATCTTAAGGCTGTCTCCTCCTGGTTTCTTTCATTCAGCAATCATAAACCTTTGACTGTCATCCGTTACCCCGATGGAATATGGGAGGAGAGGTTTTTCCAAAAGCACTGTCCTGATTATGCTCCCGATTTCATCAAGACCTTCAAGGAAGGCAGTATTGAATATATCATCTGCGATAAGCTAGAGACCCTGCTCTGGCTTGGCAATATGGCTTCAATTGAATTCCACCTGCCCTTTCAGGAAGCAGGAAAGAAAATGCCTGAAGACCTTGTCCTGGATCTCGACCCGTCTTCTCCAGAGCAGCTGCCGCTGGCGGTCAAGGCAGCTGCGGAAATTAAACGGATTCTGGACACCCTGAAGCTGACCGCCTTTATAAAAACATCCGGCAACCGGGGCCTGCAGCTGCATATTCCGCTGCAAAGGGATTCATACACCTATAAAGATACCAGGCTGTTTACTGATTTTCTTGGAAGGCTGCTGACAGACCTCCATCCTGAAGAATTCACGGTCGAAAGGATGAAAAAACAAAGAGAAAACAGACTCTATCTTGACTTTGTGCAGCATGCCCCCGGTAAGACAATCATCGCTCCTTATTCTCCCCGTGCAAATAATTTCGGCGGTGTGGCAGCTCCTTTATACTGGGATGAAGTAGGGGAAAATCTTGAAATCGAGCACTACACCGTTAAAACTGTCCCTGAAAGGCTTCGGAGGGAAGGATGCCCTTTCAGGGGATATGAGGAAGCAAGAGAAGGACAGCCTTTCGAGCAAATCGTCCAGTTCTTAAAATCAGGTGGAAAGCTATAAAACAGGAGGCTGCGCTAAAAATCAGGCAGCCTCCTTTTTCATTAATTAAAAGCTGCCAGATAGTCACTCACTTCATCCTGCAGTTTCAGATATAATTCCTTTTCATTACGGTATTCTTCTTTGTCCTCCAGTCTGAAGGCAGTAATATCAGCATCATCGAGGACAATGGATGCCTTATATTCGTAACTGCCATTTCCGATCAAGTCTATTTTCATATTGCCGTCATTCTCATGGACCACACATTTTACTTTTCCGCCATTATTATAAACGGTGATTTCTCTGCCCGGCTCGTTTCCGGCATGCAGGCAGGTTACGAGGCTCGATGCAGACATTGCAGTTCCGCATGCATTTGTGAAGCCTACTCCCCGCTCAAATGTCCGTACAAAGATCGCATTCTTTTCAAGCGTCCGGACAAAGCTGACATTCACACCATCCGGAAACAGATCATTCGGCTTATTAACTTGAACCGCCATCGTTTCTTGTATGCCTGAAGCAAGGATATCCCTGTCCACGATCGCTATGAGATGGGGATTTGGAACAGCCACTGCGGTAAAATATAGATCCTCAGAAAGCTGCGGAATCTTTTCATTGAGAAGCACTTCTTTTTCGAGCTTAAGCGGCAGGTCATCCAATTGAAAAGAAACCGGGGAAATCTCCACCCTGAAAGTAGGAATTCCAGTGTAAATGTCTTCCGTCTTCTCCACTTCCAAATCTGCTTTCATCGTCTCGATGACCAGTTTCTCACTACCCAGTTTTTCACAGGCATACCGTGCGACACAGCGCAGTCCATTACCGCACATTGACGCCTCAGAACCATCTGAATTAAAGATTCTCATACGTGCATCGCAATGCTGGCTTTCCTGCACGAATAGAATGCCATCTGCTCCGGCAGCGCTGTCCCTGCTGCACAGGGTGATTGCAAGTTCCGCCCTCTCACTGTCTGTAAATGGAAGTGCAGCGTCCATTTCATCTATAAGTATAAAATCATTTCCCGAACCATGGCATTTGATCATTTCAATCTTCATTTATCACATCTCCCTAAGAATCACTTTATCTAATCATATTGATTTACTATCCTCTCAGTTAAATACTATTATAAAAGAAAACACTCCCTTAGAAAAGGAAGCGCCGCTATGAAAGTTTATTCTACCTGGAAGAATTCTACCTATCTGTTTCACTTCTTTGTCGACTCTGTTACCATCCTTGATTCATCCGATCAAGAAAAAGTGGCCTTGGTGGACACTGGGATTTTCACAAAGGAAAAAGAACTTTTATGGGAAGGTTCGATCTCTGTGAAACTGAATTCCTTTGGCATCTATCCTTTGCCTGAAGACATCAGCAAAATCCCGCTGCCCCAATCCATCTTAAGGATGCTGATCATTGAATTAAGAAGATACATCAAGCCTCAGAAGCAATTTTTATGACTTTATTTATACCCATCTACAACTAAATCGAGCCTGCCGGTGGCGGGATCAATTACCAGCCCATGGACCGGTATGCCGTCTGGAATCAAGGGATGGTTCTTAATGATGGAAACGCTGTGGGCCACATTCTCGGAAACGTCCGTGAATCCTTCAAGCCATTTGTGAAGATCAATTCCGGAATGTTTCAATGTATTCAGTGTTTCCTTTGTAATGCCTCTCTCCTGCATCTTGGCAAGCGTCTTAACCGGATCCATGCCAGACATGCCGCAATCGTGGTGGCCGACGACGATAATCTCATCCGCCCCTAGTTCATAAACAGCCACAATCATTGAGCGGACTATCGAACCGAACGGATGGGCGATGACCGCTCCGGCATTCTTGATGATTTTTACATCTCCGTTCTTAAAGTTAAGTGCCCGGGGAAGGAGCTCCACAAGCCGCGTATCCATGCAGCTTAAGATTACGACTTTCTTATCGGGAAATTTATCGGTCTTAAATTCCTCGTATTCCTTTTTTTCCACAAAACTTTCATTATGTACCAAAATATCATGTAATAGCGACATAGTTACCTACCTCTGTTTATTATTTTTAGGAATTATACCAATAAATCAGAATTAATAGTAGCAGAATGAATTATCAGTTATTCCTGCCGTTACAGATGAGCGCACAAATCCCTATAACGGCTGCCCTTTCATCATCATCGGCTAATTCTGAAAAGTGGATGACCGGTGTATTTATTTTTTTAAATCGTTCCTGCCAGGGGACGGGTAGATATCCTTTTTGCATGGAGCCGATTCCAGCCCCTTTCCCATCCTTCGCTTTAAATCCCCCCTGCCCGGCACCGAAGGAGACGGCCATCATCGGAACATCCAAAGGGTCGAAGACAGTGCCGCGGATCTTCAGCATCGATTGTTTTTGTTCTTCTTTGTATAATCCTGTTATTTCGCCATTCCTATTCCTGATTTCCATGGTTTGTGAAAAAAAGCCTTTGACAGTGTAGGCATACAGATTTCTTCCTTCACTGTCAATCAAGCAGTAATTCTTCTTGAGTAAATCAGTCATAAAACCAGGCACCAGCCATAGCCCGCTCTTCATATTGCAGTCCCTGAGCTCCCCCGCCGCACTGCCATCAGAGGAGAACAGCAGCAGCCTTAAGGTTGGTGCCGGCAGAAAAGAGAAAAGCAGATAGCTTTCTGACAGCGGGTTACGTGAAGCAGTTTCAGATATGGAATCTCTGCCCCTGCCAGCCTGGATTGTATACTTTATAAAGAAAAAGCAGCTAAGCGCTATGAACGGTCCAACCGCAATCAAAATATGGAGATAAATGAAACCGGCCGCATGCAGGCAGCTGAACAAAATTCCGAGTATCAACGAAGCCCACGAAGCACAGAGCTCTGCCCTTGCAGCTTCACGGTAATAATGCTGAATGTTCATTTGCAGGCTCCTTTTTATAAAGGCTCTTTTCTCAAAAAATGTGTCTATAACGAGAGTTCATAAAGGTAATGAAAGTATTTAACTGCCGGTGTATCGCAGGATGCGGGACTCCTGATTCTGCTGCGAATCTTCCAGCCCTTGAATTATAAGTTTTCAGGAGAAAAACAGGCTCGGTGCCATACCAGTGGAAACGGAGTGCCCGCATCGGAATTTTCTTTATTTCGAGAACACTCCTTATAAATATCTCTATTTTTATAAATATAGTAGATTCCAGATGGAATTATGAGTGAAAAGTGGTGGTCTTTGTACAGAGGGATGTGGAGGAATTATAAAAAAGGACAAAAAAAGATGACCAATAAATCAATAAGGATTTAGAGGCCACCTGCTAACTTTTCATATAGCTACATATCCTTCATGCTTTTTCCGCTTTGACAACCCGCTTACCGCCTTTAGTATGAACATCTTATCCTGTGTTGAAAGCATTCTCCAGCTTCCTGCTTTGATTACCATATCCAAACACTCCTTTACTAAACTTAGAATTTATAACGACCCGAGCAGTAAAATTCTGTCTTATTAGTATGTAACCCTTTTATACCGCCTTTTCCCATAATTGAAACAACAAAAATTCCTACAAATTTCTCATCACCCCCTCCCCAATGCAATGAATGCCGTCATTCCTTGGCCGGCGAAGGGACTGTCTGTCGATAAAGTTCAGGTTTTGAAATGCGGCTGGCCGCCCGATGAGCTGCTCCTTTTTCTTTCCCCTTTTGTCCTAAGGAATCAAGGATTTATTCTGGTACACCCCGCGTTTAAAGCACAGGTTTATTCGAATTCATACATGAATATAAATGACTCAGGATGAATTTTTCTGTCATTTTCATATTAAGGTTTATCCTTTTATTTATGTCCCGGGCGAGACCGAATGGCAGGACTTTATCTCAAGATAAAAGCAGGTTTCATTTTCCCTATGGATGTTTTCATATAGAGCTGCAAAAAAGTCCTGACTTTAATCAAAGGCTGAAGGCGATCCTGACATCCTCCGCACAAGGAGTCTTTGAACTCATTTTAAGAAGGGATTGAGGCAATGAACAGGCTGTTATTGAAAAACGCATATATTTATCCCGTCACAAGTTCTCCTATAAAAGGTGCAGAAGTACTGATTGAGAATGGAAAAATCAAGGAAGTTGGCTATAATCTTGAGGCTTTGCATTCCGGAACCTCCCTGCCTAGCATTGACTGCCGGCATGGCTATTTATTCCCTGGCTTTATTGATGTTCATACCCATCTTGGATTATATGATGAGGGTACTGGCTGGGCCGGGAATGATGCGAATGAAACCATTGAAGCCCTGACTCCCCATATCAGGGCCATCGATGGTGTGTACCCTTTTGATCAGGCATTTTCAGATGCTGTAAAATACGGAATCACGGCTGCCCATGTTATGCCTGGAAGCTCGAATGTTATCGGAGGTACCACTTCTGTGATTAAAACGTACGGGAAAAGTATCAGCTCCATGATTATTAAGGAGATGGCGGGCCTTAAAATTGCTTTGGGTGAAAATCCAAAAAGAACTCACAGCAATTCGAATAAAGATTCAATTACCAGAATGGGGATCATGGGAATGCTGAGGGAAACATTTCACTCCGCAAAAAATTCCGGCAATCCTGACTCTGTAAGGATGGCTCCGCTTATAAAAGCATTGAACCGGGAGCTCCCTGTCCGGATCCATGCCCATCGTGCTGATGATATTCTTTCCGCAGTCCGCCTTGCAGAAGAGTTTGATCTGGACCTCCGGATTGAGCATTGCACGGAAGGCCATCTGATAGCCGAGGAGCTGGCTCCCCTTGGCTTAAAGGTATCAGTGGGGCCAACTTTGACGCGGAGGTCAAAGGTCGAGCTGAAGAATAAGAGCTGGGAAACCTATAAGATTTTGTCCCGGCATGGGCTGGAAGTTTCCATCACAACCGATCATCCTTACACGCCGATTCAATACCTGAATGTCTGTGCTGCCATTGCTGTCAGGGAAGGCCTCCCGGAACAGAATGCAATTGAGGGCATTACCATCAACCCCGCCCGCAATCTCGGTCTGTCCGGGAGAATCGGGAGCATAGAGGCTGGAAAGGATGCAGATCTTGTCCTTTGGACCCGCCACCCTTTTCATTTCCAGGCAGTCCCGCTCTTCACCATGATTGACGGTTCTATCATCTATAAAAAAACGTAGAATTTTGGCGAAAAAAATGATAAATTTACCTATTTCCTTTTATTCATTTTTTTAGTATTATACGTTCGTATGGTATATTTATTTATCATATAAATGACATTTACATGTTCAAACCGCAGCACCTTTTCGCCTGAATCGGGGCTGCAGCACTAGGGAAGGCAAATGGTGAGCCATCGGTACATCCGGTTCTAGTGGGTTCGATTCCCACCCCGAAATTTTTTAATGCTGAATTTGTTGAAAAATTTCGAGGGTGGGCTCTTTGGAGTGAAATCTGCCCTCAAGACACGGAGGGATTATTTAATGTTGAAGAAAAGAGAATTATCAGATTGCCATGCTCTTTATGAATTAATGACCCATCCGGATGTTTTCCCGTTTGTACGCCAGAAAGTTCAATCTTACGAAGAATATTTGTTTGTAACAAAACAGACGATCGAAGCTGAGGAACGCGGCGAGCTTATATCCAGGACCATCACGGATGAATGGGGCAACCCAATCGGCACCATTTCCCTATTTGACATCGAAGAGAATGCTGGATTCCTGGGCACCTGGCTTGGGAAGGAATTTCACGGAAAGGGCTATAATCAGGCGGCTAAGGAAGCCTTCTTTAATGAGGTATTTTATGACTTGTCCATCAATCATATTTTCCTTCGCATCCGGAAAGTCAATCAGCGCTCTGTGAATGCAGCAAAAAAGCTGCCATATGCCATCGCAGCCAATGATACGAGAAAAGTTCTTTATGAAAAATTAAATGGGCAAGAGCCTATTTTCGACTTATATGAAATACCGAAGGATCTATACACCTTTCACATGCTACGGGTGGAGAATCAGACAGAAGATCCAGATCAGCAGCTTCTCGAGGCTTAAAGCTTGTAATTGACATAAAAAGGAACAGTGCATAACACACTGTTCCTTTTTATTTATCTATCCTCATTCCCCAGTTCTGCATAAAGGTTCCTAAGCACATGGATTCTGTATAGTTCAAGTTTCCTCCGCTCAACAGGATGCTTGGATATACCTGCTGCCTTCAGCTGCTGAATGAACCACCCTTTGGAGTATTTATAAGCCATTCGTCTCCCCCTCACCCTCTATAGGATTAGCTTATGAAAGAGGGTGGGTGTGCATGACTATTTTCGGACTAAGCGTTTTCCTCACAACAAACCTGTCAGCAGGCGGTACATCTCATCTGTCCTGGTGAAATGCCTGCCAGTCTGCATGTTCTCTTCCATCGCTTCTTTGTTCTTATAAAGGTCTGCAATGGTCTGCAGGAAATTTTCCTTCGTCAGCTCTTCCTCCTGAATGGTCCGGCAATACCCGGCCTTTTCAAAGCTGGCAGCGTTGATGATCTGGTCGCCCCTTGATTGTGATTTTGACAGGGGAATTAGTAGCATCGGCTTTTGCAATGCCAGGAATTCAAAAATGGAGTTGGAGCCGGCACGGGAAACGACCAGGCTTGCTGAAGCTGCCATATCAAATAGCCCTTCATGAACAAATTCGAATGGAGCATATCCCTCCTGTATCAAGTCCTCCCTGACATTTCCCTTTCCGCAGAAATGAATAACCTGAAACGTTTTGAGGAGTTCCGGCAGGCTTTGTTCCACAGCCTGGTTGATGCTCCTTGCTCCGAGACTACCGCCCATAATGGCAAGGACTGGCTTTTTATCTGTAAAGCCGCATCGCGCCAATCCCTTTTCCTTATTCCCTGTAAATACCCCATCTCGAAGAACGGCTCCGGCGTGGATTGTTTTCTTTCCTCTAAGATAGCTGCTTGTTTCCTCAAAAGTGGTGAAGACTGCCCGGGAGAACGGGAAAGACATACGGTTGGCGAGACCGGGAGTGTAATCTGATTCATGGATGACGGCCGGGATTTTTAGAAGACGCCCTCCCAGGACCACCGGAACAGAAACGAACCCGCCTTTAGAGAAAATCAGATCGGGCTTCAGCCTCCTAAGAATTCTGCTTGAGTGAATAATGCCTCCAAGTATCATAAATGGGTCCTTAAAATTCTGCCAGGAAAAATAGCGGCGCAGCTTGCCGGCAGGCACACTATAATAAGCAATTTCCGGAAAATTCTCCTCAATGATTTCCCTCTCTATTCCTTTGCGGGATCCAATATAGACGACATCCCATCCATTTCTTATAAATACAGGGATAAGGGCGGCATTTACTGACACATGTCCCGCGGATCCCCCGCCTGTAAATACAATTCGTTTTTTCATGATCCTGCCCCTTGTAGTTTTTATGTATACTTCCATTTTATCGCAAAGCCATCATGTTTTGTGCTATAATTCTTTTCATTATTGAATTTAGCGAACCAGAGGTAAATTATGCAAAAGACACAGACAAATAAAGAAAAACTAAAGCAGTTTTTCCAAATCCTGCTGCCAATTCTTTTAACACAGCTCGGGATTTTCTCAATGACTTTTTTTGATACAATGATGTCCGGCAATGCCGGGCCTTCTGATCTTGCCGGTGTTGCAATCGGCAGCTCCCTCTGGACTCCTATATTCACCGGGCTGAGCGGAATATTGCTTGCGGTTACACCGATTGTCGCCCAGCAGATAGGCGGGGGGAAGCACAGGGAAGTAAGCTTTTCGGTTACACAGGGAATTTATTTGTCCTTTTTCATGGCACTGGTTGTCATTGTAATCGGATCATTCGCTCTCGGGCCAGTACTTGACGCCATGAAATTGGCACCGGAAGTCAGGGAAATTGCCCATGGCTTTTTAAAAGCTTTATCCTTCGGCATGGTGCCGCTTTTTGTCTATAATGCTTTACGGGCTTATATAGATGCCCTCGGTGAAACAAAGGTTTCTATGTTTATCACCCTGCTCTCCCTGCCAATCAACATCTTTTTGAATTATGTGCTGATATTCGGGAATCTGGGATTCCCAAGACTTGGGGGAATAGGGGCAGGCTATGCGTCTGCCGCCACATACTGGGCTTTGACCCTTATTGCTCTTTATGTCATTTATTCAAAAGAACCATTCATCCGCTTCAGGGTACTCCGGGTATTTTACAACATTTCACTGAAGGAATGGCTTTCCATCCTGAAAATTGGCGTACCCATCGGTTTTTCGATTTTCTTTGAAACGAGCATCTTTTCAGCTGTCACCCTATTAATGAGCAATTACAGCACTGTGGTCATAGCTTCACATCAAGCGGCACTGAATTTTGCCTCGTTCCTGTACATGATTCCTCTCAGCATCTCGATGAGCCTCACCATTGTCGTGGGTTTTGAAGCAGGTGCCAAGCGGATACGCGATGCCGTTAAATATGCTTATATCGGCATAAGCATGGCTGTCTGCCTTGCCTTTCTCTGCGGCTTTGTGCTGTTTGCCTTAAGAGAACAGATTGCCGGGCTATATACGAATGATCCCGAAGTATTGAAAATGACTTCCTCATTCCTTATTTTCGCTCTTTTCTTTCAGCTCTCCGATGCCTTACAAGCTCCCATTCAGGGTGCTCTCAGGGGTTATAAGGATGTGAATGTGACGCTTGTCATGTCACTGGTCTCCTACTGGGTCATCGGGCTGCCAACCGGCTATCTTTTTGCGGCGCACACAAGCCTTGGTGCCTTCGGTTATTGGATAGGGTTGATTACTGGCCTTGCTGCCGGCGCTGTCACACTGTCCTTCAGACTCATTTCCGTCCAGCGCCGGAAACAAGATGAGTGGCAAAAAGGATAATCAATGAAAACTAGGACGTAAAGTCCTCTTTTTTTTGCTCAGATTGCAGTTTTTTATGGAATCGTGAGGAAATATTATGATTAAACAAAATTAATTGGTGGGGTGTCTCCAGCGGAATTCAATTTCTTGTTCAAACTCCACCATGGATGCGATAAGAAAAAAAAGCGTCTAAAAACAAAATTATGGCAGATAAATAACGATTATCTTCCGGCTGCATACTATAATAGCGGATAACCAACTGTTTTATGTTGGATACTTGAAAGGAGAAGTTAGGAATGTTTCCATGGAATATGCTTTTCCCTTTCAATAAACAGGCTGGTGAGATGCTTAAGAATATGCAGTCTAAAGATATGGATCCTCTCATGGGAAATTTTTTCTCTCAATTTGCAGCTCATGCAGAGAAGATGTTTGCTGGGCAGGATTCTGCACCTGACTTCAACTTCAGGGCGAGCGGAGGGCAGGGCAAACAAGCAGCATCTGACTCTTCCGCTTCTGTTTTTGAGACTCATGATAACGTGTATGTGAGAATTCCAATAAAGGAATCAGCTCCATTAGATAAGCTGAAGATTTTCCACACCTCCAACCAGCTGATTCTCGAGGGCCTTCCCGGATCCGAGGACAGGAGGACTGTGACTCTGCCTTCACTGGTTAAAAAGAAAGGGGCCCAAGCCGTATATAAGGAAGGAATTCTGGAAGTGAAAATACCTAAGAACGAGGATATGCAATACTCCGAAATAAATGTTTCCAAAGAATAAAAAAAGGACTAAGCAAAAAATCACTTAGTCCTTTTAATAAACATATATCTTATTTAGAGATGAATTGTTGTGTCCAGTAATGTCCATCTTCTACATAGCCGACACCGATATGAGTGTAGCCGCTGTTAAGGATGTTGGCGCGGTGGCCTGAGCTGTTCATCCATGCTTTTACAACTTCTTCAGGAGTAGGCTGTCCTTGTGCAATGTTTTCTCCTGCTGATTTATAGCTGATTCCAAATTTCTTCATCATGTCAAATGGAGATCCATAAGTTGGGCTGTTATGGTCGAAATACTTGTTATCATGCATATCCTGAGATTTAGTACGGGCCACTTTGCTGAGGTCTGTATCAACTTTCAGCGCTGCCAGGCCTTGTTTTGAACGCTCTGCATTTGTCAGCTCGACAACTTTTTGTTCAAAAGCGCTAAGTTCGTTAGCAGTCTGGGCTGGTGCTGGTGCTGCTTTTTCAGCTGGTGCTGGTGCTGCTTTTGGTGCTGGTGCTGCTTTTTTTGCTGGTGCTTGACCTGTGAAGCAGTCATTAGCCGGCATTTGAACTTTTTGATATTTTGTCAGGTTTTCATTCACATATTTTGTGAGGTCCTGATAGCTATTAAACTGCATGACAGTCGGTTTTGAGTAATTAATAGTAGAAGCGTCAGCTTGAGTTGCTGCTGCCCCTGAAATTGAGATTGCCGCAGCTGCTGCGATTGATAATAAGAATTTCTGTTTCATTCTATTATTTCCCCCTATTTCGTTTTTTGTGTTTGTCTTGCCTGCAAAAACATCATAACATAGGATTTTCGTAATATTTCAGGCACAGTTTACCAATAACCTTCTCCATGATCCTCACGATGACTTCAGAAGAAAAAATACAAAAAAAACCCTTTGCCAGAAAGGGTTAGAGAGCGCTGTCTAATTTTGGCGCGTTTTATAGATTTATCTTTTTATGGTTAGGCTTAGCCGGAATTCCAGCACCTGCTAAGAAAGAGGCTATTGACAGTTTTTCAGCACACCGGTTTTTGTAATCTATATTACATAAATGTTACAAAGGTTAACGGTATAATTCAAAGAAGCTCCTTATATACCTTCGTATAAACTCCTAATAAAGAACCTTTCTCAGCGAGCGAGAGCTGTGATTCAGACAGGCGCACTAAACTGCTGACAAATTTCTCTTCTTTCTTCTTTCTTATCCTGGGATGGGAATTTTCATCCAAAAGCTCCCTTTTGATCAACTCAAGCAACATTTCCTCTTGATTTGTTACAGGCGCCTGGCCCGCTGCCCGGTTTTTCCAGATAGAAAGATAACTATTTAAAAGTTCTTCATATGTATGTTCCGCCATGTCGTTCCTCCTCTTGACTGGAATAAGCGATTTAAACTTGCCCATACTATAAAAAAATTCTTTTTAAAAAGATCATTGTTTTTAATAAGATTTGTAAGGAGATTGTATTATTTTACAAAGTTGATTGGAGCGGATGGTGCGAGACTCCCTGATCCAGCTGCAAGGCTTTCGAACCTCGAGCCATAAGCTAAGCCCTATGGGAAGATAGATCACTTCCCATAGCCGGCCCGACTTATCTTGGCTAACGCATAAGTGCGACTGAGCTTCTGTCGCAGCAACCGCTCGCCAGCCAGCAAGTCTTCTTTATCTTGTCTCTGCCTGCCATGTTAGTGGTATTTGAGCTATAACTAAGTTTTATTTGGCAGGCACCGCTTCCGCTTTTCAATGCGGGAGCTGCGGGACAGGTGAGACACCGCAGGCAAAGCCGAGGAGACTCACCGCCCGCCCCGCGCAGGTAGAGTGCCTGCAGCGGAAATCCACTCTCTTGTTCAAATGCAACATAGTATGCGAAAAAACTTAAACAAAATGGAGGTATAGTAATGGAACAGCCCCTGAGATGTCCTAAGTGTAAAACAAACCGCTCCCGATTTAATTTTATTGAACAGATGCCAGCATATAAAAAGGTGGATTCCGTTACGGGCCGCGTATTAGAGGAATATGCCAGTGAAAGCCTCGACCCTTTTCATTTCCGTTACAACGGACCTAAATACAGGATCCAGTGCGGTACATGCGGGACCGTTGGGGACGAATCGACTTTCGCCGCTTTCGGGGCGATGGACAGATAGTACCATCCATTTTTATAGCAGCTTCCTATAAAGGTCTGTAAATTGCGTGAGTTCTTCTTCTGAAAGCACGCCAAACTTTTCTGTAAAATATTCTGAACGTTTTTTTGCCAATTCGAGATATAGCGCTTCTCCTTCATCGGTGAGCGCTATTTTAACGATTCTTCGATCCTGGTCAGTCCTCTTTCTTGTAATATAGCCTTTCTTGACCAGGATATCTGTTACATTTGTTATATGGCTTGCAGATACCTTCAGATCCTGGGAAATGGCAGAAGCCTTTTGAGGACCAGCTATGTATAAAAATCTTAATACTGCAAACTCATTGCCATTGATCGCATTTCCATAAATGAGCTGCAATTCATTGCGGATCATTCTATAAAAAGTCCTATGATAATTTATCAGTTCATTTATCTTTTCTTTTCTCAAATGGAATCTGTCCTTTCAGGATAAAAACGGGTTCTTCCTTATAGTTTAACAAAAAAATAACCCGGCAAGTAGCCGGGAATGTTAATAAATCGTGAAATACCACTTAAAATGATAGGTTATTCTTTATCTTTTCCGTGGTTTTTCACATAATCCTTTGCATTATCAATGGCAATGGGTATGGCACGGCCTTCTTCATATCCTTCTTCAAGCATGGCATTCGCAATTTCTATGGCTTTTTCCCTGACTGGCTTATCCAGATTTTTCATCGAGGCAGGATAGTCACTTTTTGTCCATGGCATAGTATTTTCCCCCTTTGGGTGATCTTATACAGACTATATTCCCCCAACAAAGTCGTTTTAAAACGGTTAATAGTGGCAGCGTCAGGAAGATAGAGATTTATAACGGTAAGGAGATTCCAAATTTAAAAGCCCAACTTCTCTACAAATCAAAATAGAGAAATTGAGCTTTTCAGTTACTTCATTTATTTATTGAATTCATTAACTGGAAGAAGTATTCAGGTTTATGAGTCTTATTTAGGTTATACCATGAATGTAGGGCATCTGGTGTAAATACATCTATTTTTCTCAGTACCTCCATTGCAAATTCCAGAGGAGCTACTCCTGATGCAGTAACTAAATTCGCATCAGATACAACAGATCCCACCTCATAGAACTTTTCCCCTTTATAGTTAGGACATACCATTTTAGTATATTCTAAATTATTACTTGTATGCTTTCTAGTATCTAAGTACCCCATACCCGCTAGTCCCTCAGTTGCACCACAAATTGCAGCAACAATAGTGCCAAGCTTTAAAGCTTGGCCAATTCTTTCCAGGACAGGCTGATGAATTTCTTCACTCCAAGTTGTCCCTCCTGGTAAAATTAAAAGATCTTTACTCTCAAGAGTACATTCATCAAGGGAAATATCTGGTTTTATGCTCAGTCCTCCCATAGTAGTAATCATTTCTTTATTAGCTCCTACTGTAATTACTTTTAAAGGTGCTAAATCTTTTTTGAAATATCTTCCTGAGTTTAGTTCAGCAATTAAATATCCATATTCCCAGTCCGACATTGTATTAAATACATATAGAAAAACTTTTTTTGTTTGCATCCAATAACACTCCCAATCACAATTTATATAGCAATTATAAGATAACTTCCCTGACAGTTAACGTCAGGGAAGTTATCATTCTTGATGAAATTTTATTAATTCCGACAGGACTTCAATAAGTCTTTTCTTAAGACTTACTGGCTCAATAACTTTAATAGATTTATTGTACGGTAAAAGTAAATAAGGTACATATGTATGTAATATTTCTTTTTCAAGAAGAAAAACTGCTTGATTTGAAGTCCGTTCTTGTAAATAATGTCCTAAAAACCAATGTTGGCAAATATCAGCCAATACACCTTTATCCCCATTAATAACCAAAGAAATAATCCCTTCCTTATCTTCTAAAGTTGGAAGGAGATTTTTTATAAAAAATTCACGTGCTGAAAAATTTTCTGGCTGGTTATACTTATTTTCGGTTAGGTTTAGACTTTCAATTCGATCTACTCTAAAACTACGGGTATCATTCCTAAGATGACAAAATCCAATCACATACCACTTATTATTCCAATAGATAATTTTGTACGGATCGACCAATCTATAATGTAATTGCTCTTCGCCACTTTTATGGTAAAGAAGTTTTACTGAATACTCTTCAGCTACTGCCTGCTCCAACTCCTTCAAAAAAGGTTTCATAGAGAGTGAACTAAAGCTACTTATCACTTCAAGACTAGTTAAATGTTGGTTTATCTTTGTTTCCTGCTCTTGATTTGCGTATTTACTTAGTTTTGAAATGGCCCTATTCAGTGCTTCACCTCCATAATATCCGGCTTCTTCTGCAAAAACAGCAGCGTGAAATAGTGAAGTTTGCTCCTCAAAATCAAAAAAAAGAGGAGCTTCAATAAAATTGTTCAATAAAGTGTATCCACCGTTATGTCCTGGTTCTGAAATTATAGGTACGCCAC
The DNA here is from genome assembly GCF_046237605.1 of Paraperibacillus marinus. GTDB lineage: Bacteria > Bacillota > Bacilli > Bacillales > DSM-1321 > Paraperibacillus > Paraperibacillus marinus. The sequence continues at coordinate 1,686,651 of NZ_CP143542.1, read as the reverse complement.
TTGTTGAAATTGTATCAATATAACGATATACAGTCCTTATATTCATCTCTAACTTTTCTGAAATTTGTTTTGCAGTAATTTTTTGACCTGAACGAAGCATCCATAAAATTGCTAACATATTGTCAATTTTAGGCATAAATTTCCACCTCTATATGAAATGAATTTTCTATACAAAAGTCATTGAAGAAAATAATGGGGATATTTGGCGATCAGCCCATTCATTAAGAGAAGGAACAGTCCCGCATCCCTTATTATGGGGAAAATTAAGTTTTTATTCTAGACAAAACAGCATAGCTACAACCTCACGCGAAATAGGGAGACAAGAAAAAACAATTTTTATTCTTAGTTACATTTCGGATGAATAAGAAGAAAAATACAAAGAGGATTGAATAAAGGTGAAGCCTTGAATGGACTGGCAAGAAATATTTTCTTCGGAAAACAAGGAGAGCTTGGGGAACGAAGCATACATTATCAGCTTCAAAGGGCTGGCCATCAGTATTTGGAATACTCTGCATCTAACAAAAGCTGTTGAATATCAAAAGCGGACAGGTAGTTTAATGAAGATTTATTGCAATATATGTCACCTTTAGGCTGGGAACATATTAATTTGCTAGAAGAATACCATTTTAATACGGAGAAAATGATCTCATTAGATTTTTTAAGACCACTTAAACTTTCTTAACGTTGTCAATCAATAACGGGAGAATCGTCAGGAAAATAGGCTTAGCGTTGCAATTCCTCGTTTTCCTGACGGTACCCCTATTCCCCCTGTTTTTCTGTCTCTATCTGCAGCAGGCTTTCCTTTATTTCGTCAGCCTTAATATTTTCTCCTATGATCACCAGCTTCAGCGGCATATTCATTTCCTGTGGCATATATAGAGGAGTTCCATAAGAATACTGGAAAAGAACCGGTTTGGAACTGCTTGACAGCTTGATAAATCCCTTCATGCGATACACCGTCTCAGGGAGGCTCCTGATCCAATCTTCGAAAAGACTCTGCTTTATCTCCCCCCTAAATTCATGCAGGACCGCCTGAAGCTTCAATTGCCGTACTACATCTGCGGCCTTATGTTCTTTCTTCCTGGTAAGCCTTAAGGAATAAATCTGTTCAATGGGGATGCGGGCATGTTCCGTCATCAGGATTCTGCCACCCTCATTCAGGGCTTGTATCTTGTAGACCTGCCCGGCAGCCTCTGCTTCGCTGACGAGATCAATTTTATTGAGAATGATTAAGTCAGCATGATGTACCTGCTCCATGATCAGCTGCCTTATTTGTGGAGAAAAAGTTTCTATATCCCTCCATCTGAGCAGGTCTACCACAGTAATAATTCCTTTATACATCAATTTATCGGCAAATAGGGGTGACATAATTCCATCCAATACTTCGACAGGATGTGCTGCCCCGGTTGTTTCTATATAAATGGCATCAAGCTCTTCTCCCTGGAGCAGTTCATGTATCTGGACTTCCAGCTTATCCTGGAGCGTACAGCAGATGCAGCCATCATAAAGTTCCTTTAAGGGAATTCCTTCTTCAATGAAATAAGAATCAAGAGATACTTTGCCAAGTTCATTCATAAGCACGGCAATCTTTCTTCCCGTTTTCCTTTCTTCTTTGATTATATGGCCTAAAAGAGTTGTCTTACCGCTCCCTAAAAAGCCGCCTAATATGTATATTTCCGTTTGGCCCATACTTTCCCTCCACCTTTCTTTTGTTGAACGCCTGTTTAAGCATATATTGTGGCTGTTGAATAAAAAAGTGGATTTCCGCTGCAGGCACTCCACATGTGCGGGGCGGGCGGTGAGCCTCCTCGGCTTTACCTGCGGGGTCTCATCTCTCCCGCTGCTCCCAGGAAGGCGGAGAACGGTGCTTTTCAAACTGAATCAATGGATGCAGAATGAAGACGGAAATCTTATATAACTCATTCACTTTTTGAAAAGCAGCGACCTGATAAAGAAGACTTGCTGATTGGCGAGCGCTAGCGAAGACAGAAGCTTAGTCGCACTTATGCGTTAGCGAAAGAAGACTTGCTGATTGGCGAGCGCTAGCGAAGACAGAAGCTTAGTCGCACTTATGCGTTAGCGAAAGAAGACTTGCTGATTGGCGAGCGCTTGCTGCGACAGAAGCTTAGTCGCACTTATGCGTTAGCGAAAGAAGACTTGCTGATTGGCGAGCGCTTGCTGTGACAGAAGCTTAGTCGCACTTATGCAAAAGCCTTGCATAAGACAAGTCAGCTAGGGGAAGTGCTCTGTCTTTCCCTGGCTGGCTTGGCTTATGACCCGAGGGTCGAAAGCCTCGAAGCTAGATCAGGAGTCACGCACCTGAAGCGTAAATCCAATTGCTAAATAAATTAATCTCCTCACATACCTCTTTAAAAACAACAATCCTCTAGAAAACGCCTATTGAATAAAGGGGCAGTTCCCGCTGGCGGGTTCCTGCCCCTTCTTTCTTTTACTTAATCTGTTTTTTCAGGGTTTGTACAGCCTTGTCCAGCTGCACGTCATGCTTTTGAATTTTATCCCTGATTTTGTTCATCAGCGCAACTGTTGTATCTCCTTGTATCTGACCGTTCTGCGCAAGCTTCTCATCTTTTTGGAATTCTTTGACAGCTTCCAGAAGTTCTTTATCAAAGTATCCGTCTATTGTTCCAGGGTTATAGCCCAGGGCTTGGAGCATCTGTTCACCAGCCTTGATATCAGCGGAGGAAATTCCCTGCTTCAGGGTTTTCTCCGGTGATATGAATGGCAGGCTGGCATAAGCAGGGAGCTTCGCCTCCACATCAGGCGCAATCCCTTTCTTATGGATCCAGTTACCGTCAGGTGTCAGCCACTTCGCCATGGTGTATTTTACATTGGAGCCGTCCTGGAATTTTTGTGTAGTCTGGACGGTTCCCTTTCCGAATGTTTTCACTCCCACAAGCGGGATGTCTGCAGATTCCTTCAATGCAGCGGCCACTATTTCAGACGCACTGGCACTCCCTTCATCGACAAGAACTGCCACAGGAAATTCCGGTTTTCCGCTGGTATTCTCAGAACGAGCCACTTCTTTTCTGCCCGTCTTGCTCTCTACCTGAAAGACAACCTCATCTTTCGGCACAAAGAGGCTTGCTATTTTCATGGCCTGATCCAGCAGTCCTCCAGGGTTTTGGCGAAGGTCAAGGACCATCCCCTTCATCCCTTGATTCTGCATATCCTTCATCGCTTTTTCAAGCTCCGCTCCTGTCCGCTCTGAAAAGCTGGTAACCTGGATCCTGGCAATTTTATCAGGCAGCATCTTGGCATATACAGTTTCAATTGGAATCGTATCCCTGACGATTGTTACCTTTATAGGTTCCTGTACCCCCTCACGCTGTATGACCAGGTTAACCTTAGTCCCCTTCTTTCCGCGGATAAGAAGGACAGCTTCATTGGCGCTCATTCCCTCTAACTTCCTGCCATCCACACTTACTACTATGTCATGTGGTTTAAGGCCTGCTTTTTCAGCGGGAGACCCCTTAATCGGAGAAACGATGGCAATTTGATTATCCTTCTGCTGAACCTCTGCTCCTATCCCCTCAAAGCTCGAGGATATGCTTTCATTGAAGCTTTCAGCCTGTTTTTCATCCATATAATCAGTATATGGATCATCCAAAGAAGAAATCATGCCTTTTATGGCACCGTCAATCAGTTTTTCTTCCTTGACATCTGTGTAATATTTATTGTTAAGAGTATCATAAGCGGAATAGAGTTTGTCGAATTCCCTCCGGTCACGGCTTATCGGCTGCACCTGTTTTTCATCGCCAAAGGTAAGCACAAGAAGTGTGATTCCGGCAGATAAAAAAATCAAAAGAAATATCCCCATAATAAATGGGAATTTTTTTATGCGTATATATCTCCCGTCACCAGTGTTTTTATTTTCCTGTTCCACTTCTGTTCTGCCATCCTGCTGTTTTTCTTCGTCCAATACGTTCACCACTTTCAAAGACGTTAATATCGTTCGTGCCCCGTCCTTCAGGGAGGTTCCTGGTTAAAGGGCAGCCTTCGTTGTTTCTGTTTCTTATTTTAACAGGTTTTATATTTTTTTTCCCATTTTAAAGAATTCTTCCAGTGTATAATTCCTGTCATGGATGAGTGCTGCCGTTTCCCGTCCGACATACCTGAAGTGCCAGGGCTCATATTGATAGCCTGTCACGTGCTCCCTGCCCTTTGGATAGCGGAGTATGAAACCGAATTTAAAGGCGTTTTCCGTCAGCCATCTGCCTTCGGGAACAGATTCAAATCCTTCGGTCAGGAGTAGATCCGTGCTCTGGCTGGCAATGTCCATGGTGAGGCCTGTCTGATGTTCGCTTGTGCCTGGATAGGCTACAGACTGCCTTGCCTTCTCTCTTCCCACCTGGTCTATTTCTGTCTGGAACAGAAGTTCCTGCCGATTGAAGGATCGGTAGCCTGATACGGCATACAGCTCGATTCCGTCTGCATCCGCAGCCCGGAACATCTCTTCAAGCGCCTTTGCGGCCGGCTTTCTGAGAAAAGACTTTTCTTCATCAGATTCCCCGAAAGAGAATCTTACTTCCGGTTTTACTAGATCGCTTGGAGTGTAATCCCTTGGAAGGGTATACTCTTTGTTGACGAGGACAAGAATATTTTCAGCGTTTTGGATCACTTTTTTGCCGCCGGCTTCCTGTATTTCATTATAGGAAGAAGCAGGGATCGATGTTCTTTCATCCGTCTTTCCCTTCTCCTCATCCTTTTTATTCGGCGAGGAAGTTTCTTCCTGGCTCTTTTCATCTTTCTTTATGAATGGCAGATCGCCAGCACCGCACCCTCCTAGAAGAAGTGCTGAGGCTATCGATATACCCGCTAGCTGTTTTTTCATGTTAAAGGACACCTTTCGTAATCATTACTATCATTTTAACACTTAATTAAAAACTTAAAACCACCCCAGTGCTGTAAAAGGGCAGGAAACAAAAATATATCCCCGCCGGAATCGACAGGGATACACGAATATCAGCTTTTTATTTTATCGCAGCTTCAAGAGCAATTTCAATCATATCATTGAAAGTGGTCTGGCGTTCTTCTGCTGTTGTTTCTTCTCCAGTGATAATATGGTCGCTTACCGTCAGGACGGAAAGAGCCTTCCGGCCATATTTAGCAGCAAGAGTGTAAAGGGCTGCTGTTTCCATTTCGACGGCAAGGATATTGAACTTGGCAAATTTTTCGAACTGCGGATTCTCAGAGTAAAACAGGTCTGCCGTGAAAACATTTCCGGCTTTGATGGCAAGGCCCTTCTCTACGCCCTGATCATATGCATTCTTTAACAGATCAAAATCTGCTGTAGGGGCATAGTCAATGGATCCGCCAAAAATGGTCCGGTTGATTGTCGAATCAGTGGAGGCAGTCATCGCAAGGATAACATCCCTTACCTTTACATCCTTTTGGATGGCCCCGCATGTCCCTACTCTGATTAAATTCTGGACATTATAGCTCTGCATCAGTTCATTGATATAGATGGAGATAGAAGGAACACCCATTCCGGTCCCCTGCACTGATACTTTTTTTCCTTTATATGTGCCCGTATATCCGAACATATTACGAACTTCATTATATAACTTTGGATCTTCCAGAAAAGTTTCGGCTATATATTTAGCACGCAGAGGATCCCCAGGGAGCAGGACTGTTTCCGCTATTTCATTTTCCTTTGCACCGATATGTATACTCATTTGTAGTTTTCCTCCTATTAAAAGGTCTGACGTCTGATTTTGATTATACCATCTTCCGCTCGCTTGTAAAACGGTTACAGTATATTTTTCATGCTTACGCCTTTAACTATACACTTTTAATAGGAAAATAAGTAAACATAAGTCAAACTGCTAGCATACCAGGCTTGAACTGACCTCCACCCAGCCACCCGGCTGCAGGCGGTAATAATGCTTGCCCCGCTGGCCCTCATCAATAAGGAGAATATCGCCTGTGAATATATATCTCGCTTTGAAATCCTTAGGAACCCGGTCCAGAACATTGAACATACTAAATACCTTTTGGATAACATCCCTGTGGCAGCGGCCCCCGACTTTTAACTTATAAACCTGGCGGTATCCTTTTTTCTCCCCGGAAAACGGCGTCTGAAAAATAGTGATATGATACAATCTGCCCTGATTTTGAATAAGCTTAAGCCAATGCATATTTCTTTGCCCCTTTATCCTGAATTTGTTAATACACTATTAAATAAAACCATTGTCGAATCCTTCATCAAATTACCACTATTTTTGTCGCTGCCCCAAAACAAAACCCTTCCCGATGATTTGAACTGACCCTTCAATATGAGACTTGGAAAAAACACCTATGCTACCTGTTCCCTATATTCAAGAGGGGACAGGTAGTTTAATTTTTCCTGAATCCGTATATGGTTGTAACGATACATATATTGATTTACCAAATATACTACTTTAGAATTGGACATAGATGCTCTTGCTTGAGCGTTGAATCCTTCCGACTTTAGCGAGGAGTGAAAGGATTCGATTACGGCATTGTCATGGCAGTTTCCCTTTCGGGACATGCTTGTGGTAATGCCTTTTTCTTTGGCGAAATTCTGATAGGCATAAGAAGTATATACAGACCCCTGGTCGCTGTGAAGAATTAAGTTTTCGGGCTTACGCAGCTCCACAGCTTCCTTTAAGTTTTCCATCACCAAGCTGATATCCTGGGATGTACTTATTGTGTAAGAAATAATCTCATTATTGTATAAATCCATGATAGTCGATAAATACAACATCGTTGTACCATACGGCAGGTACGTGATGTCTGTTACCCATTTCTCGTCTGGTCGGCTTGATATAAAATTCCGGTTTAGGATATTCCCTACGACAATGTTACTCTCACCACTTATGTGCTTTTGCCGTTTTTTCTTAATTTGGCATTGAATATCGAACTTTTGCATGATTTTTTGAACTGTTTTTCGATTTACTTTAATCCTGTATTTCCTATCCAGTATAGATCTAATCTTACGATGGCCATAGTGATAGTGGTTTTCCTCGCACAATTTGATAACTAACTCCTCTAATGGAGTCAGGACAATAACCTTGTATTTCTTCTTCCATCTATAAAAGGTAGACTTAGGTATTCCTAATACCTTAAGAATATCAATAATTTGATAAACAGAGGATAGACTTTCGACTACTTGAATAATGATTTGGGGCTCCAACTCCTTTCGAGTTCCTGGTACTTTTTTAAAATATCTACTTGTACTTCAAGATGTTTGACCTTTCTTTTCAGTTGTTCAACCTCACTTAGTTCCTCAAGCCCCTTCCCATAACTGTATTGCTTTCCTACTTCTTGGGAAAACCGATAGGTTTGACCTGTCCTGTACCATTTCATCCACGTTTTAATCTGTGATTTATTTTTAATATTAAGGTGACTCATTATTTCACTGTTGCTCTTCCCTTCTTGCTTCATTTTGATTGCTTTCCATTTTATTTCTTCTGGATAATGAACTCTTGTGCCCAAAGAAAAACACCCTCCTAGGAATCATATTTAATAAATACGATTCAGGGGGTGTTTTTTCCTTGTCTCATTTACGTGGGTCTCTTCAGATTAGCGGGAAGGGTTTTTATCATTATCCGTAACGTTCGATGATACGGTCGAGTGTCTCTTGCATCTTAGGGATATCCCGCCTGGAAACGGAAGACCGGACCATGGTTTCATCCATTTCCATCGCTTCAGCAAATAGGCCGGCAAGTCCCTTGGCCTTTCTGTCCACCTGTATCAGCAGATCGGCCGCATCTTGTCCTGATTTCAGGAAAGTTACTTCCAGTTCGTCCAGCCTGCCCTGATATTTTCCTGATACTGGCACAAATTCGAATTCCTGAAGAAACGGGTGGACTCCTTGATACTTGCGTGAACCTGCCTTGTTTTCAGCCTGCCTGAGCCTGAAACCCAGCTCGGTCAATCCAAGCAGGACCGAATGAACAAGGGGGCCAGGCTGGATCTGTAAATAATCTTCATCTGAAGGATCTACCGCGTTCTTAATGTCCAGCCCCGTTTCAATCCATACCTTTGTTTTTCCATATGTAAGCGGAACATCCTCCGGAAGGGTAAAAGTAAACGGGATGTTTTTCTTTTCTCCGGCACCAATTGTGAAAGCATCATTTAATCTATGCTTCAACATCACGGCTTTTTGGGTATATTTCTTATCATCCACTTCTTTTACATACTGTGTGCAGACGCTCAGGTAAATTTCGTCTATTCTCTGTTCGACCGACCCGCCTTTGATTTCGACAATGCCTGAGACCTTATCCCCGGGGATATAACGATCTGTTTCCAGCCGTGTATCCACCTCTGAATTGCCAATGCCGATGCTCGCCAATACTTTATTAAAAAACGCCATCTTCTTCCCTCCAAGTTTCTTTAATATGTATCTGTATTTCATCTAATGCTGTTCTGGCCGAAGGGTATTCCTCCTCAGCCAGAAGCAATTTTTTGATGATCATTCGTGATTTCTCTGTAACTTCCAATTCTTCTTCCCAGCTTTTCGATCCAAAAGTCCCGGATGGGGCGAAACCCGAATATAAAAGGAACAAAATAAAATGGCCCAATAAATACAAGTCACTCAAATGGTTCCTGTAATCCCTTGGATGCCCTTTTCTTTCCTCCTGTACCTGCAGGCTGCAGGCAAGCCCAAAATCGATGATGCTGATGCGCCCTTGATCTAAAAGAATGTTGGGCAGGCGGATATCTCTGTGAGAAATACCGCAGGTATGGAGGCAGACAATCAGTTCAAGCAATTCAGCGCCTAATTGGAAAGCTTCCTTTTCGGAAAATGCCATTCCATCCTCAAAAAGCAGCTCTTCAATCGTCCTGCCTGCTTTCCGCTCCATGATGAAATAAGGAATGCCATTTATACAGCCGCCTTCAATATGCTTAGGGAACGAAGGAGACTGAAGTTTCTTTAGCAATTCCTGCTCCTCCCGAAAGGCTTGAAGTACCGCTTTTTTTCCCCATTTCCGCTTACGCAGCCTTTTCAGGATAAATAAATTCTGTGTGGCTCTGTCCTGCACCAAATAAGCCTTTCCATAGCTTCCGATGCCGGCAGTACCCAAAACCCGCCAGGCACATCTGTTTTCCAATTCCTTCAGGAACCATCTTTCTGCAATATACTCAGGAAGCAAACCTTTAAACCGCTGATAGATACTCATATGATCTTAGCTGCTGCGGAAACTCCTGGAGCTTGTGAAAAAGCTGGAGTGTTTCTTTTTCTTATAATGCTTAGACCCATAGCCAAGCTCTTTCTTGTAAGAATGCTTGGACTTCCATTTATCGCTTGATGAAAAATGAGCGGTATGTTTCTTTCCTCCGAACAGGCTTTTTATGATTTTCCCCAGCATGAAGATCACTCCTTTATAGTCAACATACGTACATAAGAAGAACAAGTTTCATTTCTCAAATAAAAATAATTAAGAAGAGGCAGCTCCCCCGTTTTTTTGAAGGCAGGAACAGCCTCTTTACTATTTTCCCCAAAGGGTATCCGAACAGGAGCTACCCGTCAACATCTTCATCAATAATTGACTTTGCAATCAGATACTCAAAAGTAATGTCTGCGATCTCTTCCAATTCGTCCTGGGAAGGAACAAGCCCCCTCTTCACAAGTTCGCGAAAGAAGAATTCTGCGATTTCTTCCGTATCTATAAATACTTCAATCTCGCGCATCTGAATCGCCCCCTTAGTTAGATGTATGATGGCCTTTTTCCTTTCATTCCATCAAATTATACAAGCCTTCCCGGCTAAAATAGGAGGCGGTGCCTATTCATGGCGGTTATGCAGTTCTTTCGCTGCAGCCTTGATCTTATTCATGACCAGCTTCATTACATCATGATATTCTTCATCCCGGAAGGTCTCATACAAATCGTGATAATCATTATATAAATCGAGCAGGCTATCAATCAGCTGCTGCTTATCCTTCTTCCATTCTATCCACTCTTTTTCCGATTTCTTAGATTCTTTAGGTGCCTTCACCAGGTCCGGCTTACTCCCCTTTTTTGTTATCGGATGAAGAAATCCCAACTTTTGAAGGTAGGTATCCGCTGTTTCATTATCAGCTATAAGGAGCAGCTCGTCTTCCTGGGCTTCCAGCCATTCGCCGTCACTGATCTTTGAAAGCTCATAAATGACATCTTCCCAGGAATTCTCTTTGTATCTCCAGATTTCCGTCCTGAAGCCAATGACCTTGAACAGCTGGGTGCCATATCCTTCTACCTGTACAAGGTCCCCAAAGAAAAACTTATACACAATATCCACCTGTTCTGACTCAATTAAAATCTCTCCTTGATAATCTGTGATATGTTCGAGAGAGGATTCTAAATAAAGTCCTTCACTATGATTCACTTCATAAACATAGGCCTGGTCCATAAGCTTAAAGTCTGTTATTTTACCGACCGTTCCATATAAATTAATGACGACTGTATCCCCAATTTTGAATTTTGGTTTTTTGTTGTTAGCCATAAAGAGCCATCCTCTCAAGACAGTTCTTGGTTGATTAATTACCATATAGTATGCAGGCTGGCTTTGGTTCGTCATAGATTTGTAGAACTGGCAGGATTTTTGGACATGCAAAAAAGGCAGACCCTCGAATTAAAGGGAATGCCTTCTGCGTTTTATATCAGAGCTCAGCTGGCTGACTCCATATTTAACACATTGAACGATATTCTGCTGCACCTGTCCGTCCCTCATCAGCCCTTTTAGACTTCGCAGAACTGGTATCATATTAAGCACTTTACAGCTTTTCTTCCTGCACATAAATGTCCCATGCCCGGTCAAAAACAGTCATGCTCTCCAGGTAATGAACATTCAGCTCCAGATAACTGCTGATTTCATGATAATCACTGGACTGCTTGGGAAATCCGTGGTCATTATAGGCTGAATTTGCAAAGGCAGTCAATTCATCGGTATCCTTTGGCTGCCTGTACTTCATCAAGTGGTGGTAAAAAGATTTCATCTCGCATCCATTCTCCTCGCAGGCCGAATTAAAATCCGAAGATTATGTTTGAATTATAGCCCCTGATTCATCTGTATCATGCATTCCATTATAATCCTGACCACAATGGATTTAAAGTAAAAACTTTTGCTGAGGTGCAGCCTTCTTTCGTGAGGGATACTTTTATAACGGACTGCCACGGACAGAGACCGCTTCCTTCCCTATAAATTAAACAAAAAGCTGCCATCCAGGCAGCTCTTGGTTCGTTCACTGATTTTAATGTTCTTTATCTGCAGCCGATCAAACCCATCCGGTGAAAGAAGCTCCAATTATAATCAGTAAAATGAACAATACGACAATCAAGGCGAATCCTCCTGCAAAACCACCGCCATACCCATATCCGCCATGTCCATAACCGCATCCATAATACATGTATTTTCACTCCCATTCTGTCTTTTTTCTGTTTACACTCCTACCATATGTCTACGGGCGGATATCCGTATGTGCATATGCCTATTTTCACTTTTTTTACAAAATCCTCATTATGTTTCAAATACATTTCATTTTCTTTAAATTTTTCTTTAAATTCATTCATAATCAAGTTAAGATAATAGATATATTTGCTTTGTTCCTCTCGCTTTGTGGATTTAAAAATACGGAGGAAAAACGTTGAGGATAAAATACATCACTGCGATTACCATATCACTAGCAGCCATCATTATGTTCATTAGCAGCCCTGCATTCCTAAAGCCTTCATATGGCGAGGAAGATAAACTGTCTATTTACGAAAAAATGGAGCGGCAGGAGCCCGTCCATTATCTCGTGATAGGTGACAGCATCGGCAGGGGTTCTGGTGCTGAAACCTATAGCAGGCGCTGGTTTAAACAGCTTGAGAAGAAAGTCTATGAAGAACATGGATCAGAGATGACAGGCAGTTACCTAGTCCAGAGCGGAGCCACCTCATTAGAAGGTCTCTATAAGCTGCAATATCAGAAAGTCCAGGGTCCTATTGACCTGGCCTTTATTGTCTTCGGTGAAAACGACCGGAAATATATGAGTGCGGACAGCTTTGGGAGGCTGTATGAATCTGTCATAAGGAAAGTGAAAGTTCTTTACCCTTATGCTGAAATTGTGACCATTACTGAAAGCTGCCTTGAATTCCCGGAATTTGCCCGGAAAATAGACAATCTCTCAAAGCATTACCAGACAGCCCATATTGACATGCGGCCCGTCTTTTCAAACAGCGGCTACCGGGAATCCGAGCTGACCGCCGACGGCGTGCATCCCACCGGCAAAGGGTACCGGTTATATGCTGAAGCTATTAACCAGGCGCTGAATGCAAATCTTATAATGAAAAAACTGCCGGCCCGCTCTGCCGCTCCCCTCTATCCTGATTCTGATCTCATCCTTGCCAGCAGCACCAGCGAAATGAAGCAGAAGGGCTTCTATTTTTCAAATGGCTATTATACCGGCGCCGAAAAAGGCAGCACCCTGGAAACGAGCTTCACGGGCACACTTCTCGGCGTCAAAATGCTAAGAAGCCCGGACGGCGGGATTGTTGATGTCTATATAGATGGTAAACGGACCGCTTCTTTAAGCACCTGGTGGCCTTTTAAAAGGGACCGGATCATTTATATTGCTGACCATCTATCTCCAGGCAGGCATACCGTCAGCTTTAAAGCTACAGGTGAAAAATCCGCTGCTAATAAAACGGATGCCTCTGTCATACGCATCGGTTCCATCATTGAACAAGCACAAAAATAAAAAACCAGCCGCGGCTGGTTTTTATTTTGACTTATTTAGGATGAACGGTGAGAAAATGCGTCTCTCCGAGGACGGCTTTGGTTTCGACAGACTTTTCAAGACTGCCGAAATTATCCCCGTTCGTAATGATCACGGGGGTAACCGTGCTTTTCGCTTTTTCCTTTATTAAATCCAGATTAAAGGATATGAGCTTTTGGCCTTTTTTCACTCTGTCCCCTTGTGTTACAAAGGATTGAAAACCTTCCCCATTCATGGATACCGTTTCCAGCCCGATATGAATCAGGATCTCCGCGCCATTATCGGCCTTTAGCCCGACAGCATGTTTAGTAGGGAAAACCTGCAGTACTTCAGCATCCACTGGTGCTGCCACAACACCTTCTATAGGATTGATAGCTAGTCCGTCACCCATCATTTTTTCTGCGAACACTGGATCTGGAACCTGGTCTAATGGAACGATTTCACCTGTAGCAGGAGCTGCCAATTCAAGTGCTTTGTTACTAAGATTCTCTTTTTTGCCGAATAATTTTTTAAACATACTATCACCTTCCGCCTGACGGCCATTTTTTTACTTATCCTGGAATAATTTCTTATATTCCCCGTATCCTTCCTTATCAAGGTCTGCTGCCGGCACAAACCGGATGGCTGCGGAATTGATGCAATATCTGAGACCGGATGGCCCGGGACCATCGTCAAACACATGCCCTAGATGGGAATCTGCCGATTTGCTCCTCACTTCCGTTCTGATCATGCCGAATGTACGGTCTTCCAATTCCTCTACTTCTTCATCCTCCACTGGTTTGGTGAAGCTTGGCCATCCACAGGCAGAGTCGAATTTATCCTGGGATGAAAACAAAGGCTTTCCAGAAACGATATCCACATATATCCCCGGCTCTTTATGATTCCAATATTCATTCCGGAACGGCGGCTCTGTCCCATTATTCTGAGTGACTTCATATTGAATTGGAGTCAGCTTCCTTTTTAATTCATCCTTGTTAACGCTCATTTTTCGTCTCCTCCCCAATGCCTTTCTATGAAGGCTGCCCTTCCGGAACCTATCCGGTATGCGCCGTAATGTCCCGGCTCTTTTTTGTAATAGTCCTGATGATAGGTTTCAGCAGGATAGAATTCACTTGCTTTTAAAACTTTTGTTGCAATCGGGTGCGAAAATTTTCCGCTGTTCTCCAGCTTCCGCTTAGATTCCTCAGCAATCTCCCTTTGCTTTTCATTGTGATAAAAAATTACGGTTTGATAGGACTGCCCCCTGTCGCCAAACTGGCCGCCGGGATCGGTCGGGTCAATCTGCATCCAATAAACATCGAGCAGCTTTTCATAAGTGAAAATCTCCGGATCAAAGATAATCTGTACCGCTTCATAATGGCCGGTCGTTTCTGAACATACCTCCCGATAGGTTGGATTAGCTTTATGTCCGCCTGTATATCCAGAGGTGACCGACTCTATTCCGGGCTGAGTATCGAATGGTTTGACCATACACCAAAAACAGCCCCCTGCAAAAGTCGCCTTTTCCATTTCACGCACCTGCCTTCATATATTGATTCCCTCATTACCTTTTCCCTGAATTATATTTTTGAAGCTCATTTTGTATAAAGAGACCGCTGTACAGTACAGTTTACACTACTATATTTACAGAAACAAAAAAAACGGAGTGATTCAATAATCACTCCATCGGCAGTCAGCTTCCCCTGCCATTTTTGGCCCTTTTTTTATTCTTCTTTTTTTCTTCGGCCATCCTTGTCTTCAAAAGCTTTCTTTCAAGATATTCCTGTTCCTTTTGCAGTTTGAGGAAGCTGTTCAGGCGGCCTGCCTCAAGACGGCCTTCTTCTATGGCAGCCTTTACTGCGCATTGCGGCTCCGCCAGATGGCGGCAGTTCTGATAGAAGCAGCCGCCGGACAGCGCATCGATGTCACTGAATCCAGCCGAAAGGCCTTCGTCCGTGTCCCACAGTCCAAACTCCCTCATACCCGGAACATCAATAATATAAGAGCCATTTTCCAGCGCAAATAATTCCCTGTGTGTCGTAGCATGCCTGCCCTTATCATCGTCGTCCCGGATAGCCGCAGTCTTTTGTACAGCTCCGTTTAGCAGGGAGTTAATCAACGTGGACTTCCCTACTCCGGAAGAACCTGTAAAAACCCCGGTACTGCCTTTTGTCAAGAATTCAAAGACCGCCTGATGGCCCTTCCTTTGGAGGGCACTCATGATGATGACAGGTATTCCCGATGCCGCCTTTTCGAGCTCTTTCCGCTTGCTCTCGGCATCCGGACATAAATCCGCCTTATTGAGTATGATTACCGGCGAAGCGCCGCTTTCCCAAATCGATATTAAATACCTCTCCAGCCGCCTGACGTTGAAATCGAGGTTTAGCGAAAGGACGATAAATATATAATCCACGTTTACCGCAATGATCTGGCCGGCTGGCTCAGTGCCAGCTTTCTTTCGTGAGAACGTGCTCTTTCTCGGCAGGACCGCATGGATCGTCCCTTTTTCCTCCCCGGCTCTTTCCGTGAAGGCTACCCAGTCGCCTACAGCCGGAAGGGCACCCTGACTACCTGCATTGAACTTCATCCTGCCTGAAGGCTCGCAAATAAAAAGACCATTTTCTCCCGCAACTTTATAAAGATTCCTATATTCAGCTATGACTCTGCCGGCAATTGTGCTTCCGGTTTCCATCCGTTAAACTCCTGCCTTGCTTCGTCATGCATGCTATCTAAAATTGTATTCATTTTTTTCCCTCCGAATAAATAAAATAGCCATAGGCAATGGAGCCCATGGCTGATCATTTATCAGAAAAGGAAATCAATCAAAATGGGCATGGGCTGCCAGACAACAAGAAAATCGATTTGTTTTTGCTGATTGAATTTGTCATTATACATCCCGCCCCTTCTTATTCTTATAACTTACATATCTCATTATATCCTGAACTTGTGGAAAAAGATACTAATTTTAGACACGCACCCAGAAGAATCAGCATAAGTTATTGACGTGAGTACACGGAGACGTTTTTTCATTTTTTTAGAGAGGGGAGAAGGTCTTGGAAAAAAGAAGTTCAGAGGATTATTTCCAGAAGGCATCCAAATATGCCATGCTTGCCAAGTATTATGAATATACCAACCCGGAACTGCATGCCCACTATTACAGCAAGCACATCAGCAATCTGGAAAGAGCTATTATGGATGAGCGTTTGGAGGCTGAACGTCGCCAGACACCGGCCAGGGTAAGGATCATCCACGCTGCTCCCGATACAGGGGAAGTAGATATATATATTAATGGAATGAGGACACTTCGCAATGTCCCATATAAGCAGTCCAGTGATTACCTTCCCCTGCCGGCAGGCAAATATCAAATTGATATCTACCCGGCCGGCACGATGGTATCGACCGTCATCAGCAGGAAAGTCACAGTGGAGGGCGGACAATTTTATACCCTTACAGCAGCTGGGGCTGCGCCAAACCTGAAGCTTTTAACTGCTGTAGATAACCTGCAGCTTCCGGGGGGAGAGACGAAGGTCAGGTTTGCACATCTATCGCCGGATGCCCCCCCTGTTGACATAGCAGTAAAAAATGGAGATGTTATCTTCCCCAATGTTTCATTTAGAAAATTCACCGATTACATCACTTTGAGCCCGATGACATTTGACCTTGAGGTAAGGCTGGCCGGAACAAGCGATGTGGTGCTGGCTGTGCCCGGCGTAAGGCTTGATCCAAATATTCCATACACGATCCTTGCATTGGGATTTGCCAAAGGAACTCCTGAGCTGGAAGCCAAAATTGTCAATCCTTAAAAAAAGCGCTGGTTCCAGGCGGCAGCCTGTGATCCAGCGCTTTTTTATTTATCTTCAGGGAAGGAAAGCCTGAATGAAATCTTATCTTCCTTAAGGTCAAATCTTTGTGCCCTGACTTTAAAGCCGCTTTTCAGCTTCATATTCTGGAGAGACACATAAATCGTTTCATCCTGAGGCTGTATGATCACCCAATCCGGAGTCTTGTAACGAAAGTTTATAACATTGAGAACGTATGAAACTGGCAATTTCATCTTTCCAACAGAAATAGATTTCTGCTTCAGGAGCAAATCTCCATTTTTTAGTGCCTTAGGTTCAAAGGCGAGCTTGATCTCAAGATTTTTGCCAAAGGCAGGCATTTCACCATATAGTTCAACATCATCCTTCAGCAGCACTTCATAATCAATACCGCCGCTTAACTCTTTTTGTAAGTATTTGTTGATCAGGATATTTAAATCTTCTTTATTGGTATGGATATCGAAACCCACATTTTCCTTTTCAGGATACCTATCGAGCCCTTTAATGCTTTTGGCAGGCAGATTGGCCAAGATGATTAATGCCAGCAGCACAATCACATTAAAGCCAAGGAGGGCAAAAAACAGCACCTTCCACTTTTTCACTGTACTCATAGCTCCTCAATCCCTTTTTACTAGTTCTCTACCATCTTTTTTAACGTATGTTTCTCCATGGAATCATAAATACGATTTCCAATCTGTTCATAGCCCTTACTATTGGGATGAAAATAATCATCCTGAAACAGGAGTTCCTCACTCGGAATGGCAAATATATCATCTATCCTTACGAAATACGTGCTGTCAAATCGGGCTGCCGCAGACTCCCCTGTTTCATTCCAATCCTCAAGTATCCAGGTCAGCTCATCTACATCGGCGGTCCATTTATAAAAGGGATTATATAGACCCACAAGATACACATCAGCTGAATCATTGATCGATTTAACTTTTGCGAGCATCGCCAGCAGGCTGGTGCGGTATTTCTCCTGCGCCTCTTTGAAGTCATCGATATTGAGGTTCGTTATATTTTCCCTGAATACCTTCATGACATCATTACCGCCGATGGTGATAATGATAACATCCGCATCCTTCATAACCTCTTTTGTTCCGGTCTTATCGAGGCATGCGAGGAGCTGATCCGTCCGCTGTCCCTTGATCCCGAGGTTGACTAGCTTCGGGCGGATTCCGCCTTCATTTTCAAGCTGCAGCTTCAGGTAATTGAGATAGCCTCCTTTATTCAAGCTGTCTCCGACTCCCTTTGTGAGGGAATCACCTACAGTTACTATGTTTAAATTCCCTGCCTGGGCACCAATGCCGGCGGGTATATCCCTCTTTTGTTCTTCTGAGAATGGACCAGGTTCCTTAGGATGCTTTTTTAATTCAATTTTCCCGAGTCCATCGAGACTGCAGGAGCTCAAGAACAGCAGACAAAATATAAGATAGGCGATTTTCCTTATCATCCGATCACCCGCCTTTAATTATGTTTATTATTACACGAGAAGAAAGATTCAAACCTTTTAACCTATAAAAGGGACCGGTTAAAACAAAAAACAGGAAGTCGAACATCCTGTTTTTTCTGTAGAAAAAGGGCGGAGCTGCATGTATCATAAGGCTTTCTGCAGCTAGTTATGAACAAAATTTGTCGAGCTTGCATTCCTGCCTGCGCCTTACACCTCTCCACCGCCTTATTCTGTTCGTTCCTGCTCTTGTCCAGGTTCCATTCCATGCATGGGCTGCTGGTAGAAACCCATGTTTGTTTTATGACTCTTTAAGTATCTTGATATGCTCCATAATGTCATCAAGCGGAAAGTCTACATTTCCCTTATAGGTTTTTACAACTTCCCCTTCCTGGCTTACGAGGGCAAATTCTGTGCCATGGATCACTTGATCTCCGCCCGCTGGCTTTTTAACCAGCATATGAAAGCTGTCAGCTGAAAATTTTTCAATGAAGCTTTGCGAGTATCCTGTGAGAAAGCTCCAATTTCGGTAGTCCGCCCCGAACTTACTTCCGTATGTTTTCAAGGCACCTGGATTATCTGCACCGGGATCAATGCTGAAAGAGACGAGGTGTACGTCTTCATCCAGCTTTTCTTTTTTTAACTCCTGCTGGAGCTTTGACATATTTGCTGTCATGGGAGGACAAACCGTCGTGCAGTTAGTAAATATGAAATCCGCCACCCAGATTTTTCCATTCAATTCCTTTTCAGTGAAAGGTTCCCCGTCCTGGCTGACCGCCTTAAATGCCCTCACCGGGTAATCCAGTTCCCCGGGAATCCTGCTCTTTGAACAGGAAGCCAGCAGCACAATAACAAGGCATGCCATTACTGCTTTATTCCATTTCTTCATTCAAGCTCATCCTCATTTGTCTGTTTCTCCTATTATTTTAACAAAAGATCGGCATCCTAACTATACTTATCCCGGTTCTCTAGAATGTCTGTCCACTGAATATTTCAGCAAGATATTTATAAAGCTAATAAAAACAGCAGGAAAGGATTATTAAAATGATCAAAAGAACTTCAGCTTTCGTTACCGCATGCACGCTAGCGTGCGTCTTGTATGGCACCACCGCACAGGCTTACAACCCGCCCGGCCAAGTTAATCACTGTCATTTTCACCACAGCAATAGGGGAGGCGATTTGAAGGAGGAAACACAATCAAGAGATGTTCTTCCTGAATTTCTCAATGGAAAAGCTCCCCATATCAAAAAAATTTATGAGGAAGCGGCTCGCCACAAAAAACTATTGAGCTATATCCCCTGCTATTGCGGCTGTTATGAATCTGCCGGACACATGGATACCTATCAATGCTTTATCGCCAAGGAACTGCCAAACGGCCGCATCCTATGGGATGAACATGCAGCAAATTGCGGAATCTGCCTTGATACGGCACATACCGCCATTATGAACTTCAAAGAAGGAAAAACCATAAAAGAAGTCAGAAAGATCATAGATGAACGCTATAAAAAAGGATATAAAAAGCCGACTCCGACTCCGCTGCCCTAAAAGGCAGCCGTCTGAAGCCAGCCCTGTTTTCAATCAAAATAATACATAAGGGCAAAAGCACCTGCACCTGTATGTGTACTCACAATAGGGGTTGTAAAACAAAGGGAAACATCCTTGATTCCAGTTGCCCTGGAAATAGAGTCAATCACCTTCAGGGCAATCTCTTCTCCCCTGGCATGGGCGACTCCCACCCCTTTTATATGTCCGGAATTGAAATCCTCCGTAAATTGTCTGGTCAAAAACTTGACGACTTGTGACCCGCTCCTTGCTTTGGCAAGAGGCTGGAGCACCCCTTCCTCAAGCAGGGCGATAGGCTTGATGTTGAGCAATGAACCCAGGAAGGCATTGACTTTTCCGACCCTTCCGCCTTTGACAAGATTGTCAAGGGTATCCACCATAATATAGAGGCGGGTATGTTTCCGTATGTATTCAAGCCGTTCGAGAATTTCCTCCATCGATTTTCCCTGCTCAGCCATTTGTGCAGCCTCAACCACTTGAAAACCGAGACCTCTCGATATGTAATTCGAATCCCAGACAGTTACATCTTCTTCAGCCATTCCCGCTGCGCTTTCAGCGGACCTGACTGTGCCGCTGAGTCCTGCCGTCATATGTATGGATAAAATGCGGCTTCCATCTGCCCCGATTTTTTTATACGCTTCAAGAAATGCTCCTGCGGGTGGCTGTGAGCTTTTCGGCAGTTCCCTGGAATTTGCCATTTTATCAAGAAATACTTCAGGTGTTATGTCGACACCATCTACATAGGACTCGCCGTCTATCGAGATAGTCAGCGGTACCACTTCAATATTGTACTTTTTTAATACCTCCGCCGGGAGGTCTGAGGTTGAATCTGTCACAATTTTGATTTGACTCATTTAACATTCACATCCTGATCATTTACAATTCTCTATTATTATACCTTTACAAACAGAGTATTAAAACCTATATAACATGGATAAGCCTTTCTTTAAAGGAATTCCCCGCAAAAAAAAGAGAGCCGGCGAAGGGCTCTCTCAGGCATTATTTTTTAATTCATGTTTTTTGAATAACTTTTGATAAACAGGCCATTTTAATTCTTTTTTCAGGTGCTCCCTGAACGAATAACTTGCCGCCCTGCTTTCGGTATAAACGGTTTTAATGAAGCGCTCCAAGCGTGTTGATATCATGAAATGAAAGGTGCTATCTTCCTCCAATACTGGAATCTCAGTAATTTTTACCTTCTGCCCATTGTCATTTTTGAACTCCAGGCTTTTAAATAGCAAAGTATCAATCCTCTTTTTTCACCGTTTAACCATATTATACACGAAATCGGGGTGCTTTTCATGTCATATCCTGCCAAAAAATATTTAATTTATCATGTATAAGCTCATTCAGGTAATGTCTCTTCCAGCCCCGCGTCCCCCTGCTTTTTCAGTTTCCTTTTATACACCACTTTTGACAGCGTGATGCTCAGCTCATAGAGGAGCAGCAAAGGAATGGCCACAATGATATCTGAGGTCACTTCCGGAGGAGTTATGGAAATTGCAACGATTATAAGTACAAAATAAGCATATTTTCTGATTTTCGAAAGGACAAACGGGTTAATGATTCCAATCGAAGTCAAAAACATGATAACAACTGGAAGCTCAAACAGAATCCCGAATGGAAGCGTCATGTGAAGAAGGAATTTGAAATATTTATCCGCTGTATAGCTTTCAACCACCAAATCACCGGTTAAGCTCATTAGAAAATCAAGCACGGTTGGGAATATGACAAAATAACCAAAACAAAGTCCGGCCAGAAATAAAACAAAGAGTGCCGGAATGTAATTCAAGGTGATCCTCTGTTCTCTTGGAGTGAGGGCAGGCTTAACAAACAGCCATATCTGAAGTGCCAGCATAGGGATGGCAGCCGTCAGGGCAGCCACTCCTGCCAGGGACATATAAATCCATATCATATCGCTTGGCCCTAGGACCACTAATTTAAAATCTATATCCCTTACAAACCATTTATAGATATCCTTTACGTATATAAAAGCCACAATGAAAAATAGTAAAAATGAAACGGCTGAGATGATGATCCTCTTCCGCAGTTCTCCTAAATGTTCTGTCAGGTGCTGTTCCTTATCCTGCATGGTAATCGTCACGCCTTTCTATTGAAGCCGGCTATATGTAATCACACTAAAAAAGGTGCAAGATAGCCTGATCTCACACCCGCCTTCTTTTCATATACACACTTTTAGCACCTTATTATTTCCCGGGCTTAGGCTCTTCTTTCACTTCATCAACCACATCATTGGAAAGATCGCGTGCCGACTTCTTGAATTCTCTCAGCGTATCACCGAAAGCACGTCCAATTTCAGGCAGCTTTTTTGGCCCGAATATGATGAGAGCGAGCGTTACGATCAGGATTAATCCTGGAACCCCTATATTTGATAACACGGAAACATCCCCTTTACTTATACTGTCATTTGCCAAAGATGGAAAGACGTATCGAAAAATCTTCCTGCTTCCTTCATTGTAACTGAAACTCTATTTGTATTTCAATCTAAATCAGCAAGTTAAATAGATTGCTGTCTTTATTCACTTCCGTAAAAGGGAATGCTTTCTTTTCCATCCGCTCTACGAGACCAGGGTAGTCTTCCTTTTTCTTCAGTTCAATCCCTACAAGGGCTGGACCGCTCTCTTTATTGTTTTTCTTCGTATACTCAAACCGGGTAATATCATCATCAGCTCCAAGGACTTCATCAAGAAATTCTCTCAATGCACCAGCCCTTTGCGGGAAATTCACGATAAAATAATGCAGCAGGCCATCATAAAGGAGGGAGCGTTCTTTGATTTCCTGCATGCGGTCAATATCATTGTTGCCGCCGCTAATGATGCATACGACCGTCTTCCCTTTTATCTGCTCTTTGTATAGATCGAGTGCGGCAACAGAAAGGGCGCCAGCCGGCTCGGCAACAATGGCATGCTCATTATAAAGTTCAAGTATGGCGGAACATACCTTTCCTTCAGGAACTGCTGCAATATCATCCACGACCCCTTTTGCAATTTCATATGTATTATGGCCTACACATTTCACAGCAGCACCATCTACAAATTTGCTTATATGCGGCAGGGCCACTGGGCCTCCCTCCTCCATCGCAGCTTTCATGGAAGCGGCCCCCGCGGGTTCCACACCGATACATTTTACATCCGGGGAAATACTTTTTATGTAGGTTCCAACACCGGAAATGAGCCCTCCTCCGCCAATGCCCGCAAAGAGATAGTCGATGTCGTCTTCACAATCATTCATGATCTCTACAGCGACTGTCCCCTGGCCTGCAATGACCATCTCATCATCAAAGGGGTGGATAAAACTCCTGTTTTCTTTTTCCGCACATCTTACGGCCTCTTCGAATGCATCGTCAAATGTATCACCAGTTAAAATAATTTCAATTGCATCTCTTCCGAACATATTCACCTGGTTGACCTTCTGCCGCGGAGTGGTGGCCGGCATGAAGATTTTTCCGTTTATTCCAAGTTCCCTGCAGGCAAATGCTACGCCCTGCGCATGGTTGCCGGCACTGGCACAGACCACCCCATTCTCGACTTGTCCGGCCTTCAGTGATTTCATATGGTAAAAGGCACCGCGCAGCTTGAAGGAACGAATAAGCTGGAGATCCTCCCTTTTAAGGTAGACCTGACAGCCGTATTTTTCGGAAAGGCGTTCGTTACGCTGCAGGGGGGTATGGGAGACAATGTCTTTAAGATTCCGGTGAGCGATCAGGATGTCTTCCACATTGAGCGTTCTCCTCGTTTCAGCTGTCTGGTTCATTGTTTTCTCCTCTTTTCGTCTGTGTTTTTATTGCTTTAAATCAATATAGGATAGATAATCTGTAAATTATAACATGGCAAAGTAAAAAATCAACTGATATTTCTAAAAATTTGATTAACTTATGGTATGGTGTATATAACTGATTGAATAAGAAATAGTATGGAAAAAAGGGGGTGACCAGCTTGGAATACTCACTGTGTTCACTGGATTCGGCCATGCCGGTAGAAATAACACTGGATGAAGACAACGGGAGATATATGGTGCGGAAAAGCGATACGAGCGGGGAAGTGTTCAATTCAGCATCCGAATTAATCGAATGGATCACACACAATTTCAAGGAAGAACAGTTCTGTACCCCTGAAGAATTTCGCCTCATTTTAAAAGAACTGCAGGAATATGACGGTAAAAAACCATGAGAATCGTTTAGATTTCCTAAAAAGACTCAGGCTGCTAAAGCTAGCCTGAGTCTTTTGCAATTATAGAGTCATACTGCAACCGGGGCTTTGATCGGGCCATGCGGCTGATAGCCATCGATCCTGATGTCTTCCATTTCAAAATCAAACACTGACTTAACTTCTTCGTTTAGGAACAAGGACGGAAGCTGTCTGGGTTCCCGGCTCAGCTGTTCCTTCACTTGATCCATATGATTCACATAAAGATGTGCATCTCCAATAGTGTGGATGAATTCACCCGGCTTCAGGCCACACTCATGGGCTATTAAATGAGTAAGCAGGGCATAGCTTGCGATATTGAACGGGATGCCCAGGAATACGTCCCCGCTTCTCTGGTACAGCTGGCAGGACAGCCTGCCCTCTGATACATAAAATTGAAACATGGTATGGCATGGAGGCAGGGCCATGCCCGGTATGTCCCCGGGATTCCAGGCTGAAACGATCAAGCGCCTGGAATCCGGATTATTTTTTATGGATTCAACCACGTCCTTCAGCTGGTCCACAGCCCCTCCCTTAGCTGTTTCCCATTCTCTCCATTGTTTCCCGTATACAGAACCCAGTTCTCCATACCTACTAGCAAATACGCCGTCTTCCAGAATTCTTTTCTTGAAAATCTCCATCTGTCCGGAATAAATTTTGTTGAATTCAGCATCTGCCTGTGACCTGATTCCGAAATTCGTCATATCAGGGCCGCTGTACTCAGAGCTTTCAACCCATTTCTTGAACGCCCATTCGTTCCAGATATTATTATTATGCTGAAGCAGGTAGCGTATATTGGTGTCTCCCTTAATAAACCATAAGAGCTCACTTGCAATCAGCCTGAATGGGATCCTTTTTGTAGTGAGAAGCGGAAACCCCTCCTCCAGATTAAAGCGCATCTGGTGGCCGAAAATAGACAGGGTGCCTGTTCCTGTTCTGTCTTCCTTTTTAATCCCCTGTTCCAGAATGTGGCTGCACAGACCTAGATATGTAAGTTCACTTTGGCTCATATTTGCTCCTTTCCCCATGCGGAAATCCATTATTTCTTCTAGTATAATACTAATGGAAATCGTGCCAGATGGAAACTTGTAACTTTTAGTTATTCGTCCCACTGTGACACTTCGGCCTTCTTTCTCATATACATGAGTACTTAAGGAGCGAAGGTGGATGTAATGAGAATATATAACAAGCAAGAATTGCTGCAGCGGGATCCTGAATTGGCCGCTGATGTATTTGAAGTCTGGGGATCCAGCCTTTTCGTCTATCTTGATCTGGGCATATTTGCAGTGGTATTCAGCATGATGCTTTTTTCCATAGGAGAACCACTTCTTGTCATCATCTGCATACCTGCTATATTCTTCATAGTATTCCTTTTGGCGCACAGGCTTCTCATCATGGGCAGGGGAAATTCAGACTGAGGCCAAGGAAGCTTGCATTTACTTCCCCCGGGGACTCGCAAACGTATTAAAAAAGGAGTCTGCCGGCGGCAGCACTCCTTTTTAATGTGCGGCTGTATTCCAATTAGGAGGGGTGTTTTTATCCCAGTAAATCTTCCCAAGGTCATGATGGGATGCAAATTGATCCTTTGCTGTGTGATAGTGGAAATTAAACCAGTAGCCCTCAAGCGGGGGCTGTTCCCTGCGCACGTGGAATTTCACCAATGTTTTTCCGGATGTTCTGCTGGTGATGTTAAAAATCCTCTCACCGCTGCCGCCTGCCGGGTTTTCTGTGATTTCCAGGTTTTGAAGCTCTTCATCAGAAAGGTCAGAGGAAATTTGGCCAATGGCCAGTTCCATTCTTGGAAGGATCACTTCCTTGAATTCCTTCTCAATCCTCGGCTTTATTTTAGTGCCAAACTTCTGATAGCTGATCATTTCTGCCTGTTGCTGAAAGGTTTGGATGAGTTCATCACGTGAATAATAAATGCTCGACTCCACTTCAGCTTTTCTGTTGGATTCGGCAAAAGAGTCCTTATTCTGGCCCTGCCCTTTACTGGCATTCGCTTCCTGCAGCCAATGGAATTCTGAAGGGGTGATTGTACCAAAGGTCAGAAGCGAAATAAGGATCACCAGACTCTTTTTAATCCATCTCTGTAATTGCATGCAGGACCTCCTTTTCTGCCGCGCTGATCTTTAAACGGTAAGTGAATAATTTGGCTGGATATTCACATTATATACGATATTGCAGAAAAAAAGGTTTCAAAAAACTGAATATTGGTAAAAAGAATTGAATAACCTGCTTTTCTTCATAAAACGTACATATTTGAAAAGATACTTGAGGAGGATGGCCATGGATATCGTTCTGGCAATAATCAGCTTTCTAATGTTATTTTATTTTTGCTTCCTGACGGTCACCGATTAAAAAAAGGATGTCCCACAATGTAAACTGTACCCTGTGTAGTAGACATATTAAAAAAAGTCTACTGCACAGGGTCTTTTTATGTAGAATAGACTAAAAAGTAGTGCGGGAGAGAGAGTATGAGTAGAAAATTATTTTCGGAAAAAGAGATTGAACTGCTAGCTGAAAATCCCAATGTAAAATCAATAAGTCCCAAAGGTATTACTTATTCAGATGATTTTAAGGAGCACTTTATAACTCAGATTAATCTGGGAAAGTTTCCTAGAGAAATATTTGAAGACTGTGGGTTCGATAGCGACGTATTAGGAATCAAACGGATCGAGTCTTCTGCCAGAAGGTGGCGAGATGTTTATCGTATCCACGGGATTCAAGGACTTCGTGACACAAGGGCAGGAAACTCAGGCAGACCAAGGGAAAGAGAGCTTTCTATTGAAGAAAAATATGCCAGGCTAGAGGCAGAAACTAACCTGTTGAAAGCAGAAAACGAGCTGTTAAAAAAGATACGATTCGCCGAAAGGGGGATGAAAAAGAAATAAAGTTATCGGCCGACCAGAAATTCAACCTCATTCATTCCGTCATCGAGAAATACAAGCTGACAGGAATGGTTTCACACCTCTGTAAAATAGCTGGTGTGTCCCGTCAGGGGTACTATAATTACTTTTCCGCTAAACAAGTCGAGAGAAGGCAGGGGCGGGAGATAAAGGACGAGACCCTTCGGGACCTGATTTTGAAAGCGTACAATTTCAAAAAACAATTCAAGCAGGGAACCCCCTACAATGTCCTCCTTACAGACATCACCTACCTATATTTCGGAAAAGGAAAAAGGGCGTATTTATCAACCATTATTGACGCTTCCACCAATGAAGTCTTAGCTCATCAGGTATCTGATCGGGTTACTCTTGATATCGCTACCGATACACTAAAGAAGTTAAAGAAAAACAGGAGAATCAAACTGTCTAAAGGAGCCTATATACACTCTGATCAGGGAGGTCACTATACCAGCCCTGCCTATCAGAAGCTGGTAAAAAAATTAAGATTGGGACAATCCATGTCTAGGAGGGGAAACTGTTGGGACAACGCCCCACAGGAATCCTTCTTTGGTCATTTTAAGGATCTGGCTGATATAAAATCATGTGAAACCTTAGAAGAGCTTAAACAAGAAGTGAAAGCTGCCATCCAATACTACAATTACTACAGATATCAGTGGAATATGAAAAAGATGACCCCTGCCGAATACAGAGATCATCTACTTAAAGCAGCCAGCTTTTTTTAAAATGCCCTTTACAAGGGGTACAGTTTAATGTTTGGGACATCCTTTTTTATGGCTGAATATACCCCTATTTACAGGCAGATAAATTTTACATAAGGGTCCAAGCTAAAGGGATGGAGCAGACCCGCTTGAGAGATATAATAAAGTATTTTTATAAAATCTCAAAATTTTCTGCTGCTTTTCCCCTCTTTAAACTATATTTTCATCAAGAGCACTCAAATTCTACTGCCAGAAAAGCATCAGAACTACTCCCGATGCCGCTTGCTCGCGGATCTCAGGCCTTTACTCGCCGGAATCTCTATTTTACTTTCTGTACCGGCGTATTTACTCGGCGATTAAAGAAATTACTCGCGGAACTGACTGGTTTACTAGACGAAATGGCATATTCACCCGCCATTCCGATCCAGCGCTGGAATCTGGCTGAAAGCCAGGGCAAGAGAATCAGGATCAATGGCATAGCAAAGC
The DNA here is from genome assembly GCF_046237605.1 of Paraperibacillus marinus. GTDB lineage: Bacteria > Bacillota > Bacilli > Bacillales > DSM-1321 > Paraperibacillus > Paraperibacillus marinus. The sequence goes on along the minus strand of NZ_CP143542.1, from coordinate 1,658,819 downwards.
CCGAAGAAAAAACACTTTTTTCCCCCTGGACTTTACTGTATTATGATAAAGCTCCTTTTAATGAGCTTCTATGATTCCATAGTGAAATTTTGCTGACTTTCTCTTAATTGTCTTAAAACCGAACTCTTCAAAACTGCTGCTTCTAAAATGGTCCTTAAGCACCACCCGGACAGATGCCGCTCTCACAGCCTCCTGTACGGCAGCACGCGTCAGAGGTGCAGATTCTGCAAACTGCACGAGCGGTCTTATCCCGCTGGATTCAGCGATTGTCTCTTCAAACATAGGGTCGAAATAGACTACATCCACACTATTGGTTTCAAGCTTCTTCAATATATCCAGATGATTTCCCGTCTTTACCTGTATTCTCTCCATCGCCACATTCAGGCCGCTATCCCTGCTCCGCCAATTTTTTAAGCCATGTTCCACCAGACAGGCAAGGTATTTATTCTCTTCTATCCCTATGACCCGTCCCTCATCCCCAGTAATCCAGCTGGCAATGATCGAGTCACTTGCGAGGCCCAGTGTGCAGTCAACGAATGTCATCCCCGCGGTCAGCCCTGCTGCTTCTGCGAACGGGTCAACGCTTCCATTTTGTATCCTTTTCAGTCTGAGCATAGCCATATTGGGATGAAAGAAAAACGGCTCATCAGCCTCTCTATGGTAAAGCTCCCACCTGTCACGGCCAATCACCAGGCAATGATCCTGATATTCTTCTTTGAGCAAGGCAATGGGCTTTTTCTTCCTTTCTATGAAAGACGCCCCGAGGCCGGCTGCTGTTTTTTTCGCTTCTGCAATACAAGCCTCGCTCGTTCTTCCGCCCGTGGTAACAATCATCCTGTTAACTCCCCTAAAGTCTGATTTTAGGCAAAGAAATAGAGAATGCCGGAGCATCCCCTATCTGCAGTGCTGATTAAATGCATTTAATAAGTTTTCTGTTATCTCTTCCACCGAGTGGTCTTCAATATCATGACGGGGAATGAAATGGACAACCTCCCTGCCCTTGACCAGAGCCATAGAAGGAGATGATGGTTCAATGCCTTTAAAATATTCGCGCATCGCTGCGGTGGCTTCCTTGTCCTGACCGGCAAAAACCGTAGCGAGCTTAGCCGGCTTCGCTTCTGACTGATGGACAGCCTCAACGGCTGACGGCCTCGCAAGGCCTGCTGCGCATCCGCACACCGAGTTTACGACAATCAGTGCTGTCCCTTCGTTATTCTCCATGAATTCTTCAACCTGTCCGGGTGATAGAAGCTCCTCGAATCCTTGGCCAGACAGTTCTTCCCTCATCGGTTTGACAAGCTGTTTCATATATTCTTCATATGCCATAGACATAGATTTTAACCTCCTGCAATGAATTAGTACCCATAGCATACTATATTCTAAGCAGTGATATCAATGAAACGGATTTATGACTTGGAAGCAGCAAAATTTCTTACTGCTGTCTCTTCCTCAAAATAATCGGTCACAGCTCCTTTTGAAGCACAGGAAACCAGACGGGCATACTTGGCGAGGCTTCCCCTTGCCGTAAGCTTAGGCGGCTGCCAGGATTCCCGGCGACGCGCAAACTCCTCCTCGGATACTTCCACATTCAGCTCCTGAGTTACGCTGTCAATACGGATGATATCCCCTGTCTCAATCAATGCAATCGGTCCGCCGGACTGGGCTTCCGGGGCGATATGCCCGATGACGAATCCGTGCGATCCTCCAGAGAACCGGCCATCCGTCAGCAAAGCCACTGATTCGCCAAGTCCTTTTCCGACCAGTATCCCGGAAATGGAAAGCATCTCAGGCATGCCGGGTCCGCCCTTTGGTCCTTCATAGCGGATGACCACTACGTCCCCCGCGGCGATATCTCCCCTGAGAATTGCATCGGCTGCACTAGGTTCATCATCAAATACCTTTGCCGGTCCGGTGATATTCGTGACCTTCAGCCCGGAAACTTTGGCAACTGCTCCATCCGGGGCCAGATTTCCTTTCAGCACAACTAGTGGTCCTTCTTCACGAAGGGGTGTATCCACAGGGAAAATAACCTTCTGTCCCTCCCTCAGTGACTCTGCTTCTGCCAGATTTTCGGCGAGGGTTTTCCCCGTTACTGTCAAACAGTCTCCGTTTAGAAGGCCTGCTTTCAATAATTCCTTCATGACCGCAGAGACACCTCCCGCTTCATGGAGATCCTGCATAACGTATTTCCCGCTGGGTTTAAGGTCAGCAATGTGAGGTACCTTCTTTTGAAGTCTGTTGAAATCATCCAGCGACAGATCAACCTCTGCTGAGTGGGCGATCGCCATGAGATGGAGGATGGCGTTTGTAGAGCCTCCGAGCGCCATGACAACCGTGATGGCATTCAGGAATGCATCCTTTGTAAGGATATCCCGCGGATAGATCCCTTTTTCAAGCAGTGCATAGACAGCCTGTCCGGCCTTGAAGCAGTCTTCACTCTTTTCAGGTGTCTCTGCCGGATTGGAAGAGCTGCCTGGCAGGCTCATTCCCAATGCTTCTATGGCACTTGCCATTGTATTAGCGGTATACATGCCGCCGCAAGAACCGGATCCAGGGCAGGCGTGGCATTCGATTTGATGAAGGCCCCCTTCATCGAGTGCCCCCGAGTTGAATTTTCCGACTCCCTCAAACGCAGAGACGATGTCGATGTCCTCCCCCTTTAATTTACCCGGTTTGATTGTGCCGCCATACACAAATACGGCAGGCAGGTTGATCCTGGCAATTGCCATCATGCATCCCGGCATATTTTTGTCACAGCCGCCGATTGCCACAAAACCGTCAAGGCTCTCCCCGCCGACCACCGTTTCAATGGAATCTGCAATCAAGTCCCTGCTTGGAAGCGAATATCTCATGCCTTCAGTTCCCATTGAAATTCCATCAGATACAGTAATCGTATTAAAAATCATTGGAGCACCGCCGGCTTCCCTGGCGCCCTTCTTTGCGTGGCGTGCCAACTCATCAATATGTATATTGCATGGAGTCACTTCACTCCAGGTACTTGCAATGCCAATCATAGGTTTCTTGAAATCTTCATCAGTGAACCCGACGGCCCTGAGCATTGCGCGATTGGGCATCTTCGTTTCCCCTTCACTAAAAACCTTGCTTTTTATCCTCAGATCCTTTTGCATAGCAGTCTCCCCTTTTGTTTTTCTTACCACTATAGACTTTGATCAGTAAAATTTCAATAATTTTCACATAATTAAGATATATTTTTGATTTAACGGACAAATGTTTTAAAGCAGAAAAGCAAAAAAAGAGATGGCAGGCTGCCATCTCTCCAAATACCCATTATTTATTTGACCTGGCCTCTGTCATCTGCTTCCAGACAGACCCTTTGGCTTCTTCGCCGTTTTCAATGCGGTCGATTGCCATTTTGACCTGCATAGCTACTTCAAACTCGGGGTCATCTTCAGCAGCATGAAGGGCAGGCAGGACGCTTTCATTGCCTGACTCATACAGGAACATCGCCGCACGCCAGCGGACAAGCTTATTCTTATCCTGCAGTGCAGCGGCCATCTCCCCCATTGCCTCAGGGAAACCCAAGTCGGATAAACAGTCCCCGGCTGTCCTTCTGACTGTCACTGCCTTGTCCTTCAAGGCTTTATAAAGAGCAGGCAGGACTTTTTGATCTTCAATCATGCCGAGATACACGACTCCCTGCCTCCTGATCGAAATTTTCTCATCAGTGAGTGCCTTCTCAAGCAGCGGAATATCCTCCACCTCCGGATCACCCATTCCTTCAAGCGACCGGTATCGATGTTCCCAATCGGGATGATCGAGGTCTTCCAGGACAGGTTTCTTTTTTGCCCGCCTTTTATGTTCGGCTTTTAATTCGGGATTTTGTGCGGCTGCAGCCAGTTCACCCAGCTTGGCTTCTGTATAAGTTGAGACCAGTTCGCCGATGATTTCTTTTCCAATCTCGTCCAGCTCCCCGTACCGCTTACCCCAATCCTTCCACTTCCGCAAAAGGACAACATTGTCTCCTTCAGCCTGGGCATGTGCCAGGGCATCAGCAAACTGCCCTGGAAGACCGAATCTTTTTTCTGCCGAAGCATCCTTCAGCTTTACCTGCATAGGAATGTCCTTGAACATCTGGACCTGTACATCCACTTCTCCAAATCCCTGAAGGGGCGCTGCTGCCGACTCCTGCCCGGCCGGGCGTTCTCCGAAAATGGTCCTTACATGCTGAAGGATGTCCCGCCAGTCATACCTGGCGTTCCGCTCCAGCGCAAGAAAATCAGCAACATGGTATACTCCTTTGACACCTTCAATGCCCAGCAGTTCCTGGACGATCCCAGGAGCCTCAGAAGCATTCTCTGCTTTGTAATTATTGCTTTTGCCATATGGCAGTTCTTCATCCAGAATGATTTTCATGGTATTTGGGCTTGGCGTTGGTTCAATCGCTTTTATCTGCATACCGGATCCCTCCTTGTGTTATTGGGTTTCATCCATCTTTAGAGAGAGCTCGGTCCACCTTTCGATCAGGTTCTCAAGCTCTTCAGATAAATCTTCTTCTTCCTTCATCAGGCTGTTCGCCTTTTCAAAATCGCTTCCAGTTCCGGCCAGCTCAGTCTGTATGGCTGCAATGCGTTCTTCGACACTGCTTATTTTGTCCTCAATGCCTTCCCATTCTCTCAACTCCATATAGGAGAGCTTCTTCCTTTTTGGTTTTTCCTGCTGCCTGGCTGACGTCTCCGGTGCAGCAGTCAGGACTGGCTTTGCAGCCTTTACTGCATCTTCTTCAAGATACTCGGAATAAGATCCATAATATTTATCAATCTGTCCCCCTCCCTGAAAAATAAGGATCTGTTCTGCACATTTATCAAGGAAATAGCGGTCATGTGACACGGTGACCACGACGCCCGAAAAATTTTCCAGGAAATCTTCAAGAACGGTCAATGTCTGCGTATCGAGGTCATTGGTCGGTTCGTCCATTAGCAGGACATTTGGAGAAGACATCAAAATTTTCAGCAGATACAGCCTGCGCTTCTCTCCGCCTGATAGTTTCCTGATCGGAGTGCCGTGCGTATTCATCGGGAACAGGAAGCGCTCGAGCATCTGGGCCGCTGAAACTGTTGATCCGTCTTTTAAATGAATGACTTCGGCTGTTTCACGAAGATAAGCAATCATTCTCATTTCTTCATCCATATCCTCGTTTTCCTGCTTATAATATCCTATTTTAACTGTCTGGCCGATTTCCAGATCACCTTTATCAGCAGTAACTGAACCTTCTATCATATTCAAAAGTGTGGATTTCCCGGCACCATTTCTGCCGACGATTCCGATTCGATCCCCCGGTTTGATCAGGAATGAAAAATCTTGGACAACCGGCTGGCCGGCAAATGATTTCCATACAGACTTGAACTCCAGCACCTTTTTTCCAAGCCTTGTTCCGGTCATATCAATGGAGAGTGATGCCGTTTGAGAGCTTTTTAGTGAACCTTCCAGCTCTTCGAACCGCTGAATCCTCGCTTTTTGCTTGGTAGAGCGCGCTTTAGCGCCTCTCCTGATCCACGCAAGCTCTTTTCGGTAAAGATTTTCTTTCTTTGAAGACTGAGCTTTTTCTGTTTCTTCCCTGAGGGCTTTCCCTTCCAGGAATCCAGAATAATTCCCCACATATTCAAAAAGCCTGCCGCCGGCAATTTCCCATATCTTTGTCGAAACTTTATCAAGGAAATAACGGTCGTGTGTGACAAATAAGACAGATCCCTGATATTTGGCCAGATAATCTTCCAGCCAGACAATGCTCTGATAATCCAGATGGTTGGTAGGCTCATCCAAAATTAAAAGATCCGGGCTTTCAATAAGTGTCCGTGCAAGTGCCGCCCTTTTTTTCTGGCCGCCGGAAAGTTCACCCAGTTTTTTGGATGTCTCTGAAAGGCCCAGTCTGGATAGTATCGCTTTGGAGCTTGCGCTTACCTCCCAGCCATTCATGGCATCCATTTTTTCCTGCAGTTTAAAGACTCTCTCTTGGATTTGTGCGTCTTCCGCGTTCTCCTGAAGCTCCTCAATGCTCTTTTCATATTCCCTGATCAGCACAAAAAGAGGAGATGAGCTTTTATACATATAATCCAAGAGTTCCGTATCCGCTTCAAACTCCGGGTCCTGTTCAAGGAGGGAAATTTTATAGTCATTGGGATGGTCCTTGCTTCCGGAGTCCCCCTCTTCCGTTCCGGCTATCAGGTGAAGGAGAGTGGACTTTCCCGTTCCATTAACTCCAACAATCCCAATTTTATCTCCTTCGGTAATAGAAAAACTGATATCCGAGAACAGCAGCTTTTCTCCTTGATGCTTGGTAAGACCGTTGTATGATAAAACTTTCATTTTAAACATTCCATTCTTTATAAAATTGCTGTAAAAATTCTTCCATGAACCTCTGCCGGTCCTCAGAAAGCTTTTTTGCTGCATCGGTATGGAGCAGGTCCTTCAATTTAAGGAGCTTTTCATAAAAATGGTTTATGGATGATGACCTGCCGTCCCGGTATTCCTCAATTGTCATATCATTTCTCGGGGCCATTTCAGGCTCGTAAATTGGCTGCCCTTTTTTTCCCCCATAAGCGAAAGTCCTCGCAATCCCGATTGCCCCCATGGCATCCAGACGATCCGCATCCTGGACAATTCTGGCTTCAGGGGATAATTCGTGAAGATTATTTCCACCTTTAAACGGAATAGAGCGGATGATTGCCGAAAGCTCGTCTATGGTTTCCAGTGCCATTTCCTGCTCCTTAAACCAGTCATCGAGTTTTTTGAAGCCCGCCTCTTCACTCTCATTCAGTTTTCCATCGGGAATATCATGCAGGAGTGCAGCCATTTCAATCAGGAACAGGCTGTCACTTCCTTCTTCCCTGGCTATCTGCAAGGCCAATGAGCGCACCCTCATAATATGGTGCCAGTCATGACCGCTTGTATCACCGCTCATCTGGTCTTTTACAAACACTTCACAGCGGCTGATTAATTGTGCCTTCTCCATTTTCGGATCCTCTTCTTTCGCAAACATAGTGTACCATGAAAATGGCCCGGTCTTGAAATATTCACTTTCCAAGAAAAAATAGACCCTGCAGCTGCCTGGTCTATTAAACTGGCAAAGCCAGACTTCTTCTATTATAAATTGCTGTCATTATACCAGCTGATGCCAAGCGTATCCTCTCCTGCATGAACACCAATCGTTGTCCCAAGCGGGTGGGTTTGGATTGTGAGTGAAGGAAACTTCGCCTCCAGTTCTTCCTTGAGAAGCAGGCTTTCATCCTCATGAAGCCCATACAGGATATATATCTCTAGTATATCGTAAATTTCCATATCCTTTTCCAGATAAGACAAAATCCGCTGCTTCGCCTTTTTTCTGCTGCGGACCTTTTCCTTCACTGACAGCTTTCCCTTGTCTATGGAAATGATCGGCTTTATGTTCAAGATGCTTCCCACATAATAGCTGGTACCACTCATTCTGCCGCTCCGGTGGAGCTGTTCCAGGCTGCCGATCAACACGTATGTTTTATTAGATTCCTTTATCCTGTTGATTCGATTCACGATTTCTTCTGCCCTCATACCCTGCGCGGCCATCTTCATTGCTTTTTTAATTAAAACTGCCATTGGATAAGTCAGGATAAGCGTATCAATGACATAGATGCTGCAGTCAGTCATCCCGGCCGCCTGCAGGCTTGAAGAGAAGGTTCCGCTGAGAGCCCCGGATACATGAAAGGCTATGATGCAGTCATATTCGCCCTTCAGGCGGCTGTACAGATCGAGAAATGTGCCGACCGACGGCTGTGATGTAGTCGGCACAACCCCATCTAATTTCATCTTTGCAAACATCTGGGCAGGTGTGATATCTATTCCATCCCGATACTCCTGTCCTTCTATCAAAACCTGAAGCGGTACAGTATATACATCATCATTTTGCAGCAATTCCTCATCCAGACTGACTGTACTGTCGGTCACCCAGGCAATTCTCATGTTCATCCCCCCACACCTTCTTTTATAGCAGGCTTTGAATTTCTTTCTCTATTTCATTTGGTTTCGTCTGTGGTGCGTATCTTTTTATGATATTGCCGCTGCGGTCTACCAGGAATTTCGTAAAATTCCATTTAATGCTCTTGGATCCCAATACACCCGGTGCATGTTCGGTCAGATACTGAAATAAGGGATGCGCCAGATCTCCTCTCACATCCACCTTGGAAAACATCGGGAAGCTCACTCCATAAGTCAGCTGGCAGAAAGACTGAATCTCCATTTCATCCCCCGGCTCCTGGCCCATGAATTGATTACAGGGAAAACCAAGAACGGCAAATCCCTGATCTTTATATTTTTCGTAAAGACTTTCCAGTTCAGAAAATTGAGGTGTGAACCCGCATTTACTGGCTGTATTGACGATCAGCAGCACCTGGTCCTTATAGGAATCCATTGATACCGTCTGCCCTTCGATCGTTTTAACTTCAAATTGGTAAATGCCCATCTTCATCCACTCCTTCTTTATAAACAGCAATTAATCGCTGTAAATATGCTCCAGTTCGTTGATTGAGATAATCGCATGATCCACAAGGTCAGTAAAATCGGGAATTTGTTCCTCTGTGACCAGCCTGCCGAATACCACTTTAGCCATGATAATCCGAGCCGATTGTTCCGGACTTCTATAGATATGCTTTTCAGTAATTTCAATTTCGCGGGATGACCCCCAAATGTTGGAGAGAGTACGAAACAGGCTGTCACTATCAGCCTGTTTATCATCTTTTAAGGGAATCTGATAAATCGTCTCAATGTGGCAGCCAGCATCAGCGCCGCCCTTGTATTCCAATAGTTCGGCACTCAGATTCTTCAGCCCTGCTTCCAGGCTGATACTGCATTTTATAGGTGCACAGGTAGTGCTCCTGCCGTTCTTAAGCTCCATTTCCATAAGGAAGCTTCTTGATAAAGACGAGATATTTACCAGGTCCTGCCTGTCTGTAACAAGAATGCTTCCTTCGAAGTCCCGGTCATAAATAATACCTTCGAGGACAACCTTCATATTTTCAAAAGCAGTTGGATCAAACATAGTACCTCCCGGGTCGAGTAAAAGTGCCACTCCTTAGAACAGGCCGGTTGCCCTTCCATCTTGATCAATATCCATATTTAAAGCAGCGGGTGATTTCGGCAGGCCTGGCATGGTCATAATATCACCGGTCAATGCCACAATGAAACCTGCTCCGACAGAAGGCTTAAGGTCCCGGATGGTGATGGAGAAACCTTCCGGCCTGCCGATTGCCTGTGGATTGTCACTCAATGAATATTGAGTTTTTGCCATGCAGACCGGCAGGCTTCCCCAGCCCTCTTTTTCGAAAGAAGCCATTTTCTTCAGGGCATTTGCTGTATATTCCACAGAATCTGCTCCATATACGTTTTTTGCAATGATTTCTATTTTATCCTCCAGGCTGTGATTCAGCTCATATAGAGGCGCATATGTCCCATCATTACTCTCAATCAGTCTCTTGATGGTTTGGGCCAGGTCCATTCCGCCTGCACCGCCCTTTTCCCATACTTCGGTCAGCGAAAACGGGATGTTTTCCTGCTCCATCAGTTCCTTGAAAAGAACTAATTCACTTTCCGTATCACTTGTAAACTTATTAAGCGCCACAACAAAAGGCAGGCCGAAAGAAGCGATGGTTTCAGCATGTTTCTTCAGATTCTTGATCCCCTCTTTCAAGGCATCTAGATTTTCTTCTGACAGCTGTTCCGGAGCCTGTGCCCCATGCAGCTTAAGAGCTCTAATGGTCGCCACGATCACGACGGCATCCGGCTTCAATCCAGCACTCCTCGCCTTGATATTCAGGAACTTCTCTGCCCCGAGATCCGCGCCAAAGCCCGCTTCTGTCACAACATAATCCGCAAGTTTCAGGGCAGTCCGTGTAGCCAGGGCACTATTGCAGCCATGCGCGATATTAGCGAACGGTCCTCCGTGAATCAGTGCAGGGGTATGTAATATCGTCTGCACCAGATTGGGCTTGATGGCATCCTTTAAGAGAAGGGTCAGGGCTCCTTCCACTCCCAGATCCCGTACAGTAACCGGTTCGTTTTGATAATTCCAAGCGATCACCATCTTTGCCAGCCGTTCCTTCATATCCTCAAGGCTGTTTGCCAGGCAGACAACCGCCATGATTTCAGAGGCAACCGTAATGTCGAAGCCGTCCTCGCGCGGCACACCCTGGACGGGGCCGCCAAGACCAATCACCACTTTTCTCAGGGCACGGTCATTGATATCCACCACACGCTTCCAGATAATCCTGCGAGGATCAATACCCAGCTCATTTCCCTGATGAAGATGATTATCGATTAAGGCGGACAGTGTATTATTTGCTGCAGTAATGGCATGGATATCTCCATTGAAATGCAGATTAATTTCCGTCATCGGCAGTACCTGTGAATATCCTCCGCCTGCCGCTCCCCCCTTTATCCCCATCACAGGACCAAGAGATGGTTCCCTCATCGCAATCATGGCCCGGTCACCCAGCCCGGTGAAAGCATCACCCAAACCTACAGTCACCGTGGTTTTTCCTTCACCAGCCTTAGTAGGGTTAATGGCAGTTACCAGGATCAGACGGCCATCCTCCGTATCCTTCAGCCGCTCCAGCACATCCAGGGAAATCTTAGCCTTATATCTGCCATACAGCTCAAGCTCCTCTTCCTGGATATCCAGCTTGTCAGCAATTTCATATATAGGCAGCATTTCTGCCTTATTTGCAATTTCTATGTCACTTTTAACCTTTTTAACTTCAGTATCCAAGCCGCAAGACCTCCTGCTAATAAAATATAGCCTCTGAATAACATTCCATGTTAGAACGGATATTATTACTTTCTCTACTCTCCAATATAACGATTTGAAAAGGGTGTGGCTAGCATGAGCTCTAATTATTTACTCACCAGGGTCCTTGAATATTATTCCCGGGATACTATTCTATGATCTCCCGCTAGTATTCTAAGCCGATTCGCCTTATCTTCAGCTGAAATACTGGCTGCTTTGAGTTTATAATCATTCTGTGCAGCATTTTTCTAAGAATCTTTGAAAAATCAGCTCCATTTGCTGAATAATTTGTACTCTATCTCCCCCAAAACCTTAAAAGCTGAGTTTTCTTCCATTGATTTGGATTGTCCAAGGAGAAAAATGAAGCTTACTCGCCTTAACCCATGCATTACTATCCGTTTTTTGACTTTACTCGCGGAACCGTATACTTTACTATCCGATTTTGGATTTTACTCGCCGAACCGTATACTTTACTATCCGATTTTGGATTTTACTCGCCGAACTAAACCCACTGGTCTAAGCCAATCGCCATCAAACGGCAAGACCGGCCGTTCGCTGCCGCTTTTCTTATGCCTATCAGGCCTCTGCCTTTTTACTACATTTGGTTGTTTCGACTCGTCCACTGATTCAATTACTTTTTTATATTTTTCTCCTTAAAAAAGCACCGTTCTCCGCTTTTGGGTCATCCAGCTCCGAACTGAGCCCTTTGGTCATAAGCCAAATGCCATCAAACGGCAAGACCGGCCGTTTGCTGCCGCTTTTCTTATGCCTATTAGGCCTCTGCTTTTTTACACAGTTGAGTTTTTTTGACTCATTTTAAGTTCATTTGCTTTTTAAAAAAATTTGTTTTAAAAAGCACCGTTCTCCGCTTTTGGGTCATCCAGCTCCGAACTGAGCCCTTCGGTCATAAGCCAATCGCCATCAAACGGCAAGACCGGCCGATCGCTGCCGCTTTTCTTATGCCTATCAGGTCTCTGCTTTTTTACTACATTTGGCTGTTTCGACTCGTCCACTGATTCATTTACTTTTTTATATTTTTCTCCTTAAAAAAGCACCGTTCTCCGCTTTTGGGTCATCCAGCTCCGAACTGAGCCCTTCGGTCATAAGCCAATCGCCATCAAACGGCAAGATCGGCCGTTCGCTGCCGCTTTTCTTAGGCCTTTCAGGCCTCTGCTTTTTTACACAGTTGAGTTTTTTTGACTCATTTTAAGTTCATTTGCTTTTTAAAAAAATTTGTTTTAAAAAGCACCGTTCTCCGCTTTTGGGGTTATAATGGAAATATTCAATTTTTTTGGTTAAAGGAGTAAAGTGATGCCTATTAAAATACCACGACAGCTTCCTGCGGCGGAGATTCTTGAGGGTGAAAATATATTTGTGATGGATCTGGAGCGGGCGAATAATCAGGATATCCGTCCTTTAAATATTCTAATCCTGAATTTGATGCCCGAGAAGGAGAAGACAGAGGCGCAGCTATTGAGGCTGCTTGGGAATACGCCGCTTCAAGTGAATGTTTCTTTCCTGACCATGGCTTCCCATACCGCAAAGAATACGAGCAGATATCATCTGGAGCAGTTTTACATAACCTTTCCTGAGGTGAAGAATAAGAAGTTTGACGGCCTGATTATTACAGGCGCCCCAGTGGAGCACCTGGAATTTGATGAAGTCAATTATTGGGATGAGCTGCGCCAGATCATGGACTGGTCTTCTGCCAATGTCACGTCGACCATGCATATCTGCTGGGGTGCACAGGCAGGCTTGTACCACCATTATGGAATTGGAAAGCTGCCCCTCCCACAGAAATGCTTTGGTGTCTTCACCCACCGGGTCCTCCATAAGACTGAAAAGCTGGTCCGCGGATTTGATGACATTTTTTTCGCTCCCCATTCCCGGCATACGGACATTGAAACAGACAAGCTGAGGGAGCATCCCGGGCTTTTGATTCTATCTCAATCTGAACAGGCAGGGGTTTTCCTTGCTGCTTCAAGGGATGGGAAACGGATCTTTATAACAGGCCATCCAGAATATGATGCCGACACACTGGGGCTCGAGTATTCGCGCGACTTGGCCAAAGGAACTGAAATTTCTCTCCCCTATAATTATTACCCGGATGACAATCCGGAGAATGAACCGGGCAAAACCTGGAGAAGTCATGCCAATCTCTTATTTTCAAACTGGCTGAATTACTATGTTTATCAGGAAACTCCATATGTCTGGAAATAACAAAGAAGAATCCTCACCCATCAGGAGGATTCTTCTTTGTTTTCATATTGCTCTTCATTTTTCAATATAAATACCCACATAAAGCTGAGGGCCTGTTTCAGTTCGCTTGGGTATGAAAGCTTTTCAAGATCTGCCTCTTTTTTGGAAACTCCCATAGAGGCGGCGAGTGACCAGCCATTCTCGAGAGCAAGCCTTTCGAACTCCCAGGGAAGCATATCATTCATGATGACCTTCTCTCCGTAAAACCGCTTAAAACTGTGCGTTTTCCTCGGGCCGGCTGTCGGCCCAAGAATGCCTGCGGCTGCATAGCCGCCCGGTTTTAGGATTCGTCTCGCTTCATTCAGCGCATCCAGCGGCCGGGAGGTCCATTCAAATGAATTGATTGCCATCACTCCATCAAATTGATGATCTTCAAACGGAAGCGAGCTGATATCAGCCTGTATAAATTTTAGTGTACCTGAACCCTCTTCCCTTTTTTGCGCTTTTTGGATCATTTCTTTTGAGATGTCTACGCCTACAGCAGTAAATCCTTCCTGACTCAGCTTCCAGGTTCCATACCCTTCCCCGCAGCCGAGGTCGCATATCCTGCCTCCCTGCGGCAGATAATCCTTGATGAAAGGGATGATGTTTTTCCTGCTTCCCGCCTCCCACATGTTCTGGGCTCCCGAAGACCAGACATCCGAAAATGAATCCCAGCTTTTTTCTGTTTCCTTCAGCCATTGAGAAGATTCCATTTTGTTCCCCCTGTATGTTTAACGGCTGTAAGACCCCGCCGGCAGCCTTGTGAATAGTAAAAAGCTGCCAGGGCAGCTTTTTTATTCTTCACTATTTAGTTCTTCATTTTTGTTTTGAATCCCTTTTAAATCTTCGATAATGTTTGGGTTTTCCTCGAAAAGCTGAACAAGGTCGCCAATCCGGTCAATCGAGTCCCAGCTTAAGTGATGCTCAATACCCTCAACATCGCCATAAATATTTTCTTCCTTGACACCGATTACCCTTAGGAGCTGTTCAAGCAGCTCATGCCTGAAAAGCAGCCTCTTCCCCACTTTTTTCCCTTTTGGCGTCAGGATCAGACCTCTGTATTTTTCATATATTAAATAACCCTCAATATCAAGCTTCTGTACCATCTTCGTTACGGAGGATGGATGCACAGCAAGCATCTCGGCAATATCAGAAACACGGGCGTAGCCTTTTTCTTCGATCAATTTATAAATTATCTCTATGTAGTCTTCCATGCTAGGTGTAGGCATTAAAGTATCCTCCCAAATCGAACCATATCATTAAAAGTTTACTATACCTACCATAGCGGCACAAGAAAAATGGCATAGAACCACGGATTTTTACACGCTGTCTGCCTTAGTCTGCACCAATTTGAAATTTTTCCCCTCATCCAGGGTGGCAAGGACCACTTGTTCCATCGGCACTTTATGCCCTTCTACCTGTTCATGTACCCATTGCCTCTTCACACCGAACAATTCCATTGCATCTTTCTTGATTCGCCCTTCTTTAATGATGATTTTCGTGAGCAGGAACGGTTCGGTTTCAATTCCCAAATCTTTTTTGGACACAGGATTATATTCAGTGTGTAAAAAAGCTGTAATTGCGCCGCTCGGCTCCCACAGGGCAATTCCGATGTTTTCAATTGATTGGATATGCTGCATACGGAGAACAGACAGCAGGTATTCCATGGAGATCTTCGCTTTTTTTAAATTTGCAAGATTGATTTTCCCGTTCTTTATGAGTATCAGTGTGCTCGGCTCAAAAAGGGCGCGCCAGCCATTTGATTTGAGGGTTAACATGGTATTCGCATAATAGAGCAGTGATATGACCGCTGTTGTGATCAGCGCCCCGCCCATTCCGTCTGATGAACTCCCGAGCGGCTTGGCCATGATGCTCCCGACAATCAGGGCAGTGATAAAATCAATAAACCTCAGCTGTGAGATGAATCTCTGGCCCATGAATTTTGTAGCGATGGCCAAAAATAGATAGCCAGTGACCCCCCGTATAATCCACTGAAATATTGTGAGCGTATCCTGTCCATAAAAAAAATCCATAAAAACCCCCCTTTCACCTAGCTTTTGAAGGGGGGAAGATTTTTATGCTTTCAAGTTAAGCCTTCTTACTATCCTCAAATTCCATATTCCAAGAAAAATATTCATTTTCTTCATTCTTCTGATACGAAAGAATGGCATTGAATTTCTTTCCATTCCGGCTCGTCAAACCTTTTACAGATGCTTTGCCGTTCTTTAATAGTGATTTTACCAATGTTTTGGTTGGCTTTTTTTTCATGGAGGCCAGGTATTTGTCATTTTTCCAAATGACAAATTTACATCCGCTTTTCCAATTGGAACAGCCGAAGCCTTTTTGGCCCTCAATAATTCCATGGCCGCAAACCGGACATTTCCCCAGCACTTCCCGCTGAATGGATGTAGAAGCACCCTTACCCTTCAAGGATCCTCCCTCTCCATTTTTGATTTTATCTACAGTCGCAGAAGTAAATTCCACAATGAAATTCATGAACTCGGATTTAGTAAATTTTCTTTTTTCAATGTCTGAGAGCTTTTTTTCGATCCTTCCGGTGAATTCAAGGTCAAGCAGCTCAGGAACAGGCAGAGTTTCTACAATGGCCCGCCCAAGTTCAGTACAGGTCAGGTTCTTGTTCTTCAATTCTATATATCCTACATCCTTAAGCTTCTTGATTGTATCTGCCCTGGTGGCAGCCGTGCCGATACTGAAGCCGCTGAGGACCGCCTCCACTTCATCCCCGCTCTTCCCCGCTTTCCTTCCGCAGGTTTCCATCAGCCGGAGCAGCGTCCTTTCTGTATGCTGTTTGGGGGCGCTTGTCGCATGTTCCGTAATGGAATGGTTGACTGCCTCCACTTTTTCACCCAGATCGAGCGGCGGTAATACCACTTCTTTCGTTTCCATGCGCTCGACCTTTTTCCAGCCCTCCACCAGCTGGATCCGTCCTTTTGTGAGGAAGACACCGGAAATATCAGCTGAATGGAGCTGTGTGGTGATCCTGGTTTCTTCGAACTCAGCTACCGGCATAAACTGCATCAAAAACCTGTTTTTTATGGATGTATAGACAATCTGTTCATCCGGGTTCAGCCTTTTTGGAACAAGATAGGTCGGAATGATCGCACTGTGGCTTTCTACCTTGGCATTATCAAAGATTCTCCTGGATGCTGTGAATTTTAGTTCATTTTCGTAAGGCAGGCCTTTTTTTACGGCTTCAAGCACTTTGGCCGTTCTTCCTTTCAGGCTTTCTTCAAGCGCAGTACTTGAAGTCCTTGGATAAGTGATCAGCTTCTTCTCGTAAAGCGACTGCGCTGTTTTTAAGACTTTGTCGGAAGTCCATCCCTTGTATTTGCTCGTGATATGCCCTTGCAGGCCGGATAGGTTGAACAAAAAAGGCGGAAATTCCTTTTTCTGTTCGACCGTCTTGTCTGTGATGGTCCCCAATCCCCCATGAAAGGCGGAAGCAGCCACTTCCAGCTGTTTTTTATCCTTAAACTTTTCCTCACTATTCAGATGATACGTTCCTTCATATTCTCTTCCGCCCTGAGCAAGAAAAGAGCCGGTCAATTTATAATAAGTTTCCGGGACAAAACGTTCGATTTCTTTATCACGGTCGTAGATGATCTTCAATGTGGGCATGAGCACCCTGCCTACATTGATTGCTTTACCCCTGCCTGCCTGATATTTAAGGGTAGCGACAGATGTTAAATTGATTCCAATGATCCAATCCGCCCACTGCCGGCTGATTCCCGCATCCCGAAGAGGCTCCATTTCCTCATTCGGCCTTATTTCTTCAAGCCCCTTTAATACTTCTGCAGGAGTCCATTCATTCAGCAGCATCCGATATACCTTTTTCCGTGTCTTAAGCTGCCCGAGGATCGTGTCACCGATAATCTGCCCTTCCCTGTCATAATCGCAGGCAGAAATAACGGCGTCGACCTCGCTCCTTTCGACCAGTTTTTTTATGGTCGACAGCTGCCGGCCAGCACCTGGACCGCTGTAAGCCCCCCTTCTGGGACTTTTCACTTTATATTTAAATGTTTCTGGAATAAATGGAAAATGGTCCATTTTCCAGCGAGCCATCTTAGGATCATAATCTTTAGCATCAAAAAGTTCCAGCAGGTGGCCCATGGCCCAAGTGATTAAAAATCCCCCGCCTTCGTAATATCCTTCATTTTTCTTTTTAATCTGGAGAGCCTCTGCTATATTCTTTGCGACAGAAGGCTTTTCGGCAATAATGATCTTTACCATTTTTTTCAGCACTTCCTCCATTTATTCTCTTCTGCTAGTTTAACAGATTCCAAGGCCAATAAGAACATTTGTTCACAATAAAAACAAACATGAATGTTCTACTGGCAAACCATGCATGGAAGGGCTGGACAAGAGCAGGAGCGGAGCAAGGCACAGGCAGGAATGCCAAAAAAGACAAATGATGACCACACCCTCTTGCAGGAAAACACGTGATACATTCAGCTCCGGCCTTTTCCAGAGAAAACAGCAAAAAACGGAGCCGTTTGCTCCGTTTTGTGTTACTGCTGTCAGCCCTTAGTTCCTGATGAGATATTTGATCCTTCAATGAAGAATCTCTGGAAGATGAAGAACACCAGAACAGTTGGCAATAAGATCATCACTGACATGGCCATCAGATAATTCCACTGCGTCTGTACCGAGCCCTTAAAGGTCTGCAGCCCCAGCTGGATGGTATACAAGCTTTCATCATTAAGGTAAAGGAGCGGACCCAATAAATCGTTCCACGACCCATTGAATGAAAAAATGGCTACGGTTATCAAGGCCGGCTTAGTCAGCGGAAGCATAATATGCCACCAAATTTTCAAGTGGCCGGCACCGTCCATGACAGCCGCTTCAATGAATTCATTGGGAATCGTCATCATAAACTGTCTCAGCAGGAAGATGAAAAACGCACTTCCAAGAAAGGAGGGCACAATCAGCGGAAGGTACGTATTAATCCATCCCAATTTAGAGAAAAGCATATATTGGGGGATCATTGTCACAAAACCCGGCAGCAGCATGGTGGAAAGAACAACCACAAACCAGAAGTTGCGGCCCTTGAATTTAAGCTTTGCAAATCCATAGGCAACAAGGGAATTCACCAGGACACTGGCGAATGTGCCAACCACTGCCAGAAATACTGAATTCATGGCCCACCTGGTAAATGGCCCTGTAGACCATGCTTTCACATAATTGGAAAAGCTGAATTTTTCCGGGAAAAATGAAGGCGGAAACTGGGCAATTTCTGCCGGCGTCTTCAACGAAGTTGATATCATCCACCACAGAGGTGTAAGGAGAGCAATACTCCCCGCAATCAAAACGAAAAGAACAATCACATTTTTCATTTTTCTTCTAAACTTCATAGTTTGATAGAATTTGGGTGATTCTGCTTTCTTCATTTGTTGTCACCGCCCTCATAGTGTACCCAGCGCTTGCCGAATTTAAGATTTGCCAATGTCAGGATCATGATGATAATGAACAGTAGCCATGCCATTGCCGATGCATATCCCATATTAAACACTTCAAATGCATTGTTCCACATATGCAGATTATAAAATAAGAGTGAGTGGGCCGGTCCTCCATCTCCGTTTTTCGACATGACATAAGCTTCCTGGAAAATTTGGAAGGCCCCGATTGTACTGGTAATGATATCGAAAAAAATGATAGGTGTGATCATCGGAAGCGTGATATGAAAGAACTTCTGAAAAATATTAGCCCCATCCAGGTCCGCGGCTTCATATAGCGCACCAGATACTCCCTGGAGACTTGCCAGATAAAGCAGCATGCCGCCCCCTACACTCCAGAGCTTCATAAATATCAAAGCAGGCTTTGTCCATTCAGGATCAAACAGCCATGCCGGACCATCGATTCCAACCCAGCTTAAAACCAGGTTCACAAGTCCAGTCCCCGGACTCAGAAGCTGCATCCACAGGAAATAGACGGCAACGCCCGAAAGTACAGCAGGCAGGTAATATATCGTCCTGAAAATTTTCATGCCCGGGACCTTTGTATTAAGGAGAACAGCAATAAAAATAGCACCCGCTGTAGTCAGCGGTACGGAGAAGAGAACAAAGTACAGTGTGTTCCAAAGTGATGTCCAGAACAAGTCATCCGCTGTAAACATTCTCTTATAATTATCCAATCCTGTGAAAGTCATTTCGGATGTAATATTGTAATCACTGAAACTGACTATGAGGGAAAATAGGAGCGGTCCTGCGGTTAAAAAGAAGAAGCCGATGAGCCAGGGGGATATAAATCCATATCCTATCAAGTTTTCTTTGAAAGATTTGCCTAATTTCCTGGATTTTTGTAAAGGCTGTGCATCTGTTTTACTCCCTGATCCGGCAGAAGCTTTGGCAGAACCTTTGGTACCGGTTCCTGCAATGTTCTGCGGCAACTTTTCACTTGCCCCTTGCTGGCGCATAATGCTACCCCCTAAATTTTTTACTAAAGAAGAGAAGTCAATGACTTCCCTTCCCTCTTTATCTTTTTTATTTTTTGGCTTTTTCAACGTCTTTCTCAGCCTTCTCAAGAGCGGAGGCTGCATCCTTTTTCCCGAGCATCACTGCATCAATCTGCGGATCGATCCTGCTGCGGTAGTCCGGATATTCTATTGGAACCGGAGCAAGCTTCGTGTATTCCAGATTCTTAAGAGATTCTTCATACACCATCTTTTCCTGCCCCTTCATGTCAGCAGCTACACTCTCAGCAGCTTCTTTGTTGGCAACATTGTCATAATTTTTCAACGCCCAGTATTTTTGAGCTTTTACATCAGTCATATACTTAATGAAGTCAGCGGCTTCTTTAGGATGCTTGGAGCCTTTTGGAACCTCAAGGACAAATCCTCCGCCTTCACTCCACGGTTTTTCTCCATCTTTATATACCGGGATTGGAGCAACGCCAAAGTCCATTTCCTTGCCCGAGTCTCGGATCTGGGTATAGAAAGTTCCGATGTCCGTGTACATAGCCACTTTTTCAGAGATGAACGGGTTGGTCGTTCCGTTTCCGAAATCGGCTTCCCATTTCTCAATCGTCTTTTTGCCGTAGCGTTTCTTCCAATCAGCAAGCCATGTCAGTGCATCTTCCTTGGCAGGAGTTTTAATGGAAGGCTTATCTCCATCAAAGAACCCGGTTCCGCCATCTGCATTTCTCATCCAGCTCGGCGCACCGAATCCGCCCCATACAGGATAAAAACCGATTCTTTCGTAGGTGTCGCCCTTTTTCACGTCAAGCTTTTTGGCGTAATCCTCGAGTTCTTTCCATGTTCTTGGCGGCTTGTTTGGGTCAAGGCCTGCCTCTTTGAATGCTTTTTTATTATAGAAGAGCATCCTTGTATCGGTGTTGAAGGGAACTGCGTAAGGTTTATCTTTAAAGAGGACTGTGTACCAGAGGTGAGGATAAAACGTATCCTTGGTATTATCGTCTAGATATTTTGATAAGTCCGTGCTTTGGCCGTTTTTAGCCCTGTGTGATACATCATTGATATCGGTGACTACTACATCGGCAGGATTTCCGGCTGCCACTGCTGCCAGATTCTTGGTCCAGATGTCTCCCCATGGTACAAAGGTATGTTTAACCACTACCTTATCCTGGGATTTATTATAATCATCGATCATTTTTTCTACGATCGGCCGGCGGGTTTCCGACCCCCAGAAACTCCAGAATTTTAATGTTACTTTGCCATTGCTGTCTTCCGATCCAGATGCTCCGTTGCTTCCGGAACAGCCGGCAAGCATGCTGATGAGAAGCATAGCTGCCAATACAATCGTCCATGTCTTTTTCATCTTCGCCAAAAACCCCTAACCTAGTTAATTATCTTTATTTTTCTTTTACACGCGCGTGTTCCTAATTTTTAAATACCCAGATTTCGAGCAGCAAAACCTATTTCGGAAGACTTTTGTAAAATTTTGCAGAAAAATAGAAGTGAAAGATTGCATAGTTTTGGTGAATGAAGGGAATTCGTATCGTATAGTGTCTAAATGAAGGAGGAGGACATTCCATGACCAACGAACCGTTCACAAGATTCCTGCCGATGACTTCCGCAGCCAACGGATCTGTAGAAACTGTTACACCTGATGTGCTGGTTTATACAAACCAGATCGTCAATCTGTTTTTTATCCGGCTCAAAGGCGATGCTGAGTGGATTTTAGTGGATGCAGGGATGCCGAAATCTGGTGATTCCATTAAAGAGGAGGCTGAGAAGCTGTTTGGCGGGGGCGCGAGACCGAAGGCCATCCTTTTGACCCACGGACATTTTGATCATATCGGCGGGCTTGACCGGCTGCTGGAATTTTGGCCGGGGGTCCCTGTTTACGCTCATGAAATGGAACTGCCATTCCTGACGGGGATGAAGGATTATCCTGAACCTGATTCAACTGTTGAAGGCGGGATGGTGGCCAAGATGTCCAAGATGTTTCCAAATGAGGGAATCGATATATCTGGCAGTGTAAAGGCATTCCCTGAGGATGGGAGTGTTCCTGAGATGCCTGATTGGAAGTGGATTCACACACCGGGACACAGTCCTGGCCATATCTCTCTATTCCGGGAGAGGGATAGAGTCCTGATTGCCGGGGATGCATTTGTGACAGTCAGGCAGGATGAATTGTATAAGGTGATGACACAGAAAAAGGAAATCGCCGGACCTCCCCGTTATTTTACAACAGACTGGAAAGCAGCAAAAGACTCTGTACTTAAATTGAATGCACTGAGACCGCTGGCAGCTGGGACAGGACATGGTCTGCCTGTATTCGGTGAAGATCTGCAATCTGGTCTGCAGACGCTCGCCAGTGAATTCGACAGTCTCGCCTTGCCTGACCACGGGAAATATGTAGAATAGTCATTAAAAAAAGCTCCCTTCGGGAGCTTTTTTTAATGACAGATTTTTATTTCAACTACTTCAGCCTGTCTCCGAGCTCCTTGAGTTTTTCACCGACCGTACACTGTGATATGCAGAATTTATGGGCGAAAGTCCGGCCTTTTTCTTTTCTGTGATGAGCCTTCAAGAAACAATCTTTACAATAGTCTTCAAGCATAGTATCAACTTCTGAACAAATATCTTTCCTGGTCATGCGGCCTTCTCCTTTTTTATTAAATCAGTTCTAATTTACTGGAGACAAATTTTCGTTCCAAAGCCTGGCCCGCAAGCTTGTCTGCCTCCCCATTTTCTTTCCTTCCAACAAGGGAGTACACAGGCTTTATTCCCATTTCACCCATTTTATGTTCTATTCTGTCAAGCCACCGGTTTAAGCCTTCTTCAAAACATGGCCACTCTCCCGAAAGCTGGTTGAGGACAACTTGGGAATCTCCTATGAAGGTGCAGGACATATTCCTTACCCCCAGCTCCTCAAGCTGCTGAAGGGCAAAATACAATGCAGCATACTCGGCTTCATTGTTTGATTCCAGAATTTCAAGAATCTTATTCGAACGCACCCGCCACTTTTTATTATTCTGGGTGTAGTAAATCACTGCGCCTGCTCCCGATAATTTCTCTTCCTTCAAATATCCTCCATCAAAGAAAACGGTAATATCCTGAGGTTCATCCTCCACTTCCGCCAGCAGTTTCCTTAATTCCTTCTTGGTCCACGTGCTGCCTGCTTCGTCTTCATATTCAATGCTTGAAAGCCTGCCAGACTTCTCAAGGTCTTCCGTGATATATAGGGCCTGCCCAGCGTCTATCGGCTCTGAGTGAAAAACCGCATCGACCCTTTTCGGATGTTTATACCTCCAGTGAATGATAACCTTCATAGCTGCCTCCTTTAGGCCAAGTAGCATATTTAACTTATATATCACATTTCATCACTAATTTAACCTCTTTTAGCAAAATCATGACTGAAAGCAGTCCTCATGTTCTTACATATATCATGATTATGGTACACTTTAGATAATTATATTCTGGGGGGCGGCTTTCATTGATTGAAATTTACATAGATGGTGCGAGCGCAGGAAATCCCGGACCGAGCGGTGCTGGGATCTTTATAAAAAATAATGGCAAGGTTGAAACGTATTCGATCCCAATCGGAATGATGGAAAATCATGAAGCAGAATTTTCTGCTTTGATTAAAGCTTTGGAGCTCTGTGTATCGAGAGGGTATGGAATGGTTTCCTTCAAGACCGACTCAGACCTGATTTTCAGGGCTATGGAAAAGGAATTTGTAAAGAACAAGAAATATGCCCCGTTTTTGGAAAAGGCACTTTCCTTGGCGGGACAAATCGAACTCTTTTTCATCAAATGGGTGCCCAGCCGGGAAAACAGGGCAGACACCCTGGCCAGGGAAGCAATATTAAAGAATGGGCAATAAAAGCGAAAAGACAGGAACGCTCCATGTTCAGTTATAGTAAAACACCCCAAAGCGAGAGTCTGCCGCAAGCTTCGGGGTGCACTAACTTTAAATTAAATTCATTTCATTAGCGAACACAAATGCTTTCTTCTTGGATGTTATATCTTGCTGAACCAGACTTTCAAGCAGGGAAAGATAAAAGCTTCCGTCGAAACGTTTCTGCGCTTTCAAAGTGATTTCAATTGCACTGTTGACAAGGCTGTCGCCCGCATTCGTATAGTGCTTGCCAAAATAGATAAATCCGATGGCATCCTCTTCAAAACAAAAGCCTCTTGCCTCTAAATCGCATAAAAACTCTTCAATTGTCTTCATCAGCGGTGAATCCCCTTAAAAATAGTATCCAATCAACAAAACATAAATATCGTTTAAATCAGGAATAATGTATTACAGGAGGTGTTTCTTTTCGGATGAGTAAAAAGCATCATAATAACCGCGGTAAAGCAAGCCTCGGGGTGACCTCTCAGGGTTATGCCGAGGACGAGCGCGCCCATGACCCAAAAACCGAGTTAGAAAACAGGGCCAAGAAATCCAATACGAAGAGGTAGGCCTTACGCCTGCTACCCGTCCTGCTCCACAGCCACCCGAAGAAGCGGCCGTATAAAAGGCCGCTGTTCGGGTAGTTATGCCAGAAAACGGTGCAGCCCCCTGATTTCATACTCATCGAGCATGTTATTCACGGAAGCATGGTCATATTCCCATTTCGCCTGATCAAGCGGGCACGCCACAGGGACATCGCATTTGATTTCGGCAAGTTTCCGTGAAAGGTGAAGCATATCCACTGCCGCTTCGATTTTCTCACGCTGCCCTTTTGTAAGCAAAAGGAGATTTCCAAGGATTCCTTCAATATTCTCATATGCCTGCAGCAGCTTCAGGGCCGTTTTTTCCCCTATGCCTTTTACACCCGGGTAATTATCAGATGGGTCCCCCATCAAAGCTTTTAAGTCAATCATCTGTCTTGGGGTGATTCCCTTCCAGTCAAAGAATGTATCGCCGTCATGAACATCGTAATTGCCGAAGCCCTTTTTCAGCAGCACAACGGAGATATTTTCCTCAATGAGCTGAAGGAGATCCTGATCTCCTGTCAAAACAAAGACCCTGCTCGCTGCCTTAGCTTCTTTTGCGATTGTTCCTATGCAATCATCCGCTTCATACCCCTTCAATCCGATGTTGGGTATGTCGAATGCTCGGACCGCTTCCTTAACCGCATCAAACTGCGGAATCAATTCAACCGGCGCGTCCGGCCTGTTTGCTTTATATTCTGTGAAAATCTCGCTCCTGAAGGTTTTACTGCCCATATCCCAGCAGACAGCTACATGGGAAGGGTTGAAATGATTAATGGCTGTCAGAAGATGCTTCAAAAAGCCCTGGACAGCATTAGTCGGCATCCCTTTTGAATTGATCATGAACTGACCGCTTATTGCCGTCGCATAAAAGGCGCGGAACAATAGCGCCATTCCATCCACGAGCATCAGGGAAGGCAGTAATTCAGCCTGCTCTATTTGCTTCCCAATGGTTTCCTCCATTGTAATTCACCTCTATCTTGAAATTAAAAACTGCCTATCCCCCAAAAAAGCATGCGCTCATTCCGAGTAAGGCAGTTACCTTAATGATTATTCTTGACGCCACTATCTATTTTAACACATTTCACGGGTTTTCAGAGAGAAATTTTCATTTCTCCTTCCTTGCCTGCGACCCGGTTTCCACTATAAGAAATATAATCACTGAAGCTTCCCGCATAAAGGCTTACATCCTTAAATCCAGCCAGTTTGAGGGCAATAAAATTAGGGGCAGCCGTGACACCCGAACCGCAGTAGACAACCACTTTTTGATCCTTATTCACATCACGGAACAACTCTTTCAGTTCCTCTCCAGACTTAAAGGCGCCATCCATGATGCTGTGATGCCACAACTTATTGACCGCGCCGGGTATATGGCCGGCTGCATGGTCAATCTTTTCTTCGATTCCCTCATACCGGATGGAATCGCGGGAATCAATTAATGTGAATTCTTCTCGTCCATTAACAAATGCCTTGACGGCTTCATAATTTGTTAGAAGGCTGTCTTGAATGGAAAGATCATACGTTACAGAGGGATATACACTTCTTTCTGCAGAAATCGGATAACCGCCTTCTTCCCAGGTTTTGAATCCCCCCTGTAATATATATACCTCATCATGCCCTGCATATTTCATCATCCAATAGAGGCGGGATGCAAAAGCCAGTTCGCCTGTGTCATAGGCTACTACTGTCTGAGATCGGTCTATGCCGCAGGCTCCAAGCTTCTCCGCGAATTCTTCCATGGAAGGCAGGGGATGCCTGCCTCCATGTTTCCCTGGCAACCCAGATAGATCCTTCTCCAGGTCAAAATAGACAGCACCCGGGATATGACCTATTTTGTACAGGGACGAACCATGCTCTGGGCTGCCAAGTAAAAACCTGCAATCCACCACTTTGACCCCCGGATCATCAAGCTTCCCCATAAGTTCTTTTGCTTCCATCAGGACATTCATACAAGTTTGCCTCCTTCTTATCATTTAATAAGCATCTTGTAAGTACTGGAGGGCGCTTTCATAGCCCTCAATGACCTCTGTCCGGCTGTATGCTTCTGTATAACCCTCATATATCTCAATAATTTCCCCTTTTAGCTGCTCCTTTAAAGAGCTGACGGATTGCTGATACATCTGGCTGCATACTTCATAAAGTCTTTCAGCCTGGCTCTCCAGATATTCCTCTGCCAGCGGTTCGAGGGTGGACTGCATGGAATCTTTCATCCTCACACTTTCCTTTTTCTCAAAAAAGCTTCGTGGATTTTTAAACAGAGAAAGCTCCTTTTTGAAATCTGCATCAGTAAGGCTCTTGAAGCCAGGTTTGAAATCCGGGACCTCTATGGTGACGTTTTGGATTTCTGACATTTCTATCCCTTTTCTGATTTCCTTGATTTGAACGGCCCAATTACTATAATGCTGTTTGAGGAGTTTGTTCATGTACACCTCAGAACGGACTGTTGTGGCCCGCATCTCCTGGGCCAGGTCAAAGCCTGCTGATGACAGCAGCTCCTGTAATGAAAGCTTTAGCGCCTTTTTCAGGTCCCTTCCGTCATCTTTAAGGGAAGCAGGACTGAAGGCCTCCCTGAAGAAATCATTGAACCTGAGGAAAACGCGCTGCTTACAATAAAAGGCCAAATCCAAAATCTCTCTCCTCAGCCGGGATAGATCCAGCTCAAGATCTGTTTTTTCAATAATGGCGCTGATTTTTTTCAGCTCATCCTCCTGCTGCTTTTTCTGTGCTTCCTTTTCATCCTGATCAAGACGCGACGCTGAAATTACTTCCTTCAGCATGTTCTCAGCCCGGTGGAGAGAGGAGGCAGCAGAAGCAGCGGCAATTCCAGTCAGATCTTCGTCAAGGAACTTATTGAAGTCTCTTTCAAAATCCGGCAGCCCGCTGTCTGAAAGGAAATGCTGTTTCAGTGGATCCCTGCCCTGCTTTTCCTCCAGGGCCGATTTGCTGGACAGGGGATAAATTTTAGGCTGCCTGATCTGGAAGTTTCCCAGCTCTCCGCTGACATAACCGGCGACATCTGCCAGCTCGTCCTTTGAGCCGGCAAGGTCTACGGCATTGATGATGAAAAACATTTTATCCATCGAAAAAGAATCTTTTACACGGCCCAATTGGATGAGGAATTCTCTGTCTGCCTTTGAGAAGGAATGGTTGTAATAGGTAACAAACAGGATTGCATCTGAATTTTTTATATAATCAAACGCTGTCCCGGTATGCCTTGCATTGACGGAATCGGCACCAGGCGTGTCTGTAAGTATGACTCCTTTGCGGGTGATGTCGCAATCATAGTAGAGTTCGATCCAGTCAACCATGCAGGATTTCTTCTCGTTTGCAGCATAGTCCCTAAAGCCGTCTAAATCCACTATGATTTCCGAGCCGAGCTTTGTCCCAAGCAGGGGATATCCTTCCAAAAAGGCGCGCAGGAAGGAAGCATGTGTATTATGAGTCCCCATCCCGGCAGGCTCTTCCAAGATCGCCCCCGCTTTTAGCACAGCTTCTTCGAGGGTTGAGACCTCTGTGTCATAAAATGAGAACGCAAGCCTTACATCTTCAAGCAGCATGGCTTCTTCCTTAAGCTTTACTCTGGCCGTTCCATGCGGATTAGCGGAATCTGGCGGACAAATTTTATTAATCGCTGCTGTAGTGGGATTAGGGGATACAGGAAGCACCTTATCCCCGAGCAAAGCATTGGCAAATGACGACTTTCCTGCACTGAAGGCTCCGAACAAAGCGACCGTAAATGTTTGATTTTCCAGTCTAGAGGCCTGAGCTTCAAGATCCTTTGCAATATGTTGAAATCCCTTCTTATCCTTTAACAGAATAGAGGCCCCGTAAAGCTTTTCAGCTATAACTTTAGTGTCGGTCTCTTCTTTTTTCTGCACAGGAGCATTTACTGGAATCGCAGGATACTCAGCAGAAAGTTCTCCAGCTGTTTCTTCAACCTCCATTTCCTCACTCACAACAACACGGTAGTTATTTTCCTCTCCATCCCACTGTTTGAAGAGCTGCATGATATCCGGGGACAATTCAGGCGTTTTTTCGCCATTCAGATAAGCCCCGATTTCGGATTCTTCCTGATTGATCCACAGTTGTGCCGCTTCTATTTCCTTCTTCGCCCGAATCAGTCCCGAATGCCGTTCCAGATCCTTATTTATCTTCAGCACTTTATCATTCATCCTGCGCCGGGCAGCTTCTTCAAATTTATCTAAAAATGGACGAATATTATTTTTCGCTTCTTTTTTCAGACCATCCGCAAGCTCCTGGGTAAATACAAGCACATATTGCCCGGTAATCTGGACCTGGCTCTTGACCGGCTCTTTCATGAGTGAATCAGGAATATCAATGGAAAAGGTTCGTGCCTTTTCTTCAAGCTCTCCATCGAATAAGTCATATTCCTTAAGGATTGAGATGCACAGCTCCTTAATATGTCTCTCAAGCTGCGATTCTGCCTTGTCTGTGAGATCCTCCTTGAGAGCCATGAATCTCGATTTTCTTTCCTGTTCTGTTTTGGACTTCGAGAAGAACATGCCGACCTTAAAGTCTTTTTTTGTAGACTCAAGATAGGATTCTGCCAGCGCCCTTGTGGAGGCTGGCATGAGATAAGCATTATTCAGAATGGTTTGCAGACGGCTGTGGAAAGCTTCCAGGGCTTCGCTGGCTGCCAGTTCCGCCTTCTTTTTTTCACTTTCAAGTTCTGCAAGATCTGTTAGAGTCCCACCTTGATCTGACTCAGCGTCATCGATTATTTTCTCCCAGGAAGAAAGTTCCCCGGACTTCTCCCTTCGGAGCCAGTCCATATGCTCCCCTGCAATCTGGACAGCTGCCATGCCTGCAGTATCAGGTTTTTGTTCCTGTTCAGAGAAATCCTTGATTAGCTCCTTCACCTTATCGAAATCATTTCTCGAAAGCCCCGGATCCTTTAAGGAGGTAAAGAATATGTCATCAGGCTTAACATCCCAGCTTAAAAAGCTTTGTGATACAGAATCTGCAAACTCATCAAATGTCAGCTCTGTTTCATCATGCTTATCAATCTGATTGACAATCAGATAAAGCGTTTTCCCTGAGGCCGCCACTTCTTTGGCGAATAGGAAATTCACTTCTGATTGGACATGGTTGTAATCCATTACATAAAAAACGATATCTGCTAAATGGATAGCCTCTTCTGTAGAAGCTTTATGGGCATCATCCGCTGAATCAATCCCGGGGGTATCCATGATGGCACTGTTATTTTCCAGGGGGAAATCAGGGGTGCTTATTTCAATGGCAGAAATCTCATCCCCTTTTTTACAATAGGACTTAACCATTCCGTAATCATAGGGTGCCGGATACACAACAGGGGTTCCTTCCCTGAAGAATACTTTGGCATAGTCCCCGCCCTTACTTATCTTTACTATGTTGGCACTCGTGGGGACTGGACTGGAAGGCAGAAGCTCTTTTCCTAGCAATGCATTGATCATGCTTGATTTGCCCGCAGAAAAGTGGCCGCAGAATGCAATCAGCCGTTCGGAATTCCGCTCTTTATGAATTAAACTTTTCATTTTGGCTGCGCTGTCTGCATCCCCTGTTCTGCTGTATTTTAGATACAGTCCTCCGAGGGCAGGCAGGAGGCTCTTTTGGCTGGTAATTATGTGTTTCATCGTTAGTTCCCCTTGTCAGCTTGGCATTTGGAATTCATATATTATCCATTTTAATCGAAATGATAAGAAAAAGAGTATGGAATTATATAAAAAAAAAAAAACCAGGCAAAAATTTCACCTGGTGGATCCAATGGCTTCTAAACGGCCATTTCTATTTTTAGGTATCGCTGCCCTTTCGACTGACTTGGATTTACGGGCAGGCTGGATATTTCCCAGCACATGTTTAAGCACAAAGAGGTATGTAAATAGCGCTGCCATTATAAAAAACCAGACCATGAAGGTGCACCTCACTCAGCTAATTGAGAATAATATTCAAGCTCAATTAGAATATAACAGAAATGATAATCGTTTTCAACTGATATTATCAGATAATTTCTTAAATTTTCTCAGCTGCCTGAGTCGGATGGCGAAAAAGCACGCCTGTAATCGGTAAGAGATCTTAACGCTTCTTCTTCAGCAGGTATCCTGGTTTTCATCATAAAGATATTCAATACGGTAAATAATGCAGCGGTCCAAAAAGCATTAAAAATCAGGGGGGTGACCAGCAGTTCCAAGGCTACAATCACATAGTTGGGATGTTTCAAGAACCTGTACGGCCCTTTTTTCACTACCTTCGCTCCCCGGACCACGATAATCTTCGTATTCCAGAACCGGCCGAGTGAGCGGAGCGCCCATATCCTTCCGGTCTGGAGGATCAGAAACAGGACAAACAGAAGCTTCCACTGCGGCGAAAGCTGGAAACCGCGGAGATAGGCCTCCAGGCTCAATGCGGCAAAAAAGGATGCATGCATGGCCACCATCCACGGATAGTGGGCCGCACCAAATTCCTCCCCGCCGCGGCTTTTCATCCATATCTCATTCCGCTTCGCGACAACAAGCTCCAGGAGCCTCTGCATAATAACCAGGGCAAGGAAAAAAGCAAAGAACATCAGCTCCACCTCATTAGGAGGAGTTCGGATGAAAATCCTGGGCCAAGAGCAGCGGCAAGGCCCAGATCCCCTGCATCTGCATCTGATTCCATGAACCTTTTTAACACGTATAAAATGGTAGCTGAAGACATATTGCCGTGCTCCCTCAGGACCTCAAGCGACAGCCGCGTCTTTTCCTCTGTAAAGCCAAGTGACTTCTCATATGCATCTATGACCTTCCTGCCGCCCGGGTGGGCTATAAAATGCTCGATATCTCCAAGCTGCTGATGCTGGCTGCCAAGGAATTTTTCTACGTTCGGTTTCAGCCAGTTCTCAATCAGGGAGGGGATATCTTTTGAGAAGATAACATATAACCCGTCATCTTTTATGTCCCAGCCCATTACATCGAGAGAATCTCCAAGAAGGGTGGATTGGGACGCGAGCAGTTCTGGAGTTGACTTCCTCTTCTTTTCTTTCAGAAGATGGGATTCCTCCCCGCTCACCAGGGCACAGGCAATTCCATCAGCAAAAATCGATGTACCTACCAGGTTGCTCTTTGAGCGGTCATCCTTTTGGAAGGTCAGGCTGCATAATTCAATGGCAAGGACGAGTACATTGGATTTTGGGTACGCCCTGCAATAATCAAGTGCCCGTGAAAGGCCGGCGGCCCCCCCTGCACATCCAAGGCCCCATATGGGAATTCTTTTAGTATGCGGACTGAATGGAAGCTTGTTCATAATGCGGGCATCAATAGTCGGGGTTGCCATACCTGTACTTGAGATGAGGATGATTGCATCTATCTCCTCTTCGCTGACCGTTCTTTTTAGAAATTCCCCGCTTGACAGGCACTTTTGGATGGCTGCAGCCCCATGCTCCACAGATTGCTCGATGTATGTATTATTCTTCTCTTCAAGCGAATGATTTTCCTTGAACCAATCAAGGCCGCATGCAAAATTCCGCTTTTCTATCTGACCATTGACGAAGACCTTAAGCAGCCTGTCAATATCCCGGAAAGATTGCCCAAACATTTCACGTGCAAAATCCATTACAGTTTCCTGATTTATTTCATAAGGAAGCTCGATATCTGATATGGATAATATATGGGCCACAAGATCACTCTCACTCTCTATATTATGTACTTTGTTCCAGTTTGAAAAAGATATACAGACAAGCATTAAAAAAGGGTAAACAAAGGGGATGCTCCCCTTCGTTTACCCTTAACCTCCGTTATTTAAAACCCTTGAATCGTCATGCCCCCATCAACAAACAGCGTCTGCCCTGTTATATAGGCTGCCGCATCGGATGCAAGGAACACAGCCGGCCCTGCCAGCTCCTCAAGCTCCCCGATCCGTTTCATAGGTGTTACTTCAAGGATTTCCTGTACATATTTTTCATCCTGAAGCAGCTTTTCCGTGAGAGGCGTTTTGAAATACCACGGCCCTAGACTGTTCACCCGGATATTATGCCTTCCCCACTCCAGTGCCAGCACTTTTGTCATCTGGATCATAGCTGCTTTGGTAGCGGCATAGACCACTCCTGTCCTCAGTGCCACATGTCCTGCCACTGATGAGACGGATATGATTGAACCGCCGCTGCCAGCATCAACCATATGCCTGCCTGCTTCCCGGGACATCATGAAGGCAGATTTAAGGTTTGTGTCCATGATCGTTTTCCATTCTTCTTCCGTGACATCCAGCGCCTTAGATCGGATGTTCATGCCGGCATTGTTCACAAGGATATCAATGGAACCTTCTTTTTTTACGGATGCAGCAGCCTTTTCAATCTGCTCCACATCTGTAAGATCTGTCACAATCGGGAACGCCCTGGCTCCGAATCCTTCTACAATATGGGCAGTCTCCTCAAGGTCGGCTCCAGTCCTGGCCAGGAGTGCAACATCTGCACCTGCTTCAGCGAATGCTGCTGCGATGGCCCGGCCGATTCCACGGCCTGCCCCTGTTACTATAGCTGTTTTTCCTTCTAGCGAAAATGACGGCAAATACATCGGGTGGATTCCCCTTTACATTTTATTACTTTAAACATACGACACAATGGCCGTATTCGTAAAGAATTCCAGCGCTTCATCCCGGCATTTTTTCCAGTTGTATGTAAGCACAGTATTATTCCCGGTTTTTTTCGCCCGACTGGACCTCGATGATAATCGGCTTCATTTCTGTCCGTCCGCAGAATTCACAGATTTCTGCCTTTGAATAAATGGCCCGGCAGTGCTCACAATATTTTTTTTGCATACCGCTTCACATCTTTCCTTGGCGTAATTATATTATTCTATTCGGCTTCTCTCATAAGTTGCCAAACGTTTTTAATTTTTTCCCGGGTTATCTTGACGTGTATGGGTAAAAATAAGAAAGAAATGTATGCAATCATACAAACATTCGTGGATATTATCCCTGACCTGTGATACCATTTATCCCTGACTAATAGTGAGGAAGTGTTAATTTTGATCAAAATAGAAATGCCTGATACCGACCTTTCCATAACAAAGCCGAATAAACCGAATCCCGAATTAAGCAATATCTATGGATTTGAGGATTTTCACAAAATCCCGCGGGACAAGGGCGGAATCTTTATGTTTTACAACATTAATGATGAACTCCTTTTTGTAGGAAAAGCCAGAAAGCTAAGACAAAGAATTAAGAAGCATTTTGAAGATACTGTATCGCCTATCAAAAATCACCGCGATGAAGTATACACGATTGACATCTCTTATGTAGAGGATCCAATGGAAAGAGAAATTTATGAGACTTTCATTGTGAACAGGCTGCAGGCTAAATACAACATAGACAAGGCGTTTTTCAGATAATAAAAAAAGACTGTCATAGAGTATAACTGTCCCTCGCCCGCTCGCCGGGCCAATCAGGGACCGTTCCACTTGGGACAGTCTTTTTTTGAATTTAAGATACTTTTTGACTTTTCAGCATTGCTGGCAGCACTCTTTTTTTATTTATCCCGGGAAGTATATTAAAAATAATGTTCAACAAGATGGCAGAGAGGCTTCCTGTTACAATTCCGCTCTCCGTCAGGATCTTCCATGCACCCGGAATCTGGGCAAACAGCTCCGGCACTGCTGTCACGCCAAGGCCCATACCGACAGAGCAGGCAATGATGAGTAGATTTTCCTGCCTTGCAAATTCTATCCTGCTGAGCATTTTGATTCCTGACGCTATGACCATTCCGAACATGGCCACCATCGCACCCCCGAGGACAGCCGGAGGAATGATTGTGGTAAGTGCCCCCACCTTTGGGACCAATCCTAAAAACACCAGCATGCCTCCTGTAACATAGATGACGTTCCGTGTTTTTACCCCGGACATCTGAATAAGGCCGACATTCTGCGAGAATGTCGTATAAGGGAAAGCATTGAAGACGCCGCCGATGACGCTCGCCAGGCCCTCTGCCCGGTACCCTCTAGCCAGCTTCTCCTCAGTAATTTTCTTATCAGTAATATCTCCAAGCGCAAAATAGGTTCCTGTAGATTCAACCAGGCTGACTATCGCCACAAGGCACATGGTCAGAATTGGTGTTAGTTCAAAGACTGGTGCTGAAAAATGAAAGGGTTCCACTAAATGAAACCACGAAGCTGACTCCACTGCCGCAAAATCAACCTTGCCCATGAATGATGCTGCAATGGTGCCGCATAACAGGCCGGCTAAAATGGATATTGACCGGATAAAACCGGTGAAGAATTTATAAATCAAAATAATGAGCAGCAGAGTTCCAAAACCCAGCGCGATATTGCTTAAAGAACCAAAATCTTTTGCACCCTGCCCCCCGGCCAGATTGTTCATGGCAACCGGGATGAGAGTGATGCCTATAATGGTAACTACAGAACCGGTGACAACAGGCGGGAAAAATTTCACGAGCCTTCCGAATAAACCGCTGATCAGGATGACAAACACCCCTGATGCAATGACTGCGCCATAGATGGCACCGATTCCGTGCTGGCCGCCAATCGCAATCATGGGAGCCACAGCTGTGAATGTACAGCCGAGTACGACAGGGAGGCCAATTCCGAAGAAGCGGTTCTGCCAAACCTGAAGGAGCGTTGCAATTCCGCACATTAAAATATCGACAGAAACGAGATAGGTAAGATCATTCCCATTAAGGTCCATTGCCCCTCCAACGATGAGAGGCACAATCACAGCGCCCGCATACATGGCCAGAACATGCTGGATCCCCAGTGAAGTTAATTTTATTCCCGAATTTTTCATAAGCTGCTTACCCCCGTTTTTTCTTCATCAAATTGTATGTTCCCAAATGAAAGGGATTTGATCACCGCCAGTGACTCCAGCCTGATCCCTTTTTGCCGGAGGAGCCTGCCGCCTTCCTGGAATCCCTTTTCGATAACAATGCCGGCTCCCGCAACCGTGGCTCCAGCTGCCCGTACTAGCTCATTAAGTCCCAGGGCAGCCTGGCCATTGGCCAGGAAATCATCAATAATTAAAACCCTGTCATTCGCTTTGAGAAATTTAGAAGAAACCGCGATTTCATAATGCTCCTGTTTTGTGTAAGAATAGACCGAAGCCGTAAGCAGCTCATCCGTTAATGTGAGAGATTTCCGCTTCCTGGCAAAGATCATAGGGACGTTCAGGCAGAGAGCGGCCATGATCCCTGGACCGATACCGGAAGATTCAATCGTCAATACGGCTGTGATTCCATCATCCTTGAACCTTTCGGCAAATTCCCTGCCAATATTCTGCATTAATACTGGATCCATTTGATGATTCAGGAAAGAATCCACCTTCAATACCTCACCGGATAAAACTATACCTTCTTCTAGAATCTTTTCTTTTAACTCTTTCATATCAAAAGACCTCCCTGGTTGTAGATCCTGTCTCCATACAAAAAGGCTTAAGTGCAGCCGCTTCACAGAGTGAGGCAGTGCACTTAAGCCTTAAAAGATGCTAAAGACAAATAAAGTACAGACATGCCCACTCATAGTCAGGCCATTTACGGCAGCCTGGTAGAAACTTGCGGGCCATATCCCCGCTATTATATGAGGGTTTCATATTTTTTGGATAATTTGAATTATAGCATGTTGAATAAAGATTACAAGCCTTATAACCTAAAAACCGAATTATTCAGTTTAACTTTTATATATCTTTCGTGTTCCAATGCAGTTTTCGCCATTTTTTATCCCGTTCTCAGCCGAAATCGCCAGAACAGCTGAAAGAACCATAACTGCACCGATCAACTGCACCGCTGTGAGGCTGTCCCCAAAAAGAAAAAAACCTGCCGTAACGGCGGTGACCGGCTCGATTGAAGCAAGCATGGAGGCCTTACTGCTTTCAAGGCCCTTTAGGCCGGCGGTATACAGCAAATAGGCCAGCACTGTTGAAAAAAGGCCGAGCCCTGCTGCATTTCCCCAAAAGCTTTCGTTTGAGATCGGCGGCAGCTTTTCCCAGAAATGAGTCATAGGGGCAAGCGGGATAACAGCAAAAATAAAAGTGTACAGGCTGATTGTATAGGAACTATATTTCCTCAGGGCTGCTTTCGCAAAGATAGTGTAGAGCGCATACCCGGCACCAGCCCCAATCCCGATCAGGGTCCCTGTCCATTCAAATGAATCTGACCGCAAGTCAGCTCCTGCAGCGAAGGTACAGCCAGCAAGCGTCACAAATACCAGAACAGCCTTGAGCTTGGTCAGCCGCTCTTTAAAGATCAAAGCTGAAAGAACCAGGACAAAGGCTGGTGCGGTATAGAGAAGAATGGCAGAAAGGGATATACCCAGTTTATCAATCGCTGTAAAATAGCACCAATTAAAAAATACCATGCTGCAGATTCCTGTACCCGCAAAGAGATAAGAATCGGCCAGTTTTATTTTCAGGTCTTTTTTCTTGAACATAATCCCGCCAAGTAACAAGATAGCTGCAGCCAAAGCTGACCTGACTGCTACGATATCCATGGCACTCAAGCCCCATTCCCGGAGTTCCCTGACAAAGACCCCGATGATGCCCCATAAAATCCCTGCTGCCAGGATCAAAATACTTGCTGCCAATGCCTGTACCGCCCTTCATGATTTATGTATAGGTAAAAATAGCATGACGCAAGCCGCCTGATACCAGGAAGACACACCCTCTTCCACCGGCACACGCCGTCAAAATCTTGCTTTCATTGTAACATTCTTTAACCGGAAACCGGTTGGTTTTCTTTATTCTCCTTCCAGCTTCTCGCCCAATGGGGCCTAAACAAAGCCTACTTACGGAAGATGAAGCATGGCATTTATGCAGAAATCAGCAAGCCTTGCATAAGCATCCTACAGTGGATGATGTGAATTCCTTATCGCCCGTACACCAGCTAAGGTGATTACTTACCCTGATATAAAACAAAGGGAAAAGGATATCCCTCTCACTAAAGCTGCAGCCTCCAGCCGGACCATCATGCAGACAATCGACTGAAAAACACCGCTTGATTGAAAAAACGCCAGGGTCTGCCTGATCATCACACACTGACCGTACGAGCAAAAAGAGGATGTCCCGGTCTTTAAACTGTACCCCTTGTAAAGGGCATTTTAAAAAAAGCTAGGCTGCTTTAAGTAGATGATCTCTGTATTCGGCAGGGGTCATCTTTTTCATATTCCACTGATATCTGTAGTAATTGTAGTATTGGATGGCAGCTTTCACTTCTTGTTTAAGCTCTTCTAAGGTTTCACATGATTTTATATCAGCCAGATCCTTAAAATGACCAAAGAAGGATTCCTGTGGGGCGTTGTCCCAACAGTTTCCCCTCCTAGACATGGATTGTCCCAATCTTAATTTTTTTACCAGCTTCTGATAGGCAGGGCTGGTATAGTGACCTCCCTGATCTGAGTGTATATAGGCTCCTTTAGACAGTTTGATTCTCCTGTTTTTCTTTAACTTCTTTAGTGTATCGGTAGCGATATCAAGAGTAACCCGATCAGATACCTGATGAGCTAAGACTTCATTGGTGGAAGCGTCAATAATGGTTGATAAATACGCCCTTTTTCCTTTTCCGAAATATAGGTAGGTGATGTCTGTAAGGAGGACTTTGTAGGGGGTTCCCTGCTTGAATTTCCTGTTAAGCAGGTTCGGGACGACCTTGTGCTCTTGGGTAGCCTTCATGATGCGCTTGTAGGGATTAGCCCTCCTGAAAGGACTCTCAATTCCGTATTTTTTCATGATTCTTCTGATTCGCTTGAGATTGAAGACAACACCAAACTGACCTGCCAATACCATCTTAATTTGGCGAGCCCCTTTCTTACGTTTTTTGAAATTGTACGCTTTTAAAATCAGGTCCCGAAGGGTCTCGTCCTTTATCTCCCGCCCCTGCCTTCTCTCGACTTGTTTAGCGGAAAAGTAATTATAGTACCCCTGACGGGACACACCAGCTATTTTACAGAGGTGTGAAACCATTCCTGTCAGCTTGTATTTCTCGATGACGGAATGAATGAGGTTGAATTTCTGGTCGGCCGATAACTTTATTTCTTTTTCATCCCCCTTTCGGCGAATCGTATCTTTTTTAACAGCTCGTTTTCTGCTTTCAACAGGTTAGTTTCTGCCTCTAGCCTGGCATACTTTTCTTCAATAGAAAGCTCTCTTTCCCTTGGTCTGCCTGAGTTTCCTGCCCTTGTGTCACGAAGTCCTTGAATCCCGTGGATACGATAAGCATCTCGCCACCTTCTGGCAGAAGACTCGATCCGTTTGATTCCTAATACGTCGCTATCGAACCCACAGTCTTCAAATATTTCTCTAGGAAACTTTCCCAGATTAATCTGAGTTATAAAGTGCTCCTTAAAATCATCTGAATAAGTAATACCTTTGGGACTTATTGATTTTACATAGGGATTTTCAGCTAGCAGTTCAATCTCTTTTTCCGAAAATAATTTTCTACTCATACTCTCTCTCCCGCACTACTTTTTAGTCTATTCTACATAAAAAGACCCTGTGCAGTAGACTTTTTTTAATATGTCTACTACACAGGGTACAGTTTACTTTTGGGACATCCTCTTTTTTAGGGTTATTTAGGACAGTTGATATACGCGGCCATACTTTTCTGAAAGATAATCAATCAAATACTGGGCATTCAATCCTTCGCCCGTTGTCTCTTCAAGAATTTCCAGCGGCTTCTTCATCTTCCCGTGCCGATGGATATTTTCTGACAGCCAGTTCTTGATCGGCCCTATATCCCCGGCTTCCAGGAGTTCATCGAAATTGGGCAGTTTCTTTAGCATGGCATGTTTAATTTGCGCAGCATACATATAACCAAGTGCATAAGACGGGAAATAGCCGAAGCTTCCGCCAGACCAGTGTACATCCTGGAGCACGCCTTCTCCGTCCTGTTCCGGGCGGACGCCGAGGTATTCCTCGTACTTTTGATTCCAAACGCGTGGAAGGTCAGCAACCTCCAATTCATTATTGAATAATTTCTTCTCAATTTCATATCTGATCATGATATGAAGCGGATAGGTCAGTTCATCTGCTTCTATCCTGATCAAAGACGGTTTGGACTCATTGATGGCCCGGTAAAAATCATCAAGCGTGACGTTCTTGAACTGGGTTTCCGCATATTCCTGAAGAAGAGGATATTGCTTTTTCCAGAATGAAAAGTTCCGTCCCACAAAGCTTTCGAAGAACAGGGACTGTGATTCATGGATTCCCATGGAAGTTCCGGTCGCAAGCGGCGTACCGATCAGATCCTGTGAAATGTTCTGTTCATATATGGCATGCCCGCATTCATGGATAGTGCCAAAAATGGCCGTCCTGAAGTCGTTCTCATCATATTTGGTTGTGACCCTGACATCCCCGGGATTCAAGCCGATGGCAAACGGATGGACCGTCTCATCAAGCCGGCCGGCCTCAAAATCGTAGCCCAGTTCCTTTAGGATATCCTGGCTGAAGGCTTTTTGATCTTCCTTAGAAAAGAAATTATAGAGGAATTCGGTGGCAGGCTTATTTTCCGACTCGGAAATTTGCTTAACCAATGGGACAATCTTTTCCCTCAGCTGCCCAAACACCTCATCCAGGACCTCGACCGTCACTCCTGGCTCATACATATCCAGAAGCGTGTTGTACCGGTTCGATTCGTAACCCCAATATGTAATGAAACGGCGGTTGTACTCCACAATTTTTTCAAGGTAAGGCTTGAACATTTCCCAATCGGAGCTGCGCTTAGCCTCTTCCCATACTGACTCAGCCTTGGATTGGAGAACTACATATTCTTTATACTCCTCTGCAGGAATCTTTTTGTTTTTTTCATAATCCTTTTTGCATTCCAAAAGTGTCTTCTTTGTTTTTTCATTCAGGCCGGAGAAGTTCTCTTTATCTGTCAGCTGGGCCAGGAAGGCTGCCATCTGTTCACTTGTTGACATAGAAAAAACTTCGGATGACAAAATGCCGATCACCTGTGATCTCTGTTCAACAGCCTTTTTTGGCGCACCTGTACGCAGGTCCCAAAAAATCAGACCCAATGCTTCGTTATAAGCTGCTATCTTTTTTACATATTCTAAAAAGTCTTGTTCTATCTGCTGTAATGTTTCAGTCATTTTTCATACCCCCTCCTAAAATACAAAACTGCCGCTTTTTTATTTAAGTGAGCAGTCCTCTTCCATTTTACCATATATCCAATTTATACTAAAACTGAAAGTTAGAATAAAGAATATCTTTCATATATTCAAATATTTCAAAACAGGAGGAAAAGGCATGGAAATTGCGGGCAATTGCAGGATATGCGGCAAGGAAATCTTCTGCCGGGACGGTTTCCTGGATGGAGTAGTATTGAAGCATCAGCTATACTGCCAGTTATGTACAGAAAATGAGGATAAAAAAACTCTTCCAAAAGAAGGTGAATGACCTTTTTGGAAGAGTTTAATACATGA
Source organism: Paraperibacillus marinus (assembly GCF_046237605.1). Lineage (GTDB taxonomy): Bacteria > Bacillota > Bacilli > Bacillales > DSM-1321 > Paraperibacillus > Paraperibacillus marinus. The sequence goes on along the minus strand of NZ_CP143542.1, from coordinate 1,618,513 downwards.
TCAGCTGTGGACAGCCGTCTTTGGCAGTGCCTTGTTAATGGCATCGGCTGCAGCCTTGTCCATATTCCTCGGAAGCAGGATGGAAACAGAACCACGGTCCCCGCTTGTACGTATAAGCCTGCCTATACCCTGGCGCAGGCGGAGAATCATATAAGGAAGATCCACCATGAAATATGGATCTTCATATCCCGCCCTCCTTGATTCAAAAACAGGGTCCTTTGGAGGGAATGGCAGTGAGAATAATATGACATTGGTCAGCGACTCTCCCGGTATGTCCAAGCCTTCCCATAAATGGTACGAACAAAGAACAGATTCCTGATCCTCCTGGAACATGCCCACCAGATCACTGATCTCGGCATCGCCCTCATAATATACAGGAAACGGAATCTTTGCGCCCGCATGTTCCTTGAACCACTGCAGCTCCTCTTTGGAATTAAATAAAATGAGAGCCGCTCCATTCGATTCCTGCAGGGATTTCAAGGTATAATCGAGCTTTTCCTCCATAGAAGACAGAACCGGGGCAGCAATATGCATCGCTTCTTCGTAATCAAATGGTGACTCCACTGAGAAACTTGTATATTCACGAATTCCGAGACTCGAAGCAATAAACTCGAAGTTCTTTTCATTTGACATCGTTGCCGAGGAGAAGATGTAAGGGATTTTTTGTGAAAAGACCCGTTCACTTAAAATGTCATTCACAAGCCGCGGCATAATGACAAGGGTACCCGAAGTCCCCGTGTCCTCAAGCCATACTACTCCCCTATGCTCCTTTAGCAATAATGACAGGGAATAGGAAAGATTTTCAAGATATTCTTCTGCGACCTTCAATCCATATTCATTAATAGTATACATTTCGGCTTCAAAAACAAGATTTTCCTCCAGCTTCTCAATGGCTTGATGCAGCGAACGGGCGAGTGATTTGACCTTCATATCCAGTGTCAGGTCCAGTCGGTCGGAGCCTTCCACTTTCTTTGAATTTAGCATAAGTTCTCTGAAAAAGGCAGTATTGATCTCGTTAATTTCATCTATGATATACAATGTCTCATCTCTCACATCATTGGCTGAAAGCTGTTCCAGGACAGTCGAAAGTGTCTGTTCACCTATTTTATACGTGAGCGCCTTTTGTGCTGAGAACTCAAGCAGGTGGCCCTCATCAAAAACTACACAGCTGTATTCTGGAAGCAGCGGCAGCTGGCCCTCCCTTTTCCTGGATTCCTTCGTCCAGACATGTTCCATGAAAAAGTCATGTGAACAGATAATCAGGTCAGCTGATTTCCGGTAAAAATCCCTGGTCAGGGTCTGGCCGCAGCGGTGCCTTTTTTCACAGGTAAAACAGCTTTGAAGAGAATCCCAGTTAATTTGGCTCCATTCTTCATCGCTCACATAGGGATACAGTTTGCGGTCTCCATACGGGGAGTAAGCAGACATGGATTTTCCTCCATTCACAAATGAAGGCAGCTCATCAAATACCCTGTCTATGGCCTCAGAGTCCAGATGGTTGACTGCTGAGTCCAATTTATTCAGGCACAAGTATTGCTCATGGGATTTAGCAAGACGGACATCGACTTCCAATCCCAGTGCATGTTCAATTTTAGAAATATCCCCTTGCTTCTTCACGAGCTGTTCAATCAATGTTTCATCTGCACAGGAAATGATGGCAGGCTTATTATAATACCTTGCATAGCAAATCGCATAAAGCAGATAGCTTATAGTTTTTCCGGTACCCACCCCAGCCTCTGCAAACATTACCTTTTTCTCCTTGAATGCCTTTTCCAGCTGAAAGGCCATAAAAACCTGCTCGTCCCTTAATTCAAAGCCCTGATCAGGCAAAATATCATAAAAAACGTCCCCGATCCATTCTGATAATTTATCGAAAAAAGAATCCGTTTTGGACACTTCAAATGGCAATGATTTTCCCATTTCACTTCTCCCTTATGTTCAATCAGACAGCAAAAAAGAAAATGCGCTTTTTACAGCGCACCCTCTATAGCTTTTGATTAATTTGATAATGATAAGATAATGCCTGGCTCAAGTTCTTTTCGGCCTCTTCCAGGCAGTCTATGCACTGGCCGCTCACAAGCCCTTCTTCTTCAAGCCTGCCAAGCGTAGACTGAATTGCCTTTGAAATCAAAGCAAAATCAATCGGATGCTGCTGCATGAATTCCACTCCCCTGAGATAAAATGAAGATACTTCTTATTTTACTCAAGAGAGGCGCACTTTATACCTGAATTTATCTATTTCTTGGCGGCCTCGGGCCGAAGTATTGATAATAATCCGTCCGAATAAAACCATTGAAGAGCTTTCTTTTTTTGGTAGCCTGTTTTCCGTAGTGTTTTTCAAAATCCGGATGGGATGTGATCATGTAAACAGACCAGGTGTCCAATTTACTAAAAGCCTGCCCCATATCACGGTACATCCTCTCAACCTCCGGCTTATCCCCAAGCCTTTCTCCATACGGAGGGTTTCCTACAATCACACCGTATTCTTTCCTGGACGTAAAATCCCTTACCTGCATCTGTTTAAATTGAAGAAGCTCACCGAACCCGGCCTCCATACTGTTTTTCTTCGCAATTTCTACCATGGCATGATCTATATCAAAGCCGGCAATATCCAGATCCTGATCATAATTCGCAAGATCTTCGGCTTCAACCCTAGCCCTGTCCCAGATATCGCCGGAAATCAAGCCCCAGTCCTCTGATGCAAATTCTCTATTGAATCCAGGTGCAATATTCTGTCCGATCATCGCCGCTTCGATCGGTATTGTACCGGATCCACAGAATGGATCTACAAATGGGCGGTTCGGATCCCAATTGGTAAGCTTAACGAGGGAGGCTGCCAGCGTTTCTTTGATTGGCGCTTCTCCCTGTCCTGTCCGGTAACCCCGCCGGTGGAGTCCGGCGCCGCTTGTATCAATGGTCAAGGTCGCTTTATCCTTTAGGAGTGATACTTCTATTTTGTAAAGCGGGCCGTTTTCCTCGAACCAGGTGACCCTCTTATACCGGCTTTTGAGTCGTTCTACTATAGCTTTTTTAACGATAGCCTGGCAGTCGGGAACACTGAAAAGTTCGGATTTCACAGACTTGCCGGACACAGGAAATTCCGCATCTTCCGGAAGATAATCCTCCCAGTTCAGGTTCTTTGTATTTTCAAATAACTCTTCAAAGCTTTTCGCCTTGAATTCTCCAACAATTATTTTTACCCGGTCAGCAGTGCGGAGCCAAAGATTTGCCCTGGCAATTGCAGACGCATCCCCCTTGAACAGGACCCTGCTGTTCTCAACGGTACACTCATATCCCAAGTCCCTGATTTCATTGGCGGCAATTGCCTCTAGGCCCATTGCAGTAGTTGCAGCTAACGTATATTGCTTCATTCGGTCACCCATCTCAAGCCCCGCCGGTTTTGCCGGGGCACCCTTTCATTTGTATTGCAGCTGGCTGTTCACCTTACCATTTTAACCATTTTCGCTTCCTATGTATCATAAAAAAACTCTCCTTTAAGAGGAGAGCTTTTATGGAATAAAGTCGTTTTTAAAAAGTAAGCAGTTTGACAACGTTCTGTAAGCCATGTTTTGTGCTCAGGTACTATAGCGACCAAAGTCTCGTACCAGAGTGGTAATCATCTATCTACGGACTAAAAGGCCCGTCCTTCTCTATGTTCATTTCCATTTGAGAAGATGCCCCTACCTAAATTTGGGTTTCTCGCTCGTGGGGTTTACCCTCGTTCCACCCTTTCCATTTCTGGAAAGGCTACGTCACTGTGGCACTTTTATAGGTAATAGCGCCATATCCTAAGACTTAGGCGCGTTCCCGGCCGTCAGCCGGGGACAACCCGGCTGCCCTAGCTTATGACTTCGCTAGGCACGAACACTACAGGCATCTCAGCCTGTGCGAGCATGGACTTTCCTCTACAGCATACATTACAAATGCGCTGCAGCGATTACCCGAACGTTATCGAACATGACAATGATTATTATATACAACTTCGTTCCAATTCGCAATGGTAAATCCTGATAAAGGACTTAATCAAACAGTTTATTGCCAAAAACATGTTTTTCCAAATTAGACAGCCTTTTCAGTATATCAAAATTTGTAGTGCCTGGACCAGGTGTCTGCACTTGCGCTGCCGGCCTTCTGGCTGTATCCTCAGACTGTTTTCTTAGCCTCAGGTTTTCCTGCCTCAATTCTTCAATTTCCTGATGGAACGTTTCGTAATCCTTTATAATAAGATCCAGGAAAGAATCTACATCTTCCGGTTTATAACCGCGCATGGCTGTTTTAAAATCTTTTTCAAGAATATCTTTTGCCGTTAATTTGATCTTGTCAGATAGCATAAGACTTCACCTCAATACTTTCACGAAGCATTTAATTTTCTTCTTATTTTTTCAAAAATAAATCCGTTTGTCAATTCATTTCATGTCCCGGCCTACTGCCAGTTTTCTTCCTCCACCAGCTGCTGCAGATCATCAAACGTAATCTGGATAACCGGGTAAGTGACTTTCTCAGCATAGTTTTTGGCTTCACTGAAGATAAACTTTGGGGAGCCATCCCTTTCTTCATCGTAGAAAACGACCAGCGCATCGCTTTTCTGGATGAGGAATTGATTCTTGGTGCGGAGCTGCTGGGGGCTTTCATACTTCTTTTTTGAGATCGAGTCTACAAAATCAGCTCCTGCAAGTATCTCCTCATAGTATTCCTTATTTGAATCATTCCAGTTTTCTTCCTGCTGAAGGTATGGAGTCAGCACAGCAAGCTTAAGGTGAGGATACTCCTGCTGCAATTCAAAGACTGTTTCGGCTGCCCATAATTCAGTACCGAGCTGACCGGAGATAAGCACCCATTCCAGCCCATCCTCAATAAGGGGAATAAGCCTTGAAGCAATAGCCTTTTTTATGTACGGGACACCTTGGTGGTCTTTTTTAAATATCCCCAATTCAAATCCCTTATAGCCGGTAATATAGACAATTTTTATCATGGCTGACCTCCTGACAATTAAAAAAAATAAGGGCGTTCGCCCTTATTTTTTTAGAACCAGCATCCAGGCCTAGGCGGACATGGCGGCGGACAGGATGTCGGGCATGGCGGCGGACCGCTGCAGATGAACTCCTGGTTCACACACTGATTCACTACGTTTGCTGTCTGTGGGAAGTAATGCTGATGCTTGAAGACATGGGTATTCACAAAAGTTGTATTAGTAGGATGGATGTGCGGCACAATGTGATTGATTACATTTTCCTGTACATTCTGCACTGTAGGGCTCACTTGTGCGGGAGCAACAGTAGTAGGCCCCATTGCTGCTGGTGCTGTCTGAGCCGGTCCCATTGGTCCCATTGGTCCTGCAGGTCCCATTGGTCCCATCGGTCCTGCCGGTCCCATTGGCCCCATTTGTCCTGCCGGTCCCATCGGTCCCATTTGTCCTGCAGGTCCCATCGGTCCCATCGGTCCCATTTGTCCCGGTGTTCCCGCCGGACCCATCTGTCCTGCCGGCCCCATTGGTCCCATTGGTCCTGCCGGGCCCATCGGTCCAGGCTGTGACTGGGTCATGTATTTCTTTTCCATAAAGCTTCCCCTTTCATCATAAGTTATTTTACATTAACAGGTTATGATGATTGGGACTTACTTGCGCTGGTCAAATGCCCTTATTTATAACAAAATCGAGTAAAAGCTGTCCTTTAATGTCGAGAATACAATGGCAGTCAGGCAGACGATAACAAAAAACAAAAATAAAATGGCTTTATACATTATAAACCCCGCTTAATGTGAATAGTTTAACATATCCATTTTACACGGAAAAAAATACTCCTACAATACATATTTGGGGTTATTTGTTAACAATAGGTGAAGAAACTTTCTCTTCAATGCCAGCCTTCTTTTTTAAGCGCCCGAGCCTTTTCTGCAGCTCCTGCCATCCCCTGGACTGGCTATTGATTTCAAGGGCTATGGCTTTTTCTGTCATTATTAGTGCTTCATGGTATTCTTTTTTGCTGTGTTCGTATATTTTGGCGAGCTCTATGTATGCTTCCCGCCTTTCTTTTGGAGTCCCATGTTCACAAACTGTCTTCCAGGCATCGGCCGACTCCTTCTCTTTTCCCTCCCGCTTCCATTGGAAAGCCAGTGCGTGCAGGGCTGCTGCCCTCTCGCCTTCATCTTTCCCCTCAAGCACTCTGGTATATGCATTCTTTGCCGTCTCTTTTTCCCCAAGCCCCATATACCATCTTGCAACCTCAAGTGATGATCTTTCACTCCCGTTTTTTTGGAGGAGGAGCATGGAGAGATGGGTATATAGCGTGATCAGGGTAAGGACATCCCATTCGTTATGGCGGATGATCCCGAATAAGCCTTCTGGATCTTTTCTTTCAATGAAATCGAAATAAATGATGGGGGCAAGATAGCCAGGCACATCATCTTCCCGTTCAATCCCTAGGATTTCTTTTTCCACATTTGAAAGCTTTACTCGGTCCAGCTCATTTTTCCAAAGCCTTCTTGAACCGTGGTATAAATCGAAATGTCCATAATCGGGAAGTTTTGGTACATGGTCCCTAATAAGAGTGTGCCTTGTTTTTAACTGCGGCCAGTCAAAGGCCTTCCCGTTATAGGTGACAAGTGTGTTATAATCCACCTTTTCCAGGAAACTGTGATAAAGCGGAATTTCTGCACCTGGGTGGGGTAGGATATGCTGGCGGACTGTCACACGGTCTTCATGGAAAAAAGCATATCCAAGCATAAAGATGGTATTTCCAGCTCCACCGCCAAGACCGGTAGTTTCGGTATCAAAGAAAAACATATCCGTGATATCCATTCCTTTGGCTGACAGAGGATGGGAATGGGAAGCCTGATTCCATGCGCGGACAGCCTCCCGGGCATCTCCGAGCTTGTACATGCCATGCTTATGATCCAGAGGGTACTCCACTTCCCTGATAAAGCAAAATTCATGATCCATTTCATATAAAGAAGTGTGATTGCCCGACCACTTTTCAAAGAAGGGGATGTGTCTTGCATTCGTCACCTCCCCTGCTTCAATTTGGGGGCCAATGTCTTCAGGGACATGTGGAAGGGACGGCTCTTTTGGGTCCAATCCCATATGGCTTTTTAATCGATTCAATTTATTCTTTAAAGACATATTGGTCCCCTTCCTTTTCCCTTGAGTCTGATGTTTTTTAAGTCCCTTTTCTAATAGACTGTTGTTTTATAAAGTTATGTGAGGAGATTAAATTTAGCTAGTGGACTTTCGCTTCAGGCGCGAGCTCCTGATCCAGCTCCAAGGCTTTCGACCCTCGAGCCATAAGCTAAGCCGGCTAAGGCAAGGAAGAGCGCTTTCCCTAGCCGGCCCGTCTTGTGCTTGGGTAGCGCATAAGTACGACTAGGCTTCTGTCGCAGCTTGCGCTCGCCAATCAGTAAGTCTTCTTTCGCTAACGCATAAGTGCGACTAAGCTTCTGTCACAGCAATCGCTCGCCAATCAGCAAGTCTTCTTTCGCTAACGCATAAGTGCGACTAAGCTTCTGTCTTCGCTAGCGCTCGCCAATCAGCAAGTCTTCTTTCGCTAACGCATAAGTGCGACTAGGCTTCTGTCTTCGCTAGCGCTCGCCAATCAGCAAGTCTTCTTTCGCTAACGCATAAGTGCGACTAGGCTTCTGTCTTCGCTAGCGCTCGCCAATCAGCAAGTCTTCTTTATCGGGTCTCTGCCTGCCATAATAGAGACAGTTTCAAACCACGTACCTGAACATTGAACTATAAAAAGTTTTATTGGCAGGCACCGCTTTCCGCTTTTCAATGCGGGAGCTGTGGGACAGGTGAGACCCCGCAGGCACTGCCGAGGAGACTCATCGCGCGCCCCGCTCCAATAGAGTTTCTGCAGCGGAAATCCACTATTTTTATCCAACAGCCGCAATTTATGCGAAAATAGCCTTAATTAAAATTGATCAAGAAGCCGGATGCTTTCATGCTTGGCATAGATTCCTTCAATTTCCATCCCCAGGCACGCCGGGCAACCGTCCTCACAAGGACACTTTATTATTAATCGTTTGGCTGCTTCTTTTACTTCATCAAATCTTTTATAAACATCTTCTGCAAGGCCGATTCCTCCAGGGTAATGATCGTACAGAAAGATGGTCGGCTTCCCGGTATGTGACGCCCTTATTTGGGATACCACGTGTATGTCGCTGCGATCACACATAACATGAACAGGTACCACATGCTGCAGAACATTGGCAATACCAAGCAGTAACTGTTCCATGCTTTTCTCTTCCAAGGCCGGATCAGATTCATGTAACTCCAGCCAGGCAGCACTGGTATGCAATTCCTCTTCCGGTAAGTATATGGGTCCTGAGCCGACATTCTCGAAAGTAGTCAGCTTGATTTTCTTGAAAATCGTTGGAAGTATATTTATGGAAACATCTCCGTAGTTTATAGCCGTTTCCCCTTTTGTTCGGGTCCGATCTATTTCCAGCACTTTAAGATCTACAGCCAGGTTAGCGTCTGTGTAGTACTCCACGTCTACTTCCCTTACATAAGCTTTTTTATGGTCCCAGTCCAACTTCTCTACTTGATATTGAACACCCTCATGTAAGTAAATGGCTTCATCATGCAGCAGGGTCATTGCACTCAAACGGTCCATTTCACCAATGATCATATGGTTAGCTGTGTCGGATTGGTCAATAATAACAACATTCTCCTGGGATGCTGACCTTAAGCTGATATTCCCGGCCGGGAAGGATTGATTAGCCCAATAATATTTCTCCCCATTTTGGTGGACAACCTTTTCCTCGACTAGAAACTCTAATATATCTTTAACATCCATAGGTCCAAATTCTTCATCTTCACTAAAAGGTAATTCATAGGCCGCGCATTTTAAATGATCTACCAGGATAATGAGATTTTCCGGGTTAATCCTCGCTGACTCTGGGGAACGATCAAAGAAGTATTCCGGATTTTGGACTATATACTGGTCAATGGGTGTAGAACTGGCAACCATTAAGATAAGGGCTTCGCCATGTCTTCTGCCAGCTCGGCCCGCCTGCTGCCAGGTACTGGCGACACTGCCCGGATACCCTGTCATCACACATACCTGAAGCTGGCCGATATCTACGCCGAGCTCCAGGGCATTCGTACTGACTACTCCCAAGATTTCGCCTTCCCTCAACCCGCGTTCAATTTCCCTGCGCTGCTTAGGGAGATACCCGCCCCGATACCCTCTAATGGACTTAGGTCCGATCTTATCTTTTATTAGTTCTTGGATATGGCTTAGTATGATTTCCACTCTTACTTTCGTCCGTGCAAAAATGATTGTTTGAATCTTATTTTTCAGGAAGTCTTTAGCTAAATGATTTACTTCTACAGTCGCACTCCGCCTTATATTTAATTGCTTGTTCACAACAGGAGGATTATAGAATACAAAGTGCTTCCTTCCTCTTGGGGCTCCGTTATCATCAATCAGCCGCATAGGGTTTCCTGTGAGTTGTTCCGCTAAATCTTTAGGGTTCGCAATCGTGGCAGAAGTGCATATAAAAATAGGCCTGCTTCCATAGAATTCGCAAATTCGCTTCAGCCTTCTAATGACATTCGCTACATGACTGCCAAAGACGCCCCGGTATGTATGCAATTCGTCAATGACTACATACTTGAGATTTTCAAAAAGACTTACCCATTTTGTATGATGCGGAAGAATGGCCGAATGTAACATATCAGGGTTGGTAATGACAATATGCCCGGCTTTCCTGACCACCTGGCGGATTGTCGGGGAAGTATCCCCGTCGTAGGTGTAGCTTTTTATATCTATTCCCATTTCATTAATGATCTCGTTCAATTCGCTTTTCTGATCTTGTGCCAGGGCTTTTGTAGGGAAAATATATAGGGCACGGTTCGTGTCATTTTCTGCTATTGATTGAAGGACCGGAAGATTATAGCAAAGCGTCTTTCCGGAAGCAGTCGGAGTGACGGCAACAATATTTTCGCCTTTTCTTAGTGTCTCAAAAGCAGTATATTGGTGGCTGTAAAGTTCATTTATTCCCCTTTTCTGAAGTGCTTCTTTAATCCTTGCATCTACACCCGCCGGCATAGGTCTCGTTTTTGCTTCCTCAGGCTCAATTTCGTGCCAGTTAATGATATTTTCATTTTTCCTAAGTTCTTCTATTAATTCAGACAGCGATTTCTTTTTAAACATACGTCGGTTTCACCTCTTTATAAGAAACAGTTTATCGAATATTTGTTTGGTTGACTAGACGTACGAATTAACAAAAAGTGGGAATCTGTTGCTCACCTATGATTTCTGCCGCTGTATGCCCGCTTTTCCGCTATTAAGGAAGCGGCTTCCTGTATTCGTCATGTTTGCCGGGAAAGGCAAAGAGCTGCAGACCTGTACTTGATGGATCAAGGCAGGCTGCAGTCATTTTCAGTTATTTAATTAATCGATGCTGAAAGCGGGATTTTACTTTTAGGGTTTTTATGAATACATTGTGCTGCTTAACAAGAAAGTGGATTTCCGCTGCCGGCACCCGCGGACCTTAGGGGCGGGCGGTGAGCTTCCCCGGCTTTGCCTGCGGGGTCTCACCTGTCCCGCTGTTCCCGCATTGAAATGCGGAGACCGGTGCCTGGTAAATTCACTGGTAGTAAAAGCTCATAGCTTACCAGTTTACATTAGAATTGGAACTACTCTGGAAGGCAGAGACCCGGTAAAGAAGACTTGCTGATTGGCGAGCCCAAGCGAAGACAGAAGCTTAGTCGCACTTATGCGTTAGCGAAAGAAGACTTGCTGATTGGCGAGCGATTGCTGCGACAGAAGCCTAGTCGCACTTATGCGTTAGCGAAAGAAGACTTGCTGATTGGCGAGCGTATGCGAAGACAGAAGCCTAGTCGCACTTATGCGTTAGCGAAAGAAGACTTGCTGATTGGCGAGCGATTGCTGCGACAGAAGCCTAGTCGCACTTATGCGTTAGCTAAAGAAGATTTGCTGATTGGCGAGCGTAAGCTGTGACAGATGCCTAGTCGCACTTATGCGTTAGCGAAAGAAGACTTGCTGATTGGCGAGCGATTGCTGCGACAGAAGCCTAGTCGCACTTATGCGCTAGCCAAGCATAAGGCGAGGAATCCATAGGAAGCAGTCTTCTTCCTATGGACGGCTTAACTTATGACTCGAGGCTAAAAGTCTCGGAGCTGGATCAGGAGTCTCGGACCTGAAGCGAAAGTCCACTTGCTAAATAATCTGGAACTTACAGAACTCATCCCAAAACAACAATTTTTCAGAAAGAGCCTACTTTAAAGATGAAATTTTGATCCATTCTTTTATGATTTGGGCCAGCTCTCCCGGCGCTTCGAGCATTCCCATATGCCCTGCCCCCGCGAGAACCGCTGTTTTAATATGGCGGCCTTCTGCAGAGAAGACCTTTTCCTGTGGAATGACTTTGTCTCTTTCCCCCGCCACAAGCAGCACAGGCTTCTGTGTCTCGCGGAGGACCCGGTTCCTGTCTGGGCGGCCATACATGGCCCTAAGCGCTCCTTTAGCTCCTTTTGGACTGGTCTTATACCCTATTTCTTTTACATCTTCGATTTTTTCTTTCAGCTTAGTGAGCGAATCCCTGGAAAACAGATTCGGCACGAGGCGGTCAATAAAAAGCTCTATCCCCTTTTCTTCAATGGTATTTATACCTTCGAGACGTACTTCCTTCGCTTCTTCCGAATCTGGGAATGCTGTGGAATGAATCAGGCTGAATCCCTTCAGCCGCGATGGGAAAAGGTCTGCAAACGCTAATGTGACATACCCTCCGAGAGAATGCCCCAGCAAATAGACTGACTCGAGCCCCTGCTCAGAAATGAAATTAAACAAATCCCTTGCCATGTCATCAATCTCAAAGGCGTCTCCAGCAGACGGGCTGCCGCCATGTCCGCGCAAATTTACGGTAATTACCGTAAATTCCTCATTTAAATACGGAATCAATTCCTTAAAGTATTCAGCACTTCCGCAAAATCCGTGCAAAAAAAGGAGAACCTCCCCACCCTCTTTTCCTCCCCTATTATATGTAAGTCTGCCTAATTCTTTTTTATCATTCATATCCCAGCACCTCTGCTTCTTGTTTTGGAAGTACTTTTCCCTGCTGTATCAAATATAAACTGCCTGGCATCCCAACATATTTTATTCACAACCTGCCCCATTCCTTCATAGGCTATTATCAAAAATATGTTTCTAGCCATAGGCCGAAGCAGCAGTTTTGTAAAGAGGAAGGAGAATTCCTATGAAACAGCCTGATTCTTCATCAAAGGAACCAAGAAAAGAGCCATTTTCAGAAATCAGGAGTGCTTTTGATTCCTTTTTTCAAGAGAAACCCGTAAAAGGCTTCCTGCAGTCCATTGATGAGCTGTTCAGTCATTCATTATTCACCGAGCGGTCTTTCCCAGTTGAAATTCATGAGGACAGCAATGATTATACAGTCTCTGCCAAGCTGCCTGGCATCCCCCGCCAGCAGATCCATATTGAAATGATTAAGCAATCCCTGATGATAACAGTCGTTGATACTGTGGAAACAGAAAGCCGCAATGATTCAAAGGCCTTAGTCCATAGGGAAAAAATGTCGAAGGCAATGAGCCGCACCATTGCGTTTACAAAACCTGTGAATGAAAAGCTGATCACAGCCAGCCACAAGGATGGTGTCCTTATTATTACCGTACCCAAGATAAGAGGAAAAAAGATTTCGATTAGTGAATGAAATAGAACCCCTGATTCAGGGGTTCTTTTCATAGTACTTTTCTGTAATGTTGTTTTCAAATGAGGAAATCAACCTTCTTGTCCAATAGCCACAATAAGTGAAAAGCCTTTCATCCCTCTGCGAATAACCAGACTGGCACACGATAAAAAGGAATCCCCTGGCGGATTCCTTTTGGATGTCATGTAGTTACTTTGAATAGGCCGCCAAATCCTTTTACAATGGAAGAAACCTGGTTCATGGTGTTCATCATCTGTCCGGCCGTAGACATCATTTTATTAATATCGAAAGAGCCATCCTGGGTTTTGAACTGATTCATAATCGAAGAAAATCCGGAAGATTGCTGCTTCTGCATAAAGTTTTGTGATGGATAGGGATTAGCACCCGCATACATTTGTTTATTGGGTCCATAAGAGTTTCCCTGCTGCGGTTTCAGAGGATTTTCAAATGGATTCGCCTGGGGATACTGTCCATATGGCATTTGCTGCGGCATATACCCCTGATATTGGGCCTGGTAGGCGTTTGCCTGCATAGGGGTGCCTTGATGGTAAGAAAAGCCCTGGTACGGATTCTCCGGATAATAGCCAGCATTGCCCTGCGGCAGGCCGGCGCCATCATGATGTCCGTAATAATCCGGGCTCATTCCCTCGTATCCCGCAGCCTGCCCGTATTGAGACACCTGATTCAGGTAGGGCCGGCCTGGAGCAGTATAAGGGACAATGCCCGCCTGATTATTTACATATCTCGGATCATAACTGAATTGATTTGAAAAATACCCTGGCATCATCAGTACTCCATCCTCCTTCTCGGAACTAGGTGTTAACATTCTATGCAGGCCCTTCCTGCCAGGTGCCTGCCCGGCCCGTCTTCAGATGGTCTGTTTCAAATGTCTTAACAATACTTCAAGGGTGTAGCGAATAGATTGAAGCTGGTTTTTGAACCTCTTCAAACTGGTGGAAGGAAAAAATGCCTGGACGGAGCATAAATTAATCAGCTCCCGGACCTGTTCAATCTGCTGATTGTGCAGATACCGGGGTTTGTTCACCCGGATGCAGTCCAAAGCCTGTGTTTCCCATTCCTCTGCGAGTGTGCCTGCTTGTTCAGCAAAAGGCTTCACCTCACCGAAAAAGTCCCGTTCCTTTTTATCCAGTTTTACCTCATCAAAGATCGTTTCTATTTTATCAGCCAGCAGAAGCAGTTCTTCTGTAGAGGCAATTAACATATCTTCATTGTTGTTCATAGCATGTCCCCCTTTAGCCTGCTGTCTTTATAGTATATGAGCCGGGGAGTAAAAGGCAAAAAAAGAATCCGGCCTTAAATTAAGGTTGGAGTCAGTTTCCCCTGGCGAATGCTTCCTTCATGTACCGGTTTTGCAGCCGCCATTTTCAACAGCTTACCCGTCTCATCATAGATTGCCTGGGTTTTATGCAGCAGTTCAGTCCCTCTTTTCAATTGTTCATCTGCCTTTTGACCGGCGCTGGCCCCAAGGGTCACTTCCAGGGCTTCCAGCTGGGTATTGATATCAAGAAGCATTTTAAGTATTTCATCCTTAGAAATCATTTTTTCTGACATAAATGCTTTCCTCCCGAGGTTCGTTTTTCCTACTATTCTTGATGAAGCTGCAGACTTCCTTCACAGCTGACAAAAGTAGAAGCCAATCGGCAAAGAAAGTGCATGGTCACCAGGAAGAACCGATTTTCGACATGTGAGCGAAAGCCCCAGTTTGAAGGAATGAAATAATCTGGCTTGCTCATCCTATAAACAGGAGGTGTGAGCACATGAAAAAACAAGAAAGTAATAAAAAGTCAGGAAATCAGACAAAGCAGAATGCCCCTGGATACGGCGATAAGAAATTGGTCGGTTCAAACCGCCCTTCAGAATAATAGGAGCGCGCCTTAAATGTGCCGGCTCCCCCTAAGCATACTTACCAAGCCCTGTATGGTCCTTATGGGCCCGGAGGCGGTCAAGGAGCCCGGGGGAGCCTCCTTTTTTCATCCGAAGTGTGTTCTTTTCACTATATTAGAATGCCTTATTTAAAAAAGAGGTTAAATAATACCGTGCCAGCTTCCAGCTGCTTTTGTTTATTCTTGTACCATCCTGTCAGCTCCTTGATTTCCGGGTTCCCCGCCTCTTCAAACCAGTATTGTTTTACACCCCTTTTTTGATCCCAATTTACCGAGTCACGCCGGTGATGACGTATGAGTGGATAGACCTTCCTCAAAAAGGGTGTCTCCCTCCGCTTTTCATATGGAAAGAAGCGTTCATAATCATGCCGCGAACCAGTATGTTCCGTACTGATGCTGAACTTCAAAAAATTTTTAAACAATCCGGAGTCAAAAAGGATGGCTGCAAGGTTTTTGCCAAGGTCAATCCTGGCATCCAGATTCTTGAAATGATTCACGCTTAAGCCATATAATTTTCCACTCTTGACAGGAAAGAGAACCGTACTGAAGTGCATCCAGTCCTGCAGCAGGAAACCGGCACTGCTGAATACCCAGTCTTTATAAAACTTCTGTTCCATTACTGGAGTATGAATCAGATTCTGTTCATTTATGATCAAGCTAAACAAAAGCCTTTGCTCGTCCCCTTTCTCCCAAAACCATTCCCATTCATTCTTCATGAACTCAGAAATATTAAAAAACGGGCACAAGTGAAACATTGGCCTCCTAATAATCGTCGAATAATGATAGAGGAGCAATCCTGGAAAGGCATCTTCAAAGATCAGCCAGTTTGCTCTCTCATAAGTCAGGAATAAACGGCAGCGGTATTCCACTGACAGGGCCTTTGGCAGCCATATGCCCTCAAGATCGCACATATTCCACCCGGCATTCCTTGACACCATGCTGGCCAAAAAGGCCCATTTGATTTCTGGATGCATATAAAAAAAGCGTGCATACGCTTTAGTCCTGGATATATTATCCTTGTTTTTCATTACGGTCCAATGCCTTATTAGTGCTATAATAGAATCTTCATCCTGGATAGGCTTCAAGCCAGGTGTAAATGCCACAAAAAAGCCTCCTTTTCCGGGATAATGACAGCTTGCTGATGATTAACTGTTAGGTTTTGCAGAAAAACTGTTTTAATTCCCCCCTTTCATATATTTTTTGCTATTATATTATGAGAGTTAAGGAGGGGATGAATTGTCATTCAATTATCCTAATGGCCGTAAATACACGGCACCGGCGGCAGGTGCTGCCGCTGCGCCTGTGAAGAAGATGAATTACAGCAACAGGGGTATGACTCTTGAGGAGGATATC
Source organism: Paraperibacillus marinus (assembly GCF_046237605.1). GTDB lineage: Bacteria > Bacillota > Bacilli > Bacillales > DSM-1321 > Paraperibacillus > Paraperibacillus marinus. The sequence continues at coordinate 1,602,566 of NZ_CP143542.1, read as the reverse complement.
AATGCATCAAATGAATATTATCTGGCCAGGGACATTGCTGTCGTACACAAAAAGCCGACACCTGTCCAGATTGTTGATGTCCATTATCCCAAACGAAGCGCGGCTGTGATTAAGGAAGCTTATTTTAAACAAGCCTCCACGACAGATTTCAATGGTGTTTATAGGGGCAGGTATATTGACTTTGAAGCTAAGGAAACACAAAATGTCACTTCCTTTCCTTTAAAGAATTTTCACCAGCACCAAATTGATCATATGAAATCCGTATTACAGCAGGGCGCGCTCGCCTTCATCATTCTCCGTTTCTCAGGAACAGATGAGATTTTTTTAATGAAGGCAGAAGAACTCCTGTCGTTTTGGGACAGAATGGCAGATGGAGGCAGAAAATCGATTGCAAAGCATGAGGTGGAAGCATGTTCCTGCAGGATACCGCTTGGTTTTCAGCCTCGGATTGACTATATTAAAATAATAGACCAGCTATATGCACCATACTTTTAGTTTTATGGGTGATTACGAAAGGCAGGTAGCTTGAATGGCTCAAGATTATAAAACCAGAGAAGAGCGCCGCAGACTGCAGCAGGCTCAATCTAAAAATAAAGGAAAAAGTAAAGGAAAAAGTAAAGGAAAGAAATCTTCCTCCCTGTTTAAGAGGGCGGCACTTCTTGTCATCGCACTGGGCATCGCACTCATGGTACTTGGCGGGGCGGTGTTCGCTTACTACGCAGCAACCGCACCCAAGCTGAGTGAGGGAATGCTGAAAGATCCAGTTGCATCCAAGATCTATGATAAGAATAAAAAATTGATTGATGAAGTCGGTAAAGAGAACAGAGAGTTTGTACCATATAATGAAATACCTAAAGAAGTGGTGGATGCCACCATTGCCACAGAGGATGCCCGCTTCTTCGAGCATCATGGTGTCGACCTGCGCCGCCTAGGAGGGGCTGTAGTTGCAAATGTGACCAGCGGCTTCGGATCACAGGGTGCAAGTACCATCACCCAGCAGCTCGTCAAAAGATCCTTCCTTACACCTGAAAAAACGATTAAGCGTAAAGTACAAGAGCTTTGGATCTCGCTTCAAATCGAACGGGAGTATACAAAAGAGCAGATTTTTGAAATGTATGTGAATAAGATTTACTACGGCCCGCGGGCTAATGGCATTGCTACAGCCGCAAAAAAATATTTTAATAAGCCATTAGATAAGCTGACACTTCCGGAAACAGCCACACTGGTCGGTCTCCCGCAAAGCCCGTCCTATTATGATCCGTTTAACCATCCGGACAGGGCTGAAAAAAGAAGAAATGTGGTTCTCACACTAATGGAGCGGCACGGCTTTATTACCAAGGAAGAAAGGGATAAAGCCAAGGCAGTACCTCTAAAAGGTTTATTAGTGAAAGAATCCCAAAGAGGAGAAAAAAACACAGAGCCTTATAACGCTTATATTGACCGGGTTATCGATGAAGTGGAAGCCATGGGCGATTATAATGTCTATACGGACGGACTGGAAATATACACTGCCATGGACAAAGATGCCCAGGAGCATGTATATGAAATGATGTCCTCTGACCGCTTCAATTTCCCTGATGAAAAGCTTCAGGCAGGCGTTACCCTGCTGGATACAAAAAGCGGTGAAATCCGTGCGCTCGGCGGCGGCAGGAATATCAAGGGCGAAAGAACCTTCAATTATGCCACTGATATCCGCAGGTCGCCAGGCTCAACGATCAAGCCGATCGTTGACTATGGCCCGGCCATCGAGCACCTGAACTGGTCTACGTATGAGCAGATTGTAGATGAACCATATAAATATTCAGACGGAACTCCAATCAATAACTATAACAAGCAATACCGCGGCCAGATGTCGATCCGCGAAGCGCTGGCCCGCTCCCTTAACATCCCGGCATTAAAGGCCTTCCAGGCTGTCGGGGACGATAAGGCTTATGAATTCTCGGATAAGCTCGGACTTAAGCTGGATAAGGATAACTTCTACGAATCGGCATCCATCGGCGGAATCCGGCCGGGTGTGTCTCCCCTGCAAATTGCGGGTGCGTACAGTGCATTTGGAAATAACGGAATTTATAACAAGCCACATGCCGTCACCAAAATTGTAGTCGGAGGCACCGAGATCAAGACGGCTCCCGAGCCTAAAGTGGCCATGAAGGAAAGCACAGCGTTCATGGTAACGGACATGCTGAAGAGTGTGGTAAAGGATTCCTATGGAACAGGCCAGCGTGCCAATGTATCCGGACTTCCAATGGCCGGAAAGACCGGGACCACAAATTATACAGAAGATGAGCGGATGAAATGGAATATTCCATCCAGTGCAGTTATGGATGCCTGGTTTGCAGGCTATTCAACGAATTATACAGCTGCCATCTGGACCGGATATGATAAAAAGAGCAATTATATCCCTCAGGAAAACGAGTACCAGAAGATTTCACAGAAGATGTTCAGTGATTTGATGTCATATGTATCACAAAATAAGGAAACACCCGATTTCAAAAAGCCTAAGAGCGTTGTCGAGCTGGGGATAGAAAGAGGCTCTAATCCGCCTAAGCTCCCAAGTGACTATACGCCAAAGAGCAATATCATTTATGAATACTTTGTAAAAGGCCACGAACCTACAGAAGTGTCCGACGAATTCGAACAGCCGGACGGTCCAGAAGGACTCAAAGCCGATTTCGATCCGGATACGAACAAAATAGCATTATCATGGTCTTATAACAGCGATGGTGACAAGAAGCCTCAATTTGAGGTGAAGGTCGCGCTGAATGACGGAGCCGAATCAGTGCTTACCGTTACAGGCGAAACGGCGCTGGAAATCCAGAATCCGCAGCCTGGCGGGAAATACCGGTTCACTGTAACTGCGCTCATAGATGACAGCCGAAGTGAGTCCGCCAGCACTTCCATTGAAATACCTAAAGCCGAAGAAGAACCTGCTGAGCCAGAAGAAGGAACAGATAATCCTGGCAATAATCCTGACGACAATCCCGGAAACGAGGGAGGCGGCAGTGGTCAAGGTGAAGGCGGTCAAGGCGGCCAAGGCGGCACAGATGGCGGTACTGACGGTGAAGGCGGCAATGGAAATCAGGATGGAGGCTCTGGTGGCACAGATGGTGAGAATCCTGATGGCCAACAGCCCGGCGACAACCCGGACAATCCATCAGATCCTGGCACCGAGCCTGGGACAGATGAGGGAAATCCAGGCTCCACTGATGAAGGCACCCAGCCAGGGACGAATCAGCAGGAAAGCAGGAGAAACAGCTCTTCTGCTGATCCTGGATCCCGCCTCAGCCAGTCGCTTGATAAGTTCATAAATGGTGAATGATATAAAAAAACGTTTAAGCACTTAGGCTTAAACGTTTTTTTTTATAACCTGCCTTTTATAATAGATCTTTTCTGTTTCAAGGAACAAACTGTCCAGCTGCTTATAGGCATGATAGGAATATGGCCTAAGCATGATAAATTGGATACGCTCTGATACGTTCATCGGTAAGGCAGAAAAGGACTTCAGCTTCTCTTCCCATCCTTGAAGTGTTACCGGCTTTGAATGCATCCAAAATAGGCAGGAAATTAAAAGTGAAAGTCCTGCAGGCATGGATTCCGCCGTGCCTCTCTTGTCCTTGGCATAATGATCTCCAATGCGGCTCCTCAATTCTTTCCAGATCTCCAGGATATCCCGTACATGTTCTTCCTGTGTCCAAGGCTCATAGGAATCCAACCCTTTATATAAGCATGCTTCATACGGGAAGTGGTGCCTCAAAAGGAGTCCAGGGGACCAACCTTTCACTTCTTCTTCCATAAGAATGAGCTGTTTCTCATGAAACAGCTCATTCTTCATATGTTGGGGATTGTCCAGTTTAAGCAATTTCACAGCGCCTTCACTCTCTTCATCCGTTTTTTTCCTTCCCTGCAAAGCTCAAGGAGCGGACATTTTTCACATTGCGGCGATTGCGCTTTACAATGATACCTGCCGAAAAAGATCAGCCTGTGATGGGTCTCTCCCCACTTTTCCTTGGGAACTTTCCTCATCAAAGTATGCTCTACCTCAAGCACGCTGTCCTTCCAGCGGCAGATACCGAGCCTCTTGGTCACCCTTTCCACATGGGTATCCACAGCGATGGCCGGGACTCCAAATGCCACATTTACCACAACGTTTGCCGTCTTCCTCCCTACTCCGGGGAATTTGGTAAGTTCATCACGGTCAGCTGGCAGCTCCCCGCCATATTCATCCAGCAGGAGGCGGCACAGATTTTGTATATTTTTCGCTTTATTACGATAAAGTCCAATAGACTTTATATCCTGTTGAAGTTCTTCGATCGGCACCTGCAGATATTCTTCAGGAGTTTTATATTTTTCAAACAGGCTTTTTGTCACTCTGTTGACCAGGGCATCCGTACACTGTGCAGAAAGTGCTACCGCAATGACGAGTTCAAAGGGGTTTGAATGGTGAAGCTCACAATGTGCGTCAGGGAACATTTCCCCGATTGTTTCAAGACAGTAATTTATCTGTGTTTGGTTTAACATATGGTACAGCACCTCCGCAGTGGACTATTCAGCAGTTGCCCGCTATTGTTCAAGCCAATTAAAGAACGGGACACTCCTGTTTGCTCCTACAGCATCCTGTTTCTTTTCGCGCTTGCTGCTATTGTTCATGCGGAATTTCTGTCCGTAGGTTTTAGCCTGCTGAGGCGTTTGGATGCCATTTTTCTTCCACTCGAAGAGAATCCTGTCTATGTATCGGAAATTCAGCTTGCCGGAGATAACCGCCTCCTTAAGGGCTGCTTTCACTAAGGGATAATGGTGGTCATCCTCCATCCACATTGCCAGTGTCTCACACTCGAACGGGGACAGCGGCCTTCCGAATTCCTTTTCAAAGACCGTATATAAGCTCTCATCCTCTTCTGCGGGAATAACAGGTACAGTCGAATTCTTCATATAAAAATCAATCAGTTTTTCATGCAGGGGCTCCAATGAATACATCTCAAACAGGACGCTGTCCTCTCTGTATTCCTCCATGATCTCCAGATAACCTTTTTGAATCAATCTTCTCAAATGGCTTGAGCAATCCGAGCTGTCCAGTGTCATCCGGTCCGAAATCTGGTCCGGTGTAGGAAAGGCATTTCCTTTTTCGGAAAAGTGCTGGATTTGCAGCAATATAATTAACTCGTTCTCATTCAAACCCATTTCTTTGTAGTGGGACAAAAGAAAAGAAGGAATTGTGATGTTGCCTTCCTTCATCCAAGCAAGTAATTTTTCTCTTAACATATCATCTGACACCTCATTCTAAGTATACCATGAAAGATCAGCCGTCCTGACAAAAATACTCCAGGGTAAAAATTACATGTAATGAGGTATTCTATCCACTTTTGTAATCACTGGCTGCCAGCATCCGCTGAGGGAGAAAAAAGAAAAGCCCGAGCACGAGCTTTTCTTCGAAGTTTATTCAAAGCTGTTCATCATGGATACAGACGGTTCAATAGGCGAGGGAATGGAATGGACTCCCTCACGTGTTCAACACCGCTGATCCAGGCAACCGTCCTCTCAAGTCCAAGGCCGAAACCGGAGTGAGGAACCGAGCCATATTGCCTTAATTCCAGATACCAGGCGTAAGCATCCATGCTCAGACCGTGTTCTTCAATCCTTTTTTTAAGCAGATCATAATCATGGATACGCTGTGAACCGCCGATGATTTCTCCGTATCCTTCCGGAGCGATTAAGTCTGCGCACAGCACGACGTCCTCACGGTCAGGGGCAGGCTGCATATAAAATGGTTTGATACCGGTCGGATAATGAGTGATGAACACCGGTTTATCATAGCTTTCCGCAATTGCCGTCTCATGTGGTGCCCCGAAGTCGTCCCCCCACTCAATATCATCAAAGCCCTTTTCATGAAGAAATTTGATAGCATCATCATAAGAGATCCTTGGGAACGGTGCCTTGATGTTTTCAAGCTTTGTTGTATCCCGGCCCAAGGTGTGAAGCTGGACTTTGCAATTCTCAAGTACAGATTGCACGATATGTGATACATATTGCTCCTGGACTTCCAGGTTATCATTGAAATCGTAGAAAGCCATCTCAGGCTCGATCATCCAGAATTCGATTAAATGACGTCTTGTCTTGGATTTTTCAGCCCGGAAGGTAGGTCCGAATGAAAATACTTTCCCAAGCGCCATCGCGGCCGCTTCCATATACAGCTGGCCGCTCTGTGAAAGATAGGCATCCTCATCAAAGTACTTGGTTGCAAATAGTTCAGATGTTCCTTCCGGTGCACTTCCTGTCAATATCGGGGGATCCACCTTTGAGAATCCATGTTCGTTAAAAAATTCATAAGTGGCCCGGATAATTTCATTTCTGATCTGCATGACGGCATGCTGCCTCTTTGACCGGAGCCATAAATGGCGGTTGTCCATCAGGAATTCAGTTCCGTGAGCCTTCGGCGTGATCGGGTAATCCTTTGACTCGTGGATCACTTCCACATCCTTCACTACAAGCTCATAGCCGAATGGTGATCGCTCGTCCCTCTGGATTAACCCTGTTACATAGATGGAAGATTCCTGGGTGAGGGCTTTTGCCTTGGCAAACACTTCTTCCCCGACTTCCTCCTTCACCACGACTCCTTGAATGAAGCCGCTCCCGTCCCGGATTTGCAAGAATGCAATCTTTCCGCTGGATCTTTTGTTTGCCAGCCAGCCTCCAATTTTAACTTCTTCACCTGCATGTTTATGGACTTCTTTTATCATTGTTTTCACGTGTATATATTCCCTCCAAAATACTGCACAAACTGACATTTATATACCATTATACCTCTGCCTGTTTTGCGAGGCAATGAGATTCAGGCATGCCAGCCTATACTTTCATATGTTCTTCTTCAATCATTCATTCTTCCTTCAGGCAAATATGAAAAGGCGAGGCTGGCCCTCCTCGGGACAGCCTCATTGCCTGGACGGTTCACTAAAGTTTATCTTCCGCCTTTTACAAAGTCGGAAATTCGTGCTATCGCCTTTTCGAGCTGATCTTCCGATGTTGCATAGGATAAACGGATGTTATCAGGCGAGCCAAATCCTGATCCCGGTATGACGGCCACCTTTGCCTCTTCAAGCAGTGCGGAAGCAAATGCATCAACACTTTCAAAGCCAAGATTCTGAGCCGCTTCCTTCACATTCGGATAGAGATAAAAAGCACCCTGCGGCTTAATGCAGCTGACCCCTGGAATCGCCGTAAGTTTCTTATAAACAGACTCAAGCCGTGCCTCAAACGCCTGCCGCATACTCTCCACAGCACCCTGCGGCCCCTCATAGGCTGCAATCGCCCCATATTGTGCAGTAGTGGTCGGATTTGATGTGCTGTGGCTTGCCAGATTGGTCATGGCCTTGATGATATCTTCATTGCCGGCTGCATAGCCTATCCTCCAGCCAGTCATGCTGTGGGATTTTGACACACCATTGATAATCATGGTGCTTTCTTTTAGTTCAGGAGAAATCTCAGCTATTGAAACATGATAATTTTCCCCGTATATAAGTTTTTCATATATTTCATCTGAGATGATCAAGAGATCATGTTTCAGGCATACTTCACCGATTGCCGAAAGCTCTTCCCTGGTATAAATCATGCCGGTCGGATTGCTCGGTGAATTGATGATAATGGCTTTTGTTTTTGAAGTTACCGCATTCTCAAGCTGTTCCGGTGTGATTTTGAAGCTGTTGCTTTCATCCGCTTCCACATAAACGGGTATCCCCCCGGCAAGCTTCACCTGCTCAGGATAGCTTACCCAATAAGGAATAGGGATGATAACTTCGTCACCTTCATCAAGGATGGCTTGAAACAACGTGTACAGGGCATGTTTCGCACCTGAAGCAACCATAATCTGCGACAGCTCATACTGAAGGTTCTGGTCTGCTTTCAGTTTGTCTGCGATGGCCTGTTTTAATTTAGGCAGCCCGCTTGCGGCAGTGTATTTTGTCTGCCCCTCATTCATGGACCTTACGGCAGCTTCGATGATGTGCTGTGGTGTATTAAAATCCGGTTCCCCGGCACCAAGTCCTACCACATCAATTCCCTGAGCCTTCAATTCCTTTGCTTTCGCCGTTATGGCAAGCGTAGTGGATGGGGTAAGAGCTTCGACCCTTTTTGCTAATTTCATCCCAAAATCCTCCAATCAGATACTCCGGTAATATTTCAGCATATCCCCGGATTTAAAATCAAAGTATTCATAATTGATCTGTTTTGCTTCATTCTGGTAAATCACTTCCCAGAGAGGGACGTTATTTTCCATCCCCAGCTTTACAGACAGAATCTTATCCGGTTTACGTTCCCTCTGGACCTGTTTGATTACCTGCTGTCTGGTAATGCCGCTGTCGTAATCGGCTTTAATGATTTCGCCATTCTTTTCTGACGGTATCCATAGAACCGTCCTTTTTCCTGACTTGTCCTTCCCAACTGCCACTGAATAAGATTTAGAGCCATGGTACAGATAATATTCATCTGTTTCTGCCAGTCCTTCCTTTGCCGCTGCCTGCTCAAGCTTGGCAAATGCAGTCTTCTTGGGCTTTACAGCCTTAGTATAGGTAAGAAGGGTAAAGGAGACGGCAGCGAGCACCGCGATCACTCCAAGGATCATCCATTTTTTCATATTACAGCCCTTCCATTATGTACGATAGATCGTGAATACAGCTTTTTCTTTGTCAGTGTCATCAAGGGCAAGGCCGAACATCAGGTCCTTTTCCTTAAGGGTACGGTTGAGTGAATCCACAATTTTATATAAGTCAGGTGAGTTAAGGACTTTGACTGTTGAAATTACTTCTATCTTGCTTTCCATTTCAGATTCCTCCAGCAAATGTTAATTCATATTGACCATCAATGATGGCCATACTAATCATACAGTAAAGATTTACACAGTTCATTATATCAGTAATGAGTTAGCTTGGGGCATAATTTCATGCGATTATGGCGAGCTCCGGGTACAAAATCTTTATAAATACCTTCTAGTCCCGCCGCACTTTTACAGCAGCTGTATGCTGCTGTTTTTTATTTAAGCCATTCTGCCACTGATTCTGTAATCATGCCGGCCTGTGTTCTTTCGACTTGCACATCCGGTATAGCCTCGAGAAAGGTTTTTCCATAAGAAGATGAAAACAGCCGCTTATCAAGGACAATCATGACTCCTTTATCCTGTTCCCCCCTGATCAGCCTTCCGAAACCCTGCCTGAACCGTATGACCGCTTCAGGAAGGGAGAGGCTTGTAAAAGGGTTCAATCCCTTTTCCACAAGAACCCGCGCCTTTGCAGCAGCAGCAGGTTCATCCGGAGGGGAAAATGGCAGCCTCACGATGACAAGACATGACAGCTTTTCACCCTGTATGTCCACTCCATCCCAGAAACTTACATTGCCAAGGAGAATGCCTTTTGTGAAACCCTGAAAATTCTTCAGCAGCCTCCATTTACTACCCCCTGATATGCCTTGGGCCAAAATCGTGTATTCATCAAGCGAAGCGGTATTTTTTAGATGGTCATAGGTGAGCCGTAAAAGCTCCCTTGATGTGAATAACACCATCATTCTCCCGCCTGATCCCAGAGCAGCCGCCGCTATATGGCGCGCCGCTGCTTTTGCGAATTCAGGCTGTACAGTCATGCTGATATCCGGCATGGACTCTGGTACGATGATCTTCACAGCTTTCTTATAATTGAAGGGAGAGGGATATGATTCTGTTTGAACCTTTTCATCAATGCCCAGCTGCTCCTTAAAATAAGCGAAGGATCCATTCACTGAAAGGGTGGCGGATGTCAGGATGACGGAGCTGAACCTGGAGTGATCTTCCTCCCAGAAACGCCCGGCCCCTTCTACAGGCTGTGAATAAAGAGTAATCGTCATATTCTTACCGCTTCTTGCCAAGTCAGTCCAATACACCATATCTGCCTTCTGCCTCAGGAAAAATTCCCTCAGCGATTTTTCAAGCGTTTCAAGATCGTGGTGCAGGGATTCAGCCTCCGTCAAATAGAATAAATGGGTTCTGCCAAGCGAATCCTCCGCTTCCTTGAGAAGTCTGATTCTATCTTCTACCGCCAGCCTGATCCGCTTCTGATAATCGATTACCCGTTCTGCTGCCATCAAAAGATTGGACAGTCTCCGGTCTGATGTCCTGCCAGCGTGAAAAGGGAGCGTCGATACGGGTCCTGCAGTGTTTTTGCTGTTAGCCTCCATAAATCCGGCCAGCTGTACAAACAAAGATTCTGTTTCATATAGAAAATCCTGTACATATCCTTCAACCGCTGTGCCTGGCACGCCTGAAACAAGGTTTTTTTCCTTTAAGAGCCTTTCCAGCTTGTACAATATCATCTTCTGATTATACGAGCCCAGTCTGTTCATCAATGTCCTGATGCCCTGATAGCTGACATTCAGGCCCGCTTGGGATTTGTAGGCTTTTTCAAAATGATGTGCTTCATCTATGATGAGTGCTGCGCCTGGCTGAAAGATTGAATTCCTCATGCGCAGTTCATTGAAAAGATAGGCATGATTGGTGATCAATAGATCGGCCTTGCCTGCTGCAGCCACAGCCCTCAGATGAAAATCCCGGGTATCCCAGGGAGCCTGAAGTCTGGCTGGCATAGGCCCGCCAGAGTGCAGACGGTCCCAAAAGTTTGCTCCCCCTGAAGTAAGATTCAACTCATCCCTGTCTCCTGTTTCGGTATAAGTCAGCCAGACCAGTATCTGCATTTTGGTCAAGGAAGAATCGTAATTATCATCTTTTTGGCGGAGAACCCGTTCAAACTTAGCAAGGCTTATATAATTGTTTTTGCCTTTAATAGTGCTGGCTGAAAAAGGAAGCGGCAGTATTTTTCTAAGAGCCGGTATTTCCTTATTCATCAGCTGTTCCTGAAGGTGAAGGGAATATGTGCTGATGATCACTTGTTTTTTTGTATGAAGTGCAAAATGGACCGCAGGCAGGAGATATGCGAGCGATTTGCCGATGCCGGTGCCTGCTTCTATGATCCTGCTGCTTCCATTGTTTAACGCATTATGCACACTGTTCATCATATTCAGCTGGCCTACCCTCTTTTTCATGTGCGGGAAGGCTGCCTGCATCGCCTGTATCTTCTCCTCATCACTGTATGGATATGATATTTCAGGCGTGTCTATGGGCTCTTTTTCCCCGCTTCTAATAAGAAGGGCCAGACCCTTATATATTTCCAGCTGCCCCAGGGGCTCCAGCACCTTCTTTTCCTTTTCAGAGATACACTCTCCGATCAATTCAGAAATCTCGCTTTTCAAAGAAAAGGAAAGACGGTACAGCTGTTTTAAGGTGGACTTTGGAAGGGTCTCCATCCTTTCCATCAGCTTCAGCAGCAGCATGGCCGTCACCTTTGCATCGCTGTCCGCCCGATGAGGCCTCTCGTGATTCAGGTCCTCTAACTGGGCAAGCTTAGAAAGCTTATAGCTGTCTGCAGTTGGAAGCAGGATCTTTGAAAGTTCCACTGTATCGATTGTTGATCCGTAAAATCCATCATACCCTGCAGTCTCCAGCTCTTCCTGAAGGAAGGACAAATCAAAAAGAACGTTATGAGCGACAAATACCGAATCTGTCAGAAGGGAATTAATTTTTGCGGCCACCTCGCCGAATTCCGGTGCATCCATCACCATATCGTTGCTGATGCCGGTCAGCTCCTCGATGAAAGGCGGGATACTGCTTACCGGCTTTATATATGTAGAATACTCATCACAAATCTTGCCTCCCTCGATGACCACACAGGCAAATTGAATGATTGAATCGCCTTTTTTGGGTGAATTGCCTGTAGTCTCCAAGTCCACTACAATGTATTTTTGTTTCATGAATAGTACACCTCAATAACTTCTGCTGTCCGACCTAAGAGGCTGGACACTCAATTCCTTATACCATACCACCCTTTTCGGCTGAAATACAAGCCGAGGGGAAGGACCCGTTATAAGTTTTTCTAAAAATCCTGCACAGCCCCGCTGGATCAAAAAGCAAGTTAAAAAAAAACCGGCCAGGACTAGCTGCCGGCCGGTTATATCTTACATTATCGTGGCTGCTGGTTCATGGCCAATCAGCTCTTTGATCCGATTGTTCTCATCCATAATCGCTACCTTCGGTGTGTGGCTCTGAACCTTCTCCTCCGGTATGATTGCATAGGAAATGATGATGACAATATCATCCGGCTGAACCAGGCGTGCAGCTGCTCCGTTCAAGCATACCACTCCGCTTCCGCGCGGACCTGGAATGATATAGGTTTCAAGCCGTGCCCCATTATTATTATTGACAATCGCCACTTTCTCATTTGCTGCCATACCGACTGCATCCAGGATATCCTCATCGATCGTAATGCTTCCAACATAGTTCAAATTTGCCTCAGTCACCCTGGCACGGTGGATTTTGGCATTCATCATTGTGCGAAACATAGCGGTTCCTCCTCATTTTGCCTTGCTTTATATGGTAAAGATAATATTGTCAATCAAGCGTGCCCTGCTGAATTTAACAGCGGCGGCAATGATTATTCTCTCTTTCAGGCTGTCAATTCTCTCAAGGTCAGGATAGGATAAAACTTCAATATAGTCCAGTATACCGCTCGTCTCTCTGCTTATTTTACCGGAGACCATGTCAGCGATCGCATCCGGCTTTGTTTCACCGCCAAGCGCCATCTCTTTGGCATTAAGTAGACTTCGGTAAATGGCTGGTGCCTCCATTCTCTCCGATTCCGACAAATAAACATTGCGCGAGCTTTTAGCCAGGCCATCATGCTCCCTGACCGTTTCTACAGGAACGATATCCACCGGGATATTGAAATCCTGTACCAGGCCATCGATTACGGCCACCTGCTGGGCATCTTTCATGCCAAAGTAAGCGCGGTCAGGCTGGACGATATTGAACAGCTTAGTCAGGACGACCGCCACTCCATCGAAGTGGCCAGGACGGCTTGCTCCGCAAAGGATGCTGGTCCTCTTCGCCACCGTTACCGATATGGTCGGTGATGCTGGATACATTTCTTCCACTGAAGGATAGAAAATATAATCTGCACCAGCCTCGCCAGCAACTTTCTCATCCCGCTCCATATCCCGGGGATACGAGTCAAAGTCTTCATTCGGCCCAAATTGCAAAGGATTTACAAATATGCTCAAGACAAGAATATCATTTTCTTTCCTGGCCTTTTTCAAAAGTGCCAGGTGTCCTTCATGCAGATACCCCATTGTCGGTACAAATCCAATGGTGCTGCCTTGTCGTTTATTCTTCAGTTCCTCTCTCAGTGCCTTTATTTCCCGGAATATTTTCATTTTCTGCCTCCATAAAGTGCTTCCACGTCTTCATCAGCCATGGTGTAGGAGTGCTCCCTCTCGGGGAAAGCTGAGCCCTTTACTTCCCTGACATATTCAGTCAGGCCATTTTTTGCTGCCTCACCGATGGAGGCATAGGGTTTAACAAATTTAGGAAGCCGGTCCACTCCATAGGAGAGGACATCGTGATATACAAGCACCTGGCCGTCCGTATGCATGCCGGCACCAATTCCAATGGTTGGTATCCCCAGCGTTTCAGTAATCAATCCGGCAAGCTGATAAGGAACACATTCAAGTACAAGCGCCATTGCCCCGGCTGCCTCACAAGCTGCTGCATCCGCCAGCAGGCGGCTGGCTGCCTCACGATCCTTGCCCTGGACTTTATAGCCGCCAAGAACGCCGACTGACTGGGGAGTCAGCCCAAGATGTGCCACAACTGGTATTCCGGCATTTGTAAGCGCGGAGATCTTCTCCAGCACTTCTCCCGCCCCCTCTACTTTAACGGCATGGGCTCCTCCTTCCTGCATGATTTTCGCAGCATTTTTAAGGGTTTCATCCAGTGATAGATGATAGCTCATAAAAGGCATGTCGGTAACGATGAACGTATCTTTCGCTCCCCGCTTTACAGCCTTGGTATGGTAAACCATATCGTCTATTGTCACAGGCAGGGTGGAGTCATAGCCGAGTACCACCATGCCAAGTGAATCACCTACCAGGATCATATCGACTCCAGCTTCTTCAGAGAGCTTTGCTGAAGGATAATCATAGGCGGTCAGCATCGTAATTTTTTCACCCTGCTTTTTCATTGCGCTGAACTGAGCAGAAAATTTCATTTATTATTCCTCCTTCTTTTTTGGAAGATGAATCAAGGAGGGCATAGGTTTAAAACCCCAAAAAAACCCTTCTGCAAACAGAAGGATTTTGTAAGTCAAGTTGGTGATCCCTCCGTCCCAGTCCATCTAATTGGATCAAGGCAGATATGCTTGTATAAATAAAACACAGTATAAAAAGGTGCAGTTCTATCTTGATACCGCCCAGCTACATTATACATAATTATTTCATATTTTCCTAAAGTTTTTTCCCGGTCTTCTTCAGTTTATTTCAATATCTGCGGAATATATACGGTGAATCTGCCCGTTTTCCTCCTGCAGCAGCAAAACTCCTTCATCCGTTATGCCGACAGCTTTTCCAAAAAGCACACCTGATAGGGTAGTCGCCTTGATCTCACAGCCCAGACTGATGGCATAGCTTTCCCATAGCAGCTTGATGGGCTTGAAGCCTTCTTTTATGTAAAGTTCATATAGATTTTCAAATTTACGCAGGAATGCCTGGATGACCTCGGTGCGGGAAATGGGTCCTCCTGCCTGAATGGCCAGGGATGTTGCCGTTCCCCTGATTTCTTCAGGAAAATCCTTAAGCTCTTGGTTCACATTTATGCCAATCCCAATAATGACAGAATGGATGCTGTCTGCTTCAGCCTGCATTTCTGTCAGGATGCCTGTCACCTTTTTGCCATTGATCAGAATATCATTCGGCCATTTGATGGATGGACTTAAATCCGCAGCCTCCTCTAACGCCTGAACGATGGCAGCAGCCGCAAGCAAGGTGAGCTGCGGCGCATCCTGCATGGGGATATGGGGCCTTAAGATAAGGCTCATCCAGATGCCGGTTCCCCTCGCCGAGTGCCAGCTCCGCAAAAGCCTCCCCTTTCCGGCAGTTTGTTCATTCGCAATGACAAGCGTGCCTTCTTCAGCCCCTTTGTCTGCCAGAGCGTAGGCCGCCTTTTGGGTAGAATCGAGAGATTCATGATAAACAATATGCTTCCCGATGGACTTTGTCTGAAGACCGAGCATAATGGAGTTTTGAGACAGCTTATCTGGACTTGTCAAGAGTCTGTATCCCTTCTTCCTTACAGCCTCAATCTCATATCCATCCTTGCGGAGTTCCTCCATATGCTTCCAGACTGCGGTCCTGGAGCAGCCCATGATGTCTGCCAGTCCCTGACCAGAAAGGTATTCTCCTTCTGCTTCATAAAAGGCTTCCAATAACTTCTTTCTTAAATCCGATTGCACTCGACCAGCCACTCCCTTACTGCCTCTTTATCGTTTTTCACTCGCTCTTCAAGCACCCCAGTCAGGATTAAGGAAAGAAGTTCCTTAACCCATGGCCCTCCTTTTTTTCCGGTCCAGTCCAATAAATCATTGCCATTGACATTAAGGTCATTCATATGATGAACAGGCAGGCTGTCATAAACGTTTTCGACCTGGCTTTGAGGCGAAACACCCATACGGGCTGCAAACACTCTTTCGACCCTCACAGCTGTCTCTTTTCCCGCCTCAAACAGAGATTTTTTACCCAAAGGCCCCTGGCTCCGCATATTAAGGTATAGCAGATGGCTTTTAATTGATTTGAATTGCTTCATAGACATCTTCCAGCTGTTCAGGAACGCATCCGCTCCATCCTGATTCATGAGGCTTGCGAGCAGCACCCAGCTGTCCAGACCGTCCTTCAACCCGGATGGATTTAGTCCGATGAATTTCCGGAGTGCTTCCTGCTGGTGTGACAGCCCTGGCACATACTGGTATAACCCGCTGTCCAGCAATATCTTGAGTGCCCTGGTCCTGCTCCCGCCTTCCATAAGCTTGTTAAATTCAGCAAGCAGCCGCTCAACAGCCATATTGGAGAGAATCGGCCCATTCTTTTTGATTCCTTCAAATACTTCAGGATCCATGGAAAAAGAGAGCTGGCTGACAAATCGGACTGCCCGCATCATCCGGAGGGCGTCTTCTGAAAACCGTTCATCAGGATCACCCACCGTACAAATCAGCTTCCGCCGGATTGCCGAAGCCCCGGAAAAGGGATCGATCAGCTTGTAGTTTTTGTCCATCGCAATGGCATTCATCGTAAAATCCCTTCGCTGCAAGTCTTCCCTCAGAGACCTGATGAATTTTACCTCTGAAGGACGGCGGAAGTCCTCATAGCCGCCCTCCCGGCGGAATGTAGTCACTTCATAGGGATCACCATCGTGCATGACGATTACCGTTCCATGTTCAATCCCTACATCAACGGTATTGGGAAAAAGCGCCTTTACCTCCAGCGGTGTGGCACTTGTAGCGATGTCTACATCACTTATGGGCTTTTTAAGGAGCATATCCCTGACCGCACCGCCGACAAAATAGGCTTCAAAGCCAGCCTGCTCTATTTTATCGAGAAGCCCCGATGCCTGCTGAAACAGTTTGATCATCTGCCCGATCCTTCTTTCCCGTTATTTTCTCCATTAAGCAGGCGATAATAGATATCTTCATATTCCACTACGATTTGAGACGCCTTGAAGCGTGAATGGACAGCCTTTATAGCTGCATTTGAAAATAACTCATGCTTTTTGCTGTCTGTAAGCAGTTCCAGTGCCAGGGCTGCAGCTTCCTGGTAGTCTCCCAGACTGCAAAGATACCCTGTTTCCCCATGGTCTATGACTTCCGGAATACCGCCGATTGTCGTGCCTATGCAGGGAACGCCGCACGCCATGGCTTCTATCAGGACCAGGCCAAAGCTTTCCTTTTGTGACAGCAGCAGCATCAGGTCGCTTATTGAGTATAAGTCTTCCAGATTGTCCTGCTTGCCAAGTGTCAGGATTTTATCCTTGATTCCCAGTTCACTTGCCAGTTTGCAGACCATTGTCATTTCCGGTCCATCACCGACAAGCATCAGCTTTGAAGGCACCTCTTTTTGAATTTTGTTGAATGCACGTACTACATCGTTCACACGCTTGACGCCCCTGAAGTTTGAAACATGGATGATTACCTTTTCTGATTCAGCAATGCCGTAATCACTTTTTAAAGAACCACTGTCTTTCCTGCGGTATATCCTCTCATCTATGAAATTATATACCGTTTGTATTTCTTTATCAGGCTGGATCAGTTCATTTGTCTGTTCAACAAGCGCCTTTGAAACAGCAGTAACTGCATCAGACTTTTCGATGCCGAACTTTATGCTTTCCGTAAGAGAAGGGTCATAACCTAGCACAGTAATGTCCGTGCCATGCAGGGTAGTGACAATCTTGACGTCGGTCCCGGCCATCTGCTTGGCCAGGATGGCACATACCGCATGAGGAATCGCGTAATGTACGTGGAGAATATCCAGGCCATCTCTCTTCGCCACTTCAGCCATCTTACTGGCCAGTGCCAGGTCGTATGGCGGGTACTGGAATACAGAATATTGGTTGACTTCAACCTGGTGATAAAAAATATTGGGATAACGCTTTTTGAGCCTGAAGGGCATGCTTGAAGAAATAAAGTGGATTTCATGCCCTTTTTCTGCAAGCAGCTTTCCAAGCTCAGCAGCCACTGCCCCCGATCCTCCAACAGTAGGATAACAGGTTATGCCTATTTTCAATGTCATATTTTATTCTCCTAACAAAGCAGCAGGAACGAGAAGAGGCTTTTTTGAAATGAAGCCTTCTGCATATTCCGCACCAGACTCTTTTCCAAACAGCCTTTCCCTTGCCTCCACTGTTTCTATGTATCCATTTACTAGGGGAGTATCTATTGTGTCACCGCTCTTTGTGAACTGGCTTTCATATGCATTAAGACTTGCAATCTTCAAAGGATAGACAGTTGATACATCCACTGTAAAACTCGGCTTATGCCAGCCATTGATCATATAATAGTAGACTGCCTTAACCCTGTGGGCTTCCAATCCTTCCGCATCCTGATATTTTTGGACACCGGCTGAAAAACAAGCCTCCTCCACAAGCCTGGCACAATTCCCATGATCAGGATGCCGATCCTCGAAATAAGGGGCAAATACTGTTTTCGGACGCAGCTTCCTGATAACCGAAACGATTTTATCCATATTATCACGCGTCAAATAAAGACCTCTGTCAGGGAGTCCAAGTGTCTGGCGGCCGGTAACCCCAAGGATTTCAGCAGCTTTTTCAGCCTCCTGTTTCCTGAGCTCTACATTCCCGTTCGATGACAGCTCCGCTTCCGTTAAATCACAGATCGACACTTTCCTGCCGTCCTGAACAAGCCTGGCTGCCGTGCCTCCCATACCTATTTCTACATCATCAGCGTGGGCACCAAAAGCAAGCACATCTATTTCATTTTCCAATACGTTCACCTCTGGTCACTTTCTAGCTTTCTCCAGGCAATGTCTCCTCTTTTTAATCCGTTAATCAGTACTTCTGCAGTCCCCATATTGGTTGCAAGCGGAATCGCATACACATCACACAGCCTGATAAGTGCTGAAACATCAGGTTCATGCGGCTGGGCAGTTAGGGGATCCCTGAAAAAGAAGACAACATCCATTTCATTCCTGGCTATCCTGGCCCCAATCTCCTGATCTCCGCCGAGCGGCCCTGACTGGAAGCGATGAATGGTTAGACCTGTTGCTTCCTGGACCTTTAAGCCGGTGGTGCCTGTAGCAAATAGCTCGTGCTGTACCAGTATTTCCTTATAGGCTGTAGCGAAGCGGATGATGTCCTCCTTCTTTTTATCATGAGCAATCAGTGCTACCCGCATATATACCACCCTATTCTATTATGTTTTCCAGTCCGTAAACCAGGAGGTCCAGCTTCATGATCTCTTCTACTGCCAATTTAACACCTGACATGAAAGAAGCCCTGTTAAAGGAGTCATGTCTGATGGTCAAGAGCTGACCTTCCATCCCAAGCATAACCTGCTGATGGGCAACAAGCCCTGGAAGCCTGACACTATGTATTCTCATCCCGTCGAACTCGGCGCCCCTGGCACCTTGAAGCACCTCTTTTTCATCCGGATGGCCCTGTCTCTTTGATTCTCTTGCTTCTGCTATCATTTCAGCCGTTTTTACGGCTGTGCCTGAAGGAGCATCTAATTTCTTGTCATGATGCAGTTCCAATATTTCAATATCGTCGAAGTATTTGGCGGCCATTTGGGCAAACTTCATCATTAAAATCGCACCAATTGCAAAGTTAGGTGCTATGATACATCCCAGCCCCTTTTCGGCTGTCAGGGAGTCAAGCCTTGCAAGGTCATCCTTTGTGAAACCGGTTGTGCCGACTACTGGCCGGATTCCATGCAACAGGGCTTTTTCAGCATGAAACATGCCAACCTCAGGAGTAGTCAAATCTATTAAAACATCAGCCCGAACTTCACTGAAACACAGGTCTATATCTGTATAAACAGGGGCGTCCATCCCTTCAAACCCAGGCAGGGAACCTAAATTGCGGCCTCCGTTCCTGCGGTCAAGAACCGCAGCAAGTGTAAAATGCTCAGTGGCATGTACCAGTTTGACTGCTTCAAGGCCCATTCTTCCTCTAGGGCCGGCTACGATTACTCTAATTTCCTTCATTTTCCCCATCTCCAATTCGTGTCCATCTGTCTTTATCTCGTGTGCGGAATTTTTCCATGACTCTGTCATGGGCTTCCTCCAGGCTGATTCCAAGAGAATTGGCGAAACAGATTAGTACAAAAAGCATGTCTCCCGCTTCTTCCTCGATCGCTTTTTCGTTTTCACTGGATTTTTTCGGCTTTTCACCAAAGTGGTGGTTCACTTCCCGAGCAAGCTCCCCTAATTCTTCTGCCATACGGGCAAGCATTGCAAGCGGGCTGAAATACCCCTCCTTGAACTGCCCGATATATTGATCAACTTCATCCTGAAGCTGCTGCATCGTTTTATCTTTTTTCAAGTTAATCACCCTTCATGCTTTCTTCTTACATGTTAGCTAAAACTAAACCTGATGACAACTGTTTGGGATTTTACAGGATGTTGCCCGCCCTCTGTTATTCCTATATAATATGATCATTGTGAAAATACGGCCGCCTGGGCCTTGGGGGTTTACAAGAAATATGCGTTACGGGTTAAAGACCAAAAATATTATATCAATTTTATTTGGATCAGGAATCTTTGCATTTGGGCTTGTCCACTTTAACATGCAAAACAATCTGGCGGAAGGTGGATTTACCGGCATCACCCTGCTTTTATATCAGGTTTTCGGAATCAATCTTTCCTATTCAAATCTTCTGCTGAACATCCCGGTGTTTTTTGCCGGATGGCGATTCCTTGGAAGAACAACCTTTTTATATACGATCATAGGGACAGTCGGGCTTTCAGCCTGGCTGAAGTTATTCGAAGTATATTCTTTAAAATTCCCGCTCCATCATGATCTGATGCTCGCTGCCTTATTTGCAGGAGGCTTTATCGGTGTGGGGCTCGGCATTATCTTTCGAGCAGGAGGTACAACCGGCGGTGTAGATATCATAGCCCGAATCGTCGAACGCTACCTTGGCTGGAGCATCGGCAGAACAATGTTCATCTTCGACGCCTTGGTGATTACAATCTCCCTTGCTGTATACCTGGACTATCGTGAAGCCATGTACACCCTGGTGGCTGTGTTCATCGGCGCAAGGGTGATCGATTTCATCCAGGAAGGCGCCTACTCAGCCAGGGGGGCTATGGTGATCAGCGATAAAAACGCCGAGATTGCCGACAAGATCATGAAGGACCTGGACCGTGGAGTGACGATGCTGAAGGGGTATGGATCGTTCACCAAGACAGACAGGGAAGTCTTGTACTGCGTGGTCGCCCGGACAGAGCTGGTCCGCCTTAAAAACGCCATTACAGCTGTCGATCCGCATGCGTTTGTCTCTGTTACAATTGTACATGATGTGCTCGGGGAAGGATTTACCCTTGATGAGAACAAGAACCCTATCGAGCGCTGAATACAGGTAGAAAGCCCGGGAAAACGGTGATTTTCCTGGGCTTTTCTGTGCTGCTTATACGGATATTTTCATCAGAGCTTAAGGGTTCCTTAAGTTTTCAGTTTGCTGGATGCATATACGATGGTAAACCGATATAGAGAATCCAGCCAGGTTTCTTCATTGAGACAGAGCTCTAAGACCGGCAAGAAATCGGGAATTAAGAGTACCCTGCCGGTTTCATCCCAGTAGTGGAACGGCTGATGAACGGGAACGATATGGCATCATGTTGGTTTAACTAGTAAAATCATCTGTGCCAAATCTATGGGTTGCAGCTGTGCAAGTAAATCTTTCTTTTTCGCGAGTATATCCCCCAGTTCTGGAAGTAAAGGGATTAAAATGATTTTCTGAGGCTTATTTTGTTAGTAAAAGAGAGATACTTTGATAAAAAACAGACTGGGGAAGCCAAAAACATCCACAACTGAACAAACCAAGCACTATCTTTGAGAAACTTTCACCTTCATATTAGTCTGGACTGTCAGGGATACCCTAAGTATTGCAGCATCCCCTCACACAAAAGTATAAAAAGCTGCCAGTCGGCAGCTTTTCATCTTATTATTCATCCCTTGTCATGCCGGTATAGATAAAGATCAAGCGGACCAGTTCAAGCACAGCCACAGCTGCGGCAGCTACATAAGTGAGTGCGGCGGCATTGAGGACCTTCCTTGTCTCTCTTTCTTCATCATTCCGGATGATTCCTAGTGAGACTACCTCATTCATTGCCCGATTTGAGGCATTGAATTCGACTGGCAGTGTGACAATCTGGAATATTACTGCAAATGCCATAAAGGCGATTCCAAGAAGGAGAAGACCTGAAGCATTTGCGAGAATCCCCGCCAGGATCAGCATCCATGAAAAATTCGATCCAATATTGGCGACAGGTACTAGTGTATGCCTTAACCGAAGGAACGTATATCTCTCTTGATCCTGTACAGCATGGCCGACTTCATGGGCCGCGATGGCCGCACTGGCCAGAGAATGCCCGAAATAATTGTCGCTGGATAAGCGGACAGCCTTTGCCCTGGGATCATAATGGTCACTCAGTACTCCTCTTGTCTCTTCGACAGAAACCTGATATAGTCCGTGGCTGTCAAGGATTTCCCTTGCAACCTGGGCACCGGTCCTGCCTGAGGACGAGGCAACACGGGAATATTTTTTATAGGTGCTCTTCACCTTAAATTGTGCATACAAGGGTACTAGAATCAGTAGTATAAAGTATATTAACATGCTGACCTCCCTAACATAGGTGTTTAATTATATTTTAATTTTAACTCAAAAGACAGTCAATCATTCTGCTCTTTACGGGTGCTTACACTTGCTTTTCCGCCCTTATACTTTCTCCATCCCACATAGGACAGGGTCATGATGATGATGCTGCCCGTCGAAATGATAACCCACCAGAGTGACGGATCGGCTTCGTCCTCTTTCATGTCCTCAAAAATGGACTGAAGATCAGTTTGAAGTGCATTCAGCTCATCGCTGTTATTTTTTTTCAGCAGCATACCCGGTGAGCTCTGTCCTATATACTGTACCCTGGCATCGAGCTTTTGAATCTTCTCGGGTGAAATATCCACGGCGAGACTGGGGTGAATGAGGCTATATTGTGACAGGATAAGGGTAAGCCCCTGATCAAGCTTCTCCATATCCTGTGTTTTTATTGCCTGTTTAGCCGCTGTGAATGTTTCCATCATCTGATCTTCCATTTCCGTCCACATCGGCTGATGATTGGTTCCGATTGCATCGACCACAAGCCTTAGCTTAGTAACCTGGGATATCTTTTCAGCGAGCGTGGCCGTTTTCGACTCTACTGCTTTTACGGCTTCATCATAGGCTGAAGACATGATGCGGAGCTCGTCCATATTGAAAACTTCTTCCTCTTCATTGAGGGCCATGAACTGGTTTGAGAAGTAATCCAGCATCCGCACGGTTTCGGGCAATCTATCTCCTCTTACAAGCTGCAAAGCTTCATCGGCAATTTTGTCCAGCCTATCAAGGGAACTTTGTGCGTGTACAGACAAAGGCAGGATCCATATCAGGGCAAACAGCAGACATAGGTTCTTTAACATAAATGTCCCCCCTCTCATACTTATAAAAATGTATGAGAGGGGGGACAAGGTTAGAACTATTTCGTAT